>NZ_CP036525.1:0-1220355 GCF_007741535.1 Rubripirellula lacrimiformis
TTGAACGCGTTGGTTGAAGAACAAATCGAAGTCACCTCGTTTCCGCTCGAACGGCCTGCCGTCCGAGCCCGGCGTCGTGATACGCGCCTGACGACGGGGTCTTTGCCGTACTTCATAGCCGGCGAAGAGAACCGTTTGGTGTCGTTCGTTTCGACCAGCGACACATCGGTGTTCGAATTCGGCAACCCGATCCTGTTGATCGGCCCCAGCGGTGCGGGAAAGACTGCGATCGCGATGCACTTGGCCGCTCGCCAAGCGGTCCACGAGTCCATCGATTCGATGCCTGCCAAAGTGGTTCACTTTCCGGCCATCGATTTCGCCCGCCAGTACGCCGAAGCGGTGGCCGCCGACGATCTGCCCCCGCTTCGATCCGAGATGAACGATGCACCGATCTTGGTCATCGATGACTTGCATCTGATCGCGGATAAGCCGGCTGCGCAAGATGAATTGGCGATGCGGATCGAATCACGAACCGCTGCCGGCATGGCGACGATCCTGACCTGCCGTCGTTTGCCCTCGGAAATACGTGGCCTGCGACCGTTGTTGGTCAGCCGCGTGTTGCCTGGACTGACGATCCCCATCGCGATTCCCACCGGGGCTACGCGGCTGCAATTGCTGCGTGAATTGGCTCTGCATTTTGGTCTGGAGATCGAACAGGGTCTGTTGGAGGTGCTGCACGACGGCTTGGAAGACCAACTTCCCGCTCGATCACTCGAAGCCGCCCTGAAACAGGTTTCGCTGTGGTGCCGAATGCACGAGAGCGGGCCCACGATGGAGGCCATTCAGTCGGCGATCGATCGGATCGGTACGACCGAAGAAGTGACGCTGCCTTCGATCACCAATGCCGTGGCTCGCTATTTCCGAATGAAGTCCTCCGAAATCCGTAGCAGTTCTCGGAAACAAAACCTGGTCCGCGCCCGTTCACTGGCAATGTATTTGGCTCGCCAGATGACCGGGAAGAGCATGCATCAGATCGGCGACCACTTTGGCGGTCGCGATCACACCACCGTCCTGCACGCTATCCGGAAGACGCAATCGTTACTGGAAAACGATTCCGACCTGCGGCGTGCTGCGGACGAAGTCACTGAGAAGCTGGCCGCCGCCGCTTAGAGCCTGCCTCCGATCCGTTTGGGATGTGTGTGTCTTTCTCTTTCGACCGTTTTCTGCCGGCGCTCGCGTAGCGGAAGTCGCCAAGACTTTCGGTGATTCCACAGCTTGGGCCGATACTCTTGGCCAGCTGCGCTACGAAAAACCGCCCAAAACGTGGGGAATGAATGCTTCATCAGGGCATCGGTGAGCTGATAAAATCGACATAACTGAGGCTATTTTGGCGGTGGATAAGTTGTTCGAACCATGTTCGGATTCTGTCGGAGTTTGCATCGCTTGGATGTCGACCTTCCCGTCGGTGTGTCGGGCGGTGTTCGGTTCACCCCTGGTTTGCAACAGCATCCCAACAGGGGATCAACGGGTTTTCCACCATGGTGCAAACTCGCTAAGTCCAAATGCTGTCGATAGTTAGGGACCAAGAATCCAAGTTGTCGACACTTTTGGCCTACGTATTACGATGACGACGTTAATTATAAATAACTATCTCAGAAGAGAGACCATTCAGAAGCAACTCATCGAATCATCACGGCCTAATGCGTTCGATGAACTCACGGGGTACAACATGGCTCCGTCGAAATGAATGAAACCGAGCCGAGTTTGGCTCCGCAATGCTTCTCGAGATTCTTGTGACCGCATGAAGATCACTTGCCAACGTGAGTCCCTGACCAACGCCTTCGCACTTGCTGCCAGTATCGCACCGGCCCGATCGCCGAAAGAGATCCTGCAGAATGTGAAGGTCACCGCAGCCGGCGGCAAACTGACGCTGACGGCGACCGATATGGAAGTTGGCATCCGGTTGGAACTCGAAGACGGCGTCGAGATCGAAGTGGAGGGCACCGCGCTGCTGCCTGTCCAACGCACGATGGCGATCCTTCGGGAAAGCAATGATGAGACGATTTCGATGGAAACCGACGATTCAGGGATCCGTGTTCGGGGCAGTCGCAGTAAATACCGATTGCCGGGCAACGATCCGGATGAATTTCCAGCAGTGGCAGGATTCGACGAGAACAAATACCACGTTCTTCCCACTCGCTTGTTCCGCGAAATGGTCAAGCGGACGGTTTTTGCCACCGACCCGGAAAGCAGCCGTTATGCCCTCGGTGGCGTGTTGTTGGAATTGGAAGAAGCCACCGTCACAGCCGTTGGTACCGACGGCCGACGTTTGGCTCGGATGGAAGGTGTCGGCGAATCGGTTGGCGGCCACCAAACCACCGGATCGACAACCATCGTTCCGACCCGAGCGATCCAGTTGATGGAACGGGCCTTGTCGGACAAAGACGAAACGGTCGACGTCGCCGCACGCAGCAATGACCTGCTGCTGCGAACCAGCCGGGCGGTGATCTATTCGCGATTGGTCGAAGGACGCTATCCGAATTGGCGACAGGTTTTGCCACAACGTGAAGGTGCGATTCAGCTAGACATGACGGTCGGTCCGCTGTTCGCCGCCCTTCGCCAGGCAGCGATTGTGACCGATCATGAGAGTCGTGGGATCGATTTCACGTTCGCCGATGGAACGTTGAAATTGGAAGCCAGCACGGCGGAGATTGGGGAATCGCAGATCGAACTGCCAATCGCTTACGACGGCGAATCGATCACTTTGACGATGGACCACCGATACCTGGCCGATTTCTGTAAGGTGCTCGACAACGAGACCAATTTCATCATGGAAATCGAATCCGGTTCGTCGCCAGCGCTTTTGACGACCGACGACGGATACGGGTATGTGATCATGCCGATGGCTCGCGACCGCTAATGCGGGCGGGCGGTTGATTACGAGAGCCGCAGGCGCGTAAGCGGTTGCGGCATCGCTCGTTGTCTTATGTGCTGGCGTGATTCAGGATTCACGCCGAGTCGCGTCCACGTCGGTCGACAATTTCTTGACCTTCGGACGGCGACGTTTGCGAGTCTTTTCAGGAATCATTCCTCGCATCGCATCGAGTTTGCCAAAGCACAACAGTCGGTCATGGGGTTCCAATGTCCGCTTTAAACGCGGATTCGGAATCACGGTGGCGCCGCGATACAGGGTCAACACGTTGATGTCCTGTTCGGGCAAACCGGATTGATCGATCGTCTTTCCGATGAAGTCGGAACCGTCGGGGATGTGAATTTCGGTGACCCCGTATCCGCGGCTAACGGTCAAACGTTGGCGTAGGTCGATTTCGGGAAAGTCGACTTGGGCGGCAATGTAGTCGACGATCGCACCGGCAATGTCCAACTGTGTACAGGATTCGATTCCCTCCAATCCGGGTGATGAATTGACTTCCATCACTTGGGGTCCGTCGTTGCCTTCCAACATATCGACGCCGGCGACACGCAATCCCATGATCTGGGCAGACCGAACGGCGGTTTCGCAGTAGGCCTGGTCCAGTTCGACGCGTTCGGTCTTTCCGCCACGGTGGACGTTGCTGCGGAATTCGCTGCCCTGGGCGACGCGACGCATCGCAGCGACGACTTGGTCACCGACGACAAAGGCACGGATGTCGCGGCCTTTGCTTTCGGACACAAACTTTTGAACCAAGACGTTTTGGCGTGTGCTTTGAAGTGTTTCGATGATCGCCTCGGCAATCTTGACCGAATCGGCCAAGATCACGCCAACACCCTGCGTGCCTTCCAGCAGTTTGATGATGATCGGAACACCACCGACACGCTCGATCGCGGGCAAGACGTCCTTCTTTTCGCGCACGAAGGTGGTTTGCGGGATTCCGATCTGGTGTCGACTCAGAATCTGCAAACATCGCAGTTTGTCACGCGAATTCGCGATCCCTGCCGATGATGCGGCGGTGAACACGTCCATCTGTTCGAACTGTCGAACAACGGCGGTTCCAAAGTAGGTGATCGATGCACCCACCCGCGGGACGATGGCGTCGTAGTGGCTAAGTTGTTTGGATCGATAAAAGAGATCTGGTTGGCCCTTTTCTAGGTCGATCGAAAACCGCAAGGTGTCCAGAACCTTGACGGTGTGGTCGCGTTTTCTGGCTGCTTCGGCAAGACGCCGAGTGCTGTAACAGGACCTGTTTCGCGACAAGATGGCAAGTTTCATGATGATGCCGAGTGACCGATAAGAAAGAAAAGAACGACGCAGATAAAAATCAGATAGCAACCGTCGTCAGCCCATCGGGGCGACGTGCTGGTCGGGACCAATCGACTTCGGCCAAGTGATCCAAAGTGGCAAGCGATCCAAGGTGGTGAAAACTAGGGGTGCAGGTGTTTCCGTCGACGACGGGGCGGACGGCCACCAAAGTAGGACCGACTGGGGTCGACCAACATCCGGCCACGAACAGCTTCACGTCCGACCAGCATCCGAAATCCCATCTCGGTACGATCGGCCAATGTCAGGTCGACGGTCCAGGATTCGCCCATCCAAGAAACAGTGGTCAGAATGACGAACCGCTCGGACGTCGCGCCGCTGGAACTTCGCACGTTGCGAACATCATGGACGGGTGCCTCGCAGGCGATCGACAAGTCATCGCGACGTTGGATCGGATGGACTTGGAATCGAACCCACCGCTGATCGTCCTTGGTGAACGGTTCGATTTCGAACGCGTGCAGGCTAGACGATCGAGCGCCGGTGTCAATTTTGGCTTTGATGTGGGCGATGTTCAGATCCGGAAGAACGACCCATTCGCGCCACCCAATGATCACCAACGGAGTGTCGTTTGATGAGGAAGTTGGTAGATCGGACACCGGAAAACCCTCAGAAAATAGCTTCAAGTACAACTCGGGATTCGGCAAAGTGGAACCACATTTGTGTCGGATGTAAATGCGGCCGATGCAAACGATGTTGGATGTCAGCGCTGTGGGAACCGTCCCCAACGGCCCTCGCTCGCTACGGGACCAACAGCGTACAATCAACTCGATCCCAGGTGCGTCCGGATTCCGCAGACGGTTTTGACATTTCTGACGGTGTCGACATTCACCAGGACCGTTTGGACCGTTGATTCTAACGGCTCGCTGTTCCTCGGATTGACTGTCCGCCGTAAAACACTGGATTCGATCGTGGCAAAACGCTCAAAATCTCGATCCAAAACCTCGCCAACATCGGATTCGCCCGATGACAAACCACGTGTTCGTCGGATTGGATCGTTGATCGGCCAACTGATGTCGCGGCGGGGTTATGCCAGAACCGGCGTCAACGAACATCTGATGGAATCCATTCGTGCGGCGGTCGGCGAAGCGTTAGCAGAGTCGTGCCAGGTGGGGAATCTTCGGGCCGGAGTACTGCAGGTGTTCGTGTCGGACTCGGTGACGCTGCAGGAAATGAATTTCCAAAAACGTCAGATTCTTCGCCGGTTCGAAAAAGATTTGTCTGGTAACAAGGTGACCGACATTCGATTTCGAATCCAAGCAGGTTCCTGATGGCCAAACCAACGCCCACCAAGCCAGCCGACTTGATCGTGGATCCACAGCGGGTTGGTCGGTGTTGGTGGTGCGGCGATGATCCGCTGTACGTCGAATACCACGACCAACAATGGGGACGGCCACTGGATGATGACCAACGGCTATTCGAAAAGGTTTGCTTAGAAGGTTTCCAAGCCGGGCTAAGCTGGATCACGATCCTGCGAAAACGTGAATCATTCCGACAAGGATTCGCAGACTTTGATTTTCACCAAGTCGCGCTCTTTGACACATCGGACGTCGATCGACTGGTCGCTGATGCATCGATCGTACGCCATCGCGGCAAGATCGAATCGACCATCAACAATGCCAAACGGGCGATTGAGATGCTGGACGAGTTTGGATCGTTGGCCAAGTACTTCTGGTCATTCGAACCACCATCGCAACGGTCACCAAGATCACGCGACGAAGTCGCCGCCAAAACGGAAGAGTCCACGCGGCTAAGCAAATCACTGAAGAAGCGAGGTTGGAGCTTCGTCGGTCCAACGACCTGCTATGCCTTCATGCAAGCCACCGGCATGGTCAACGACCACCTCCAATCCTGCCACCAATGGCAATCCATCCAAGAAGCCCGCAAAACATTCACCCGCCCCTAATCCACAGCGATTCTCCCACCACACCCCCACCCCTCTTTTTAAGCCCCCTCTCCCCCGGTTCGATCCAAGTTCGACTTGGAGAGGACTGGGTGAGAGGGGCGACCCAACCCGATCTACTTTCCAGCCCGTTTCTTCCCAACCGACTTCTTCGGCTGACGATTCGGGTCCGTATAAGGAGCGTGTTCAAAGATCACGTCATCCGCAACGCGAGGGTCGCCGGTCGAGCGCAGGTACCGCATCAATCGATTGTCCAGCTTTTCGCGGACGTCGGTCATCCTCACATCACCCGCCAAATTCGTCATGCAGTGCGGGTCACTGTGGATGTCATAGAGTTCCAACCGGGGCCGGCGACCGACCGCGAAGTCAAAGGACTGCGGATCTTCGTTCTTGTGCAGCACGATCCAGGCTTTGGTGGGACTGGCATCCATGTCGCCAAAGCCAGCGAACGTGTTCTCGCGCAACAGATCCACGCCGGGAAGTTCGCCCACCTGACCATAGCCAGGGCCAGTTCCCATCGGCCATCGATCGGGTTCAAAGTTGATGATGTACAGGTATTGGTCAGTTCGGATCGCACGTTGCGGGTACGGTTTGTTGTCGATTCGGGCAGCGGCGACGTGACGTTCGCGGCCGGTGAAGACGGCATCGCGGCTAGGATCGATTTGGCCACTCTGATCACTCTGCAGCAACGGCAATAGCGACTGGGCGATCATCGTATCAGGCGCGTCCAATCGGGCCGCCTGCAGAAAGGTCGGTGCCAAATCGGGCAACGAGACAAAGTCATCGACGACGCGTCCCGGGTTTTCGATACCGGCCGGCCAGCGGATCGCGAGCGGTACCTGGGTGCCTAGGTCGTACAAGTTGCATTTGCCGCGCGACACACCGGGGATGCCATGATCGCCGCTGACCACCAGAATCGTATTGTCGTACGTATCCAGACGTTTTAGTTCGCTGATGAGTACGCCAACGCCGGCATCAAAGGCTTGGACTTCACCCAGGTAGTCCGCAAAATCCTGACGCACGGTGGCCACGTCGGGCAGGTACGGTGGCAACTTTCCCTTCAACGAATCCGGATCGATATTCCACAACTCTTTTCCGCTACCGGCGATCCATTTGCGATGCGTATTGGTCGGTCCAAACCAGTAGCAGAACGGGGAATCGCCATCCAGTTTGCCATCGTCATCGGCGTCCAAAAACGATCGAACATTCCGGCGGACTTCGTCCAACAGTGCCTGTTTGCCAGCTTCGCGATCTGGATTCTTCATCGCGTTTTGCGAAAATCCGTTGAACCGCGTACCGTTGGAATTGAAGGCGGTTTCTTTGCCCCCGTGCGGAGCGTTGGCCGGTGTCCCGGGGCTCCAAACCTTGTACGTGTGCCCGATTCGATAGCCATCTTCTTGCAACAGCAGGGGATACGCGGGGATCGAAAAATCCCAGATCGCACCCTGCAAAATCGATGCTCGCTCGCATCGCCAAAACGGTTGGCCAGACAACAATGAACTTCGGCAAGGCGTGCACGACGGGGCACTGACAAAGGCGCGAGTGAACAGAACCCCTTCTTTCGCGACACCGTCAAAATGGGGCGTGGAAACGACACTGTGGATACTATCGGATTCCAAGTCGGCGTAGGCGCTGGCGTACTTTCCCCAATCGTCGGCAAACGCCATCACAATGTTGGGGCGATCGGCAGCGGACGCCTGGGCGGTAAAGAACAACAACGCCGTGACGGCGATCACTGTGCGATTCATGGTATGACTTGTGCGTGGATTTCGGACGATCACGACTATTCAAGATAACGGTTTGTCAGCAGCAATGGATCAATGATCGAAGAACATTGGCAATCCACGTAGAGTGAATCGTCCAAGTGAAGGAAAAAGGTTGGGCGCTTGCATGGTCAGGCCTCTAGCCACGAAGATAGTGTTTCCACCATCCAAGGAATCCAAGTAAGGAACCTCCATGAGCAGCGATTCAGACGGTGACGAAAACAAGGTCCGGCCATTATCGGAATGTGCGCGGCGGGTGCTGGGTGTCCTGGTCGAAAAGGCTAAAACGACACCTGACAACTATCCGTTGACGCTGGCTTCCCTGATCAGTGGCAGCAATCAAAAGTCGAACCGTTCGCCCAAGATGGACGTTGACGATGAGGATGTGTTGTTGGCACTGGACGAATTGAAAGCCGCCGGTGCGGCTCGCGAGATTCAAGGCAGTGGACGGGCGGTGAAGTATCGTCACGCCGCGTACGATTGGTTCGGTATCGACGGACCGGGATCCGCGGTGATCACGGAACTGTTGCTCCGTGGGCCACAAACGATCGGCGAACTGCGGACGCGAGCGTCACGGATGCATCCGTTTGATGACTTGGCGGCGACCCAAACCTGTGTCGATGATTTGATCGCCAAGGGGTTGGTCGAAGCGGTCACGCCCGCCGGACGCGGCCAAATGTACGCTCACACACTGTATCCGCCTGTCGAACGACAGTACCTGAACGCGCGGATCGAAAAACAGGCCGCCGCCGAAGCAGCGTCGTCTAGTTCGTCATCGACATCCAAACCCAGCGGACCGTCATCGAATCCCGTGGACGCCCTGATGGCTCGTTTGGATACCGTGAACGAACGAATCGATGCACTGGAGCAACGAATCGCCGAACTGGAAAGCTGATCACCGGCAATCAGGACCACTTGCAAATCGAATCGATGTAATCGGCGCTGCCGTCACGTTTCCAAGGATCCAATTGAGCCTGGGATTTCAGTTGTTGGCCACGGCGCATCGGCGTCACAAAGAACTTGCAATCGATCTCGGGAAGCGAGGTCATGTCGCCCCATAGTTTTTCGAACTGAGCCACCGGATAGATATCTTCTTGGGCGTGGCCCCAACGTTTTTTGACATCTTTTAGCGTCACATAGGTCGGTAACCGAGTGGCCATCTGGCGCACGGCATCATCGACTTTGACGCGATTGGCTAGATCCGAACGGGTCAAACCAAACGTTGACAACAATCCATCGATGTGGATCCATGTGGTCATCGAGTTATAGAACGTCAAATCAAACTCGGTCTTTTCGGTCGGCATCGCCAACCCTTCGACCAATCGTGGGCGGCCATCGACCAGTGCCAACCCGCCGCCACGATCTTCGAGTCTGCGTCCGATGACTTCGAACGAAAGGGTTTGCTGGCCGTCGATGTGTCGGCCCAGTAACCCCGGATCCACGCTCGCACCCAAGGTGTCGATGTTGTGCAGTAGCAGATATTCCAGTTCGGGTTGCTGGCCCAAAACTTGGCTTAGCAAACCATTGCGAAGCATGTTGGGGACTTCGAACCAGTGGCCGACCGGGTGGATGCATTGGCTGGGGACATTGTCGGTGTAATCGTTGCAAGGGCCGCTTTGGGTGGCCCAACCGACCAACGCTTGACGCACGCTTTCACGGACTTTTTGTTGCTGTTCGTCCAGCACTTGTTGAGCGGTTTCTTCCCACAAAAATCGCAAGTCACGGACGGTGGGGATCATCCGTAACCCAACGCTGCGACCGGTCGAAACATGGACACCGGAATCGAAACCAAAGTTCTGATGACGGCGAAGATGTTCGCGGATCGGTTCATCCGTCAAATGGCTGGTCGTGAAAACGTGCGGGATCGATCCACCATGGGTGGCCGTCGTCATGCGGTTCTTGGCCAAGTGGGCTTCCAAGAAACTGCGATGTCGTCCCGCAAACCGGTTGAACGGATGCAACGCTTTACAAACCCCTGCGCCTTCGGTCCACCGACTGCCCACGCCGGCCGCCAGCGTGACGACCCCGATCTTTCCGTCACGGATCGCTCGCGTGCCCAGATCGACATACTTTTGGTCGCTGCCTTGGCGAACGTCGATCACGTGATCGGGTTGGACGTCGCGGATCGTGGTGGCGGCGGGTAGTCGGTTCTGTGCCAGTCCGATCCGTCCGCTGCGCAGATCTTCGCGGATCAATTCATGTTGTTGCCGGTCAAAACCAGCGTCGACCAACACCTGGGGAAGCGACTGGGATGGATCGTTGGATTTCTGGTCTTGTGGCAACACGCTGCCAAGCAACAGTCGGGCCGTTTCATTGCCTGTCGTATCGTGACAACGGCGACCGATCTGTTCCATTTCGATACGCCGGCCCGGTGGCAGGTCTCGCATCGGCGTTCGCAGCAACTGGGGCAACAGCAACGCGTAGTACCGATCGGGCATGACCGCATCGTTGCCGGTCAACATTTCGGCGAAGGTGCCATTGTCGTTGATGGCAAAATCGTAGACCACCGGATCCATCGCGAAGGGCAGGGCGGTTTGCAATTCACGCTTGGTGCTCACCATGGCATCGGCAAGCCAGTCCTGAGCTTCGGACTTGATGGCCGGGTCAAAGATGAATCCCATTCCACCACCGGCCATCCCGCCCAGCATCCAGAAACCCCAGAATTGGTCGGCGTAACGATCACGGCATTGTTGGATCAATGAATCGGTGAATCGGTTGGTCGCCCAGGGGATGATCGTTTGCAGCGGGCCTTCGAAGTTGCGAGTGGTGACTTCCCCGATTCGTTGCACGTCGCCTTCGCGGATCGCATCGGTGACTTCGTCTAGGATCTTCATCGCCTCGGCTCGGCCGCGCCATTCTTGTTCGCTGCGAAGCAGGTAGTGTTCGGTCACCATTTCAAGGATCGGGCCAACGTTTTGCGCCATCCCACCGTGGACCAGTACCAAACTGTCTTGGATTTTTTGGCGTGTTTCCGGTGACGCTTCGTCATCCCCCATCACGTGGTGGACGGGCATCAGCCGCCCTCGGCTAACACCGTATTCGGGGTCACCGGGGCCGGCGGTGCTGCCACAGATCAGTTTGATACCCGGCCAAACGCCACCCGAATCTTGCCATCCACCGCCGCTGCCGCCGATCCATTCACCTAGAATCGCGCGGGCGGCCACCAGTCGTCGATCGGTTTCGGTCAGGGGGCCGGTCAGTGATTCGATTTGGCCGGTCGCCCGCATCAGGATCGAAATCAACGACCCCAACAAGTTGGTCGACACAGCCAGCCGTGACCCCTTGGGGATGTCATTGATCTTGCTGACCAATTCGATGCCCCGTCCAGGGCCGGCAATGCGAGCCAACAGTTCGGGGATCGTTTGCCGGCATCCCTCGAGTCCCGGTGGCACGACTCCGGATGCAATCACCGCCGCCTTCAACAGCCCCAAATAGTCCCGTCCAAAATCGAACATCTCGGAAATCGTCTCGACCTCTGTCGATGCACCCAGATCCACGCTGGTCAATCGAATGACGGGGCGGTCGATGATCCGCAGGTAGGTTTCGATCGGCGGTTTGGGACGATCGTCGCGGCCGCGGACGCCCAGGTCGATCGAAACGTTCAGCACACGAGCGCCTTCGGGGAAATCCATTCCCAGAAAGAAAATGTCGCTCCATGCACTATGCGAAAAATCCATTCGTACCGCTGTCGTTTCCTTCAACAGCGGAGCGGTTCCCGTGACTGGATCGATCTTCATCAAATCGTGATGAACGCGCAGCGGATGATCGGCTGGATGCCCCAAGCGAAACATCCATTGGTTGCCTCGCACACTGCGGACGCTGCGGCGTACCTGGTCGGCCAGCGTTTGAAATCCTAACTGGTGATAGGCCTGTGCCAGCGAACTGGCTAGTGCATCGCTGGGCCCGTCGGATCGCTGCGTTTCCAGAAAGGTATCGATGGCTTCCAAGAACCGCCGCGAAAGCAGATGTTCGTAACCGGCGTGTGGGATCAACCCGCTGCTGGTTGGCGGCAAGCATTTTGGTAGATGATATCGATAGATCGCAGCCAGAAAAAACAACGCTCGAACGCGATGGTACAGATTCGATTCTGTCCGCCGGAACGCATCGAGCGCATCGATATGGTCCAACAACTGTTGCATCGACGCGCCGCTGCAAACCGATTCCAGCGATCGGTTGCGGACCGTGTCGTCCGATGACAGGATGATTTCGATCAGTGGATTGGTTTGCGTGGATCGCTTGGTCATACCGACTTGGCCTCCAAACGATGCGATAGCAGGTCGACCATTTCAGTCAAAATCTGCTCTCGATCGATGCCAGAGAGTCCGATGGCAAGCTGAGCCTTCAACAGCCCGTATTTGACACCAAGGTTGTAGCGTGACCCATGGATTTCGTAGGCCAGATAGCGGCCTCGCGATGGCATCAGCGATGCAGCATCGGACAAGCTAGGTTTTGGCGCAGAGGCACCTGCCGTGCTGGCCTGATCGCGGACCTGTTCCAACAGCGGGATGATCTCGGGGGTCAGGACATGCATCCCAAAGAACCCAAGGTAGTGACCCACACGCAGTCCCGGCGTCACCAATTCTTGTTCCGCATAGGTAGGCGTGGGTTTTTCGACCACACGTTCGATCTCATACAGACGTTCGCGGCGAGGGACGTGGGGGCCGCTGACGATTCCAAAGTAGGGCAAGTTGTTTTCGCGAGTCGATTCGACTGCCGATACCGAACACTCGAATTCGTTGGCCACTTCGACCAACTGCTTGGCACAGGGTGCGTCGACGGCACTGACGTACAAGTGATCGCCGACCAAGTGCAAAAACGGTTCGTCGGCAACGAATGATTTGGCCTGCAGGATCGCATCGGCATAACCGGCTGATTCCGGCTGCTCGACAAAATTCAGGCTGCGTAACAGGCCACCGGCGGCCGACTGATAGGCTTCGCGGTCGCCCGGTTTGATCACCAGACAGATCTCTTCGATGCCGGCCGCCACCGTTTCTTCGATGATCAACTGGAGTGCCGTTTTTTCATCGCCACTGGCGTCGACCAACTGCTGCAGCGGTAGTCGGTTTTGATCGGGGGCGGCTGCCGTGATGACGGCCTTGCGGACCTGCATGTCAGTCGATGCTCGATAGAGGCGTGGGAATCAATCGCTGCGATGTTTCCGAGGGCGCCGAACCCCAGGTTCGTGGAATCGGTTTTTCCTCGGTTTTCAAAGCTTTGGGGCCGCCCAAGGGCGCACTTTTTGAAAATCGAGGCATCGGGCTAGCGATATTGTAGTTGCGATTTTGGGATTGCCGATTCCCCCCCCAACCTACCAGGGTCCGCAAGCCTTCCTTCGACCTCATCATTTGGGGGAAGGACAGGACCGATCCGATTGGCTGCACGCCCTCCTTAAGCAGACAAAATGTCGTGGATCACGTTTCCGTGGACGTCTGTCAAACGGCGATCGAGTCCGTTGTGGTACCAGGTCAGTTGTTCGTGATTGAACCCCAACAGGTGCAGCACGGTCGCATAGAAATCCCAGACCGTCGTCGGGTTGATCTCCGCTCGTCTGCCAAATTCGTCGGTCGCACCGTACGAAACGCCTCCTTGGACGCCGGCGCCCATCATCCAACAGGTGAACCCATCGGGATTGTGGTCACGGCCTGTGGTGCCGGCTTGGTGGGTGGGCATTCGCCCAAACTCGGTCGTCCATAGAACCAACGTGTCGTCCAGCAGCCCCGACTGTTTCAGATCCGACAGCAGCGCCGCGGTCGGACCGTCAAAGATCGGAAGATGCCGCTCGTAGTCCGAACGCAGCGTCTTGTGGGCATCCCAGTTCAACAGCCCGTCGACGCCCGACGCCCGCGATGCACAGAACAGGCTAACGTAGCGAACGTCTCGTTCCAGCAGCCGCCGCGCCAGCAGACAGTTGCGAGCGTAGGCGGCCTTCAACGGATTGGCGTCTTCGGTTCCATAAGCTTCGTGCGTCGACTTCGATTCACGCGACAGGTCGGATACCTCCGGTGCGGACACCTGCATTCGCGCCGCCAATTCGTAGGCAGCCATGCGAGCCTGCAGATCTGATTCGGCCGGGTACTGCTGGGCGTACCGTTGGTTCAGTTGTTCCAGCAGGTCTCGCGACTTGGATTCGATTTGTGGCGACAGTCCCGGAGGTGTCATCAGGTTCCGGATCGGTTGCTGGTCGCTCATCATGATCGCCTGATGTCGAGCCGGCAAAAATCCATTGGTCCAATTGGCTTTGCCGTTGGGCGGTTCGCCACGGACGTCTGAAATCGCGACATAGGTGGGCAGGTTGTCGTTGGCACTGCCCAGTGCATAGCTGGCCCAAGCCCCGGCGGTCGGGAACCCTTCGGTATCGTGACCGGTGTTCATGAACACACAACCGGGACCATGAGTGTTGGTTTTGCTGTGCATTGCGTGACAAAACGCGATGTCGTCGACGTGCTGGGCCATGTGGGGCATCATCGACGTGATCGGTTTGCCGCTTTCGCCACAGGGAACGAATTCCCAAGGGCTTTTCATCAAGTTGCCGTTCTTGCCTTGGAACGACACCATGTTCTCTTCGCCCGGCAGCGGTTGGCCGTTGTACTTTTCCAGCGATGGTTTGTGTTCCCAAAGGTCCATGTGCGAAGCGGCACCGGGGCACATGATCTGCAGGACTCGTTTGGCTTTGGCCGGATGATGAGTGCGCCCGCTTCCCGGCTGCCATTGGTTTCCCGAGCCGACTTCCTGACCCCATGCGGGTGCCTGCACGTCCAAACCGGACAACAAATGCATCAGCCCAACGCCGCCCAAGCCGGTCGCGACATTGCCAAGAAATGACCGCCGCGCGATTTCCGAAAGCGGTTGCGCAGCGGCGTTTCTGCGGTTGGGTTTACCGAACATCGATCAACTCGCTGGTGTTCAAAAGGACGCGGCACAAGGTTGTCAAATCACTGTCACTTAAAAGCGACCGACAAGCCGCCAATTCGTCCGCTTGGGGTGCCCGGGCGTAGCATCGTTGATAGGCCGCATGAATCTGTGGTTCATGATCCGGTCCGGCAGTGTCACGAATTCGCGCGGCCATCGAAGCGGCCATGTCCATCGTGAAGCTATGGTTCAACAACGTCAGGGCTTGCAGCGGTGTGGTGGTCGACGAACGTCTCGGTGCCGAAAAGGTACAGTCCGGCTGATCAAACTCGGTCATCAAATCGACGACCGATGCGCGAGCGTTTTGGTGGTAGACGGCCCGACGGTAGGTTTCCGGCCCGTGCTGGTCCAAGGGCAGATAGGTGCAGACGTTGTCTTGCAAAAATTGATACAGCCGGAATCCAGGGCCGCCCGATGTGGTGTCAAGTTGTCCCGCCACCTGCAACAGCGTGTCGCGGATTTCTTCGGCCGACAAACGACGCGGCGGGAATCGCCACAGCAGCCGTGCGTCGGCATCGCTGCGGGCTGCCTGTTCATCAAAGTCCGACGATTGACGGTAGGTTTTTGATAACATGATCCGCCGGTGCATCGGTTTGATTCGCCAACCATCCTGTTGCAGTTGGGTGGCTAGGAAGTCCAGCAGTTCGGGATGCGTGGGCCGACCGCCCATGTAGCCAAAGTCGTTGGGTGTGTCGACGATGCCCGTGCCGAAATGAAAGTGCCAGATGCGATTGGCCAACACGCGCGGCGTCAGCGGGTTGGAATCATCGACCAACCAATCGGCCAACGATCTGCGCCGCGTTGCTTCGTCGGCGTCGGCGGACAACTGGTAATCGGATGCACGGCCGCGAAGCGACGATAAACTGGACGGCACCACCGCGTCGCCCTTGCGCTGGGGACTGCCGCCGATGAACAGATGAAAGGGGCCCTTGGCATCGTCGGCCACCCGGCGTCCGATGTAGACCATCGATGTGGCCGGTACCGCAGATATACGACGATTCACATCGCGCATTTCTGATTCAAGACGAGATTTTTGTTGGCGTTCATCATCGGTGATCGCCAATCGGGATAGCCGTCGATTCAGAACGCTATCGCGCTGGATCGGTTGGCGGTCGTCACCGGTGGCGACCTTGATCCATTGTTCGGCGTCGCTAGAAACTTCGATGTCGTATTCGGCAACAAACGTGAAGACGCCTGAATTCGGATCCGCCTCGCCACGTCCGCTAGAGAAGAACACGCGGTTGATCTCGGTTGGTTGCGCCAAATGAATGGTCAACGTGGATTCTGCGGCAATGAACCGAGCACCGGTTTTCCCATCGATCGTCAGCTGGGGACCGTACGCGTCGGCAAAGTCTTGAATCTGACGAGCGGCCCCGGATGCCGTGGCACCGTTGGATGCCAACGCAACATTGACACTTTCCGATTCGTCTCCCGATGACCAGACCTCGAATTCATCGATCCGAAATCCAGACTTGGAACTCGGATGGTTGTCCTGTGCTTTGCAAACCAGACGGACATGGCTGGCCACAATCGGGTCAAAGGTTTCCTCGGTGCCCCGGCGATCGACCGCAGGACGAGGCCAGGCTTTCTGGTACTGGGCCAAATTTGCGTTGGCTCGTTTCATCACCGCTGCATCGATCTGGCTGATTTGCTGTTGAATCTTTGCCTTCGAAGTCTGCAGTGGTTCCAGCAGTGTTTCGCGGCGGAGTCGATCTTCGGGGGTCGCCAGCGGAACGGCGCCGTGACGAACACCCGCAAAGGTGGCGTACAACGCGTAGTAGTCGTCTTGCGCAATGGGATCGAATTTGTGATCGTGGCATCGCGCGCACCCGACGGTCAAACCCAAGAACGCTTCGCTGGTGGCGCGAATGATTTCGTCTAGCGTGTTGGCACGTATCTGTGCCGCTTGGGCCGCATCCTGGTTGCCAACGTCGTCGTACGGTCCCGACACCAAGAATGCCGTCCCGATCGCCGATTCGGTCGCGTCGATACTTGGATCGTTCAGCACATCGCCGGCGATGTGTTCGCGAATCAATTGATCAAAGGGTCGATCGGCATTCAGGGATCGGATGATGTAGTCACGGAAAGGCCACAATTCGTTGATGATGACGTTGCGTTCGAATCCAATGCTTTCACCAAATCGAACCACGTCCAACCAATGACGCCCCCAACGTTGACCGTATTCGGGTGACGCCAACAGATGATCGATCCATTTCTCGTAGACCAAGGGATCATCGGAATCAACGAACGCTCGGACCTGATCGGGGGTGGGTGGCAATCCCGTCAGGTCGTAGGTAGCACGGCGGATCAATGTCCGTCGATCGGCGGGCGCATTGCGTTTCAGTTTCGATGCCTGTAGCGGCCCGTCGATGAATTCATCAATCGTGTTGTGTGCAAACTGTTGTTGCAGTGGTTGCAGCGACCACCATGAATCATCGGCCTTGGATTTCTCGCGGACGACGACCGTGTCCGGCCACAGGGCGCCTTGATCAATCCAGCGACGGATCAACGCAATGCTGTCGTCCGCCAGTGGTTCGCCGTCCATTGGCATTTCAGGTTCTGCGCCATCGACCGAAGAAATCACCTCCAGCAAACGACTCGATCCTGCCTTGCCTGGATGGACGTACTGCAGATCGTGGATGTCGTCGGCGGTGGCCAGCGACAGTTCACCCTTTTTGATGTTGGGCGAATGGCAACCAAGACAGTGTTCGGCCAAGATCGGTGCGATCTGGCTTTCGAAATCGACTTGGTCGGAAGACGGTGCGATGTCGGATGATGGTTTGTCTGCCACCGCGAGACTGGGCCATGGCGTCAACATCAAGCCAGCCAGAACAAAGCCGGCGACGGAAAGGGTACGACCCATCTGATCGATGGCGAAGGATCGAAGTCCAGTCGACTGCGACGTCCATGAAGGTTTCATCCGCGATCGGGCGGTCGTCCTGTGCATCGACGTTCTCGTGATCAGGTGGGGGTGGAGGCGGGGATTCAATCAGATTGAACAAGTCCGATTGTAACCTCTGTGCCACCTGCCGATCAGTTTGTCGATTCGATCTTGTCCAGGGCCTTGATGATGTCGGTGGCGGTGCTGCGTCCACCATGGGAATCGCTGATCAATCGCCACGCGACTTCGCCATCGCTGTTGATCACGTAGGTTGCCGGGTAGGCGGTTTCCCGGGGCGCATTCCAGCGAAGCCCCCAACGGTTCACCATTTCCATATCCGGGTCGCGAACCATCACGATCGGTGCGGGCAACTTCCGCGAACCCATGAAATCGGTGGCGTGATCGTCCAGCATCGACGCCGGTCCGGGATAAACCAAGATGACTCGCTTGGCGGTTTTGGCAATCGTTTTGATGCGATTGGTCAGCGCGCCGATTTGGCGACTACACAGGGGGCATTGATAGCCGGGGAAACCACGCAGCACGATGACCACCACGGGCCCCTCGGCGTACTGATCGCTAAGTTTCAGCATCTGGTCGCCACCGACGATCGGCAAGTCAAAGTCAGCGACCTTTTGACCGACGTCGGGAGCCGACTTGGCAACTTCTTTCGCTGAAACCGATACCCTGCCGATGTTCAGTACGCTTAACAAACTCAGGCACACGATCACGCGAAAGGATGACATTAGGATCTCTTTTGATTCAGAAACTGAATGCTTTGATTGATACTATCGATCGGGGCAGGCGATTGATCCTGTTCCACATGGCATTCCCGAACACCGATCTCTTTTGCCAACCGCATGATCGCAGGCATGTCGATGACGCCGTCGCCAAGTTCTTGAAACGCGTCGGCTGGGACCTGGCCTTCGTCGTTGATCGTCCCGACGTCAGCCTTCAGATCCTTCAGGTGAACCTGGGTGATTCGACCTGCCAACTTTTTCATCATCGCGATCGGGTCTTCGCCACCGATCTTGACCCAGAACACATCCAATTCGAAATCCATCAACTGCGGGTCAAACCGTTCGATGAAAATATCGAATGCTGTTTTTGCACCGCCATCCAGCTTGGCGAATTCGAACGAATGGTTGTGGTAACCCATCCGCATTCCGGCGGCACGAGTCTTTTCGGCGGCGCGGTTCGCGTTTTCGGCAATCGTTTGACATTTTTCGACGCTGTCGCGTTCGTCGCGTGCGATGTAGCCAAAGACGACGTGACGCAGTCCGATCCGTTCGGCGATTTCGACGGTCCGATCAACACTGATCACTCCATCACGATCCGGATGGGTGATGCCGCCGAAATCCATGAATGCACTGTGGACCATCAATCCATGATCACGCGCGATCGCCGCAATCTTGATCGCATCGTCGTCGATCGACATCAATTCGACTTGCCGGTACCCGGCCTTGGCGATCGCTTGGATCGTTCCCTCGGCATCGGCTTTCATCTGGTCACGGACGGTGTACAGCTGCAGTCCGATGCGATCGACATAGGGCAGTGGACCATTATCCGATGAACTGTCGGCGACATCGTCGGCCAGCGATTGCAAAGGACGCGCAAGCCAGGCGGTCAAACCGACGGCGGTGGCGGCGAACAGTTGTCGTCGTCCCAGAGACCAATCGGGGGCGGCATGTTGGCGGGATCGATGCGAACCGGTTGGCAGTTTGGCGGGGGTGGTCATTGGTTTCTTTTTTCGCGTTGGCGGCGGCTATACCGTTCCAGAACCTTGCGTTCGGCGGCTGTGAGGCTGGATTCACCTTGTTGATGAATTTTAGCCAGAATCCGATCGGCATCCTCGGCTTCTTTTTCAAGTTTTTTGTCGGGGTCGTGCAGTTTGATCTTCATCCGGCGGGAACGGTCACGCATGCGTGCGGGAATGTCCGTCAGTGCCCCGGGGGACAAGAAACGCAGATTCCAGCGCTGGAAAAAATACACCAACGCAAATGCGGCACCGGCTAGGTGAACCGTAAAGGCGGTGTTGCCTGACGATCCCATGCTGGCCATCAAACCCAAAGCACCGGCCACGTCCATCGCCACGAACAGCACCGCGGCGACCCAGGCTTTGACCGGAAACACCATCATCAGATAGATCTGTTGGTGCGGGTAATGGCAGGCGAACAAAATCACGGTTGCGACCACCGCGCCACTAGCACCAATCGTCGAAGCCTGAACCCCGGCGATCTGAAAGGTGATCAGGTTCGTGATCGACGCCACGATGCCACCGAACACAATCGCGACCAAATAGAATCGCAAGAATTCCATTTGGCCCAGTTTCTGTTCGATGATGCGGCCGAAAAAGAATAGGCCCAGCATGTTGAACAGGATGTGGAAGATCTTCTGGAAGTCGTGAACGAATCCATACGACAAAAACTGCCACCACATCCACGGCTTGTACAGCGTGTCGGCGTAAACGGCCAGCCAGTCGGCGACCGGACTGGTTTTGACCTGCATATCGCCAGCACCGGGAATCCGGACTGTCGAAGTGGTCTGAAACAGGATCTCTAGAAAAAACACCGCCACGGTCACCACGATCAGAATGATCGTGATGCTACGAGGATTTTCGATCCGATCCCAAGCGGTCCGTTCTTGGCGTCCGTAGTCGCGGTCGTAAAGCCCCATCGATGTCCCGTGTGAAAAAGAGATTTTTACTTCGTCCAGTGTTCCTGATCCTAGCAGCCAATCGGGCCGAGCGCGTAGCGGTCAGGTCTGCCCGCCTCGCCGCTAGCCTGCATGGCCCCCCCGGGCTAGGCGGCTTCGGATTCCGGAGTCGTCTCTTCGATCTGGGTTTTCAGCGTTTCCACCGCCCGTCGCAATTGCGGGTCGATCATCGTGCTAGTGGAAACGGTCGAATCATCCGATTCGGACATCATCTCGACGGCAAGCGCTGGATAGGCCGCTTCGGTCCAGCGGCGAGCCACCTTGATCAGGCTTTCTTCGTCCAGTTCCACGATCATCCCATCGTCCGGCGTTACGCCCCATTCATCGTCATCAGTGGCATCCTGGGTGCGATGAATGTTGGCACCGCTGGGGCGGTAATAGCGAGCCACGGTCAATCGTAGCGCGCTGCGTCCAAATTGCAGCGGCAAGATATTCTGTACCGTGCCTTTGCCGTAACTGCGTGTCCCCACCACGATCGCCCGATGATTGTCTTGCATGCAGGCGGAAACGATCTCGCTGGCGCTGGCCGAGTTTCCGTCGATCAAAATCGCGAACGGTTTCTTTGGGTCGACCAGGGTTCCCGGTTCCGCGTCAAATCGCGATTCGATCACGCCCCCTCGGGTCCGTGTGGTGACGATGTTGCCAGCGTTCAAGAACATGTCGCTGATGTCGGCCGCGGTGTGCAGCAGCCCGCCACCGTTGCCACGCAAGTCCAACACCAAGCCGCGAAAGTTGTTGTCCAACTGAGCCAATGCTCGCTTCATCTCGTCGGTCGATTTTTCGCCAAAACTGGTCAATCGGATGTACCCGATCGTGGGGTCTTCGCGCAAGCGGAATACCCAATGGTCGTGCTCGTCGCGGTAGTCACCCGCAACCGATTCCAGTTCGATTCGTGCTCGGGTGACCGTCAGCAACTTTTCTTCGTAGGGCACTTCGGCAACCTGGTTGTCGGCAACCTGGTCGTCGTCCACAGTGTTGTCGTCCACCGTGTTGTCGGCATCGGCATCGGGTTCAGCCACCGCAGCCGTATCCGTATTGGTTTCGGTTGTTCGCTCGGGCCTGCGGACGGTGATCTTGACGGTCGTTCCGACCGGTCCTCGCAGCCGATTGCTGACGTCGGGCAACGGCATTTTGGAAACGTCTTCGCCGTCGACTTTCACGATCAGGTCGCCTGGCAAGAAACCCGCCTTCAGCGCGGGTGATCCGACCAACGGTGTCCTGACTCGTACCGGCCCGCCATCCTCGGTCGCTTCGACATAGATACCGATGCCCGCGAATTCTTGGTTGATATTGTCCTGGAAACTCTCGTAGGCCGCGCCCGGAATGTATTCGCTGTTCTCGTCCAGCGTCGACGTCATCCCGTTCATCGCCGCGATCAACAATGCCTCGCTATCGACCGGGTCCACATAATAGGAATCGATTAAATTCAACGCGTCCCCGACGATCATGGCTGGCCGGGCACGGCGATGCGTGGCATAGCAAAGCAGGCTGATGGCGGCGGCAATGATAATGATGTTCAGATTGCGGGGCGGCATGGCTGGCAGTCGAAAGGCGCGAATCGAAACAATGGTGGACGACTGGTCGCAGTCTATCGTGCCGGACCACCCTGATCCACGTGGAAGTCGGTTTGGAACGTTTCTGTAGTGGCGGATACCGCTAATTCGGTCACAATGCAGCCACTCGACCTCAGAATCGCCTGCATGCTGATCCTCCGTAACCCTCGCATCCCCCGACCGGCCCGATGGACCAGATTGTCTACCACGATCGCTATCGCAACGAAGACTGTGTGGAAAAGGTCTACGGCGACAGTTTTTTGCGTTGGACCTATGGCACGGTGGGCGGAAAAATTGCCCTGGCCGCGATGGTCAAACGCGCCTGGTTTTCGCATTGGTACGGATGGAGGATGGATCGTGCGGTATCGCGGGAGAAGATCCTGCCGTTCATCCAGCAATACGAATTGGACGCCGACGAATTCTTGCGTCCGCCCGACCAGTTCGCCAGTTTCAACGAATTCTTCTTTCGCAAACTGAAACCACAGGCTCGCCCGATCGACCCACGACCCGCCGCGGCGGTCTTTCCAGCCGACGGGCGGCACCTGTGTGTCCCTGACCTGTCCCGCTGTGACGGGTTGTTTGTCAAAGGCGAAATGTTTGACCTGGCGACCTTGGTGGACGACGCCGAATTGGCCCAGCGGTATGCCGGCGGCAGTCTGCTGCTGTCGCGTTTGTGCCCGGTGGATTACCACCGTTTCCATTTCCCCGTCGCCGGGTCCCCAGGCCCGTCGCGGCTGATCAATGGGCCGCTGTATTCGGTCAACCCGATCGCACTGTGCCAAAACATCCATATCCTGGCGACCAACAAACGAACGTTGACACAGTTGGAAACCGAATCGTTTGGACGCGTCTTGTTGATGGAAATCGGGGCCACCTGCGTGGGCGGAATCTGCCAGACCTACAGCACCGATCAACCGATCGACAAAGGCGACGAAAAGGGATACTTCCGATTCGGTGGTTCATCCACCATCACGATCTTCGAACCCGGCCGAATCCAATTCGATGACGACCTCGTCGAACAATCAAGCCAACATCGGGAACTGTATGCCAAGATCGGCGACTCGTTGGGGACGATCCCCAAGTCCTAGCGGCTGAAATCAGAAGCCAGGCGAAGGGGACCAGGCGAAGGGGACCAGGCGACGGGGACGACCAGGCGAAGGGGACAGTCACAAATCTACTTGCCTGCAGTCTTTTGGCTCTTCCGCCGAATCGATGGGTGGAAACAGTATATGGCGGGCGTGAGGTCGTTGCCGGTCGTCGACCTCGGTTCGGGCTTAGCAGAATGGGGCCGCCCCTTCCGCCTTGCCGTCGCATGGCTGCGATGGCTCAACCCGTACGTCATTTGAGGGCCACCAGTCGAAGGGGCATAGCTGTCAATGTGGCGTGATGTACACAGGCGGTTGCCCGCCAGCCGGACGCATTGTTGGCGAGCTGGGAGTTGGCGAGCTGGCAAATCTAGCTGCTGTCACTTGGTTCTCCAGTCTTCCCGTTTTGACGTTCAATGGAAATCCGTTAGGATCTAGACGTTGGTTTTTATTTACCTTTTAGGTAAACTATTTTAAGATCCAGGCGGATGCGGGTCGAATTTTCCAACAAGAAGCTGCTGAAAGTTTGCTCATCGGCGGAAGAAGCCCAGGCAAAGCATGGGAAACGCATGTCTGTGAAGATTCAACTTCGGATGACTCAGCTCGCTGCGGTGGAGACTTTGGCAGACCTGCATTTGCTTCCAGGAGCGAGATGCCACGCTTTGACCGGGAACTTGAAGGGGAAGTTTGCGGTAGATCTTGTCCACCCGGATCGACTGCTGTTTTCACCTGACCACGAACCACTCCCTCTCAAAGATGATGGAGGTTTGATCTTAAAGGAGGTCACAGCGGTATTGATCGAAGGGATTGGGGATTACCACGGAAAGTGACGGAGCGAAAAACAGCCACCAACAAAACACAACTGCATCACTAATGGCGACCAAAACAAATCGATATCGCTACGAGCCTGACTTTGCCGTTCCGCCAGGAGCGACCTTGCAGGAGACGATCGACCAACTGGGAATTGACCAGCGAGAGCTGGCTGAGCGAACGGGACTGACTGCAAAGACATTGAATTTGATCATCAATGGAAAGGCACCGTTGACCCAGCAAACGTCGATGCTGCTGGAACGCGTTACGAACGTTCCTGCGAGAATCTGGAACAATCTCGAAGCCGAGTACCGGGAACAACTAGCCCGACTAGAGGCTCGCGAGGAATTGGCAAAGGACATTCAGTGGTTGAAGCAAGTCCCTACGAAGGATTTGATCGAGCGTGGATTCCTTGAAGAAACTAAAGACAAAGTAGTGCTACTTGAGCAGACACTTAGCTTTTTCCGAGTCGCGAGCGTTGCTGCGTGGAAGGATGGTTGGTGCGAAGGGCAGTTCTCTTTCAAAAAATCTAGCGACGCGTCGTGTCTCGATTGTCGTTTGGCAACCTGGTTGAGAATCGCGGAAAAGAAGGCTGAGTCGATTGAGGTTGCAGCGTTCAGCAAGCAACGATTCGCGAAGGCAGTCCGGGAAGCTAGGTCACTGACAACGTCGTCGCCTGCTGAGTTTGTTCCTCAGCTCGTTAAACTGTTTGCGGATTCTGGCGTTGCTCTTTGCTTGGTTCCCGAGATCAAGGGTGGCAAGATCAATGGGGCGGCTCGATGGATCTCGCCCAGCAAGGCAATGATTGCAGTGAACCTTCGCGGCAAAATGAATGACATCTTCTGGTTCACTCTATTTCATGAAGCGGGACACATCCTCAACGACAGCAAGAAACAAACTTATGTGGACGTCGGATACTCGGATGATCCCCGCGAAGAGTCGGCGAATCGCTTCGCTCGCGAGACACTCATTCCGAAAGCGTATGAGGCGGAACTGAGCAACACGAAGTCGAGGGTCGCTGTGCTTCGATTGGCTGACGAGATTGGCATCGCACCCGGGATCCTAGTTGGACGGCTGCAGTATGAGCGTATCTTGAAATTCAGCCAGCTCAATCCGCTTAAGCAGCGATTTGAGTGGTCCAACGGAGGCTAGCGGGTTCGCAAAGGAAAGTGGCGAACTTTTCCAACGATTCTGCTGACGAGGCAATTTTTTAACCCACAAATCTTTAAACCCAATGACCGATTCGTCGTCTCCAGTCGGACGACTTTAGATGCTCATCGCAGGATGTCTAATTTGAATGGACCGGCATCGTGGGCCAATGAGATTAGAAAATGGATGGGTTAGAAAATTTGGCTCATCCGTCGGAAGGGTGCGCCGTACCCAGGGACGAGGTTTTCGGAGGAATTGCTCCGATGTCCGAAATTTGAGCCGACCATTTCGATGCGTTAGAATTGATTTGCCAAGTGAAGCGGAAGCGAGCTCTGCTGAGGAGCAACTTGCCAAGGAATAGCTTGGTCTCCGATGCGCCGAAGGTGCTTCGTGGCCCACCGGCATGCTCGCCATGCCGGTGGGGTGTTTTCAATAGGGACGCCATCCATCACTAAGCATTCGGACATCGGAGCATGCCTGCAAAAACCTCGGGCGCTCCCTTCCGACGGATGAGCCGAAAATTTGTGGGGTGGCGAGGTTGATTACCCATCATTCCTGCCTTCCTACGTTAGGTCCCGCCTAGGAAGGGGACGGGGATCAGGATGGCGTGTTGTTGGACCCAGGTTAGTAGTCCGTCCCAACTGGTGTACTGCGACACGTAGACGAACAGCAGATAGATGCCGACCACGGGCACCAGCATCAACCGCGCCATCCAGCGGGACATGGTGGCCCAACGTCCGGTCGGCAGCGGGCGACGGCGGGCGCGGCGAAGGGCCAAGCCTTCGGCGATTCTAGCTGGCAAGATGAAGGCGACAAAAACCAAGCACGGCAACCAGACGACTTCGCGCGGCGTTGCTTCGATCTTCAACAGGTAAAGCGGGATCGGAAGGATCACCAATCCGCAGACCATCGCGCCCAACCATGCCCAGGGTGCATGTCGAAAATTTCGTCGGATTGTGCGGACTTCAAACAGGGCTCGCAGCCGATTCTCGGCCGCAAAGTGTGCTTGCAACATCGGCAAATACATCAGTGCAATGCCCAACAACATCAGCGATACGAAGCCGACCAATCCGGCCAACCCGGTTTCGCCATTTCGGAACGCGGCGATGATGATCATTGCCGGGATCAACCAAATCAACGTTCCCACAGCACCACGCAGACCCAACCAAAAGTAACGTGGCAATTCCAGCGACGCCGTAAAATCCCACAGGTGGTCGGGTGCCGATGCCCATGTCGATGGTCGCCAAGCCTGCCGAAAAAATCGTTTCGGTTCCGGCCACAGATAATGCCTCAAACGGCCACCGCGAACCCAAGCCCACAGCAGGTATCCGGTCGCCAAAAGCGACATCGAAATCGCCGCGATTCGCAGCATCGCCGCTTGGTTGGAACCGGGATTGATCAACGCCGCTACCGATTCCCAGTGCGTCATCAATTGGGTTGGCAATGCCGCGATGAACACAGCCAACATCGCCAGTCCGATCTGACCGGCTTGGCCAAGCTTCGGCAGCGAATCGCGAAACTTGGCTCCGCCCGCAAGTCCTCCGCTGACAGACAACAGATAGCCAAACGCGATCAGTTGTAGGATCGGGATGGCGGTCAACAATGCCAACAGCACGATCAACGACGCGATGCTGAACGATCCGGTGACGCACCAACGTATCCATCGAAGCGAGCGGCGAATCGGACCCGCTTTCCGCTCGGTTGCTGGTTCCCCGTCCGACCGCGGGTTCAGAAGTGCAGCGGGATCAGACGTGCCGAGTCCGGTTTCGAACGCGCCCGTTCCGGTGGCCACCACGCCAATTCCCAAAGTCGCAGCTCCTAGGGTCTCCGCTCCCAGGGTCTCCGCTCCCAGGGGCTCCGGCCTCAGGGTCTCCGGCCTCAGGGTCTCCGCTCCCAAGGTCTCCGCTCCCAAGGTCTCCGCTCGATCCACAGCCGGGCCATCCGCGGTCATCTCTGGCCGATCTGGCGTGTCACTGGGATTGGCGAGGTTGGGATGGCGATCCACGATCAGGGACAACTTTCAACGAAAGGTGGATGAGGTCGGCACAGCGAACGACCACGGTATCGGATCAGCAAAGGTTCAGCGACGTTTTTTTCTGGCGGGCACGCTATTTCAGCCATTCGCCCGTCCGGGACGAATCTTGGCGATATCCCCGGAAAGTTTCACGAAAACAGCCCAAAATTCGCCTTGGACGGTTCCGGGGCTTGTTCCGTCTGGGAAAGATTTGCTCAAGACAAAGGCTTTGACGACCGATTGAACAACAATATCCGGTCTGACGTGGGGGGATACTCGTACAGGCAAATTGGAACATCCGGACCGTCGTTCATCATTGCATGACGGCAGCGTCGGTTGTTCCACGAATGTTTTCATGCCCACCCACGCTCTTCACGCTCGCATCTTCGCTACGGTTTGTTTGGCACTTCTTTGCTGCCAGGTGGGTTGTGTGGCGTTGAACGTTCCCAGCCAGCGGTACCATGATCCGTCCGACGAAGGCGGCATGCTGGGGCATTGGAAACATGGATCGGTAGGCCTCGGACCCTATCGCGCTCCGCTGGCACACCAGGCTCATGGCAGCGACGATTTCGACCCGATGATGTTGGACGAATCGTTCACGGGTGAACCGACCGATGCGGTCTGTTTCGATGGTGGTCCATTGCAGCTGGACCCCTCGGACCCCGCTTTCGGTTCGCATGGCAAAAGCGAGGCCCCGGAAGTCCCTTGGCCTCGGTTTCATCCCGTTCCCGTCCGGCCCGTATTCGGTGCACCCGAAGCCATCATCGGCCACTGATTCTTGGAAGAATCCCCGACTTAGCCATCCTCGGTAGGACCATCCGACACCACTTTGGGGACGAAAGTGTTAAGGGTGGTAAACCTTGCGGCGTGATCCCTTGTCAGTCAAGGTTCTCGCAGGATTGTTCCGATGCAAACAGCCATACCGGTAATGCCGGTTGAGAAAAAGGTGGAACGATCGTAAGTCCGCCCGACGTTTGCATCCGAATGATTCGGGTACGGGAACTAATGCGACTGAATATTCAAGTTTCCCGAGCTGCGTTCTGTTTGATGACCGCCGTCGTCTTCGCCGGCTCGTTGATCAATCCAGATACCGCAGCCGGACAATCGCCTTCGCGACGAGTTTCCGACATCCGCGAAACACCGACGGTCCTCGCGATCCGTCGGGTATCGCCTGCCGTCGTGAACATTCACGGACAGAAAACGGTCCGCACGACCGCGGCAGGAATGGCGGGTGCCCAAGGGCCAGACTCGTTCCGCCAGGTCAACGGAATGGGCACCGGTGTGGTCATCGACCCACGCGGTTATGTGATCACCAACTATCACGTGGTCGAGGATGTCGACAACATCCAAGTCACTTTGGCCAACGGCGAGACCACGACCGCCGAGATGGTTTCGGCTCGCATCCGCAACGACTTGGCGCTGATCAAAGTCCACACCGACGAACCGCTGCCAACGATTCCTCGTGGCATCAGCAGCGACCTGATGGTCGGCGAAAGCGTGATCGCGATCGGCAATGCCTACGGTTATGTGCATACCAGCACCCAAGGGATCATCAGCGCTTTGCACCGTGATGTACCGGTCAACGAGACCCAAGAGTATCACGATCTGATCCAGATCAGTGCCGGGATCAACCCAGGCAATTCGGGCGGTCCACTGTTGAACATTGCCGGCGAAATGATCGGCGTCAACGTCGCCGTTCGTGTCGGTGCACAGCAGATCGCATTTGCGATTCCGATCGACCAAGTTATCGAGGTCGTCACGGACATGATTGAACAACACAACGAGAGTCGTCTATTGACGGGTTTGCGAGCCAGCGGCGGACCGCGCGACGGTGACGGTGTTACCATCGCCAATGTTTCCGCTAGCAGTCCAGCCGCACGAGAGGGTCTGAAGCCAGGAGACCGCGTGGTCCGCGTTGGCTCGCAGCCCATCAATAATCGACTCGATTTCGCTTTGGCGATGCTCGACACGACACCCGGAACGCCGCTGCAAATCAGCATCGAGCGATCGGGTCAGCGATTCGACTTGGCTGTCCTTGGTGAACACGCCGGTGGCGAACAGCAATCGGTCGCCGAATCCGCGTGGTCCGTTGTCGGTATCCAGGCCAAGCCAGTCGCCGAAGCCACGATGCGTCGTCTGAACCAGCGAATGAAGACGCCTTATCGCGGCGGGCTGTACATCACCAAGGTGCGTCCCGGATCACCGGCCGACAAACAGGGCATGATCCCCGGCGATGTGCTGTTGGGAATCCATGGCTGGCAAACGGCGACGATGAAGGATCTGGCGGGCATCTTGGAACATCCTGATATGCAGCGTGGACCACGAGCGAAGTTCTATCTGGTGCGTCGCGAACAAACTCTGTTTGGACACCTGCAACTGGCGGCTCAGACCAATAGCACGCTTCGCTAACGAACGAGCGGAAAATAAGTGTCCGGCCCCTTGGATGCAAAGCACTCCAAGGGTCGGTTCCCGGTGATCGGACACCTTTTTCCGCACGATCCGAAGGACGTCCAATCCAGCAACAGCGACGTGTGCTAGCGCTCACGTCCCGGGGTGAATTCGAAACCGCTGCCCGCACAGCATGACGAGTTCGCCGACCCAGCCGGGACGAGAGCGCCGCCCACGACAAAGATTCCACCGCGCGTTCAATCGCGTCGGGATATCCGGGCTGGTCACTCCGGCTGCAAACGAATCCGATCCGGGATCGCGGCGGATCCGTCGAACTGGATCTGTGCTTCGACACCCGGTGATCCATAGACCGATGATCCGGTTCGGACGACCAAGTTGTCGGACATCTTGGCCAGCCCACCGTGATGGGTGTGCCCACAGATGACGGTGACTTGAACCGCAGGTCGTTGGTTGGCAAAACGCTGCAGCGCGTCGCCCACTTGCCCACAAACAAAGAACGGTGCCCAGTCGTCGTTGGTCGTTTGACCTTCGTACCAACAGGCTTCGCGAAAGGGTGGCACATGCGTCGCGACCAGGACGGCGCGACATGTCCTCGGCAGCCCGTCTAGCTTGACCGACAAGCGATCCGCTGATTCGCGGCCAAGTTGCGTCAGTTGCTTGCGCCAATGAATCGCCGGCATGTCGGCGAAGTCCGTGATTCGCGAAAAATCATGCAGTCGAATCGGGGATGCGTCGAAGTCGCCGATGGTGGCATCGCCCCATCCGTCTTCGCCGACCAAGAATACATCGGGATCGATCGGGATCGGATCACAGTCGGTCAGGTAGGTGATTCGGTCGTCTTCGCGGGCCAGATTGACCATCATGCGACGGGTGTGGGCGATCGACCCACCATAGAAATCGTGGTTGCCCAGCACCACGTAGACCTGCCGCCCGGTTCGATCGGCGATCTGTCGAAGCCGTGCAACCAGGTCGTCGGCTTCGGTCACGTCACCGGTGACGATCAAACCATCGACTTCAGCGGTCGCGATCTGATCGATCCAGGTTTGCCATGCCGAAGCGGTGGCGTGGTCAAAGTGAGGATCGGTTGTCCAAAGCAGCTTCACCGATGCCATTCCTTTCACCGTGATCACCGGGGGTGATCACGGGTGTCCACGACGAACCTGGTGGGGCAAGTTCGTTCGCCGTTGGTTCCTTACCCTTGGGATCGAAACAAAACTACGCCGATGCGGTGGCACCAGCGGCTGCGGCCAAGGCCTCGGCCTTGTCGGTCTTTTCCCAGGTGAAACCGTCGCCTTCGCGGCCGAAGTGGCCACCCGCGCTGGTTTCTTTGAACACCGGGCGACGCAGTTGCAGGTGATCGATGATCCCGGCGGGCGTCAGCGGGAAGTGTTTGCGGACCAGTTCGCAAAGTTGAGCGTCGTCGATCTTGCCGGTTCCTTCGGTATCAACGTGAACGCTGACCGGTTCGGTAACGCCGATCGCATAAGCCAGTTGGACTTCACATCGCTCGGCCAATCCCGATGCAACGATGTTCTTGGCGACGTAGCGGGCCATGTAGGCGGCCGAACGGTCCACCTTGGTGCTGTCCTTGCCGCTGAATGCGCCACCACCGTGACGACCCCAACCGCCGTACGTGTCGACGATGATCTTTCGTCCGGTCAGGCCACAGTCGCCGTGTGGGCCACCGACGACGAACTTGCCGGTCGGGTTGATGTGGTACTTGATGTCGCCTTTGACCAAATCGGCTGGCAATTCCGGAAGGACGATTTTCTCTTTGATGAACTTCTGGATTTCTTCGTTCGTCACGTCTGGGCTGTGTTGAGCGCTGACGACGACGGTGTCGATACGGACGGGCGTGTTGCCTTCGTATTCGACGGTGACTTGAGCCTTGTTATCCGGACGCAGCCAATCGACTTCTTTGTTGAATCGAGCTTCGGTGATTCGATTGATGATGCGGTGCGACAGCGCGATCGGCAGAGGCATCAGTTCCGGAGTGTCTTTGCAGGCGTACCCGAACATCAGTCCTTGGTCGCCGGCACCGATGTCTTTGCCGGACGAATCGTCCGAATTGACGCCTTGGGCGATGTCGGGACTTTGCGTGTCCAACGAAATCATCACCGAACAGGTGTCACCACAGATGCCCATCTGGTCGTCGGTATAGCCGACTTCGTTGATGACGCTGCGAACGACATCGCTGTAGTTGATCTTGGCCTTGGTAGAGATTTCGCCCGCAACGATCGCGATCCCGGTGGTGACCATGGTTTCGCATGCCACACGGCTGTTGGGATCCTCGGCCAGCAGTGCGTCCAGAATCCCATCAGAGATTCGGTCGGCTAGCTTATCAGGGTGTCCCATGCTGACCGATTCACTGGTAAACAGATAACGAGCGGTTGTCACGGCGGCTTTCTCCGGGCTTACGTCCCCGCGGGGGGGACGAATTGGGTCTAGAATCAATTTGGCACTAGGCTACTTGGCGGAGGACAGTCTGAGAAGCGGCGCATTTATCCGATTTGGCTGCTTGTCCGGCTTTATCGCTGCGAAACCTCTGCTTTCCTTCGTCATTCCCCCCCCACCTGCGAACCTTGATGAACGACGCTGCACCCGCGCCAATCGATCTGGAACCGGCCGCGAAGGCCTGGCCGGCGCTGCTGATGTCGTTGGTTTTTCACATCGTTCTGCTGACCGGGATTGGTTTGATCTGGACCCGTAAACCGGGCGGTAGCGGGGAAACCGAGGACCGCAGAGTTGGAATCGCGCTGGTTCATCGGATGCCCGATCGAGACTTCTATCGCGAAGCGGAACCACCGGTATCGGAAACCGAAACGCCGTCGGATCAACAATCATCGGTGGCAGCGGCCGCCGCTGCACCGCCGGCGGATCTTTCGCCGCCGATCGACTTGGATGGCATTTTAAAATCGATGCAATCCACTCCGATGCCCCACTCGGCCACCGGATTGGCCGGCGAAACCCAGTTAGATGGCGACGCATTTGGCGATGGACGCGGTCGGTCAACGGCGGGCGATGCAGGCCAGGCGACGACAATGGTGTTCGGCGTCTCGGGAAGCGGTTCGCGGTTTGTGTACGTGTTTGACCGCAGCGACAGCATGAATGGATTTGGCGGAAAACCGCTTCGTGCTGCCAAAAACGAACTGATCCGCAGCCTGCAAACTCTAACCGACAAGCAGCGTTTTCAACTGATCTTCTATAACGAGAAACCCACCCCGTTTCGGATCGCCGGTATGCCCATCCAGATGATGGCCGGCGATGGACCCAACCTGACATTGGCCCAGCAATACATCCGATCGGTGACCGCGTTCGGCGGTACCGAACACGAGACGGCGATCAAGATGGCCCTGCGATTGTCACCCGATGTGATCTTTTTTCTGACCGATGCTCGTATTCCCAGGTTGTCTGAATCCGAACTACGCCAGATCCAATCACGCGCTCAGCAGGCCGGAACGACCATCCACGCGATCGAGTTCGGTGGCGACGCGGTGGCTCCCTCGGACAGCTTCCTGCGCGATCTGGCCGCCATGAACGGTGGACAATATCAATACGTCGATATCCGGCGGCTACAAACGGCTACCCCTCCATGATTCCATCGTCGCAATACTCCCGATGGACTCGGTTCGTCGTCTGCATCGCTTTGACAGTCGCATCGGTGAGCCAAGTCTCGGCTCAGACCCCCGACCGAGTTTGGCTGCAACCCACACCGCGGACTTCGACGTCCAGCGATTGGTATCCACAGCCGATCGCAAAGACGGACGGCGAGGTCGTCGATTTGGATGCCACCCAACTACGTTTGATTGTCGCCGGTGATGAAGTCGAAACGATCGTAGCGGCGTCGCGAGTGATTTGGATTCAACCGGGCGATGTGTCCAGTCATCAGTCGGAAGCGGTCTCGGATTTCTTTGCGGGCCGGTTCGCCGAAAGTCTCAAAGCACTTCCCGAGGTCCTGAAGCAGCGGCCACCGGTGTGGCGGCAACAGTGGTTGACGATGATGGGGGCCGAAGCGGCTAGACGGACGTCGCGTGGGCAGATCGCGTTGGAATTGGTTTCCCAGTTGGACGCGCGGCCCTTGCCACCGCTGGTGATCGCCTGGCTTCCGATCGCTTGGCAGAACGGGTCGGCGTCCGCCGACCTGATCAGCGCCGCCAAAGGCAGGCTGAACGACCCATCACCGGCCGTGCGGTTGGTCGCCGCTAGCTGGTTGTTATCGTCGCCGCATCGTGCCGATGCGATCACGGTCGTCGACGCGATCACATCGGATACGTCCCGGCCGCGACTAGCGCAGTTGGCCGCCTGTTTGCGATGGCGATCGGCGTCCCCGCCCGAAGTCAAACAGTCCTACCAACAATGGCAATCGAACGTGCAATCGATGCCGATGGTGTTGCAAGTCGGGCCGACGATGACGTTGATCGATAAACTCGGCGCGGCGGGGCTCGCGGATGCGGCTAGCCCGATGAAACTGTCCTTGGAACTAACGCCGATCCATCCTCATCCGTCGCTGCTGGACTGGTCGCCCTGAATTTCGGTTGCCAAGGTGGTGCGGCCGAACCGTTCGGATTGGACATCGTCGCTCATCAGAATCCGCTGAAAGAACAGCATCAACAGCGTGCACAGATAGCGTCGTCCCATCTCGCGCATCCGCAGGTTGGTCGATCCCCACGTCCGGCCTTCCCAGCCGATCGGGATCTCGGCGATCGTGTATCCGCCGATCAATGCACTTAGCGACATTTCAAGCGTGATGTTGAAATGGCAAGCCTTGTACGGACCACAGGTTTTCACCACATCGCGGCGATAGGCTTTGAACGCATTGGTTAGGTCGTTCATGTCGGTCCAAAACATCCACTGGATCGACTTGTTGACGATTCGGTTCACCCACAATTTCAGCGGCGGGTATCGATGGACTTTGGCGCCTTGGATAAACCGCGAACCGAACACACAGTCGTATCCTTCTTGGATCTTTTGGTAGTACCGGTAGGCGTCTTCGGGGTGGTCCGATCGATCGGCCATGTAGATCACCACCACGTCGCCGGTGGCATATTCCAGCCCCGTACGGATGGCACGACCGAATCCGCCCGGCGGGTGTCGACGAATCAAACGCACCGAATCGGGCCAGCGATTGATCCGGTCGATGACCTCACCTTCGGTACCATCGCTGCTGTTGTCATTGACGATGATGATCTCTGTCCGCAGTCCGTGCTGGACGACCAGACATTCGATCAAGTCATCGATGCAGGGACCGATGTTGTTCTGTTCGTTGTACGCCGGCAGCACCAATGACAACTGTGGGGCAAATTTCGTCGGCAAATCGGTTGACGACGGGGACGCGGATTCACTCATGATCACTGTCCTCGGCCACGCTTGTTTCCGGCTGGTCACCGCCGGATCGGTCGGTCGGCGAACGGGGGACGAATACATCGACGAAACAGGTTTGGGGCAGTTCGCGTGACCCGTACGTCTTTGACAGCACGGCGTCGTACTGGTCCGCCCAGCCGGCGTCTTCGCCTTCCCAGGCCAACAGGATTGCTTCGTATTTCAAGTCTCGATCGCCCCAATAAAGTTCACGCTCTTGGCACAACATGGTGTCGCGGCCACTGAGGTAGACATCGTAAACATAAGAAAGGTCCGCCAAGAACAGTCCTTCGGTTGGCAGTTCGTCCAACACACCGTGGATGAATTTGGGACCATGGAATTTCGCGTCGCCCCAATGCGTCCAGTACAGACCGGTTGTTCGTAGTCCGCCGCCGGGCAACATCCATGCGATCATCAGTCCGGCGGCGATGACCATCGCCGGTTTGCTGCGAAAACGATCGATCGCGATCGCCAATCCGGCTAAGATCCAAACGCAGGGATAGATCCAGTAGCCCTTGGTGGGATGGATTCCCGCGACCACGGCAGTCAGGAATACACTGCTGCCTAGCATCGCCAACAATCCCCACGATTCACGTCGCGGTCGCCCGCCAAACGCCATCACGGATGCTGCGACCAAGGCGATTGCAAAGAACGCCATCTGCCATCCGCCGGCAAATTCATAGACAAGTTGGGCGTGATGTCGAAGCGCCGGCCACGGCCAGATCAAGCGAGCTGGCAATCCCGGTCCGGCCCGGTCCAGGACGTTGGCAAAGAACTGGCTGCGGAACTCGTTGGGGTACTTCACGATCAATGGCAGCCACATTGCGACCGCCGCCAAGCAGGCGACCCCAAAGATGGACCACCGTTTTAGTTTCAATGCGATCGTCGACCGGGCCATCAGGATCACAGCGCCCGCCTGGATTGCAAACACCAACGCGAAGGGATGAAACAATCCGCCCAGCCCACACACAAACCCGCCGGCCACCAGCGGTGAAAGTTGGCCGCTGCGCAGGTGTCGCCACAACAGCAGCAAACAGATCCACCCGCACACTGCCGACAATAGGTCGGGCCGGACCGTGGTGCCGGTGAACATCAGCGGACGGCACATCGCCATCAGGGTGGCCACCAGTGTTGCCGATGCCGTTGACGCACCGAGCGACTGGGCCAACCCAAACGTGATCGCGATCGTCAGCAACGCGGCCAGGAACAATGGTGCACGACTGGTCGCGTACCCCGGTGGAAAGATCGCATGAAACGGTGCCTGGACATAGAACAGGGCCGGTGGCAACGCCATCAAACATTGGTCGGCGTCTTGGAACAGCGTGTCGCGATTTCGCGTGGGAACATAAGGGATCCGCGGAACACCTTCATTCCATACGGTCCACCCGGGCACCGCAAACCACTGTTCGTCCTGCATCCCCGGCGAATGGACCACCGTCGGCAAACGTAGCAGTCCAAATACGATGATCGGCAACCATACCCATCGCCACGAAACCCGACGCGGCGATGATGGTTGCGGGTCCATCCCGGTCATCGTGACAGCTCCAGCCAATTCGGGTGATGCTCGGCGTGATCGGCGATCTCGTCCAGAATCGATGCCACCGGAATCTCTGGTTGCCATCCCCAGACCGATTCGGCTAGCGAAGAATCCAGTACAACCCACGGTAAATCAAACTTCCGAATTTGGTCGCTGGGCTGAACCGGATGGACACCGAATCGATCGTCGCACCAACGTGTCAGTTGTTTCAGCGACATGGCCGATGCGGTCCCACCGCTGACGTTGACTCGCGATGGCTGGTCGCTGCCGCCGGTGGTGATTTGACGATCGATCAGCCGTGCCAAATCCTGGGGATGCAAACAGTCGCGGACCTGATGCCCGCTGCCACCGAAGCCCAGGTAACGAAGCGGCCGACGGCGACGGTGACTGTGGACCCAGTAAGTAAAGATGCCCTGATCGGACCGCCCAAATTGACCCGCACCTCCGATCACTCCACAGCGGTTGATCCAAACCGGGAAATCGAATGCCAATCCGTATTCCAGTGCCATCGTTTCCGATGCCAACTTGGTCGCACCGTACAACGATACCGGTGCAGAGGTGGCGAACGATTCGCTGATGCCTCGAGGCGATATTCCCGTGATCGAGCCGTCCAACCGGTCTGCCGCCACAACGAACCCCTCGTCGTCGACGTCCAGTGGTAACCGCGTCAGGGGATCGATGGAGTACACCCGGCTGGTGCTTAGCAAGACGAAACCGGAACGGTGCTGGTGACAAAATTCCAACAGATTCAGCGTCCCCAACAGGTTGTGTTCGACCGATTGGCGACTGGAATAGGATTCGCCAACGCCGGCCAGCACGCTGGGCAGTGCCGATCCATCGATGACCCAGTCGACCGGCCCGATCGATTCCAGATCGCTGCGCATCCGAACGTCACCATGGATCAGCCGCACACCGCGATCGATCAGATCCTGGCGATTGGTTTCGCTGCCGTTGCGAGCCAGATTGTCGATACCATAGATTTCTGCGTCCGAATGGGCCGATAGCCAGTAGCGAGCGATGCAGGATCCGACGAAACCGCAGACGCCGGTGATCAAAATTTTCAATGTGAAAGTCCCGAGTCGGGGAAGATGCGGACGCAAACCGGCAACGCAGTATAACGACGTGTCGGATAGGATAATCCGATCGAGCTTCTGAACCTGCAACCCTATCGAGTCGAAAACTAGCGATGCCATCGATTTTTACCAAAATCATCGACCGAGAAATTCCCGCCGAAATCCTGCACGAAGACGACGTGTGTTTGGCCTTTCGTGACATCAGCCCCAAAGCGCCGACGCACTTTTTGGTGATTCCCAAGAAGGAAATCGTGTCGCTGGCCGATCTGACCGAAGCGGACGAAGCCATCGTCGGACGCTGCATCATCGTGGCATCCCAGGTCGCCGCCGCCGAAGGTTTGGAAGGTGGCTATCGGTTGGTGTGCAACTGTGGCGACGATGGTGGTCAGGAAGTCCCCCATTTGCACTTCCACGTCATGGGCGGCCGAAAAATGACCTGGCCACCAGGTTAAGTCCGGCCCGCAACCAACCCGTAGGCCGAAACAAGCGCAGCGCTGTTCCGGCATGTTTCGGGGGTAGGCGGAATTTGCTCGCTTGCCGGATCTGCGTCGCTCCGCTCCTTGTTCCGGCCTACGACACTGTCCAGCTACGGTGCCGCGATCACTTCGCCGCCGTCTTTGGTGATCAACTTTTGCAGCTTCTCGACATCGACCGGCTTCATCGTCTGCACCCATCCGTGGGCAAGCAAGTACGTGATCGAATCGGCGTCCTTCATCTCCGCAATTTCCGTCAGGTCGGCCGGTTTGGTCCACGGAACCGACGATTCGGCTTTCATCACCAGGATGGTGTTCGACAGGCCGTCACGGATGTCACGGATCTTGGTGCCTGTGTCTTGCCCCATCGCGCCGCTGCCGTCGGCAATGCCTTGATAGCTCGTGTGCCCGGTGGGTAAATCCGGATCGGCCGACGGATCGCCGTAGACCGCTGGCATCTTGTCGATCAGCTTCAAATTGGATTCGCTGTCCCATGGTTCATTGAACCGATACTGTTGAAACAGATCGGCTTCCTCAATGAACGGCAAGATCGCGACGCGCCACGAAAAGGGATAGATCTTGTCATCCTTCTTGACTCCGTGTGTCCCTACCCGTTCGATGGATACAGACGCAGGAAACTGTTTGTGCGCAGAATGAAAATTATGGAACGCTAGTCCAATCATCTTCAGGTTTCGCTGATCGGACGACGGTGATGCAGCTTCAAAATCTCGCTGGTGCAGGATCAAGTAGCTTTCCAATCCGATCGATTTCAATTCGGCCAGGTGCAGTAGCGCTCGTAACGTCGCTTCACGTTGGCCCGAATCAAGCTTTCTGATGGGGGCTGATGCGATGATCTTTTCCACTTCCTGCTCATCGACCGGCAGATCGCCGAGGCGTTTTAGGAGCAACAGTTCCTGTGGATCAGTCAAATGATCATCAAAGTTATCGGGATCCGATCCTATCAATGATGGCCGGACCATCAGTAACTGAACTAGATCATCGGCCAGGAAACGATAGGTTCCTGCAAAGGCCTTGTCCTTAAGTGCTTTTTCCTTGAAGGGACTCCGATGATCAAAATTCAATTTGATTTGTTTTTCGGCATCGCCTTGCAATTCGAATTTCCCGAAATCAAATGCAGGGGTGGAATTGAGGAGATAGACCCGGTTACCGTCGAAGCAGAAAAGTTTGCTGGCGGAAGATCTCCAAACCCCTTGGAATCGTTGCTGATCGTCCGGTGCGACGTTCGGTTTGGGCGCAACTTGGGCGTTTGAAATCGCAGTCGGTGTGCCCGCAGGTTTAACGGGATTCACCAGTCCGCTGCTGAGGCTGTCCATCAAGTACTGGACTTCCTGCTGTGTGAACTTCCCGGTGATGACAAGGTCGCGGCCAACTTGGCTTTGAATGATGGGAGCCATGCGAATGCTGCCGTTGACCATGATCGCCAGCCTGCGGCGAAGGTTGGCACCGGTCAGCGCTTTCATCCTGTTTCCGGCTTCCTCCGTCAGTCTTAGTTCCAGCCGTTCGGTGCCGCGGCTTTGAATCGTTTCGATCTCGCGACGCAGGGTGCCATCGGCGAACATGATCGACTTGGATGTATCGATCAATCCGTATCGAATGCCGTCTGCCTCGGCTCCTGCGGGAACAGCGATGTCGGGATCATCGACACGCACCCAATGAAAACGTGAGTCTGGTGCCGGCGCAGCGGTCGGATGGAACCCATGTTGTTCCATGTGCGACTGGGCTTGTTCATCGGTCGCCAGGATGCCAAGCATCAAGAACACGTTCTCGGGTGCCTCAACAGGCGGCGCCACCGCAACCGTTTTGTCATGCTGATGTTCTTCGATACCGGTCACCTGCGGATCGTCGCCAGGTGGAACCGATGGTTTCGGTTGAATGCTGATTTCGCTGCCTTCGGGTGCCTCCATCGTCACCACCGTTCCGTCGGGATGTTTGACGCGGATCAGGGTACCGCCGAACATGCCGCCGAAAAGACCGATGATCAGTCCCAGGAAGCCGGCTCCGATCGCAAACGGCATCGGTACGGTGCGTCGCCACCATGACTTGGTTCTAGGCTTGGCAGGATGGGTCGTTCTTGCTTTTTCGTCCGTTGGCGAAAGCGTGATCGCTTGCCCGATCAACGCCGGCAGGTTCGACCCGCCAGCCAACGTGGCCAATGCCCGGGCGACCGCGTCGGGTGTTTGCGGGCGGGACGCGGGATCTTTGGCCAGCATCGACGCGACCAGTTTGACCAGATCGGCCGGTGCGGATGCAATCTGATCGCTCAGGGCAGGTGGATCGGCTGATACATGGGCGGTCATCTTGGCGAAAACGGTGCCGTATTCGGGACCGACGAAAGGAGCCGATCCGGTCAGCAGTTTGAACAGGGTACAACCCAACGCGTAGATGTCGGCTCGCACGTCGACCTGGCGGCTGTCGGATACTTGTTCCGGTGCGATGTAGTCGGCTGTTCCCATCGCGTGCCCGGTCGCGGTCAGTTCCGCGTGCTCTGGCGAACGATCTTGTAACCGGGCCAGTCCTAGATCCAATAGTTTGACTTCGCCGCCCCGACCGAGCATCACGTTGGACGGTTTGACATCGCGGTGCACGAACCCTTGGTCGCTGGTGTACTGCAGCGCCACCGCCACCTGGCGGACGATCTCGCAAGCATCGGCTGTATCGATCGGACCGGTGCGAGCGATCAATTGCCCCAGATCCAGTCCATCGATGTACTCGGTCACCAAGACGGCGGTTCCGTCGATGTCGCGAGCATCGTGGGCGGTGACAACGCCCGGATGGCTCAGTCGACCGACCGCCCGCATTTCGCCCTCGAACCGTTCTCGCATGCGAGCATCGGCAAGCCGATGTTGGGCCAAGACTTTCAGTGCCACCTGACGCCCCAATTTGGTATGTCGGGCCAGATAAACGTTGCCCATCCCGCCACGGCCCAGCGGCCGGATGATCTCGTATTCGCCGATCGTGGCGGCGTGGTCCAGCGATCCGGTGCTCCCGATCGCATGGATGGCACGATCCACCGCCAATTGGCAGTCCGGTTCGATATTCCATGGGGATGCCGCATCGCCATCTCGCAGCGCATCGACCAACGAATCGTCTTCTGAATCGAAGCCATCCAGTTCGTTTTGGCACTTCGAGCAATCAGCCAAATGGACCAACAATTCATCGCTGTCGTGATCCGGCAATCTGCCCAGCGTGAAATCTTTCAGTCGGTCGCTGGGCGGACACTTGGTGGCGGTCATCATCGGGGTCTCCCCTCATCGTGGCGTGTTCACAGACTGTTCTAGGGTATCTCACCTAGATGAACGCAAACGTCTGACACCATTTTCTGCGTTTTGTCATTTCGGCTGCTTTTAGGACCGTCGGAACGATCCGTGGCGGTCGTTGGAGTGGGATTCGCTAGAATTCGTTCACCTGCAATGATTTCTGGCGAAATCCACGACGCCCGTTATCGTTCCAACGGTCCGTCACGCGTCGGGCTGCTCGAAAACCAACCCGCTTTCGTAGAAAGAAAAACCATGTCGATCCGTGTTCAACGGCCTTTGTTTCCGGCCCTGGTTTTCGCTTTGGCGGGGGCACTTGGAATGCAGGCGAATCTGGCCCCAACCTGTTGGGCCCAGCAGGCCGCCGATACGCCGGAGTCCACGACGGAAGCCGAACCGACCAAGGCCCAGCCGACCAAATCCGCATTGATCGACACCTTGAACGATGTTTTCCGACTGCTGGAAAAGGAAGACTACTTGGCCGCGTCGGAATATTTCAGCCTGCCGCCCGATTTCCCACCCGAACTCCGACCCGGAATGCTCAGCGACATTATCCGCCTGAACGAGATCTCGCAGAGCGGGATCGACGTGCTGAACCAAGATGCCACGTTCGGTCCCGCCACCGAAACCTTCGGATCCCAGCGGGCCAAGGTGCATGCTGAACGCGCCCAGGTCGATGTGAACCAGTGCTATGGTTTTTATCACACCACCGACCGCGAAACCGGCGAAGTGATGGCGTTTTGGGATGGGGACGGTTTCAAGCTGACGCGACTGGATGATGTGGGAAAATTGGCGCCTTCCGACGCTGCCGATTCAGTGGCGATGAAGTCCGAAGCCGAGGTCAGGAAGCCAAAAGCCATCCCCCATTTGGAATTGATGGGGCATCAACCAATCGTCCAACCGGTTGTCGATATCGCTGCGATCGCGCAAAGCCTTCCGCAACTGGAATCCGCCGCCAATGCGAACCCATTGGACGTCGCCGCACGCGCCAACTACGCGATGGCGCTGTACCAAATCGGAAACTATCCGCTGGCTTGGACGCAACTGCGGGTCGCAGGGAAGATCGATCCGAACCACTCGGGCGCCGCCCAAGGAATGACCGTGCTGTTCAAAAAGTTTGAATCGCTAAGCGTGTTCACCGTCGGTATGCCTCCCGAAACCGTGATCGGATTGTTGGGCGACCCCGACCAAGTGATCGAATTGGGCGAAAGTCGGCAACGCCGCGTCTATGCGTTTTACGGGATCGATTTTCAAGAGGGGCGATTGCACGAGGTCATCGATTTGCGCGGTGCCACCGAAGCGATGTTCCAACCCAAAGAAATCGTCACCGTTGATTTGGACGGCCGTGGTTGGCGGTGTGGCAGCCGTAACAAAGCGAACCGACAAATCACAGCGCTTTACTACTTGCCTGGTGAAATGATTTCCAATTGGACCGAACAGGTCGAAGTCCAGCGGATCATGGATGCTGCCGGGATGGGAACGATGATGGAGATTGCCGAGAGCATGATTGCACAAGTCTTGGCGGCAAACCCAAACATGAAGTATCAGATTCTCGACACCCAGGACGACTCGGTGATCGTCGCTCTGGAACTGCCCGAGCTTCCCGATTTTGCCAAACGTCACCAACTGATCCGGCTCTTCCAAGGCCAACAGGACGTGCATCGCTTGGCGTACACGTTGAAGGTGGACCAACCGACCCAGGAAACTCAGATGAAATGGTTGGCGATCATGAAATCGGCCAATCTAGAATCGACACAAAAATGAACTCGTTCGCCATCACCGCCGGCTGCGATGATCTGCCGCAACTGTTTCCGATCGTCGGTTGGCCTACATTAACGTGACATTCTCTGGCTGGGAGAATCGATCCTTGTCCCCGCCAGGGGCGACCGCGAAGGATCATCCCTTCGTTCAAGCTTTGTTTGCGTCCATGACGAACAGGTGACGCGGTAGTGGCGACCAAGAACATCGTACTGTTGGGCATCGGTCACACCAATGCACACATCGTCCATCAATGGATTGACGATCCGATCGAAGATTGCACGTTGACATGCGTCAGCAGGTTTCCCGGCGCGACCTATTCGGGAATGTTGCCAGGAACGTTGGGGTGGCAGTTCCGCCAGGATCAAATGCGGATCGACTTGGCCGCGTTGTGCGATCGAGCGGGGGCGAAATTGGTGCTTGCGGAAACCAATGGTTTGGATCTGCCGACCGGCAAGCTTCATTTTGCGGACCACGACTCCATCGCCTTCGACGCGCTATCGATCGGTGTCGGTTCGATGCCCGCAGGTTGGGAATTGCACGATTCTGCGAAGTCGTTGGTCCCGATCAAACCGATGCAAACGTTTCTACAGCGGCTTGAACAACGGATCGACGTCGTGGGCGATTGCGGCGAGGGACCGTTGAAGGTCGCCATCGTTGGCGGCGGCGTCGCCAGTGTCGAGATCGCTTTGTGTTTGCATCAGCAATTCGAAAAGCGAGAACAGAGCCGCAAGTTTTCCATCGCGATCTTTACCAGCAGCGACACGGTGGCCGGCGGGATGAAGCCACGCAGCGTGAGAAAAATTCAGCGGTTATTGAAATCGCGAAACATTTCGGTCACGCACGGGTCGCCAGTAACGCAGGTCACAGACGCATCGATCACGACCGAAGATGGTCGTCGATTCGACACCGATGTCGTGATCTGGGCCACCGGGGCGGCGGCTCCCAAGGTGCTGGGAAAGCTGTCGCTACAGACCGATGATCGTGGCTTCATCGCGACTTCGGGCACACTGCAATCCCTGTCCGATCGGCGCGTCTTCGCCGTCGGTGATGCGGGCACGATCCTGCAGTCCCCATCCCCCAAAGCGGGTGTCTACGCCGTCAGGCAATGTCCAATCCTGTGGCATAACTTGCGATCGTTCTTGTCGGGTGGAACGATGAAGACTTTCCAGCCGCAGTCAGACTTCCTGAAGCTGCTGAACACCGGCGACGGCAAAGCACTGCTGCAGTACGGTCCGATCACGGTCCATGCCCGTTGGTGCTGGCATCTTAAAACGTGGATCGACAAGCGATTCATTTCCGAGTTTCAAACCCCAAAATTGGATGGTTAGTTCATGTATCTTCCCAAGGTTTCCTGTACCGTTTTCGCCGTGCTTGCGTTCACGCTTCTGACAAGTTCACAGATCGATGCGCAAGACACTGCTGTTGCCGAACCCGCCCAAGTCACGTTGCCGGCGGGGATCAATGACAAATTTAAAGACCCCGAATTGAACGTTGACGAATGGCTGGAACGGTTCGAGGTGGAAAGCCGCGAAGTCTATGTCGCTCGTAAGCAAGTTTTGAAGGCATGTGAGATCAAGCCGGGCGAAAGGATCGCCGACGTGGGTGCGGGTACCGGTTTCTATAGCCAACTGTTCGCCAAGACGACCGGCTGGGACGGTTGGGTCTATAGCGTCGACATCGCACCGAAATTTTTGCAACACATCGCCAAGCGGGCCACCGACGATGGGATCGAAAACCTGACGACGGTGCTGGGGACCGACGTCTCGATCCGTTTGCCGCCGGAGTCCGTGGATATGGTTTTCATCTGCGATACCTATCACCACTTCGAGCAACCGGCCAAGTCGCTGGCATCGATCTACCGTGCACTGAAACCGGGTGGGCGATTGATCATGATTGATTTCAATCGGATCCCAGGTCAGTCACGCGAGTTTCTGATCGGCCACGTTCGTGCTGGCAAGGAAGTGTTCCAGAGCGAGGTCGTTGCGGCAGGATTCACGTTCATCGATGAAGTCCAAGTGGACGCCTTTGAAGAGAACTATCTGCTGCGTTTCAGCAAGCCGAAGAATTGATTTCGATCGCGGCTGATCAAACCAACCAATCGCGAAATATCGCAGGAGAGCGGGAACACGATGGATGTCGAAATACTCAGTCGGCTGCAGTTCGCTGGAACGATCATGTTCCACTATCTGTTCCCGCCCTTGTCGATCGGATTGGGACTGCAGTTGTTCCTTTGCGAACTGGCGTACTATCGGACTCGGAACCCAGCCTGGGAAGCCGCGGCAAGGTTCTGGACGCGAGTGTTCGCGGTCAACTTCGCGATGGGAGTGGCCACCGGCATCGTGATGGAGTTCGAGTTCGGAACCAACTGGGCTGCCTATTCGCGATTCGTTGGTGACGTGTTCGGTTCGGCGCTGGCGGCGGAAGGCATCTTTGCGTTCTTTCTGGAGAGCGGGTTTCTAGCGGTGCTGGTGTTTGGATGGGACCGCGTTGGGCCAAAGATGCATCTATTCAGCACGCTGATGGTGTCGCTCGGTTCGATGTTCAGTGCCGTTTGGATTGTGATCGCCAACAGTTGGCAACAAACGCCCGCTGGATACCACATTGTTTGGCAGGACGTGCAGGGCGAAATGATGCCGCGGGCCGAGGTCACCAGTTTTTGGGGGATGGTACTGAACCCGTCCTCGGTCGACCGATTGACGCACACTTTGATGGGCGCGTTTGTTTTGGGTGCGTTCTTTGTGGCATCGGTTTGTTCGTATTACCTGCTTCGCAATCGCCATCATGACGTCGCTAAGCGTTGCCTATCGATCGCGCTGCCAACGGCGCTCGCCTTCACATTGCTGTCGGCGATCACAGGTCATGATTCCGCACAAAAATTGGTGGAAACTCAGCCTGCGAAATTGGCTGCGATGGAGGCCCACTTTCACACCAGCGACCAGCCGACGGGACTGACCCTGTTCGGATGGCCGGATGCGGAAAATGAAACAGTGAAGTTCGGTGTGAAGGTGCCGTATCTGCTTAGCCTGATGGTTTACAACGATCCGACGAAACCGGTTCCGGGGATGGACCAAATTCCCGAAGACGAACGTCCGCCGGTGTGGTTGCCGTTTCAGATGTTTCATTTGATGGTCGGCTTGGGCACGCTGATGATCGGCGTGGCCGGGTTGGCGTGTTGGTTTTGGTACCGTGGCACGTTGATCGAAAAACGTTGGTTGCTGTGGGCGGTCGTCTTCATGCCCATCGCGGCGATGACGGCGAACCAGGCCGGATGGATCACGGCGGAAGTCGGTCGGCAACCCTGGATCGTCTATCCGTCGGTCCAGGACGGCGTCGAGATGATGGGTTTGAAAACCGCTGACGGTCTCAGCGAATCGGTCACCGCCCAGCAAGTGCTCAGTTCGATCATCCTGTTCAGCATCATCTATTCGCTGTTGTTCGCGGTCTGGGTATTCGTGTTGAACAACAAAATCCAGCACGGCCCCGAGAGTGCGGAAGAACTGACGCAGTACAAGCGGAAGCTGAAGAAAGAATCGATGGCTGAAAACTTTAGCCGCAGTGGAAAAGCACTGGGCGGCGACATGTTGGACGGAGGGGAACAATGAACTACGAACTACTGACCTTCATCTGGTTTCTGTTGCTCGGTGTGCTGCTGACCGGCTATGCGATCCTGGATGGGTTTGACCTGGGCGTCGGGATTCTGCATCCGTTCATTGCCAAGGACGATCGTGAACGTCGACTGGTCATGAATTCGATCGGTCCGTTGTGGGACGGGAACGAAGTCTGGTTGGTGACCTTCGGTGGCGCGTTGTTCGCAGCGTTCCCGGTCGCCTACGCAACCGTCTTCAGCAGCTTTTACACGGCGTTTTATCTGTTGCTGACCTGCCTGATCGGCCGCGCGGTCAGTTTGGAGTTTCGTTCCAAGGTGCATTCGCCGACATGGCGGAAGGTCTGGGATGTCGGGTTCTTCTTGTCGTCGTTCACTGCTGCGTTCCTACTAGGCGTCGCCGGCGGAAACGTGATGGCGGGTATGGAGCTGGGGCCAAAATACGAGTATCAGGGAAACCTGCTGAGCCAGATTTACTGGTATCCATTGATGGTCGGCTGCCTGACGGTTTCGCTGTTCGCACTTCACGGTGCGATCTTTCTATACCTGAAAACCGAAGACGAACTGCAGGACCGGATTCGTAAGGTCATCACCAAGTTGTTTTATGTTTTTGCAGTTTTGTATTTGGTGGTTTCCGTGGCCACGTTCGTGCACGTACCGCACGCAACGGAGAACATCGCCAACTACCCGATCCTGTGGATCGTCCCGCTGCTTAACGCATTGGCGGTGCTGAACATTCCTCGCGCGATGCATCTTGGCAAACCAGGTTACGCGTTCTTCACATCGTCGATGGTCATCGCAGCGCTGGCCACCCTGTTCAGCGTCGCGATCTTTCCCAACTTCATGTTGTCAACGCTGGATCCGGCCTACAACGTCACCTTGGACAACGCTCGCAGCAGCCAAGGCACGTTGCAGACAATGCTGATCATCGCCGTGATCGGTATGCCATGCGTCGCAAGCTATACGGTCATCATCTATTGGATCTTCCGCGGCAAAGTGAAGCTAGATTCCAACAGCTACTAACCAAATCAGTTTTCCCGGAGTGGGATTCGCCAGAATTCCCTCTTCTTGGCTGTTCCCCCCGGCATACCCGGCGAAGTCCACGACGGGCACCTGGAACACTCCAATTCGCCGCTGCGGAGCCCTTTTTCGGGAATTCTTCTGAAAACCACTAAGAAACCAACGGCCCGGGCGTCTTTCTATCTGAGAGGATGAATTTGTTGAGATCGTCGTCCCAGGTGAAATAGGTTCATGTTGCAACCGACTCCGCGAATCGTCCGATCCAGAGAGCCCGACTCAGACGAGCTAACGGTCCGGACTCTGTTTGATTCCCAGGAGTCATCGCTACTGAGGTTTGCGTTCTCTTTGGTCGGTCAGCGGGCGGTCGCCGAGGACATTGTGCAAGACGTGTTCTTGCAACTGCACACGCGGTGGGACGAAGTGGACGCCCCTAGGGCTTGGTTGTTTCGGTGTGTACGCAACCGTGCGTTGGACCATCTTCGCAGCCGGCATCGCGAGTCGCTTGGGCAGAATGATTTCCCCATCGAAGATCCCCACGGTCCGGCAGACAATCCCGAAACGGCCCTGCTGCGAACCGAGGCTGCTGGAACGCTGCGCATGTTGTTGGAAGAACTGGATCAAACTGATCAGCAGCTGGTGAAGCTGAAGTATTTCGAGGGCCTAGCATATCGCGACATCAGCGATCGCACCGGGCTAAGCGTCGGGAACGTCGGCTATCGACTGCATCATATTTTGAAGGGTTTGGCCGGCAAGCTACGTCCGCTCGGAATGGATGATGTCCTATGAATCGCGAACATGGTAATCCTTTGAATGAATCCGAACTGGAAACTCGTCTCGTTGCAATGGTGATGGGCGAAGCATCCCAATCCGAGCGCGACGACCTGATGCGAATCGTGGCCCAGCGATCGGACCTGGCTGATTTTCTGCAACAGATACAGGACGTGGATGGGTTGCTGCAAGACGCCGCGACGCTGGATTCTTTGGATGACGAAGACGATTGGCGATTGAGCGATTCCAAGCGGCAGACGGTGCTGCGGGCAATCGATGGCGATGTGAACGAAGCAATCGATCATTCGCTTCGCCTCCACTGCGTCGATGCACGCCGAAATCGTTTGAAGCACATCGCGCAAAGCATCGCCAAGATTGCGGCCCTGCTGTGTGTGGCGGTGTTCTTGGGTACGAAATGGATCACCTCGACCACGACCCAATTGTCCGATCAAGTTAGCATGGTCGAGGCATCGGTTCAGGTGGACGCGTCTGCAGCAGCATCCAGCGTCGAGGATGTTGCATCGGGGGGGGAGTCCAGCGGTGGAATTGGCGGGGGCGTTGTCGTAGGGTCGCAGTTACCGTCACCGTACTACTTACAGGACGACGTTCAGTATTTCCCGGCGACGCCCGAGTCACAGAACCGAAAGGCGATCACGGTCGACACAGAAAACGAACAGAGTTTGAATCAGCTCCGTAGAGGCACGACGCTTCGCTATTCGATGGAAGAGCCATCAGGGGATTCGCCCCGCTTTGGTCGTCGGGATCAGTTTGGATTCGATGTAGTCGAAGAAGCCGATGGCTTTGCCATGGCGGATGGTTTCGCTGACATGGACGCAGGTATGGGGATGGGGGGAGGCATGGCGGGCGGCGCGTTGCAAACCGATACGGCCACGCCCGCTGCACCACCTGCCCCACTTGCCGATGCAAAGAAACAACCCGCTAGGAAATCTGGCTCGCTTAGCGACAAACGGGATATGGCTGACGACATGTTCGGTGCTGTCGCCGATGGCGATTCCGAGCACGGTGATTCCACCCTCGGTGAAGAGGTCAACAAGAGAGATTTCGTGACGAATGGTCTCTTCGTTCCACTCGCATCGACAGGTCAACAGCCAAAGAATATTTGGCGGATGCAAGTGACGGAGTCAGAGTCTGGCAATGCTGACAAAGACCAAAAAGTAGCCTCCGGTGCAGGATATGGTTACTCTCGCTATATCAGTCCCGAACCAGGATCATCGGATGAATTGCATTCAGAACGGGAACTTCTAGAACGAGATTCATCCAAGCTGCGATCTCTCGGACCTGGAGAAACGAACCGACCATCGGTCCAGACGACGCCGCCTGCGGGGCTGGGCGAACAGACTGCCGCCGACGAGGCTTTCTCGACATTCTCGTTGCACGTCAGTGACGTCTCCTTCAAGCTGGCTCGGGCTTCATTGACCAGTGGGGCGTGGCCGGATCCGGCGAAAGTACGCATCGAAGAGTTCGTCAACGCACTGGACTATGGGGATCCGTTGCCCAGCCAAAGCGAACGTGTGTCGTGTCGTGTGGAACAAGCGGTGCATCCGTTTCTGCAACAGCGCAATGTGATGCGGGTGTCGATGCGAACGGCCGCGGCAGGGCGATCGAGCGCGACTCCGCTAAGACTGACGCTGCTGCTAGACAACTCGGGTTCAATGGAACGAATCGACCGGCAGCAAACGGTCCGCCGCGCATTCGACCTGCTGACGCAACAACTCACCGAGATCGATCAGGTCACTTTGATCAGCTTCGCTCGTCAGCCTCGACTATTGGCTGACCAAGTGAAAGGATCCGAATCACAACCGTTGATCGAACTGGTCGATCAGTTGCCCAGCGCCGGCGGTACCAACCTAGAAGCCGCGTTGAAATTGGCTCTGGAGAAGGCACGTGATCAGCAGACCGACGGAGCCCAGAACCGGATCATTCTGATGACCGATGGGGCCGTGAACTTGGGCGACGCCAACCCCGAACGTCTGTCGCGTTTGGTCACGACGATGCGAAGCGAAGGGATCGCGTTTGATGCCGCCGGGATCAGTGCCGATGGTTTGAATGACGAAGTCTTGGAAACACTGACTCGGCAAGGCGATGGGCGGTACTACTTGCTGGATTCGGTGGACGCGGCTGATGACGGCTTTGCTCGCCAGATCGCCGGTGCCCTGCGTCCGTCGGCCATGAACGTGAAAGTTCAAATCCAATTCAATCCCCAACGTGTCGGTCGATACAAATTGTTGGGGTTCGAAAAACACCGTCTGAAGCAACAGGATTTCCGTAACGACCAAGTCGACGCAGCCGAGATGACGGCGGCCGAGGCGGGAGTGGCGGTTTATCAGTTCGAAGCAAAACCCGATGGAGTCGGTGATGTCGGTTCGGTGTCCGTCCGTTTTCGTGACGTATCGACGGGCCAGATGATCGAAAACGTTTGGCCGATCGCGTACGAACCCGATGCCCCGCGTTTTGACGAATCCACGCCGCCGATTCGAATCGCAACGTCGGCGGCACTGCTGGCTGCGAAACTGCGCGGCGATCCATTGGGTGAAACCGTCGACTTGAAAATATTGGACAACGCCATCGCCAATTTGCCCGAAGCGGCGCGGAGGGCCGAACGGGTCCAGCAGCTGCTGCAGATGATCCGGCAATCGCGACAACTAAGCGGGAAATGATCCAACTTAGGACCATCCGAACATTCAGTGGCGGTCGTTGTAGCGGGATTCGCCCGAATGCCTTCACCCACACGGATTTTTGGCGAAATCCAGGACGTCAGCGATTGTTCCAACGTTCCTTACGCCGGCGATACAAAACGACAGGGTCGCAAGTCGATCCCGTCGATGGTTACGACGATGCAGAGTCGCACACTCCAAGAGAAACTGACCATGATGACGACAAAATTCCCAGTCTTCGGCCGATCACTCCGTGGTTTATCCGCGGTCATGCTTTTGTGTCTAGCTGGTCTGATGAATCCGGTGCGTGCCGATGACAAAGACGAGGGCAAAAGCGAGGAGGGTTCGGGGCAAGCCAAAATCAGCAGCTCCATCGGCGCCGATGGCACTGAGGTGATCGTCATCGAAGCGCGAGGCCACCTTCCCGAGCCGCCTGTTTACTTCACGGCGAAATCGGACGCGGACGTTACCGTTGGCGATGAAGACGTGGACCAGGTGGTGCAGTTGGCGATCAACGTGATCCAGGGTGCAGCGAAAACACTCAGTTTAGGAATCTATGGCGACGGACGGGTGACCAAGGTGGAAGGCACCGATCTGAAATCATGGTCGGTGCGGCAGGCGGCGGACCAGCGGTTCCTTGATCTGCATCTTGGCGATGGTGTTACCGAAACAAACGTGGTGGTCACACTGCAATCGGCACCGATTGACTTGGACCGACCGACCACCATCCTGCTGACTCATTTGGCACCTGGCGAAGCGGTGGGATTCGATTCCAAGGTCATGGTTCATTACGGATCCAAGGTAGAAGGCAAGGTGATGGATGTCACAGGATTCGTGTCGCTGGAATCATCGGATGGGGCGATCGGATTTCAATCATCGACGGGCGGTCAGATCAAGATCGAACTGAACCACAGCGGATCGTCGCCGCCTGCGATCGAGTTGGTGGACACGGTTTTGGAAGGCGAGGCCCACGCCAACGGCCAGTCGATGGAATTCAAGTTCCGCGGCACAGCGGTTGTCACCACCGACGACGCGGCGATCACCATCCTGTCGGGCAACGCAGCGGTCAGCGATTTCCCTAGCGACGCCAACTATCGCGTACGTCTGGCCACCGAAGACGGACATCCGGTTTACAAGCTGGTCTTCAGCGAAGCCGGGCGGTATCCCGTGGCACTTGATTTTGTTGCCGCGCTGGCGAGATCAGATGCCGGTGGTCGCGAAATGGATTTCACGGTGGCCGCGGGGGCGGTGGTTCCATTGACATTGGATGGACTGGAACCGGATTTGGATTTCCGTCGCGGTCAGGACTGGGTGGTGCCAGTTCGCATCGATCAATCATGGCAAGGGTTTCTGCCCGCAGGTGGACGCGCCCATCTGCAATGGAAAGCCGCTCGAACTGCTGGCACCGGCAAATTATTCTTCACCACCACGGGCCTCGTCGAAGCGAAGGTCGGCGCGGGGTTGCTGCGTCAGGAGCATCAGATCGACGTTCAAGTCCTGCAGGGTGAATTGAAGTCGTTGGCGATGTTGCTAAGCGGTCCCGGCGAGATTCTGGATGTGCAGGGCCAGAACATTGTCGCGTGGGAAGTGGACGACAGCGGATCGGATCGCCGCCTACAGATCACGCTGAGCCAGCCGATGAAGGGGGCCAGTTCGATTCAGATTCGTAGCCAAACACCGCTGGGGGCTTTTCCGGTTCGCGTCGAGGGCATGCGGCTGAGTCCGATCGATGCGATCCGCTACTCGGGTTTTTTGCGACTGTCCAATCTGGGGTCGGTGCGGTTCGAACCAACTGGGCTTAGCGGACTTGCGCAACTGTCACCCGATCAATTCCCCGGCGATCCGACCGATGCACGCCAAGTGTTTGTTTATCGCTTCCCAGCAGCGGAACACGGTTTCACGATTGCCGCCGATCGGATCCAACCCGAAGTCAACGTGTCGGAACTGATCCGATATCAGTTGGCCGAGGCTGACCGGATGATCCATGCTGATGTGGAACTGGACATTCGCGAAGCGCCGATCCGCGAGTGGGACTTTGGCATTCCGGCCGACTATTCGGTGGTCGCCGTGACGGGGGCCAGCGTGGCCGATTATGTCGCGGCATCTACGGTCGTCGAAGGACGCCGCAATCTAAAGGTGATGTTCGGCAACGATGTCAGCGGACGTCAATTGGTGATGTTGCATTTAGAAAAAAGCGAAACTGCGACGGCCGGCCAATGGGCCTTGCCACGCATCGTGTACCCGGACGCCAAGACCGTTCGCGGCAACATCGGAATCGTCGGTGCACCGGGTTTCCGCATCGCGATCGAAGAAAGCCAGATGTTGGTGGAAAAGCCGCTGTCGTACTTTCCAAAGCCAACCCCCGGTCTGCAACAAGCGTTTCGCATCCGGGAACCCGATTGGTCAGCGACGATGCGAATTGAGGTACTGGAACGCAGCATCCAATCCGACGTGTTTCATCTGTACTCGCTGAACCAGCGAACCGTATACGGCAGCGCGCTGATCAACTACTTCGTCACCGGCGCCCCCGTATCGCAGTGGCGAGTCGCTGTGCCCGAGTCGTTTGGCAATGTGATGGTGGACGGGCAAGGTGTTCGCACTTGGCGGCGTGACGGCGACACGCTGATCGTCTCGCTTCACCAACCCGTGATGGGCGCATCCACGCTGTTGGTGACCTTCGAAGAGAAACCCGACCAAAAAGAGGGCTCGTTCCAGGCCGGTCAGATCACGCCGTTGGATGTCAACGGCGAACGCGGTTACATCCAGATCGTCAGCCCCGTGCAGGTCGAGATCAACTCGGACTCGGTTTCGCCCAACCTGCTGAAACTGGATCCGCTAGAACTTCCGGCCGAATTCCGTCTGCTGAGTGATGCGCCGCCGCTGGGCACGTGGCAGTACACCGACCGACCATTCGAATTGGGGCTGCGAGTGAACTGGTTCGAACCTGGAACCATGGTGACCCAGGTCGTCGAATTTTCCGAAGCCAATAGCCGTGTATCGCAAGACGGTGAATTGGTGACGGATGTGTTGTATTTTGTGAAGTCTCGCGGTCGTCGAACTTTCAAAATCCAATTGCCCGATGCTCCTGTGCGTTTGTGGGAAGTTTCGGTCAACGATCAAGTGGTGACCGCTCGCCAGGCGGATGGTGCGACATTCATTCCGCTGCCGGGCGGCACAGACCCGAACGTTCCGATCGAAGTGCGACTGCGTTTGGGCAAGCCGGCGGTGGACGCTGACAACCCCAAGTTGGCGTTGCCGATCGTCGATGCACCCGTATTGAAAACGCTGTGGAAGATCACGGGAAACGAGAAACATCTGTTGGTTCCGACCGGCGGCACGGTCGCACCGGCGGTGCCTGTCACGCGGCTGTCCGGTTTCGGCTGGGTGGCAAAAAACGGGATGGTTTCGTTGTTCTTGATCGGTTTGTTTTCGATCATCGGAATCTGGACCTGCAATCAATCGGCAGCGTGGCGTTTGTTGGGGCTGATCAGTTTCGTTGTCGCGATTTCGGTTTCAGTCGCCGCGGCGGGCAGGGCGTCGCTATCCAGTGGATCGCTAGTTCCCCTGCGGCTTAGTCTGCCCGTGTTGTCGGCGGGCGACACGGTGGAAATGCAGGTCCAGAATACGCCGCTGTGGTTGGTGGACATTTCGTGGACCGGATGGCTGTTGTGTTTGCTGGGAATCGTTGCGATCGCAGCGGCGATGTTGGATCGGACACAGGCGGGGCGAACGTTTGCCTTGCGATTTTTGGGGATGTTCATGATCGCGATCGGCGTGTTGATGCAAGGCGGCGGGGCACCGTGGTTCTATGGGATCGTCGCGGTTGCGATCCTGATCCTGCTGTTTGTACGACCCGCGATGGAGACACTGCGAGCAGGAAAGCGTTGGCTGGGTCAAATCAAGCAGCGGTCGAGTGCGAACCGAGGCGCGGATAGACCGGCCGCAGCAACGGGGGCAGATGCAACGGGGGCAGATGCAACGGGGGCAGATGCAACAGGGGCAGATGCAACAGGTTCGGATACGACCGGGGCGGGCGGATCGGTCACCGCCACATTGCTGTTGGCCGTGGCCTTCGCTTTGACGGGGTCAACACTTTCGGCGGCGGTGCCCGATGGCATGCAGGCGGCGGATTCGATCACTCAGCAGTGGACCCTGACCCAGTTGGATCAACGACTTCGGGGCGAAGGCACGGTCGTGGTGTCCGGGCGACCGGGCGATCGCTTTTTGTTGCTTCGTGCCCCCGCAGTGCTGACGGGTTTCCAGGGTGCCGGTTTACGTTTGACGAAAACAAAGGTGGACGGCGATGCGCTTGGGTACGTGGTCAGCATCCCGATCAGCGATGATCAACCCGCCCAGGATGACGACTCCCCGGCGGCCAAGATGGATTCTTATCAGGCGACGTTCCAGTACCAACTGGAATCGATCCAGGTCTCCGACGGTGTGTCGGTGTTGACCGGATCGGCAACGGTTCAACAGATTCAAGTCCATTACGACCAGCCGGGCTGGGATATCCTGTGTCCGGCTGCTGTTCGTGTGATGCCAATCCCAACCGACGATGACACGACCCGTGCCGAGTTGCTGTTAGGGCTGGATGATGCCAACGTGCAATTGAAACCCAAGGCACGCGATGTCACAACGGAACAGACACGGTTCTTTGTCGAAGCGTCCACCGTCTACCTTCCCAGCCCCGGAGTCGTCGATGGTCGCCATCGTCTGCACGTTCGGCCGTCGCAGGGGCAGGTCAGCACGCTGATGGTGACGGTGCCCGCGGGTGTGACCGTCAGTGCGGTCGACGGGCCCATCGGCGGGTGGCAGTTTGATGCCAAGAATGGACAGTTGATGTTGGAAATCGAACCTGCCATGTCCAAACCGTTCGACGTGATCATCGACACCCAACGCGGGCTGGATCCGATTCCCACCGACGTCGAACTCTCTCCGCTGCGTGTGGTCGATGCCGGTGGCGAAGTCGGTCTGGTTGCTATCGCATTCGGCGCCGATGCCCAACCGGAACAATTGGAATCACAGGGGATGTCCGCAGTCAACATTGGCGACTTTGATGCCAGTTTGGTGCCGAACAAACAAGCGGTACTTCATCGGGTGTATCGGTATGGGGCAACCACTGGGACGCTGTCGTTGCGCGTGACACCCGTCCAGTCCGAGGTTCGCGTGATCAGTCAACAAGTTCTTTCGCTTGGCGATGAACGATTGGTGCTGGCCGTCAACTTCGCCGCCGAAATATCACGGGCAGGGTTGTTCCAGCTTAGTTTTCCATTGCCCGAGGGGCTGGAAGTCGAAACCTTGTCCGGTGCCGCACTGCACCATTGGGCGGAACTGAGCGAAGATGGCAAACGCATCATCATTTTGCATTTGAACGGCAAGACGATGGGGGCTCAAAACTTTTCGATGACGTTGTCCGGAACATCCCCGACGGACGCCGGCGATTGGCAAGTGCCGCATTTCGAAATGCGCGAAGCCACACGTCAGACTGGCGAAATGATCGTTCGACCGACCACGGGCATCCGGTTGCGAACGGTCACACGCCAAAACGTGTCCGAAACCGATCCCCGTGCGGTGGGCGGACAAGGACAGGGAACGTTGGCATTTCGACTGCTACAGCGCGACTGGAATCTGGTCCTGGGGATCGAAAAACTAGACCCTTGGATCACGGCCGAAGTGTTGCACGACGTCACCCTGCGGGAAGGTCAGACACGATCGATGTTGTTGGTCAGTGCCCAAGTCCAAAACGCATCGATTCGTTCGCTGCAGGTGGTGTTGCCGATCACGGATCCCGACGAGATCAAGACGCTGCGTGCCAGCGGCGACACGGTCAGTGATCTGGTTCGGACCGCACCGGATTCCAATGTTTGGGAAGTGCAGTTCAAACGACGTGTGATTGGAAATATCCAGTTTCGGATCGAATACGAACGTCGTGGCGATCGGCAACAGGGTGTCGAAGTCATCTCTGCGGCCGAATTTCCGCAGACTCGGCAACTCTCCTATTACGTTTGTGTGCGTGCCGGTGGACGGTTGGAATTGACCCATGGTGCACTGCCATCGGGTTGGCAACGAACTGACTGGAACACCATCCCACAACCGCTGCGTGATGCCGGCAACCGGAACTCGCCATCTTTGGCGATGCGAGCCATGACGCCCGTCGATCCACTTCGCGTCACGGTCCAGCGACATTCGTTGGCTGACGCACTGAAACTGCGCGTCACCCAAGGATCGTTGACGACGGTGCTGTCGCCCACCGGAAACCAGTTGACCGCGGTGGACGTCCATGTCGAAGTGATCCAACGCAGCAGTTTGACCGTCGGTTTACCCCCAAACGGCGAACTGTTCAATATTTTCGTCAACGGCGAAAGCGTGAACTCGATTCGAACAGACGATAGTGGAAACACATGGCAGTTCTATATTCTGCCGGGGATCGACGACCGCACAGCGACAGTTCGCTTTGTGTATTCGGTGACCGGTGACCGTTTGCGAAAAATGACGTTGACCAGTCCAGAACTGAATGTGCCGTTGGAGAACATTCGGTGGAATGTCGTCGCCCCGGAAGGCTTCGAAATGGTCGACAACGATGGCAACTTAGAATTGATTCGACAGTCGAACCAAAATTCTTATGATCGGAAATCGTATCTGTCCATTGTCAGCGGCAAGCGACAGGTTCAGGCACAGCAAGCCAATGAACTGTTGCAGCAAGCCAACGAACTGCTTCAGGCTGGCGAACAATCCAAAGCGCGGCGGGCGCTCAGCAGTGTCGCCAACCGATATGCCTTGGATGCAGCATCCAATGAAGATGCGCGAGTGCAGTTGCAGAGCCTGCAGACGCAGCAAGCCATCGTCGGTCTGAATACCAGACGTCAACGTTTGTATCTGGACAACAAGCCCAATGATGGCGCCACGATGGACCACCAACAACTACGTGACGCGGCGGCCACCAATCCGATCCTGCAGCAGGACAATCTGAACTTTCGACCTCAGCAGCTAAGCGAACTTCTGCGCGGCAACACGACCGAAGACAATGCCGTTCTGCAACAGATCGCTGGCCGTCTGGTTCAACATCAGCATACGACCGATCCGGCTCCGCAAGCGATTTTGATCAGTCTTCCCGAAGAGGGCGTGGTGTACACGTTCAGCCGCACCGTGCAGGTCGCCGAAAACTCTGCCCTGCAACTCGATCTGGACTTTGACCATCAGCGGCGCATCCCGTGGTGGCAAACCGCATGGGTGTTGATTCTGTTGTTCGCTCTGATGACCGTGTTTGCATTTGCCACCACAGCGAATCGTGACATCAAGCGTGACGCTCGCTAAACGTCTCGGATCGCGGTTAGAATGGGGGCATGACTGCTCCCTTGCCTCCGCCGGAACATCCCACGTTGTCGTCCCAATGGATGATGGGCGTCAAGCAGATGCAGCCGGATAGTTGGAATCGCTTGGCGTCCACCTTCGGTCCGATCGTGTATCAGTGGTGCCGAACATCCGGCGTATCGTCGTCGGATGCCGCAGACGTGGTCCAGGACGTGTTCGCATCGGTAGCACGAGGCATCGGCAACTTTGAACGTCAGAAAGAACAAGGCAGCTTCCGGTCCTGGTTGGCCACCATCACACGCAATCGCATTCGCGACCACTTTCGTAACCAGGCCAAACGCGAAGCGGCCATCGGCGGGACTGACGCATGGCAGCGAATGGAACAGCAGGCAGAGAGTCTGGAATCGACGGTGTGCCCCCAATCAAGCGAAGCTGCATTGGTGCATCAGGTGGTTGCGATGGTCGAATGCGAATTCGAACCAAAGACCTGGCAGGCGTTCCTGCAAACCACGATCCAGCAGCAGCCTGCATCGCAGGTAGCCGCGACGCTAGTAATGTCGGTGGCCGCCGTCTATCAAGCCAAGTCGCGAGTCTTGAGAAGGATTCGAACGCGTCTGCAAGAATTGCCGGATTGACCGGGGGCGATGCCGATTACGTGGTTCCTTGGGGGTGTGCGGTGTATCACGATCAGGATTGGCCGAAACGGCCCATTGGTATCGCAAGCGGAAAGCTTTGATTCAACCATGTTGGGATTCGAAACGATGAATAGGTCTAGACTCGCGCGTCGAAATGGGCAGATTTTGACGCGATCGAATGGATTCGAATGGGGCACCGTTCCGGTCGCAGCAAACATGCTGAGGCTGGTTCGATGAACCACTTCTGAATCAAGGTGCCAACTTGTCCGCTTCGTTTGCTCGTGTTTCGATCTCGGATTTATCCGTCGGAACGTTTCTGTCGTCCCCGGTTTTTGATCCGAGTTCGGCTGGCACGAAGTTGCTGGGCAAGAATATCAGAATCACCTATCAGTTCATCGAACGATTGGCTGCACGCGGCATCGAATCGGTCGTAGTGAACCGTCGCGATCTGGCGATGCTGAAAGCCGGGACGCCTCAAGGAACGCGCCGCCATGCGGAACAACGCGACTACGTCCGGATATCAAAAAGCACTCGCGCGACGATCCCGATCGATGAACAAATCGTTGCCGAAGGTTTTGCCGATGAACTGAAGATCCCAATCACGTCGGTCGAAGAGCGATTCGGGTCCGTTTCGTCGGACCGCTATGACCACTCGCGAATGGGGTATTCGGTACAGCGACGCGAGCAACAGATTCATCGTCTGGATGAATCGTTCGATGATCTGTTGAAAGGTGGCGGTCCGCACGAACAGTCGCTGGCGGATGTCTGTCGCACGTCGATCAAATCGATCCTGGAAGACAGAGATATGTTTTTGTGTCTGGGGCTGAATCCTTTTGACACCGACTATCCAACGCGACACTCGTTGCACGTTTCTGGGATCGCGATCGCGATCGGAATGATGTTGGGTTTGGACGAAACGAGTTTGTCGGACTTGGGCAGCGGTTGTTTGATCCATGACATCGGGATGAAACAGCTGAGCCGACCGCTGCATGCGCAACGTGGAAAACTATCCAACGATGAACTCGCCGAATTGGCTGCGCACCCCATCTTTACCCTGGACGCATTGATGCGTCCGGGGGTTCGTGTATCGGAAGCGGCTCGTATTGTCGCGTACCAAGTTCACGAACGCTGCAATGGAAGCGGGTATCCACGCGGACGTCGATCCGGCGAAATTCACCCGCTGGCAAAGATTGCCGCGGTCGCCGATGCCTACGTTGGGTTGGTGTCCAATCGCAGGCATCGCAAAGGTCTGTTGCCGTACTTTGCCATCGAAACGATTCTGCATGATGTCGCGGCGGGTTGCTATGACGCCAAGGCGGTTCGTGGGCTGCTTCATGCGGTGTCGATGTTTCCAATTGGGTCCTTTGTCGAAACGAACGATCGACAGATCGCACGTGTGGTGCGTGCCAACGGCGAAGCCTATGCCCAACCGGTGATCGAGATTTGGGACCCACGGCATGGCCAATACGAACCCGAACTGTTGAATTTGTCGCGTCAAACATCAGTCCGGATCGTCCGTGCCGTCCGTGGCCCCCAGGTGGCATAGTTCGTGCCTCAAACGGTGTGTGACAAAGGTGCACAAGTGAACGGTTGTTTCGCTTGCGGCTACCCGCTACACTTTCCGGGTTGGAAATATTCCAGTCGTCTCACGTATCGGAGGATCGGGGCATGTTGGTGGTATCTCGTAGGACCGGGGAAACAATAGAGTTTCCGTCGGTAGGCGTTGTGGTTCGAGTTGTTGGCTTGGGAAAGTCAAGAATTCAGTTGGGGGTAGAGGCTCCGCGTGAGATCGCCATCATGCGTGGCGAACTGGTGAAAAACAGCTCGGCGGCTAGCAATCCAGCAAACGACTATTCCCGTCCGTCTGCCAATCCACCACCGGCGACGGCACCTGAACCGATGTCGCCGATCGAAGCCAGCATTCTGGCACTCGCCGAAATGTCGGATCCCGCCAACCGGGGGACGGCACGAACGATCGCCAAGGATGCCATCGAGCAACTGAACCAAGTCGAATCATTCCGATCGGTTGCTTTGCCAGCGGCAAGCGTTCGCCAATCCCCGTCCAGCTATGCCATCGCATCATCGGTCTGAACGCTTCATCGCTCGAACGGGTATCGGATTCCGATCGTTACTTCGGTTGCCAGCGTTCGTTGAAGAATCCAGCCGATTTGACGACGCCTGGTGACTGGGTTGTGGCACCGTCGCGGACATCGACCAGTGCCCAGTCGGGCAACTTGGGTGTTTGCCGAGCGTTGTTCAGATAGTCGTATTCACGGAAAGTGAATCCACTGTTGATGACCACATACCGTTCGGGGTTCAGTGGATTGGGAAAGATCATGATCGGCACGTGGCCGGCCTTGGCGACCTTCTGTTCGCCAATGCTGATGGAGTCCTGATTCCACGTCACGGGGATGCGATCGGCGATCCGCGCCAAGACTTCGTTTGACTGGAGGTCACCAAAGATCACCAGACTAGACGATGCGATCTGTTCGTCGGTCAAATCGCGATCCAAAGTCTGTCGAACATCGCCGCGGAAATGTTTCCGCCAATGCTGCATTGCATGTTTCGATTCGGCTTCGACCCATTGCTGGACGATTGGGTCTTCGGATTTTTCGCTGGGCAAGACAAAGAGAAACGAATCCATCAGCCCGTCGTCGATCGGGCCCTGCAGACCCGGCCGCTTCCGCAGTTCATCCGTATCGTCGTCGGGTTTGGCGGTCGTCCAAGTCTTGTCCCGACGGACCATCGACACGTCCCAAGAACGGTCCGATCGAACCGGCGGACTGATGACGGTGGATCCATCGATTTCAATTTTGACCGAGCCAGAGGCTGCACCGGGCCATTGCCCTGAATCAAATTGAAATCGCAATCGAGACACGTTTTTGGTCGTTACGCGGATGCGCGACGATGCATCGATATTGGCTTTCACCGTCGCCGGTTGCCAATGTTCGATCATCCCTTGGACATCGACCCAGTCAAGCCGGTGATAGCGAAGGGTTAGCGTGGTGAAATCGATTCTGCTAGGAACGTTCGAAGGTGCGGTGCGTGCCAGTGCCGACATGCGACGTTCGATTTCGATCTTCGAATCAGGATGGATTTTGTGAGCGGTATCGGGACCGATCACATGCAACATGTCGATTCCAACATCCCGCAGCGCCACCTCCATCACATCAGCGGCTTGTTTTTGTCGGTCCACTTCGCCGCTGTAGGCGACCGTTGGACAGTGTTTCAGATTGGCTGCCCAAGGCGGGCTATCGTACAGCGGCCATAATTTTTGCTGATAGTCGGGGGCTGTCTTGCGGACGTCTTCGCCTTGGAAAAAATTCAGAAACTCAGGCGTTTCCGAGAATCCCGCACCCGGGTTCGCTGCGAACCAGAGTCCCGGATGATGAGTTGCCATTTGCCAGCACGCTGCCCCACCCATCGAAAATCCCCGGACGCTGATCCGGTTGGGGTCGACTGGTAGTCGCGACTGAACGTATTGGAGAGATTCCAGCACGTCGACTTCGCCGGCAAACTTGAACGCGTTGCAGTAGCGACCGTAGGGGTGCAAGACAACGGTATCCACCGGAGTGTATTCGCCGGCGTTGTTGGATTGCTTGGTCAGAAACGCGACTTCGCTTTGGGTTTCACCGCGGCCGTGGAACCACAGGTCCAATCGCCGCGGTCGCGGACTGTTTTTCGTCAAGCCGACCGGAATGACCAATCCATAGGGTTGAAACGAACCGTCGATTTTGGACTCGTATCCGCCCACGATCAACTGTTGCGAACCACCATCGCCCAGTCCCACCACATCAGCCCAATCACCACCCTTGGCGATCACATCGATACGTCGATCGGCTTCGTCCAATAGTTGTTCGGCGTGTTCGAGTTCTTTGGGTTTGTAGAACTGGCCAAATTCGATTGCCAATTCGACTGCGCGTGGGAACACCAACACCTCGCTGGCGAGCGACGCGGCGCTGTCGCCAACTTCCTTGCTGTGCATCTGGACACCGATGAATCGTGTCCGGATGGCTTGGCATCGTGTCGAAAGTTGTTGGATTGTTTCGGGATCGACTTCGATGCCCACCGGCGGAATCGGACGCACTTCGCCGGCTTGGTTGTCGGCCGGACCATCGGCGATCCCTTGCGAAGCGAATCCCAGGACGAATACAGTCAACAGCAACGACACGGGCAGATGGATTCGCCACTTCGATGGTGTCGGTAGGTCGGCTGAACCGGTCTGCGCTGAAGAAGTCTTTCGTGTCGGTCGTCCGTTGTGCATCACGTTGGCACCCGTAGCAGTTCGAATTGGGGTAAAATGTTGAGTGGTGATCATAGTCCGCATCGGCCCTACGGAAAGAAGCTTCCCTATGTCCAAAATACTTTTGGTCGAAGACAGTTCGACCCATGCGGCACTGATGAAATCCATTTTGCAGACCGACGGGCACACGGTCGAATACGCTGAAAACGGTCTGTTGGCGTTCCAGACACTTGGCCTACGAATGCCGGATCTGGTGGTGACCGATCTGCGTATGCCTGAGATGAACGGTCTAGAACTGGTCAAGGCGATCACGTCCGATTATCCGCAACTTCCCTCGGTCGTTGTGACGGCACGTGGCAGCGAATCGTTGGCCGTCGACGCGTTGGCACTGGGGGCGACCGACTTTGTCCCCAAAAATTCGCTCAGCAAACTACTCGGTCGGGTGGTTCGCCAGACAATCCAAATGGCGGCCATGGATCGGCTGTTTGATCAAGGCCCCAATACTCAGAGTTCCGGTACTCAGAGTTCCGGTACTCAGGGGCTGCACGAATACAGCGTGACTTTTGCCAGCGATATCACGTCGATCGAATCTGCCGCACTGTTTTTGGTACAGTCGTTGGCGGCATCGGGATGCATGAACACCAACCGACGGATTCGTTTGGGGACGGCGGTCCGAAGCGCACTGTTGAACGCCATTTGTTTTGGCAATCTAGAGATCCGCGATGACGAAGATTTGCTGAGCCGCTATTTGGGTGGCGACGAATCCGCGTTGGACGACTTGGCCACCCGGGCAGCCAGTGAGCCCTATGCTGGCCGAAAGGTTGAATTGCGATTTTCGATTGGCAAAGACGACACGCGGATCTTGGTGAGGCACAATGGACGCGGCCGAGTGACGCGAATGTCTCCCGCCCCCGGCACGCCGGAATCTTTTGAACTGGAACAATGCCGCGGACTGATGCTGATGACCAGCTTCATGGACGATGTGATTTTTCGTTCGGGCAACACCGAGGTCATCATGGTCAAACAGCATGCCCCGGCGACGGCTCAGCCAACGACAGTCTGAAAGATTCCGTCCGGCCCTGTGTGGTCTGATCAGTTGACGATGTGGCAGTTAGACTGGAGGCGAAACAGTCCTTTGGGAGAGAAATAGATGTGCGGAATTACCGGCGCGGTTTGGCATCAGCCCCGTCATGCGATCGCGCCGGAATTGTTGTCCAAAATGACGGACGTGATTTCGCATCGTGGACCCAACGACTCGCAAACTTGGTTGAATCCCGAGCATCGCGACGCCTATGGGAATACGGTCGGGATCGGATTGGGGTTCCGCCGGCTTAGCATCATCGACATTGACGGTGCACGCCAACCGATCGCCAACGAAGATGGATCGATTCGGATGGTCTTCAATGGCGAGATTTACAATTATCAAACTCTGCGCCGGCGGCTGCAGGGGACCGGTCACACGTTCGCGACCCAGGGCGATGGTGAATCGATCATCCACCTGTACGAAGACTTGGGCACCGATTGTTTTGCTCAACTGAACGGGATGTTCGCGATTGCGATCTGGGATGGGACCCGCAATCGAATGGTGTTGGCCCGTGACCGGATCGGTCAGAAACCACTCTATTATGCCGTCCGTGATGGACGATTGGTGTTCGGTAGCGAATTGAAGTGTTTGGCAGAGGTGCCGGGAACTTGCACCGAGATCGATCCCGCGGCGGTCGACGAATTTCTGACCTACCAATACATCCCCCACCCCAGCACGATCTGGAAAGGGGTTCGCAAACTGGCTCCCGGCCACCTGGCGATCTTTGAAAATGGTGAACTGAAGGTCCAGCGATACTGGGATTTTGATCCGTCGGTCCAACGGTCGATCACCGCACACCAGGCTCAAGAACAGCTACGCGAATTGTTGACCGATTCGGTCAAATTGCGGATGCAGTCGGATGTGCCGCTAGGGACGTTCCTGTCCGGCGGAATCGATTCATCGTTGATCACCGCGATCGCTCAGTCGCAATCCGACGTGCCGGTCAATACCTTCAGCATCGGATTTCCGATCGCGGATTTTGACGAAACCCGTTACGCCGCTCAAGTGGCCAAGCACTTGGGGACCAACCATCAGCGTTTCGAAGTCACACCCAATGCCGTCGATGTGATCGACAAACTGGTCTGGCACTACGACGAACCGTTTGGTGATTCGTCCGCAGTCCCGACTTGGTACCTGTCGGAAATGACCAAACGCGAAGTCACGGTGGCGCTTTCCGGTGACGGCGGCGATGAACTGTTTGCCGGTTATGAACGGTACCGCGCCTTGTGGCTAAGCCAACGATTGCAACGCATCTTTCCGATTCAAAAGATACCAGGCATTGGTTTGGTCCAGCGGTTGCCCGATTCGAACCGACGTCGATCGATCATTCGCCGTGGCAAACGATTCCTCGAAGCGATTGGCCAACCCGCGGCCCGACGCTATCTGAATTGGTTACAGATCTTTCCCGAGTCGCTACGAGCGTCACTGTACACCGACGGGTTCATGGAATCGCTGCCCGGGGATGACCCGTTCGAATTTCTGGAATCGGTTTGGAATCGCAGTGAAGGTCGAGATGTGGTCACCCGCGCCAGTATGTCGGATGTGCTTTCCTACCTTCCTTGTGATTTGTGTACCAAAGTGGACATCGCATCGATGGCCCATGGGCTGGAGGTCCGCCAGCCGATGTTGGACCATCGCGTGGTCGAATTCGCGGCTTCGTTGCCCGTTGATTTGAAGTTTCGCGGTCGTCGCGGCAAACTGATTTTGCAAGATACGTTCGGATCCATGATCCCATCGTCGATCTTCACACGAAAGAAAATGGGATTTGGGATTCCGATCGCGGCTTGGCTGCGAAACGAGTTGAAGCCGATGGTTCATGACACGTTGCTGTCCAGCGATTCGCGAACGCAGTCAATGTTTCGACAAGATGCGGTCGCCGAACTGGTCCGTTCGCACGAATCATGCGAACAGAACCACGGGTATCGGCTGTGGAATCTGTTGATCCTAGAAAAGTGGCTTCGTCAGTGGACCTGATTCATTTCGCTCGGTGCTTAGCGATTGGGGGATGCCACATCATGCAGCGTGGCGCCCTGTTGGTTGCTTAGGACCAGAATCGCCAATCGAGTCGATCCCTTGGCATCACCGGCGCTGACGGTCGCATAGTCGAATCGGCCACGGGCGTCGGTGTATCCGTCCTTGTAGAACCGAACCGATCCGTCGGGATACTTGGCATACACTTTGACATAGGCCGATGCGATCGGCGCCCGCGTATCGGCATCGGTCGCTTGCAGTTGGCCAAACGCTTCGGAAACATAGGTAGTCAGCTTGCCGCCGTAGGACAGTGCCGTCGAACGCGACGCGCCACAGACGACTTCGACCAGCAAAGTTTGACTGCGAAGATCATCGCCAAGATCAAAGTCGCCTACACCGTTCATGTCTTCGAACTGCAATGGTTTACTGACCAGCGGCTGCACCATCGCCATGCGGCTTAAATCTTCGCGAACGAACGGGGCTTTGCTGAACAGCAATTCCAAATCGACACCGTACAAATTCAGCGTCGCGGTTCGGGTACGGCGATGATCGATGCGAAGTCGATCACCTTCGACGCGAACGATCACTTCGGGTTGATCCTGCGAAGCCGCCGACTGTTGGCGTTCTCGGTCAATCATCGCTAGGTCACCTGATTCTGGATCGATTGCCGACTCTGGCGCCGTGGGATCGTCCGAAGACGCCATTTGTTCGCGACCGGCTAGATCACGGATCTGATCCAATTGCGATTGCAGCTCGGCGAACCGCGACTGCCAACGTGCGACGGGGTGATCGATAAATGATTTTGCGATCTTGGCTGCTCGGCTATGGTCACCTTGGTGCATCGCCAGGTAGGCGTCAATGTAATCGTACTGCAATTGGGTCACGACATCGTCACGGTCAATCTGATTGAATGCTGCGATCGATTCACGGATCCGGTTCTGGATCAACAGATAGTGTGCCAGAGTCAACCGTTGCTGCGAATCGATGGATGGTGTGAACGCTAGGGTCCGCAGGAACAGTTTGTAGTGACCCAAGAAGGTTGGGTTTAGAATTTCGTCGGCATCGCCCAGTCGGTGGGCTCTGGCACGCACCAGCGGCGCGTACTCCAACATCTCGATCGTCTGACTCTCCACCGGATCGATGCGAAGCAATTCGCTTCGCAGTGCAGGGCCAGCCGATTGGACCAAGGTTGGATTCAGTGATAGGAACGTTTCGATCGACGCGTCGTCTTGGTGTTTCAGCGAGTAGGCCCACAAGGGATCGATCGCCAAATGATTTGATTTCAGCACAGCGACGATGGTTTGGTAGACGTTCGGATCGTGCATCCGATGGGCGACCAGCATCCAATCGATTTCGCGAAGATTGGCCGAAGCGAGGAAGTCTGCGATTTGGGTGGCGTCGCCTTTGCGAGCGATCGATTCCCACTGGGACGCATCCGCATCGGTGGGTTCGGCAAGTACCTGGAACGTTTGCGGCTGGGCACGTGCGATCAAGGTTTCGCCGTCTGCGACGGTTGCCGGGTAGTGATGGAAGGTGCCTGCGTGTGGGAAATAGAATTCATAGGCAATCGACGTCACCGCGAACGGTTTCAAGGTGACCATTCGGCTGTCCAGGGTTTGGCTACCCGTGACGGGCAGGCTTCCGAGCGGAAGTTGCCACAGCACGTTGACGGTCTGCAAACGCGAGCTCGGGTTGGAAAGCACGATCTGGCCGCGATACGCCACACCCGCCACAAACTCTTGGATCTCTTTTGGGTCGCTGCCATCGGCAAATGAAAATTGGTTGCCGATCAGGATGCCGCCGGTTGGATCGCCAACGCGAAGTGACTTCAATTGCTTTGTCACCACCGCGACGGCGTGCGAGGGTTTGAACGGCGTATTGGAATCCGTCGGCCAGGAGACATCGTCGGCCGTCAGCGGCAGACCACTGAACGCCATCGCGACCAAGGCGGCGTGCCGCGAATCGGTCGGACGAAGCAATCCACTGGATACTGAAATTTGGTCGTCGGATTGATTCGACAACGCGGCCCAAAAGTCATTGGTTTTGATCAAGGACTGCGGTGTGGTGGGGTTCATCGATCGGACATGATCCCAGTGGCTTTCAGCCCACTGGCGAGTCGAGTCCAGATCGCGATAGAACGCCGGTTGCCGTTCCAATCGGCGGCGTTGGAACATGCTGGTGGCGACGGAGGGCGCGTCGGCGCGGCCCGCTTTCCGCTGCATCGAAAGGGCAGACCAGATCTCGGCCGACGGCGCTGGTTGATCGTGCAATCCGACTGAGTCGCGTAATGCAGCCTTACCACCGAAGGCGAATTCCTGGGCGGTGATATTCATCATTTTGCCTCGCAGCACCACTTCGACGCCCGCGCGAATGGTTTCGTAATCAATGTCCTGTTGGGCGACAACTTCGCGAAGTTCACGCTGGATCATGGTGCGCACTTCGGGAAGACGCATCGCCAGCAGGGCACGCTCGGCTGCGTTCAATCGGTTGTAACGCCACAGACGTGTGTAATCCGACAGGTCGTTGCCCAACAGCCAGTCGTCAACAAACTGTTTCTCTTTCTTGTTCGCTAAAAAAGGCGCGATGACGTCGTCAAAGAACTTGCGGTCATGAGACCATAGAAACAGATGCAGTTCGTGACAGGCAAGACGCGAATACGCTGCCCGCTTCTGTTCGTCGTCCAGCGATCCCCAGTCGGCCAACACCGCGAACTCTTTCAAACGATCGTCATCGACCAAGGTCTGGTAGGTCTGGAACAAAGACGCGACCGAACTGACGACTTGCAGCTGAGCCGATCCGAGGCTATTCAAATCTAACGGACGATCCGGTGTCGCGATCATGACCGACCGCAGCATCGAAAACGGTTGTTCGGTATCCAACGTTTTGGCCAGCCGCAGATCGCGGGTTTCAGCGTCCTGTAGCGGGCTGGTGATCGTCTTCTGAACCACCGTCGCGGGATCACAAACGACGATCTGAACGATCGGCATGCCCGCGATCACTTCATCAGGAATGATCAGTTTGCCATCCTGGTCGGCTTGCAGGTTGGCGACCATCATTCCAGCATCCGCCAGGAAATCAAAATCGGAACCGGTGGGATCCGCCGACTGTCGATCCAGAGATTCGCTGGCATCGGCTCGCGCCGCCGGATTCTCGATCGATGATTTGGGGACCGCGTCCCCAGCTGACGCCGATTGGCTGGTGTTCGTTGTCTGTTCGGTTTCCCAGGGATTCAAAATCAATCCGGGTTGCGGCAACATGACGCCGTCATATTTGGCCGCGTATCGGCGGCGCAGAACATATTGGTATTCGTCCCCCAGACGCAGATCGCTGACGTACCCCGATCGTCCCCATCGGATGCTGCGCCCGGTCAGCGGAGGCATTCCTAGATGCAACGCGGCGGCCGGCGATTGCGGGCCGTAAAATCGTTTGGCGTAAACGTGGATGCGTGCTAATCCGATGTCGCCGGAAAGTTGGACTGTCAAACCGTCCGCACCACGTTGAACGCTAGCGATCGACAACGCGCTGGCCGGTGATTTGGATCGGAACCGGCTGTGCCCGATCGCCACGTTCCCCAGCACGGGCCCATCCACCACCGCGATTTCGATGGCATGTCCGGTGTTTCGGTTGACAAGTCGATAGTCGCCCGCCGACAGGTCTGCGATTCTTAGAAAACCGTCCTGGATCGTCATACGATCGCTGTCGTCGGATTGGATTTTATTGTCGCGAGTCGCGATCAGTCGGAATCGATCGCGGGCGGATTTGGCAGTGGTCGTTGGCCAGGGTAGCCGGACGGTATCGCCTGTGGCGATGTGAATCTGAGTGGGCCAATCGAACCGATCAACGTCCCGTCGGTGTTCATGCTGAACCCCACCGGCGACGCTGTATCCGATTTTGTGGACATCGGTTAGCGGTCCCAGTTGGACTCGTCCGTCGTCGTCTGACGCGAGTGTTTGTTCAATGGGAGTATCGCAGTAAATCGTTGTTAGCGACAACTGAACCAGCGCCGATGGAACCAGTTCGCCGCTGCGGCCGCGGACTTCGATCACATACGCGTCATTGTCACGCGTTAGGAACGCATCATGCACCTGCCGGGTGCGTCGGATCCCCGCGATGTTCCATGTTCGTGATGCCGACAAAGTTTGCTCGCTGCCTTGGCTTAGCAAGCCGATCTTTCCAGTGACGGTCACGGTCAAATCCGCAAGCCGCGGAGGGACGCGGATGGGAATCGCCCATTCATCACGCTGATCGGGCGTCAGATCGTCGACATGGTGACTCGACGCGATCCCATCCAGATCGTTTGAATCGATCTGAACAGAAACATCCGTCAACATCGCGGGATCGACCGGCATCCCCATCATGGAAAGTCGGGGCCGGATCAGGACGGTGCTGTTTCCACCAGATTGAAGCAAGGTCTGATCGATATGGATGGCCGCATCCAGGTCATACGACTCTTCACGATGAACCAGGGTGAACGAATCGGCGAGTGTGTTGTCTGTGATGACGACCTTGCGACTGCGGTTTCGGTCAGCCGGAGGAATCACGATACGGCCATCATCGTCGGCCAGGAATTCACGACTGCCGACCCACATCGCAGCCTGGGGAATTGGATCCCGGTTTTCGTCAAAGACGGTGAATTGCAATCCATCCGCAACGATCGTATCGACATGGTTGATCGACCCCCGGCGGATCATCGCACGGGCGCGAACTCCTTTGCCAATCAGGTCGACCACCCACACGCCACGCCCCGAAATTTGGTCCAGTGCCAGTTCTTGGCGGTGTCTGCGTACCGATCGCTGCGAGAATTTCAGTTTGGTCTCGCTGGTCGCAACCAAGCCATCCAAGTCGATGTCGGTGTCTAAGGGTTCATCGTGGGTGCGATAATAGGATGTTGAATTGATCTGGTAGACCCGGATCACCAATTCGTCGATATTCTTTAAATCGACGCTCAGTCCGATCGGTTGATCGGGCGAGAACGTTTCGGGGTTGGTCGGCGCGAGTCGCAGCACGACGGCATCGCGGATCGCTTGGCGTTGGCTGCTGGACAGCATTTCGTACCAATCCGATTCCGTGCCTTCGCCCGCCATCAACTTGGTTTCCGCAAACACTTGTCGCAGGTATTCGGGTTTCAGATAAGCATCGAAGGCCTGTGTCGAATCAGCCGATTCCAAGAAGTGTTCCAGGTGGGTACGCACGACGGATTGTTCGTCACCGATCGGCGGCAACAGAGCGACGTCCATGAAATCCTGGTTCAAGGTGGCCGGATGACCTTTGCGGTCCCTCCACACCGGGTGGATGATCGAACTGTGGCGAGGCAACTGGAGATACCTGAGCAGCAGTTCGCGGTCGAACACATCATGTGCCAAGTTGGCCTCGAGCAATCGGAACGCCGCGGCCGCTTTCAAACTGTGGTGGCTAGGCGATAGAGTTTGGACATACTGATCCACTCGTTTCAGATAGGCCCAACGTTGGTCGCGGTCATTCGATAAGTCGGTGTCATCATCGGGTCTTAGTCGCAACAAGATGGCGTGGACGATGGCTTGGTCATTGGCGATGGCGGGGACGTCTGCGGCGATCTGGCGAAGTTCATCCAGGGTCAGATGGGAGTGCGCCGAACGGTCGCCAAATCGTTTCGCTTTTGCAGGACGCTGATTCAGTTCCTGGATCACCAGTTGACCCAAGTCGGGGATCGATGGTGTGTGGATCAAATTCAGGAAGGCGGACAGTGTGATCCTGGCCTGCGCTTGCTGGCCGGTCCGAAACTGCTTTGCCAAATGCGACAAGGCGGCCGGGGTCAACGATTGGTTGTGATGAATCGCGTCACGGATAAGGGCGTCTGCATCCAACACCTTGGGGTCGAGCACGCTGGGGTGTTTTCGCTGGTTCGGTGCCAGCGGTGCCGCATGATCCAATCGGACGCCCAATCGCCGCGTCAGGTATTCGATCGTGCGCTGCGGTGATTGGCGGTAAGTCAACAGTCGTTGGCGGTCGGTCATGGCCGTGATCGCCGGTGTGGCTTGACCCTTTTTCTCCGCCAGCCATTTGGCCAACACCGCTTCGGCCGATTCCAACTGACCCGAAGTTTGGTGGTGCAGACAGTGATAAAAGTAGTAGTCGTCGCTGCCGGGGATCAGTTCCGATAAAACGGATTCACGATCGTCCGCCAATGCAAACGTCTCGATCCAGCCGATCGGTTCCGCTTGAACAGTATTGAATGTCGTGCCGAAAATCAGCGCGACAAAACCGAGCAGAAGACATGCCCAATGCAAACGGAAAACCATCGCCATGGCTGACCACCTTGAAGAAATAGAGAGAGAAGGGTCGCGGATGAGAGACCGGTTCCGGTCGGTCGGCTTATCACCGAGTCTAGTGAGATAACGACCCACTTCCCGCTTTCTTAGGGTCGAATCTTGAATTTCAGCGATTTCGTGGACGGGCTTGGTCGATCGTTCCGCGACGCCAGCGAATTCACACCAATAGCGAGATCAGTTGGTCCAGGGCGTCATCGGTGTGCGCAGCCGATAGCGAGATCCGTAGCCGGGCTGTGTTCTCGGGCACGGTGGGTGGACGGATCGCAGGCACAAAGAAACCAGCTTCGGCCAACCGATCGGCCGCAGCAACGGTGTCGCGATCGCTGCCGATGACTAGCGGGATGATGGGGACCATCGATTCGACGGATGACGTGTCGATTGACGAAGTGGATCCGCCCAACGCGTTTCGCAGTCGCAGAGAAAGATCGTGGGCGCGTTGTCGTCGCCACGGTTCGTTCCGTATCGATTCCATCGCGTCGAGTGCCGCTTGGACAGATCCAGGAGCCAGTGCCGTGCTGTAGATCAACGAACGGCAGCGATTGATCAAATAGTCCATCACGACCGTCGGTCCGGCGACAAACCCGCCCTGGGCCCCGATGGCTTTGCTGAGCGTGCCGATCCGGATCGGCACGCGAGATTTCACGCCCAAGGCTTCGCAGACGCCGCTGCCATTGTCCCCCAACACTCCCGTCCCGTGTGCCTCGTCGACAATCATTCGCGCGTCGTAGCGGTCCGCGACATCGCAAAGTTCGGCAAGCGGCGCGATGTGGCCATCCATGCTGAACACACCGTCGGTGACGATCCAGATGTGGTCGAATTGGGACCGTTTCTGACGCAGAGTTTGTTCGACGAACGCTACATCGCGATGGGGATAGACGACCCGTTGGGCGGGGGATAGTCGGCATCCATCGATCAACGAAGCATGGTTCAATTGGTCGCTAAGGATCAAGTCCCCAGCCGCCGGCAGTGTCGCGACCACACCGCTGCATGCCGCATACCCGGTTGGGAACACCGTCGCCGCTTCGGTGGATTCCAATTCAGCGATCTGATCAGCCAGACGCTGGTGTGCATCGGTCCAACCGCAAACCAAGGCACTGGCAGTTGCGCCTGGCCTTGGAATGGGCGACGATGACTGGACGGACGCCAGACCCAGATAGTCGTTGCTGCCAAAGTTATGCAGCCGGTTTCCCGATTGAACGAACGTCATGCCATCCGATTGCCGAGGCGTCAAACGGCGTCGTCGGCTGGATCGGTCCAGTGCGTCGAGTTGTTTGGCGAAATGATCAAAGTCCGAAACCATAGTGACAATCGTGGGCTGACACAGCGGAGGCGTATGGAATGTTGAAAACGGGTGGGATCGGGAACGGAAACCCATTGTTAGATTTTGACAAACACGCGTTTTCGGTACAGCCAGACGAGCACGTAGAACATGATCGCCAGCGTGGCCAGTCCCAACATCGGTGAAACGAATTGTTCACCGAAAATGGCAAATGGGGCGGTGCCCAAATGGCGCACCAGCAATTCTTTGATCGGTTCTTCCAATGTCCAACTCATCACGTAGATCAGAATCGAATTGGAACCGATGATGATGAATGGGTGGGCCCATCGTTGCCATTGTTTGACGTCGCAGATCAGGTGCAAAATCAACAGCCAGGCCATCGAAATGCCGCCGCTGTAGAGTGCGAAGCTGGGCGTCCAAATGCGTTTGACGTTCGGGCAAATGTCGGTCGCCGCCAAAATCAAAGCCGACCCGATTCCGACAACGATGGCGATGGAGAACCGTTTCATCCGCTGAGAAAATTCGAGTGGTTCCTTCATCCATACTCCCGCCCACAGTCCAAAGATCATCGTGGCCATAGTGGGTATGAACGATAGCGTTGCATAACCGCCCGGATGAAATTGGAACGGTTCTTCGCGTGGAAACAAATTCATGAACCAGGTGTCGGTTTTCCACGATAGGTTGCTGTTCTTGTTCCAACGGGATGCAAAGCCGTCGTGGTGGTGCGTCCAATCGGCTGGCACACCGACGGCTGGATAATCAAAATCCGCCGGCGGGGCAGGGCTCGTCGCGAACGCGGCCCAGAATCCAATCAGGATCACCGCCGCCGAAACGTAGTGCACCCAGCGTGGTGCCATCGCGATCAGGAATACAAAGAAGTATCCCATCCCGATCTGCGTCAACGTGTCGTCGAATGTAAAGTTCGTGTGTTCGTGATGCAGCGATCGAAGCACGATACCAAGTGCGATCAAAACGATCGAACGCCAGGCAGCGTGGAACAGCATGCGGGGGCCCGACTGGCCATGTTTGATTCGGCTGGCGATCGAAAACGGCATCGCGACGCCGACCAGGAACGTGAACCCCGGCTGGATCATGTCGTGCAGCGATCCGCCTTCCCACGGCACGTGCGTGGTGTGAAACTGAATCCACTGAAAGATCTTCACCCCCGGAAAATGCTTCGCCAGCCCGTCCAAGTGCAGGATTTCGGCAAGCATCAAGAACATCACCATGCCACGATAGGCGTCGATGCTGATCTTTCGGCCGGTTGCTTTGCCGGTGGGCGATGATGGGGCGGGCGACGATAGGGCGGGCGACTGGACATTGTCAGCCGGGTTGCCTGCGGGAGGGGCGGGGTGGCTCATGAAATTGGTTCGGGTGGGCCGTTGGCAGGAAAAAGCGAGTATCGTAACGAAGGAACCGGTGTTGGGCGGCTGCCGATTGCTTGCACAGCGGCCGGTTGGAATTTCATTGAAACCACATTTGAACGGAAATTGGCTCGAAAATGTCAGACGATCCGAAGCCTGCCGTCATCCGGCTGGATGATTTCTTGAAGTACGTTGGCTTCGTCGGCACCGGAGGCGAGGCCAAGGTGCGAATCCAAGGCGGCGAAGTCACGGTCAATGGCGAAGTCGAAACGCGGCGACGAAAGCAGTTGACGATCGGCGATTTGGTCGATTGCGGAGGGGAAACCATCGTGGTCGAAGCGATGGAGTGAGCCAGCGTTCTGCACTGCCCGGCACGCGTCACGGGCCAACTTTCCCGGCGTTCCAGTCGGAAGGTTGGCGATCCGAGTTTGTCGGTCGTAACGAATTCGCACTGGAGGGGGTGTGCGGGCAAGTTTTGGATGGTTTTCAGCCGATGACTAGATTCAGCGGTTGATCACTTCGGGATTGATCGCGTCGCACTCGGAGAGATGCGCATCTTCACGATCCCTATCAAACGATGCGAGTGAGCCGTCGGACGGCTTTCGATCGCAGCGGCGGAAGGAACTGCCAGTTATGAGACGAACCGTTCGATTCAATCGATTTGCATTGGCATTCTTGGCCATCGGGGTCACCGCGACTTCAGCGTCGGCCGATTGGCACACTTTCTGGCACAACATGCATGTCGGCTACCACCGCAACAATGCATGGCCGGACCCGTTCAACGAAGTGGATGCTGCCCAAGTGGCTGCACCGTTCGAAGTGATGAAACACAACGGGTGGCGAATTCACAATACGATTGGCCACGAACTGTTCCGCGAAAGCGACGGAGCTCTGTTGGCATCGGGGAACCGAAGGGTTCACTGGATCGCGTCCCAGTCACCTCAAACACGTCGGTCGATCTATGTCGTCCGCGGTGGTTCGCCCGAGGAAACTCAGGCGCGGGTCGCTTCGGTTCAGCAGACGTTGACGGGTTTGAACCTGCATGGCCCCGTTCCGCCGGTCATGGTGACCGACGTCGAACCGGGAACATCGTCCGGTGCATGGGCCAACAAAGTTAGTCGCGAATGGCTGGAGCACCTGCCACTGCCACAACTGCCCCGTGAATCGGCGGCTGGCAACACATCGGTGGCAACGCCTGGTAGTTAATTTCGGTTCCAGCGGCCGGACCTGAACCGGTCTTTTGCCGCCTGTACCGAGACCAATTCAATCCAGAGGCATCACATGGGGTGATGCTTCGGAAACCTCAAAGGGGCGGCGTCGAGAAATCGGCGCCGCCTTTTTTTCGTGAAAACAGGTCACTTTGATCTCAGCCAAACTCAAGTATCCCCTGTCATCCGGTCGATCTTTCTAAACGGAACCATTCAATTAATCCGGACGACAGCCGTGACCCATCCACACGGATGGGGTCCAGGCTAAGGGAAACTTACCGTGAAACCTGCGAACAAAACTCGCGAAGCACTGCTTGCCACGATTCTTGTCGGCACGACCGTACTATCGACAGGGTGTTCCAGTGGTGGATTTCCCATGGCTTCGATGAACCCCTTTGCAAAATCAACGCCGGCTGGTGCTCCGCCAACAGCGACGGATTCGATCGCTTCGGGCAGCACCAATCAAGTCAAAGCAGTGACCGTCAGCGCAAAGAACGCCATCGGCAAGACCGCCGGTGCTGTGGCCGGCGTCTTCCGACGCGACAAGGGTGACGACAAGGCTCCGGAACTGGACGCTGACGACCCGTTGCGGCTGGACAACAAGCCCGACAAAGTGGATCCCGAGGTGTTCGTCGCGAACGGACAGTTGTGGGAATCGACCGGCGATTTCAACAAAGCCATGGAAAGTTACACCAAGGCTTTGGAAAGCGTACCGAACCATCCGCCTGCATTGACCAGCATCGCCCGGCTGCATTTTCGCCAAGGCAACCTGCCACAAGCGGCCAAGACGTTCGAATTGGCGATTGCCCAAAGCCCACAAGACGCAGGGTTGTTCAACGACCTTGGGCTGACGCTTAGCAAGATGGGCAACCACGCCGGCGCCGCCAGCGCGTTGGAACGAGCCTTGCAACTGGCACCGGGAACCTCTCGCTTTGCCAACAACCTGGCTAGCGTCCGCTTCGATTCCGGCGATCCAGCGGCCGCGATGAAAGTGCTAGCACAAAACAACAAGCCAGCCGTTGCCCACTTCAATATGGCCTACTTGTACTTCAAGGGCGGCCAAATGGAATCGGCTCGCGGCCAGATCAACGAGGCGATGAAGTTTGAAAGTAAGGCGGCTGGCGACGTCGCCGTGGGCCGAGCCATCGATCGTTCACGTGAAATGTTGGCTCAGATCAACGCCAGCATGGGAACCATCGCAACGGCAACATCGCAGTCCAATTCAACCGCGTTGGCCGCAGATCCGACCGCCGTCCAGCGAGCCGTCCAGGCAACTTCGCCAGGAGCTGCGAAACCAAACGTGACTCCCGCATCGTCGATGGGACCAGCCATGGCTGCGATCACGCCGACGAATTCGAGCGTCACCGCGACGTCGCCTGAACCGGCGAAAACCGCTGACGCGCCGTCTTGGACCCAAGCTTGGAATCCAAACTACCAGGTGAAAGCTGCTGCCAACTCGTCCGCCCCAGCAACCGCCACGGATGTGTCGTCGGAAAAACCGGTCGCAGCCGAACCCGCCACTGTGGCAAAGCCAAAGCCCATTCGTCCAGCCGCGATCAAGCCTGCTGATCCGACTTCGGCCACAACCGAAGCACCAGCATCCACGAAACCAGCCGCCACTGGTTTCATGATGCCCGAGTAGGTGCCGTGTGTGGCGTCAGAAGCGCCGAGCAGCGCGATTTCGACTTGCTCCGAGGCTTCTGCTACGGTCGCCCCTTCAATAGTGCAAACATGAACTGCGCCTGGCACTACGTCGGTTGGCCATACCAGGATTCTTTGGCTAAAGCGCTGTTCGCAATGCCGCGTTCGATCTGCTCAGTCCAATGTGGATCGGTTTGCAAATCTGGCAACCTAGATGTCTTACCAGATCGGAACCACGGGACCAATTTTGGATAGATGGCTGACTTGAGCAAATGGCCCGCTTCCAAATCCGAACGCAAATAGAAGGCGATCGCGGTTGGCGATGCCGTGCGTGGAATCTCATCCGCGGTGTAGCCCGCAGCAAAGCGTGACACACTGGCCAGCCAAGAATCGGATTGTCCGATCTTCACCAAAAGGGCTTGTTGTGCACTCTTCCAACGCTTGATGCTCTTCCAGTTCGGCAGGTTTTCTAGGATGAGCGGACGTTGGCAAAAATGTCCGCCAAAGGTGTGACCCAACTGAGGTCGTCCAACGACCATCGCTTGGGCATAGGCGAGTTCTGGGACTGCGTTGTCGATGATCCCCACTTTCTCAAATCCGGACTCGTTCAACATATTTGTCGGCGTATGGATCGGCCCGATTCCTTGCAGTCCGATCAAGTCCAAATTGCGGACTGCACCGCGATCGATCTCCGTCGTCGGATAAGGCAATTCGATTCCCAGCCGCTCAAACGGAATTCGAATCAGGTTCGTGCAACTGGCGCTTGGCTGGCCCCAGTCTGTCGCGAAATGCCCACCTTTGGGAATTCGACGCGATTGAAAATCAAACGCAATCGGTTCCAAATGGTCAAGTTCGCGACTGAGCCCTTGGCCAATATCATCGGGTAGTCCGGTTGGTCGCACCCATTCGGAGTACCAACTAAATCGGGGACTCAGCGCGGTGGTCAGCGGAACGGTTCGCCAACCGCCCTCGAACATTTCCAACAACGATGGTTGGATCAGCGGTTGACGATCTCGACCTAATACGCGGCGACTTAGGTAGAGCATCGCGTGAGGTGCTAGGCCGGGCTGCTGTAGAAAACTGTCAAAAATTCCGTCGCCGGGATGTTCCAGTTCGACGATTCCGATGTCACCCGAGCGTAACTCGATGCCCCGAACACGCACATGATCAGGATTTCCGTCAACGAACTCAACACGTCCCATCTCGGGATCACGCAGCCAACCGATCGGATCGAGCCGATTGGTGCCTCGACTCGGTCGCATTCGTGCAAGCGGTGCCGGCCCGCGCCGAGTGGACGCCGCACCGGTTGGGTCAAGCGAAGTCAAGATCTTTGCATCAAGCTTCGGATCCGCGTGCTCCGCCAACATCGACGCCAATTCGGTTGCGGATTGCCGGTCACCCACGCGATCTTGGCAAGCGAGTAACGAACGGACGCCGGACAAGGGAACCAACGTTCGAATCATCGGCAGCAATTTCAATAGCTGCTGGTACTGACTCCGTGTGACACCCGCACCGTCCACCTCCAATCGGTTCATCAGCGTGGCCATCATTTGTTTGGCCCACAATGATCGCATCAGACGATGCTGGACCAAGACGTCTGCGGGCACATTGCCAGCCAAACGATCGTAGTCCCGATTCAAACCGTGTACATATTGCTCCACGTCTTCGGCGAAAACGTGATCCTGCCAATGTTCCAGCTCGCTGAACAAGTTAGTTCTCATATGCCCGATTCGCCTGAAAAACGCTTTGAATCTCGCCTGTTTCAGTCGGTGTTGGTTTGTGCGTGCGACAGCGGGAAAGACGTCTACCAACATGATCGACACAAAAAGGCAACGGTGCCTGGGCGCGAGCGTCGTGGTTCGCCGGCAAAAGGCCTAGAATCATGCACGAATGCGATGGCCTCCCATTTGATACGTTGGAACCTAAGCCGAGAGCCGAGGCAGGTGGTCGCCGGTTCGCGCGGGACGCTAGAACGATCTTGACCAGCTAGCTGCGACTTGCCAATCGGTTTCCAGCTGGATCCCGTCCAGGTCTTGGTACAGGGTGGGAACAAACTCGACGTTCAACAGGTGCTTCTTGATCAGCGCCGAGAACCCGATTCCCAAGTTCAACGAATAACCGCCACGAAATCCTTCGACATTGGTACTGATCATCATGTCGTTGGCGGCTGGATCGGCTCCGTCGTAGTTCGTCCGCCACAAGTTTTCGAGGCGAACGCTCGTCGAGAAGTTGTCGCTCAGCAGGTGGCTGTACCAGGTGTTCAGGCGAAACTCGTCGCTGACCGCATAGTCACGATAGTTGCGTCCAACCGGCAGATTGGTTTGGAACTGAAGCCCGAAGGATCCCGTGTCCCTGTAGTGTTTCCAGGTGATTCCCGGTTTCGCGTTGAACGTCCCCGACCCCAGACGCATCGGATACGGCAGCGCTTGATCGGTCGCTCCACGCGATGGAATGGTGGATGTGCGAAAGATGTCGCCCGTCGGAACCGAAGCCGCGACATTCAAGATCAAGTCGTCATTGACGTCGCTATACAGCCGCAGCAGGGCGCCAAAGGTCGTGTCGCCGAACCCGCTGTTGTGCGTCGTGAACGATGATCCGTCCATTCTGCGTTGGTGATCCATGGTGATGCTGGGAAGCATCAGCATGGTGTAGACCGTGATGTCGTCGGTCACACCCCGCATGATATGCAACATGTGCATTTCGTGCGTCATCTGAGTCGGTGTTGCTGCTCGGTTGGTGACCGGGTTGGACGAGGCACCGAAGGCAATGGATTCCGCATCACTGAGTGTCCGCGATCCGGCTCGGTTGTCTTCCATGTACATGTTCATGTACTTGTACTCGACCATCCATTCACCGGGATCGTGAAGATGGTCACCCATCAGCGACGCAGGTGCGTGCTTGTCGGCGCGAGATCGAAGGGCATCGAAGTTGTCCGCTTGGACCGCTTGGGAAATCGGAAGCAAACATGTGATGCCAATCGCAACCCGCCATGCAAACTTCATTGATCTCTCCAAAATCTTAGCTGAACGAACCTAAACCCTACCCAATGCCTTTTCGGCGGAGCACAGGGAAAAGGGTCATCAAATGAGAGCCCCCGATAACGGTTTAGATCGCAAGCCGCCTGCGCAATCCGAAGAGTCGGCATCGGTTAACATCGATGATGATCATCGATGTGGTGCAACCTGAATAACCCGAACTGTTCGGCAGGGAAGAACGGCTTTTAGGTGACCAAAATCCGTCGTTTCGGTGTGATTGTGGTAGTGAATTCAGGCGAATCCCACGACAGGGAAGAACGACTTGGGTCGGGGATCATTCTTGTTCGGGGAAGGGCAGTGGTTGCCCGCGCAGTTCGGCCAGGGCGTTCGATGCGGCGTGTTGTTCAGCGTCCTTCTTGTTCGATCCCCAAGCGGCGGTGAACTGACGATCGGCGATGACTGCTGCGATCAGGAATGATTTGCGGTGATCGGGGCCCGATTCGCGAACCAGGCGGTACACCGGAGTGCTGGACATTTCTCGCTGAGCGTACTGTTGCAGCGATGACTTGAAGTTGCTGGATCCCTGAGTCTCGACCGCATGTTCGACCTCGCGTCGCAACCATTTCTTGAGCCGGACGCGGACAACCTCGTCGCCACCATCGAGGTACATCGCCGCGATGACGGATTCGAAAACGTCGCTGACCAAGGATCGTGGAAAGCTGCGATTTCGAGTCACGCCGCGGCCAACGATCAAGCATCGGTCCAGCCCCAATTCGACGGCGGCTTTCCCACAAGATCGACGGCTAACCACGGCCGATTTGATCCGCGTCAGATCGCCTTCGTTGTACTCGGGGTACTCTTCGTACAACCAGTGGCAGACGGTTAACCCCAGGATGGCGTCGCCCAGAAATTCCAAACGTTCGTTGCTCGCCAAGCGGTGGACCGCACCTGACGCATGGGTCAGGGCTGAGTGCAACAGCGATGGGTCATTGAACTGGTATTCAATGATTTCTTGGCAGCGGACTAATTTCGATGCTTGGTCGGTGCCATCGGCTTCGCCGGTTCCGTCGACCAGTTGGATGGGAGTTTCGTTTTCTGGGGGTGGCAGATCGGTAGAGTTCATGGTGCGACTGCACGGCAATTGGGGCCGTGCCTCGATGAGGGCATGGTTCGTCGGCGTGTGCCAGCGATCGTTCCGAGAAAGAATCGACGGGGCAACGCAATCGAAATTCATGTCACACGCCGGCGATCGGGTGATGGCGGCTTCGCAAAGCAATTTGCAAAAACCCGCCCGCCGGGGAATGACGACTAGCGCAGACTAACAGCTTTACGCTTTGATCGCCATATTTGATCGCAACCGGTTTGAATTCTTTGCCGCTGCCCCCGCACCGCGTCCGCGTTCTGCATCAGGGAGACATTCGACCGATCGCGACCAGGTATTCCTGACGATTCTCGCCATGTCCGATCCCCGTTCGTAGGTACAGCCGATCGTCCACGGCCACCGGGGTGGCAAAGATCGAGTCGCCGGTTTTGATTTCGGCCAAAGGTTGAAATCGATCCGGGGATGCCGCGATCACAAAGACATCGCCGTCTTCGGTGGCGATGTAGATATGGTTTCCGACCAGCATCGGGGATGCGCTGATGCCGCCACCGAACAATCGTTGTTTCCACATTTCTTTGCCATCGACGGTGCGCCAACAGTAGGCGACTCCGTTGTCAGCGACCGCAAAAACATAGTTGGGGATCGTCAGCAGGGATTGTTCGTAGCATTTGACGCGGTTGCTCCAGAGCTCGGTTTTGGATCCATCGCCAGCCACGCACCACGTGCCCGATGCAGGGTTTCCACCGCTGATCATCACCCGGCGGCCATCCCAAACCACAGTGCCACAAACGGCTTCGGTGGTGGTGTCGACCGACCACAGCAGACGTCCGCTGGTGGGATCATAGGAAGTGAACATGCCGGCGCCGCCGATCAGGAGTTGGCGTTGACCGGCAACGGTGCCGATGATGGGCGTCGCAAAATTCAGATTGCTGGGCCGGTCAATCTTCCAGACTCGTTTGCCGGTGCGAGTGTCCAGCGCGTACAGCCCGCTGTCGGGGCCATCGTATTCGGCCGCCACGATCACCAGGTCATCATCGACCAACGGGCTGGCACCGTAGCCGAACTGAAAACGGACGGGCTTGAAGTCAGCGACCTTCTTCTGCCAAATCACTCGCCCGGTGGTGGTGATTTTGGTCAACCAGATCGCGTCGTCGGTGTGAAAGGATACGAACAGGTCTTCGCCATCGAACGCCGGCGTTGGCGAAGCGTACGAATTGTTGTTGTGGATCTGTGCCGGCAACGTGTTGCGGTGCAGCACCCATTGGTCCACCACCCGACCGCTTTGTCGATCCAATTTGATCAGCGACTGCGTTTTGGACTTCGCGTCAGCCGTGGTCAGAAAGATGCCCTCGTCCACGATGATCGGCGTCGAATGCCCGCGTCCCGGGATGGGGGTTTTCCAAGCGATGCTTTCGCCGGAATCCAGATTCCAGCGAATCGGCACATCGGTGTTTTCGGCCGCGTGATTGTTTCCTTCGCCGCCTCGCCAACTGGGCCAGGTGTCAGCCAACAGAGGTAAGGCCATGGCAAGCCACAGAAAACAACCGCAAGCGAGCAACCGAGAGGGTGCATACATCGTAAACTGACTCCGAAAGAAAAGATGAGAGATCGGACGAGCCTCTATGGAGGTCAGCCCAGGTCTTTCGTCGTCGTCGCCGATGAACCATCATCGTAGGCGGACGAACCAAGACCTCCATAAAGTGAAGAAAACAAATGCGAGCGGGAATTGTCGGCGTCGGCTTCATGGGCTGGATCCACTACTTAGCTTATCAGCGAAGCCAAAACGCCGAAGTGGTCGCGTTTTGTTCCAGCAACCCGGCCAAGCGAGCGGGGGATTGGCGAAGCATCCAGGGCAACTTTGGGCCGCCCGGCGAACAAATCGATGTCTCGGGATTATCCGTCTACGAATCGATGGAAGGCATGTTGGCGGATGAATCGATCGACGTGATCGACATCTGTCTGCCACCGGCGATGCATGACCAAGCCATTCGGGCATGTTTGGACGCTGGCAAACGCTGCCTGTGCGAAAAACCATTGGCGTTGGATGCGGCAACCGCTGCCCGTGTTGCCAGCGACGCAGGGCCGCAATCCTTGGCCGTCGCCCATATCCTGCCCTTGATACCGGAATTCAAAATTTTGGTCGATGCGGCCGAAGATGGTCGCTACGGCAAGCCGATCACAGGACGATTCAAGCGAACGATTGGCCCGCCCGATTGGCTGCCCGATTTTTACGATCCAGCCAAAGTGGGTGGCCCGTTGGTGGACCTGCACGTCCACGATGCGCACTTGATCCGTTTGCTGTTTGGCATGCCGACCGCCGCGCACTGTGTCAGCCGAAAAAAGAACGGCGTGCCAAAGTTTTACGAGACCGTTTTCGATTTTGCCGACGATGACAAAGTGGTGTCATGTGGCGGCGGAGTGATCGATTCGCCTGCACGTGGGTTCACACATGGGTACGAGGTCAGTTTCGAACAGGCGACGATCCAGTTCGAATTCGCTGGCTATGCCGATGGTTCCACGGCACTGATCCCCGTGACGATCATGCACAACGATGGCCGTGTCGAGCGACCGGAATTCGACGGTGGCGATCCCGTGGAAGCCTTTGTCCACGAAATCGACGCCGTCGCACGATGGATCAACCAAGGCGAAGTGTCGCCTTTCCTAGACCCCAAGATCGCAGCCGATGCACTAGCGATCTGCGAGATGCAGCAGCCCAAGTAGCGGCTGACATAAAGTAGGCCGGATCGAAGTAGGCCGGATCAAAGTAGGCCGGATCAAAGTAGGCCGGATCAAGGAGCGCAGCGACGCAGATCCGGCATTCACGATATGCATTTACGGCGAATCCATGCCGGAACGGTGCTTCGCTTGGTCCGGCCTACCTGGTCGGACATCGCCTCTGCGGCCGGGCACTGCGACATGCGGGTCGCATCAGGGCCGGCCGCAAAGAATCAAACCTCGTCGAATCAGTGGTTCCCGGCTGGTCCGGCCAACTGGGTGACTTCTTCGGGCGTGAACTTGTTTTCTAGGCGAGCACCCATTTGGGCCACGACGCGAGCCGATGCGTGGCTGGCCAGGTGGCCGGCTTGGCGCCAGGTCATGCCGTTGGTGATGCCGTATAGCATCGCGCCGGCGTACATGTCGCCTGCGCCGGTGGTGTCGATGGCTTTCACCGGGACGCCTTCGATCGGGAACACTTCGCCGCCGTGCATCACGATCGAACCTTTTTCGCCCAAGGTTAGGGCGACGTTTTCGCAGTGGTCGTGGATTTTTTTGGCGCAGGCGATTGGATCCGATTCGCCGGTCAAACTTTTGGCTTCTTCTTCGTTGCAGAAGAACAGGTCGACCGGTCCGGTGATCAGATCCCAGATCTCGTCGCGGATCATATTGACCAAGAACGGGTCCGAGGCGGTGAAGGCAACTTTGACGCCATGCTGTTTGGCCAGGTCCATCGCTCGGTAGGCGGCCGCTTTGGTGCCTTCGCCGGTCAGCAGATAGCCTTCGACATAGACGTACTTGGAACGTTTGATCCGTTCCTCGTCGATATCGTCGGCCGTCAATGTGGCCGAGGCACCCAGATTGGTCATCATCGTCCGCTGGGCATCGTCGGTGATCAGCACCGCACAGGTCCCGGTGGGCGCATCGGCGGGGGCGACTTCCATTTCGATGCCCAGTTTCTGCATGTCTTTCATAAAGAAAGTGCCGACTTCGTCGCCGCCGATTTTACCGACGAAGGCGGATTTTCCGCCAAAATCGGCAACCGCGACGATGGTGTTGGCGGCCGATCCACCGGCACAGCGGTTGATCGGGTGCCCGTCTAGTTTGTTCAGCACGTCGCGTTGGCGATCATCATCGACCAGCGTCATGATCCCTTTTTCGACATCAATTTCACCCAAAACTTCGTCTTTTACGGTGGTTTGGATGTCGACTAGGGCGTTGCCGACGCCGAAAACATCAAAATCTTTCATCGCTGGATGGCTCGTTGCTTTGCGGGATTCGTGAACAGCGGGGGGACGGGCCGACCACGTTAGCGAAAACAGTCGCAGGTCGTCAGGGTCCTTGCCCTTGCAAAAAACGGGTTTTCCAGCCAAACTCTGCCCCTTCACGAAATCCTCGCGTGACCGCGGGGCCGGAACCGTTCTGGCCCTCCGCACGGATCACGCCGGCGAAGCGATGCCCGATCGACCTTTGATCAGCATCGCTCGACCACGTTCCCCAAGTCTGTCGACGGCGAAGTCGTTGGCACAAGAAAGGCATTACTGATGGCACGTTACACCGGCCCGAAAGCCCGCATTAACCGTCGTTTGAACACACTGATCTACGAAACAGCAGGTGCCGCTCGCGCCCTGGATCGTCGACCAACACCGCCTGGTATGCACGTCCGTGGACGTCGACCGAGTAACTACGGTTTGGCGTTGATGGAGAAGCAAAAGATCAAGCACTATTACGGCTTGGGCGAACGCCAACTGCGACGTTACTTTGATGCCGTCAGCCACAAACCGGGAAACACCGGTGAATTGTTGCTGTTGATGTGCGAACGTCGTTTGGACAACGTTGTCCGCCGCGTAGGATTCACCAAGACCCGACCACAGGCTCGCCAAGGCATCGCCCACGGCCACTTCCGTGTTAATGGCGTCAAAGTCACCAAGCCCAGCTACATCCTGCGTCCTGGTGACATCGTCGAAGTTCGCGGTCGCGAAAACCTGAAGAACCTGTACCGCGGTGTGATCGCCAACGCTTCGCCGGACGCCCTGGATTGGGTGACCTTCGACAGCGAAAACCTAAAGGCAACCATCTTGGGCCTGCCAGGTGCCAGCGACATCAGCCTGCCAGTGGACGCGAACAGCGTGGTCGAATTCCTGTCTCGCTAAAATCGCGGACAGATCGAACAACGACTACAATCGATACGACGATCCGCACGAGCCATCTTTGCTTGTGCGGATCGTTTTTTGCCCCCTCAGCAGTTTCCGTTCGATGGATCGCTTCGGACGCTGAAAACGGGGGTTTCACCGGACTTTCTCATTCCAATCGAAGTTTAATTTCATGCATTCGCCCGTTGTTGTTCTCGGTGGTGGTCCCGGTGGTTATGCGGCCGCGTTTCTGGCAGCCGACGAAGGCTTGGATGTCACGATCGTCGAGGCGGAATCGCGATTGGGCGGCACGTGTCTGATCCGCGGATGCATCCCCAGCAAGGCGCTTCTGCACGTCGCGAAAGTGATCAGCGAAGTCAACGACTTGGGTGCCGAATGGGGCGTCGAGTACACCGGCAAACCGAAGATCGACATCGACAAAGTACGAGCTCGCAAAGAGAAAGTGATTTCGAACTTGACCGGTGGCCTAGGCAACTTGGCCAAACGTCGAAATGTCACCGTCATCCGTGCCCGCGGCAGCTTCATCAACTCGACCACCTTGAAGCTCGAAGGCGATGACGCGTCGATTCCCGAAGGCGGCGAACTGACCTTCGATCACTGTGTCATCGCCACCGGCAGCGTGCCAGCGATGCCGCCGGCCTTTGACATCGGCACCGACCGCGTGATGGACAGCACCGGGGCGTTGGCTTTGGCCGATATCCCCGAAACCATGCTGGTCGTCGGGGGTGGATACATCGGTCTGGAAATGGGCAGCGTCTACGCCCATCTGGGCAGCAAAGTGACCGTCGTCGAAATGAGCGATCGGTTGCTGCCGGGCGCTGACCGAGACCTGGTCAAACCGCTTTCCAAACGCATCCATGCGATGTGCGAAGACCGCGTCTATCTGGATACCAAAGTCGGGTCGTTGACCGATGCCGGCGATAAGGTCGAAGTCACCTTCGAAGGTCCCGGCAAATTTGGTCACGAAACCTACGACCGTGTGCTGATCAGCATCGGCCGTCGCCCCGTCACCAAGGGACTGGGGCTCGAAAATACAAACGTTCAAGTCAACGAACGCGGGTTCATCGTTTGCGACCAACAGCAACGAACGGCCGATCCCAATATCTTTGCCATCGGCGACGTTGCCGGTGATCCGATGCTGGCTCACAAAGCCACCCACGAAGGCCGCGTCGCTGCCGAAGTGATCGCGGGCAAATCATCCGCGTTCGACAAGGTCGCGATCCCCGCAGTCGTGTTCACCGATCCTGAAATTGCTTGGGCCGGTATCACCGAAGAAGAAGCCAAACGCGACGGCGTCAAAGTCGAAGTGGCGGTTTACCCATGGGCAGCCAGCGGTCGCGCACAGGCACTGGGCATCACCGATGGATTGACCAAGTGGTTGGTGGATCCGGAAACCGATCGAGTCATCGGCTGTGGGATCGTTGGCAGCGGTGCCGGTGAACTGATCGCCGAAGCCGTCTTGGCGATCGAAATGGGCTGCGAGATCCATGACATCACCGACAGCGTGCACCCGCACCCGACGCTTAGCGAAACGCTGATGAACGCCGGCGAAGTGTATTACGGGACCGCAACCGAAATCTACAAGCCCAAGAAAAAGCCCAAAGCGTCCTAGTTCGTCGTCAGGGCTAGAAGCTGTGGATTGGGCCATGCCGATCCAACTCCGGTTGGGCCAAGCACTGGTTGAGTCGGGCACTGGTTGAGTCAAGCACCGGTTGGGTCAAGCACTGGCTGGTGCTGGCGATCGGCCGGCAAAGCGATTCTGCAGTGCGTCCAGGATCGTGGCTTCCTCTTCGCTCATGCTGCCGTCGCTGGTGATCGTATCCGCGATGGCGGCCAGCAAGCGTTTCTTTTTCGGTAGCGGCAGGTGGGCCAACGAATCCACCGCGTGATCGAAAAGTTCGGTTGAAATCTCTGATGCAGGCAGGCGCTTTGCATCCCCCAATCCCAGCTGATTCCAACCGCGTAGGAATTCGTAGTCGGACATGGCAGATTCGCCGTCGCAGACCGCTAGCGTCGATAGGACGACCAGGGCCGATGCTTTGATCGCATCTGAATCGGTCCTGACCTGTGGTGACGATGAACTTTTGGGGGACGTCGACTTGGCGGCCGGATGGCTGGTCGCCGATGTCAGCATGGCGCCCGCGAATACCAGGTTCATGATCTCGGTCACCTCGGGCGATTGGCCGTCGATTTTCGAATCCAGGTTTACGTCGGCATAGATGGGGGACTGATCCCCGTTGGGCGTGATCGCGGCGATGCGTTGGTGGATGGGTGGATGGCTGCTGAACCAATGATGGTTGCGTGATCGTTCAACGAACAACATCGGCGCGACCAACGTCGTCATCGGATGATGCATCTCGCCGCGATTCGGATGCCCCTTGATGCGTCGCAGGGCACGTGCCAGTGGTTCGGGGTGTCGCGTTTTTTCGACCGCTTCGGCATCCGCAAGTGTTTCGCGAGATCGGCCTAGGGCCATCACCAACGCGGTTGCGGCAAAGGTGCCAAAGACTCCGAAGGGCCAGATGACGGCGCCAATGATGATCGACACCAGGCCATAGCCACCGTTGTCTTCGCTATGTTGGAACGTGTCGTATCCTTCGCTTACCAAACACTCGGACACCACACGAATCGATTGCAGTCCCGACAAGATGCAAGTCAGCCGAGTGCCCAGCACGGTGTCGCCGTTGGTCAGGTGACTCATTTCGTGCGCGACGACGGCCTGCAGTTCGTCACGATCCAGCTGCTTGATCGCACCCAGGGTCACGCCCAAGATGCTTTCATGCGGTGTCAGACCGGCGGCGAAAGCATTGATCCCGGATTCGTGATCCAACAGAAAGATCGTCGGTGGCAGCGTGCTGTACGCCACCGCGATTTCTTCGACGACGTTGACCAGTTGTTTTTCGTCCAGACCGGACGGGGATTCGATGGGACGACCGCCAATCGCAAGTCCGATCGCCCAACCGCCCTGGCTGCGCAATCTTCGCCGCTCGTACACACTGACTCCCAAAATCAACGCCGCGGTAGATCCGATTCCTAGCAGCGATGTGAACCAAAAGACTCGGTTTGGATCGACGCACCGTTCATCGATCGGCAGTTGATCGTTGAATGCGGCGACGAAGGATTCCAGGGCGGCGTAATCCCGGGAATGTCTCGGGCGGCTTTCGACTTGGTTGGCGTTGCAGATCGCAAAGAACCACACACAGGGAAACATCAGCAGATAGCCGGTCGCGATCCCAGTGGTGATCGCGGTGAACGTTTGCGTCACGATGACCAGTGCGAACCACTGTGCCGATGCCCGCAGGGCGGCGGCTTTGCGAGCTAGGAAGTCCAGCATGAAAACAGGATCGGTTCGAGAGAACGTGATGACATCGGTCGACGAAAACCGGGTTCAACTAGCCGACGGTTGCAGGCGTCAGGTCGATCTTGGGAGCTTGGTGAATTTCTGGTTGGTGTTCGAAATTCAGCAGTGTCAGGTCGTCGCCGAAACCGATCACGCCGGCGAATGCGACTGTAGGAAAGCTCTGCCGCCGAATGTTGAAAGTGGTGGCGGTATCGTTGTAGGCTTGGCGAGCGAAGGCGATTCGATTTTCGGTGCTGGTCAGTTCTTCCATCAGCGAAGCGATCGTTTCGTTTGCCTTCAATTCGGGATAGGCTTCCATCACCATCGCCAAGCGTCCGATCGCACCGCCCAGTGCGGATTCCGATGCTGCCCACGATCCCACCACAGCCGGATCGTTAAGGTTTGCGCTGACGTTCGACAACCCCGATTGTGCGGCGCCCCGTGCTTCGATGACCGATTGCAAGGTTTCCCGTTCATGGCTGAGATAACTGCCGACGGTTTCGACCAAGCCGGGGATCAAATCGTAACGCCGTTTCAGTTGAACTTCGATTTGCGAGAATCCATTGCCTGCGATCTGACGCGATGACACCAAACGGTTGTAGGTACCGATGACAACGGTGGCGATTGCGATCGCCGCAACGAAGGCGGCAGCTGACAAAATGATCAGAGGTAGCATGGAATTCTTTCAGGGCTTAGGGGAAAGGTCGTTGGGTTGCGGTGATGGGTTTAGGTTTGTGGCGTCCACATTCCCCAGCGAATGACCAGTTGTCGCCAGTCTTCGACCAGGGCAGCGATTAGGAACCAAGCGTTGGCGGCGTAACGGGGCACCAGTCGCTTGGGATCTGTCATCATGCGGTAGGCCCATTCCATTCCGAAACGCTGCCAGATCTCTGGGGCGCGGGTTGCGGTGCCCGCGATGAAGTCGAAAGACGCACCCAACTGGATGCTGACGGGGATCCCCAAACGTTGATAGTTTTGGTGAATCCACTTTTCGCCCTTCGGTTGTCCGAAGGCGACAAGCAAAATTTGGGCTCCCGAGTTCTGGATGCGAGCATCCTGGTCGGCTTGTTCTTGATCGGTCAGTTGGCGGAATGGGGGCGATTCGATCCCCGCGATCCGAAGTCCAGGGTATTGGCGGGCTAGCTGGTCAGCACAGGTTGCCGCGACACCGGGCTCGCCGCCAAGGAAATAGATTCCCCAACCCTGTTCAGCCGATCGCTTGGCCAATCGATAGATCATTTCGCTGCCGGCGACTCGCTCGGGAAGCTGTTCTTGATTCCAACGGCTTCGCCACACGATGGGTTGCCCGTCGGCCAGGATCAATGCTGCATCGCGTGTCACCGGACCCATCGAAGCTGGGTCGTGATGGTTCAACATGGCGTAGTTCAGATTGGCAGTGATCACATAGCTGGGCGTGCCCTGTTGAATCAAGGCATCAACGGCATCGATCGACTGGTCCAATGTGACGTGATCAAAGGGGACACCCCAAACGTTGGAACATTTTCGTGTGCGAGGTGGGATCTGTTTTGCGGCGGGTGCGGCGGGGGCCACGACCGGTGGAACTGGCGCCGCGATTCGGTCAGGCGAAACGCTTGGGTTGCCGGCCGCATGGGTGGGGGGAACGTAGACGACCGGCGCGGGGCTGGAGGACAACGCGGAGGACTGATCAGGTGTGATGGACATGCCAGCTTAAGATTCATCGGTGGGACGAGAGGTAAACCACTGCGATGAAAGCTAGGTCGCCGATAGACTATTCGCTTGGCCACTAGGCTGAACGAATGTCGCAGGCTGGATCGTAAGGTCGGGTTCTGATGATTTTTTTGACTGTATGACGACTCGTGACAACCGGTTCCCGCGTGACTGCAAGACCTCTGATCGTTCTTTCGTTTGAATCGCTGGCAACCGCCGCTGTGGGTTGCTATGGATCGTCGTGGAATCAGACGCCAGCGATCGATATGATTGCTGCGGGCGGCTGCGTTTGGGATCGCTGGACGGCGACCAACGACGACTCGAGCGCCGTGCTGCGTCGATGGTTCGCCGATCAAACCGATTCGTGGGCAAACCGTTTTCGTGAGCGTTCGCTGGGACCCGCCGGTGGGTCCATCGAATTGATCACCGACGATGCGGCGGTGGGACAAAACGCCCAATGTTTTGATCAGGTCATTACCGTGGCCAATGAAGATCCGGCAGAGGATGCCAATCGGCCCGCCGACGAAATCGAAGGGACTCAATTGGCTGCGGTGATCGCGGCCGCCGTGCAGCGTGACAGCGAACCCGATCCGTGGCAGGTGATGTGGTTGCACAGCAACTTTCTGGCACAGCGCTGGGACGCACCAAGATCGTTGTTTCCAATTGATGACGTCGAGCTGCCGTCGACCGAGCCGAGTGAAGAGGTCGATTTGATCGTCGATGCAGCCAGCATCGAATCGGAGGCACCCGAGGCGATTCCGCTGATCTTTGATTCGGTGGACGTACCCAGCGTGGAATTGGGATCGTCACCGCATCCGGATCTGGTGACCGCTTGGATGCGCACCTACGGGTGCCAGGTCCGGCTGATCGATCTGATGATCGAAGTCTTGCTGCAGTCGTTGCAAGTCGATGATCCACAAGTGATCGTGGTCGGCACGAGCGGATTTTCACTTGGCCAGAACGGCTGGATCGGGCATCGGTGTGGCCCGCTTCGAAGCCCTCAGATTCGGTTGCCGATGCTGTTAAGCGACGTCGGACCGATCCGGCTGCCACAGCCGGCCGCCGATGTCACCATGATCGATCTGTTGCATGCGATCGGTTCGGGGGCGGAAGTGAAGGTGGGTCCCAAAACATGGGTCGCCGAAGCCGCCGACGGTCCGATCAGGACGCAATCCGATCGCGCACAGGATGCCATGACGACGTCCGGTTGGTTCTACGTTCGCGATTCCGATCAGGCCGAACATCTGTATCTGAAGCCCGATGATGTCGAGGACTTCAACGATGTTGGCCGGCTGCGGCTAGATGTGATGGACCTTCTTGGCGGCAACTGATGCGTGGCCCGACTGCCCGCGACGTTCGCGTTGGCGGTCGTCCGAAGATGCGTCGGCAAAATGGTGCGTGCCATCGGTGTGCGATGACACGAAAAAACCCCACTGATCGTTGGATCAGCGGGGTTTCTTGGTTTCTATCGACAATCAAACAGCAATCGTCATGCGATTGCGGCTAGATCATGCGTCGGTCGATGCATCGGGTTGAGGAGCTGGTGGAGCAGCTTCTTCAACGGCTTCGACAGCTTCAGCGGCAGCGTCGCTGCTGCTCTTGGCAGCTTCTTCGGCTGGTGCAGCTTCAGCAGCAGGTGCCGGTGCAGCTTTTTCAGCAGCTGGTGCTGGTGCAGGAGCGGCTTCTTCGGCGGCAGGTGCAGGTGCAGCTTTTTCGGCGGCAGGTGCAGCGTCAGCTTTCTCTGCAGCAGGTGCAGGAGCTGGTGCTTCTTCGGCGGCAGGTGCAGCTTCAGCAGCTTCGGCTGCAGGTGCAGCATCGGCTTCGGAGACAGTTTGAACGCTGCCTGGAACCAAAGTTTCGCCTGGAGCCAATTCGTAGCCAGCGTCTTGGCTGATCACTTCGCCAACCACTGACGAAACTTCACCAACGCTACCACCACAGCAAGGTGCGGCAACTTCAACAGCGCCACCACAGCAAGGTGCAGCGACTTCAACAGCGCCACCACAGCAAGGTGCAGCAACAGGTGCTGGTGCACAGCAAGGCTCTGCAACAGGTGCACAGCAAGGTTCGGGTGCACAGCAGTCCGAAACGTGCTTTGCTTTCAGACGTGACAGCAGTCCGCCACCGCACTTGTTGACGTGCAGCTTGGCGAAAAGTCCGCCTCCGCAATGACCAGCTTCTGCGGTCGTTGGGTTGATTGTCAGGGACGCACTGATCAAAAGTGCGAATGCGGCAACGCCGCTCACCATAGTCCGATTCATTGAATTCTCCCAAGATTTCGGAGTGTTTGGTGCGATCCGAATTCGCACATCCATTCTAAAGGTCCCGATCCTGGAGACCCTCGACCGGACCGACCGGCAACATGCCGACCGTCGTCCAGCCACAACAGAACGACAACTGCGTAGTTTGCGAAGAATGCAAAGAGTTTGTCGCTCAGGTAGTTTCGAGGATACAGTACCTGCAGCAACCGAACTGTCAATCCGTCAGCAAGCTTCTTTTCCCGCAAAACACTGGGTTTTGGGACAGATCACGCTGGAAATGCCGACCAGAAACAGGCGGAATGACAGCAAATACTTGTTGCGAACCACCCAACAGGGCTGTTTCAAGCGGTGCAGGCGGCAATCCCGCACGGAATGGCGCACGAAAAAGCCCGCTGGGACATCGTCGCATCCCAGCGGGCTTGAATCGATAAATTTTGCGATCGGAACCGAATGGATCGGCGGATCCGAGGGAACATTGGCTCTGGAGAACCATTACCACCGTCTCGGCAGTGTTCCGGCGACCGGTTCTTAGGCGGCGCGATTGCCGGATCAGCGAGCGATCGTGTCGGCTGCGGGTGCTTCGGCAGCTTGGACATCGCCAGGCTGATCGGTTGCCGGGCCGTCCAGCATTTGAGCCATGCGTTGGCCATTTTCGAAGTCGATGATCAACGGGTCCTGGTTGGGGTCCATTTCCATCGCCATTCCGGAAATTCGCCATTCCGAGGCTTCTTTTTGCATGGCCCAGACGACTTGAGTTTCGGTTTGGGATCCGTCGGCGTTGGGTTCCGTCCAGATGGTGTGGACGAGGGCTGCGTTGGGTTCGTCGGGGACCATTTCAGCGCGAGTGACGGAAAAACGGGCATCCGGGGTACCAATGGGCTGAACGGAGCGGCCGATCCGGCGCAATTCCGACTGGGCCCGTTGGGTCAGCAGTTCGCCAGCGCCGGAATCCTCGCCACCGCGGCGAACGCGGTCCAAAAATTGGGCGACAACGTTGGATGGATCGGTGACGCCGGTTGCGGCAGCAGTGGTTTGGCCGCTGGGGCTGCTATTGGCGGGCGTTGCGGTAGCGGTTCCTGATTCCTTGGATCCGCATCCGACCGCAGATAGAAGAACGATCAGGGCGAACGACGAGGCAAAACGGTCCATGTTCAAGCCGGTTTGTGTGGGTGTGGTTGAGGGCGTGTGGGAGGCGAATTCGAGGATTCGAACGTCATCTTTAGGTAAACGTGATGGTCTGGGTCAAGGCAAGATCGAGGGTTCGATCCAAAGGGTTGGGCCGGCATCATTGGCTTTGCCAGCGAAAGAACTGGGTTCGGCCCCAAGAAAGATCGCTGACCGGCGAAGATTGCTTGGATCATTCACCTACCGCCCAGAATCGCTTTTGCCCACAATGGGCGGCACGTCGGTCCACCGCCGATCCGCATGGATGGGGTCGGGTGGGTCGTTATTGGAACCAGCCGTCTAACAAGACCAGCGAAAGCAAAGAGCGCCGATGCCCGCGGACGAACACAACATCATTGAAGTTGACGGCGAAGAGGTCGATCTGAAGAACCGTCCGTTGGCGGCTCTATTGGCTTGGTTGATCCCCGGTGCGGGGCATCTGTACCAGGGCCGCCGAACCAAGGGGTTCCTGTTTTTCGTTTGCATCATGTCGGCCTGGATTCTGGGCTTTGCGCTGGGTGGTGGTCACGTCGTTTACGCGTCCTGGCAACCGGGCGACAAACGGTGGCACTATTTCTTGCAAGCCGGTGTGGGGGCTGCGGCGCTGCCCGCGTTGATCCAGGGAAACCGGATGCGGCACGCGACGGATCCGGGAACGGGCCGAACCAATGCTGCCTACGAACCATTGTGGGGCGGGTTCATGGCGCCGCCATTTCGACCGGTGATGGAAAGCGAAGCGGACGAAGTATCGGCTTGGTACGCGCGGCGTGGTGCCGGTTACGAAATGGGCACCTGGTACACGGTGATCGCCGGACTGCTGAATATTCTGGTGATCTATGACGCTTTCGGAGGCCCGTTGGCGGTACCGATCAGCGGCCGCAAAAAAGAACAAGAATCCAAACCCGAGACGGCAACCGAATCGGAAGTCCAACCGGGCTAGGGTTTCGCTGCCATCTCGGTTTTCGGGTAGCGGAACTCGTCAAGAGTTTCGGCCTCGCTGTGAATTGCGAAAGTCTTGACGATTTCCGATACGCCTGTTGCCCAAACTTTCCCCCCCCAAGCGCCGCTTCCCTTTTTCATCCACTCTGCGTGCCCACCATGCTGTCCATTTCGCCAACCTATCTGCTGTACTACGTTCCGCTGATCATTGCGATTTCGTTGGTGTTCGGCGGCACCCGGCACGAAGCCACTCCGTTGGTCCTTCGCCACGCCTGGCAAACAGGTCGCTGGATCACCGGTTTCATGGCGATAATATTCGCCGTCCTTTGTGTTCTGGACTGGCTGATCTAGAGTGAAGCGACAGTGGGATTCGACCAGTCGGTCCCGTCGACCTTTTTTCCATCTGCCGTCCTGCGGGCTCGGCTTCGACTTGCGATGAATTCATGCGAGTATTGACACTTGGTGCAGGCACCGTCGGTCGTTGGGTGGCTGATATGCTTTGCCGCCGTCGGCACAGCGTCACCGTCGTCGATCACAATCCGGAAAACGTTCGCCGGATCAACAGTGAACTGGATGTCCGCGCGATCGAAGGCAGTGCGTCGCGCAGCACGGTGCTGTTCCAAGCCGACGTTTGTGCCGCCGACATGGTGCTAGCGGTCACCGGCGATGATGAAGTGAACATCGTTGCGGCCAGCATGTCCAAGGCTTTGGGCGCACGTCGCAGCATCGCGCGAGTCTACGCGCCTGCCTTTCGTGACCTCAGCACGTTCGACTACCAACGGCATTTCAATATCGACAGTCTGTTGTCGTTGGAACAATTGTCAGCCTTCGAACTGGCGCGTGCGATTCGCAGTCCCGACGCGATCCCGCTGGAACACTTTGCTCGCGGGCAGTTGGAAGTGTACGAGTTGGAAGTCAATAACAAGAGCAGCGGTGTCGGACAGAAACTGCGTGATCTGAAACTGCCGGCATCGATTCGGGTTGGCTCGATTTCGCGTGAAGGCCGGATGTGGATTGCCAGTGGCGAGGACGAAATTCGTGGCGGCGACCGTGTCAGCCTGATCGGTACGCCCGACACCGTCGCCAAGACTCGCAGCATCCTGGTACCGAATTCGGAAAACAAGGCTCGGGAACGAGTGATGATCGCCGGCGGTGGCGAAATCGGTTACCACCTGGCTGATTCGCTTAGCCGGCGGGACTACCGGATCGTGTTGCTTGAACGGGATGTGGACCGCTGTGATCACATCGCAAAAATTCTGCCCAATGTCACCGTCATCCATGCCAACGCAAACCGCCGCAGCATTTTGGAAGACGAGGGTGCTGGCAAAGTCGACTACTTCGTTGCCTGCACAGGCAGCGACGAAAGCAACATCATGGCGGGGGTCGAAGCCCGTGAACTGGGCGCATCGCGTGTGATGTGTGTGGTGGGCCGTCCGGACTATGCCAACGTGGTTGGTAAGTTGGGAATCGACCTCGCGGTCAGCGAACGCGATGTCGCCGCCCGCCAGATCATGGGCTTTCTAAACGAAGGCGCCATCATCAGTCAGAGTCGATTGCCCAATGGCACGATCGGTGTCTACGAATTGGAAGTCACCGAGGGAGCCAAAGTTACGGCGGCGTGCTTGGCGGAACTGCCACTGGCCGGGAAGTGCTTGATCGCGGCGATCCATCGCGATGGGTTCGTGCGTGTCCCCACGGCCAACGATCAATTGAAAGCCGGTGATGTCGTGGTGGCACTGATTGATCAGTCAACCACGGACGACAGTCTTTCCCTGTTCAGTCCATAGCCCGCCGGCGGAGTACTTTGACGTCATGACCATTTCCGTGTGGGCCGATGTTGGTGGGACGTTTACCGATTGCTTCGTTGTTTGCGACGGGATTCGTCAGGCGACCAAGGTGTTAAGTTCCGCTCTGGTGTACGCCAACGTGCAACAGGTTCAATCGGACCGATCGTTTGTCGTGGACGACCTGTGGGGACAATCGGTCCAGTCGTTCTGGGTCGGTGCCGATGCCATGATGGTCGGCCGCGACGGCAGGGTGGGGGCAACAGCCAAGATCACATCGCATCGCGGTTTAGTGATTGAGTTGGATCGGCCGATGAACGGTCGCGTCGGTGACCGGATCCAGTTGGACCCAGGCATCCAGTCGCCCGTATTGGCGACGCGGGGTTTGTTGGGAATTCCGTTGACCGATCGGTTGCCGCCGATGGATGTTCGATTGGGAACAACGCGTGGCACCAATGCTTTGTTGACACGTCAGGGGGCGAAGACGGCGCTGGTGATCACCAAGGGATTTGGTGACTTGTTGTGGATCGGCCAACAGAACCGTCCCGATCTGTTCGCGATGGATATCGTCAAACCGACGCCGCTGACCGAAACGGTGGTCGAGATCGATGAACGATTGGATTGCGATGGAAACGTACTGCGCGTTCTCGACCGTGATCGCGTGCGAGATCAACTGCGACAGCTTTACGATCAGGGAATACAGTCGTTGGCGATCGCGCTGATGCATTCGCACGTCCGGGATGAACACGAACGTGTCGTCCAGGAACTGGCCCGCCAAGTGGGTTTTGTCGATATCAGTCGATCCAGCGAAGTGGCCCCGCTGATCAAGTTGGCATCGCGGGCCGAAACGACGACGCTGGATGCCTATTTGAATCCAATCCTGACGCGTTATGTTTCCGAGGTTTGGGATCAATTCGGCGGACCAACCACCTGTCATTTCCGTTTGATGACCAGCGCCGGGAACCTGGTGGCGCCGAACGCATTTCGCGGCCGCGATAGTATCCTGTCAGGTCCCGCCGGCGGCGTGGTCGCATTGGCCGACGTGGCCACCGCTGCGGGCGCCAACCACGCGATTGGGTTCGACATGGGCGGTACCAGCACCGATGTCAGTCGGTTCGAAGGCACCGTCGGGCGTCGCCAGGAGTCTGTGGTGGCAGGCGTCAGCGTGATGACGCCGATGATGGACATCGAAACGGTCGCCGCCGGGGGCGGTTCGATCTGTGACTATGTCGATGGACGAATGACGGTCGGACCTGCCAGTGCCGGCGCGAATCCGGGGCCCGCCTGCTATGGTCGCGGTGGACCGTTGACGGTGACGGACGTCAATCTGTTGTTGGGCAGGATCCCCGCAGACCGATTTCCGTTCGCGCTCGATCGCGATGCCGCACAACAGCGTCTGGAATCGATTGGCTTGGCGATGGGCCGCGATGGGCTGGGCGACAACCGGTCGCTTGCCGAAGGGTTCTTGGACATCGCTGTGGCTCATATGTCCGAAGCGGTGCGCACGGTCAGCACCGCACAGGGCAGCGACGTCCGTGACATGGCATTGGTCGGATTTGGCGGGGCCGCCGGCCAACACTTGTGCCGGGTGGCGACTGCGTTGGGGATGAAACGGATCTTGGATCATCACGACGCCGGGATGCTGAGTGCATTGGGCATGGGGCTGGCCAATATCGGTCGGGTGGTCACCACAGGCGTCTACCGCCTGTTACACCAAATCCAACCCGATGCCCTACATAAACTAGCGAAACAGATTGCCGCGGAAGCGACCGAGCAACTGGCAGCCGAAGGCGTCGGTGATCGCGAGCCCCATTTTCGCTATGAGTGCGACGTCCGATATCAAGGCACCGATGCGGCGCTGATGGTCCCGTTGGAACCGATCGATTCCATCGGAACCCGGTTCCATCAGATGCACCAAGACACGTTCGGTTACCACCAACCGGATCGATCCGTCGAAATCGTTGCGGTTCGCTGCGAAGCGACTTTGGCATCCGCGGTGCAGGAATCGGTGGATGTTCAGCGAGCTGAAAACGCGGCATCGATTCAGCCGAACCAACGAGTTCAATTTTGGCACCAGGGCCGAATGATCGACGCCGACCAGGTTGATCGCGAAGGATTGCGTCTGGGCGATGTCGTTGTCGGACCGGCGATGATCGTTGCCGACCATGCAACCCTGTTGGTCGAACCGCAGTGGATGGCCAGAGTGATCGATCATCGAATGATCGAACTGCTGCCAGCTGATCGGACGCCCGTCGATCCGGCGACCCGTGAACAGGCAGAAGACGAACAGGTGCAGGACGAAAACGGGATCGCACGGGTGTCGGATCCGGTATCGGTCGAGATCGTGGCGCGTCGGTTGCAGGGAATCGCCGACGCCATGGGGGAGGTGTTGCGGCGGACTTCCATCAGTGTGAACGTCAAAGAACGTCGCGATTACAGTTGCGCCGTTTTTCGTGGGGACGGTTTGTTGATCGCCAACGCGCCGCACGTGCCAGTCCATTTAGGCGCGATGGGGCACACCGTTCGACATCTGATGACGGCGTATCCGATGATGTCGCCCGGCGATGCTTGGTTGAGCAACGATCCGATGTCCGGCGGTTCTCATCTGCCCGATGTGACTTTAGTGATGCCGGTCTTTGTGGATCCCGACTCGGAACCTGGGACGCCCGACTACTTTGTTGCATCGCGAGCCCATCATGCGGAAATCGGTGGACGCACACCTGGGTCGATGCCACCCGATGCGGTTTCGCTAGCCGAAGAAGGCGTTCTGATTCGCGATTTTGCGTTGGTACGCAGTGGTCATTCGGACGTGCAAGGATTGCGGCAACTGTTGTCGTCGGGTCGCTATCCATCGCGTAGCGTGGACGAAAATTTGGCCGACATTGCGGCAGCCCAAGCGGCTTGCATCCACGGGGTGACGGCGCTTCGCGAATTGGCTGGCCAGCATTCGATCGACCAGTTGAACCAATGGATGCAGGCCATCTTGGATTTGGCCGGCGATGCGATGAACCGCTGGATTGAAACTTTGAATGACGAGGCGATGGTGTTCGAGGACGCGTTGGACGATGGTACCCCGATCGGCGTGATGATCCGCCGTGTCGGGGATCGGTTGTCGATTCGATTTGATCCAACACCGGTGCATCGATTTGGTTTCAACGCAACGCCAGCGATCGTGACAGCCGCGGTGCTGTATGTGCTGCGCTGCGTCGCCGGCACCAACTTGCCTTTATGCGAAGGGGTTCTTCGCGACGTCGACTTAGAGATTCCTGCGGGGATGTTGAACCCGCCGGCCGATGACGATCCGGCCAAATGCCCAGCCGTTGTCGCGGGGAACGTCGAAACCAGCCAGAAGATTGTCGACGTCTTGTTGGGCGCGTTGGGCGTAGCCGCGGCATCCCAGGGCACGATGAACAACGTGATTTTTGGTGACGACACCTTCGGGTACTACGAAACCATCGGTGGCGGAAGCGGGGCAACGGCCAACCAAGATGGGGCCGATGCGGTTCACACCCACATGACTAACACCCGTATCACCGATCCGGAAGTGGTCGAATCTCGGTTGCCCATCCGTTTGTGGCAGTTTGCCATTCGGCGTGGCAGCGGTGGGGCGGGCCTGCACCGTGGTGGCGACGGCATCGTCCGTGAATTCGAATTTCTGCGGCCGTTGACGCTTAGTCTGTTGACCGGTCGCCGAACGACCGGGCCGTACGGTGTCGCCGGTGGCAGCCCCGGTGCGGCGGGCCGAAATCGGTTGGTCCACGATGGCGTCGATACCGTGTTGCCTGCGTCGATCACACGTCCCGTTTCAGTGGGCGACCGCTTGATCATTGAAACCCCGGGCGGCGGCGGTTGGGGCAGTCAGTCGCGACCTTCTTAATTTCACCAAAGATTTTCTTGGAGCTACCATGACGAAGCGTTGGCGAATCGCTGGAATCAATTTTTCTCACATGCACATGGGCGACTTGTTGCGTAACGTCGTCGATCATCCCGACGCTGACTTGGTCGGTGTCTGTGATGAGGACCCCAAGGCGATGCAGCCCGCGATCGAAGCGCTTGGCATTCCTGAATCCGCCGTGTTCACCGACTACGCGCAGTGCATGGAAACGGCCAAGCCGGATCTGGTCATCCTGTGTCCGCCCACAGGCGAGCACGCGTTGTGGGTCCAGCGGATCGCGCCGTACGGGGCGCACTTGTTCGTCGAAAAACCGTTTGCTGCGTCGTTGGCGGACGCAGACCGAATGATTGCGGCGGTCAAAGAACCGGGGCAACGCTTGATGATCAACTGGCCCATTCGATGGCAACCGTACTGTTATACGGCTTGGCAATTGATCCACGACGGGCTGATCGGTGACGTGATCGAAGTCCATCACTACGGGGGCAATCGAGGTCCGCTGTATCATGGTGCGGACAAGGTCGAACATGCGCCCACGGCAGAGGACAAGCAAAAGAGTTGGTGGTACAAGCCCGAATCGGGAGGCGGTTCGCTGCGAGACTACTTGGGTTACGGGACGACGATCGGAACATGGTTCAACGGCGGACAGAAACCAATCGAGGTCACCGCGGTCACGGCATCGTCGCCGGGGATCGATGTGGACGAGCACAGCATCACGATCGCTCGTTATGCGGCCGGGCTTTCCAAGTTCGAAACACGTTGGGGAACCTTTACCGACCCGTGGACTGATCAACCGCAACCCAAGTGTGGTTTCGTCATTCGCGGGACCCAGGGCACGATCTCGTGCTACGACTATGATTCAACGGTTCGCGTTCAAACCAGCGATCACCCCGAAGGGTACGATCATCCCGCCGCCGAACTTCCTAGCGGGGAACGAAATGGGATCGAGTATGCCATCACTCGGCTATCCAACAACCTTCCCATCGATGGTCCGCTGTCGCCCAAGATCGCTCGGATCGGACAACAGATCATCGAAACCGCGATCCGCAGTGCCGAGACAAAGCAAACGGTGAAACTGATCGAGTAGCTTCCCCCAACGTAGTGGGATTCGCCAGAATTCCCTGTGCGCAAGAAGCCGTCAATCGAAGTCCACGCTACCTGACGCGGATCCTTCGGACGCTGGCGTGATGTGCCACCGGACGAGCCGTCTAAGCGATGTCTTGCTTCCAGGCGTCGGCCAGTTCCGGAAGCTTCATCAGTTCGATGATGGCCATGCGATCGACTTCGCGGCCGACATACAGATCGTTGACTCGGGCGACGGTCCAATCGGGATGTTTTCGCATCGTCAGCGTCACCGGCACGCCGGCGGTGATCGTGCCCCCGGCGGTGACGCGAGCGTACCATCCGGTGCGGCCCGATTGAGTGACTCGTTTCAGCAGCGTCTTTTCGCCCCAGCGGCGCACGATTTTCCAACACGGTTGTCTGGGCTGCGCGATTTCGATCTCGCAATCACCGACCGCGAAACGATCTCCGATGCAGACGTTGGATTCGTCCCAGCCGTCGATCGTTAGGTTTTCGCCCATCGCGCCACCTGACATCGCCAGACTGGGGAACTCTTTGCCCCAGTGGGAGTAGTGGGCTGCCGCGTAGCAGAGGACCGCTTTGTCAGGCCCGCCGTGGGATTGGGTATTGGCGACAGCATCGCCAACCACGCCCAGTGGCGTCATTTCGACAGGCCCGTCAACGGGTGTTTTGTGGAACGCGCTGGTCCACAGGCGGGTGGTGACATCGGCGGACTCGGCGTCGCCTTCGGTCACGACCCGGCCGCGCTGGATCGATACAAGAGTGGTCATCGGTGGACTCCAAAAGTGGTGTCGCAAGTATCGGTCATGAAACGATTTGCGACAACCAAGCGGGGGCGTCGGGTCGTTGTGAGAAGGTGTTAATTCGGGTAGAATTTCGGGATTGTTCGAAGCGATTGATCGCGGCCGGCTCGCTCGGCCATTTGTGTACCTCATCTCGGGACTTCACCCTTGGCAGACGAAGACGGCATCGACGAAAACGACGAAGAAGGCACATCCCCAGAAGTCGAGGGCTCGGGTGGTTCCGACGTCTATACCGGCGGGGGTGCTGGCGCGCTTCGGATGATCGACCAACCGATCGAAGACGAGCTTCGGGACAGCTATCTGACGTACGCGATGAGCGTGATTGTCAGCCGAGCCCTGCCGGACGTCCGAGACGGCCTGAAACCGTCCCAGCGGCGGATTTTGGTCGCGATGAACGACTTGAACCTGGGCCCCGGTGCCAAACGGGTCAAGTGTGCCAAGATTTCGGGGGATACGTCGGGAAACTATCACCCGCACGGCGAAAGTGTGATCTATCCGACTTTGGTGCGGATGGCCCAGGAATGGAACCTGCGTCGATTGCTGATCGACAAACAGGGGAACTTCGGCAGTATCGCCGGTTTGCCACCTGCCGCGATGCGGTATACCGAAGCCCGCCTGTCCAGTGTCGCCGCGGCGATGCTAGAGGACATCAAGCTAGATACGGTCGACTACACCCCGACCTATGACGAAGTGCGTACCGAACCGACGGTATTGCCCAGCAAGTTTCCGAACCTGTTGATCAATGGTTCCGGCGGGATCGCCGTCGGAATGGCGACCAGCATTCCGCCGCACAACCCGACCGAAGTCTGTGACGCGGTGATCGCGTTGGTCGAGAATCCGGAATTGACGGTCGAAGATCTGTTCCAAATCATCCCGGGTCCGGACTTCCCAACCGGCGGCATCGTTTGTGGTCGAGCCGGTATCCGACGTGGGTACAAGACCGGACGCAGCACGATCCTGGTGCGCGGCAAGTGCGAAATCGAAGAAAAGAAGGGCACCCGATCACGGATTCTGATCCGCGAAATCCCTTATCAACAGACTCGCGACGGCGTGGTCAAAAAGATCGCTGAACTGGTCAACGGCGACCGCATCAAGGGGATCTCGGGGATCCGCGACGAAAGCGATCTGAAGGAACCGGTGCGGATCGTTATCGAACTGAAACGGGATGCCGACCCGGACGTGGTGCTGAACCAGCTGTATCAGTTCTCGCCGCTGCAGACGACCATCTCGATGATCTTCTTGGCTCTGGTCGACGGCAAGCCGCGCGAACTGACGCTGAAAGAGATGTTGATGGAGTTCATTCGCCATCGCGTCACTGTGATCCGGCGTCGAACCCAGTTCCTGCTGGCCCGTGCCCGCCGACGCAAACACAGCGTCGAAGGACTGCTGCTGGCACTTGCTAACATCGACGAAATCATCAAAACGATTCGCGAAAGCCGCACCCAGCCCGAAGCCAAAGAACGGTTGATGGGCATCGCGTGTCCAGCATCGATGATGGAACGAGCGCTCGGGGAAACCGGATTCAAACAGTTCCAGACCGAACGGGGTGTGGCCGATTCGTACCCGCTGACCAGCGTCCAGACGGACGAAATTTTGCGGATGCGGTTGAGCCAGTTGGTCGGGTTGGAGCAAGAAAAACTGTCCAACGAACACCGACAGTTGCTCGAAGAAATCCTCGATTATCTTGATATCCTGGGCGATCAGGCTCGGATCTATTCGATCATCAAGGAAGATCTGGAAGACATGAAACGTCGCTTCGGCGATGCCCGTCGGACCGAAATTTCGCTGGAAGAACTGGGCAACATCGATCTGGAGGACTTGATCACCGAAGAGACGATGGTCGTGTCGATCAGCCACCAGGGTTACATCAAACGTACTCCGTCGAGCGTTTACAACACCCAACGTCGTGGCGGCAAGGGACTCAAGGGAGCCAAGAGCGACGACGAGGATCCGATCGAGCACCTGTTTGTCGCCAGCACGCACGCGTACCTGTTGTTCCTGACCACCGAGGGCAAGGTCCGCTGGCAAAAGGTTTATGACCTGCCGCAATTGGCTCGCGACGCCAAAGGCCGGGCGATCGTCAACCTTTTGAATCTCGAGAAGGACGAGAAGATCGCCGAATGCTTGGCGGTTCGTCACTTCGACCAAGAGGGCTATTACGTTGTGATGGCGACCCGCAGTGGCTTGGTCAAGAAGACGCCGCTGGAACAGTACAGCCGACCCAAACGTGGCGGCATCATCGCGATCAAACTTCGCGACGGCGACGAATTGGTCGACGCCGCTGTCGTTGGCCCTGGCGACGAAGTGATTTTGGTCACCGCCGGTGGGATGGCGATCCGGTTCCGTGAATCCGATTCGCGACCGATGGGACGAAATACATCGGGAGTCAAGGGGATCGGTTTGCAGAAGGGTGACGAAGTCGTCGGAATGGTCGTGGCGGATCCCGAAGCGACCTTGTTGACCGTCTGTGAAAACGGTTACGGCAAACGGACTCCGTTTGGACCCAATGCACTGGGAGTCGACGAAGAAGCCGGCGACGAAGAAACCAGTTCGTCCAGTGCCCGTTACCGGACTCAGAAGCGAGGCGGGAAAGGTCTTCGAGATATCCGCACCAGCGAGCGTAACGGCAAGGTGATCGGGATCGCCCGAGTCGGGGATGGTGACGAAATCTTCATGATGACCGCCAAAGGCAAGATCCAACGGATCGCCGCAGGCGACATCAGCGTGATCGGACGGAACACCCAAGGCGTGCGAATCATGAACGTGGACGAAGGCGATAGCCTGATCGCGGTCGTGCGAGTGCCCGCCGAAGAAGCATCCGAAGGGGATGCAGCTGCCGTGGCCGGAACGCCGGTGGATGGTGCAGTGGTTGATGGTGCTGAAGCCGAAGGGACAGCAACCGAAGGGACAGCAACCGAAACGGTAGCTTCGGATGATGCATCTGCCGCCGCTGATCAGGTCGAAAACTCTGACGAAAACGCCAACGACTCGGATCAAGACGACGCGTCCGATTCGGAATAGACGCAGGCCGCCGATAACACCCCGTAGTGGACTTCGCCAGAAGTCCCCGGGGCATTGGCATGGTTTGTGGTCCCGCCTTGAGGCGGAATCGGTCGCTCGGATCGAGGCTGCGTAGTCAGAAAAGGCCGGCTGAAGATCATTGGGTGGAATCCAGATCCGGTGGCCAAGGCCACCGGCATGATGCTTTCGCCTCTCCGAGGCTGTCTTAAGCTGGATTCTCTCTAAATCCGGTACTACGTGCGGGCCGCATTGGCATTGTTTGTAGTCCCGCCTTCAGGCGGAATCGGTGACTCGGATCGACGCTGCGTAGTCAGAAAAGGCCGGCTGAAGATCATTGGGTGGAATCCAAATGCCGGTGGCCGAGGCCACCGGCATGATGCTTTCGCCTCTCCGAGGCTGTTGTAAGCTGGACTCTCTCTAAGCCGGTACTACGAACGGAGCACCCATTTCTCTGGGCGTCTTGCGGGGATCATAAACCGTGCGGTTCAAACACCAGCGTGAATCTCTTGGCGAGTCTTCTCTGGCTAGGCAGATATCGAACTCAGCCGAAACCAAGTGGATGAGTCAGCGGTAACCCGGCTGACTCACCACACCTTGGATTCAATGTTCGCGGATCGGCGAACGGTTCAAAAGCGAACTAGGCGATCTTTGCGACTAGGTCTAGGACCTTGTTGCTGTAGCCCCATTCGTTGTCGTACCAGGACACAACCTTGACGAAGGTCTTGTCCAGTTGGATGCCGGCGTTGGCATCGAAGACCGAAGTACGAGCTTCGCCGCGGAAGTCGGTCGAAACGACCAAGTCTTCGGTGTAGCCCATGATTCCCTTCAATGGGCCTTCCGATGCTGCCTTCATGGCGGCACAGATTTCCTCGTAGCTGGCTTCTTTTTCCAGTTCGACGGTCAGGTCGACGACCGAAACGTCCGAAGTTGGAACGCGGAACGCCATGCCGGTCAACTTACCGTTGAGCTCGGGGATGACCTTGCCGACAGCCTTGGCTGCACCGGTGCTGGACGGGATGATGTTTTCCAGGATGCCGCGTCCGCCACGCCAATCTTTCTTCGACGGGCCGTCGACGGTCTTCTGAGTCGCGGTCGCTGCGTGCACGGTGGTCATCAGGCCACGCTTGATGCCGAAGCTGTCGTTGAGGACCTTGGCCAAAGGAGCCAAGCAGTTGGTCGTGCACGATGCGTTGCTGACGAAGGTTTGTCCAGCGTAGGTGTCGTCGTTGACGCCCATCACGAACATCGGGGTGTCGTCCTTCGAAGGAGCCGACATGACGACCTTCTTAGCACCTGCGTCGATGTGGCCTTGAGCCGAATCGGAGGTCAAGAAGATGCCAGTGGATTCAACGACGATGTCTGCACCGGCGTCGCCCCAAGCCAACTTGGATGGATCGGTTTCGGCGGTGATGCGGATGGTTTTGCCGTTGACGATCAGGTTGCCGTCTTTGTGCGAAACTTCGCCTTCGAATGGGCCGTGGACCGAATCGTACTTCAGCATGTAGACCAAGTAATCTACATCCAGCAAATCGTTGATCGCGACCACATCGATGTCGTCACGAGTCACTGAAGCGCGGAAGACCATACGTCCGATTCGACCGAAACCGTTGATGCCGACCTTAATCATGTTTTTGTTTCCTTGTATTCTGTTTGCATTCGAGGAACGAGCTTTATCAGGACGGCGAGCGGCCCTACAAAGATCGCGGTACCAGGTATCGTGGGAATCTGTGCCCAAGTCCACTGGCGCCGCCGAGCGCATCGGGTGCGGCTCGTGAGAGGCGAATTATAGGAAGCGATGTCCAAAGTGAAACAGCCCCCGCATCATGACGACGCTTCAGAGGCTCCGGAAACGCCGTTAAAACGGCCCTCCGTTCCGCCGCCGATGTGGCAACGACCACCCGGCGTGGCTCCCGGAACTTGGCAATATGTCCATCAACGGACGATCGCCGACCATTACGACGCATTTGTGGAAGATACGCCGCTATGCCGGGTGGATGCTCAAGTGCTGGCCGAAGTGCTGCCGGGCATCGATTCGCCCGGAAATGAAATAGTTTTGGATTTGGGTTGTGGCACCGGAAGAGCCGCTTTGCCGCTGGCCCAGCGCGGATATGACGTCGTCGGTATCGATTTGAGCCATTCGATGCTGGAGGTGCTGGTCCAAAAATCGGCCTCGCAGCCGACCCTCGGATCGATCTTTCCCCTGCACGCGAATTTGGTCCAGTTGGATTCATTGGCCGATAACACGGCCGATCACGCGGTGTGCTTGTTTGCCACCATGGGGATGATCCAAGGTCGCCCGAATCGCCAACAGGTGCTGCGGCATGTGGCCCGGATCGTTCGCCCGGGCGGCAGCCTGACGATTCACGTGCATAACCGATGGGCGGCACTTCAAGAGGCCAGCGGCTATCGATCGCTGATCAGTTCGTGGTGGAAATCCGTGACACCGCATCGATGGCAAAGGTCACGAAACGGTACCGCGGGCTACGAGTTTGGCGACGCCACGTACGGCTATCGAGGTCTAAAGGACATGTTCATGCACCGATTCTCGCGGCGAGAATTGACGCATGATTTGGCCGCCACAGGATGGGACATCGATCGATGCATGCGACTGTCGATTGACGGAACCACCGTCCTAAGCGATCGGTCGGTTGCCGGCGGTTTCATCTTCGTCGCCAGGGCGAAGTGAAGCGTAAGAGAGATCCTGATGTCCAATCCAGTTCGCAGCCCGCGAGCCGTCCATTGCCGCCGAACCGACAGTTTGGTCGGGAACTGACGCTACTGAATCACGACGTCTAGCGATCCTTGATTGTCGTCCAGATCACCGACGGCATCGTTCACTTTCAACAGCAACCAGCTGTGGACGTCAACGGAGATCGTTGCTTCGTCGCCGACCGCTTCGATCACCAGCGGAGGCAAATCGCCCTGTCGCGGCGTTTGGTTGGGCAGCACGCAGGCGATCAATTGCCCGAGCGGTTTTCCATGGTGGTACCGGATGGTGACCCCCGGGGGCTGGCTGATCCAAGGTTTAGGGTCGTCGTCCAGAACGATTTCGCCGCTTGCACGCACACGCACGGTAGCACCGGCGGGCAACCGTACGCCGGCCGATTGCCAGCCCCGGTTGGCTTCGATGGACAGTTCGATGGGTTGACCGTTCCACAGTGGATCGTCGGTCGAAAGTTCGACGCGTTGTTGATCCCAGTCGAAACCAAAGTCAAAGTCATGGGCCAGCAACCGCCATCGCGCCGCGACCACCGGCCAGTGGGCCGCCAGCGGAGTATAGAATTGGCGGTTGAAATTTTTGCTGGTGTCTCGTCCCCGTCTCAGCGCCCGCAGAAAACCCGGACGGTACTCGGGGTAGGCGGCAAACATCGACGCGGCGGCCCAACTGTAGCTGTACGATTCGATATCCCCCGTCAACGTCGGTGGATAGTTCATCACCGTTTCGATCGGTGGGGTCGTGCCGGCGGATCGCAACTGGTCCAATTTTTTGAACCGCCCCCAGTAGGGAACATCATCGCGATGGTCCGGGATGGCGATCGTCTGGGTCCGTTCGCCGTGCCCGTTGTGAGTGGCCAGCAGCTCCGCCGACCCTTCCATGAACCACATCGGGCCAGCCCCATCGAAGGCGTGAAAGGCAAATGAGTGGGCACCTTCATGCAATAGCAAGTGGCGTGTGTAATACTGGCTGGGCTGAGCCAATACCCAAACAGAGTCGTCGATCGCGTAGCCAAAGGGAAAATCAGGAACACGAAGGGGAATCCATCCTCGGTTCATGAACACCGATTTGTCTTGCATCACGAAGGCCTTCACCTTCCAGCCCTGGGCGACGTCGTCGGCAAGATTCCCAAACGCGATCCACTGGGGAACGGCAGCGTCAAACGAAGTTACGAGTGTCTGGGCTTCATCCCGGTCATCCAAATCCGTGGTCAGTTCGATGAACTGGCCGGTCAATTGGTAGGGTTCGACCGCGCATGCGTTTGCTGCGGCAATCACCCATCCGCACAACCACCCGATAACGATCCATGTTCGATTCATTGCTTCATTCTAACTTGTCTGGCCGGAACGTTGAAAGTTCATCGGTCGTCCAATCGTCCGTCCGGCGAATCCGAAAAACGATCCTGGGCATGTCCGGCCTGCTGTTGTTGGCCGGCTGCGTTTCCAAGACCGAAAGCGACGTGGTGGTCTATTCGGCACTGGATCAAGAATTCGCAACGCCGATTTTGGACGCCTTCGAACGGACCACGGACCATGATACCGGTGTGATTTCGAAGTTCGATGTCGAATCAACCAAGACCGTCGGTTTGGTCAATGTACTGATCGCCGAACAGCAGTCGCCGGTGTGTGACCTGTTTTGGAACAACGAAATCATGCACACCGTTCGGCTTCAGAAACGAGGGCTGCTAGAGCCACACGATTGGAACGTCGACGCGGGTTATCCTCGCGACATGATCGCCAGCGATGGCACCTGGTGTGGGTTTGCCGCCCGCGCCCGTGTCTTGATGGTCAACACTCAGGTTTTGACCGACCCCGCGATGTACCCGTCGACCGTGGCCGATCTGGCCGATCCAAAATGGGCCGGCAACTGCGCAATGGCGCGACCCCTGTTCGGGACCACCGCGACCCATTTTGCGGTGCTGCGTGAATTGGTGGGACATGATGCCACGATCGATCAACTGCGGGCGATCGCTGGGAATGCCAAGATATTGTCTGGCAACAAACAGGTCGCCTTGGCCGTTTCGTCCGGCACCGTGGCGTGGGGGCTGACCGATACGGACGACGCGATCATCGAAAAGGATCAGGGTTTTCCCGTTGCGATCGTCTATCCCGATCAGGAACCCGACCAACTGGGGACGCTGCGGATTCCCAACACGATTGCGATCATGAAGAACGCTCCGCACCCGATCGCGGCGGGCAAACTGGCCGACTACCTGATGACGGCCGAAACCGAAGATCGTTTGGCGATGGGCGATAGCAGCCAACTGCCGATCAGCCGCGGCAGCAAGTTCCCGCCTCGCGTCCTGCCCGAATCACCCGTCCGTTGGATGCGGGCTCCGTTCGAACAGGCTGCCGACGATTGGGATGCTTGGTCGAAAGAAGTCTTGGCGATCTTTGAATGAAAAAAGGGTGGCCCGAAGTTCGTTACTTCGGGCCACCCTGGCGTTCCAGTTGACCATCAAGATGTCAGTGACCGAAATCGATCGGTCGCCTGCGGGCTTGCAAACTAGCTGGTGACCGCTTCCTTCATTTCGATTTCGTAGCCTTCGCGGTACGGGCGGCTCAGCATGCTGTTGGCGACTTCGTCACCGACGATCTGTTCCGACGAATCGTCCCATTTCAAATCGCGACCCAATCGGGCCGAGATGCCAGCTAGGTGGCACACGTTCAACATTTCCATGTGCGTGTGGACATCGCTGATCGGGGTCTCGCGAGTTCGTACGCAATGCAGGAAGTTGGCCCAGTGTTGGGCGCGTTCGTTGTGTTCCATCGGCATGCCGCGATAGACCTTGGAAATCGCGTCCTCGGGCAGCGGGTTGGATTGGAGCGCTTCGACAGGTGCACCGGCTAGTTTGCGACGGTTGACGAAGATTCGCCCCTTGTCACCTTCGATCAACACACCGTTGTCGGTGTCGTTGCGGATCACCATTTCGGTGCCGCCGGGGTAGGCCACATTGAACATGAACGATGTGGCGGTGTTGTAGCGATCGTTCTGGACCGCGACTCCGTCTTTGAACTCGACCGGGTGCGTTGCTTTTCCACCGATGGAAATCGGTCCGGCCTGTTGGCCATTGAGCTTCAGAGCCCAGTTGCAGATATCAACGTGGTGGGCGCCCCAGTCGGTCAGTTTGCCGCCCGAGTACTCGTACCACCAACGGAATTCGTAATGGCAATTGGTGTTGCCGCGACCGTTCTTGTCGCCGGTTTTGGTGTGACGATAGTCGACTGCTGGTGCTGGACCCAACCAACGGTCCCAGTTGAGTTCTGGGGGGACTTGGGCCACTGGAATGGCATCACACGACGGTGCGCCGCCGATCGCAGCCTGCACGCGGTGGATCTTTCCGAGTCGGCCTTCGGCGACGATCGCCATGGCTTTGACGAATAGGTGGAACGTACTGCGTTGTTGCGTTCCCACCTGAACGATTCGGCCGGTTTCCTTCTGGACCTTGCGAATCTGTTTTCCTTCGTCAATCGTTAGGGTCAGCGGTTTTTCACAGTAAACGTCCTTCCCTGCCAACATCGCTTCGATCAGCGGCTTGGTGTGCCAGTGATCGGGCGTTGCGATATGAAGAACATCGATATCGTCGCGATCAAGGATCTCCCGATAGTCCTCGTAAAGATCCGCATTGCCACCGGCCATGGTCTTGTTTGCTCGGTCGGCTCGGCTGCGATCCACATCCGCGATTGCAACGACGTCGACCCATTTCTTGGCAGCGTTCATGTTGCCATTGGCCATGCCACCGGCACCGATCACACCAATGGTCATCCGGTCGTTCTTGCTGGTCGTTTCATCCGCCAGGGTCTTCGGCGACGAATAGAAATAGGGCACCGAGGCGGCGGTTCCAGCGACCGCGGTCGTCTTTAAGAATTGACGGCGTTGTTGCTTTGATTGGGACAAGGATATCGACCTTAAACTCTGAGGGAGATTGGGTTCCAATGGGACGGCCAGGCCTTTGCGAGGCTTACCCGATCCCCACAGTTTACCCCTGGTGAAGGTCGATTTCTTCGCCAATGGCGTTTTTTTCCCCAATCCGCCTGATCGTTGCGCCTCGCGGCACTGTTTGTCGTGCCTGGGCAACGTGACCGGTTGTCGTTGTTTTTTCTCAGGTTCACCTCTTTCCTCCTCTCGTCAAGGATTTCGTTATGCAGTTCAGTTGTCCCCAATGTGGAAAGCAATATCAGGGCGAACCATCGATGGCCGGTCGCCGGGTGGGCTGTAAAGCTTGTGGCGGTCAGTTTGTGATCCCCAGTGTGGCCGAACCCGACGACTCGTTCGCGATGCAACCGATCACAGCCAGTGTCGCCGGCCGCGGTGGTGCAGATCCGTCGTCGCAATTGCCCAATTCGACGACCGACGGCGACAACGATTTTCTAGCGGGGGATGTCGAGATCCATTCCGCCCCGGTGTCGATGCGGGGGGGCCAGTCCAACGACGGTCGCCGCCGAAACGCGGACGAGATCGACTATGAAATCTTTGGGCACGAAACCCAGTACGTCGAAATCACGTTGGATCCGGGGGAACAAACGATCGCCGAAGCGGGCGCATTGATGTACATGGCGGCCGGCATCGAAATGAACACCGTCCTGGGCGACCCGTCGAAACAGGACACTGGGTTTCTCGGCAAAGCCATCTCGGCTGGAAAACGAGTGCTGACGGGCGAGTCGTTGTTCATGACGACGTTCACAAACATGGGCGGCAATCAAGCCAAGGTCGCATTTGGTTCGCCCTATCCCGGACGCATGATTCCAATGCACCTGGATCAACTCGGTGGCGAAATCATCTGCCAAAAGGACGCGTTTCTTTGCGGTGCCCGAGGCATCCAAGTGGACATCGCGTTCCAGAAAAAGATCGGCGCCGGATTGTTCGGCGGCGAAGGTTTCATCATGCAGCGACTTCGCGGCGACGGGATCGCGATCGTTCATGCCGGGGGCACGATGATGTACCGCGAATTGAAAGCCGGGGAACAGATCCGTGTCGATACCGGGTGCATCATGGCGCTCGGCCCGACGATCAACTACGACATTCAGTTTGTGGGCGGAATGAAGAACGCGTTCTTTGGTGGCGAAGGGTTGTTTCTGGCAACCGTGACGGGGCCAGGGCCGGTGTGGCTACAGTCGCTTCCGTTCAGCCGCTTGGCCGGTCGAATCGCCAGCAGCCTGCCTGGGGTGGGCGGTGGATCGCGAAAGGGCGAAGGATCCGTGCTAGGCGGTCTTGGCGAAATGTTCATGGGCGACTGACCATCCCCCAAAGTAGGACGGCCTTTCCAGGCCGTCGATGGTTTCTCTATGCGCGACTGACGGCCTGGAAAGGCCGTGCTACTTGAAACCAACGGAGGTGGCACAGCATCGACTATGATTGGTCGTCAACATCACCTCTCTTGTGGAAAGACCGCGGTCATGAAACGTCAACTGAATCGATTTTCCGTCGGGATTTCGCTGCTGCTTCCTCTGTTGTTGGTCAGCGCATCCGGGGCGGCGGACCGGCTGAATGTGTTGATGATTGCGGTCGATGACCTGCGTCCCGAACTTGCGTGCTATGGCGCCGAACACATCCACAGCCCCAACATCGATCGGCTGGCAAGTGAAGGAGTCCGTTTTGATCGAGCCTATTGTCAGGTGGCGGTTTGTGGTGCGTCGCGGGCTAGCTTGCTGAGCGGTTGTCGCCCCGAAACGACTGGTTGTTGGAACTTCCGAACGCCGCTGCGTTCGAAGATGCCGGATGTGTTGACGTTGCCCCAGCATTTCAAACAAAGCGGCTACGAAACCGCGTTCTTGGGGAAGATCTATCATAGCGCCAGCGATGATGCGTCTTCGTGGACTTTGAACGTCAACCGGTGGGCGCCAGCGCAGGCCGGCAAAGGCAAGTCGTATGTTCTTGCCGAAAACGCGAAGCCCACTGAAAGGAAACCCAAGGGCGACAGACGACCGTCAGATAAGGCTGGCCCATCGAACGAAAACGGTGGCGATGTCCCCGACGAAATGTACAACGACGGGCACAACGCTGATCGCGCGGTACGGGTGATCGAGCAATTCGCCGATCACGAAAAACCGTTCTTCTTTGCCGTTGGTTTCTTGAAGCCTCATCTGCCGTTCAACGCACCGGCCAAATACTGGGATCTGTACGACCGATCGTCGATCGAAATTCCTGCTCGCACCAGTGTTGTCGACGGCGTGCCCTACGCCAGTTCGAATTGGGGAGAGCTGAAAAACTATCCCGACATCCCTCGTGACGTCGATTATCTTGATGACGAGAAAACACGCGAACTGATCCACGGCTATCGCGCAGCGGTCAGCTATACCGACGCGCAAGTCGGCAAGTTACTGGCCGCACTCGATCGAACCGGACAGCGCGACAATACGATCGTTATTCTGTGGGGCGATCATGGCTGGTACGTGGGCGATTTTGGTGAATGGTGCAAACACACCAACTATGAAATCGCAACGCGTGTACCGTTGATCGTGTCCGCGCCGGGTGTCGCCCCCGATCGTTCAAGCGAGTCGATGGCGGAGTTCGTCGACATCTTTCCAACGCTGTGTCAGATGACCGGCCTGGACGTTCCCGAGCATTGCCAAGGGAAAAGTTTGACGCCCATCCTGGCCGATCCCTCGGCGGTAGTGAAACCGGCGGCGTTCAGCCAGTACTTGAAGAACAAACCCGGCGCCGGCCAGATGCGCGGTACCAGTATCCGCACCGACCGTTTTCGCTACACCGAATGGCGATCGGTGAAGACGGGTGAACTGGATGCGATCGAACTGATCGATTTTGATACTGATCCGGGGGCGACGGTGAACGTCGCCAGTGATCCGAAATACGCATCGTTTTTGCCCGGTTTGGCCAAGTGGTGTGCCGAGTCCCATTCAGGAACTTAGGCGGATCGGGTTGGATCGGTGACATCCACCTGATCGCCTCGGCGGGGCTGCGGCGTGATTAGCGGCTGATGCTTTTCAGGACTGAACGAGGCGACGCGTATCGCTTCAGTTCCTCGGTCAGCTTGTCCAAGTCTTCATCCATCCAAAGCGCAAACGCTTCGGTCGACTCGCGGGTCAGCGTGGCCGTCAATTCATTCCAGTGCTGGCCCGAAGGGACCGGCTTGGATGGGGTCGTGTTGTGGTCGCTTGATGTCGTCATCGGAGGCGGCTCCGTTGCTGGGCAATCCGTTGCGAATGTTGAAACTAACCAAAATCGTGCAGACGAGGGATCTCGGCTTTTACCGTCGAGCGTCTGTCGAAAAGACCCGCGATCGGTATAGGTGGTTCACAGCAAGCGATGTGCCGAAGTCTCGATTGAGGCTCTCGCACATGCGTTAAGTCTATCTGTAGTAACGAGTTAAATGAAATTTGGTGGTTTTGGTGGTTGCTGCATCTTGTGGCAGATTTGCAACACGAGTGTTTCAAATTGCCAACCCGGCAGGCACCGGAATCATTCATCGGCAGTTCTTAACGTCTCAGTGTAATTATATGCCGTAGATGTGCCATTGTTGTTCTTTATTCTCCCGTACTGGTCAATCCCACTGTAATCGCAACAGCCGTGAGGGTTGCGGCATCTTTTCGGCTTTGGGGCCCCGCGTCTTGACGAAAATCGATGGGTTTCTGCTTCCTGGCAACAATTTTTCAAATGGTTCCCAAGAACGATGGGCGAGCGGCGAATGGTGTTGTGTGACGCGTTTGCCAGTGCCAATTGCACTGCATGACCGGGGCTACGCTCAGTGGCCCAACAATGGGCGGATTTGCGCACTTTGAATCCGTCGCATGAATCGTGACCAACTAACACCACTTTTGGAGGGGAGACCCATGATCAAGAAAATGATTCTTACCGGAGGCGTCTTGGCGTTGCTCTCGAGCGTCACGTTGGGCGTACCATTGTTCAGCTACGCACGATGCGGAGCCAGTTGGCTGACTAGTTCGGCTAGCGACGCAGTGCCACTTGAGTGGGAACTGAAGCGAGCTCGCCAAATGATCGCCGACTTGACTCCGGAGATCAAACACAACGCGAAGCGTATCGCCCACGAGAAGATTCAGGTGGCATCGCTGCAGAAGCAGCTGGACGAAAACCATGATCGATTGGCCAAGGGCGAATCGGATATCCAGCGTTTAAGCGAAGATCTTCAGAACGACAGCACGGTGTACAGCTATGGCGGTCGCACCTACACGTCGGCTCAGGTCAAATCGGACTTGGGTAATCGCTTCAAGCGTTTCAAGACTCGCCAAGCGACAGCACAGAAGCTGGACCAAATGCTAGCGTCGCGTCAAGCATCGCTGAATGCTGCTCACGAGCGAATGGATGCGATGTTGGGTGCGAAGCGTCAATTGGAGGTCGAGGTCGAGAACTTGCAAGCACGTTTGGGCGCCCTGCGGGTGGCACAAACCAGCAGCGGGTTGGCTCTTGATGACAGCCAGTTGTCACAGACGCGCGAACTGCTCGATGCAATCGCGACCCGAATCGACGTCGAGGAAGAAACGATGGCGGTGGATGTCGAGTACTTTGGTGAGATCAACTTGGATGATCCCAGCGAAGAAGACTTGTTGAACGAGATCTCGTCATATTTCCAAGGAACCGGAGATGAATCGGCAGACGCCGAGGCATTGGTTTCGATTCAGTTGAACTGATCGGCGGGTGACCCCCAGCCCTGGCTGGGGAATTCGTCAAACGCATCGGGAGCGAACGAGGGATCGTCCGCTCCTTTGACGCATGTCGGGCCGCCCGCGATCATGGCCGCCCGATCGCAGCACATCTCTGGTTGCACACTTTTCCATTCCTCTTTTCCACAACGACGACGGGACCGCTCTCGTGTCTGAGCCCACCACACAACCGAACGATTTGCCCGGGGGGTCCCGGTGGCGACTGTGGGTGGATGGATGTGGTGGTTTCCTATTGTTGGTCGGGAATGAATTCTCTTTGGGGCGGGCAGGCACGCGAAAGCATCTGTTGCCTCATTCCGATGTCGATTCGACGGTTGATATCGGTGTGCACGCTGATTGGCCTCGCAAGGCAGGCACGATCTATCGCCAAGCGGGCGACTACTTCTGGGAAGCCGAACCATCCGGGCGTGCAAAGTCCGCCGACGCAGAGACCGACCGTGTGGTGAAGGGCGGGGGCGGGGTGGCCAGGACACTGATCAGTGACGGGAAATTGTTGGGCATCGACGGGTCGGCGAGCGTCAAATTGGCCAAACCTAGTCCCCTGTCGACGACCGCCGTCTTGAGCGTTGCTCCGCCCCATCGGTTCGACGGCCACGTCGATGCGGTGGTGTTGGTGGATCGAACGGTCGTGATGGGTGCCGGACGGGATTGCCATCTGCGTCACCGTGATGCGTCGCAGATGGTCGTGCTGGTGTATCGACCCAGCGGATGGGTCGGAAAAGTTGGTTTGGATGGTGAGTGGTTGGAATTGCGGGCCGGACGACCGACGTCGATGGGCTCGATTACGATGACGTTGGAGTCAGCATGAACGAACGACCTCAACCCGGCGGACCTCTCCTGGGTCGACCCCCATCCGGTGCATCTCAGTCCGGTGCATCTCAGTCCGGTGCGTCTCAGTCCGGTGCGGAACAGAAAAATGGGATCGATCGTTGGTTTCGAGCGCCCCCACTGGCATCCGATGCGGCCTTCCCTGTAGCACATCGCTGGTGGCCGGGGTGGTGTGCGGAACCGAAAAATGCCGATTCATGTGGGGGGAAAAAACGCGTCATGTCACGTCTTTTCGATAAACTGAAGATCGGTGCCGCTAGCGATGCCGGCCTGGAAACGCCCGCTGCGGTCATCCTGGACGATCCCGATCCCGAGAACGGCATGGGATCCTCGGCCGCTTGGTTGGCTGAAACGTGTGCTTTCGAGAACTCTTCACTGCGACCGATGAAATTCACCTATTCGCCCGGATCGACTCCGCTTCCTCGATACACGATTCGTCGTGGGATCGGTGTGGGGGGATTTGGCGAAGTGTACTTTGCGGTTTCCGACGCAGGCAAAGAAGTGGCGTTGAAGCGAATTCAACGCAACCTTGAAATTGAACTGCGTGGCGTATCGCACTGCCTGAACCTGAAACACCCGAATCTGGTGTCGTTGTTCGACCTCTGTCCCGACGACCAAGACCAGTGGTGGATCGTGATGGAGTACGTCGCGGGGCCGAACCTGCGGGAAGTGCTAGACGATTCTCCCGATGGACTGCCGGCCGCCGAAGTGGATCGATGGCTGACATCGATTGCATCGGGCGTCGAACACCTGCACATGGCGGGCTTGGTTCATCGCGATCTGAAACCGGGCAACGTGTTCGATGATATGGGCATCCCGAAGGTGGGCGACTATGGACTCAGTAAGTTCATTTCGACGTCGCACCGTGGCGGGCACACCGAAAGTGTTGGCACGTTCCATTACATGGCACCCGAGATCGGCCGTGGCCAGTATGGACGCCAGATCGACATCTATGCACTGGGTGTGATGTTGTACGAAATGCTGACCGGGCAAGTTCCCTTTGATGGCGAAAGCTGTCACGAGATCATCGTCAAACACATGACTGCGGTGCCCGACGTGGCGTCGATTGATTCCCGATACCGACCGACGATTCTGCGTTGTTTAGAAAAAGATCCTGCCAAACGCTATTCAACCGTTGCCGAGATGATGTCGTCGTTGGGGCTTTCGACATCGAATCAGCCCGAGCGGACTCGCGCCGTGCCCAGCGATCTGGAGACGCCGGTTTTAGCTTCATTGGTCCAAGATGAAGCGGATGCGCCGGTTGATTCGGAACCGCCATTTCGACCTGAACCTAAAGTGGCCGACGAACCGTTGGCACGAGCGGTGCGGCACAGTCTTGATGATTTGAATCTTTGGTGGCGGACTCTGGATCGGTCGCCGGTAGGCAAGGCTGTTTTGGTTTTGGTCGCCTGCTTTGTATTGCTGGTCAACACTAGCTGGTTATTGCCGCTGCTGTCGGTCCTGGGTGTCTTCTATGTGCCCTATTACATCGTCCGTCAGATGGTGCTGCATGTTCGCCAACAGCCCAGCTATGCGGAAGCCCAACGGATTGCCAATCGTGCGGCTGTCGACACGCGTGGGTCGTTGAAGTTTCCGATGACCAAGGCGCAGTGGCGAGGCGAAATGCGAAACGTGTTGCGGGCAAAGCATTCCGTCCATCGCGTTGCCGAGTTGAACGCATCGTGGATCGCCGCCATTTTGACGACCTTCGGATTGGCGACCGTCGCCGGAGTCGTTGGGTTGCACAGCGGGCCAGTGGATGCGACCACGATCGCCCCCTTTGGTTGGATGGCGATGGTCGTCTTGATGTCGACGCTTGCGATTTTGGGGATGGGAAAACTATGGGAACGCGAAGACGGCGAAGCCCTGCCACGCCGGTTGGTCCTAGCGGGCATCGGTGCGGGCGTGGGAGCGGTCGCGTTCGGTTTGCAACAGTTTTTGATGATTCCGATGGATGTGGGGCTGTTGCGAGACATTCATGAAACGACGCTGCCGCAAGCCTTGTATGACACCAATGGGGTACCTCAGTCATCCGCGATGATGGCTCACTTTGCCCTGCTGTTTGCCGGTCTACGTTGGTGGAAAGCCGTCGATCCGCTACGTCGAACGCGACTTAGCTTTTGGGCGGTCGCTGTGGCTGTCGTCGGTGAATGGGCGGTGCATCAGATTTTGCCGGTGCCCCAGCCTGCTGGCATGATGGTCGCAGGCGGAATCGCGATCGCCATCCAAATGGCCGCGCCGTGGATCAGCCCTCGGAACCCCCGACAACCGGAACTGGTCCGAACGAATCAACCGTCGGCTCAACCTGAATCAAGGAGCATGGCATGAACCCTTTAACTGGTTTGCGATCGACCGCCGCGATCGGTGGATCGACATGGTTGTTGGTGATCATGGTCACCTCGGCTTGGTCGGCAGAATCGAATCGCGAAGAATTGCCGGCAGTTCAACTTCAGCCGGCTCCGGCCGAACTTTCGGTGGCTCCGTTGGATCACATTGAGTATCCCGATGACCGTCCCGAATGGTTGGATGATAAGCCGACGTTGGGAGGCGACGAGGACCGTATCGTCGTGGTTTCGTCGGCTTGCGATCATTCCGAAGACGCGCTGGAAGAATTGCGATGGATGCAGCGGGCGGCCGTTGCGACGTACGTTTCTCGGCTCGTCGGATCATCAAGCGATTTTGACTTCTATCAGTTTACCGATGACGACCTGGATCAAAACTTGATCTCCCAGCGATACTTGGGAGAGGTCATGCAGGGTGATTCGACCAAGTACGAAGCCGCCGTGGAGTTGCGATTTGATTCCGCTGACCAAGACAAAATCTTGGCGGCCTGGAAAAACGTCGAAGTCGCCGACCGGTTGAAAGCACTTGGCGGCCTGACATCGTTGGGGCTGGTCGTGTTGATGTGTACCGGTGGATTAATCGGTGTGATTAGTCGCCGCTATCCGAACCCCTAAGCGTACAATCAAGTCTTTCGCCTTTTCCGGGGGAGAGATGACGATGTTCAGGCCAGTGATGGGATGGGTGATCTGTTGGGTCGCATGCGCGGCTGTCTTGGCGGACGATTTCGAGATGGTCGAGCCTGACGGTAGAGTGGCCGCTCGCGTCGAAGTCCATCACCAGCAGATGATGGTTTACGAGCGGACCGGCCAACGGATTCTGTTCGATCGCGAACCCCGTTACGATTCCTTGGATGGCCGGTTCGCCGGTTACTTCAACCTGGAACTGAACCGAATCGTCCGGTTTCCCCGCAGCGGATTCGGTCGCATGATGTCGGCCGACTTGGACGACGCCGCGCCGAACTATCGCGTGATGCGGCGGACGGTACGACCGGCCGGTGTGCGACCCGCTGGCATCCACAGGCCGAACCCGGGGTTCGGTGTGCCGGGTTTTGGATCCTTGGGCTATGGCATCCCTGCCGGTTTGGTCCCCTGGATACCGACACCAGGATTCGGGCCTGTCTATCCGATTGGACCACCGCTGCCGCAATCGGTCCTGGTTGATGCACAGACGATTGCCCATCCACCTCTATCGCCCGTGCGGGTTCAGCTACGAAACGGTGGTCCACGTGACATCCAAGTGGGGCTTGTGGATCGGAGCCAATCATCCGCGACGCGGGTCATGCGAATCCCGCCGTCGGACGCGGTCGAAGTCATGGTGCAGCGCGACTCTGGTGCACGATTGGTCCAGAACTTTCGTGTCATCACCCCGTTTGGCGATGTGGCTGACCGCCAAGTCGTGTCTGAGGTGCCGCCCGCGGTACGGTACGAGATCGTCGTCCACCAGTGGCAAATTCAATCGGTGGCGATTGATCGCACCGCTGGTGCTGGCGCCGATCCGATCGAAGACATCAATTTCCACGGTGCCAGTATCGGGCGATTTCCCTTGCCACCCGGTGCCGAGTTAACGTCGGGCAGCATCGACGTCTACAACACCGCTCGCCAGCAAGGCAACGCAGGGTCGGTCGCCCCGATCTTGGCTACCGAAGACGAAGATCTGGATGCTGGCCCGAGTCTCATCGAGCGTGCGATCTTAGAAGCCCAGCAAAACGCACAGCGTGCTCGCTGATCAACGCCGTCATCTTGGCGACCAGCGGCAGGGCAAGGCAGGCTGCCTGACTGCGGCGGCCTGCTTGAACGGCAATCTTTGCCTGGCCCGCCGCGTCGGGTGATTGAGAACCGATGAATCGTCCTGCCCGGTCTGAAACGGTCGCGGGCTGTTTGACTCTCCATCGGGCATCGATGGATGCTGTCACGGTTGGGTCATTGCGGTTGGGGCGACCATGACGATTGCGTCCCGTGGCTTAGGGGGTGCCTGTACACCGCAATTCGGGCCGGTCTAACAATCGTGGGCGTTTCGATCGTTAGAACTGGACCATTCCGAACGTCTGCGATAACAATCCTTATCCGTATGACGAATCGATTGCGTCAGCGATCCCCAGTCGTTCGATGAATCCAATCGGGGCTTACTGACGCAAATCGTTTCATACGATCGGCATTTCTAGGACTATCGACCTTGAACGCGCAATGCCCCATGCGCGGCCAAGTGGCAACGGCTTGCTACATTGCAATGCTGTTAGCGGTTACTTCCACTCGGTCCGTGTACGCTCAAATTTTCTCGGCTCGTTCCGCGATCCACACTCAATCCAAACAGGCTGGTGTAAGCGAGGCCTATTCAGATCTGCGCTTGTTTTTGCCGGCGGGTGATCTGTCGCTGATGCATTTCCTGGATGCACGGATGCTGGTTGACAGCAACGGCTTCACCCAGGGCGGCAACTTGGGATTCGGTCTGCGAGGTCACCTGGACCGTGCGGATGCGATCTGGGGGGCCAACCTATTCGTCGATCATCGACGGACGGATGTGGCCAATTTCCATCAGATTGGTTTTGGATTCGAATCGCTTTTTGCAGCGGTTGAACTGCGTAGTAATTTCTATTTCCCGATAGGAAATCGAAAAGGAATCTCCGCTGCCGCACCATCGGGGGTGTCGAGCGGGAACCAAGACCTACTGGTGTTCAGCGATAACTACTTGATCTTCGGCAGTATTTTTGATCAGCAGCGACGGGTCGAACGTTCGCTGCGTGGCTTCGACGCCGAAGTCGGTGCTAACCTGGTCAAGGACATCCTGCCGGGCGTAACATCCAAAACTCACATTGGGATCTATGGATTCGAGAATCCCGGGTTGGAGGATATCGTCGGCATCTCAACACGATGGAATGCCAATGCATGGGACAGCATTGATTTGAACATTGGTGTTCAGAGTGATCGATTCTTTGGTACGCAAGCGACGATTGGGCTGACTCTCTTTATTGAGAAGCGGCGCGGGTATTCGTCTCGTTGCTGTCGAGAAACGGTGGTCGATCGAATGAACGACCCGGTCACACGCCGTTCTGCGATCACGGTGGCTGAGACGAAAATCGGTGCGGATCCGGTGTTCGTGGGCGAACGCCTTCGTTACGCATCTAACGGCGATGAAATCCGTGTCGTTCATGTCGACAGTGCTAGTACCGGTGGCGATGGGACGTTTGAAAACCCGCTTGGGGACGTCGGTCAAGTTAACGCGAACTCTGAAATCGGAGACATCGTTTACTTGTACTCGGGCAGCGTCTTCGATGGGCAGAACAGTTTACTGTTGCAAGACGGACAGCACCTGTTGGGCGAAGGTGGTGGCTATCAACACATGCTTGATACACTTCAAGCGGGTGTGGTGGCGCTTCCCAACGTTCGCGGAATCAGCGGCGATATTCCTGTCATTCAGAATTCCACAGCGACCGCCATCGAACTTGCCAATCGTACGTTGGTCGCGAACCTTTCGGTCGTCGATCCGCTATCGGGTGCAGGCATCTCTGGGACGGACGTGTCGGATGCAATCATCAAGGATTCGTCGATCAGCACAACCGCACAGGGAGTCTACGGTGTTTCGCTCAGTGGTGCATCTTCGCTAAGTCTCGAAAATTCGGATGTCAGCACATCGGGCCGAGTCGCCTATGGAGTTGCTTTGAACGATTCATCCAGTCTGCATTCGGTCGAGAGCCAGATCACCACCAATGGTCAAAGTGCCCACGGGTTAATCGCCCTGAACCAATCGGAGGCATGGATCGACCAGGGCAGCGTGATCACTGCCAACGGGCCATTCGCGTACGGCGTATTCGCGATGGATCAATCGATGACGCGGCTAGACAATGCCAGCGAAGTGAGAACCAACGGGATGCTGGGGTATGGATTTAGGATAAAAGATGAAGCCGAAGTGATTGTCGATCACGGCAGTTCGATCCACACGACAGCTATTTACGCCAATGGTGCAACCGTTCTCGATTTCGCGTTATTCACGTTGCAGGGCGGGAGTCAGATTCACACCGAAGGTGACATCGCCTACGGCATCTATACCTCGAACAATGGCCAGTCGACCGTGACCGGTGCAAGTTCCATTCTTACCGAGGGGATGAACTCTCATGGTGTTCATACGCAAAGCGACGCCTGGGTATCGATCAGCGAACAAAGCTCCGTTCATACCACAGGAGCCACCGCGTACGGAATGCGATTTGACGGTCGCTCGGGTGGTGACATTGTCAATTCATCGATTCTTAGTGACACCGACGACGAGATCTACGGGATTGCAGATCGCGACAACAACGGTCTGCAACTGTCGATTCTGAACAATGTTCTGGACGCCGGAAACGGCACGATCCATCTGTTCAACCGCAACACGTTGAACGGATCGACGATCACTGTGACAGGCGTCAAAGACAAAACCGAGCTTGCAACCGCCAACGGAATAGATGGGGCGAACGTTACCGATGGCAACGACGTCATCTATCAGGAATGATCCTGCGGAAAACGAGCTGGCAGGACGCCGACGAATCGATTAGCGGCGATAATATGCCAGGTTCTTGGAGGGTTTTCGCAACCGTTGGTACGTTCGGTACAGAAGGAAACCGACCAGCAAGGACGCGATGAAAATGGACGTCGACAATTCGGGCACTGCAACCACGTTGACCGAGTAGGCTGCCGTGACCGAAGCGAGTTGGAATTCTGAATCACTCGGGCCGGTGTTCCACACGCTGAATGCAGTGGGATAGTGACCGACGTCAAACGAGAGCTTTTGCCCAACCATGCTGAAGTCGTTGATGTTGAATCCACTCGTGACAGAGTCGGGCTGAGCAACTGATTTGAGACAGAAGATCTCATCACCCTCGAGGCCGCTAAATTCAAGCTCACTAAAGCCGATGAACTGGAGCACCGAACTGATGGGGGTCGCCGGAGTAGGGGCCGGAAAATAGATGATTTGATTGAGACGGATTTGACCCGGCGTTCCGATTCCGTCATTCGTGCCCAGGCCAACGCTGTCTGCGAATAGCAATGCATCTGAGGCAGGATCGAGTTCGATGTCGATCGTAATCCCGCCAATTGGAATCGGTTTTTGATAGTGGAGATCGGTTCCCTGGGCCGCGGGTTGGGTCAGATCGAATTTGACTTCGGTGACAACCGCGGCGGACCCCGATTGTGGCGTTGCAAAGAGTGCAAGCAAGCAGACAGCAGTGAGCGCAATGCGCATGATGGAACATCCCTGTTTCAAAAGCATGAATGGCAATTTGCTGTTCAGTGCCCCCCGAATCAATTTCGCTCGATGAATGAGCGTTTTCTGTTGATCCGGGTGAACAGGTCGGATCCGCGGACCTCGAACAAAGTCCCGTACTCTGTCGCGAAACGCTACCGCAGTGGCGATCGCTTCGAAGTACGGCGCCGCCATCCCATGACGACCGCACGCAAACCCTCAGTCCTGTCCGCGGGTGGTTTGGGGTCCACCACGCAGGCTGGTCTGATGCAACGAATTTTGTGCCACTTAGGCGAAACAGTCAAGGCCGGTTATTTGCGAGGGAAAGAGGGGCGGGTAGGCGCCGGGCTTTGCGGCTCGGTGATGTCGACGCCGGAGTCCCTCCGATCCAGGAATCGTCAGATTCGCCGAATGAAATCTTCGGCATAGCTGCGGACTTCGCTGCCGTTGAGTACGTGCACCATCCTGAGACGTTGGACCTGTTCGTCGCTGAACGAGCTAAGCGGGACATGGATCAGGTATTTCTTGTGCCGCCGCGCTAGTCGACGCCATCCCGGTCCCGGCGGCAAAGACGACAGCAGCGCGATTTCGCGACCACGGCTATGCAGGCATGCGGCGGCGATCAGGCGTTCTTCCAGCGTTTCGGCGTAGTCCAGCCGTGAATCTTGCCAGACATCAGGGATCACCACCGGAGGATACAAAAACATCGCTCCCCCATAAACGCTCATCCCGATCCCAGGGCCCACCATCTGGTCTTGGAAATGGGTCGCAAATAGGGCCAGGGTTGATTCGGTTTGGTGTTCGGCAAACCAAGTGGTCCGCCACGGATAATCGCGAGGATCGGCGGGGGAATCGAACAGCATTACGCAAGCATCCAGCATGCCGCGGCTTGGTGGGACCACCTTCACATAGATTTGCTTTTCGTACCAATGACGAAGCGTATCGCGAATATCGATTCCGTCTTTGACGCTGGTGGTGAACTTTTCCGTGACCGCAAGGTCGTTGCCGATGATGGCTTGGGCACGATCGAAAACGCGAGTCCGAAAGTCCTCGATCAGGTCGTCTTCGGGCGGATAACTGCATTGGCTATACGGGTTCCACTGGTACTTCCAACGATCTTTCTCCGAGGTGTCGGGGCGTCGCTGCAGACGCAGCGTGCACCAACTGATCGGTGGTCCCGGTAACCGGCTGACCAGCGGAACAACTTCCCCATCGGGCAATCTGGCTTGGTCGATTCCCAGCGTCACCTCGGGAACCATATCCAATGCTTCGCCACCGGTCTTGGCAGCCGTAGGGGATGCGTCTTGGTATTGGTTCGCCAGTTCAGCGACGTGCAATGCAAACTGGTCGCCCAAGATTTGTTTGGCGGCCGTCACGATCGTGATCAAGTCGGGCGTCATCCGGCGATGGATCAGGGACAGGTTGCGAATGTATTGCAGGCACTTCGAAAGGTGCAGCGGTGTGACCCGGCGGGCTCGGTTGCCAAGTTCCTTCTTGTACGAGTCGCGGGCGGCCAACAGCAGTTCTTTCACGCCATCGATTTGGATGTCGTCATCGTCTTCCAGTTCGGCGCGTGCCCGTTCGTGAAGCCCGGTGATGAACGGCAGTTCGCCAAACAGGAACATCAAGGTTCGCGGCTTCACGGGGTAGCGAGTCGGTTGGCAGACCTCCTCGTGCTCTGGACGCTGGATGGCTGCGGCCGAATCTGAATAGGAATCGTGCAGGTGCTGATAGGCTTCGCGAATCCATGGCCAATGCAAAACGCTGGTGACCAACAAAATTCGCTGATGCTTTTTTTCCAGTTCGGTCAAGCGAATCGCCATGTGAACCATGGAATCGCGAGTTTGCTGGTCCGGTGGTCGTGTGATGCTGGGCAGCACGGCTGCGGCGAACTTTTCGGGGGACACGTGCCGAACGGCAAACGGGTCGGGCATGACTGTCGCGTAAGGACGATATCGATCGGTTTCCAGATCGATGTACTCTCGGTGAATGCGTTCACCCATCGCGGCCCGCACCGCCATGATCACGCTCTGGCACGGATCCACCGGGACATAGCTGTACGGAACAACTTCATCATCATCCTGGTCGCTCTCGTTGTCCTGGTCTGATTCGGCAGACCAAGACGTCGATTCCCAGCTTTGACCAGGTGGCTGGAAATTTGCCATCGTTGGCTGAATGACAATCGATGGGGTCGGCAGGTCCAGGACGGCCTCTTCCACCGGCTGCTGAAACGACGGCGGCAACGGAACCGCGACACAGTCAAACGACTCTTCCAGCATCCAACGACGGACGGTCAACGCAAACTGGCCACTACCGTGAACCACCGGCAGGATTGCAATCCGAGGTCCGATTCGCAGCAATTCGGGAACCCGTGAGCTTTGTGAAAAAGTCATTCGGATTGGCCTTTAATGTGGTGAACCGCGAGAGTATATTTTCGGATCGTTTGCGGAGGATATGTTTATCGTCTTCCCCGTCGGTTGTGCCAACAGCACGTTTTTTATTTCCCCGGCGGATGCGGACCCAACGCAAACCCATTGTTGCGACCGTTCACAAAGTGAACCAGTCATTCTAAGCAAACGCAGGCGTCGATTGATGTCTGCGTTTTGCGTTGGTATCCGCAACATCGGTCGGGATGGCTAATGCGATGCGACGAAATCAACGGTCATTTGATTCGCCTGTTCGTCGTTCATCAGAAAGCTATGCAGGACAGGAACCACCTGCACTTGTTCGGCGCCCTGGAGCTTGGCCTCGTCCAAACTGACCACGAAATCACTGGAACCGTCCACTAGCGGATTCGCAATCGGGGCTTTGGAAACGTCGCCCGCGATGATCATGAATGGGAACGATGGCGTGCTTAATTTGGATTCAAAGTCCTTCCACTGCGGGCCCAATTCCAGTCCTCCCTTGCCGGTGACCCACCCATAGATTCCTGTGGGTGCCAATCGACGTGCAATCGCCGCGCCCTGGTTGGGCGGGCCAAGCATCACCATGCAGCGGCATCGCGGAAGCACCTTCGCTGGGTCGCCTGATCGTTCCAAGTCGGCGATCAGATGGCGGACGACAATGTTCCCCATGCTATGACCGACGAAACTGAACTGCGTGTCGGCCGGCATTCCTTCGACAACGTCTCGCAGCCCAGCGGCGTGATCGCCAATCGATGCTCGCGACGACGCATAAGAAAATCGAATGACGTTCGTGATGCCGGCCGCGTTGAACGCCGTCTCCAGCGGCTTCATCGAATGACGCGTCCGCATCAACCCGTGCAACAAAACAACGGTGTGGTTGGCGGGATCGGATTGCGATGGTTCGGTGGCGGATGTAGGTGTCGCGGCATCCTGAATCGATTTCGGTGGATGTTCGATGATCGGCGGTGGGACCAATCGATCCAATTCACTTTCGCAGGCTTCTTGCGTTCCCCAGGCTCTGCGGACATCCCCGGCGTCGATCAATCGCCAGTGACCAGTCCAAGCATGCTGTTGAATCCGGTATCCATTTCGGTAGGCATGGTCGGTCCACATTTGGGTACCGCCGCCTGTCTTGATCGGCAGATTGAATCGCTGGGCCATTTCGGGTTCGCTGGGCAAATCGACAACCGGTTCAGTGTTTTGCGTCTCAGTACTCTGCGACTGAAGGCTTTCCGGCTCAGCACTCTGCGTTGGGGGGCTTGGGGGGATCGCCCATCCGGGCTGTGCCAACAGTCCGCTAACCAGGGTAGTGGCTAGCGCCGCAGTGATTGCAAAGGTTAAACGTGTCATCAGCAGTCATTGAGGGGTAGCAAGAGTGGATCGGCGTTTCGGTGGTGGACCTCAACGGCGACTGGGAAATGTCGTTTCGCCATCGCAATGGGCCATAAAATACAGGTGCCCGCACGGCGCTTTGCAATGCGCTTGAAAATTGGCTGTTTCCTAGCAGGCCGGCATTCGGGCGCTAGCAGGCCGGCACCAGAGGTGCGTTTTAGTCCACCGGCGATGCCTGTCCGTTGATGGGCGGACACTTCCTTTTGGCTTCGTCCTGGCTAGTTCTTCGCCGCCCCAATCAGGCTTAGAAAGCTCTCTTCATCCAGTACGCGAATCGGGCTTCCGGCAGCTTGCATTTGCATCGCCTCGGCCTCGCTTGCATCCGCCGGTGACTGGGACTCGGGTTCGGTGCGGGGCGATTTGTTGTTCCCGATCACCAACAGGTCGGTCGATGCGTCGATGGCATTTCGGCACTGACCTCCCGAACGGGTCGCAAGCAACTCCGCATCGCAGTGGCTCAGACGCGACAGTCGTCCGCAGAACACGATGCTCATTCCTGCCAGTGGTCGAATGAACTCGGCGCGAACCATCAACCGTTGGATGTCGATCGTTTCATTGGGTTCGGATCGATGGGGGACCGGTGGATTCGCAGCGCTGGGGACGCTGGATCGACGGGCGGTGCCCGCGTGGTCGCGGCGGAACGCGGCAGAGGATTCACCGACCTTCGACGTTGCTGATCCCGATGCTGGTTGGTCCAAGTCCATCGGACTGGTTTGACCAGGATACAGGAACGGCAGCCCGGACGCGTTCTGATCGTTGATTGGGGCCGAACGGGTGATCGATGCTTTGCTGGATCGTGACGAGGTTGATCGGCGGCCCTTGATCGACGCTGATTTGGCGCCGCGGTATCCCCAGGACCCGGCACTGCCACGATGGATTCGCAGGTGTTTCTCCAGATCCTCCAACGACTCCGCTTCTCGGTCGATGCCCGCGGCCAGCAATACCTTGGCACAGGCAATCGAATCCTCCAAAGCATCGTGGTGCTTGAAACGAATCCCGAGCCATTCCGAAAGCGGTTTTAATCCGAATCGGGGGCGGTGCGGCCATGTTCGCCGTGCGATCGCACGAGTGCAGGTGAACGAAAGTTCCGGGATCGGAGTGCTGGCCTGACGCAGGCAAGCCATCAGCACGCCGATGTCAAAACTGGCGTTATGCGCCACCAAGCAGTCGTTGCCCAAGCGTTCGGCGATTTCAGGCCAGATGTCGCCAAATACCGGTTCATGTTGCACCTGGGCGGGGGTGATTCCATGGATATCGATATTGCCCGGGCTGAAATACAGCGGCTGAGGACGGATCATCCACATCGCCGAATCGACGATCTGACCACCGCGAACGACCACCGCAGCCAGCTGACAGGCGCTATCTCGCCGCCGATTCGCCGTTTCAAAATCGATGGCTGTGAAGTCAGCAGAGAAGTCCATCGCTCGCTATTCCCCCCGAAGGTGTGCAGCCTGTGGGTCAAACGCCTCTGCCCCAAGGTGCGATAAAACCCCCATGAAACGCAGCATTGTGTTGTTATTCGACCTAGACAGGCGTATCTTAGAACGTCCACGCAAGATGCGCATTCCTTTCGGGGGCCCTCTGGTGATCTTTTTTATTCAACCATCAGTGGGGATTTGGGTCCTGGCAAACAGGTCAGTGTCCAAGCCCGAATAGCGTTCGACTTTCATTATACCTTTTCCGTGTCTGCGATTGCGAGGACTCGTCATCTCGCTGATCCGTCGCAGGCGATGTCCTCATCCGCTTGATTGAAGATTGAAGCTCATGACTAAGCCTTCCCATCGTTTGAATCGTCAGCATCGAGACTCATCGGCCCGTTCACGCAGCCGTCGCCGACGAATGCTGGAGTCGCTGGAACCACGTTGCCTACTGGCTTCACTGTCCGGCGATGTCTTCATCGACTTTGACGGCAACGCGGTGCGAGGGACCTCTGAATTGGGGGCCGCCGATGTTCGTGTCTATTTGGACGCGAATGAAAACGCACAGTTTGACGATGGCGAACCTTTAACGACCACCAATCGACATGGGAGTTATCAGTTCACGGACTTGGATCCTGGTGACTACTCCGTTCGCATCATCGCGGATCCTGGTGACCAGACGGCACCGCGGGTGTATTTGGGAACCGGCTACACCAGCACAGGGGACGGGGGCGGCGTCAATCCGACTCAGTTGTTCGAGATGAGTGAAGACGGACGGGTCACTGCGATCGGTTCGCCGACCACAGACCGTATCCATGGGCTGGTTCGGACCAACGATGGATCATTGATCGGAATCAGCTATCTAACGGACTCGGTCTATTCAATCGATCCGGGAACCGGCCAAGAAACCGTACTGGCGCAGGCCGAACAAGACGTGATAGGCGGTCTGGCATACGACTCGCAAACGGACACGATCTATACGCTGGCCAGTGTCGGCGGTGCATTGCAGTTGAAGATCGTTGACGATCAGACGGGGTTGTTGGGTGACCCGGCACCGATCACTTCGGAACTGTTGGCGCTGAATTATGGCAGCACATTCTTTGACATCGATGTTTCGTCAGGATCGGTGACGGAAGTGCCGCGCCAAACGGGCAGCCCATTCGCCAGTACGATGGACCGCCGCAGTGATGGTGTCATCTTTGGTCTGCAGGGCAATGATCTGAAGCAGTTTTCGTTTTCTGCCGCAGGCTCGACCGCATCGACATCATCGACCTTGTCGTCGCCCATTGCAGCGATCAGTTTTGGTGCCGACGATCAACTGTTCGGCGTCAGCAGCAGTTCGGTGTTCCACACGATCGACGTCGCCACGGGGACGGTGAACGTCGGTGTGCCCATCACGTATAACAGCAAGTCGATTTCTGGGATCCAGGGATTCGACATTGGTCCCCATGGGACACACTATCTGGTTGACGCGACTTACCTGTACACATTCAATCCGTCGACCGGCGTGGCGACGCGTTCACCCGATCGTTCCTTTCCGCCCTTTTCGCCAATCTTCACGTCTTTGACGGCTGGTCCGGACGGCGAGTTGTTCGCCACACTGTTCAGCACGGATCACCCGGTTGCTCAGATTGATCCGTTAACCGGACGCGGCAGCTATCTGGCAACCGACCAGGCCAGTTCATCCTTTGCATCGATCGTCGCTGGCGGTGTCAGCGGTCCAACGCAAGGTCTTAGCGGATTTGGGAACGTCAGCGATCTGACATTTGACCCGGTCCGGAATCGTATCGTCGGTTTTGACAACAGCAGTGACCAGTTCTTTGAATTTTTGCCCAGTGGCGTCGGAACCGTGCTGGCCCGCACCGACCGTTCGCTTGATAGCTGGTCGTTGGCGTTCAATGGGACGGATTTTGTCATGTTCGATAATGGTGACGCGAACAAGACGTCCGTGATTACCGTCAACCCGGACACCGGCGCGACGTCAGCTGGTTTTCAAGCTGGGTCACGTATCCCGACCGAAGCCCTGTTCTTTGCCACACGCGGCGATGCCGCGCACCGGGTTACGGTTGCCGACATCGACGTCAATATCGAAACGCTTGATTTCGGGTTGGCACAGGCTCAATCCGTTGGTGTCTCGACGACCGACTATCCCATCGTCATTAGCGAATTGGTGTTGGAAACCAGTGGCGGCTTGGACCATATCAATCAATTGGTCGAGCTTCGCGGTGAACCCGATGGTCAACTCGGATCGAACACTTACTTTGTCGTCGTCAACGAATCCGATTCGAACCCCGGCATGATCCGTGAAATCATTGATCTTAGTGACCAGCCGCTGGGCCAGAATGGCTATTTGGTACTGACCCAAGCGGGCAGCCCCCATAGCGTCCACCCCAGCAGTGCACACCTGCAAGGGACCACCACGGGCTTTGGTGGGCTTCCAGGAGATCTGTTCTCTTCAAGCAATGCGCTCGTTCCACAGCTGGGCGGTGTGGGTTTCGAGCCCAGTGGCTATTTCCTGATCCAAGCCAATCAGCCGCCTGTCATCGGGGACGACATCGACGAAGACGATAATGGATTGGCAGACCCCGATGGTCTCCTAGCCGATTGGAACGTACTGGATTCGGTTTCGATTCACGCTGCTCCTCGAAGCGTTAGCCAAGCGTATGGGCAGATCCTGCTGGCTGAGCAAGAACTCGATGAAGATCCCACCACTCGAACGGTCGAGCCCGGAACGCCGATCGTCCTTGCTCGCGGATCCGGATACGCCGCTCGTGTTGGCGAATCGGTCGGGAGTGATGCAGATGATTGGATCGTGGGGACGCCGATTTCGTCGCTCACCGACCGCAGTGGCGAGAAACTGGAACTCTATGGCTTCGGAACTCAACTTCCGGAATCGAAGGTGTACCTGGAACGCGCCTTGGATCACTTCGGCGAGGCAAACTTTGTCGGGGGAGTCCGGGGAACGATCCAGAGCAATCCGGCGCTGGGCGATCTCGATCCGACTCAGCCCGTACCGCCGCCGACTCCGGCGGTGGGGGTCAGCGTTTTGGCGGATACCAACGGAAACCGTGTTCGCGATGTCCTCGATTTCAACGCGGATCCCGACTTGATCACCGGCCCCATCCTGGCCGGACTGATCGGAACTCCAGACCCATTTAGCCAGTTGGGTGTCATTCCGTTGACCCACGCCTTCCCTGGCGTGACCTTGTCGACCACAGGAAGCGATAATCAACCCATCAATTTCGAAGTCCAAGCTCAACGAGAATTGAGTCCATTCATATCTGGAACCAATTTTTTCTATTCGTACGAGGGGAACTTTGGATGGAATGACACTCGCCGGCTGCGAGTGGAATTCAATAATCCAGTTCGCGAAGTTTCGATCATGGCGATCGGCGCTCCATTGGGGAACCAGCCCCACTATGGTCGGTTGTCAGCCTACAACGCCAACGACGAACTAATCGGCACGGTGCTTAGCAACGCGATGCTTGGCGGTAACCGTCAATCGATTTCTGTCTCGTCCTCAAGCGACAATATCGCCTATGCGATTGCCTACGCTGACAACACCATCGATCCCAATGCCGCTGCGAACGGACGCTTTGATGGTTTCACCTATCGGCAGTCTGAAATTGCAGCGGTTACCGACGATCAGGGTGGCTATGAAATCAAGGGACTGTACCCGGGCCAGTACGACATCGTGATTTCCAACAATGCCTCCAATTCGTTGCTGGGACTGGATCCTCGCAGCATCGAGGTTATCAAATACGAAAATTTCGTTGTCAGTTCGTCAGCCCGCTTCAATAGTGCGCCAGGCGTTGAACCGGAGTATTCGTTTACCGTCAGCGAAACCGCCCCTGTGGGAACCTCCATCGGTGTGGTCGCCGTAGACGATCCCGATGGCCAACCGTTGACGGTTTCGATCGTGGGCGACAACCCGAGTGGTCTGGTGCTGGATCCAAGTACGGGCGAATTGCTAGTCGGTCCCAATTCGGTTCTTGATTTCGAAACCAACAACGTGATCACCCTGCGTGTTCAAGTCGACGACGGATTGGTGACGGCCGAAGCGACCGTGATTGTGAATTTGACCGATGCGAATGAAGCTCCTGTGGTGAACTCTGTCCCGTTTGTGGTTACCGAGGGCACACCTTCGGGGACCAGTTTGGGACAGGTCACCGCGATCGATTTGGATGAAGGTGCGACGCAGCAATTGACATACGAGATTGTCGGCGGGCCTAGCCAGAACGTGTTCACGATGGATCCACAGTCCGGAACGGTCACCCTGGTGGATGCTGGCGCGATCGATTTCGAGGTCGCTGGTGAACTTCGATTCACGGTTCGAGTCAGCGACAATTCGGTGCCGCCGATGTCGACCGAATTTGAACAGTTGGTCTGGATCGCCGACCAGAATGACCCACCCGCGGTCGCGACCACCCAAATCAACGTTCCCGAAAACACCGCTTCACGGTTCGTCGGTACGCTGGTCGCTAATGATCCGGATGCCAACCAGACGCACACCTTCGAACTGCTCGGTGGCACCGGACGCGACCTGTTCCTGGTGCGTCCCAACGGAACGGTCGAAGTGCGGCCTGGCGCAGTGATCGATTTCGAACAGGGCAGCCAGTACACGCTGCATGTGCGAACCATCGATAGCGGAGCCCCACCGTTGGCAAACGAAGCGACGGTCAATGTATCGATCATCGATGTGGACGAACTTCCCGAACTAGAAGTTGCCACGGCGACCCTTTCCGAAGGTGCGGTGGCCGGCGATTCGGTGATCACCCTGTCGGCAGTGGATCCTGATGGTGGCAATGTGCAAACCACGATCACAATGCTCTCTGGGCGCGATGCAAGTAATTTTCAGTTCGATCCCAATTCGGGATTATTGACGGTCGCACCCGGAGCGGTTCTGGATTTTGAAACCATGCCGATTCAAACCGTTGATTTTCAAATCGATTCCGTCGGTTCCGATGCGTCGAACCAGGTCCGTTTGCAGATTCAGTTGACCGATGCCAATGATGCCCCGCACATCACCACCAACCAAGTCGTGATCTCTGAACGGGCTCAATCCGGTGCATTCGCCGGGCGGATTCGTGGGATAGATCCAGACCGCGGCGATACAGTTACCTTCGCGATCACCGGTGGAAATGCCCAAGATCGATTCGTGATCGATGCGACGTCGGGAATCGTGCGAGTTGCCGAAGGTGCGTCCTTTGACGCCGACGTTGTGGCGGATCCGCTTTCGATCGAAGTTCAAGTTACCGATGACACCGGAGCGTCCAGTGTGCACGTCGTGCGTGTCGTGGTCAACGAAGTGAACGAGCCACCGATCTTCCGCTATGGACCGCCGGCGGTATCAAACGTGATCAGTGGTGAATTCTTCGAGATGCATATCCCGCACGACCAAGTGGTCGATCCCGAAGGCCGCGAGTTCACGATTGCAATCTTCGATCAACAGGGGACATTGCCATCGTGGTTGACCTACCATTCGGACACGCGGACGTTGTCGGGGTACGCCACGCCACAGACGGTGGGGCAGCAAACGTTGACCTTACGAGCGTTTGAACCGGGACCGTTGGAACTGCGAACCGATACGACGTTCGACTTGATTGTCTCGGCCGGTCAGCAACCGTTGACCAACAAACACGATCGATTGGACGTGGATGCAAGTAACGTCGTGTCGCCGCTGGATGCGTTGCGAGTGATCAACTACATCTCACGCTATGGCAGCGGTGCATCCGTGAACGATCCCCATCCGTTCGCTGGGTTCGTGGATGTGTCGGGCGATGGCATGGTCACCGCCTTTGACGCGCTGTTGATCTTGAATGGGTTGAAACAAGAATCATCGTCACCGGTTTCCGGCGAACAGATCGACGCGGTGCTGGATGATCGCGACGAAACCAACGATCATGCGATGGCAGAATACCTGTTGGAATCGTCGTTGTTCTAACGCTCCGTTCCGATTGGAACGTCGGATCTACCGCAGTGGATGTCGCCTAAAATCCCTGCGGATATGGACCATCATCCCAGCCCGCTGCCTTCCTGCACGGCGAATCCACGAAAAAAGCCAGCCGCCTGGATGGCGACTGGCTTCATTTCGAAGGTGTCTGGTCGGCACAGGCGACTAGGCCTGGAACGAGCTACCGCAACCGCAGCTTTTCACTGCATTGGGGTTTTCGAACGTGAAGCCTTGCTTCTCTAGGCTCTCGTACCAGTCGACGGTGGTTCCGTCCAAGTACAGGGCGCTTTTCTTGTCCACGACAACCGCGACGCCATGGTGGTCGTACTTGGTGTCGACTTTGTCATCGAAGCTATCGTCGAAATTCAGGGTATAGCTGAATCCGCTGCAACCGCCGGCTGCAATTCCGATCCGCAAAACCATGTCGTCGCCGAAGTTGTGCTCTTTTTGGAACCGCTTGACTTCTTCGGCGGCTCGTTCCGTCAATTTGACTGCCATCTTTGATTCGACCCTTCGTCTTGGACGATTTCGGTGAAGTTGTGTTTGTGAGGTAAACCGCCGCAAGGCGGGCACCGATTCACCCCTATGATATTCAGCTTAGCCACTCCGCGGCAAGCGCAAGCGTCTCCGATCCACCCTTTGCGTGTCAAAAGACCTGCGTTTTACCCGGTTTTTCGGGCAAAGCCTCGTTGATTCCATCATCCAAATGGTTCGACAATCGGGCGAGATTGGGGGGCATGCCCGAACGTGGGCGTGCCAATCGCCGGCTTTCGGCGTACAACGGAAGCAGCCCCAAGCATGCTGGGACCTAGGTTCAGCACCGTGATCGGGCTCTTTCCCGACGTCATTCCCTGCCCCCCCGACAGCGATCTTATGCGGCGAATCGGCACATTTTCTGACGAACCCTCCGCTCGGCAGTTCGCCGATTACCTGGCTTCCGAGTCGATCGACGCAACGATTGATAGCGATTCTGCGGATCCAGCGGATGACCCTTCGGCGGCCGGCCCATCGGTTTGGCACCTGTGGATCCGTCACGAAAATGACGTCGCCCGATCCAAAGAGGCGCTGACCGCCTTTCGTGCCAATCCGGAATCAGCCCAGTTCAAGGTCGACGTCCAACAACTGGTTTCGCCGGTGGCCGCAAATTCGTCGGCCGCCAAACAAACCGCCGATGTCGCAGCGGAGCCGGCGTCGACGGCACGCAAGCTGGCTCCTTCGGCCTCGCAGATTGCAGCGGACACTCAATTTCGGACCGATTCCGCCGACGATATTCTGTTGGCCGACGAAGTGCGTCAGCAGCGAACTCCCGTCACGATCGCCATCATCGTGCTATCGGTGATCATCAGTTTTACAACCAATTTTGGATCTCCACGCGGTTCTGCCAAACCAGGTGAACTTTCTCTGGAACAGCGTGTCTATCGTGAGTTGTCTTTTGTTGATCGGGACAGCTTCGATCAATCAGGCGGGAACCCATTTACGTCGATCGTCGATGGCCAAGTCTGGCGATGGGTGACACCGATGTTTCTTCACGGCGACGAGTTCCATTTGGCGTTCAACATGCTCGGGCTTTTTTTCTTGGGGAGCACGTTGGAACGACTGCAGGGTTCGTTTCGATTTCTGATTTTGGTCTTGGTGTCTCAAGTCGCTGGGATGCTGCTGCAAGTTTCCATACCGCCCTATGAATGGTTGCCAGCAACTTTACACGGGTCACCCTTTGCGATCGGCGCATCAGGTGCAGTGTATGGATTGTTTGGGTTCCTGTGGATTCGTCCGTTGATTGATCGCGACTACCCGATTCATCTGGATCCGATTGTTGTGGTCATGATGTTGGGATTTTTGGTGGCGTGCATGATGTCTTGGGTGCCCAACGTTGCCAACGGCGCTCACCTAGGTGGATTGCTCGGTGGCGTCGTGGTCGCGGTCGTCGGGTATATCCTCAGTCCGATCCAGGCGAAACCATAGCTGGCCATGACTGACGCTGGAACGCCACAGACGCGGTTGTCTGATTCGGGAATGCCTGTCATGTCGTCGTCGGAACCCCTGCCAACCCCCGACGGTCAGCCATCGATGATGGCGGCGATCGCCGAAGTGTTCCGGGTCGCGTTGCCGTTGATGATCAGCACCGGCACGTTTTCGCTGGTCCTGTTTGCCGATCGCACGTTCCTGTTGTCCTATGACGGCGCATCGATGAGTGCGGCGATGGCGGGCGGCAATCTGTTTTGGGTTTTGGTTTGTTTGCCGGTCGGCATCGTGTCGATGACCGGCGCCATCGTCGGGCAATACGTGGGTGCCCATCAACCCGAACGGATCGGCCGATTTCTGTGGCAATCCGTTTGGATATCGTTGGCGTTTGCGCCCATGTTTGCGTTTTTTGCCGCGATCGCACCATGGTTGTTTCATGCAACCGGCCAACCCGATTCGCTGGTATCGCTAGAGTCCACGTATTTGCGACTGTTGTTGATCGGCGCCGTCGGCAATGTGTTGGAAACGGCGCTTAGCGGATTCTTTAGCGGCACAGAGCGAACCTCTGTGATCATGTGGGTTTCGATCGCTTCCGGCGTACTGAACGTTGTTCTAGACATCGTGCTGATTTTCGGTCTGCCAGCAGATCCGTTTTTCGGATGGGCGTTGCCGGCAATGGGGATCGCTGGCGCGGCGATCGCAAGCGTGATCGCGTTCTGGTTCAAGGCCGCGGTCTACATCGCGCTGCTTTTACGACCCCGGCATCAGGAACAGTACCAGTTGATTCGTGGTTGGGGCATCGACTGGCCGATGATTCGCAACTTGATCTACTTTGGGGTGCCGACCGGCTTGATGTATGTAACGGAGGCCGGTGGGTTTACGGTGATGGTGTTACGCATCGGAACCTACGGCGATATCCCGCTGCGAGCGACGACGATGGCGATCAATTTCAACATGGTGGCCTTCATCCCCTTGATCGGAGTGTCGATCGCGGCATCCGTCTTGATGGGACGATACCTGGTCGAAAGTGGTCCGCAACGAGCGCTGCGAAACGTTCATGCCGCGTTGGTGATCGGGTTCGTTTACAGCGCCACCTGGATGGCGGCCTACCTGCTGTTCCCCGATTGGATGATGTCGCTCTACGAACACAGTGCGACGGATCCCGAATCGGTCCAGGCGATCGCTCTTGCCCGCAACCTGTTGAAGTACGTTGCGGTCTATGTGGTGTTGGATGCAGCCCAGTTGATATTGGCCGGATCACTGCGCGGCGCCGGGGACACATGGTTCGTGTTGGCCGGCGGTGTCACCGCATCGATCGTCGCGCTAGCGATTGGATTCTGGGGCGAACCCGATCAGGCTGGACTGCATTGGTGGTGGACCATCATTACCGTCTGGGTTTGGATGTTGGCGACGACAATGGCCGTTCGCTTCATGCAAGGAAAATGGAAAACGATGCGGATGGTTTGACAGGGGCACCCCGGTTTGCAGGGGACTATTGCAGGTCCGTCAAACTGACGTCGGTCCGGTAACGTTTTCCGTCACGGTATATGATCATGGCGGTGTTTTGCCCGATCGGGGTCAGTCCCACCTGGGCGACCAAGTGATCATCGCTTTCGACCCGCCGGCCATTGAATTCGACGATGATGTCGCCGCGTTGCAGGTGAGCCGATGCTGCTGGCGAACCGGGACGAACGTTCTTGACCAACGCTCCGCTAGGCAAGAAATCGTATCCCGCGGCTGCCAGATCGGCGGTCGTAAAGTCGGGATCCAAGGTGACGCCCAAGTAGCCTCGACGTAAACGCCCATAGCTAGCCAACTGGTCTGCGACCTGCATCACCATGTTGATCGGGATGGCAAAACCGATCCCTTCGCTGCCGCCACTGCTGCTAGCGATCGCGGTATTCAGGCCGATGACTTCGCCACGAAGGTTCAACAGCGGGCCACCGCTATTGCCCGGATTGATGGCGGCATCGGTTTGGAAAAAGTCTTGAAGGTCGATCTTTTGGGTGCCCAGCGACAGGTCTCGCCGCCCCTTGGCACTGAGGATGCCGAAGGTCACCGAGTGGCTTAGGCCAAACGGGCTGCCGATGGCGATCACGAAGTCACCGATTTCGACCGAATCACTGTTCGCCATCCGAGCCACCGGTAGATCGGGCTGGTCGATCTTCAACATGGCTACGTCGGTGCTGGCGTCGGACAGCACCTTGGTGGGATAGAATTCCCGACCGCTGGCCGAACGTAGCATGATTTGCCGCGGACTGGCGCCTTGGATGACGTGACGGTTTGTCAGCACCCATGATTCGCCTTTCGAAGTCATCACGATCACGCCGCTGCCGGCTTCGTCATACGACTGCGAATCCTCGGTCTTGTGGGCTTCGATGTGAATGACGCTAGGTTTGACCAGCTGCGAAACGCGACGCACCAAGCTCCCCAACCGGTCAAAGGCATTGAATTCCTCGGCCAGTTCATTGAACATCCGCTCGCGCTGCGAATCCAAAACGACCGATGATGGGCCGGACGTGTCCAGCGACATTCGTCGGACGCTGACCGACTGACCGTCACGCTGGTCTTGGGCATTGGCGGCAATGGGACCAAGCACGCAGGCAGCGCAAAAGAACAGTAGTTTGCGACGGCGTGCCAATCGGCGATACATATTCGAAACCATGGGCGCAACAATCGACGAGTGCAGGATGGGAGGACAACCGGGGAGGGTTGGTGCAATCTTAGGCATCGACCATTGGTGTGGGCCAGCTTTTCGTAAGCTGTTGGCGGCATCCCTGCGCGCGTCATCTGTCAAAATCCTTATCGCCGTTGCAATAAAAAACGGCCGGACAATCGTCCGGCCGTTAGGCGCTGTGGCAGTCGCTTGGACGTTTGTTCAAGCGGTTATTCGGGTCGTAGGATTAGACCGGGTCAACTTCGGCGCTATCGAACACGCGGTTCCATAAAACGGAACTACCGCTACCGTTACGATTTTCTGCCTTGCGGCGGCAATCGATACAGTCGGTTGCGTAAGGAATGGCTCGTAACCGGGTTAGCGGGATTGGTTTGCCGCACCCTTCGCAATCGCCATAGCACCCTTGGTCAAAACGAGTGATGGCATCATTGATGGCTGTCAGTTCTCGGCTTTCCGCTTCGATCAACTGGCTGTTCAATTCGTCTTGAACCGAGTCGGCGGCGGCATCCAAAATGTCGCCCGTCTTCTCTTGATGCAGTTCTCTTAGCAGGCTTAGGTCGCCCTCGAGAGCGCGGTGCAACGCATCGCGACGACGAACCAACTGGTCACGAAGCTTTTTGATGGATTCATTTCTCGGCATCGCATCACCTCTGTTGGAAAAAGTAAGGTCGCCGCGATAAGGCGTTGGAAGGCTGGAATGGTGTTTCGACCGCAGCGATAGAACCACCGCCAACCATCCCTATGCCGCTCGATCCGATTCGCCTGAACTTCACCGGCATCAAGATCGAATAGCTGAACTTTTGTTCAGATGGGTGGGTGTGACTTCCACTGGGGGCTTTGATCATACGCAGGGTCGCTCGGGAAGGTTTTCCAGTTTGACCGCTCGTCGCGCTGATTTCGTCCAATCCCATCATAGGAACAAGGGCAAGGAAACCACCCTCGAGACCAAAAAATGATGGCATTCGAGGTTCTCGAGGGTGCGCAAGTGACCGATTGCAAAGGCTTTGCAGCTAATCCGGCCGCGCCCGCTTTCTGGTCGGCGGGGCGGACATTTCGGCTCTTTTTCCGCCCCGCCAGGGCATCAGACTGCGAAAACTGCTGTGCCGCCGACCGGAACTGGGTGCTAAAAACGGCTCAGCCCATCCAGTTTGACTCACCGGAGCGACCGTATCGTCCGAAAAAGATACGGGGCCACAATGCGCGACCACGCAGCGGCATAGCGTTTTGCCCAAACTGTATTTGTTCGATTAGTAAGGGATAGTCACGGTGAGTACGGATCACGCGAACGAATCGCCATCGGATACCGGCTTTGGTGCTACCGACAACTCGTATTTGGTGACCCCTGCTTTTGGTGTCTCTGCATCGGCCGAAGTGAGCTCGGTGGCCGATGCTGAACCCAAATCGGAATCCGCTGATGCACCAAATTCCAGCAGTGGATCGGATGCTGGCGGTGCTGTGGGACACATTCCCACCGGAAACGATGCGACGGCAATCGATGCTATCGAATTTCGGGTCATTCGTCCGGGTTCGCCAGTCCGTCGGCTGCGATTGACGGGCAGCCGCTACACCTTCGGCAGCGCCGAGGGTTGTTCGATTCGGCTGAGCGATTCGGCGCTTCGGCCGATGCATGCCGTTTTGATCCGTGACGCTGTCCGTGTCTTGGTCCGCGCCTATTCGGTCCCGATCGAGGTGAACGGAACCCGTAAAACCGAGGCATCGCTTGGCGTCGGCGATGTGATGTGCCTGGGGACTTATCAGTTCGAACTGATTTCGATCTCCAGCGCCTCGGTCCATTCCACAGGCCAGGCGTTTGCGCCGGCCCCCCATTCGATCTTAGATTCGGAACTCCAAAACTCTGCTTCCGCTGGACATTCCGCCGACGGATTGCATCGGTCCGCCGAAAACCGATCGAGCGCGGCACGCTCTGCACGCCCCGAACTGCCATCGCCCGAAGATGTGATCTGGCGCGAACGGCTGCGACGCGAAATCGACCAATGGCGTGAACGTCAGGTCGAATGTGATCAGCGTGAACAACGATGTGACGAGCGCGAGTCGCATCTTCGTGGCCGTGAAACCGAGTTATGGTCACGAGCCGAGAATCTGTACCGCCGCGAGTCGAGATTGCAGACGCAAGAATCGGCGGTGATGAACTTGCACGACGATTACATGGTTCGTCAGCAAGAATTGGTCGAAGCGAGACAGTTGGCGACTAGTCACGAAGATGAATTGAAACGCCGCGAATCCGAGTTCCAACTACAGGAACTCGAATATCGCAAAAAACTTGAACTGGCTTCGCGACAGTTGTTGCAGTCGCAAACGCAAGCAGAGTCGGCGACGCAAGCTGTGGCTCGGATGCGCGAGCAGTTCGAATCGTTGAATCGCCAGATCGATGAACTGTCGATGCAACAACGCGAACTGTCCGATCACGAAGTTCGCCAAAATGACGAACACCAGCGGCTTCGGGATGAAATGCAGGTCCAGCGCGATCAGGCGATCGACGCACAGGCCGAAAGCGAAGCGCTCAGGCGAATCGCCGAAGCTCGCATCGAAGAGATGGAAGCGCAGCTGGAAGAACTGAAATCGGGAGCCAGCGATGCAGAATTCCATCAGGCCGAACTGGATTCCAGCGAACGGTTGATCGAGGAACTGAGAACCCAGGTCCAGCAGTTGCAGACTGCCGTCGCCGAAGCCAGCGAAGAATCCGCACGGCTGCGGAGCGATTACGAGGAAGCCTGCGAATCGGTTCGCCAACTCGAATCGTTGGTGGCTGAAAGCAATCAACGCGGTGACTTGGATCGCGAAAGTTGGATGTCCGAAGCCGACGAGCTTCGTGCCGCTATCGACCAGTTGACGATCGATCTGGCGCAAGCCAACGGCGAAGTCAGCGAAATGCGAGACGCCAACGAAGCGTTGACCATCCGGTTGGGCGTTGTCCAAGGCGAACGCGATGAAGCCCAGCTGCGTCCGACGGTCGAAGATTTCACGTCCCTGCGGTACGAATTGGACGCGGCCAACGACAAGTTGTCCGAAATGAAGAAGGAATACGAGAACACGCTAAGCCGTCTTGCCAAAGTCGAAGAATCATCGAAGGCAGCTCCCAGCGGACTGAACGATTCAACATCGTTGCCCGTTGCATCGGCGATCGGTGCCGGTTTGCTAGGGATCGCGGTGTCGGACCGAGATGTTGAAATTCTGTCCGATGAAGTGGCCGAGGTGCAGCATGACGTGAACCAAGTCATCCAGAGCCAAGACGTTTCCGACGCGGACAGTTCGGCAGCGGCCGTTGATCCTGCGAACGATCCCAGTGGGATCGATGAAACGAATGATTCGCATTCGCTGGAATCCAATCAGCCCCCATCCGCGTTATCAAACGATGACGAGGATGACGTGTGGCCCACCTATCATGTGTCGACGCCCGATGCATCGGATCAGGTGGATGATGATGCTTCGGAATCGAGATCGCTGACGTCCGACGATTGGGAATCGCCCATCGACGCACCGGAATCGACAGTCTCCGATTCGTTGGATGTCGATCCAGCCCAGGTCCAATTGCCGTCGATTTGGCAAGACGAAGACGCATCGTCGCAGTCGATGCAGACTCCGTTCACCAACATTCAAGAACCCGGGTTTCTTGCCACCAATGAACCTGGTGTGGTTTCGAGCGCAGGGCCTGGTTTTATCGTCCCAGACGATGACGTCCCAGCCGAATCGCCCATGCAATGGGGCGAAGCCGCTTGGTCTGCCGACTCGGATTCCGATAGCGTCGACGATGACGACCAGCAATCCAGCAGCGATCCTTGGTCGGATTCCAATTCGTCAGCAGCCTCTGTCGAAACCGATGACGCGGCGGATGTGACATCCTCGCATTGGAACGACTCTTCGTCGCCAACTGACGACGATGATGTCAGTGAAGATATCCGTGGCGTTGCCGATCTCGGTGAATCCGGGTTCCAAATTGCGGACAGTGAAACCCCCAACCCGTGGGCATCATCCGAGCTGAATTTCGATCAGCAGGACGCGGATGCTGCTGTGGATTCTGATCCCGCAGATTCAGTCGCTGCCGAATCGAACCTGCCGGGACTCTTGTTCCAAAACGATTCTAATGACTCGCTTGATCTGGATTCGGATCTGAACTCGCACAGCGACGTGGAATCGGATGATCAGCCGATCAGCGGTTCGCTAGCCAGCATGCTGATCAAAGATCTGGAAAGCGATACAGGATCCGACAGCATCCAGACCGACGACGTGGACGTCGAACAGTCGTTCGAAGGCACCTATGTGATGCCGACCACTGACGAAGGTCGCGAAGAAGCCTCGGCATCCTGGAAACCGGCCGACGAATCCCAGGCTTGGGATCGGGAATACGACGAGGAAGCCTACTCGAGCGAATTCGACGAGCAGGATTCCGACGACGATTCGGACATCGTGCTGGCCGAATCCGATCAAGACTACGATCCCACCGAAATGGTCTTTGATCGATTCACCGATCAAGATGAAAGCAGCGATAACAGCGTCGATCTATCGGATCATCAGCGACCTTGGGATCGCACCGAAGACGAATCGGAATCGGTAGATGCTGTCCCCAGTGATCACTTGGATGACCACGGTGATTCCGCGTCGATGGGACAGTACGAGAGTGAGGACGATGGCGACGAATTGGAAGCGGAGTTGCCGGTTTCCGATACTTCGCAAACCATGTCCGCCAACGAGACGACCTCGGTCAGCGGTGCCGAAGACGACGATGATTCGATCGAAGCGTACATGAATCGGTTGCTGAATCGAGTTCAGGGTAACCCCGGTGGTGAGGAAGCGTCCAAGCCTTCGACTTTGTCGTTGTCGACGTCGGTACCCAGTGCAGTGTCCGAACTGGACGTGGACACCGGTGGTGCCGAAGCGGTCGTCGAAGTCATCGACCCCGACGCACCCTTGGTGCCTCGTTCACATGCACCGGAACGCAACAGCGACTTGTCGGCGATGCGAGACCTTGCCAACCAGAGTGCAAGAACAGCGATTAGCCACAGCGCACGAATTCAGACACGCAATATCCAGGTTGCCGGTGTCTGCAACCTGGCTGTCGCAGCGGTAGCCGTCATCGCCGCGCTGGCCGTTTCAGTGATGTTAGAGGGTGGGTTGTTGTACATCGCATGGGTGATGGCGTTGATCATCGCAGGCGTTTCGGTACGTGATGCGAAGAACAACTTTTCCGAAGCTAGGCGTCGGGCGGAAACCAGCGGCAGCAGCGACGACGATGACAGCAGCGATAAACCCGAAGTCATTGGTTCGTAAACGAAGGTGCCGACCGTGGGACGTTCGTCACGTCGTGATCGCACCATCCGGGGCGGCCGATCGGTGACGGCGACGATGCCGCCGGCTTGGATACCGCTATTTGGGATACCGCCATTTGAGATACCAGAGCAGGCCTGAATTGGACCACCGGGACGGCGGGAACGGGATCGATGAATGACGCCGGGCGGTTTGGTGCATAATGAAGGAACGTGGCGACCCATCCCTTCGCTTTTTTCAGATTCTTGTTCGCTTGCCCAGTCGACTGTCGCCTATCCCAGTGGGACGGTGCGCCGGCATGCCAATCCGTTGATTCGGAATCAGGTGGTCTGGAAATCTTAGCCGAAATGGGCCGTCCCGCCTGTCGTCTGTTTGCACCCGCGGTGGCCGTGCTATGAATCCAATCGAACCCGCGCACAACGAAATCGAATCCGATTCGATTTCCTTGGCTGGTATCTGGCATCGTTTCGGGGACCAGTTCCGACGACGCGCACGCACGCGATTGCGTCAGTACGGTTTGGCGGGGCAAGCCGAATCGATGGACATCTGCAACGATGTGATGGCGGAACTGATTCGGCGGCAGGACAGTGACCGCAGCCATGGTCCGCCTGCATCACACGATGAAGTTCTGGCCTACATCATGCGTGCGATCGACAACCAGGTGATCGACACGTTTCGAACGTTGGCACGCCAATGCCGCGACTTTCGACGCAATGAATCTGCCCCGGCCGAGGACATGTCGATCGTTTCAGCGGTCGGGACACCCAGTCAAATTGCGATTCGCCGTGAAGTGATGCAACGGATCCGATCCTTTGTTTCGGACGACGACGCGCGGGCAATCGATCTGATGCTCGAAAATCGTGACTGGAACGAAATCGGTGGAGTCCTAGGCGTCAAACCGGATACCGCACGGATTCGGATCCGCCGCGCGCTCGATCGTGTCCGCACTCAGATGGGATTGTCACCCGAGGCCGGTCCGTGAACGCGCGAATGGATCTCAGCAACCTCAGTATCGATGAATTGATTCAGACGATGCGACAATGGCGAAGTCGTGATCCCGAGTCCAGCTTGATACGTTGGTTGGAAGACCATCTGGTTTCGACTTCTCGGTTGGTCGATCTGGTGTGCATCGATTTGATCCAGCGCCGCCGGATGGGACAGCGTGCGGTGGTCGAAGACTATGTCGCTGACTTTCCTGCGCTGTCGGATGACGACGCTATGTTGGATGTGATCGATGCCGAGGTGTGTGTCACGGTCGAATTGGGAATGGCGGTCGATCGTGATTCGTATTTGAAACGGTTTCCCCGTTTAGCGGGACCCATCGACGAATTGCTGCAACTGAACGAACAGGTGGGGGCCGCCCCAGCAGCGGTCGGGTCAAGTTTCCAGCAATCATCAGCGACGAGTCGATCGGAAGGATCGACCGTGTTGACGCACTGCGCAGCGGACGCCGACGATGGGCTGCCCGACAAACTGCGTTGCATCGAAACACCGGATTGGTTCGTGGGGGGTCGCTGTGTTGCCAGCGGCAATGGAATCGATTCAACGCCTCAGCACTGGTTGGTCCGCGGCCGTGACAAGCTGCGAGGAATCAACCTTGCGATGAAGGTGATTCAGTTGCCGGCGACTTGGCAATCCGACCACACCACGTGGATTCTGGATTCGTGCGAGGCGGCTTCATCGGTGTCGCATCCGGCTTGGGTTCGACCGATCCTAGCGACGGTCCAAGGACCCTTTCTGGCTGTGATCCGCCCGTGGGTGTTTGCGGCGACCCAACCGATCGCAACCGGTCATTGGAAACCGCGTCTGTCGGATGCGGGTCTTTCATCAGCAGCCGCCTGCGGTGCATCGGCGGACTCGGCCAGCGAAGTCTGGGCTAGGATCGCCAGAGTCGCCTTTGCTTTGGCTGCCGCCCATCGCGTCAACGTGACTCACGGCGCCGTTCACGCCGGCAACCTGATGGTGGACCAACAGGGCAACGTGAATCTGGTCGATGCGGTCGCGGGACATCACACCATCCCACGATGGCTGGATTCGGGGGATCCGAGCGTCGGCGTCCATGACTTTCGGTCACCGATGATCGTCCAGCAACAGAAAGCCTGCGATGTGGACGACTTGTTAGAACTGGTGGCGGTTACCATGGTAGGGATGAATCCGGCTAGATTCGACGACGTCTTCGGCCGGATTCATCAAGCCGCTGCTGATGAACCCGATCAACCGTGTGCAGCGATCGGCGACGCGGTGATGCGGTTCATCAGCGATCCACCCGATGGTTTCATTGGGCCGTTGGCGGAACGCCCAACCCGATGGCGATCGCGAGCGTCACAGTGGTGGAAGTCGCGAATGTTTCCCAAGCCCTGATTGAACCTGTCCATGAACTCTTAGCAGCCTGCACGATTGATGCGTATCAAATGTCCTGAATGCGAATCAGTCATGTCGTTGACGGTACCGGCCGCCGGAACCTATCGTCCGAATTGCACGCATTGCCAACGAAAATTTCGGTTGAAGGTGACGTCGGATGACCCACCCAAGATTGGTGTTGGTCGAATCAAAGATGCCATGGACCAACCGGCGGCTGGCACCCAACCCGTTGTCGCGCAGCCACAATCTTCGGCGCTAGGCCAGATGCCACAGCGATTGGGCGGGTATCGGATCATCCGCCAAATCGGTCGCGGTGCGATGGGGGCGGTGTACGAAGCCAAACAAATCTCGTTGGATCGCCAAGTCGCCTTGAAAACGATTCGCGACCGCTGGACCGATAGCCCCGCTTCGCTGGCCCGTTTCGTCCGCGAAGCCTACGCGGCCGCCCAGTTGACGCACCACAATGTCGTCCAGATCTATGATTTTGGCGAGGAAGGTGGACGTTACTATTTCAGCATGGAATGGGTTCGCGGTGGCCCGCTGGACGCGGTCGTTCGCCAGAAAGGGGCGTTGGATCCACGGCTGGCTGCTGGGTACGCATTGCAGGCGGCTCGGGGGCTTCAGTTCGCGCATCGTCACGGGATGGTGCACCGCGATGTCAAACCCGCCAATCTGTTGCTTAGCGACGAAGGGGTGATCAAGGTTGCCGACCTGGGGCTGGTGAAGATACCCGACCACGCCGAAATCGAAACCGAAAGTGGATTGGTCACTTCCGGTGGAATCTATAGCGGAACCGAAGTCACGATCCAGGGAACCGCGGTGGGAACGCCGGCGTACATGTCGCCCGAACAGGCGGCGGACGCGGCGCGTGTGGACCACCGCGCCGATATCTATTCGCTTGGCTGCACCCTGTTTTTCTTGCTGACCGGACGCCCGCCCTTTGACGGTTCGGTTGCATCGGAGGTGATGGAACAACACGCCCGCACAACGGCTCCCGATGTCCGCAAAGTCAACGCACGTGTTCCCCAACCGCTGGCGGACATTATCGCGCGTTCGATCGCCAAGCGCCCCGCCGATCGTTACCCATCGTTGGTGCAGTGCATCCACGATTTGGAACAGTTTCTGGGACTCGAAAGCGAAGGTGACTTTTCGCCATCGTCAGTGCAAGCAGACCGATGGGAACGTATCGCGGCCCAGCATGCGTCGGTCGGATCGCTGCAACGTATCGACACGCTGGCTTTCGCTGGGTTTGCTGCCCTTTCGATTCTGGTATCGCTGGCAACGTTCACGATCGAGATGGATTGGTGGTTGCTAGGCATCACTCTATGGGTGGCCGGTGTTGGCGTGACAATTTCACTAGCCGGGAATCGTAGCCCGGTCGTCGCGCGGACTCGATCTTGGTTGGGATCGCTGTCCATGATTGAATTGGCGGCGGGATGGATGGGCGTGTCTGCGCTGGTTCTGATCGTGATTGCGGCTGGGATGTGGCCGGGACTTTTGGCGGGGGCCATCATCGGATCGGTGATGGCGTTGGGTTACCACCTAGGCGTGGTTGGCCCCATCGAGGAACGCCGCAGCCAATCGCTGAGCGAAGCCGAACGGTTTCTCCGTGACTTGCGAATCAGCGGAGCTGACGAACAGGGACTGCGTCTTTTCACCGCGCGGTATGGCGGGGCACGATGGCAGCCGCTGTTCGAATCGCTGTTTGGCTATGACGCGCTGCTTGCGGTCCGCGAAGCGCTGAAAAACGATCCCGCACTGGCAGGCAAGATTGGCGGATCGTCTTTGCGAGACCGACTGTGTGCCAACCTGATGCTGCGCACGACCGTCAATCACCACCGAACCCAACAGAAACGACTGGCAAAGATCGAAAAAGCAGGGCTTCAAAGCGAAGGGATGAATGCCGCCGAAGCCGAAAAACGTAGTTGGGCCATCGCGGACGCGGTCATGCAAAACGCACACTACACGCTTCAGCCCAGCACCGATTCGGACGCGGTCGCGGTTGCCAAACGGGCTCGGATGCGAGCGATGTTGGCTGATGCTAGAAGCGGGAACTACCAAGTGATGCGCGACCGTTCCACGCCTTTGCGATTCGCGTTGGGCGCACCGACACGATTGATCGTGGGCTGTGGATTGCTATCGATATTTGCAATCTGGGGCAATCATCAAGGGTTGTTCGAATCCATCAAGGACATCGAAACGCTGAAACAGATTGGTTCTGGCAGCGCCGACTACAACAGCCTCGGGTCTGCCGTCCGCGATGCGGCGATGTCGGCCAGCGATGGCGGGGATGCATCCATGATGGGCAAGGGGATCAATCCCTGGTCGATCGGCGTGGCCGGTCTGCTGATGGCGATGTCGGCGTTCGTATCGGGGTGGCGAATGTCCATCCCGGCAACGATTGCCACCATCGTGATCTTGCTGGGACCACAGATCGGGATTTCCGGTTGGGGCGACATCGTGCCGCCATGGATGGTCGCCGCGGGGATCGGGTTGTTGATCTATGTACCGGGAATCATCTTCGGCGAAACCGAGACCTGAATGATTAGCCAAGCCCGTTCAAGGTGCCGGTGCTGGTCGCGAACTGATCGATTTCCAGACCGACGTTCTGCAGCAGCGACACGAACAGGTTTGGCAGCGGGTAATTGTTTTTGCGATCGAACGCCAGGTGACCTGCATGTCGGAATCCGCCACCGGCCAACAGCACCGGCATGTTGCGGTTGTCGTGATTCGATGCGTTGCCCAAGTTGCTGGTCAACAAAACGTTGGTGCTGTCCAGCAGCGTCTGGTCGCCATCCTGGGATGCGTTCAGGTCACGGATGAATTCACCCCACTGGGCCACGATCGCGCCTTCGACCAACGCCAATTGTTCCAGTTTGGATTCGTCCATGCCGTGATGGCTGAGATTGTGGTGCGCCGTTTCCACACCTTCGATCGGAATCACGCCACCGGCGCCTGGGATGTGCAACGACACGAATCGCGACGAATCGGTTTGCAGCGCCAACTTGATCACATCGCACATCGTCCTTTGGCGGCCGATCAGGTCGCCGGGATTGTTGATGTCAACCGGCTTTTTCGCGTCGACTTTGGGCTTGGGGCGTTTGGCCCATTTTTCGGTTTCTTCCATTCGCCGTTCCAGCGCTCGCACGCTCGTGAAGTACGCGTCCAGCCGATCGCGGTCGCCTTGACCTAGGTCTCGCTGCAACGACTTCGCATCCTCACCTACCAAATCCATGATGCTTCGCCCTTGCCGAACCTGGCTGGCTCTGTGGGCGCGTTCGCTGACCGGATCGTCGACAAACAGTTTTTCAAACAGTCGCGAAGGTCGATCTTGCGGAGGGATCATCGCACCGCTTTCGGTATAGCACGGGCTGGTGCTACCGCTGGTGCTAAGCACCAAAGATGGGAATCGGGTGGCGTCACCCAAGTGTTTGGCCATCAACTGGTCGATCGAAATCGAATTCGCCGCTTTGCCGGACGAACCGATTTCCGATGCGGTCAAAATGCTGGCTTCGGCGCGGTGTCCACCTTTCACGCCTGGGTGAGAAACACCCGACACGACGGTTAGCTTTTCGCGAACGTCGGACAGTGGTTTCAGGTAAGGCGACGCTTCGTAATCGCGGCCGTCGTTCTTGGGGAACAGATTGTCGGCAACCAGTCCCAATCCCAACGTCATCGCAACAAACCGTTTGGGCGCGGCCGCCTGGGCGCTGCTGGCAAACGACGGTTGCATCGCGGTCAGCCACGGCAGGCTCATCGAAACACCGGCACCACGCAGCACGGTCCGCCGATGCAGAGCGCGACGAAAATTGAACTGAACGCGTTTATCGGATGGCATGATCATTTGCTCAAAAAAGTTGGGCTGGTGACGACCGCGTACAACAGGCTGCGCAGTCCGTAGTTGTCGTCGCGGGTACTGGCAACGATCTCGTCTAATTCGTCTCGGTCGGCAAATTGAATCTCGCCACCGGTACCGTACACCAATAATTGGGCAGCAAAGTTGCGTGCGACGGGCCGGATGTCTTCGCAAATCCGGTCTCGAAATCCGTCAAAGTCTTTGAATTCACGGCCATCCGCCATCTGGAAACTGGCATCGACCGGTAGTCCGGGCTTGGACTTCCCACCATTGACCTGCAGGTAACGATCACGCCACCGTCCGGCCGCGTCAAAGTTTTCCAGCGCGTAACCCGGTGGATCAATGTTTTGGTGGCAGACCGCACAAGATGCGTCCGAAAGGTGTTTTTGCAACTGTTCGCGAATGGTCTTGGCACCGCGGATATCGGGTTCGACCGCGGGCACGCTTTCCGGTGGCGGTGGGATCGGGGTCCCCAGGATGCGTTCGGAAACCCAGACGCCTCGCAGCACCGGCGACGTGTTGGTGCCGTTGGCCGTGACCTTCAAAATCGATCCCTGTGACAGCAGCCCACCACGTGGCGAATCGTCGTCCAATTTCACCTTGCGAACCTTGTCGCCATGGACACCGTCGATGCCGTAGTAGCGAGCCAGACGGCTGTTCAAAAATGTGTGATCGGACTGAATCAGCGTTTGGGCAGGGGCGTCGGTGCGCACCGCGTGTTCAAGGTAGCGATGGGTTTCATTCAGCATCGCGTTTTGGACAACAATGTCAAAGTCGCGATACAGTTTGCGATCCGGTTCGGTGAACTCGATATCGGCCAGGTCCAACCATTGATCGGCAAAGTCCTGAACAAACTGTGCCGTTCCGCCCCCACCCAACAACCGATCTACCTCTGAACGCAACACGTCCGGGTCACGAAGTTTTCCCTGCCGAGCCAATTGGATCAGCGGCCAATCGGGCATACTGCCGCGAAGCAGGTAACTGAGCCGATTGGCGATCGCAAAATCATCCAGCGGTCCGATGGGTTCGACGAAGTACAAGAAACGTGACGAGCAAAGGATCGCGCGGTATCCCGCGATCAACGCGTCGATGGGATCTTGCCCATCATCGATTGCTTGCAGGGTCCATTGTTGGAACGGTTTGATATCGGCGGCCGTCACGGGGCGCCGCAGTGCAAGGGATGCGAACCGACGCAATTGTTGGCTGATGTCTTTGCCGGGTTGGTCGCTATTGAGTTTGACTGTTTTGGTTTTGGCATCGATCGTCACATCCAGATCGCCAAGCAATCGTTGTTGGGCGCGATCACGGGGGCCGCCGGGATGGAACTGCTCGATGGTCATCGAGTGGAGTGCCACGCCGGGGATGTTCATCGGCCCGCCTTCACCGGCCCCCACTTGTCCGCCTTGGAACCGGCCACGTTTCAGCGTTTCATCGCCCGGTCGGATTTCGATCATGTTGCCTTTGGGGAGCCAGGCTTCGTAGCTGTGTTGCTGGACTTCGTTGGTAGCTTCGAAGGCACCGATCCACGACATCAACGGTGCACCCGATGTGCAGAACCCGCTACGGACCGTGCACCAGACGCCGCGGTCGTCGGGTTCGTTGACCGACGATGCGTCGAACGTCACGCGGTACCATCCGTCCTGAGGAACGATCGTCGATGTGATCCGGCCATAGAAAACCAAAGTGGACGACCAGACCACCGCCTTGTCGCCGATCATTTCGGGGTCGCGGCATCGCCGTTTGGGGTTGGATCGAGCCAACCGTCGTGCGTCATATTGGCGTGTCAGCGGTTGCTTGTCTTCGAACAACCGTGCCTTGGCAGCATCCAGGGCCGCGTCGATGACCGTCAGGTGCGAATCCAGTTGGAAGTGTGACATCGATTGGTGGTCAGCCAATCCAGTGAATCCGTCGCTGCGTGGTTCCAGCGGCATCAGCCGAGCAAGTGGAACGTCGATCGCCAACAGGTCGTGAAGCGTCCGTTCCAGCTGGACGTTGGTCAGCCTTCGTGATTGAACACGGCCCAGCTTGGCGTATTGATCGTGTTGCGATCGGTGCAGCCAATCGGACGTCTGTTCCAGAAATTCTTTGGCGTCGTCGGGATCCAGTTCACCATCGTCCGGCGGCGGCATTTCGCCGTCTTGGACGCGGTCAAAAATCCGAGTCCAACGCGCCATCGTTTTTGCATCGGAAAGATCGGTTCCCAATGCGGCGGCATCAAAACCGCCTTCGCCCGACGGGCCATCGTGGCAATCGATGCAGTGATTCGTCAGAAAGCTAGAAACGTTCGCGACATCGTCGGCGCCGAAAGCTGCGACAGGCACAGCCATGGAAAACAATAGCGATGCAACAACGCACGTTAGCCGGTCAGCGGTTCGAAACCGTTGCGAAAGCGACATAGGGATCGATGTCGTGGGAAGGATGATAGGCGGGAACGGGACCGGAGGGACGTCGATTTTGTTTCCGATTGTCATGGACTTCGCAGGCGGTTCTTTGCAGCAGGGAATTCTAGGGAATCCCCCCCGCAAAAAAGCTCCGTCATTCAATCGAGGTCCCACCGGTACCGTCGCTGGGGAACCTGATTGTAGTTTCGACTAGCGGATCTGACGAGCCGAAATCTTGCTAAGGCGCGGTCGTGGGAGCGGACTTTTGGGCCTGAATCCACTCTTGGACCCGTTTTTCCAGCAGCGGCAACGGAATCGATCCCGATTCCAGCACCCGGTCGTGGAATGCCCGCACGTCAAATTGGTCGCCCAATTGATCCTCGGCCGAGCGTCGCAAGCGGGAAATCGCCAGTTCGCCCATTTTGTAACCGAGCGCCTGTCCCGGCCATCCGATGTACCGATCGACCTCGGCGACGACATTGTGTTCGCTCAGCGCCGTGTTGGATTTCATGTACTCGATCGCTTGTTGACGAGTCCAACCCATGGCATGGATGCCCGTGTCGACCACCAACCGACTGGCCCGCCATGCTTCCATGCTAAGCCGACCAAAGTCCTGATACGGGTCTTGGTAGAATCCGATTTCTTTCCCCAGTTTTTCGCTGTACAACGCCCAGCCTTCGATGAAGGCCGTAAAGTTGCTTTCGCGGCTGATCGGGTGCAGGTCCGTCAACTCGGCTTGAATCGCCAATTGCAAATGGTGACCGGGAACCGCTTCGTGCATCGACAGGGATTCCAGCTGGTACAACGGGCGAGACGACAAGTTATAGGTGTTGATGTAATAGAACCCCGCACGTGTCCCATCGGTCGATGGTGGCCAGTAGTATGCCGACGTGGTTTGGGGGGCGACGTATGCCGGGATCTCGCGAATGCCGTACGGGATCCGTGGCAATCGGCCAAACAGTTCGGGAAGACGACCATCGGCAGTCTTCAGAATCATCGCGGCATGCCGAAGCAGTTCCTGAGGCGTCTTGGCATAGAACTTTGGATCGGTCCTCAAATGGTGCAGGAATTCATCAAAGGTGCCATCGAATTCAACGTCCTCGATGATGGCTTCCATCTCTTTTCGGATCCGTGCATTTTCGCGGACACCTCTCTGGTGGACTTCGTCGGGTCCCAATTCCAAGGTGGTGAACCGGAGGATGCGATCGCGATAAAAGCGGGCTCCGCGGGGCAGCGCCGATGCGCCGATCGCGCCTCGGCAAGCAGGCACGTATTCGGTTTCTAGGAAATCGGCGAATCGACGATAGGCGGGCACGACGCTGGTTCGTATCGCGTCGCGGATCTGTGCCGCAATCGGATCCCACGTGTCTTTGCCCAAAGTCGTCTTTGCTTCGGCTGCGATGTTGGTCATCAACAGCGATTCGTCGGGATCGTCGACCACATGCGATCGGGCCTGTTCGACCGAGTCACGCATGATGATCGAAGGTTGAGTCAGATCGGCTGCGATACCCGCCCGAAGCAACGCGATCTGTTGATCGGTATAGCGGTCAAAATCACGAAGTCTGGCAATGTAGTTTTTGAAATCAGCCGGCGTCCGCGGGTTCATCTCGCGTGGCAATTCGGGGAACCCGATATGGAACCCCTCGCGATTGTTGATCGGCATCAGATGAGTTTGAAATCGATGGTCGGCGATCTGGCCTTCCAGTCGCAGCCGTAACAGTTCTTGGTCGATCTGACGAAACGGGGACAGCGATTCGGGCGCAATCGAGGTCAGTTGTTCCAGAAATTCTTTCCGCTTCGCGTTTCGCCGATCGATCGCTTCAAGACTGTCGTCGGCCAGTCGGTCCTGACCACGATCGTCGCCAACGTTGGTTGCTAAGTTGGGATTTTCGTTCAGTTCGTAATCCCAGACCGTGTCCAAGATTTCAACCAGCCGTGAATCGGCCTCACTGGGATTCGTCGCAGTGGTGTCCTCGGCCATCAATGCAGAGACTTGGGACGTCACCAACATTAGGGACGTCAACAGCAGGCAGGCAATCGGGCAACGCATGATGGACCAGGTGTTCAATGAACGAAGGAATGGGCGCAAGTGATGACCCACATCCTAGCACGGACGAATGTGCAATTAAATTGTCACGGCAAGCCATGCGATCGACGCCTAAGATGGGTGGTGCCAGCCGAAGCTCTGGATTTAAACTACCTTAGGGGGAATCCTGCCCCCGGGTGTTCGTGCCCTCCAAGCAGATAGGCAGGAATGCAGATAGACAGGAATGCAGATAGACAGGAATGATTGGGGAGAAATCCGTCAACCGTCCGCTAGTGCCACAGCGGCAAATCAACCGTAGCACTTCATGCTACCCGCTTATCCCTGCACCCAACTTAAACTCGAACTTAAACTCGAACTCGAACTTCTTCTCCACGCCTGAAAGACGGGGGGAACGCTGCACGGCCCTGCTTCTGTTGATGTTGCGCCCGGAAGAAATTTCGTAACGATTCAGCCATCGGGCCGAGAGTTCGATTTGGACCGAATTTCATAACCCGAAGCGTTAGCGAGGACTTGCTTTTGCCGGCAAATACTCTCGCTCCAACTTCGGTTTTCCAACAAGCTGAATCGTTGCGAAAGTTCGAGTTAAAGTTTTCGAACGGCTTAAATACTTCCGACATCTTGTTTCTAAGACGCGAGCGAATTGACATGTGCAAACTCTGTTTTCCGGTTTGGGTTTTGGTGGCAGTCCTGCTGGGGACGCCGGTTGGCTATTCCCAATCGGCCGAAGCGGTGTCCGATCCGGTCGTCGATGAACCGCTTCGGGCGGCCGCCATCGAGCGATGGGAAAAGGACATTGCCAAACTGGAGGCACTGGATGGTTCGCAACCGGCGAACCCCGATGCGGTCCTGTTGCTGGGCAGCAGCAGTATCCGGCGTTGGGATTCGGCGGCCACGGATCTGTCACCGTATCGGGTGATCCCTCGCGGCTACGGTGGTGCGAAATACAGCGACCTGGCCGTCTTCGCCCAGCGGCTGATTCAACCGCATCAGTACCGGGCCGTCGTCATCTTTGTTGGCAACGATATCTCGGGCAATCCGGGTGACCACTCGGTCGCACAGGTGGATCGCTGGACGCGTCATGTCATCGAGGTGTCTCGGCGCCATCAGCCCGATGCGGCGATCTTGTTGGTCGAAGTGACTCCGACTCAATCGCGAATCGATGCCTGGCCCCAGATCCGCACTCTGAACGCTCAACTGCGCGAAATCGCATTGTCGACGCCGATGGTGTTCTTCGTCGATACCGCCGCCCACTTTCTGGACCCGCAAGGAAAGCCTCGTCAGAACCTGTTCGTCGACGACCAGCTGCACCTCAATGCCACCGGGTATCAGATTTGGGGAGCCGAGATTCGCAGGCACTTGGACGACTCGCTGCGGTTGATCCAGCGGGACTCGGAATCGTCCGCCGATTGAGTTTCCAGTTTCACAGCGCCGAAATCGCGTTTCCCTTGGGCCTAGCCTGCCCAAAGTGTCTAAGTCGCCGCAGATTGGTGCCAATTCGGAGTTGTGACCGGCGGAACGCAGTTCGTACACTCCGATCGGTGCCAGCAAACCGAAGGCACACGCAACCCGCAAGGATTCGACACTTTTGGTCGGCAAGGAAGCCAAGACTGAAACCCATCGACGCAGACATCGGCAGACGCCACGATGTTCTGCGATGGCCGCTGCGCTGACTTCGGCAACCATTGCGGTGGGGATGATCTTGGCGGTGGGATTCCTTTCCCAGTCATCGATCGCGCAAACACCCAGCTCTTCGAATTCAAATGCAACCGGTTCGGCTTCGCCCGCCTCGGGGGTTGCGACCGCGGGCTATGCGACGCCGGTCCAGCCGATCGCGTCCAGACCAATCGGCGCATCACGCCCCGGTTCGCAGCAAGCCGGGCTTAGCAACCCACCGCCAAAGACCGCACCCACCGGCGAACTGATCAGCCCGGATCCGGTCAAGGTCAGCGGCAATACGATTCATCGCTGGCAAATCGGTGCGGCAGACGCGTCGTTCCTCGAAGGCGACTGCCTATTGGAACACAACGGACGACGGGTCGCCGCCGAAGCGATCTTGGTGGTCGTCGATGGAAACGCTGGAAACGTACGTAACCGAGTGGTCATTCGCGGCGCGGTGTTATCGTCGGGCATTGCAAGTGATCCGATGACGTTCGAAGTACGCACGTTGGTCGATCCACAAATCCAAGCACCGGTGTATCGCGGCCAGCCGAGCCAGACGCCGGACCTGATGCGGTACCTAACCGGCGTGCCTCAGCAAGCTGCCGGCGTCGTCGCGCAAGCCGGTGGCGTTGTCGCACAGGCCGGTGGTGTCGTCGCACAAGCTGGTGGCGTTGTCGCACAGGCCGGTGGCACATCATCCCAAGCCTCGACCGTCCAACAGGTCCAGTTTGCCGATCCCATCATCAGTCCGCCTCAGGCCGGGCCGCCGCCGATCACGTTAAGTGATGGTGCGACGACGGGAGGGATGCAGTTCATCTTGGGCGGGGGCGCACGCAGTCTAGAAATACTGGCCCGTGGTGCATCGACGCCGCCTGATTTCGAAACGATCAATCGTCCCGAAGCCAACGAAAGTGCATACATTTTCCGCGGGGGAGTGACGCTGTTGATCCGTGATGTGTCGGCGCAATTGCCCAGCGGCGAGTTCATGGAACTGGGCACGATATCACTGTCGGCCGATCGAGTGGTCGGATGGTTTCCGCTGTTGACCAATCTGTTCAACGGTTCTTCGGAGTTCTCGCAAGCCGACGGCGAACTCTACCTCGAAGGCGATATCGTCTTTCGTCAGGGCGAACGGATCATTTACGCCGATTCGATGTATTTCAATATCAGCCAAGACGTGGCCATGATCTTGGATGCCGAAGCAATCACGACGGTGCCCAACTACCAGGGCGTTGTGCGGCTGAAATCGAAGGTGTTGCAACAGATCAATCGTGGCAATTTCCGGGCCTATGATGCTGCCATGACCACCAGCCGAATGGGCGTTCCCCGTTACTGGTTGCAAAGTGAAGAATTAAAACTGACCGACCGCCAGCGATTGGAAGTGGATCCGGTCACGAATTCGCAAAAGATGGTTCGAGACCCGTTGATCCAGAGCAACAATAATTTTGTGTACGCCGGCGGTGTGCCAATCCTGTATTGGCCCACGTTCTCTGCCAGTTTGGACCAACCCGGCTACTACATCACCGGTGCCAGTGTCGGCAACGACAGCAACTTTGGAACTCGCGTCGAACTCGATTTCGATCTGTTCCAAGTGTTTGGAATCGACAACGCGCCGCCCGGCGTCGACTGGGAATTGTCAACGGACTACCTCAGCGATCGTGGACCCGCCATCGGCACATCGCTGGACTACAACTTGCCGGGATTCATGGGGTTGGCCGGGCCGGTGAAGGGCAACTTGGACGCCTGGGGAATCCACGATACAGGTCTCGATAATCTTGGCAGTGACCGCCGATCGTTGATCCCTGAAACGGAAAGCCGCGGGCGCGTCCTGCTGCGGCACCGACACATGCTGCGGAATGACTACGAATTCATCGCCGAAGTGGGCTACCAAAGCGACCGCAACTTCCTGGAACAGTATCTCGAAAACGAATGGGATCAAGATGTCGATCATCGGACCGCCGTTCGGCTTCGCAAGTACGCCGGCAGCAACCTGATCGACTTGTCGGCTCAGGTGCAATTGAACGACTTCTATACCGTTACCGAGGATCTTCCCGAACTAGAACACTATCTGTTGGGAGCTTCGTTGCTGGGCGATCGGTTGACTTATTCGGCGAACAACAGCGTTGGCTACAAACGACTGAATGTCGGCGATTTGCCAACCAATCCGGCAGAGGCAGCCGAGTACTCGCCCGTGCCAGGCGAAGTGAACCGACAAGGCGTGGTCGCATCGACACGCCAAGGACTTACCATGCCCGTTCAATTGGGTGCTGTGAAGGTGGTTCCAGGTGTGATCGGCGAAGCATCACACTATGGCGAAGCCGTCGATGGTGATTCGTTGACACGATTGGTTGGGCAAGCCGGGGTGCGGTTCAGTCTTCCGATGTGGAACGTGGACCCGTCGGTGCAAAGCAGCCTGTTGAACGTTCGTGGCTTGGCTCACAAAGTCGAATGGTCGGCGGAGTACACGTATTCCGATAGCGACACGAACTTGGACGAATTGCCGTACTACGATCCCTTGGATGACAATGCCCAAGAACAATTTCGCAAACGGTTCATCCAGGACACTTATGGTGGTTTGCTGCCGGTGCAGTTTGATCCGCGGAACTATGGTTTTCGGCAAGGATATCAGGGGCTGATCGCAAGCCCCAGCGACGTCATCGCCGATGATCTGCAGCAGTTGAAGTTTGGCGTTCACCAACGTTGGCAAACCAAACGCGGTCTGCCAGGCGTCGAGCGAATCGTCGATCTGTTCCAATTTGATGTGGACATGTTCATCTTTCCAGATGCGGATCGGGACAACTTTGGCGAGTCGCTCGGCCCAACGGTCTACGACATGCGATATCACGTCGGTGATCGTGTGACGCTGCTGAGTGACGGCTACTTTGATTTCTTCTCGGACGGTCTTCGGTCGGTCAGTGCGGGTGTGCGAACCAGTCGGCCGGGTGTGGGCGACTTGTATGTCGGGTTGCTGTCGATCGAAGGCCCCGTCAGCAGTACCGTCCTGCGTAGCACAGTCGACTATCGATTGAATCAGAAATGGATCGGATCGGCTGGGACGACCTATGACTTTGGACCAACCGGGAACGTGGGCCAGTCGTTTGCGTTGACACGAATCGGCGAATCGATGTTGTTGCGTTTGGGCGTCAATGTGGACGCGGGCCGCGACAACGTTGGGTTCCAGTTTGCGATCGAGCCGCGGTTCTGGCCGAGTCCGAAACTAGGCCGCATCGGAGGCCAACTGATCCCGCCGCCGGGCGTGGAGGGATTGGAATGATCGACGATCCTGGTCCCGGTAGCCACCCATCGCCTGATCAGGATTCATGCCAAGTCGAACCCCGCCCGTCCGGTTCGGCTTGGGCCAGGAAATTCGCCTTTGCATTGGCGGGGCTGATCTATGCCGTGCGATCGCAGAACAGTTTTTGGATCCATCTTCCAATCGCCGTCGCCGTCATCGCGGTTGCCGCTTGGCTACAGGTCGAAGCGTGGCGGTGGTGCATGCTGGTGGTTGCCACGGGCATGGTGATTGCCGCCGAACTGGTCAATACATCGATCGAAATGATCGTCAAAGTACTGCACCCGGACCACGATGTGCGGATCGGACACGCGCTGGATGCCGCGGCAGCGGCGGTGTTGGTGACCGCAATCGGTGCGGTCACCGTCGGGCTGATCACGCTGGGCCCGCCGCTGTACCAGTGGATGTCGGATTGAACCAGCCGACCCGGTTTGTGCGTCAGGTGCTTTGATCGATGACCCAGCTTCGGTAACCGTCGCTGGCGTCATCAACCACGGTCATGATGATCTCGGGTTCGTCGTAGGGATGCATCTTTGCTAAGCGAGATTTCAATCTTGGCCAGCTGATCAGGGATGACTTGATCGTCAGCCGATACTCGTTGGATTGACGAATCTCGCCAGCCCAGCGGTAATGGCTGATGATCGGTCCATCGATTTGCACGCATGCGACCAACGACTGGCTGACCAGTGCCGCCGCTAATTCGTTGGCCTGGTCTATTGATTCGATCGTGGTAGTGACCATGATCAGTGCTGTCGATTCATCCATCGTTCCCTCGCCAATGCGAAACAGGTTCCCACTGCGGGAATCATAACAGAAGGCCGCAACGATCGTCGGCACACAGCGATCGTCGGCACACGTGCAATCGCAGGCATGCTTGGCGTCTGTTCGATCCGGTTGGCCTGCTTTAGGATCGTGCCAGAACAAGGTGCCCGCGGAAAAAAGGTGTCCAACCCCTTTTTCGATCCGTCCTTCCTCTTTCGAATCACTTCTTTGACATCCACCTACTTAAGATAGATCTGCTTCACAGCGCAATACGATGACGAAACTTGGAAAGAAACGCCGCAAGAAGCTGCAAGACAAAGTGGATCAAATCTCTGGTTACCGCAGCTACCACGATGGTGATGTGGAAGTCAGCAGCGGCAAGAAGGGACACGGGGTCTTTGCTGCAAGACAGTTCCTGCCTGGGGAATTGGTGATTGAGATCACTGGCCAGTTGCTAAGCAAGAAGACTTACGAAGGATCCAGCTATGTGATGGATCTGGATCAGCAGTGGTACTTGGAGCCTGGCATCCCAGCGGCATTTCTGAACCACAGTTGCAGCCCCAACACCGAACTGATTCACCTGACAAAGCGAAGCCTTGGCTTGGTCGCGATTTGCAATATCGAAGCCGAGACCGAGATCACATTTGATTACCAGTGGGAACCCTGCGACTGGACGCCCCGTTGCCGCTGCGGAGCTCCGAATTGCCGCGGTTGGGTGGTCGCCAAAGACGGTGTCGAAACGATGCGGCAACTGGCCAAGAAAACCAAGAAACAAAAGTAGTTGGCTCTGTTTGTAGTACCGCCTTTGGGCGGAAGATGGCCCCCGAACTCGAGCCCAGCCGAGTACCTCCGGCGAAAGCCGCTACGACCGACCGGATTCGTTGACAGCCATCACCGGATCCCAGAGTTGTGGGAAGCGGTCAGCCCCCGGGCCGGCCGGTCATAATGAAACCGGTTTGCTGTGCATCTTTCACCGATTTGTGATTGACCGCCAAGCGCGGGCCATGGAATGGACCGGGGCGGTTCTGCTTGACCGTTGCCAAAAATGGTTAGACTAACCGTTCAGTGGTTCCCATCTTCCGTTCGCATTGCATCCCACGCCAAGTTCATGTCGCACCGATTTCGTTTCTTTTTAGGGATGGTCACCAGTCTGGCAGCGGCAAGTGGAATCGTCCTCGATGTCGAACATGCGGTGGGGCAAAAGCCTCGCGCGGTTCCGTTCAGCGGGGCATCAGGGGACACCATCGTGATTGACGATGCCCAGCTTTCCTTGATTCAGAACACCTTCGTTGCTGCACCGATTGCAGGGGTCGTGTCCAAGGTCTGGGTGGCCGAAGGCGATTCGGTGGCTGCCGGCGACGGGATGGTTCAGTTGGACGACCAGCAGGTGCAAACCGAATTCGAAGCCGCCGACGCGTCCTTCCAAGCGGCAAAGATGGAAGCCGAAAACGACGTCGACGCTCGTTATGCAAAGCGGACGTTGCAGGTCCGCTCGCAAGAGCTTCAGCAAAGCGTGCAAGCCAACGAAGGCTTTGCCGGCGCGATCCCGGATACCGAGATCGCTAAGCTGCAACTGGTCGTCGATCAGGCTGAATTGGCGATCGAGCAAGCCGAGCACGAGCAACGGGTGGCACAGGCCAGCGCCAGCGAAAAAGAAGCGGCGGCCAAGATCGTCAAAGCGAGATGGGAGAAGCACAAAATCAATGCACCCGTCAACGGACAAGTCGTAGAGGTTGCCGTCGAACCGGGCGAATGGGTCGAAGCGGGCAAGCCCGTCGTGCGCCTGGTGACACTGGACCCGATCCGGGTGGAATGCTTTGTCGATGGACAGACCTACGGTTCCGAACTGGTCGGCCGATCGATTCGGTTCTTCCTAGCGGGCAGCGAACCGGACGGTGGTTCGTCGAAATCCGGTGGTGGGAAGCCCGCTAGCGGGAATCCCAACGTACTGAAAGGCAAGGTAACCTACGTCTCACCGGAACTGCATCCCGTCACCGGCCAGTCCCGTCTGTGGGCCACCGTCGAAAACCCCGACCTGGCCGCTCGCGCAGGAATGCGAGGTCGTTTGGAAATCGCTGGCCGCTGATCCCTTTGATTTCGCTCCGTCCACGCACCTAGCAGCGCCAGCGTTTTATCGCTTCGTGGCGCGGCCATCAGCGATAGAACAGCATGAACGACGCTGCGGAATGATGCGGGTGAATCCGGCGCGCTCCCAGGGCAGTCGCGGCAACGCATCTCAATGTAGACATCCGCTGGCGCCACCGTCGGCGATGCTTCAGCACGCAGGAATCGCATCGATCCAGGCGGTTGCATTACTCCAGGTCCAGGAGGACGTAGCTTCTGCAAATCTGAATGTTGGCGCATGCGGTATTCCCGCTGCTCGATTTGTACGGAACGCTAGGGCAAACGTTGATTTGCAAATCACGATCAGAATACTGACGATTGCTGTAACGAGTCGTCCAGCCACGCGACTAGGTATATTGTCCAGCGAAATATCGCTCCATCTTACGCCAGCTGATCAGCGGATTATGTCTGAATTCCACGGCAATTTGACCGACTACTCAGTCGACGTTTGGCGCACGTCGTATCGATTGTTGGGCAACGCGGGAGATGCAAGCGAGTGCTCTCAGCAAACGATTGCAGACGCATTAAGAATAGATCCTACTTCAGTTCGTAGCTGGCGAGCAGTGCTGTGTCGCATCGCCACTCGACGAGCAATGGACCTGCTTCGTCGGCGGTATCGTGAACAAGAGGTGATTCTCCGTCTGGACAAAGAGCCCGGAATCGACGATCCGCCCAATGTGGATATGGAGTATGACGAGCTTTGCCAGCAGGTACGGAAAGCCTTGGTCGCTCTATCAGCTAACCAGGTACCCCTCTGTGCCAACATGCGTGAGACAACTTTGAATTTCATCAGAGTTGAGGGCATGGAGCATTCGCATGACCGATACCGCCAACAAAAAAATTGAAAAAGATCCGGAGGTGACACAGAAAGCGGCCCGTCGCCGCTTCACCGCCGACTACAAACGCCGTATCGCCCTGGAGGCCGAGAGCTGTACCGAGCCCGGTGAAATCGGGGCGCTGCTCAGACGCGAGGGAATTTACTCCTCGGTCCTGGCAAAATGGCGTCGTCAATTGCGGGAGGAATCATTGTCATCATCGAAAAAGTCTAACGGCAAAACTTCACCAGCCGATCAACTCAAACGTCTTGAACGTGAGAACGAGCGGCTCAAGGAGAAGCTCCGCCACGCCGAGCTGATCATTGACGTCCAAAAAAAAGTCTCGGAGATGATGCAGATACGATCACACGAGAAGGACGACTGACAGCCGCCAAACAACTGAGCGAAACAGTCGGCGTCGCGGTGGCTTGCCGTGCGATGAATGTGTCGCGTGCGACGTTCTATCGTCGCCGCGACCCCGATCGACAAGCCGCGCCGAGGCCGGCGCCCGCTCGAGCTCTATCACCGCAAGAACGCCAAGAAGTACTTGATCAACTCAACAGCGAGCGTTTCGCTGATCATGCACCACGACAGGTCTACGCCAAGTTGCTCGACGAGGGCGACTACCTGTGTAGCGTGCGAACGATGTATCGCATCTTGGCCGACAATCAAAGCACACGCGAACGACGAAACCAGCTGAAGCATCCCGAGTATCGCAAACCAGAGCTGCTCGCCACCGCGCCCAACGAAGTCTGGTCTTGGGACATCACCAAACTCAAGGGCCCCGAAACATGGACGTACTACTACCTCTACGTGATTCTGGACATCTACAGCCGCTGCGTCGTTGGCTGGATGCTGGCCGATAGCGAGAGCGCCGACTTGGCCAAGCAGCTGATTGAAACCACGATCGACAAGCAGAACATTCCACCCGAACAACTGATCATTCACAGCGACCGGGGACCTTCGATGACATCTCACAGCGTCGCGCAGCTACTCAGTTCGCTGGGCGTCACCAAATCACACAGCCGACCGCACGTCTCCAACGACAATCCGTTCTCGGAAAGCCAATTCAAAACGATGAAGTATCGACCTGAGTTCCCCAAACGCTTTGGCTGTTACGAAGACGGCTTGCAGTTCTGTCGCACGTTTTTCACCTGGTACAACAACGAGCACTATCACAGCGGCATCGGGTTGCTAACTCCATCATCGTTGCACTTCGGCCGCGCCGAGGAAGTAACTGCCGCTCGCACGCAGACTCTTCATGGTGCGTGGAAAAAGACACCCGAGCGTTTCGTTCACGGAATTCCCAAGCCAGCAAGTGTTCCCAAAGCCGTCTGGATCAACCCTCCCAAACCAATCGATGAACGCAAAAGGGAAGCCCCCGAGCCAACCTGCCCGGGAGCTTCCGAAGAAACGTCTTTGACGCACCCTCGATCCGATTATCCCTTGGACGGTTGCGTCCCCGCAGAGCCGTCTTCCGTTTCACCGGACGAATCAACCTTACCACCGAAAACACCTTTGAACACCCGAGCGATGCCTGAAAAAATCCCGGGGGTTTGGGGGCTGGCCCCCAAGTGCGCTGGCATCAATCACTGAACCGTTTAGAAAGTTGTCTCAATGTCGTTGACACATTCCACGCACCCGGATCCGAAAGTTGAAATCACTCGGCATTTCGCACGACGATGCGATGGCGTTCGGCAACAGTCGCAAAGCCGTCTGGCGTCTTTCAATGACGTCGGGTTTCCAGCGAGCGTTGTCGAACGCATGGCTCAAAGTCAACGGACTCTTTAGCCTCGAAGAGAGATGGAGCGAGCTTGCTCCGCTAAGACGAATCGCCTAGTGCGGATCCGCATGCTAGGTGGTGTGGGAGGGGTCCCGGGCAACCGGGCCCTATCCCGATCCCATGGTTCGCCGCGATTCTATCACGGACGGAGCGGTGGTTGGTAAGGGTTACCTGAGTTGACAGCATCCTGCTTGGTAGCAGATCGAAGGTCTGTAGGTGCCGTCGCATCAGGTAATGGCGTCCGTGGTCGTTTGCAAAACCAGAATACGGCCAAGACCACCAGCGCGGGTACGAACGCAAACAGCACGAGGTTCATTGGATATGCCAATATCACGGTTGGGCCAACAAAGTCGAGCCACGGTTCGCCCGGTCCATCACGCTGGAAAATCACGGTGGGAACAGGCCAGCCGTGAAAACGTGTATTGGCATTCGCAAGATAGGTGTAGCGGAACGTCGAAAAATACGCAGCAACTACGCTGCCAATCAGAGCAGCTAAATACAGCAAACGCGACCATGTCGGAATACGCCCTGCGATCGCGGCGTACGTAGCCCAGACGACGAGACCGCAGGCAGCGAGAAACAGCAGTAAGATTAGAGCAAACAATAGTGTGTCGGCCAAAGTTGCGTTGCGTTCATGTCAGTCAGCGAACGTTCGGGATCAGCGGGCGGCGACGATCGATCTCGCCGCCAAAAGACGCCTGACTTCGCCGCTCCGTTGAATCCCATGGTTCGCCGCTTTTTGTCAGTCAAAGATGGTCGGTCGTCAACGCGTAGTGGTCAACCATTTTGCGAGCCCGAACAACAACACCGCGTTCCGAGATATCGCCTGTTTCAATCCACTGGTTGTAGTGTACCAATTCATGGGCCAACGAGTTTAGAAACATTGCCAGTGCGTCGTCACGTCCGTGCTCAGTCAATAGGGCAGGGTAATCGCCGGTTGCGATTCGGATGAACGGCTCGTCCGTCGGGTCATAGGGCGCAAAAAAAGCCGCCGACACAATCCGATTGTCGACTGTCCTCAAATATGCGTGCGGCGATAGGTAAACTGGGACTCGCACCGGATGCGATTCAACAGTGCGAAGCCATTTTGCGAAACGAAGGATTGCAAAGCGAACATTCGGGTTGCCGCGTTGACCTCGGATTCGCAGGCCGCCGGCTCGTCGTGGCTTTGCCCACATATGTTTTCAGTCGGCGAACGTTGGCCATCAGCGGGGACGAGCGGATGAGCAACATTGTCCAATCGCGATTTCGAGGCCTCCGGCGCATGTCATGGTTCGTCGTATTGTAGCGAAGGAGTCAGTGTTGTGCGGCTATAGCGATCCAACATCGTCCTCGCGACTGTACATGAAGAATGGCTTTGGGACGGCGGGATCAAGTTGATTGGTTGCGCGCAGGTAAGGTGTAAACGGTTGTTCAGGGAGTAAGCGATAGTAGCCATCATGTGATAGCACTATGTACGACAATTGGCGTTGCCGCTCGAATGATCGGTCGGCGTCGAGTTCGGCGATGTATGTCGCAGTCAGTCCGGTCGGAGACATGTCAAAATGTTCAACGTTCCCATTCGTAAGTGTGATTTCGAGCGGACAGGTAGTTGGCGGATACGAGTAAAACGTCTTCGGCGATTTTGATGTTCCGAGCCATTTCTGAATTTGGCAAAGAACCTCTGGATCAGAAATGGTGACGAATTCGCGGTCAACGTGTGGCTTGAAACGAACCAACGAGATGTTGGTATCCCGAACATCCGCGATCGCGTGATTGAAGCGAAACAGGAGAAACCGATCCAAGATGGTCGGGCCAAGAACGATGAGTGCAACTATAGCGCCGAGAGCTGCGATCCATTGTCTAGACCGTTTGGTCGTGCGTTCCCTAATTGCTCGGCGAACGCTGAAAATCACGGGGTACGGGCGAACGACTTGCAAGCAAACGAGAAAACAGACCACCCGTACTCCAGTGCATTTTATGGTTCCTCGGCTGCGGACGCTTGGGGTACGACCGAGCCAAAACTTGGTTGCAACGCCGAAGGGAAATGGAACAATCCGATCAGCCCTACGAACACAAGGACCAATCTCAACTATACAGAATACGCCGCCCATGTACGCCCATTGGCCGTAATCGCGATCGGACCGAAAGTCTGCGTAATCGTGACTGACTGCCCCTTCGGAATTTGGACCGTGATCGTCTGAGTGCGTGTGCCATCATCATTGTAAGTACTTGGGCCTTCATAAATTGTCTTTGCCTCGTCAATCGGTTCGGCGGACAATGCATATGCAGCATGCCGAGACGACCAAGCGATGAACGTCAGCGGAAGGGCCACTGCGAAAAAGAGCAGCCAGACAGGAAGTTGATAGAGCACGTTCATTTCATTCGAGGAACGGTTGGGTTTTGCGGGTCGGGACAGTTGATGTTCCACTTCAAAAATCTGGCAAGCCCGGCTCCGTAACAACCCATGGAGATCGCAATAGTTGCAGAGCAGGGCAAGCAGCGTGCGTTCCGCAACTATGATCAGTGTCCCGCTACTAGAGTCTGGAGCCTCTGAATCTCTGCGTAGAAAGCGGCGACGTGCGCCGGTGTTGAGCAGGTGGGGCGATCAAGCAGTTTTGCAATATCCGCTTCGATGGTTTCACGAATCGGTGACGGGCACCGTTGAACCGGCCCGACGAGCAAATTCGCAACCTGTTCGCGAGCAATAACGTCAGATGCGCCTGGGGGAATATCAGTCATTAGCGAGTGTTCGTCGGAAACAGGTGGGAAGTAGGTGCGATAACGTTAAAGATCACGTGGTCGCCGCGGAAGACAAACCACTTCAACAAACTCAACTCGGCGACTCGCGTGCATCGTCTGGTTCGCCGTGTTCTACTTCAGATGCATTGGGGGCGTCGGAAGCCGGGCGTCGGGACGGAAGGAATACACTTTGAAGAATCCAATTACCCCCAACAACCAAATAGACGCCGATGATCAAAAAAGGAATGCCACCAGCCGCCCATCCTGCAGAATGAGGATCGACAACGAAACCGTATCCTTCAGCCGCATAGTCGCGTCCCTGAACAAGACCCTGAACCAACCCACCAGAAATCGCACCAAGTCCGTCGACGACGAGCAGAACGCCAAGCAGGCGCATTCCAAGTTGCGCAAAAGGCAAAAGCGTATGCGAGGTCACCGCTGGTTCGTAATCAGCTTGCTGCGCTGCCTGATTCTCGGACGGCGGTCGGTATGGTGAGTCACTCAAAGGCAGATCCGTAAAGTGCGTTTCGTTTCAGTCGGCGAGCGGTACCGATCACCGAGGAGCGGGAGTTGGTTTTCCATTGTCAAAACGCGACGCCCGGTCCTTCGGTGCATCGGATGGTTCAAGTAAGCCGCTATCGCGGCGGGATTTTGGTGAGGTGGAATTGATGAGGGAGTTGAGGTTTCGCTGAAGCATCCTGGCAGGAGGAGCTGTTCGCTGTGAACAGCCCATCAACTCCTCCTGCTACAGGAACACATCCATGCCCAAGTCTAACCCCCAGACTCCTGCAAATCCACGCGGTCGTTACTTTCCTGCCGAACTTCGCCAGCGTCTTTCCGAGGACCTGCATCTTACCGGAAAGGCGAAACGCACTCACGATGGCTACATCCGTGCCGTCCGGCAACTGTCCGACTTTGCGAAGTGCAGTCCCGACAAGGTCACCGAAACGCAAGTCCGCCAGTTCTTTCTACACCTCAAGAATGATCGCGAGTTCGCCCATGGGTCGCTTCGGGTCGCGCTCTCCGGCGTGAAGTTCTTCTTCACCTTCACCTGCAAACGCGACTGGGAGATCTTCGCGATGCTCAAGCTGCAGAACGCCAAAACGCTGCCAGTCGTACTGACCATCGAGCAGGTCCACCGCATCATGCAGATCACCAAGACTCAACGCCTGCTTGTCTTCTTTTGGACCGTTTACACCATGGGACTGCGGCTCAACGAAGCCTTGAGCTTGCAGGTTGGTGACATCGATGCCGCTCGCGGGTTCGCTCACATCCATCGCGGGAAAGGAGCCAAAGATCGCTGACTGCCGCTGCCACCTTCAACGCTGAAGTTGTTGCGAAGCTATTGGTGCACGCACCAGCATCCGTCGTTGCTGTTCCCCGGCAATCGACGCGGGCACTCACTGGCCAAGCACGGGATCAGCACGGCCAAGAACCCGATGTCTGAAAAGACCGTTCAGGAAGCCATCGCCAAGATCACCGGAACGATGAACCTGGGCAAGAAAGTCACGCTGCACACGCTCCGGCATTGTTACGCGACGCACCTACTCGAAGCGGGCGTCGGATTGAAGGCCCTCCAGAAACTGATGGGGCACTCTTCGCTACAGTCCACCATGATCTACCTGCACTTGACCGACACCGCCGAGGCCAACTCGCGCGAGGTCATTAACATGATGTTCGGCAAATCGCCCGGAGAAGACGACGGCAACGATGCCGGTGCGAAAGCTAAGTTGAAGTAGCCTCTGCATCAGCAAGATGCCCAGCGTCAGCGATGCCTTACGGCAGTTCGCACCGGCTTACTTGAAACAGAATCCCGGCTCCGTCTCAGTCATCCAGCAGAAAGTTCTTGGCGTGATCACGCGTTGCCGTACCGGCGCGCTTGGTGGCGTTCACTATCAATGCGACGGATGCGGGCGAGAACACTGGGTCGGGCGTTCGTGTGGCAATCGGCACTGCCCGAACTGTGGTCACGAGAAAACGCAGCTGTGGATTGAAACGCAGTCCGCCAAGTTAATGCCAGTGCATCACTTCCTCGTCACTTTCACGGTCCCTCGTGAACTGGGCTTGGTGCTGCGCGCTCATCAGCAAGACGGATACCGCTGTCTATTCGATGCCAGTAGCCAGAGCATCCGCGACGTCGGCGCGGCGACCAAGGCCCTGCGCGGTTGCGTGCTGGGGTTCTTCGGTGTGCTGCATACTTGGGGGCGTGACCCTGCCGTCTATCATCCGCACATTCACTATGTCGTTCCCGGCGGCGGAGTGAAGTTGGATGAGAGCGGCAATGCGGTCTCGTGGCAGAGCACACCGAAGAACTTCCTGTTCCATCATGCGACGTTGATACGAGTCTACAAGGCCAAGCTCGCCGACGAACTCCGGACGGCGGGCCTCTACGACGGTGTCCCCAAGCAAGCTTGGGACAAAAACTTCGTCGTCGACATCCAACCGGTCGGACACGGCGTGCCGACGCTGAAGTACTTGGCGCCGTACGTGCACCGCGTGGCGACCAACAACAGTCGCATCGTGTCGGTCGATGAAGCGGAAGTGATTTATACGATTCGCCGCAGCAAGCCGAAGCGAATGGAAACCAAGCGTGTTGCCGGCGAAGCGTTCGTCGCGAGCTTCCTGCAACACGTCCTGCCACCGGGCTTCCACAAGATCCGGCACTACGGCTGGATGAGCTCGAACAGCAAGCTGGCGATCGAGGAGGTGAAGTGGTTGGTGTGGCTGTTCTTGGGCTGGACTTTCTGGCTGGGCAGCGGCCACGCACCGCAAGAGAAACCACTGACGGCGCCGCTTCGGTGTGCCGTCTGTGGCGGCCAGTTGCGGGTGGTGGAGGTGACCTACGAGTCGCTGCAATCGGACGGGATCATCCCCGAACATTCGCTGACATATTTTGACAGTGGATAAATGAGAACCTCAAAGCAGCGTCATGAAGTATTCGAAGCGTCACCGGGAGGGCGGGGGCTGAAGGTGCGCGGCAACGTCAATAACGATCGAGAAAACCCAGCATCAACGATGCTCAGGAGTACTGAACTGCGGCCAATATCATCAACATCAGCGGAAGACGAACCAGAAACTGGCCCAGCAATCTCGCCAGTGCCGACCTGGGCACTCGACGCGCAGACGCAACCGGAAGCAAAACCCAAGTAACCACCGGCGCTAACCTCCGGGCTTCTTGAACAAACGACTTGAACATCGGCTCGCAAGCTCGCGATGTCAAATCCTTATTGGTTATTTGGCTTCTTTGGGCTCAAGTTCGATGATCGCCTCACCCTGTTCGTTGATACCCTTTAGTTGGCCAGCCGGAATCATATCAGCGTCATACAGTTTTGGACGATGCTGAAAGCTGGGGTTCTCGCGTTTCTTCGCGATGATTTCAGCGAGTTCTTGTCGGAGTTTTTCGGCAGTTTCCAAATCCATTTGGGCGGTAATGGCAGTAAAGTTGTGGTCAGGATCGTAGAGTCGCAACATCAGCCGTGAGTCTGCAAGGGGATTGCCTTGCAAATCAATTCCCGCCACGCAGGTTTCAACACTCCATTTGAATCGAGATGGGACGGAAACAACGCCTGCGGCAGTTGGGTTGAGCGCGCCCGTGTATAGGTAGTACGAATTGCCTGTGTCCTGTGATTCGATCGTAGCAGCGTACGCGACCGAGAGCGAAGTGGCTAATGCGAGAACAGTCAAGGCGAATGATTTTCCAGTGGGGCGCATATGATGTCTCCATACGTGTTGAATTGTATTTGCCAAATAACGGTTGGGATCAGCGGGCGGCGGGAGTTGACGTTGAACGCACCAAAAAACGCACCACCGCCGCTCCGTTGCATCCCATGGTTCTGTCACGGCTTCTTGCGATCGACGTAGGTCACACCAGTTCGAACCGTGCTGACCTTCGCCTTGGGTAGGCCATCCCGCAATCGCTCCAAACCGGCATCGGTGAGTTGTGAATCGGCGATCTGCAAATCAATCAATGTGTCCAGTGAGGCCAAGTAATCGATCGAGTTGTCCGTCAAGTTACTACGGTCCCCGGTACCGTATCGAATCGTCTTCGATAGCCAGAGATGCTGGATGACCGGAAGATCACCAAGCGATGCTAGGCCAGAATCCGTGATGGTACAATCGGAGAGTTGCAGGAGGTTTAGGTTTTTGAGTCCACGAAGATGCGTAAGGCCAGCGTCCGTGACATTCGTTCGGCCCAAATACAGCATCGCAAGCTGCGGCATCTCGGTCACGGGGGCAAGATGCTCGTCTTTCACATCGCATCCTTCCAGTCGAATAGATAGAAGATTCTTTAAAGATGAGAGCGCCCGTAGCGACTCGCCCGTCACATCTGTGAATGTGAGGTCAATGGTTCGGAGATTTGCGAGGCCAGCTAGATGGTCTATGTCGTCATCATCAACGGTTGTCCCCCAGAGTGAGAGCGATTGCAAATGCGTAAGCTTCGAAAGAGCCTCAACGGCCTCACGCGGTAAGTCAATCCGTTCACGGTTCGATTTACCAGCTATTCGCACGGCAGTGACATTGCCATCACCGTCTTTCGTCAGCTCTGCGGATTTCGGCAGGGATGGCTCCCGACCGATGGAGATGCCAGAGAAGAAGGTGAATGCCAACGCGATGGCAAACATCAAAACACTTCGCATAGTTTCTTCCTCATGACTGACAGAACGTCACGCGTCACCCGGTACGCGCGAGAGATTTTCAATATCAAGACCGCCCAACTCGCGTACTCGGGTGCACGCGATTGTTACCCGCCGTCATTTGGGCGAGCGTCTAGCGGCAACAAACCGCCAGTACGAGCATAGCGTATCAGGCCGACAGCACCTGCAGACAGTGTCCAGATCATTGCAATGGGGGCAACAAGACCGAGCATCTCCTGTATCATCCCCAGATAGCCAGCAGACTCAATGTACGACACTGCGTCGCCATTTTGGTCACGAACCAGTCGGCGTGGAATTGCCGGTACAACCAAAAACGATATGGGCACCATCACGGCCAACGACCACAGCAAACCATTGCGGCAGCTTATGAGCACAGCCTTGAAGGCAGAGTTAGCTCGATACGCGGATCGCGGATCGTTTAGATGTGCATTTGATGGCGAGTACGGGTTCGTCATTGCAGTCTTGTATCCCGCCATCGCGAAGCAAGTCGGGTAACGTTGACGATCAGCCGGCGGCGACGGAAGATCAACCACTTCAAAACGCCCGACTTCGCCGCTCGGTTGCATCGTTTGGTTCGCCCCGTTTTATGTAGGACGTTTGGAAGCTGTGGTTAGGTGTCGAACAGCCCGAAATCGTATAGTCCGTAGACGACGAAAGCAAGGAACGCACCAACACCAAGCCAAAATCGTACGCGATCAGAACTGCGAGCAGCAAATATCGCGACCGCCCCGATCAGCGAGTATAAAATTACGTTTGCGATTGTGTGCGGATTGTCTGCGCGGCCCCATGAATCGTTCTCGAGCGAAAAGAGTGGTACGACGATCATAAGCGACAGTGAGATCAGTGAACCGAAAATCGCCACAACACCGAATGACCACAGGCCGATCGTCGCGGTAAACCGCCGTAGCGATTCGAGAGTGATCCCACGATGGTTCGTGTCCATTCCGGACGTTCGGTCCGCAGTTCGTAGATCGTCAGTCATGTTGATTGAGTCGCGAGAAGCTCTGCCAACAGGCAGCGAATAACATGCTCGGCGTCAAATGCAATGTACTTCAGTGGGCGAACGGTAACCGTACACCAGCACCAGTTGGGCGCTTGGGGTTGGTTACTTTTTGCGGGTTCGGCGGCGGGCGCGGCGAGTTTTCTTGCGGTCGGCGGCTTGGCGACGTTCGTCGTCGCGGTATTGCCGGATCGATTCGGGATGTTCTGCCTTCCAGGCATGGGGCGTCATTGATTGCCAGTCGGTTTCGCCGGATAGCGCACGCCGCAGGACATCATCCAAGTACGCTCGCACGTCCAAGTTGTTGCGGATCGCGCTCCCGATGATTGTCATTAAGTTTGCAGCCCGTTCGCCCGCGGCCACCGAGCCTTTGAACATCCAGTTCTTGCGACCCGTCGCCACCCGCTTCATCAACTGCTCGCAGTCGTTGTTGTCCAGCGGGATCGATACATCTTCGGTAAAACGATGGAGTGCCTCCCAGTGCCGACGGACGTAGGCCGCCGCCATCCCAAGGTTGCTCTTGGGAAGCACCTTCGGTGACTGCATCGCTTCACTGGAAAGATAGGCTTCGATCTGATCCAGAACATGACGTGACAGGCTTTGGCGTCGCGAAAGTTGCTCCGGCGCAGTAAGGTGTTTGCATTGATCCTCCACGTCGTAAAGATTTCCAATCAACGACTCAAGTTTCGCCACTTGGATCGGGAACGCACTGCGGCACTCGTCGATCTTGCGACGCGCATGTGCCCAGCACGCTGCGAAAGTGATTCGCGAGTCGCTTCGTATTTGGATCTTCTGAAATCCCGACCAACAGTCGCCAATCAGGTTACCTTCAAAGTCACTCAGCACGTCGTCCGGACCATCACGGTGACGGCTAACCGTGAAGTCGAAAGCGACAACCGGAAGCCGTGAAGCGTAGTAGCCCCAGAAGTTCGCTTTGATGCTTGGCTTGCCTGTGGTCATCGCCTTCTCGAGGACCTCGGTGATACGTTTACCGCGCGGGTGATCCGATAAGTCCGGCATCGCGGCGGGCGTAATCAACAGCACGCCGGTGTCATCACAGCCAACGGTGGGATCTTGTTTCAGAATGCTCTGCAAGTGCTCGGCGAGCGGACGCAGGGCGAACTCGACGGCCGTTTCGATGTTCTGCAGTGTGCTGCGACTGGGCGTCCAGCCGCTGGCCCCGAACATGTCTTGTTGACGATAGAACGGCAGGTGATAGAAGTACTTCCAGGCCACCACCTCGACACCGATCGAGGCGTCGAAGCGATCCCATTCGACGAGGCCCGTGGGCCGCTCGGGGCTGACGATGCCTTGCGCTTTGTCGGTTGGGTGGACGTATTTGGCATACTTGGTTAGTCGGACTTTGAGATCCGCGGGAACCCACTCCAGCGTTTCAACTTCGTCATAGCCGATCAGGGTCAAGCCTTCGCGTTTTCCTTCGGGCACATCGACGATGCGTTCATAGCGCGGCAAATGTTCGGGGAACTTGCGGTCGCCGGTTGCGGAGCGATTTCGTCGTCGCTTCTTCTTGTCTTCTTCGGCATCGTCAACAATTTGTCGAGCGTCGCAGATCGCTTCTTCGAGTGCGCTGATGACTTCGGGCGTGGGCTCTTCGCCCAAGTCGAAATGCAGCTGGCCGTCACAGTCGATGCGTCGCTCACTCTTGCGACCAAAAAGTTGCTTGAGAAGTTTCTCGATCGTCAGGTTCAGCTCGATGTTCTTCTCGTCGAGTTTGTCACGGTCGGACTTAAGTTCTAAGACGCTGTGGGCTTGTTCCTCAATCAGCTTGTCTTTCAACTCCAGTGCGACGGCTTGTTTTTGAATCAACGCATGAGCAGCATCGAGGTCGGCGGGGAGTGGTTTGGGATCCATGATGGCGACATTATAAAGTTCGCCACCAAAAGCGCAAGTGCGTCCCCACGAAAGTCCAAAAGAAAACCGGCCCCGCGAGAATGTTCTCACGAAGCCGGTTGATGCGAAGTGGAACTGATTGATGCGAAGTGGAACTGGCCGGCCAGACGGCCCTACGCCACCATTCGCTTGCGTCTTGTCTTGGCCGATTTCAGTGAGACGCCTGCGATCCACATGGCCAGTTCGACCGAATCGATCGTGACGTGCGTTTGATCACAGGGAGGCGTTGGCAGCTCGACGGTGCCTTGCTCGAGTCGCCTGTACCACAAGGTCAATCCACCAGTCTCCCACCAGAGGGCTTTGATGCGGTCTCGCTTTCGATTGACAAACAGAAACAGCGAACCGTCGGTGACGCTCTTGCCCAACGAGGTGGTGACGATTCCGGTCAGACCATCAAAGCCTTTTCGAAAGTCGACCGGCTCGGTGCACAGATAGATCGGCATGCCATCAGGCAATCCGATCATGGTTGATCCTTGCGCAGTGGATTCGGCTGAGAATCAGTTGGCACTTCGATACGAATGCGGATGCCACCGGGAAGTTCAATCGTCGCGTTCGCGAGATTGGCTGCGGGAGCGGGGCGATCCGGTGTGGCTTGAAACGAGACGGGCACAAACTTGGCCACGACGGGGACTTTCGGATCCCGCGTCGACCGCAGCTTGCGTTTCCAGTTGTAGAAAGACGGCTGCGAAACACCTTCGGCGGAACAGAATTGAGCGACCGTCATCTGAGCTTGCTCAAATCGTTGCAGACGCTCCGTCCAAAGCTTCGCGGTTTCGGCTCGATTCATAGGGTTCTCCATTGGGAAGCAAGGTAAACCCAATAGCCTAAAACCTGCGCCTACAATGGTTTTGGTGTACGGTTACGTTGACCGGGTGCGAACGAACGATCAACCATCAAGAAAGGCGTTTTTGAGCACTCCGGTCCAACGCATGGTTCGCCGCGATCGGGTCGTCGGGTTTCGCGGAAATCCGCCGGTTTGCGCGACGCAATGCCAACCACGACACCGCAGCGTAGATTGCAGAAGTAAGGAGTGCAAGAACAGCCATTTCTTGCATGCCGTCGAATGCCCACGAGAAGGGGTCAAACATCCGGCCGTGAGTTGGCTTGGATGCCTGGCGTGCGTTCAGCGTGAGGCAGTATCCGTATCCGTACAGGAAAGCCCAAACAACACAAACGGTGTAGTGCGTGAGTGTACCCTGCGGGGTTTTGAGGCGAAATCGTAGTTGAATCCATACTGCAGTGAGTGTCGGAACGAGCGGAACGAGGAGGATCAGAGGAGAATTCGCATGGTCAACGGCAAGCGGAAGGTGCGCAAGATGAACGCCAACAATCAGAGTGAAGAGCAGCAAGTCAAGGATGGCAAACGGTCGTCGCACCGATCCAATCTCCGATCGTCTAAAACTTGGTCGGCGAACGTCGGTGATCAGCGGGTCGGGAGAGTTGACTGTCCATTGGTGAAAACTTGCAGGCCCGACTCCGTTGAATCACTTGGTTATTTGTTTGCCCGAACCAGTCGTCGGACTAGCGGTCGGCAAGCCGTCAGCCTACCGGGCATGGAGTCGGCCGGCAAGTTTTCGGGCGTTGCGTCGGCACGCGGGTCGGCAGTCGTGCGAGTCGATCACGGAGTGCCATCGAGCATTGAGATCACGAGTTGTGCGCCGAGGCCATCGGTTCCGATGCACCAAAAGACGCGTCGGTTTAGTACAAATAACGGCGGCGATCAGCGGGCCGGGGAAGTTGAGTTTCCATTCGTGAAGCCGCACAAGCCCGGCTCCGTTGCATCGCATGGTTCATCGGTACTTGGTTTTGATTGTGAGGCGACGTATTTAATCAGCATCGTTCGAGTATCCTTATCACAATCTAATTCCGGCTCTCGCAAGAGCGTCTGAATTCGACTCCTTGCGGCAGCGTGTCCGAGTCGTTTCGCTTCGAGGTTTACGCCCTTCAACGCCACAGTAAGGCGATCATTGCCATTGATCGCGTTCATGGTGAAGGTGATAACTGCTTGGGACTTGTCGTGACCCACGCTGAAACACGAGGGGCCGATAGCGGGAAGATGGAGCATTGCAGTGTAACGGTCTTCATTTCGCTTTCCATCCGAAAGCCGAAGAGCGTCGGCGTACGGAGGCATTGCATTGTCCGGGAAAGACTCTGCAAGAATCAGATGCTCTCCGATCAGAAGCAGAGCGAGGTTGCCTCGTTCAACGTCGGGATCGCCGTCGACGGATGTCGAATCGACAATCCATGCACCCGCCAAGGTCGTCGGTGGCCAGTCTGCCGCGAAGCAACTGGCAATCATTGACGATATTGCGGCAAGAAGGCAACAACATAGCGACTTCATTTTGACGTCAACTCATTCGATGAACGGCACGCGTAACCGGGAACGCGCGGGAAAGTTTCTAACGGCCAAATCGCTCAGCTCGCGTTCTCCGGTTCACGCGATGGTTACCCGCGAAATGACGTCACTTTTGGAATGTCTGGCCAGAAACAAGTACGTCGCCGAAGTCATTGACCCCGGGTGCCAAGGTAAGTTCAAAGCGAGATCGACGCCATTCGACAGAATCTCCGTAAATCTTAACGTGATTAAAATGGCCTGCCTCATGCCATACCCGAAAAATCAGCTTGGTGCCTACCGGCAAACCTTCGATAGCAACTGCACCATTCTTGTCGCTGACGCAACCAAATGGATGATCCATTATCAGGAGCAACGCATTCAAGCTTGGCGTGACCAGGCATTCGATTGCGGCCGTGGTAGGAGCACCTGCGGGAAGTCTTACAAAATCCGATCTGCCGGGAAGTGACTCTATGTTTACAGCCGGAGCGTTAAAGAATGTAATTTGTGGGAAATGGCGTCTGGGGCTGCGGTTAAGGATCTCTAGCGTGTCGCCCAGCCGAGCGAGAACGACGTGCGGGTGAAATCCATTCTCCGCTATCGTTAACTTGAGTTGCTCGCCTTTGTGCGGTGCAATTTTCAGCTTCGTGCCGCCACGTCCCGTATAGACGTATACAACTACGTTTCGAATTCCATTCGAATCAGGATCAATTTCCAGTTGGTTACTCTTACCTAACGGATTCGCATTGAAATTGCCTGCTTGCGCGGTTGCAGAAGAGGGATCGAGTGCGAATCGCATCCTGAGTGACGCAGTTTCAGCCTGAGCAACGGTCATGGACAGCAGTAGTCCGACGATGATTAATGCTGATCGCTTCATTTGGCACTAGCTCCATCGGGTAACGGTAGACATCACGGGGGACGGACGAAAGATCCTCCACTTCAAAAACCGCGCAAGCCGTCCTCCCGTGCATGTCATGGTTCCCCGCTATCTTCAACTTCCGGGGCAGGTGGAAATGAATCGCGGGTGTACGAGAGGATGTACCCAGAATGTACCAGATCTCCCGATGCGTGTGCGTCATCAATCAATGATCGCAGTTCAATTTCGTCGCGTATCCCATACCGCTTTAAGAGTCGAGAGCCAGCAAATGACAACAGTCTGGACCAGTCAAAGCCATCAATCTGCCCATCGTCGCCAAAGTCGAAGTCGACCGATGTGTCGGGCAAACGTACAACGCACCCAAATCCGTGAATGACGTACTCGCCACCACCAACAAGTACCGCGCGTCCAGGAACGTCATAGCCAACCCATTCAGTCGTAGATGCAGGCCGAGGTATTCCAGTGGCTTCGAGCGCGTCTACTGCTCGTGCAACAGTCGATTTGTAGTCGTCGATCAGAGGGCGAAGCCGATCATCCATCGTCAGCATCATTCAGTCGGGGAACGCTACCCGTCACCGGGCCGGGAGTGAAAAGTCAACCATTGCCAAAACGCTCGCAAGCCCGGCTCCGGTGCACGGGATTGTTCCCCGCTTTTCGCCAGTGGTATCACGCGTGATTCGGACGTTCACAGTTTACCGCCAATAGCGAAGTGAAACCATATTCCAACGGTAGCACACAGTGGGATCGAACAGATGAAGCCGAGTATCCCCGCACCAAGTACCGATCCCGCATGAAGGTCAAGTAGTCGAAAACGACTAATCATGGCGAGAACGATCAGTGGAAGTAACGGGAAAGCGAGAATAAACCAATCACGTTGGCCAACTTCATCGGGGTACGGCCAAACACGAACGGTGAACCAATCGAGAACAAGGAATTCAGCCAAGTTAAGCAGTGCGGCGGTTGCCGTAGCGACGAAGAACGTCAGCACAGGGCGTTCATGCAGCAGTGTAGGTTTGGACTCGAGCTTCGATTCGATCGCGAGTCTTGAGTCAGGCGACGGTGAGAAAGGGTTCAATGTCGCAATCCCAAATTGCCTCAGTCGGGGAACGGTACACATCACCGAGGACGCGAGAAAGACTCTCCATTGCCAAACCGCTCGGCTCGCGTCCTTCGGTGCATGTGATGGTTCCCCGCAATTCTAACGTTGACCATCTTGAGCGGCCACCATTTCCTGGGCAGTCGGAAACCAATATGACTCGATCCAGTCCTCTCCAAGCGGTGCGATGCGATCAACGTTCCATCCATGTTCGCGCATCGAATACAGCATTGAGTCAGCCGCTGCGGCATTAGTCGAGTGGATGAGCGTAGAAGTGGTTGGTTCGCGTGTCACCAAGAACGCAGCGACATCACGGCCATCACCAGGATCAGGGTCATCAGGTGAGTCAGTAAACAGATCGTGGTCGAGGCAAATCAGATCAGGAACGCGATTGAGACGGGAATACGCGTCGATGAAATCGGGAGCAGTTCGATGGACGTCCAGTGTCGCCGCCGGATGATGCAGAGCCAAAATGGCGCGGAACCGTGAGATGCGATCCAAGTCGTCTTCTAGCATCACAAGAAAGTTCACGATTAGCGTGCAGTCTCTTCAGTCGGGGAACGTTATGCGCCACCGGGAACGCGCGGGAAAGTTCCTATCGGTCAAGTCGCTCAGCACGCGTTCTCCGGTGCGCGCGATGGTTCCCCGCCGTCTGGCGATTCTGTGCGGCGAAAACGAGCGAAATGCAAGTAGGAAATTAGACCAAAGATCAGGGTTGAGAAGATTGCAGGGACCAGTATTGCCCGCATGAAAAACGCCGCAAATTGAATCGGGTACCTAAGCCCATGGTTGTCCAAGATCATTGCTGGCAACATCGAGCGTCGAATAGCGTAAAAGTGCGCTACACCAAACCCAAACGCCACGACAATTGTCAGCGCGTAGTTTAGTGCAGTCGCAAATCGCCAACCAGTATTAAAATGAAGTTGGATCAGTGCAGAAGGCAGAAATGAAGACGTTAGCAGAATAATCAGGTACGCAATTCCAAGGCTTGGATACGCGACTACAAGTTCCGTCGCTAAAAGCCCAAGTGCGACGATAGTCGCGAGGGAAAACGCATATCGAACGCAGATCGTGGACATCGGGCTATAAGGGCAAAGAGGGACTTCAGTCGGGGAACGGTACGCGTAACCGGGAACGCGCGGGAAAGTTTCTAACGGCCAAATCGCTTGGCTCGCGTTCTCCGGTTCACGCGATGGTTATCCGTCGTCCGAGACGATATAGGGCGCACGCAAAAAAGTCGAAGCAAATAGCGGCTACGGTGTAGCAAATGTAGCGAACGGTAAGTGAGCCGGATACGAGGAACACCGGTAGACCACTGCCTCGCTGGGCGAGGTACATCGAGAGCCAGCTGACGCCAAACATCGGGAACGCAAAGACAAGTCCGGCAACGGTGCCGCGAATGAGTGCGGTAGCGTTAAAGCGAGGTGGAAAAAGCATGAAAGTCGTAACGGCGATACAGAGTGATGCGATGAGCCAAGTTGCGAGATTCTGCGCAACCATGGCGAGTGGCTGTTGCAGCAAAATAGATTCGCCAAAAAGTGTTCCGCCGAGCAGCATGCTGTATGCAACCTCTGTCCCGATGATGCACCCGCAGAAGAATGCAGCGACATGAGAACCGATGGCCCGTCGCATCGGCAGCGTTCGTTTCGGTTGCGAGCGAGATTTCGAAAGGGCTTGCGATGCAGAAGCGTAGGGGTTCGTTGACGACACTTGGCATTCCTTTGCTAAACTTGAGCCGATTGCTTTCAGTCGGATAACGGTAGGGTTTTGCGGGCTGCGGCGAATGACTTGCAAGCAGACGGAAAAGCGTGCCACCGTCGCTCTGTAACAACCCATGGTTATCGGCGATTATAGCGTGCATTAGTCGAGCGTTAGATCACGACAGTGGCAAACAACGCCGGGGCGGCGACCCGTGGAATTGAACTAATCGGGAAGCGTGGAAGACGGTCGGTGAGGTGGAAGTTGGTTATTGACAGTTGTCTTGCGACGCAACCACAGTGCGCTGCTGACGAGCCAAAGGAGAACCCCAGAGACAAGGCAACCGATGTCAAGCAACGCATCGGATGCGAGCACCTCGAGCCTCGCCGCGACTGCGAGAAGCGTCAAGGTAATCCCAACACCGGTGCAGACACCGAGTGAGTAGATTTGAGTGGCACTGAGCATGTTGTTCTATGCGTGATGGGAGGAGCCCGCAGTAATGTGGGTAGGTGCGAGATGGCGCATCGATCGCGCACCTGTCGGATAACGTCAACCATCAGCGGGCCGCGACGAGCGATTCAACCACTGCAAAAAAGCATGACACGCGGCTCCGTTGCATGGTTTTGTTATCCGCTTTCGTTACTTGGCTGCTCAAATTTCCTAGCGACCAAGCTAGGTATCAACCGGAGCAAACAAAGCTTTGCAACGTAGAATAGCGAGATCAATGCGCCAGCAAGTACGACAGTATATGCAGCGACCTGGAAAAAGTATCGAGGTTCAGTGACCGGGACTCGCAGTGCCACCGCACGCGCCGAGACCAACGCGGCGATCAAGGTAAGTAGCAGCATCGACCTAGTACTAAAGCGTACAGGGAAAAGAGGGATCTTCCCTAGGCCGAGCCACACGCCAGCAACCAGGCAAGCGAGCACTGCCAAGTCAACCAAAAACGCGGATAGATGGAACGCTTTGACCGGAGCATTATCAATTGGCCAACGACTGTAGAGGGCGACCGGCCCATAGCTGATCTTCGGGTTTGGCTTGCCGGGCCCGAGTGCAACGGGGTAGCACGAGCTGCGAACACAGAATTGCAGCGGCCAACCGTGCGTCCAGTTTATATTTGGGGCGTTTCCGAAGTAGTCACCGTGACTTCCGGGCATCGTAGCGTTCCAGCCAGTGTGGTAACCGTCCACACCAAGAAACGCAAACGCCGCGATGAGCGAAAGGCAGGCGTGCAACCTAAAGGTAAGTGGTTTTCGGCACTCCATTGCAAAGTCAGGTTTCAGGGCCAGAGGATTTCAGTCGGATAACGGTGGCCATCAGCGGGCACGGAAGGTGACTTGTCCATTGCCAAAAACCTCGCAAGCCGTGCTCCGTTGCATGGCTTGGTTCAAGTAAGCCGCTATCGCGGCGGGATTTTGGTGAGGTGGAATTGATGAGGGAGTTGAGGTTTCGCTGAAGCATCCTGGCAGGAGGAGCTGTTCGCTGTGAACAGCCCATCAACTCCTCCTGCTACAGGAACACATCCATGCCCAAGTCTAACCCCCAGACTCCTGCAAATCCACGCGGTCGTTACTTTCCTGCCGAACTTCGCCAGCGTCTTTCCGAGGACCTGCATCTTACCGGAAAGGCGAAACGCACTCACGATGGCTACATCCGTGCCGTCCGGCAACTGTCCGACTTTGCGAAGTGCAGTCCCGACAAGGTCACCGAAACGCAACTCCGCCAGTTCTTTCTACACCTCAAGAATGATCGCGAGTTCGCCAATGGGTCGCTTCGGGTCGCACTCTCGGGCGTGAAGTTCTTCTTCACCTTCACCTGCAAACGCGACTGGGAGATCTTCGCGATGCTCAAGCTGCAGAACGCCAAAACGCTGCCAGTCGTACTGACCATCGAGCAGGTCCACCGCATCATGCAGATCACCAAGACTCAACGCCTGCTTGTCTTCTTTTGGACCGTTTACACCATGGGACTGCGGCTCAACGAAGCCTTGAGCTTGCAGGTTGGTGACATCGATGCCGCTCGCGGGTTCGCTCACATCCATCGCGGGAAAGGAGCCAAAGATCGCTTACTGCCGCTGCCACCTTCAACGCTGAAGTTGTTGCGAAGCTATTGGTGCACGCACCAGCATCCGTCGTTGCTGTTCCCCGGCAATCGACGCGGGCACTCACTGGCCAAGCACGGGATCAGCACGGCCAAGAACCCGATGTCTGAAAAGACCGTTCAGGAAGCCATCGCCAAGATCACCGGAACGATGAACCTGGGCAAGAAAGTCACGCTGCACACGCTCCGGCATTGTTACGCGACGCACCTACTCGAAGCGGGCGTCGGATTGAAGGCCCTCCAGAAACTGATGGGGCACTCTTCGCTACAGTCCACCATGATCTACCTGCACTTGACCGACACCGCCGAGGCCAACTCGCGCGAGGTCATTAACATGATGTTCGGCAAATCGCCCGGAGAAGACGACGGCAACGATGCCGGTGCGAAAGCTAAGTTGAAGTAGCCTCTGCATCAGCAAGATGCCCAGCGTCAGCGATGCCTTACGGCAGTTCGCACCGGCTTACTTGAAACAGAATCCCGGCTCCGTCTCAGTCATCCAGCAGAAAGTTCTTGGCGTGATCACGCGTTGCCGTACCGGCGCGCTTGGTGGCGTTCACTATCAATGCGACGGATGCGGGCGAGAACACTGGGTCGGGCGTTCGTGTGGCAATCGGCACTGCCCGAACTGTGGTCACGAGAAAACGCAGCTGTGGATTGAAACGCAGTCCGCCAAGTTAATGCCAGTGCATCACTTCCTCGTCACTTTCACGGTCCCTCGTGAACTGGGCTTGGTGCTGCGCGCTCATCAGCAAGACGGATACCGCTGTCTATTCGATGCCAGTAGCCAGAGCATCCGCGACGTCGGCGCGGCGACCAAGGCCCTGCGCGGTTGCGTGCTGGGGTTCTTCGGTGTGCTGCATACTTGGGGGCGTGACCCTGCCGTCTATCATCCGCACATTCACTATGTCGTTCCCGGCGGCGGAGTGAAGTTGGATGAGAGCGGCAATGCGGTCTCGTGGCAGAGCACACCGAAGAACTTCCTGTTCCATCATGCGACGTTGATACGAGTCTACAAGGCCAAGCTCGCCGACGAACTCCGGACGGCGGGCCTCTATGACTGTGTTCCCAAGCAAGCTTGGGACAAAAACTTCGTCGTCGACATCCAACCGGTCGGACACGGCGTGCCGACGCTGAAGTACTTGGCACCGTACGTGCACCGCGTGGCGATCAACAACAGTCGCATCGTGTCGGTCGATGAAGCGGAAGTGATTTATACGATTCGCCGCAGCAAGCCGAAGCGAATGGAAACCAAGCGTGTCGCCGGCGAAACGTTCGTCGCGAGCTTCTTACAGCACGTTCTGCCACCGGGCTTCCACAAGATCCGGCACTACGGCTGGATGAGCTCGAACAGCAAACTGGCCATCGAGGAGGTGAAGTGGTTGGTGTGGCTGTTCTTGGGCTGGACTTTCTGGCTGGGCAGCGGCCACGCACCGCAAGAGAAACCACTGACGGCGCCGCTTCGGTGTGCCGTCTGTGGCGGCCAGTTGCGGGTGGTGGAGGTGACCTACGAGTCGCTGCAATCGGCCCGGATCATCCCCGAACATTCGCTGACATATTTCGACAGTGGATAAATGAGAACTTCAAAGCAGCGTCATGAATCATTCGAAGCGTCACCGGGAGGGCGGGGGCTGAAGGTGCGCGGCAACGTCAACAACGATCGAGAAAATCCAGCATCAACGACGCTCAGGAGCACTGAGCTGCGGTCAGTAACGTCAACAGCAGTGGGCGACGAACCAGAAACTGGCACAGCAATCTCGCAAGTGCCGACCTGGGCACTCGACGCGCAGACGCAACCGGAAGCAAAACCCAAGTAACCACCGGCGCTAACCTCCGGGCTTCTTGAACAAACGACTTGAACATCGGCTCGCAAGCTCGCGATGTCAAATCCTTATTGGTTGAACAAACGACTTGAACATCGGCTCGCAAGCTCGCGATGTCAAATCCTTATTGGTTATTCGCCGCTGTTACAACCATCATCGTTTGTCCTCATACGGAACGAAAGGAGCGTGTGAACTTATCGCTTGCCAAAGTTTACAGTATCGAATTGCAGCATCGAATCCCTCGTATGCCATGTATCCTGCGCCGTCGAATCGTACTGACGTAACCTCGCAATGAAGTCGTGCCGTCAATGCGGTGGTTGCGTTTCCACAGCAAGCTATTCCGATATCCGCTGGAGAGTAAAAGCTCTTGAGGTGGCGAAACCTAATCTCGGACGCAATGTCGTAAAGCCGTTGTATATCTGATTCGGCTATGTGCTGGTGAAGAGTTACCGTTTGTTCGCCACGATACGGCGGTTGGCGAACGCGTATCGTCTGCGCCAAGATACCATCGCGACTAATCGTTAGTCGCCATGTCGATAGATCGCAGCTATGCGATGGCGTCAATATCGCCGCACCGAAGATATGCTCCTCGTCAAGCACGATGTCGCGTTCAACGTGTCGAGAGATTTCCATTTGATTCGAATAACGGCAGTGGTCACCCGGCAAGCGCGGATGACTCTCCATTTGAAAACGCCCCGATTCGCGTGCTCGGGTGCACCACATTGTTGTCCGCTACGTCGGGCAATGTGATTGGAACCTGCGAATCGCAAGTAAGGCCTCAGCCAAGGAAACGGATGTCAGCCCGTAGGCAATCCAACATGCCATGAAGTGCGGGGCCCAAGTCATTGCAACGCCAAGTTGGTTTTCGATAATCGAGCCGATCAGGTCCCAGGAGCGGAACAGGCCTACGCCCGAAATGGCCCCAAGTGGAAGCGAAATGAACAGTGAGGGTCGACGATTTTTGCATCCGTTTGTTCGTACCCGACACCAAGCAAAGATCAGTACGAACTGAATGCAGGCGAGATAGGGCAAGCGTATGAAATTGTTCCATACCCAGTTGTGGTTGGCGTACGTAGCAATGGCGTCGCGAGTCCCGAGTTGTACAAATAGATCTGCGTGAACCGCCCCAATAAAACCCACAACGAACAATGTAGTTGCGCCGAATGTCTTAACGGTATTGCGGGCAAAAATCGACGGAAGATGTTGAACCTCCGTTGGCGGAGTGTATGGGTTTGCAAAGCAGTAGTGGCCACAGAAAGCAGCCAAGGGAATGGTGGTCGGCATTTCGAGTAGGCAGTCACTTTTGCTAAGGGGGAGCGGTGATTTCAGTCGGGATAACGTTACGCGTAACCGGGAACGCGCGGAAAAGGTTTCAAACGACCAAATCGCTCAACTCGCGTTCTCCGGTTCACGCGATGGTTACCCGCCATGGATTGTCCGGTGTTCACGCAGTCGCGACCAGCCATAAACTAGCGACCCAAGGATGATTGCGGGAAGCGTGAAGATGCCAATGTACCAAAGGATCCCAAGCCAAGCGAACGGTTGCCCGAGGATAGGTAGTAGCTTGAAGACGCAGAACAACATGAAAGAGGCTAGCAGCGTCAACAGAATATTCGACGTCAGGACACGAATGATAGAAGGGGCGTGTTGAATTGGACGGTACGCCAAGCCTGCAATCAGTTTTGAGTTGGCGAAAGCGATTGGAAACGCAAGGATGCAAACACAAACGAAGAAAAAGGGGATACCTAGCGGCTTTTCGATGGGGCGAACGTAGGTCATGGCCGCAATGAATGTTACGAACCAACTGGGAACGGCGAAAAGTGTTGCAAGCAAACAGTTTCGTTCGGCGGTCGATCTACGCGATGGATGTAGATGACGAGAGTTGTCGGCAGTTGTCGGTTCGTATGGATTCAACGCAGCTTAGTCGGGTAACGTTACGCGTCACCCGGTACGCGCGAATGATTCTCAACTTCAAAACCGCCCGACTCGCGTACTCGGGTGCACGCGATTGTTACCCGCCGTTATTTGGGCGTGACGAGATCAGGCGGGCAAGCGACTGTCGGTCGCCGGAACGCATGATACCACGGAAGTACACCCGAACATCAGACCGTGGAGTGAGCAGCATACGGTCCCAGCGTTCGGAACCATCAAGAGTGGCATAGTCTTCGAGCAGAGGCAGTATTGCCGAAGAGTTGATGGGCTCCGTGTTTCCGTCTGAGAACACAATCGAGCCATCGAAAATGGTTGGTGGTGGAGCAGACCGTAACCGGCTAGCGTCGCGCGTTGATGCGAGCCAAGTAACGAAGGCCGCAATGTCATCCGGATCATCCAGCGTTACGGGAGGTTGGTCGCCGTTTGGCTTGAGCGTGATAGAAGAAATCAAGTTTGGCGATAAGCCATGTGTTAGGGTGAACTGCCGATAGACCGCGGGGCCGAAAGTGATGCAAAGAACCACGATCGCAACGCAGGCGAGAACTGAGTAACGGCGGATGCGAGAGCGAGGTTGCGTTGTTGAATCGGAATTCATCGTCGACGAAAGAGAGTGCAGTCAGTCGGGTAACGATTAATTATCCCCGCCTCACACGGGGTCTAAACATTTTACAGACTGGGTCAGGCGAGGATAAAGGGTTTTATGCCCGGCTGACCCGTGCATAATACGCTTAGCCCGAGCGAGGGGGAAGAGAGAACCGAATCTCGATTGAACTTTTCTGATTCAAAGCACTTTTTGCTTGCCTTTCCCCTCCGCGGGGGATAGAACACACGTTCACTGATGGGAGGTGCCTTTCGCTGAGGATGTTCCAATGTCTGTTGAGCTGTTTCGTCAACGATTGAGCCGTGCCCAGCTGCATCCCAATGATTTGGCATGGATGCCGCAATGGTTCGATGAATACGCAAGACTACAGCAAGATGACGGCGAGCCTCTGAAGGTTGAGACGTCCCGGGTGCTCGCGTTCCTCCGTTCTCTCCGCGATCGGGGCGTGCCAGCCTGGCAGCGATTGCAGGCGGCCCGAGCGGTCGAGTGGTACCAAGCGCTCGTCTTACGCAATGACGAGGTGGATTTCGTTCATTTCAAACAGAAGCTTGGTGAGCTCGCTGAAGTTGAAAAGCGCGCCGGGGTGGCAGTCGAGAATGGAGGCGGTATGCCTGGCGAAGGCTTGCCAGGACTGATCGATCCGAATGAACCCGCAGCTGTACGCAAAATGCGAGCGCGAATGCGGGTGCTCCATCACCCAAAGTCCACCGAACAGGCCTACGTCGGATGGCTCGTTCGTTTCATTCGCCACTTGGACGACGAAAATGTGGACAAATATGGCGAGCCCGAAATTGGGCAATTCCTAACCGAGCTAGCAGTCGTCGGTGAAGTTACTGCGGGGACGCAAAACCAAGCTCTGGCAGCATTGCTCTTCTTTTTTGGGAAGGTCGTCGGCCGCGATCTAAAGTTTGTCGAACGCGTCCGGGCAAAATCGAGCCGATACCTGCCGGTCGTGTTAAGCCGACCCGAGATTGCAGAACTGGCGCCCCACATACGTGGCATGAACGCAACGATGTTTCGGCTGATCTACGGCAGCGGACTGCGTCATCGCGAATGCCGTTGCCTGCGTATCAAGGATGTCTGTTTCGACACCGGTCATATTGTTGTTCGCGACGGCAAAGGTCAGCATGACCGGATCACCGTCCTGCCAGGTGCAGCCGTGGATTCGCTGCGAAGTTGCATTGACCTGGCCAGGTCGCTTCATCGCGATGATTTACAGGACGGACACGGCCGAGTCTATTTGCCGTTCGCACTCAAGCGAAAGTATCCCAATGCGGATCGTGAACTCGGCTGGCAATATGTTTTTCCATCGCGACAGTTGTCCAAAGATCCGCGAACCGGCCTGCTGCGCCGTCACCACGTGCACGCTGGCACTTTTGCAGATGCGATGAAGCGTGGCTTGTCGCGGACGTCGATCGTGAAGCCGGCGACACCGCATTCTCTGCGTCACAGTTTCGCGACACACTTGCTTGAACCCGCATTATTCACCAAACGTCTGAATGCGGCCTGATTTGTTGACGAGGCGGCTTGGAGCAGCGGCGTGATTGATTTTGGAGTTGGTTCTGTCGGTGAGCGCGCAACGGCCCCCTCCCCAAAGCCGTGTTTCGTGTCGATGGGTGCCTTTAGTGACGAAGCACTTCTTGCAAATGTGCGTGCTCCGGCGGTGGCGTGAAGCCATGGGCAGGACTCGCTTTCGGTGCTACGACTTGCCAGCCTTCGATACGGCCGATCAGACGGGACCACAACGGCTCGGCCGACTGAGAGATTCGCAGAACTAATCGGCGCGAGTGCTTGACCATTCGGCCGCCAACCTTCAGCATGAAATCGACGAACCGCTGCATGTCCCAGCAACCCCCCACCGCATCTTCGAGTTCATTGCGGCAGATCGTATTGAGATTGAAGGCCAGCAACGCAAGCAACATCGTCGCTTCGTTTTCCTTGAATCCCTGCGACGACAAGTGAACACCGATCGCTTCGTTGAACTCGCCAAGCCGGTCTTCAAACGTGCCTCGCTTGCGGTAGTGTGCCAGCAGTTCATCGGCACCGCGAGCATCCTCCGACCAGTTCGTCACCAAGAAGAACCAACGCGGCATCAAGTTCAACTGACCTGTCTTGGAATCGGGCTGATCAACCACAACGAGGATCAGACGTTGGGCGTGCGTCCAAGAGTCGACCTGGTAGGGGCCAAGCTCAACGGTGTACTCGTAGCCGCCCTCCGGTGGTCGCCCCGGCGAACGAGCGATGTGTTGGGCAGCCAGCGTGTCGAGCTTCTTGTTCGTCTTCAGCCGTCCGACAAAACGCCTGTTTTTCGAGCTCAGTTCATCCATCACGCTGGGAATCGTGTAGCCCGCATCGAGTCGATAATCAACGTGCTGTGCGATCGCGTGCGCGCGGGCATCGGTCTTGTCGACAAAGCGTCTCATGCCATTGGCGGTGTGAACTTGGCCTTGCCGAAGCGTCGCATGAATGAAGCCGTTGCCCAGTCGGTTGCCTTGTCGCGTGCTGTCGTAGTCGCCGTGGACGCTCAGCGATGCAACCAATGGATGGTAAACCGACTTTTTGTAGTAGCCGTTGTAGCTGGCTCCATGCTGTTTGCCATGTACTTCGATGGGGAAACTGTCAATGTCGATGGTGGCATGTTTGACGCGGCGACCTCCCGAGGCGAACACATGACGCTCGACACTTTGAGCAGTCCGTTTCGGACAGCTTCTAAGTTGCACTGCTGTCGAGCCAGGATGCTGATCAAGCGGGATTGAGTGGGTTGGCTTGCCAGTCGCTCGTCGGCGACCTTGTCGCCGGTGCGGTTCCAGACGGACACGCGAAAGGCAGGGGCATGAGCGAGTCGGTCGACGTCGTCTTGAGCGGAGCACCCAACGGCCATCGCAAAGGTCCGTTCGCGAATCAGCTCGTCGATGCGATAGCGAATGCGGTCGGGGCGTCTGGGATCACGGATGTCCTTAGCGATTGAATCGAACAGGCCGAGCCGATGTTCAGCTTCGCGAAGCAAGAGAACGCCGGCGTTGGCGGTGATTCGATGATCGGTCGCTTGAACCTTGACGGAGCGATTGAATTGCGGCTCAAAAAGATTACCTTGGTGTTCACCCATCGCGTGATTCCTTGCTGTGTTTAAGTTGGTTGTGGTTAACCGTTAAACGTAGCGTTTCACGCGATGGCTTTTCAATTCACGAAGTTCCCGGTGAATAATGCGGGTTGACTTGTTATCACCGGTTGGACCTTCGGTAGGCCGGGTGGCGACCAAGGTTATTATCACCGGTTGGTGCCGATGGGCTTCACGGCCGGAACCTTATTATCACCGGTCCAGACGGGGGATGCAATCGCGAAACGACAGCATTCGATGAGTCGGTCGTTTCCGTGCCTTCTCCGCATTCTCTGCTGGCTACACGGTTGCACGACCGCCACCGGATAGTGTGCGATTGCGCACACGCCCGTGACTTGGTTCCGGTGCCGCGGACAGACCATTGCTGAGGGGGGAGTGATCGCGACCTGCGGTCACTTCGATCGAATCTACGCGAGATGGGAGTGTCGCCAGTGGATATGTTCTCCAAGCCAACTCAGGCCGAGCAAGACCTGAAATGGGCGAAGATCTGGTTCAAGCAGTTTGCCGGATTTCATCAGCGCCACAAACAGGCCGATTGGGACTTTTCGCCCGATCACGTGATTGACTCGAACGAACCCGATGCCATCGGGCAGTTTCGCCGTACGCTTCGCAAGGACGGGATGCGAATGCAGACCGAGCGGTCTTACGTCGGCAAAGTGAAAGCGTTCATGGCCGATCGTGGACTGACGTGCTTGGCCGACTTTCAATCGATCGGCCCGTCTGACGTGGAAGCTCACTTGACGGACTTGGCCGTCGATGGCAATGTCGCCGCGTCGACTCAGAACACCGCTTTTCACGGGGCACCATTTGCACTGCGAAACGTTCCCGCGACATTTGAAAGTCGCGGTCGATGCGGCGGGCATCCACAAGCATGTCACCAGTCACACTTTTCGACATTGCTTCGCAACCCATTTGCTGTGGTCCGGCACGGACATTCGCGTGGTTCAAGAACTGCTCGGGCACAGCGACGTGAAAACCACGATGATCTATACGCACGTCATGAACCGGCCGGGGGTCGTGGTTGTTAGTCCGCTGGATCGTTTGAAAGAAGCCGGCCAGCAGCGCGGCTTGAATAACGGTGGGGCGAAGGCTGGTGAGGCTGCGTTGGGAAGTTTGTAGTACCGCCTTTAGGCGGAATTGGGTGTGGGTGGTTAGGTTGTGCGGCCAGGGGATTCCGGCTGAAGCCGGTACTACGAACGGTGGGGAAGGGACAGGCGGCGGTGGCTTTGTTGGTTGCACTGGCTTCCGCGCGCGTCCGGCTTAGCCGCAGAGCGGGCCCGCGGTTTGCGATGACTGATGCAGTCATGATCTTCTCTGGCGGTCGGCCTGCAGGCCGACCGCCCGCAGAAGATCATTGGGGGTGGCCAAATGCCGGTGGCCGAGGCCACCGGCATGATGCTTTCGCCTCTGCGAGGCTGTTGTAAGCTGGACGTCCTGGTCCGGCGGAATTGGGTGTGGGTGTGGGTGTTGAGGTTGGGGTGGTAGGAGATTCCGGCTGAAGCCGGTACTACGAACGGTGGGGAAGGGGACGGGCAGGTGGCGTTGGCTTTGTTGGTTGCGCTGGCTTCCGCGCGCGTCCGGCTTAGCCGCAGAGCGGGCCCGCGGTTTGCGATGACTGATGCAATCATGATCTTCTCTGGCGGGCCGCGTGCGGGCGGCCCGCCCGCAGAAGATCATTGGGGGTGGCCAAATCCGGTGGCCGAGGCCACCGGCATGATGCTTTCGCCTCTGCGAGGCTGTTGTAAGCTAGACGTCCTGGTCCGGCGGAATTGGGTGTGGTGTTGAGGTTGGGGTGGTAGGAGATTCCGGCTGAAGCCGGTACTACGAACGGTGGGGCGAGCGGTGGGAAACGCCGTTGCTTGAACCGCTGGTGCGGCTTCGTGCGGAGACCTTTCCAGTCGGGAATTCTGGCGAGTCTCACTACCCAAGGGTTCGGGATTCAATCGAAGGGGATGGGATTTGCGACGGCATCCGGCATGTCTGTGGTCAGGAACGTAGGGTTCGTCTGGCAGTCGTCGCGGTAGGTATGGATGCCCAAGTCGTCCAACAGTGATCCGGTGCTGGCGTTGATTTCGACCAACGACATCGCATAGCGAGACTGGTCGGAGGCCAACTGCGTTTCGGCTCGCAAGAGTTCCTCTTGCGCGTCGAGTAAAAATTCGATCTGAATCTGATCGGCTTCGAAGAGTGCTTCGGACGACTTCAGCCGGGTTCGTGATGCTTCGGCCTGGGCGACTGAGGATTCCATCGCGGCGTAGGACGATTCGACCGCGGCGTAGGCGTCGCTGACCTGGTGGCGAACACTGCGTTGTTGCTCGGTCAGAATCGATCGCTGGCGACGAATTTGCATGGATGCATTGCGGACGGCGGCATGAGCTTGGCGGCGACCGGCGGTGACACCCATCTCGACACCGAATTCGAATTCTTGGTGGTCGCCCGAAAAGAAATCTTTGTACGCGCTGGCGAATCGTCCACCGTTGCCGGTCAGGTCATCCCCGAACCCTCGTAGGCGATAGCGACCGATCAGATCCAATTGTGGCAACAGGAAATTCTTGGCCGCGATCAATTGCATTTCCTGCTTTTGAACTCGCAACGATTGAGCCATCAATTCGGTGCGGTGGGTCATCGCACGGGTGACCAGTGCGTCATAGTCAAAGGTGATCGGTGCACTGACCGTGGGATCGATCGGACGCAGCAATTCGTCGTCGACAATCGGCAGCCCGATCAACATCCGCAGTCGGCGTTCGATCACGTACAGGCCGTCCTGGGATCCATCGCCGCCCAAGGCAACCTGTGCCTGACGACGGTAGCTGTAGTATTTGGCCCTGGCCTGAGCTTCTTTATTGGCCTCGCCGCCGCCGACCTTGGCTCGCGATTTCGCCAATACACTTTGCCACGTTCGGTAGGCCAGCTGTTCGGCTTCTAGGACGCTTTCGTAGTTGCGGTACTGTCGTTTCAGATCCCAATAGACCGCATACAGGTTTTCTGCAAACTGCCGCAGTTCGATGTCGAATTCAGCATCGGTGACTCGATTGTTCAGGCGAGCGATCAGGATGCCATTGGAAAAGTTGAAACCGGGCCGCGCGTTCGGGCCGGCGATCAAATTGAATGTTCGGCCGGCGCCTTGCAACAGCGGTTGGCGAACACCGGCTTCGTATTCGGTTTCCCAGTAGTTGCGGAAAATATTGCCGGCGCGGTTGTTGTTGTCGTAGCCGTGCGTGGTATTGAAATCGAACGTTCCGCCGCTGGTCCAACGTTTCTGGATGCCGGTCGTTAGGGTGGACGCATCCTGAGTCAGTTCCTGGACGTCGCCGCCCAGGGTGCTGTTGTTGAATACACGATCGTTGTTCTGTGAATTCAGACGTGCGGACAGCCGAGTATCGAATTCTGCTAGTGCGGCAGAGGGGCCGAAGAACGGGTCCGTTGCAGCGATGGCCGAGTCATACACCGTCGTGACGGCGGCCGGGTTGTCCAACACGCGAATGCCAAGCGGCCGCAGCACAGGGCTGTTGTTCAGCGCCAGCGTTAGCATCTCTTGTTCGGTCAGGTCGACGAATCGATCGGGGGCCGATGACGCGGTGCGGGGGCGGAGCGATGGCAGTGTGCCAGGATCGACAGCCATTGGTTCACCGAACTGTTCCAGCATCGCCGGGGCGTATTGCGTTGCGGCGGCAGCGTCCGGTTCGGGGAGTTCCGGCGGGATCTCGATCATTCCGGAATCGATCGAACCGGGGGCATCGAACCATCGTGTCGTGCTGTTCGGCGATTCCTGGGCCGATGGCGCGGCCGACAACATGGCATCGTGATTCGGTTGCCGCGTCGTGGACACCAATTGAAAGATCGTTTTGAATTTGCCTGCCAGCGGGTTTCGGGCGGCTTCGTCGTTTGCCGTGGCGACGGTATCCGGCGGCGTTGCTTGCGTGGCGGCCCGGTGGTTGGCGCATCCGCCGATGGCGATCGCAGCGCCGACCACCAAGCCCATTTGGGCAAGCGAAATCGACGGCCAGTGGCGACGATCGGTCGGTGGCGGCATCATGGGCGGCAACAACGGGATTTTCCCAGAGCGGGTAAACTTGGGCAACAGGGGCGACGCTTCGGTGCGGTACCGATTCTTCGCTAGGATCGTGCGAGCAAAAGGTGTTCGTGCCGGAAAAAGGTGTCCGACCCCTTATTGCCGGGAACCGGCCCTGCGGGTGCTTTGCACAAAAGGGGGCGGACACCTTTTTCCGCTTAGTCCATAGGGAATATCGGTCGCCGGGACCACCGTGCGTCACCGTCCGGCGGCGGCGCGTTTCACGTCGTGCAATCGGAACCAGTCGCACCCTGAAAACGTCCGAAAAGTCAACTCGTCTGTCGCGATCGCTGCGATCGGCATAGAACCAAGGCGAATCAGTTCCGCACTTACTGGCTTGACGCATACTTCCCTTTTTCCCCACTCCACTTGTGATGGTACGGCCTGCGATGAAAACCAACGGCAACGAAACAGGCGATCGGGGGACCACCGCAGATGCGGTGTCGGGCGGCCGATTGGGCGGCTTATCGATCGGCCGAATGATCATGGCGGAGACTCGGTTTTCGTGGCGGATTTCGATTTCCGTCGCTTTGGGCGTGGCGACCGCGACGGCAGTGATCGTCGGTGCGTTGCTGGTCGGCGATTCGATGCGGGGCAGTTTGCGAGGGCTGACGATCGAGCGTCTGGGGCGAACCGAAGCGATGATCGCACCCGGAACGTTCTTTCAGGCCGATGGCATCGTTGCCGATGGTGTCGGCAGTGTGCCGATGATTTTCTTTCCCACCGGCACGATTGAAACGGTCCGCGGGTCAGACGGACAATTGCGCCGTGCGGGCAACGTTCAGATCATTGCGATCGATGCCGGTTTTTGGGATTTGGATGCGACCGGCGTGCGTCCCCAGCAGATGCCCGATGACGACGGTGTTGTGCTGAACGCATCGGCGGCGGCCGAACTTGGGGTCGTGATCGGCGACAACATCACGCTGCGTTTGCCAAGTCAGCAAGCGGTGCCGGCCGACAGTCCCTTGGGGCGGCGGGACATTCGCAGCGAAGGCATTCCTCGACTGCGTGTTCTGGACATCATTCCCGATCGCGGACTGGGGCAATTTTCGGTGTCGCCTAGCCAAGCGGCACCTCAGAATGTCTACGTCGCTCGTTCGCTGGTCGGACAAACGCTTGATCGCCAGGGGCAAGCCAACCTGTTGCTGCTGGATTCTGTCGTCAGTGATGACGATTTGAAGTTGGACCTCGATGATCTAGGACTCTCGCTTCGCCGGATCACCCGCCGCTTTGATGGATCGGAACAGGATGGTCCCGAGACGTCCAATCCAAACGACGTGATTCTGGACTACCTGTCGTTGACCAGCGATCAGTTGCTATTGCCGGCGGACGTCGTCGAACGTGTGGCCGCGGCACTGCCAGAGGGCCAGGTGAACCCGGTCATGACTTATTTGGCCAACGCGATCGAACGCGTCGACGATTCGGGCGAAGTGTTGGCGTCGGTCCCCTACAGCACGATTACCGCAATCGATCGCATGATGGATGCGGATGTCGCACCGTCCGATGTTGGCTCCGGTGCAACGGATCGCATTCCACTGGACTATTCGATTCCCGGTGGTGACGCCAAACCGGGGCAATCCGATTCTGATGTTGTGCCCTTGGTGATCAACAACTGGACAGCCGATCGACTGACCGCTTCGGTGGGGACTCGATTGCGCGTGTCTTACTTTGAACCGGAAGTTCAGGACGGAAAAGAGATCGAACGCAGTTTCGACGCCGTGGTAACGCAGATCGTACCGATCACCGAACCGGATCGCCCGTATCGGCGCAGGCGCGAAGCGGTGTTCAATGATCGGCCGACGATCTTTAACGATCCGGACCTGACGCCCACGGTGCCGGGGGTAACGGATCAGGATTCGATCAGCGATTGGGACCTGCCATTTCGTCTGGATCGAGAAATCACCGGGGAAGACGATGAATACTGGAACAACCATCGTTTGACTCCCAAGGCGTTCATGCCGTTGGAACAAGGGCGTCGTTTGTTCGGCAGCCGGTTTGGCGACACGACGGGATTGCAAATTGCCGTGACCAGAGGCGCGGTCGCGGATGATTCGGTGACGACCGAGGTCGAATCCACCATCCTGCGCAGTCTGCAACCGGTGCTCGATGATTTGGGTTGGCATGTTCGCCCGATTCGTTCACAGCAGTTGGCGGCATCGAAGGGCACCACGCCGTTTGATGGCTTGTTCCTAGCACTGAGTTTCTTTGTGATCCTATCGGCGGTGATGTTGATTGCGATGCTGTTTCGATTGGGATTGGTCAGCCGGATGAAACAGTTTGGAACCCTGATGGCCGTTGGCTGGACGCCGCGACGGGTGTCCCGATGGATGCTTGGCGAAGGGTTGTTGTTGGCCACCGGCGGGGTTCTGCTTGGCGTGGTTGGCGGCGTGGCGTACGCGATCATTGTCTTGTGGGCGCTGCGATCCTGGTGGGTCGGCGCGGTCACCGTGCCGTTCTTGACGTTCCACTGGTCGATATTCAGCCTGGTCGTGGGGGCGATGATCGGGTGGATGGTGGCAGCAGTGACTTTGTTGGTCACCAGTCGGTGGATTTTGAAGTTGGACGCACAGACCTTGTTGTCTGGACGCGACCAGGATGATGGTGTGAGCCGTCGCAGCACACGCAGTCGGCTGCCGATCATGGCGGGGGTGATGGTCGTCGCGGCGATCGGCGTGGCGGTGATGGGAGCCCGATCCGGCGGTCAAGCAGCATCCGGCGGATTCATCGGTGGCGGCATGCTGCTGTTGATGGCCAGCTTGATCACCATCTATGACAGGCTCCGCAAGCCGAGGCAGTTGGGGGATCCAAGCCAGGGGGCCGACTATACGTTCACGCAGATGATCGCCCGCAGCGCGTCGCGGCATCCCCTGCGCAGCACGATGACGATCGGTTTGATGGCGACGGCGGCGTTCTTGATCATCGCGATTGCGGCATTCCGGTTGCAGCCCACCGACAAGGGCACCGGTGGGTTCAGCTTGGTCACGCAATCTGCCCAGCCGCTGTACCGTGATTTGTCCGATCCGAAAGTGCAGTCCGAACTGCTGGGGCCAGATGCCAAATCGATCGCCGACGTGCCGTTGGTGGGGATGCGAATGCGGTTGGGGCAGGACGCCAGTTGCAACAATCTGTATCAGGCAACTCAGCCGACCGTGTTGGGTGTGCCGGACCAAATGAATGAACTGTTTTCGGATGCTGGCCCATCGACCATGGTGGCCGATTCGCTGGCCGGGTTCGATTGGATTGGCACCGATCTGCCGGCGGATTCCGTCGATTCCCCATGGTCGTTGTTGCAGAGCGCAGCGACGGGTTCCGAAACCGATCCGATTCCGTTGATCATCGATCAGAACACCGCGATGTGGAGTTTGCAGATGACCGGCGGCGTCGGCGAAGTGCGGTCGTTCGAATACCAGACTGGCAACCCGATTTTCTTTCGTGTCGTCGGCTTGTTGTCCAATTCGATGTTGCAAGGCCGGCTGATGATCGGTGAAGCGAACTTCAAAACAGCGTTCCCCGACATCAGTGGCTATCGGTTCTTCTTGATCGATGCACGGGCCGACCGTGCGTCCGACGTCGCTTCGATGCTTGAAAATCGGCTCGGGGATATTGGCATGGACGTGTCGCGCAGTGACGATGTTTTGGCCGGTATGTTGGCGGTACAAAATACGTACCTGCGGACCTTCCAGAGTCTGGGGGCCCTGGGTCTGCTACTGGGCACGATCGGTTTGGCGGTTGCCCAACTGCGGAGTGTGTTGGAACGCCGAATGGAGTTGGCCGTGATGCGAGCGATCGGATTCACTCAGCAGCGGTTGGCGACTTTGGTGATGGGCGAGACCGCGTTTCTGTTGCTGGTCGGAATCGGGTGCGGGGCACTGTGCGCACTGATTTCCGTGCTGCCGTATTCGTGGATCTCGGGGTTGCGGCCGCCGATCGTGGAACCGTTGATCGTGGTCTTGGGCATCATCGCGTTTGGAATGTTGGCAGGGTTGATCGCGGTCCGCAGGGTCAGCCGGATGCCGTTGCTCGAGTCGCTACGATCCGAATAGGCAAGGAGAATTGAGCCATGCGACGAGTGAAGGAATTCCACAGCCCGGTGCATCCCGCGTCGGTCAATTCGGCCAGCATCGATCGGGCCGCCATCGATCCGATGGGGGATGCGTCCCGGGTCGGTGGATTGGACGCGTCGGCCCCCGCATCGTTGGCAATCGACGAAGCGATGCTGTTGTGGGCGGACGAAGTGACCGCGCCCGACCATGTCAGCGCCGACCATGCCAGCGCCGACCATGCCAGTGATTCCACGGCGTCGGACTTGGCGGATACCGAGTTGATCCGGATTTGGCAGTTCGATCGTCCGACGGTGGTGCTTGGGCGGTCGTCCAAAGTGAATGACGAAGTGGATCAGGAATTTTGCGATCGACAGGGGATTCCGATTTTGCGCCGTTGCAGTGGCGGGGCTGCGATCGTTGCCGGTCCAGGTTGCCTGATGTACAGCGTCGTCTTGAGTTTTCATGAAAATCCGGAACTGCAAAAGATTGACGCGGCGCACGATCATGTGATGGCGCAGGTTTTGCGTGCTACGCAAAAGCAATTGCCTGACGCGACGTTGCAGGGCATCTGCGATCTGACTTGGAACAATCGGAAATGTTCCGGAAACAGTCTTCGCATTGCTCGACGCCACCTGCTGTACCACGGAACCGTTTTGCATGACTTCGATTTGCAACTATTGTCGCGATGTCTTGTTCATGCACCGCGCCAACCCGATTATCGTCAAGGTCGCGATCATGGTTCGTTTGTGACCAACGTTCCCGTCGATCCTGATCGATTCGCGACCGACCTGGTCCATCAATTCGAAGTCGACGATTCGGTCGATGTGACGTTGTGGTCGGATCGGGTCGAACGTCTGCGACAGCAGCGGTATGACCTGTCAGCGTGGCATTTGCGACATTGACCGTTCGTCGATTCGACCGCTCGGGCAGCATTCACTGACTTCTCCGTCCGTTTACTTATCAACTTCAAAATTTGTGATGACTGAAAGCAAGGTATCTAAACAGGATCTGCATGCCATCCTGGCCCCGCATGACCAGCAGGACGTTCTTCGATTTTGGGACGACCTCGATTCGGCGGGGCGTGACCAGCTTGCCGCCCAGATCGCGGAGATCGATTTCGACGAATTGGACCAGTTGATCGCTGGCCAGGATGCCAAACGAGACTTTGCCGCGATGGCGGCTCGAGCGATGTCGCCGCCGTCGGTCAAGGCGGATGGTTCGGGGGCCGCATGGTCGGCTGCGGATGCGATCCAGCGAGGCGAGGCTGCCCTGGCAGCCGGTCAGGTCGGAGCCGTCTTGGTCGCCGGCGGCCAGGGGACTCGGTTGGGATTCGACCAGCCCAAGGGCATGTTCCCGATCGGCCCCGTATCCAATCGGACCCTGTTCCAGTTCTTTGCGGATCGTTTGATCGCGATTGGACAGAAATACGATGTCGAGGTGCCTTGGTACGTGATGACCAGCGATGCGACGGACGCCGAGACCCGGCAGTATTTCGAAGACAACGACTTCCTGGGGCTGAAGCCGGAACAGGTCCGGATTTTCAAACAGGGGACGATGCCAGCGGTGGATGCGGCGTCGGGCAAACTGTTGATGGCGTCCAAAGATTCGTTGGCGCTTAGCCCCGATGGGCACGGCGGTACGGTCCGGGCGCTGCAGAGAAACGGGTGCTTGGACGATGCCGATCGGCGGGGAGTCCGGTATCTGGCATACATCCAGGTCGACAATCCGTTGGCCAATCTGTGCGATCCCGCCTTGATCGGGCACCACATTTTGGCCTCCAGCGAGATGACCACGCAGGTCGTCCGCAAGCGTTATCCGATGGAAAAAGTCGGCAACGTGGCGTTGGTGGATGGCCGCGTGGAGATTATCGAATACAGCGATTTGCCCGAGTCGGCGGCGAACGCAACCACCGACGATGGTCAGTTGCAGTTGTGGGCCGGGAACATCGGCGTCCACGTGATCAACGTCGATTTCCTGAACAGGATGAGCCAGTCGTCCGGGGCGCTGCCGTTCCACCGGGCGTCGAAAAAGGTCGCTCACGTCGATCAAGCGGGCAATTCGGTTGATCCGGATGTGCCGAATGCAACCAAGTTTGAACGTTTTATTTTCGATCTGTTGCCAGCAGCCGAGAATGCTTTTGTGGTCGAATCGTTGCCCAGCGAAGCATTTGCGCCTGTTAAGAACGCCGAAGGGGCGACGTCGGACACCGCATCACTGGCCAAAACCGCTGTGTCGGACCTGCATCGGGGTTGGATCGAGTCGGCGGGCGGCAGGGTGGATCCGGACGTTCTGGTAGAGATCAATCCTCGATACGCCCTTTCGCCAGGGGAACTAGCCAAAAAGATCCCGGCGAATTTCGAGATCCGTTCCGATCATTATTTGACATTTGAGTAGACTAGAGGGTGCAAAACAGGCACTCGGCCTCATTTCTGGGGCAGCGATTTCTGTTCACAGCGAAACTTTGCCCTGTGCAGCGGTGTTTCATCAGTTGAATCACGCCTAGCGGCGCGAGGTTTTCGCCAAGCACCTATCATGCGGACTGCTGACCTCCATCGGCTGTCCTAGCCATGCGGTCCATCGAGACATGGCCGCACGCGTCCCGCGAAACTTCCCGCCTCCGTCTCTCCTTCCCCACCGAAAATCTATGTTTTTCCGACTCACCCGATCTTCCGGGATCGATCGCCGCGGTGGCATCATGGGCGGCCTTCTGGTCTGCCTGATTCTGGTCGGCGTCATCGGTGCCGTTGGCTACCGCTTCTTCTATGACAGCGCAGCAAACTCGGTCACCAAAGACTTGATCACGGCCAGTGTGTCGCGAGGCCCGTTTGATCACATCGTGCTGGAACAGGGCGAAATTGAAAGTAGCAGCAATACCGAGGTGATTTGCGAAGTCAAATCGCGCGGGTCTGCTGGGACCGCCATCCTGTGGGTGATCGACGAGGGAACGCGAGTCAAGAAGGGTGACAAGCTGGTCGAACTGGATTCGTCCGAATTGGAAGTGCGGCTGAAAGAGCAGCGGATCCAGGTCATCACCGAAGAGGCGCGTGTGACGACCGCACAGGCTCAGCTGGAACAAGCCAAGATCTCCAAAGAAGAATACCTTGAGGGCGTTTTCAAGACGGACGAAAAGGCGTTGCTGAGCGAGGAAGCTGTTGCCAACCAGAACCTGTTGAAGGCTCGTTTGGCGATTGAAAGCAGTCGTCGATTGGTCGCCAAAGGGTTGGTCAAAGAACTGCAACTGCAGGCGGACCAGTTCGCCATGATCAACGCGAACAACCAATTGAGTTCGACGCAGGGCCGATTGCAGGTGCTGCGGAACCTGACCAAACAAAAGATGTTGGTGCAGTTCAATAGCGAAATCGAAGCCGCTGCGGCCGCACTGTCGGCCGCCAATAGCGAGCTGATGGAAGAACAGAACGAACTGGACGACATCGAACTGCAGATCGAAAAGTGCGTCATGTACGCTCCGTCGGAAGGCGTTGTCGTGCACGCCAACCGATTCAGCAGCCGTGGTGGCAATGCCGAGTTCGTCGTCGAAGCCGGTTCGACCGTTCGCGAACGTCAAGCCATCATTCGTCTGCCCGACCCGACTCAGATGCAGGTCAAATGCAATATCAACGAGTCGCGAATCACTTTGGTCCGTGCTGGCATGCCGGCCAAAATTGCACTCGACGCGATCGCGGGAATGAAACTGCAGGGCGTCGTCAAAAAGGTCAATCGATATGCCGAACCCAACGGGTTCTTCGGTTCGTCGATCAAAGAGTATGCGACGATCATCGAGATTCTTAATCCACCGGAAAACATCCGCACCGGGATGACATCCGAAGTTCAGATCTTCGTTGAACAACTTGAAAATGCTTTGCAGATCCCCATCCAAGGTTTGTACGACCACGGTGGCGAACTTTTCACCCTGGTCCAACGCGGGCCGAACTCCTTCGAAACCGTGGCGGTAACGATCGGTGCGACCAACGACACCATGGCCAGCATCGCGTCGGGGTTAGAGGAAGGCGACAAAGTCGTGTTGAACCTTCGCGAGCACCTATCGCTGATGGATCTGCCCGAAATTGCGGATGAAGACAACAGCGAGATGCGAGAACTGGGTGCCAACAACAAGCACACCGGTGGCGCAGCCGTCCCAGCCGAAGCTGGTGAGGGTGGCCCCCGCGGACCCGGCGAAGGTCGTCCCCGAGGCCCCGGTGGGGATCGCGGACCAGGTGGCGAACGCGGGCCTCGCGATGGTGCAGGTGGCCGTGGACCCGGTGGCGGTGGACCAGGCGGTGGTGGACCAGGCGGTGGCGGCGGTGCACCGGACCCCAACCAGATGGTTTCCCGCAGCATGCAAAGCAATGACACCGATGGTGACGGATCGTTGTCTGCCGACGAGATCAGCAAGATTGACGAACGATTTCGCAGCAACATCTCAGCGGCTGACGAGGACGGCGACGGTTCGGTCACTCGCGCCGAATTGCTGAAGTCGATGAAAGCTCGATTCAGCGGTGGCGGGGGTCGTCCCGAATGAGCGTGACAGACGCGTATGGTACGACCGAATCACAGAATTCGCCCAAGCCGACCGGCCCCAGGCGATTGGCCACGTCGATTCGCGACCTGACCAAAGAATATGTGCTGAAGAGCGAAACGGTGCGCGCGTTGCGTGGTGTTTCATTTGATGTCCCCGAGGGCGACTACGTTGCCATCATGGGGCCGTCGGGCAGCGGGAAAAGTACGCTGCTGAACATGTTGGGATGCTTGGACAAACCAACCGCCGGCAGCCTGTGCCTAGGCGATGACGACATTTCCAAAATGACCGATGACCAGTTGGCCGACATTCGTAGCCAACGCATCGGGTTTGTGTTCCAGTCGTACAACTTGATCCAGCAGCTAAGCGTCGTCGAAAACATCCAGGTGCCCCTTTATTACCAGGGCAAACTGGGTCCCAAAGAACGCCAACGTGCGATCGAATTGGCGACCAGAGTCGGATTGGGCGATCGATTGGATCACCGCCCCAACCAGCTTTCCGGGGGCCAGCAACAGCGGGTCGCGATCGCCCGAAGTTTGGTCAACGATCCGTTCTTTGTGCTGGCCGACGAACCGACCGGGAACTTGGATTCGATCACGACGGACGAAATTTTGGCGATCTTCGACCAACTGAACGAAGAAGGCCGGACGATCATTTTGGTAACGCACGAAGATGACGTTGCCCTGCGTGCCAAACGCATCGTACGGCTCAAGGATGGGATGTTGCATACCGACGAACCGGTCGCGGAATCGGATCGTGAAGCGATGCGTGAACGACACGCCCGCGCGGTCGCTGAACTGCGGGCTCGCGAATAACTGCGGCCCCCCCCCTCGTCTTCAATTCCTGACCATGATGGGCTTTGCCCGGCGGAGATAGATCTAAATCATGCTGTGGCTTCGAACCTGGCAACTTGGCATCAAGAGCCTTGCACTGCACCCGCTGCGAACCGGGCTGACGATGCTTGGCATCATGATCGGCGTGTGGGCCGTGATTGTATTGACGGCCGTTAGCCAAGGAGCCAGCGACCAAGTTCAAAAGCAAATTGAATCGCTCGGTTCGACCACCATCATCGTCCGCAGCCAAAAGCCGCCGGAAGATAAGTTGGCCGGCATGGCGGCGACCCAGTACGGATTGCTGCGCAGCGATTTGGATCGGATTTTGGCCAGTGTGCCGACCATCGATACCGCGATTCCAATCCGCGAAATCCGGCGCCAATTCACCTACCGCGATCAGGTCGTCGATGGCCGATTGGTCGGGTGTACCCCAGCGTATGCCGAAGTCAACCATCTAAAGATTCGAGCCGGCGGTGGACGCTTTCTGTCCGACGCTGACGAAATGAAAGCGGACACGGTCTGCGTCGTTTCGGCGGGTGTCGCCGATCGCTTGTTCCCGTTCGAAGAACCGCTGGGCAAACGGGTCACCGTCCCCGAACATACCGACAAGTACAAAATCGTCGGAGTGCTAGAGCACCGCAATCCATCGGCGGCGATCGGCGGATCGTTGGATTCGCAAGACTTTTCGTCGGATATCTATATCCCGATGCAGACGCTGCGGAAACGTATCGGTGACACGATCGTGACCCGTCGCAGTGGTCAGTTTCAGATGGAAATCATGGAACTGAATCAGATCACGTTGCAGGCTAAAAATCAGGACTTGGTTCGTACATCGGCGGCAATGATCGAAGGATTGTTGGCAACCAATCACAGCGCCTTGAACGACGTTTCGGTCGTGGTGCCGCTAGAATTGTTGGAACAGGCTCGAAACATGAAGATCATGTTCTTGGGCATCGGTATCCTGATCGCCTGCATTTCGTTGGTCGTCGGCGGCATCGGGATCATGAACATCATGTTGGCCAGCGTCACCGAGCGAACACGCGAAATTGGTATTCGTCGTGCGTTGGGTGCCAAGCAACACGACATCACGCGTCAGTTTCTAGTGGAAACGATCGTGCTTAGCTTTGCCGGTGCCATGCTGGGAATCGTGATTGGATTGCTGAGTTTGCCGATGTATCGGGCTGCGATTTGGGGTGTCAAACAGGGCATGCCTGACAAGTTCGCGGCGTTGCCCGCAGCGATCCGCGAAGCCGAGCCATCGATCGTGTACTGGACCATTCCGTTGGCGGTTGCCATCGCGGTTGGCGTCGGTTTGGTCAGTGGTCTTTATCCCGCGATTCGCGCGGCGAAGATGAACCCGATCGAAGCGTTGCGGCACGAATAGGCACAGGCCGCGTTGGCAGCCCCTGTGGATCGCTTGACGTCTATCGCTTGACGTTGACGGTGTAGTTGACCACTCGTTTGCCATCCTGTTCGATGGCGCGAAGCAGCATTTGTTTGCCCAACAGATCCTTAGCGTCTCGCCAATAGACGTCACGCTGAGTGGTCTCGCCGGGTTGGATGGTGATGAATTGACGTTGGTACTGACGGCCCGGTGGCGGAAACAGCAAACAGTCGTACGACTGGACCCGAGGCGATCGGTTCGTCATTTCGATTTGGACGCGAAGGTCATTTCCGCCCAACAACCGAGTGGTGACTTTCAGCTCTAGGCCTTCCGGTCCAATGTCCATGGTTCGGTGAACCGTGATCAGTTTCGGCGGGATGGTTTCCAGTTCGAATTGAACGGGAACTTGGAACGTTCCGATCTTGGCGGTGTTCCCCAGCACGATTTCGAACGATTCAGAACCGGATCGTCCGGCGGCCGCTTCCCATTGCCGTAGCGGCGATGACACCGTCCAGTTGTCCGGTGTCCGGATTCGCATCGTACCCAGCATGCTGTCGCGAGTTGGGTTGGCGTATTGAACGCTAAGCGTTTGGATCTGGCCTAGCAGGCTGTCTAGTTTTTCGGGGTTCAATGACACCGACATGCGGAAACCCAGCAGCGATGGGTCGGCGCCGATGATAAAGGTGGGCACGGGGCCGATCGACACATGTTGGCTCGGTTGCACCGGGTCAGGGTGCGTTGGCAGGTCGGTCACCCGGCCCCACACGTCGACTTGTTGGACGTTTTCGCCCAGATAGATTTTTTCCTCGGTCGGTTTGGGCGCCCACAGCATCAACACCGCTCGATCGCGGCCGACAAAGACCGAATTGTTGGCTCCGCTTCGCAGTTGCAATGATCCGGCGTTGCGGAGGTTACCGATCAGCCGGGACGTGGTTCGCCATGGAAGCAACATTTCGTCGGGCCGGCCGCTGGGCCGCAACAGTCCCTGGTCGGGATCGTGCGGATTGCTGACAAAGCAGGCTTGCACGCGGTGGCTACGAACCGTTGCCATCCGCAGCACCAGGTCACGGATTCGGGTATCGCGGTCGTATTGGCGTTTGCTGATCGGATCCAACAACAACCACGTGTCGGGACCGCCGCCGCGGTGTCGTTCTTCGGCCAGTTCCAGGAACGCGTCCAGTTCGTTGGTGGCAAGCGGCGGATCGATGCTGCGACAGATGGCTTGCCAGGACGTTTCGTTGGCGTCCAGTTCCTCTTCGAGCCATGGCCACGAAATCGCGATATCGATCGGTTGGCCAAAACCTTGCAGTCCGGTCGAGATCAGGCTGATCGCTTCGCGCAGTCGTGGTCGGCCTAGGAAACTGTGGTCACGATCGGAACCTAGTTGCCATTTGCGGACCTTCAGCGTTAGCCGATTCATGATCGGTTCAAGCAGCGGCTGCCAGATTTCGGCATCTCGGAACAGTTGGGCCGCGACGATGTCACGTCGGCCGCGAAGATCGAATCGGGGCAGCTGTGTGTCGGGAGGGATATCCAGCATGCCAACGGTTTGGATGCCAGCATCTTGTAGTTTGGACAGCAGGCTGGCGGTTTCGTCCGCCCGCACCACATCGGCCGAATCGATCCAACAGGGGTACTTCACCCAAGCGACACCGAGGTTTGACAACCAAGGCGTCAGGCTGCGTGGGGGAACCGGTCCGGCGCCGTCTGGAAGCGTCCAGCCGAACGGTCCATGGGGCGGCCCGGGAACCAATGGACCAATGACCACCAAGGACACGTCGGTGGCAAGCGATGTCGACCGTTTGCCCACGATCGAAGCGGCCACCCGATAGTATCCCGGTTCCAACAGCGGCAGCGTCCAGGTGACTTCGGAATCGGATCCGGCGTCGGGGCCAACTGGGACCGTCATCGCGGATTCAGGAGCAAGTTTATGCTGCAGGTGGTCGACCGAAAGCACCTTTTCAGCAAGCGTGTGATCGTCGTGATCCAACAACACGAACTGGATTTGTGACGCCCCCGCGGGAAGACCCATGATCTTGGCAGTGGTCAGAACCGGTTGGCCGACTGAGTACACGCCGCGGCTCTCGTCGGTGGTGACCTGCAGCTGCGGGTACTGTTCGATCATCAGATTGTCGAAACCGACCGTACCACGAATGTCCTCTAGCCCATCATCGCTGCGTTGGACCAAGACGCGTACCAACATCTTTCGCGACCCCATCGGCGGACGCACTAAACGCACGCGGGTGGTTGTCCAGTTCGTCGTGCCACCAAACTTTTCCGTCGAATAGGCGCCTAGTTCTTGGCCCTGATCGTCTAGGAAGACCAGTTCGGCACGGGCCGTGTCATGACGAAGTCCCTGGGTCATGATGTCGGCAGAAAAACGATACTGAAAACGACGATTGGCATCGATCGTCTGCGATTGCGCCTGCAGCTGGCCACCGTCCAGTTCGATCTTCAGATATCGATTCACCGTCGCGTCGGACAGGGATGGCGGCAGGGGCGGAATCCCCGAAATCAGCGGTCGAAGGTCACGCCACAGTCGAACCATTTCGGTGTCGATCTGAAGCATGCGTTTTTCGAATTCTGCGTCACGAGCAGCGATCGAATAGCGAACGTACTTGGGGTAGCCCACGCCAACGGCGCGTTTCCATCCGTCCGGTTGGTTGTCAAAATTAACATCGTCGTCGCGGCCGAAGTTCCAGACATGCCGTTCCAGTTCCGGTACCGTCGATGCCGTGGGGGATTCTTCGGTGGTGTCCAGAATCTCCGATGGGCCAGCATCGGCAGTGACAACCGCGATCATCACCATGGCGATCGCCTGCAGCGCCCGGTTCAGAGCGAACCGCTGCGGTGCCCACGCGGAGACCCCGTTGCCGGTTTCCGTTTCGGCCCCCATCCCAGCCACGGGCGCACGCTGCACCCGACAAAACCGACATCGAAGTCCGGCCATGTAGGCGATTGGCGAAGCGACACGTAAGATGCCGCCGGTGGTAAGACCGGATATGGACGTGGCATCACCAATTTTGGCGAGGAAAGTAAACAGAAACATCGGACGATACGGGGTGACAACTTGGCCGAACTGAACCTGGCAATTCGAATTGATTCTTTGAAGCGCCCGCTGCGTCAATCGCTGCAGTGGGCATCTCAGTTGGGGGTCCGCAGCGTCGAATTAGACGCGCGCAGCGGGATCCACCCTTCTCAATTGTCGGACACTGGGCTCCGTCAATTGCGGAAAATGCTGGATGACCTCAACTTGAAGGTCGCATCCCTGCGTTTTCCCACGCGCCGGGGCTTTGATCATCTGGAAAATTTGGACCAACGAGTCGACGCAACCAAGTCGGCGATGTTGCTAGCATATAAGTTGGGAGCTCCCGTTCTGATCAATGCGATCGGTCAGGTGCCCGATTCGGCGGACGATCCACGCTATGTGACGATGTCCGAAGTGCTGGACGACCTTGGCCGGCATGGGGCTCGTGTCGGAGCCTTCTTTGCTGCCGAAACCGGTACCGAATCGGGGCAGGCTTTGGCCACGATTTTGGACACTTCCGAAGACGGTTTTGTGGGCGTTGCGTTGAACCCAGGCCAACTGATCGTCAACCGGTTTTCGGTTCCCGACGCGGTGAAGGCTCTGCGAGACCGGATCCAGGTGGTGTGTGCTGTCGATGGAGTGATCGATCTGGCAGCCGGTCGAGGCATCTCGGTGCCACTGGGGCAGGGCATCGCCGACTACCCGAATCTGATTGGGATGTTGGAAGAAAACCGTTACCGCGGCCGCTATATCGTCGGCCGCGGCGATTCGACGATGGACGAATTGCAGCAAGGTGTCGAATACCTGACCAACCTGTAGACAACTCCACTTTTCAGGCCGCCCAAACGCTACCGATAGGATGCAAGCGCTTTGCCGTGGGCCATGGCCCACGATGCCAGCGAGTATCATGTCCAGATGGATGAATCGGCACGACGTCGCAATCAACCTACCCACGGAGCACCGGAAGTCATGTTTGGAATCTTAGCATTGGTGGCACTGGCCGTCGGAGCGATCGGGTGGCTCTGGATCACCGTCACGGCCTTCAGTGACGGTGACATGTTGTGGGGAATTGGCTGTCTGGTGCTTTCCCCGTTGTGCCTTGTCTACGGTTTCTTGAACCTGGACGAACTGAAGGTTCCTTTGGCGATGGTGGTCGGCGGTGGAGTCAGCCAGGTTGCGATCGGAATCTTAGGGGCGGTGTTGAGCTAGTTTGTGATTCGCGACGCCGCTTGTTGTGCCGATGGACAACTTTTACCGAGGACCAAACCGATGCGACATTGGATTCTTCTTTGCTTGCTGGTCACGTCCAGCACCGCGATCGCCGATGAACTGCCCGCGAAGGTGCTGGACTTGTCGGATTGGATGCTGACGCTTCCCGAAGACACGGATCGTCCCGGCAAGCCGGACGAAATCAAACAGACGGAACTGGAGACGTTTTCCGATCCTCGCTACTTCTTTGCAGCCCCGACCGGCGGAGTTGTTTTTCGTGCTCATTGCGGCGGCGCGACGACCAAAGGTTCTAGTTTTCCTCGCTGCGAACTACGCGAGATGGCCGATGCAAAGAATCGAGCCGGATGGGACACCGGTGGGGAAACTGTTCACACGATGACGATGAAAGTGGCCATCGCCAAGACACCGCCTGTGAAGCAGCATGTCGTTTGCGCGCAGATTCACGACGCGGACGATGACTTGATGATGATTCGCTTAGAAGGCACCAAGTTGTTTATCGAACGAAACGACGTCGGTGATGTGATGCTGGATCGCAAGTACAAGTTGGGGAGTCCGATTGAATTGAAAATTCAAGCCGCCGACGGGCACGTCAAAGTCTGGCATGACGGTGACCTGAAAATGGATTGGAAAGTGTCTCGCAAAGGCTGTTACTTCAAAGCCGGCTGTTACACCCAATCGAATACCCAGCGCGGTGACGACGCGGACTCGTATGCCGAAGTCGTGATCTATGATCTGAACGTTCGCGGTTGATCGTCGTTGGGCTAGGCCCTTTGCTGACTCCACAGTTCCAGCATTTTGATCACGTGCTGTGCGGCTTCGACCATTTCGTCCAAGCAGGCGAATTCGGTGACCGCATGAATGTTGTGCTGGCCGCTGGACAGGTTTGGTGTGGGCAACCCTTTTTCGGTCAACTGGCTGCCGTCGGTTCCACCGCGGATGATCATGCGAGTCGGTTGACGACCAAGTTGTTCAAAGGCGGCTTCGGCTAGCGAGACCGATTCGGGAAGATCGTCCAAACCTTCGCGTAGGTTTCGGTACTGTTGGCGTATCGACACGTGGGCTTCGATGCCGGGTGTATCGGCGGCAACTTGGTTCGCGGTGGTTTCGATCAATCGGGCATAGTCGGCAAGGTCTTCGCTTTCGAAGGATCGCAGAATCAGATCAACGCTTGCTTCGCCGACACCGCCATGGATGGTGTGCGGGTGGATGAATCCTTCGCGATCCTCGGTCGTTTCGGGCGTGCAGGTGGTGCGGGGCAGGGCGGATACAAAGTCGGCGGCCGCACGCAGGGCATTGACCATGCGGCCCTTGCCGATCGACGGGTGGATGTTGTGTCCGACGAAGCGAACGGTGGCACCATCGGCCGAAAACGTTTCAACATCAATCACGCCCGCACCACCACCGTCCAGCGTGTAGGCGACGGTGGCATCGAGTTTGCGGAGGTCGATCTTGTCCGTACCCCGTCCGATCTCTTCGTCACAGGTGAACAGGATTCGCACCGGCCCGTGCACCAGGTGCGGGTTTTCGATCAGTGTCTGTGCGACTTCCATGATGATCGCAATCCCCGCTTTGTCGTCACCGCCAAGCAGGGTTCGCCCGTCGGTGGTGATCAGGGTCTTCCCGACCAAATCGGAAAGCGATTCGGACTTTGCGACCGAAATCAGGCCGCCGGAGGGCAGGGGAATGTCGCCGCCGGCATAGGCATCGATGACCTGTGGGTTGACGTCCTTGCCGGGGGCTTCCGGTGACGTGTCCATGTGGGCCACCATCGCCACGGTGGGGCTGGGGCTGCCGGCGGACACGCTCCCATCGGTCGCAGGAACCGTTCCCCAGACCAGTGCGTTTTCATCCAGTTCGGCGTCCAGGATGCTGATCGCAGCCAGTTCGTCTCGCAACATTTGCCCCAGTTCGCGTTGCCCAGGCGAACTAGGGTACAGGTTCGACGAGGGATCGGCCGTCGTTTCGACTCGCACATACCGAAGGAAACGGTCCAAAAGACGTGAACGATCGATCATGACAGTCGAGGGGGTTACCGGTTGCATGGGATTCTTTTGGGGCACAGCGTTCGAACGATGGCGAGACACCCTGTACATTGTTTCATAGAACGTTGGTCGCAGGCACCCGAGGATTCGTCGGCTTTGTTCTGTCTGTCACCCGGAACGTTCTTTCGCCCCGTGAATACGGAAATCTACCCTCGATGGTCGCCCAAGTTTCTTATCTGATCTTTGACGTCGAAAGCGTTGCCGACGGGGAATTGGTTTCTCGGATCCGGTATCCCGGCATGGACTATTCGCCACAGGATGCGATCGCGACCTACCAGGACGAATTGATGGAAACCAGGGGAACGACTTTCATTCCCCATACCTTCCAGTTGCCGGTGGCCGTGGTCGTTGCCAAGGTTTCGGCTGATTTTCGACTGGTCGATGTGGTTTCGCTGGATGAACCCGAGTTTCGTCCGCACGTGATCACGCAAAGCTTTTGGCGTGGTTGGGACGCGTACAAGTATCCGACTTGGGTGACGTTCAATGGGCGTTCGTTCGACGTCCCGCTGATGGAATTGGCTGCGTACCGGTTTGGCATTTCACTTCCGAAATGGTTCCGCGGCGACGGCTACAAAGCACCGCGAAATCGATACAACACCGCGGCCCACCTCGATTTGCAGGACGTGCTGACCAACTTCGGTGCCGCCCGCTGCAACGGAGGGTTGAACCTCGTTTCACAGATGTTGGGGAAACCAGGCAAAATGGATCTGACCGGTGACCAGGTTCAACAGCAGCACAACGAGGGCAACAAGAAGGCCATCAGTGACTACTGTCGCTGTGATGTCCTGGATACCTATTTCGTGTTCCTGCGAACGCGGGTGCTGACTGGAAACATCACTCTGGATCAAGAGATTCAGTTGGTGGCGGAAGCGAAGCAGTGGATCGAAGAAAGGGCCCCAGACTGCGAGGCTTACCGAGACTACCTCGGCCATTGGCGTGAATGGGCCAACCCCTGGGCGATCGAGGTGGACCCCAAGGCGGACACCGATGATGTACCAGAATCGGCCACCGATGCCGCCGCCGATGCCCCTGTCCAAGCGGTTTCTAGCGTCGATTCGGAGTCTCCGGGCACACCGTCGGTGGACGCCGCAGCCGATCCAAAAACCGATGAATCCCCCTGAAAATGCGGTTACCCGCTCCCCCCGACGTCGACCTTTTGCCCGTTTCCTCTTTACGTCGCCGTGGTTGGATCAGTACGGTGGATCGATGTTAAGGATTGCGCCGTTGGGACCGCTGCTGATCAGGCAGCCACAAGCGCAGAAAATTTTGCCTCCGCTTCGGAATTGATGGCTCGACCATGCCGGCTGGACAAGGAAGTCTTCGCCAATCGTCGCTTACATTGCATCGCTTGTCGATGAAATGCTGGGCGTGGATCGTCATGTTTTCGGTGACATGGGGGGCGATCGGGTGCACGAATTTGTGCGCTGCCGACGATCTTTCCCCCCCATCGTTTTCGTCCGATGAACAGACGACCGATCTGCGATTGCGTTGGGAGTGGGCGTCGCCCAATCCAGTTCGCTGGAATCTACAAGCATCGATCGTGGAGTCCCGCGATGGAGTTCCGGAAGCTCGAATTCTAGATGTCGAAAACCACTGCGACGAATCACATGCGGTCGCTGCGTTTTCTCATGCCGGCAACGGATTAGCTGCCGTCAACCAATTGGGTTTTCAAACTCGGCTGCCGATGCGGGATGGATCGGTCGTGTTTCGATTGCGATGTTCTTCCGATGCGGTGCTGCGAATTCGAAGGTTTGCGAACCGATCAGGCGGCGGGGACGACGAGGTCGTCGAGGTGCCCGTCCAACAGTTGCTGAGCGGGGACCCGGTCGAATCCAAACAAGCCAGTGCGAACCAACAAACTTGGTCGCTGCGCCGGGTCACCAGTGACACACTGCGGATCCACACCGGACGCGATCTACCGATCATTCAGCCGGGCACATCGATCGGCATGTCGGTTCGTGTCAACGCGTGCACCGCGCACCGGTTACAGACTCTGTCGCTGCGATACGGAATTTTCCATGTCGGACGCGGGGAAACGGTGGTCAGCGGAGACCGCAAGGTCGAAGTCGATGGGCAAGGAAACTCGCCATCGATCGATCTGTCCGATCTGGCACCCGGTGACGAAGGCGTGTACGAAGTCCGCTGCGAAATCTCGGATGATCAAGACAACCTATGGTCTCGACTGCGTCGTCGTGAACCGCCCATTGCTGCGGTCAGTGAGACGATCGTGGTGATGAACGATCACGTTCCCGAACGTTCCAAAGAACACCGTCCGTGGGAATCGCTGGCAACGATTCGACCGTCCGATTCATCTTGGTCCGTCGACCAATGGCTACCCAAACAGGCGACGCGTTTGATTCCGGGGGTCATTGGCGTTTCCAATGATCTGGCCCAGGCTGAATCGGCTGGTGAAACGGTGTCCGTGCTGGATCCACAGCACGTCTACCGGGCCACTTTGCCAGTACGAGATCAGCATCAACCGCACCGCATCACGCTGCGGTATCCTGCCGACTTGGCCAGTCCGCTGCAGGTCGATGTTGCTGCGGGTGACAATCGTGCCGGAATGCCCGTGTCATTTGTGTTGACCAAGGACGACCGGACGGTTGTTCTATCGCGTGATCCAAACGAAACCAAACAGGGCGCCGAAGCAACCAACTGGGCGACACATTCCTTCGTCTATTACCCCAGCGGAAATGACCAGATCTGGATCACCAATCCAAGCCAGGATGCAAAAGTTCGTTTCGAGTCGATCCGCATCGAAGCGGGACCGCATCGTTTGTCGGCATCGACGCCCGATATCCCTCACCAACGTGATGTTGCACTGGCTCTGGGGAACCTAGCCTGGGTAGACGACTGGTCGGCGGATCTGACCCGCCGTGAAGTGATCCATAACATCAGTCGTCGCACGGCGATGATGTACCGCACCTGGACCGCGTCCCAGCGATTGGCCGACTATGCGCTCGTAAATGGCATGAACTCGGTCGTGGTACCATCGACCGATGGGAAGGTGTCCTGGTTCGATGGTGGGAAACACTTTGATCGCTGTTTTGCAGATGGAGACGACCGTGGTCGGTTGCGAATTCTAATGCGGATGATCGCGCGGTACGACTTGGGTGTCATCGTCCGAATCGATCCCGCGATGGCGATGTCACCGATCGAATCCAAGGTTCGGCTTCATCCCGATCAAGACGATCAATGGTTGTCGGGCCAATCGAAATCAGCCGGACTTGCGGACCCTGGATACCGATGGGATCACCCCGGTGTGGAGTCGCAGGTCGCATCGATGGTGGCTGATCTGAATCAAATTTGCCAATCGGAGCCGGCCTTTCGCAATCTGTTGGTGCGGTTGCCCCAGCCCACCGATTCGATCGTTGCAGCGATCGCCGAGCAATTGCCGGCGACCAGTCGTTTGCTGGTGCAAGTCGGGACTGGGACGGAAAGTGAGGTGCTGTCGGTAGCCGGCGGTTCGGATGATTCGGTCGTTACCCCGGTTCATTCGCTTGTTCGCCGCGGTCGCCAACCTTTGGCTTCTCAATCGACCTTCCAAAGTCGGTTGATGTCCGTCCGGCAATCACGCCCGGTTGCGCAACTAGCGGTCGAGATCGGGCAAGCGGATTCGGGCGGCAAACCGGTATTCTGGAACCATCAAATCGACACGGATGCCGTTCGTGTGTTGGACCAGCTGGATCCTTCGATCTTGCTGGTTCGATTGCCTCGATCGACCGCAACACTGGCGCCCCGGTTGGCGGACGTGTTGCGTGGGATCGCTTCGACACCGGTTGGTGACGCAAACCAGGACGATGTTTCAGGGTCGGCGTCCGAGACGATACGCGTCAACGTGGCGCATCACGAAGGGCAAACCTTTCTAACTCTGCTGAGTCTTGCGCCTTGGGAAAGTGAAGTTGAATTTCAGTCCCGTGATCAGCATCCATGGAACGTCAGCCACGGCGATGTCGAATTGGTGCGGGCGCCCGTTTCGGTTGAAAACACAGCTGGTTCCGATCGTTCCGCCGCGATGGGGCAATCGCAGCGATGGCGAGTGACCATTCCGGCAGGCGAGTTTGCGGTGCTGCGAAGTGATCATCCCGCGGCCGGGCTGGTCGACTGGACAGCGACCGCCAGCGGTGGTGCCGAGACATCGGGCCGAATCAAACAACAGGTGACGTCCGTCGTTGAACGGATCGGGATGTTAAGCAGTCCCGAGAGTTACCGTGGACTCAACAATGGTGGTTTTGAACATTCCGGAGGCATGGGGTTGGTTGGTTGGCTGCACGCACAGCACCCACCCAACTGTGTCCAAATCGAAACAGGCGACTGCATCGAAGGACAGCAATCGGTATTGCTGACGACCGACGCCGCGGTATCCACGCGAACCTGGTTGGTCAGCGAAATGGTCGATCCACCGGCCAGCGGGCGTTTGGCCGTGTCGATTGCCTGTCGCGGGGAATTGAAAGGCCAAGATGCAAGCCATCGTTTGCGAGTGTCGATCGAAGCGACGCGAGATGGATCTCCGATTCGTCAGAGTGCCGAATTCGATGTACCCTGCAATGGGAAGTGGCAGCCGCGCAGCATGGTTCTGGAAGCCGATGGGATCGATCCTGACCGCACCGAATCGTTGCGATTGACGATCGATAGTTTGTCGGGCGGCCGAATTTGGATTGACGATATTCGACTGCACGATCGATTCCCAACGTCGAAGGAAAGAGCCGAGTTGCAGAGCCAGGCTTTCTTGGCTGTTCAAGGGCTGCAGCGAGGAAACTTGACTCCTTCGGCACGATTGCTTCAGAATCATTGGGCTCGATATCTATTGGCCAAACCGACACCAATCGAAAAACCGGTTGTTGAAACGGTTTCGAACGAAGAAGAAACACCGGGCGTTGCCGAGCGAGTTCGCAGCTGGTTACCGCGACGATTGAGATTCTAGATTTTCAGCTACATAGGTGATGTGGGGTCATGATGCGAAGTTGGGTCAAACGAATTGCTTTGGTGGCGTTGGGGATCGGTCTGTTGGCAGGTGGAGCGGCTTGGTGGGCGCTTCAGCAGACTCAGTTCGTTCCCGAGTTCTACACGCGTGCCGCGTCCAACCGGGCATCGACAACGGTCGAAGCCAGTCGTCGGTTGCAAGCCGAGGTGGAACAGCTGCAAAGCAATGTTGCCAAGATCGGTTCATGGCGTGCCGCGTTCAGTGACGAACAGATCAACGCCTGGCTGATCGAAGAACTGCCCAACAAGTTCCCGCGGTTGGCAGCACTGGGCGCGAGTGAACCGCGGATCGTGATCGAAGACGAACGTGTTTTAGCAGCCGTCCGCTATCGGCACGGCGGAATCGACACGGTCGTGTCTTGCGAATTCCGCGTCGAACTGACCGAAGAACCCAACATGTTGGCGTTCCGAGTACAGAACCTAAGAGCCGGGTCGCTGCCATTGCCGCTGAGCAAGTTTCAGCGTGGCATTTCCAAGGAAGCAGCACGTGGTGACATCGACATTCACTGGGACATGACCGAAACCGGACCGATCGCGCTGGTCACCGTTCCCAGCGAAGATCCTAGATATTCACTGAGCCCAGTGGTTGTCGAATCGTTGATGACGTACGACGGCGCTCTGCTGTTGTCAGGACATACGGGTGAGTGGGCGCATCACGAATTTCAGCCGAAGGGGCCTGTGCACCAGTTCGTTTCTTATCGACCGGGCACCCAGCGGAACGACCAATCGCCACGAATTTCGTCAGAGCGATCCGAGCCGCCATCCACGATCCGCTGAAAGGTCACCTGGGCCGACCGTTGCACCAATTCGGTGCCCGGCGCCGTCGCTATCAGTAGCCGTGCGGCGAATCGATTCGCGCCGGGATCGGTCTCTGCAATGTCCGTCCATGTTCCGGTGATGACCTGCGATACGTCGCCTCGGTCATTGCGAATCGGCCCTTGGTAGTCGAGGTACTGCAGCCGGTGGTCCGCAATCCTTTGGCAGTTCGATTGCACATCTTTCGATAAATCGAAACCGGGCGAAGTCGCCCAGGTCCGCAGCACATCCCCGTGTTGAAACATCCAATCCCAATGGTCATGTTCGGTCCGTTGCAGTTCGGTTCCGACACGATGAAGCAGCACGACGAATCGAAGGGCAGTCATGGTCATGGATGAAATTCAACTCGTCACGAAACTGTTCCGGTAGCGGAAGTCGTCAAGACTTTCGGTCGATCACGTTGGGGGCCGAAACTCTTGACGAGTTCCGCTACGCTGTTTGGGGGGGCACGGCTGTTCCGGTAGCGGAAGTCGCCGAGACTTTCGGTCGATCACGTTGGGGGCCGAAACTCTTGACGAGTTCCGCTACGTTGTTTGGGGGCACGGCTGTTCCGGTAGCGGAAGTCGTCAAGACTTTCGGTCGATCACGTTGGGGGCCGAAACTCTTGACGAGTTCCGCTACGTTGTTTGGGGGCACGGTCGTTCCGGTAGCGGAAGTCGTCAAGACTTTCGGTCGATCACGTTGGGGGCCGAAACTCTTGACGAGTTCCGCTACGTTGTTTGGGAGGTCACGGTCGTTCCGGTAGCGGAAGTCGTCAAGACTTTCGGTCGATCACGTTGGGGGCCGAAACTCTTGACGAGTTCCGCTACGTTGTTTGGGGGGGCACGACCGAATCAGGGAACAATTGATTCGTATCGCGACTGGGTTTGCGGATCTAGGTTTGGCATGGTCAATCTGATGTAGTCGGCCCGCCGTTTGGCTTCGTCGATCTGTTTCAAATTTACCAGAGTCGCGATGGCGGCAATCTTGGCTTGATGCCACCTGTCGGTTCCGCGACCTACTCGACCCGCGATCTGATCATAGTAGACCACCGCAGCTTGTTTGGCCTGGTCCTGTTTTCCCGCGGCCAACAGATCCGCAGCGGTCACGATTCGCTGGATCGATTTGGGATCGGACGCAATGTATCGTTCCAGGATCGCAATCGCTTTGTCGGTTTGATCCGTCCAGATCATCCGTTCGGCTTGGTCCGTCAGGGGCTCGGACGAGTCTGTCCATCGCCCGATCCACTCGGTGATCGCGCGACGCATCTCGGGTGACTGACGACCATCCGCCATCAACCGATGTCGCAGACAGGCAATCGTTTGCGGGGATGTTTTGCTGGTGTCGATCGTATCCGGCCCGGTCTGCGATGACGGTACGACGCCGGTGCGTCGCAGATTGAACGCTGCGGACAAGAACGGGCCCGATCCATCGGGCAGCGTGAACTGGGCCAATCGGTTCCGGTCGGCCATGGTGACGATGGCGGAAGCGTAGATGTGGACCGCAGCGCCGGATGTCCGCAACGGATCCAGTGCGTTGATCAGCCGCGTTTGGAAGGATGCTTCGTCATCCCGGGGGCAATTCAAGTACGCGGATTCCCACGCGGCGATCCCGGTGGCCAGCTGTTCCGCGGAAAGTTGGTCCGATGGCATGACAGCGGCTTCGGCGGCACCGATCAGGTTTCCATTTGCGGTGCGAATCTTGATCAGCCAATCTCGTACGGGCGTGGAAGTCGCGTCGTCCGGCCAATGGCGAAGGTGGTCTGATAACTGTGTGGTCAAAACATTCGTTGTGGCCTGCTGATCGCCCGTCGCCGGCAACTTGGCAATCAAGAGACAAGACTGCAGATGAATCTGGGCGGCATTGGCGCCGCCGGGATGATCATTGGCCGTACGCGACATGATCTGTGCGGCGCGGGCCGGCTGTCCGGTCGAATTCCAGGCCGCCGCGGCTTCGATCGCATACGTGAGCGCCCGGTCGGCATCTCGCTCCGACGTCGATGCGGCCGTCAGCAGTTCAGCGGCTCGGGTGGCGTCGCCACGGCGTAGCCAATCACGGCCTTGGGCGGCGATCAACGCCGCGTCCATCGCGCGAGTGCTAGGGTCGGATCGCATCCGGTCCAGGGCGATCGCCTCGGCGCGGCGAGTGGCGTAGTTACCGTTGCGATCACCAATCGCTTCGATCCAATCGGTCACCGCCGCCATCGCCGAATCACCGGATTCCGACAGCAGGAATTCTAGGCGTGCTAGATCCATCTCGACGGATATCGGGGCCGCACTGGGGTCGCTGCCATAGAACTTTTTCAGCGTTTCGTGGGCCTGTTCACGATCGTCAGTGGCGATGTGAATGCGGACCGACAATGCCAGGACAACCGGATCCACCGGGGCAGGCAACGAACGAACCAGGGATTGATACTGTTGCCATGCACGTTCGGGTTGGCCCGCACGCAGGATCGATTCGATGCTTAGCCGTTGAATCTCTCGCCGGGCTTGGCAGTTCGGGGGCAGCTTGGTCAGAGCCAGATCGGCGACCTGCAGAGCCTTGGCGGCTGCCGCGATGACTTCGGGGTTCGGCGACCCGGTCGTGCCCCGATCAAAGCACTCGGTTTGCAACAGCGACAGCGAAACCGTTTCGACGATGGTTTGTTGTTCTAGACGGGTCAGGTCTGCGATCATCGCTTCTTGGGCGATTCCACGTTCGGACTGAAGCAGAGTTCGCTGTTCGACAATCTGGCTGGTCAGTTCCAACGTTGCCTCGGTTGCCCGCAGGACGATGGCGGTTAGATCCGTGGCGGACGTGCTGATCGGGGTGGCGTCGGTTTCGCTCGGGCTGGCTGTTTCAGGACTCGATCCCGGTGCGGTACTGGTGTTTGCACCGGAGGGTGCGACGGCGAAACGCAGGACAGCATGTCGGGCCGCCGATTGGCGGACAGCGATCATCTGTGCCTTCAAAAATAGCCGCCGGGGATGGTCCGGGTAGGACTGCAATAGGTCGCTGACCGGAGCCGCCACTTGGGCTTGATCGCTGGCATCAAAGCTGCGTTGGGTCATCTGTTTGGCGGTCAAAATTCGCGACAACCAGATGGCTGACTTGGCCGCCTGATCGCTTCGTGAATCTTGGTTGGACGCGTCCAACGTTTCCGCTAGCGACTGGGCATCGTCGAATCGTCCTCGCCGAATCAGGACGTCCACAAGGTCTTCCGTCGCATCGTCGGTAACTCGCCCGACGGGGGTTGAGCCGCCGTCGGCCGCCCAAAGATCGGTTGCCGGTTGCATCCCGATGATGCTTAGCGCAGCGATCACCAAGGTCAGCCGCCATGTGCTAACGACCGTTCGTGACCCATGGCATAACACGGCAAGACCGGACGCTACCACGTGACGGCTGATGAAACCAAATGTTTGCACTGCCGAGTCGATGGCACCGGGGATGAACGCCCGGATGACGAACCGCGTGGATCGATGGTGGCGGTGATCTCGACTTGGGATCATGATTCGGGATCCGCCGCAAACAAGACTCGGTCGGCGCCCGCATCCCGTGCGGCGTCGTACACGCGAACAGCGTCGTTCATGGTAACGTCATCGTCTGGATCGATGATGATCGGTGGTTGGACTCCGATCGAAATGATTTTCGTCAGCTGCGCCCCAAGGTCGGCAACCGTGTCGATGGATGCTTCGTTGAAACGGATCAACAGCTGGCCCTCCCGCGTCGAAAGTCGGACGATCAGTTCGTCGAAGGCTTCGGCCGGGGCCGCTTGGGATTGGACGCTGGTGCCACCGGAGGGTGTTTCGGCGATCGCGCTGGGCAAATCAAACTCTGGCAACTCGAAACTGCTGGTCCAGACAAAGAAAACCAATAGCAGAAAGACGACGTCAATCATCGGCGTCATCTTCAGCTCCATCGTCTCGCGATTACCGGTTTGAGGGACTTTCACGGGTTCACGCCCTCGCGTACCGCGATCGCGGCATCGGTCACGCCGGCAAGGGCCGCTTCCCGCAGCAATGGTTCAACGTACTGATATTGGACGCGGCCTTCGCAGCGGATCCGGATCGCCGCGTCGCTGCCGGTGCGTTGGACCAGATCTGCAAAGATCGGTTTCAGTCCGGAAACGGGGATGACATTCCCGCCGACCAGAATCCTGGCGCTCGAATCGACACTGATCGTCAGTGGCATTTTCTCGGGATCCATCGGATCAAAGCTGGATGCGACTGGCAATTCCAGCGGCAAGTGATTCTCCTGCCGCGCAAGGTGGCTGGAGACAAGAAAGAAGATGATCAGCAGAAAGACGACATCGATCATCGGCGTCATATTGGCGCCGACCGGTGTACGACGACTGGTGCCGTGGGATTGGGGAACTCGCATCGCTTCATTTTACCTCAGGTGGCGCCATGGTAGCTTATGCAACAGGGTTTATCCGATTCCCCTGGCGATTCCGCTTTGCTTTCTGCGGCGGTCTCTGCTGAACTGAACCAACGCTCGCGAAATTGATCATGGCTGATAGCGTCACGTTTTTGAAAAACTTCTTGCGACACCCGACACAGGTTGGCGCGATCGCCCCCAGCAGTGCTGGTTTGGTCGAAGCGATGGTCCAGTGGTTTGACTGGGATACCGCTCGCAGCATCGTCGAATTTGGGCCCGGTACCGGTGTGTTCACCGAAGCGATCTTGGAACGGAAGCATGCCGATGCGAAATTTTTCGCCATTGAACGGTCACCCGAACTGGCCAATCGAACTCGCAGTCGCTGCCCGGATGCCGTGGTCTACGAGGACAGCGTGACCAATGTGGTCGATCTTTGCCGGCAGGAATCGATCGGGAAAGTGGACGCGATCATCTGTGGATTGCCTTGGGCATCGTTTTCCGATTCGCTGCAAACGGAGATCTTCGATGCGATGTTGGACGTGCTAGCGCCCGGGGGGCAGTTCGCCACGTTCGCCTATTGGCAGGGAGTCGTGCTGCCAGCCGGAATGCGTTTTTCCCGGCGGCTAAAAAACACCTTTCCGCAGGTCCAGCGAAGTCACACGGTGTGGAAAAACCTGCCGCCGGCGTTCGTGTACCGATGTGTCCGATAGCGATTCGTGGACCAGTGGCTCACGCCACCGGCAACGATCTGTCGCCCTCTCTAGGCTAAGGACTGCCCAACTTTTTGATCGCTCGTTGCTAACTCAATCAACCACCGGTGATCTGCCTGTAGCTCCACATGCAGATGGCCGCGGCGCCGGCGATCAACAGGAACGTATAGATCGTGATCACGATCGACCAGGATATGCGTTCGGTCGAACTGAAATTCTTGTTCATCCACAGCAGCGGGATGCCCAGAAATCCGGTGACGGCGAACAGGACCGCAATCACCGCCCACTTGTTGTCCAAAAACTTGGCTGGTTCTTCGACTAGTCTGGCTTCGATCGGTTCTTCCGTATCGTGTTGCATCACTCGGTTCCCGAAGGGTTGGCATTGCCTGACAATCGTGACTGCGCCTTTTCGACCAGCGGCGCGACATTGTCGTTGTTGTCATAGAGTTCGACGATGCTGTACCAGATTTTGCGAGCGGCCACGACCTTGCCGCTGGCGAACAGTTCGTCGGCTTCGGACAGTTTGCTATCGATCATTCGCGACGCTTCATCAGCATTGACGCCTTCGATTTCGATGCGTGCGATGCGTCGCCGGGCCAGATTGACGAACGGTCGATATTGGGGATCATCGCCCAGCAGCGTCTGCATCGATCGATATTGGTCCAATGCGGTCGCCGCGTCACCGAATCGTTCGTATTGGCTGGCTTCGGCGTACAGCCGTTCGCCTTCGTTTTGCAGGGGCAGGTTGCGTTTCAGTTTGACTTCCAAGGCATGTTCCGCCTGGTACATGTCGACGCGGTCAATCTGTTCTTTGGCCCAATTAGCGTGCACACCCTCGGGATACTTTTCCAGCATCGGTACCAGGTAGGCCTGTTTGGCTTGGTTCATCGCGCTGCGAGATTGCTGGGTCAGCAGGTCGTCCGCCTTCTGTCGCATCTGGTCTTCGTTCAGGGGCCACAGCAGATAGGCGAACAGTCCCGCGACGATGAACAGCCCGGCGATCAAAACCAGCGGCCGGTCATGCCAGGGCGTCCCGTCGGGAACCTTGTCATCATCCAAGTCGATCGCTTCACGGCCTAGCAGTTCGCGGGCCACGTCGCGGTCACGTTGGTCGGTGACCGCCAATGGACTGAATCCCGACGATGCATGTTCCGCGACCCCGGACCGGGACATCGACCGCCGTCGGACTTCACCGAGCGCTAAAATCACGGCGCCGGCATTGGGGGGGCGTGATCCGGGTTGCTTCTGCAGCAATTGCATCACCAACTTGTCTAGCCAGACCGGGCATTCCATCACGAGCGACGCGGGCGACGGCGGCATCTGGTCGATGACCGACTGGGTCACCGTTTCGATCGTGTCGCCGGCGGCTGGCGGACGGCCGGTCAGGGCCAGGTACAAGGTCGCACCAAGGGCATACAGGTCGGTCGCAGGGGAAACCGCATTTGGGTCGGTGGCTAGTTCGGGAGCCCGCAGCGCAAGCTCAGCGGCTTTCGGTGGTCGATTGGTGCGGAAGGGCGACGAATTTCGTTCGATCCGGATGTCGATCAACACGGGGCTGAGACCGGCGAACATGATTTTGTCCGGTTCTAGCCGACCATAGACGATGTCTTTGGTGTGCAAGTATTCGAGCGCCGATGCCAGCGGTTCGGCCATGTCCAGCACGGATTCCCACGACAAACGGCCGCGGCGTTCCAGCTGCGCCGCAAGCGTCTCGCCCTCGAGCAGTTCGTAGGCGAGATAGGCGTCGGTTTCCTCGAATCCGCCGCCAAAACACTTGGCAAGCGCGGGGTGCTGTAGCTTTTTCAGCCGTTGCCATTCGGATGCAAAGATGGCCCTCGCTTCGGGGGTGCCGCCGAACGGCGCCGAAAAGACTTTGACCGCGACCGCCTTTTTCAATTGCACGTGGACGGCCCGCCACACACAGCTTTGCGACGGGTGATCGCCGAGCTTCGATTCGATCGCCAGTGGTCCGAGTCGGCTGCGGGGCATAAATGAAGTCAGATTCGATCAAGAGGAAAACGGAGAGGCCGAGTATATCTCAGAGGCGTATTTCCTTCATGTCGACCGCCAAATTTCGTTGCGCCGATGGGGCCACTGTGCGGTCAGTCACCCCCTTCGGCGGCATCCAGTTGGTCCGACAAATGTGCCAGAAAGATCGCTTTGTCCGATTCGTAGCGGTGCAGGTCGCCCTCGCAGTCCCGCCAACTGGCGACCTTGGTTTCTTCCCATCGAATGGCGGTTTCGGGGTGGCTGCGGAAAAAATCACGCAGCCGGATGGCACGACGAAGCAGTTCCGACCCTTCCTGAACCAACATCACACGATGGGTCGGGTCGGGTTGCCCCGCCGGGGGGCTGCGAGGTTTGCACAGAGTGATCGCTTCGGCTGCCCAATTTGCTGAATCTTCGCATCGAAAGTTCAAACCTTCGATCAGCATCCTGGCCGGGGCCAACCCGTCCCGGTCGCGGACCGTGGCGATCACGTCGATCGTCGGACGTGCGATCAAACCCGAGATCGCGGTGCTGCCGACGTGCTGGACACCGGTGACCCAACCTTCGCAGCTGAACAGGATACTGCTGCGAGTTTGTTCGAACTCTTGTTTCCAACGAGGGTCATAGTGCATCAGCCGGACAGTTTCGTCATGCATGGCGGCCACACAGAAAGTTGAAATGAATGATGGATCGGCGACGATCGGGACGCTGGTTGTAGCCGGTGACCGGTTTCGATGGTCCACAAAAAAACCGAGTCCCACCTGACAAGGCCGGACTCGGTTCATTGTTTCGCAATCGTCAAGCGAGATCTAGTTGCTGACATTCAGCATGGCGATCGGCCAAACGCTGGTCTACTTGCTGCTGGTCAGCATGGCGATCCGCGAGGCGCTGATCTTGGCCTGCAGAGCCGAAACATAGGCGGCATCGGCATCACACAAACGGCTGTGTGGCACGGTGCAGGTGCGACCGTTGGACTTCAACAAACGAATGTTGTCGTCGTTGATCTCGATCAGCTTTCCGTCCACATGGAAACTGCCGGTGTTGTCGATCCAGGTGCGGACACGAGTGTCTGTCAAAGGATCGATCGAACGGTCGATCGCCGATACGACTTGGGTCGCTGACTCGGCAGGAACCGGTAGCTCTTGGACCGAGTTCGTGTTCACCGAACCGTTGGCACCGAACAGGTCCTCGATGGACATCTCAGGAGCCGCTTCGGTGGAGCTTGAATTTTCCGATTCGCCGAATAGGTCGTCCAGCATGCTGTCGCTGGATTCTTGGGCGGGAGCCGCTTGGCTGCTGCCGAAGATATCGTCGACGTTGGTTTCCTTGGCTGGTGCATCACCGGCCGGTTGGTCGCCAAACAGATCGTCGATGGTGGGAGCTTCCGCAGGAGCCGCGTCGCTGCCCGATGGGTCGCCGAACAGGTCATCCATCGGTGCATCGGCAGGAGCCGCATCGCCGGCTGGGTCGCCAAACAAGTCATCGACGGGTGCTTCGGCCGGAGCTTCGGTGGCTGGCGATCCAAACAGATCGTCCATGGGCGCTTCGGCAGGAGCTTCCGATGATGGGTCGCCGAACAAGTCGTCCATCGGTGCATCGGCAGGGGCCGCATCGCCGGCTGGGTCACCAAACAGGTCGTCAGCGGCAGGTGCTTCGGCAGGCTGATCCAAGGGGGCGCCGAATGGGTCCGCAGCTGGCTGGTCGGCCGGAGCCGCGTCGGTGGCTGGGGCGCCAAACAGATCGTCGGCGGCGGGTGCTTCGGTAGGTTGATCCAAGGGGGCGCCGAACGGATCCGCAGCAGGCTGGTCAGCCGGAGCCGGGTCGGTTTCGGGGGCGCCAAACAGATCGTCAGCTGGCATCGCAGCATCTTCGGCCGGCATCGGAGGTGCCTGCTCGGCAGGAGCTGGTTCCGTAACGGCTGGCTCGGCAGGCATCGGTTCGGTCACGGCAGGTGCCGGTTCCGCTGTTTCCGGTTCCGCTGCGGCCGGTTCGGCGACTGCTGGTTCCGATGCGACCGGGTCTGGGGTCGGAGCCGGTTCGCGATCGGCGCTGGGGGCAGCGTCCGAAGGCGAATCGATCGGTGCCGATTCATGCGAAGTCGAATCGCCAGCGTCGTGCGTGTGCTCGCTTGGCATCGCGTCGATGATCACGCCTTCGTGATACACATCACCATGGATCATCGGTGATTCGATGATCGATCCGTCGATGATGACTTCGCCCATGGGGATGCCCATGTCGATTGACGAGGTTGCACCGCCACAGCACGAATCCGATTGCATCCCAGTCGCTTGGACGGGTGCTTCACAGCAGGCGGTCGGCGGTGGGCAACACGGAACCACCACAGGCGGGCACGCAGGAACAGTCGGGCAGGCTGGTTGGCAAGGCTTGGCCGCATGCTTGCACTTCAAGTGGCTTCGCAACCAACCGGCCGAAACAGGGCTGGCGCCGAGCATGACGGTCAGAACGCCGACGAGAGACCATTGAAAGGTTTGTCGAATCGTACGATTCATAGCTAATTTTTGGCTCCTCTGCAGTCTTGCTGCAGATTACTGGTCGGCGCTTCGAGGGATCGGCTCGAAGCACCCTGATCGAGTAGGGGAATTTCCGTGGGTTTGGTGCTTTACGCAGCCCTCATGCTAGTTGCACGAAAATCGGGCGGCAAGAAGCGAGGGCTGGCTAATATACGATGGTTGGGTTGTTGGGTTTCGATTTTGCCGATCGTAGCGACCGAATTCGGGTGCCGCCCAAGCGAGGAATCCGTCAAACTCGCCGTTTCGAGCCCGAACCAGACGGACTCGATTGTGATCAATGACCTGGACACCTTCACCACCGCGGCGGGGGGGTGGATAGGTTCTCCAACGGACCAATGCTGATGATTCGCCTGATCCAAGGCCTGTTTTCGTCGATGAGCTTAGAACGGAAGTGCCTTCTGTTCTTCGGTTCAGCGCTGATGGTTTTGATGTTTGGGGCGTTCTTGGTCGTAGAGATGTTGGGCCAGAAATTGGTCAAGAACACCACCCGAACGCGCGCGCGAGATTTTTACGCCAACGAGGTCCTGCGGCTTCACAACGACGCGATCTGGTCGGCCGACCTGGCCAGCGATCTGGTCCGTTCCAAACGAGAAGTGCTGACGGGACTGCGCGGGATCCTGTTCGACGAAGAGTACGAGAAGCTGGAATCGAACATCGATTTCGAAATCATGGCGCTCAAGGACCCGGTCCAGTACGTGAATCTACCGGCGATCGCCTTGCCGCACAGCGAAGAAGAAATTGCACGCTTGGATGATCTGGAAGCCAAATTTCGCAACCGGCTGGCCCAGCGCATCGCCGTCGATCGACCCGATGTGTCGACGCCTTTGGATCTTGCCGAAGACAAGCCGATGAACCAAATCGGGTCCAGCCTGATCTCGATGACCGAGCCGGTCTTTGACGAAGTCGGTCCGGTCGACGGTCGGTTCGTCTACTACACACCGATCTTCTTCACGCATGATTGCATGTCGTGCCATTCGTTGCCGGGAACGTTTTCGTTGGACAACGACGAAGATCCGGTCAAATTGGCCCAACAGTATCCGTTCCGCGTGATGAAGGTCACGATGCCTTATGAACTGACAAACCAGTTGACGACGATGATCCGCGCGATCGTCGTTTCATTGTGCATGTTGATCATCGCCGTGACTTTATTTGTGTTGCACGCGATCGTACGTCACTTGGTGCTGTACCCGATGTATCACCTTCGCGACGTCAGTGATGCGATTACCCACGGGGATACCAACCAGCGTGCGGTGATCGAAACCGAAGACGAATTCCGCGAACTGGCAGACGCGTTCAACCGGATGCTTCGTCACTTGACCGAGACTCAAGATCAAATCCAAGAGGTCAACAAAGAACTGGATGCTCGAGTCGATCAGTTGGCTCAGTTGAACCTGCAGCTGTACGAGGCCAACCGCTTGAAGAGCGACTTCTTGGCCAACATGAGTCATGAACTTCGCACGCCACTGAACAGCATCATTGGGTTTTCCGAAGTGCTGCAGGGCATCGATTCGTTGAACGACAAACAGCGACGGTATGCGTCGAATATCCAAAAGAGCGGTCGACTGCTGTTGGAAATGATCAACGACATCCTGGACCTGGCCAAGGTCGAGGCAGGCAAGATGGAAGTCAAACGCAGCGACTTCGATCTGGCCCGCTTGGTGTCGGCCCAATGCGACATGATCCATTCGCTAAGCGAAGACAAAAACATATCGCTGTCGGTGCAGGTGCCCGGGGGATTGCCGCAGGCACACCAAGATCCCAACAAATTGGGGCAGATCATCAACAACCTGTTGTCCAACGCGATCAAGTTCACGCCCGAAGGCGGCATGATCACGGTGTCGGTCACCAACCTGGATCGCGGCCGATTCCGTTTGGAAGTCACGGACACCGGCGTGGGCATCGCCGAAGAAGACCAGCCGATCATCTTCGAAAAGTTCCGCCAGAGCCGAAAGGTGCTCGACGGCGAAGGGCTCACACGCGAGTATTCCGGCACCGGCTTGGGGCTTTCGATCGTCAAAGAACTTGCCAAACTGCTTGGCGGCGAAGTCGACTTTCAAAGCGAACTTGGCCGCGGCAGTTCGTTCTGGGTCACGTTGCCATGGCAACTAAGTGACCTGCGAACGATCGAGATTTCGACGCCAGCGGAAACCGTATCGGCTTGACGTCTCGTCACTCGTCCGCTGTCGTTTAGCCGCGTGCCCAGCGGGCCGCGCGTTTGTTCGGATGCTCGCGCGGGGCGATGCCCACGCGGCTAAACGATCGGTCCGCAGATGCGGCTGGAACACAACGCATGGTAGATCGTCCGCTGTCGGCTAGACGTTCTTCCAGAGGCCTTCTTTGGCACTCGATAGCACTGCATCGCAGACCTGTTGAGTCTCCAACGCGTCGCGGAAGTTTGGATGCGCCGTTTCGCCCTTGTCCAACGCAGCGATGAAATCGGCGACTTGGTGCACGAAGGTGTGCTCGTATCCGATTTGCAAACCGGGGACCCACCATTTGTCCATGTAGGGTTGATCGCCCGAGTGGTCCGAAACATGGACCGAACGCCAACCACGAAGCCTGCCTTCGTCGTTGTTGTCGAAGATTTCCAAACGGTGTAGGTCGTGCAGGTCCCAACGCAGCGAAGCGTCGTGCCCATTGATTTCCAACGTGAAGAGCGCTTTGTGGCCACGGGCATAACGCGTCGATTCGAACAGTCCCAGCGAACCGTTTTGGAAGTGACACATGAACGAACAGGCATCGTCAATGCTGACGGGTTCAACCTTGCCGGTTTCGCTGTGCATCCGTTCTTTGACGAACGTTTCGGTCATGGCGGTCACGTCTTTGATCGACCCGTTCAACCACAGAGCTGCATCGATACAGTGGGCCAGCAAATCGCCCGTGACTCCGGATCCGGCCGCCGCAGCATCCAGACGCCATAGCGCCGCGCCACCCTGAGGCAGGTCTTCGCTGATCGTCCAGTCTTGCAAGAAATTGGATCGGTAGTGGTAGATCTTGCCCAGCCGTCCTTCGTCGATCAATTGCTTCGCCATCGTGATGGCGGGTACGCGGCGATAGTTGTACCAGACCATGTTGGGAACGCCGGCCTTCTCGACCGCCTCGCACATCCGCTCGCCCTGTTCAGGGTTCAGCGCCAGCGGCTTTTCGCACAGGATCATCTTGCCCGCTTCGGCTGCCGCGATCGCGATCTCGGCGTGCGAATTGTTGGGCGTGCAGATGTCGATCACGTCGATGTCTTTGCGTGCGATCAACGCCTTCCAGTCGGTTTCGATCGACTCGTACTGCCATTGGTCGGCAAAGGCTTGGACCTTTTCGGCGTTGCGTCCGCAGACGGCTTTCAGCACCGGGCGTTGCTGAAGTTCAGGGAAAAAGTCGTTGGCGCGTTTGTAGCCGTTGCTGTGCGTACGGCCCATGAAGCCGTAGCCAATCAATCCGATATTCAGAGGTTTCATAGTGTCTTGCAGAAATCAAATGGAAGTAGACGAGAGGCATCGCGAACCGAATCGATCGCGATGCACGAAAATGGGATAGGTCGTTGAAATCGAGAGCTTCCTACTCGTTCCAGCCGTGGGCGTCCTGGACCGACAACATGGCTGCCAGGATGCTGTTCCATGTGTCGGGTTTCGTCATCACTTCGTTGGGGAACATGCAGCCGTCCCAACAAATGTGACGACAGGTCTTCAACACATCGCCATGTTCGTCACGCAGCCAATGACCGGCATCGGTAGCGATGTCCAGCTTGCCGTTGGGATCGTTGGGCAAACAGTGTCGTCCGGTCTTGTCGTGCGACCCGGTACCGTGAACGGTTGCGTCGTTTTGGGCGACGTGGAAATCGATCGTCCAAGGACGCAGCGCGTGGGTCAGTTCCTTCAGCGCGGCGGCTTTCTTTTCCTTGTCGTTCCAATCGAAGTCCTGTGGCAGGATGGCGTCTTCGGGAGCGTTGTAGCCAAGCAGGTACAACAACGTGTGCGCCATGTCGGCCTGGAACCCGAATCGTTCCGGATGACCGACTCGTTCCAACAGGTCGACCATCTTGCGCCAACTTTGCATCCCGCCCCAGCAGATTTCGCCTTCGGCGGCCAAGCGTTCGTCGTACTCTTCGGCGATGTCGCAGGCGGCCTTCAACGTGTCGGCAATCTTGGATTGATTGGCATCGGGATCTTTGACCCATTCTTCGACCGAAGTGGCCGTGTCCAGCCGCACCACGCCGTAGGGGCGGACGCCCAGTTCACGCAGTTTTTTGGCGATCGTGCAGCCCTTACGCACCTGTGTCAGGAACGCTTCGACCTGATCGGAATCGCCTGCCGCTGGTCCGCCGCCGGTTGGTTCCCAAACCGGGGCCACCACGCTGCCGATGACCAGTCCGCGACTGCGAACCCGGTCGGCCAATGATTCCAGTTCTTTGTCGGTCGCGTCGATCGACACGTGCGGATCGAACAGGAAGATGTCGACGCCATCGAACTTGCGTCCATCGACTTCTGCAGCCGCCGTCATATCCAGCATGTCGTCCAACGGGATGCAGGGATCGTCGCCCTCGCCGCCTTTACCGACGACGCCTGGCCAAGCCGCGTTGTGAAGTTTCGGGAATTGGTTGGGATGGTTGGTCATAGGAATCATGTTGGGTTTCGAGGACGTTCGCCGCCGAAAAACACAAGGCTTTTCGGCGGCGCTGGGCTGCTGGGTAACAACGAGGGTGAAGCAGCACTCGGAGGGCTGCGAATCCTTCGACGACGAGGATCAGTTTCCTGCTTTGGGAAGTTTGGCGTGTGAATCGGGGCCAAAGTAACGCAATCCGACCAGTGGCTCTGAACCCAAGTTTTCAATCTCGACGCCCGCGGTAGCCGCGGTGTGCGAGATGAATACTTCGTCGGTCGTGTTTTCGCCAAAGTGAATCATCGCGGGCGTTTGAAGATCCAGTTTGCCGATCCGGCCGCGACCCTGGACGGTGATCCAACTGCTGGCTCCGCCATCCTTCAAGGTGCACTTTGCCCCGGGCTGGATGGTCAGTTCTTTGGCGCTAAACAGTTGGCGTCCTTCGACCGTGCCGTACACGATCCAAAGATCCTCGTACCCGTCGCCACTGCGTTCTTCATCACGCACCGGTTCGAGGTAGTTGCTGTTTTTGAAGTGCGTGTCGACGTTCTTGTCCCAGTCCAATTGCCCAACGATAAAGTCCAGGTCTTGGTGCTTGTCCTCGGGCATATCCTTGACCAATAGCGACCAAGGCACGTAGCGACCTTCGACGATCGATTGATACATACCGAACACGTCGCTGCCCCATTGGGGTTCATACGTGCACAGCGATCCGGGGGCGTGCAGAACGCCGGGTGGGATCAACCATCCGGTGCCCCGTTTCAGTCGGTAGGCGCGGCTGAGGTCCAGGATGCCGTTGTCGCCTGCGTTCCAGTTTTCTAGGCAACGGCGTACGTCTTCCGGTTGGGTGCCGGGTTCCAAGCCCATGAACGTGTAGGCAAAGTTATTGTCGACGTTGTTCAGTTGTGGTGGGAAGTAATAACTTTCCGGCTTGCCCTCTTGGCCAACCAAAGCGGCGTCTTCGAAACTTTGGTGCATGTGGTGGGGAATCGGGCCCATGTTGTCGAAGAACTTCGAATACACCGGCCAACGTTCGTATTTGTCGTAGATGCTTTTGCCAACCAGGTCGGCACCACGTTCGGCCACGGCATCACGCAGCAAGAATTTCTTTCCGTCGTGCAAACAGAAACTCAGCCCTTCGTGCCAAACACGGCCTTCGTTGGCCGCTTCGGTCGTGCTGCCGAACCAGCGTTCGTCGATCCCGCCCCGGTCGGCGCCAAATCGGTAATAGTCACCAGGGTGCAACTTGATTCGTCGGCCGGGGTGCAGGAACGACCGGGGCACCCAAGTGGGGGTCAGCCGCAGCAGACCGTCACCATCATTCATGGCTGCGTCCAAGAGGGCGGAAACGCTATCGCCCTGGATCAGGCCTTCATCAAGTTTGACGTTGCTCATTGCTGGATTGACTTTATTGAAAGGTTTGACTGAAGATGAAAGTTGTTTTCTTTGCCGTTCGGTAGCGTCAGGCGGTGGCAAATGTTTTATTACCTGTCCCTGGCTGGGGCAAGAATGCTCGATTGTCGCAGCGAGTCTGATCTAGATGTCCGTCGATTTCCAACTTGGTTGACCTGATTTATGCCCACGCAAACCGTTTCAGCCCGCAGCCACCGCGATCCCGCCCAATCGATTCATTGGTTTCCCGATTCGCCGCTATCGATGAAAATCGAAACTCGGTTGGGAAATATCGAAACCCGCTACGGGCGATTCGTAGGCGGGCCGGCGGATCAGGTCGAAGTCATCGAAATCGACACCGGCAAGGTCCGTGCCATGATTCTACCGACTCGGGGCATGTCCATTTGGCGTCTAAACGCCGGGGACGTCGCGTTCGGATGGAATTCGCCCGTCGCTGGGCCTGTGCACCCCGACCAGGTGCCGATCTTTGACCCCAGCGGCATCGGGTGGCTGGAGGGATTTGACGAATTGGTCGTTCGCTGTGGCCTGGAAAGCAATGGGGCCCCCCAACACGATGCACAGGGGACTTTGGTGTACCCGCTGCACGGCCGGATCGCCAATTTGCCCGCCACATCCTTGTCGATCGAATTCGACGAGGCATCCGGGCGGATCGAAGTGATTGGCGAAATGTTGGAATCGCGTTTGTTCATCAAGCGGCTGCGGCTGCGAAGTCGGATTCGGTTTCATGCCGGCAGTGCGGATATCGAACTGCTCGACGACGTGACAAACGACCTGTCGACGCCGACCAAGATGCAGTTGCTGTACCACATCAACGTCGGTTCGCCGGTCCTTGGTGACGGAGCCACACTGGAGGCCCCGATCGAAACGCTTGCACCAAAGGACTCTCTATCGGCAAGCGAAATGGATCAGTGGAATCAATTTGGCCCACCTCAGCAGGGTTACAGCGAAAGAGTGTATTTTGCCAAGCTGCGCAGCAATGAAAGCCGCATGACCTCGGCAATGCTCCGTGCCGCGGACGGGGAATCCGGACTGGGCGTGACCTTCAACACCAAAGGGTTGTCGCGATTCATCTTGTGGAAAAATACCGCTGCCCAAAGCGATGGGTACGTCACCGGGATGGAACCGGCCACCAACTTTCCCAACACACGCGAGTTCGAAGAATCGCATGGTCGCGTCGTTGAAATCGCCGGCGGTGAAACCGAATCGTTCCGCGTCACGCTGCACCCGTTGGTCGATGCGGAATCGGTCCGCGAGATGTCTGCCAAAATCGACACGCTACGCGGGCACGATCCACCCGAAATCAACGACATGCCAAAACCAGGTTGGTCGCCGGGCGCGTGATACCGACCGTAGTGGTTGACCCGAATAGCGGGGGATTTTCATCCGCTTGGTCGCGGCCGGACGCTTGAATCGGGCTGGCGGTTCACATCCAAAATCTTGGCGGCTTCGGCGCCGGCCAGGCTCTGGTTTTCATGCCTGCAAAAGCACTCGCCGTTATTTGACCGACATGCCGTCGATCTGGAAAATCGCCAAGTGGGTTGCCCCTTTGGGACCCACACCGGTCGGGTACTTGTAGGTTTCCGTGTCGATCTTGAACTTGCCTTCGACGGTGACCGGGCGGGTGACGAAGTCCGTGGTCCGGCCCGGCATCATCTGAACCATCACGCAGTCGAACAGGGCCGCACCCGGGCCAAAACAACATTCTTGGTTGTCTCGCACCAGCACAAATTGGTTGATGCCTTTTTCTTTGAACAGCGTCGCGGGCAAGATGTAGCCACGCAGCTTCACTTTCTTGCCGTCCAGGCTCTTCACGTCCGGGCTAAGCATCCGGGGGGCAAAGGCCGCGTCCTTTTCGATGTCGAACTTCAAATCATCAAAATTGATCTCGCCCTTGGCCTTCGACGCGGCACTGCTGGACTGATCGATGACTTTGACGCCGTTCCCGCCGCCGGTTTCGTCCTGCTGAGCCACGGCTAGCGACGAACATCCCAGCACGGCGATCGCGACTATCGCGACGCGGGGGACTTCGAAACAGCGGACCGCTAGACGGCCAATCGTTGGCAGGCAGATCACAGGCATGGTGGGCTCTCCGAAGAAAGATAGGGCAGGGCGTTCGTCTCGATTATACCCAGGCCCAGCCGACAGCCGACACATCAATTGACCCGCCAGCGCTCAATCGCCCGTGATGACACCCAAATCCGCTGATTTCGTGCCGTCGCCGTGACCGTTGCCGATCACGGCGATTCAGGTTTTGCCCCTTGCCGGTGCTGGACTAGCTTTGTGTCCAATACTTGAACGCACGCATGGTCTGGCGGGCTGCTTCGTGCGGGTCGGGGTAGGGGAACGCTTCGGCGCACAGATATCCGTCGTATCCGATCTGGCGTAAGGCTGTGATGATTGGCCCGTATTGCATGTGCCCCAGTCCAACCGGACGGCGGTTGCTGTCGACAAAGTGGATGTGACCGACCCATTTTCCACCGGCGATCAATGCGTCGGCGATGCTGGTTTCTTCGATATTCATGTGGAACAGGTCGCACAGCAATCGAACATTGTCGGTCGAAAGCGATTCCAACATCGATACACCATCAGCGACGGTACAACACTGACGCGTTTCGTATCGGTTCAGCGGTTCGTAGATCAGCGGTACGTTGTACTGGGCTGCATGCGATCCGCCGTCTTCCAACGCTTCGCACAAATAGCCTCGTGCGGTATCTGCGTCGCCGGTATGACCGCTGGGGCCTTGCATGGACCCGATGATCGCTGCGGCACCAAATTGACCGGCACAGTCGATGATCGTTCGCACAAACTTACGAGCTTCTTCACGACGACCAGCATCGGGGTCGGCCAATTGCAATTTGTGTTTGACCCAACCGGCACCGGTTCCCAAGGCCGCCAATTTCAAGCCAGCCTTGTCCAGCATCTTTCCCAAGGCGTCCGCGTCGATGACTTCGACACCGGGCGCGAAGATTTCGACGGCGTCGTAACCCAGTTCGGCCGCAAAGTCGATGGACTTTTCAAGACCGTCCCAAAGGACAAACGGGCCACCGCGAGCTTCTTCGACAAGACTGATGGTGATGCAGGATTTCATGTTGCTTCTTTACCGGTAAGCCGTCCAACGCAACTGCGCAGCACGGCGGGAAGATCAAAGGATGTTAGTGGTCCGACGCGTCGATCTCTTCCTGCGCAGGCCACGGTTGACGTTTACGCGTCATTGTTTTCGGGGCGGCCTTCGACGTAGACCCAGTTGTGAATCGGCTTCAAGATTTCCTTGACTTCGGCCACCAACTTCTCGTCCATCGGTTCGGCTAACCAATCGCACCACTGCGACACTCGATCAGGGTTCGCCGATCCTGTCACGCAGCTGGCAAAGGACGGATTGGCGCAGGAATACTGCAGTGCCAGTTTGGCGATGTCGGTTCCCGCGGCTTTGCAGTGGGCGGCTGCTTGGGCGGCAACTTCGCGGACTTCCGGCGTTGCTTTGTGCCACTCTGGAAGCGGTGCGCTGGTCAACAGACGAGCCGAGAATGGGGCGGCATTGATCAGGCCTACGTTCTTGGCTTTGCAGGGTTCGACCAACGACAACGCCATGTCGTTCTGAAGCGTGTAATGGTTGTAGGTCAGCACGACGTCGATGTCGGTGCGCTCGATCATCTCGGTGAAGATCTTCATCGGATAGCCGCTGACGCCGATGTAACGGACCTTTCCCTTGGCAACCTGTTCACGCAGTGCCGGCAGCGTTTCATCGACAATTTGGTTCAGGTCGACAAATTCGATGTCGTGACAGAACACCATGTCGATGTGATCGATCCGCATCCGTTCCAAGGACATGTCGATGCTTTCGGCCACGCGGCGCGCCGAAAAGTCAAAGTGGGCTGGGGCGAATCGGCCCAGCTTGGTGCTCAGCACGTAGGAATCTCGCGGGATCTCGGGCAGCACCCGCCCCAACATCAACTCGCTCATCCCCCGACCGTAATAGGCCGCGGTGTCGATGTAGTTCATGCCGCGATCCAACGCTACATGAACGGCCTTCAAGGCGTCGCCGAGATCGATCTGTCGAAACTCGGCACCGATCGACGAGGCTCCGAATCCCAAGACGGGCAATTCTAGATCTGTGCCGGCAAGTGGACGTTTTTCCATGGTTTCTGATCTGATCGAAAAGAGGCGAGTTCTGGCAATGGCGATCACGGAAGTGTGAAGGTCAGCTTAGCAAATGCCAGGTCGGTTGTCGGGGGATCTACATCCCCGCGGATTTCACAGGCAGATCCACAGGTCAGACCACAGACTCTCTATCGCTAGTTACCGACCCGGCCGGGATGGTTACCGACGGTCCACAAAAAAAGCCAAGCTGGAACAGGTTCCAGCTTGGCGTGATGTCGGATCCGAAGATGGCCGCAGGGTCGGCCCTTGGCCCTAGGCGCCCAATTCGATATCGATTTTCGCTTCGTCGGCTGCTTCACGCAGCTTCGTCAACGCACGGGCTTCCAATTGGCGGATGCGTTCCTTGGTAACGCCCATTTCTGCGCCGACTTCTTTTAGCGTCAACGGTTCGCTGCCGCGGCCCAGTCCGAAGCGAGCGGTGATGATCTTCTGTTCGCGTTCGTCGAGTCGGTTCAGGATCTTCGACAGTTCGCGTTGCCGCGTCTTCTGAACGGTTTCTTCGGCATAGGGATCCACCCGTTCGTCCTGACGCGACACGAACAATTCTTCGGTCGTCGTGCGGAATCGATCGCGATGCTTGAATTCGCTTGGAATGGTGCGAGCGAAGTTTTTCATGATCGCCCATGACGCATAGGTGCTGAACTTGTTGCCCCGCGAGTAATCAAATTTCTCGACGGCTCGGATCAACGACATGTTGCCGTCCGACACCAACCCAAAGAAATCATCCGTGCTGGCCACGTGCCGCTTGGCAATCGAAACCACCAAACGCAAGTTGCTTTGCACAATCTTGTTCTTCACCAACACTGCGGCTTCGTACAGATCGTTGATCTCGTCCATGATCGCCGTCTTGTTGCTGTCAGCCGAATCCAGGCTATCACGCAACCGACTGGCTTTGTGCTTGTAATAGTTCATCTGGCGGAACAAGTGGTATTCCTGTTCGCGTGTCAGCAGTGCGACGTCGTACAAGGCTGCCAGATAACTGGGCAAACCAGTAGGAACGCGAACCTTCCGCGGTGCCGTCGCTGGCTCGGGCAGCGGACCAAGGTATTCGGCTTCACGCGATGCATCGTCAAAGTCTTCGTTGAAGATGTAATCGAGTGGCAGTTCGGCGATCTGATCCAACCGCATGTCCAGCAAAATTCGTTGGATGCTGGTGCGGGCACGGTTGAAACGTTTGCACAAGTGTGGCACCGAAGCACCATGGGTATACAGCTTGAAAATCGCTCGCTTGTCGTCTTCGGTTAGTACGCCGCGGTGATTCGGGAAAATCGCCAACGACTGGTGATCGGCGTCAAAGTTCTTCAGGGTGTAACGGATCGTTTCGGGGCTGCGGCCCATTTGGGAGGCCAACTGTCGGGTCACTTCGGACAAACTTGCGCCGCCTTCGACCATCTGTCGAGCACGCTCGATCATCTCGCTTTTTTCGTCCTCGGACAGCTGGCTGAAACGCTCGCCACGACGAATCTTGTCCCGGTTGCTGGCGACAAATCGTTCCACACTGCTGTGCAGAAAACCGACTCGCTTGCGTCCACCGAACAACAATCGACGGCTGACCAAACCAGCGTCACGCCAACGGCTGATCGTCTTGGTGGAAACACGAAACATCTTGCTCAGTTCATCCACGGTATGAACTGGTTCAGCGACCTCGCCCACTTCGACGTCGGCGGAATCACTGAGGTCTTCGATCAACAAGCGAAGATCGTGCTTCAGGTCGGCTTCGGCAACGCTGTGGCGGCTCGCCTTTTCGGGGCGATAATTGGTGATCCGGAAACAGAGATAATCAAATGCGTATGAACGATCGGCTTCGATCTCGCCGTATAGTTTTTCAGTAAGCGAGGCCTGTTCCAACTTCTTTGCCTTCGGGGCAAAGCGAGTCAGTTGGTCTCGAAGTTCCTTGATCTTTGCGTCGCGATAGTCTTCGTGCATCGCCATCTCTCCCAGTGCTGGTTTGCGGTCGATTCCGTTTCCCTGCGACCCCGGCGGATCGCTCGACTGCTTGCCAAATGTTTGCCCGGGTATCGCTCAATCCGTAAAGCGATTTGTTTCAGGGGTGTGATAAACGAATCGGATATTGGCGTGACACGTCTGGTCACCCCCGTTACCAGAGCCTGGTAACCACCGATTTTGCCTTCTCACGCATGAGCGACTCCTTGTCGCCCACTCCATTGTCCACTACGCGTCAATCATTCCGCGTAGTTATTAACCAAGACCCGCCAGAAATCCACAAAGTTCACGGAAATTGTCGGTGTAAATCGTCGCATCGGTGTCATCGTCGATGACTTTGATGCCAGATTTACGCTCATCCGAATCCGTGAAAACCTCCCAGATGCCCAACTGACCAGCGGAGGGTAGAGGGAATTCCGCGCCAAACCCAGAAAAATCTCGGTTTTTTTGCTGCGGTAGAACCGTAAGTCTCGTCCGCCAAACAGTTTAAGTGTCGTTTTCCTGTTTGGGGGTGCCCGGCTGGCTTGCTGGAATTGACGGCACCGCTTGTAACATTTTCGCGCGATTGAAAATTTAGACTGGTCCAATCCGGCGCTCACCGGCCCATCCAAGACGAATGGGCCGAAGAATAGGGGGAATGGGTAGGATGGTTTGCGTCCGGCCACCCGGATCGCTGCGTGCCAGCGGGAGACTCGGAGTGGTTAACCTGGGGCTTCATCGAAAATCGGCTTTCAGGGCTGCCCCCACCGGAATTCCTGTCGGGGGCGCTGGTCCGCTTGCGTGTCCATGGATTTCAACGTCCCGGTCGCCTGGATCAGTACGAACCTGGACCCACACGCCCCCGAGTCGAATTGCGATGAATCGCTCGTTGATAGAACACCGCTTGGAAGTCTGACAATGCATCCGAAGTTGACGATGAAATCTGATCCAACACCAGCCGCAATCCACCAGGGCGTCGGGTCCCGTCTGGCAACCACGCCGGACGCCATCGGGGCGACGTGGATTCCAACCCGGTCGTCTTTGTGGTCGATGGGGATAACCCTGGTCGTCGGGCTGATGGTATTGGGTGGCGATCGGACCGCTGGCTTTGCCGCAGAGAAACCCAACGTGGTTGTTTTTCTGGTGGACGACCTGGGGTACATGGACATCGGCGCCAACAACGCTGACTGTTTTTACGAAACGCCCAACATTGATTCGTTGGCTGATTCGGCGATGCGTTTCACAGACGGCTATGCGGCCAACCCGGTCTGTTCGCCGACTCGCTATAGCTTGATGACCGGAAAGTATCCCAGCCGCGTCGACGCAACCAATTTCTTCTCCGGTGCACGTAGTGGTCGTTTTCGGCCGGCACCCCTGAACGATCAAATGCCGTTGGACGAAATCACGATCGCCCAGGCGATGCGTTCCGGCGGCTACGCGACCTTCTTTGCCGGCAAGTGGCATCTGGGCAGCAGTGAAGAATACTATCCCCAGCATCGTGGTTTTGATGTCAACATTGGCGGATACCATCGTGGCGGTCCCTACACTGGTAAGAGGTATTTTGCACCGTTCGAAAACCCGCAGATAGAAGTTGAGAGTCCAGCCGGCGACCATCTTCCCGATCGGTTAGCACGCGAAACCGCGAAGTTCATCGCTGATCACAAGGACCAGCCCTTTTTTGCTTACCTGTCGTTCTACTCGGTACACACTCCGCTGATGGGGCGTCCGGATCTGGTCGGAAAGTACAAGGCCAAGGCCGCTGCGATCAACGGGATCGAATTTGCGGACGAAGAACAAGTGCTGGGGGATCAGCCCCGGAAAGTTCGAATCCTTCAGAAACATGCGGTCTATGCGGCGATGGTCGAAGCCATGGACGAAGCGGTCGGAAAGGTGTTGAAGCAATTGGATGATTCCGGTGTGGCTGACAACACGATCGTCATCTTCACCTCGGACAACGGTGGTCTTTCGACCAGCGAAGGATCGCCCACCAGCAACCTGCCGTTTCGCGGTGGCAAAGGTTGGGTCTACGAAGGAGGGATCCGCGAACCTTGGATCGTCCGCTATCCGGGAATCACCAAGGCCGGTTCGATCAGCAGCGAACCGATCTGTTCGATCGACCTGTTTCCGACCGTCGCTGCCGCCGCAGGCGTTGCCCCGGATCATGAAATCGATGGAGTCAATTTGTTGCCCGCTTTGAAAGGCGAGCCGTTGGAACCACGACCGTTGTTCTGGCACTACCCGCATTACAGCAACCAAGGTGGAATCCCGGGCGGTGCCATTCGGGAGGGCGACTACAAGTTGGTCGAACGATACGAAGACGGCCGAGTCCATCTTTACAATCTGAACAGGGATGCGGGTGAACAAACCGACCTCGCCAAGCAGCAACCGCAGCGAGTCGATCAGATGCGCCAGCGTCTGCACGCGTGGTACAAAACCGTCGACGCCAAATTTCTGCAACCCAAAGACGGCGGCCCCGATCCTTGGCGACCATAGTTGCTTGGCGACCATAGTTGCTTGGCGACCATAGTTGCTTGGTGACCCGAGTTCTCAGTTGACCATCGCCCTTCACGCCCCCAATCCATCGCCACCGTTCGCTGCCCGGCGATGCATCCAAAACTGCAACAGTACCAATGATCCGCTAGCCGTGACGCCTCGGACAAGTCTGCCAAATGCTGCGGCAAACAGGTTGGCGAGGTCATGTCCCGAACTGTTTGCACCATTTGTTTTGTTTTCGCTCAAGTTGATCTCAAGGCAAAAGGTTATCCGGGGTAGCCCCAAAACGAGGGCGTCGATCAGGGATTGCCGAAACGACGGGCCCCAGAGTGAAGCTCATTCAGGCTTCATCCCTGCCACTCCCTTTTTCGATCGCTACAACCGTTAGAACCCGGCAACCAGACGCCATTTCGATCATCACGACGATTCCGCCTAACACACTCGCGTGCCGAATCATCTTCGCCGCCGCGACGATCTTCTGGTTCGGTCCGATTCCTTGGGGCGAAGTGCTCTTAGCAAGCGGTGGGCGTGGGATTTTAAAGTCGCCGGAAGTTGACGGATCGATGCACTGAATGATCGTTGGACCAGTCCGGAGAGACGGTTGAGATACAGGTTCCCCGAATATTCGATTCAACCGATTTGGGAGAAAGGTCGATGGAACCTATACCGTCGTTTCATGACTCTCACTTCGCCCGGTCGCCGATGTCCGTCCAATCGAATCGAATCTCGACAGATCGCCGTCGTTTTCTTCTTGCTGCCTCGGCCTTGGCCGCTTCGACCATGGGAGCTGGGCCGCTTGGCTTGGAATCCGCTTGTGCGGCCGGTGATGCCGGACGGACGGTCATGTTGCGGCCCACCGGCCGACACGATCTGTATCGGGTGCGCGTCGAACTGGAAGTCGAAGGCAACGTCAACGTGCCTAAAAATCCGTTGGTGTCACGCAAGAGTGACATGCAGTTGCCGATCACCAGCACGGCGACGATGGATTACGAAGAACGTGTGTTGGGCGAAGACCCATCGTTGGTGGGTGCGGGGCGGATTCGCGCAGCCCAACGCTACTATCACGTTGCCAAAAGTGAAAGAACTCTGAATCGAACACAGAAAGACAGCCAGCTGCGTGATTCGGTTCGCGAAACGGTGGTTCGCCGGGATGTCATGCCCGAAGTGGTCTATGCGGTCGACGACTACTTTGACCGCGACGAACTGGAATTACTGCGGCTGCCAGCGTCCAGTCTGGGCATGGACGATCTATTGCCAACCACCGCGGTCTCGACGGGGTCGAAGTATTCGCCATCGTCGGACGCCATGTTGTCGGTATTGGGTTTGTCGTCGGTGGACGCGACCGAAGTGGTCGGCGAAGTCGTCGAGATCACGCCCGATCAGGCCAAGATCCAGTTCACTGGCAATGTGCATGGTTCGGTCGAAGGTGTACCGACCATGATCCGCACCGTCGGCAAACTGACCTTCGATCGGAAATTGGGAGCCAGCACTTGGTTGGCGATGGCCGTCCACGAGACTCGGGAGATCGGCAAGGCCGAGCCTGGGTTCGATGTATCGGCGACCATCAAAATGCTTCGCAAACCGCTGGACAAGCCGATCGCGCTGGCGGCCAAGGCGACCACTTCCGTCGCCAATGGCCCGATTCCCGAAGAACGTTTGTACGTGGATCTGAAGAGCAACGAATTGGGCCTGGGCGTCCTGATGGATCGCCGTTGGCGGATGATGACGGACGTTCCTGGGGCCGCGATGATGCGGATGATCGAAGACGATCGCAGCATCGCCCAGTGCGATTTCCGGCCCTTGGCGTCGCTGCCCGCCGGAACGCAGTGGACCTTGGAAGCGTTTCAGGAAGACATTCGAAAGACGTTGGGCGAACAGTTGGCCGATCTGGTTTCCGCCGAAGAACGGGCCAGCGAGACGGGCCTGCGAGTATTGCGGGTGACCGCGACCGGAGCCGTCGAAGGGGTCCCGATCCAGTGGATGTTGATGCATTTGTCGGACGATTCGGGCCGCCGAGTGTTGGCGACGTTCACGATGGAGGCCAAAAATTCGGCGACGTTTGCCGGTTCGGATCACCAGTTGGGGGCCTCGCTTCGGCTGCTGGAACGGCGTTCACCGAAGCCCGAAGCGGTGACGAAAAGCACGGCGGCCGACCGACCTACGCGAATTGCCCGGGCAAATCAGCGCGATTCCAATCAGGTCGAAGTACAATCAGCGAGTGACTTGAAATAAACACGGCTCGCCCGTTTCGGCTGGCGGTGGCTATTTGGCTTTCCCAACGGCCGTTTTCGGTAATTGAATTCGACGGTATCAAATGATGTTTCTTGGACGATTCGCCCTATTCGTTGTGATCTCAACGCTAGTGACGCATGGACTGACACCATTGGTGCTAGCCCAGGATGTTACGAAGAAAGATCCGTCGACGACCGAGGAAAGTCGCTTTGCGCCCGGCGTGTTGCGGGTCATTCCGCCGGCTCCGGAGCCCGAGGAGACGTTTGACGGGCCACAGACGCTGCAGTCCTTGCTGGACAGCCATCCCGAGATCCAGTTTGGCGGTGAATCGCACCCCAACAACGAACCGCACTTTGACCCGCGCAGCCGAACCTTGGTCGAAATGGCCAAGCAAGTCATCCTGCGTCGCGAGATCTATGCTTTCGAATTCGCTTTCAAGCCACTTCGCCAGATCTATCTGGATGTGCCTCGGCCGGACGGCCGGATGCAGCGAAAATTGGTCTGGTACATGGTTTATCGTGTCCGCTATCGAGGCGGCGATTTGCGGCCCGCTGCTGACACCGTGGGCGGTGTGCCGATCTACAAACGGGTCGAAGAGATTCACTATGATTCGCGGCGATTCTTTCCCATGTTGACGCTGCGTGACCAGGTCAGTGGCAAGAAGTACGTTGACCAGATTCTGCCCACCGCCGTCGATAAGATCAAAATTCGCGAACAGATCACCGCACCTTTGTACAACTCGGTCGAGATTTCGCGAGTGAAGGTTCCCTTCGTCGGCGACGATGCGGGCGACGGAATTTGGGGCGTCGCGACTTGGGAAGATGTCGATCCCAACCTGGACTTTGTGTCAGTCGAAGTCTTCGGTCTTACCAATGCGTTCCAGCAGGACGGCGAGGGTGCCGAGGCTCCTTATCGCCGCAAAGCCCTGCAATTGAACTTCTATCGTCCCGGGGACACGATGAACCAAATCGATGACAAGATCATCTTTGGTGTGCCAGCCTATGCGGACGAACAGCAACAGAAGTACATCCTGGACCAGTACGGTTTGGACGAACGGTTGGATTATCGCTGGGTCTTCCGATAGGTCGACCAGGCGGGAGACCACGCGGTTTGCAAGCTATGTTTGACGCTGCCCATGGCATGGTCGCACCTGAAATCCTCGGGTTGCACACCCCAGGTGGCGGTCGGCAATCGCAGGTTCGTCGCTGGCATCAGGAAGGGACGGCTACGAATTCGCGTCCCGTGTGGCTATGATGAAATGATGAAATGGCAACGGTTGGCCTTCTAAGGTCGGCCGTTTTCCCTTTGCCAATCATGCATTTCCCCCATCACCTGTCTTTCCATCAGGCCATCGCCAGTATGTTCGTCGATCGAGTCCAAATTGAGTTCCAGGCGGGCAAAGGCGGCGACGGCTGTTCCAGCATGCGTCGCGAAAAGTACGTCCCTCGCGGCGGCCCCGATGGTGGGGATGGCGGCAATGGTGCCAGCATCATTTTAGAAGCCCGCTTGGGCGTCAACAGCCTCGCAGCACTGTCGAATCGTCAGTTCATCCGCGGCAAGAACGGGGGTCCCGGCCAAGGGTCGATGTGTTACGGACGGGGGGCCAAAGACGCGACCTATTATGTTCCACCCGGAACCGCGGTGATCGATGCTGCCGGCGGGTTTGTGATCAAAGACCTGAAGGAACCCGGGGATTCGTTTGTCGTCGCTAGAGGCGGCAAGGGTGGACGCGGCAACGCACACTACAAAACAGCGACCGACCGAGCGCCGCGACAATGCGATGCCGGCGATGCGGGCGAAATTCGGAAAGTCATCTTAGAGCTTCGGTCGATTGCGGACGTCGGTTTGGTCGGCATGCCCAACGCAGGCAAAAGCACTTTGCTAAGCCGAGTCAGCAGTGCTCGCCCTGAAATTGCGGACTATCCCTTCACGACCAAGCATCCCAATTTGGGGATCGTTGATGTGGGCGAACGATCGTTCGTGCTAGCCGACATTCCCGGATTGATTGAAGGGGCCAGCGAAGGCATCGGGTTGGGGCACGAGTTTCTGCGCCACGTGGAACGGGCTGGATTGCTGGTCCACTTGGTCGAACCGTTTCCGATGGATGGAACGGACCCGATCGAAAACTATCAAGCGATTCGAGCCGAACTAGCCGAATATGATGCGTCGTTGGCCGAGCGTGATGAGATCGTCGTTGTCACCAAAAGTGAACTCGATGGCGCCGGCGAAGTTCGGGACGCGCTACATCAAGCCTCGGGCAACGAAGTCTTTTTAATCAGTGCGGTTGTGGGATCGGGCGTGACCGAATTGGTCGCCGAGATTCTAAGCCGGGTCGAAAAGCGTCGCACCGCGATGATCGCTGCTGGCGAAGAAGTCACGCTGCTGCGCGAATCCGACGTGCAACCGGTCACCGAAGGTCGCCCCCGACGTGTGCCGCCACACTTGGCCGGACCGACGTCCGAGATGGATCACGAACACCAAGCCAAGGACATCGATCTGTGAGGTTGACCGCTTGTACCGTCGCGGTTGACGTTGGGAATACCGCGGTCAAGCTGGCTGTCCGGCAGGGTGATTCGATTATCGACCACTGGATCGCGATCAGTTGTTCGGATTGGCATCAGCGCACCGTCGAATGGGTGCGCGACCGACTGGGGTGCAAAGACACGCACTGGCGAATCGGTAGCGTTCACCGCGGCGCGGCCCAGCGGTTGATGGAAACCGTCGACCGGACCGCACCGGATGCGAAGATTGATCTGGTGACCTTTCGTGACGTGCCGATGGAAGTCGCCGTGGATTCTCCCGAGCGTTTGGGGATCGACCGTCTGCTAGGCGCCTACGCGGCCTACCAGACCTGGGGACGATCCGCCGCAGCACCGATGGTGGTGGTCGATGCGGGATCCGCCGTGACCGTGGACTGGGTCGATGCCAAGGGTTGTTTCTGTGGCGGAGCGATTCTGCCAGGGTTGAGCTTGCAGTCGCGGGCTCTGGCCACGGGAACCGATGCGCTGCCAGATATCCAGTGGTCCGATCGGGCTCTGCAAGGCGACGTGCCGCTGCCGGCCAAGAATACAGCCGATGCGATCTATGCAGGTGTCCTGATCGGCGTCGCCTCGGCAATCGACGGGCTGACACGGCGATACATCGATGCTGCGGCGGGCCATTGGATGGCGACGGCCTCCAGCAAGATGGCCCCCGGCAAAATGGGTGCCAGCGCGATGGATGCAGTCGGCGGCAAAGAGGTAGCGGAATCGGTTCCGCAGCCGGACGCCGGATCGGTGCTATTGGTCCTGACCGGCGGCGACTCGGCCACGCTGTCGCCTTATGTACAATATCGTCATCACCAAAAATCAAATCTTGTTTGTCGCGGTCTATTAAACTTACCCCATCTGTAGTTCCATGGCGGCCCAAAAACTATCGGATCTGTTGCCCATCCAAGAATCGGCGTCATCGCCGCACGCCTATCAGGTCTTTGGGTTGACCGCTGGCGAGCAGGACCCAGGCAAGATCAATGCAGCGGTGCAAGCAACGGTGGCTCGCTTGCGGGGAATCAAAGCAGCGACCGATCCGACCCTGTGGAAACGGGCGGCCGGATTGGTCCAGGCGGCTCGCGTCACGCTGGCGGACCCCGCAAAAAAAGCGGAACTGGACGCCCGCTTCGGAATCATTCCGGTGGATCCGCAGCCTTCCCCTACGCAGCCTTCCCCGACGCAGCCGGCAAGTGTGCAGCCAGTACCCGCGCAGCCGGACAGCCGTCAGCCGAAGTCGTCGCCGAGCCCCAAGTCCGATCCGTTGGCCGGCATGCTGCCGCCGGTCAATCCGATGGCTCCCGTGATGCCAGCGGCCAGTCCGTCGCCATCGGCTCCCCACCCATTTCCGATCCCGGGCGGTGCTCAGACGCCCAATCCGTTGGGCGGGGTTCCATCGTCCGCTCCGGTGCACCCATCGGGTTTCGGAGATGTCGGGGGGCCATCACCATCGCAGATGCCCGTTTCGCCGGTGGTTGCGACACAGGGCTCGCCCCGCCCGGTCATCCGCAGAGCCAAGGTGGTCAAAACCCGTCGCAGTTCGTTGATTGGCAACTTGGTGATGGCAACGGTTCTGTTGGGCATGATCACGTTGATTGGTTCGTTGGCTTACTTCCTGTTTTGGGGGCCGGGAACTTTGGCGATCAGTAGCCAAGGTGGGGCGCTGACGATATCGACCCAGCCCCAAGGTGCGGCAAGCAGTTCGGGCGTTTCGACTCCGCGACCGATCGATGATGGACAGCGCCGATCGGCCAAGCTGCCACGACGTTTCGACCCGGTGATGGGCGGGATGCGAGACGATGTCCCGACAACATCGAATGCGACCAGTGTTCCACCGCCGGATCTGATGCTGGATCAACCGATCATGGTCGGGGGCAATGCGGCGATGACACCCGCGACACCGCCTCCACCGGCGATGATGGGAACACCCACTGCCGATGATGCAATGGCAACTGTGGAAACGGGGTTGGGCGAACCCGTCAATGGCGAGCCGTCCATGCAGATGCCCATGGACAACACGGCGATGTCGCCGCCACCCATCGAAACCAGCGACGCCGACGTCGCAACGGCTGACGCCGCGATCGAAAAAGTCGGTGAAGTCATTCGCTCGCATCAATGGGATCAGATGAAATCAGTGGCCGAGGCGACGTTGTCTCTGCCGATGAACGCGGACCAGAAATTGCTCGCCGAAGGCCTGTATCAGCTGGCCGATTTAGCATCCTATTACCAAGGCGGGATCCAGCGAGGCGTTGCGGATCTGCAAGTCGGAAACGACTTCGAAGTGCGTGATGACTTTCGCGTGGTGATTGTCGAGAAGGGCGATGATTTTTTGGTGGTGCGATACAACGCTAAGAATCGCACCTTCAAGTTCGACGAGTTTCCGTTTCCGCTGGCGGCCAAGTTAGCGGCGTTTTCGATCGCCGAAGGCCCGACACGCCAGGCGGCGATGGTGATCTATCAAACCATCGCGCCGATCTCAAACGAAGGTTATCGTGACGAAGCCATCGAAGTGCTGGGACGCTTGGACGGGCAGGTCGAAGACGCCGATACCAAGTTGATGCAGGACGCGATTCGGTATCTGTACCCGGGCGCTTAGCAACGAGCGATCAATCCGTGTCGCGATAAAAGTCATCTGGCCCCCGCCTCGCAGCGGTTTGCGGGGGGAGAGAGTTAGAGAGAGAGGGGGAAGAAAGAAACGACACTTTTTGATCGCTCGTTGCTTAAAGCATGCGTGTTTGAATCGTTGATCCGGAATCTACCTCGACGGGTTGCCGGATTCCGGCGGTGCGGGATTGGTGCCAGAGCGGTGCGGCTTTAGAATGACGCCCATGTCCAATCCAAGGCTGACCGAAATCCTGCTCGACCTGATCCGTTTTCCCACGGTCAGCGCATTGAGCAATGCAGATATTTCGGATCGGGTCGCCGAACTACTGACCGATCGTGGGTTCACGGTCGAAGTGACCAGCTATGACGATGCGGCTGGTGTTCGCAAAGTCAACTTGGTCGCCAAACGAGATCCCAAGCGGCCCGGCGGTGGTCCTCATTCCTCGTCGATCAAACCGGCCAGCGGCGGGCTCGCCTACTTTTGTCACACCGATGTGGTGCCAGCGGTGGCGTGGACGGGACCCGGGGGAGATCCGTTTGCGGGGGTTGTCGCCGAAGACCGAATTTTCGGTCGTGGTGCGTGCGATATGAAAGGGTCCCTGGTCAGCATGTTGGGGGCGATCGACGAGGTCGATGTCCACCAACAAACCGCTCCGATTTGGGTGGTCTGCACGGCCGACGAAGAAGTCGGATTCGAGGGCGCGGCGTACTTGGTCAAGCATTCCCAGGCCTATCGCGAGATCGTCGCTGCCCAACCGCTGGCGATCATAGGTGAACCGACTCGATTGCGAGTCGTCCACGCTCATAAAGGAATCTTGGGACTTTCGATTCTTAGCCAGGGCAGGGCGGCGCACAGCAGCACTGATGGCGGCATCAATGCCAACGAAGCGATCGTTCCTGTGTTGGCAACGCTGCTGGAGATTGCCCAACAGACTCGGGCAGACGCGTCGCTGCATGACGAACGTTTTGATCCACCCCATTTGTCGTGGAACTTTGGCGTCAGCGATGGGTGTACCGCCGTCAACATCACCCCGGGGCGATCCACCGCTTGGTGCAGTCTGCGGCCGATGCCCCGAATCGATGGCGAAGCCTTGATCAAGCGAGTCGTGGACCAGGCCGAGGCAAATGGATTGTCGGTTCGTCGGATGCGTGGGGGACGTCCGGTTTGGATCGACCCGCAATCGCCCTGTATCGTTGACATGTGCCGCTTGGCGGGTGGGCCGCCCATCACGGTGTGTTATGGGACCGACGGCGGTGAGTTTTTTGAACTCAATCAACGCGTGGTCTTGGGCCCCGGAGATATCGCTCAGGCGCACACGACGGACGAGTACATTTTGTTGGAACAGTTCAACCGTGGTCCCGTGTTGTACGCCGAGGCGATTCGTCACTGGTGCACCGGTTAGCCAGCGTGTGAATCGGATACTCTGGGTGAATTCTCCAGCAGCCGATCCGGCTATTGCGTCGACTCAATTTCGACGTCGGATGTGGGGCGTGCCACGCACATCAGTACTTCGCCGGCGTCCACGTCATGTTCCGGTGGTTGATCATAGGCGACCGTCCCCCGTTTCAGCCTGCAGACACAGGCACCGCAGGATCCGCTGCGACACGAGGATTCGATTTCGACGCCGGCGTCTTCGGCTAGATCCAGCAATGATTCTTCGCTGCCCGTCCAGGTCACGGCCTGGTCGGATTCGGCAAAGCGAACTTGAAACCGTTCGGTCGACTTGCCGGCTGCGTCGTCTTGCGAACCGGCGGCGATGGCTCCGACGCCTTTGGACTTCCCGCCAAACGATTCGTAGTGCACATGGTCTTCGGGCACGCCCGCGGTCACCAGTCCTGCGGCGATCGATGCCATGAACTGGTCCGGTCCACAGATCATGCACTCGCCGTTGGTCTGGCCCACCTGTGTCAGGATGTGATTGGCATCGATGCGCCCGATTGAATCGTCGGCTTGGGTGGGTTCCTCGGCTGGGTTGCTAAAGAAGACATGCAGGTTCAGCGGCAGCGTCCGACTGCATCGTGCAACCACGCTTCGCAGCGATTCCAAGAAAGGTGCGTTGGCCGGTGTTCTGAGTTGATAGAAAAGATGCACCGGGCGTTGAGGCGACGTTTCTAGGTTTTCCAACAACATCGACAGCATCGGAGTGATGCCGATGCCAGCGGCGATCAGGACCAAAGGGTCGCCGTCATGTTGCGGGTTGCAATGGAACCCACCGCGCGGAGCTTGGACCCAAATGGTGTCGCCCACCGCGGCGGTGTCATGCAGCAGGTTGCTGACCTTGCCGCCGGGAACCCGTTTGACGGTGATTCGGTAATGAGGTTCTTCGGGGCCGCCCGACAGGCTGTAGCATCTAGAAACTCGTTTCCCGGTTGCCGGGTCGGTGATGGCGACCAGAATCGACTGGCCCGCGCGAAAGCGAGGCAGCGGTTGACCGTCGGAATCTGGAATGGCCGTGAAGCGGAATGAACGGCAATCCGGTGACTCGTCCACGATCGCATCGATTCGAAGCAGTCGCCATCCTTTCCAGGTTCCGTCTTCCAAGCCAGCGTCGGGGATACGGGCCGGAGGCGGTGCGGTATCGACCCGGTTGGCATCCGCAGGGGGTTGTCGCCGCAGGGCTGTGGACGAATCCGAAGCGAATGTGAGGTCCTTGCGGTGCCACATCCGCTCTTCGCGTCGCGACATGAACTCAGCAACCAGTTGGTAGATCAGGAACAGGCCGAACAACCCCAGCATCAGATGCCCGAGTGCCAATTGTCCCAGCACCAGTTGTCCCAGCACCAGTTGTCCCAGCATGGGGTGCCCCGGTAGCGGTGTCTCGAACAGGTTTGGTCCAAGCGTAGAAAGGGATGCAAGATGCATGGAATCGAATTGTCGGCGGTATCGTTTGCGCGGCTGTGTGTCGGCCAGTGTTCTGCGCATGAACCGGTGCCTGCCTGTCATGGCAGGCGGTGATCCAGCGAATGACTCTTCCAAAACTAGCTTATGAACCGGGGGTGATTTGCCAGAAACGTTGCGGGAACCCAAGGAAGAAATCCGCGACACTTTTTTCAGATTCTTTCCGCACGCTGTGTATTTCCGACGTAGCGTTTAGATACGGACGTCTGTCCGGGCGGCGATGGTGTGCTGGACGCATCTTGCCGCAGCAACGCGAGAGGGGGCATAGCACCGGGGGATACGCACGGGTGATTTGCGCAAGGGGGGGCAGAGGGGTAGGAATAATGCAGCGGGGGGAAACCGATGCCTAGATTTCGTTCATTTCAGCCGGTCAGTCGGCTGAGGTGAGTCCCACTTATAAGTGTGTATTGTCATGATCGATTCACTCGGGCCGACCAACGGGCCCAACGCAATTCGAGTCGCACCGCCGCCAAGTACTGCGGACGTCCAGTACACGTCCCAAAGCACTCAGACGCAGGCCAGCGATGACCGCAAGGCGGATGCCAGTCCGTGGGGGCGTGCAACCTTGCCGGACGCGCCGCGTCAACAGCGTTCCAGCATCACTGCGGTTGAACTGGTCAACAAAGCGGTGGAACTGCAGCAGCAGTTAGCCGCCGGTTACCTGGACATGATGATGTAGCCGATGTCCCGGTACCCGTTGCCCATGTTCAAGCCGCAATCACGGTCATCAGCCGGCGTCGTTCGGATTCTGGCGACCCGATTCTGGCGACCCCCATCGTGACGGGTTACCGGGATTTGCCTTGCCGGCGGGGGGGAGGATTTGGTACCCGACGGGGCACCATCTTGTAGTCCTTTCCTAGAAAGAGTGCCAACGTGATTGATACGACGCCATTTACACCAGGGGAGCGAGTTCTGTACGACGCTCTGTTTGGTGCCAGTCGGTTCGAGCTGAAAATCACATTCTGGGATCTGCCCGCCCCGTCCATCGCTGATGTGGCTGGCGAATACGATGCGCTGCTGCTGAACCAGGGTCATTGGATCGAATCGCGTTTGATCCGAGCGGCCTTTGGGTCACGAGGTCCCTGGTTCGGGAAAGCGTTCCGGCCGATCAATGATTTCGTCGGCGAAGGGTACAACTGTTTTGGGACCCATGACGCGCCGATTCAAGACCTGATGATGGATACCTACATCGACCATTCTCATCTGGTGACCGGTCCGTCTTTCATTCTGGATTACCGACAACGCAATCAGGGGATGATTCGCCACTTGGTTGGCGAGCTGCGTGTGCTGTCTCCGTCGATCTTGTTGGGGATGGGGACGTTCGGCCCACGGGGTCGACGACAACGCCGGTTGCGACGTGTGATCCCGTTTGCCCTGATCCAATCCGGCCGCCCCTATTGCATCGGCGATTCAACGACAGCGCTGGCGACCGATGCGTCCACCCCACAGGCCGCCTGATCGAATCGGTTGCAGCTAGACGTCCACGATCGGGACGTCACGATCCGCCATCGGTGGGCCGATCATTCGCTGGACGTTGGCATGCCCAGTTGCCGCATTTTGCGATACAGGTTGGATCGGTGCAGCCCCAGTCGGCCTGCGGCGTCCGTCATGTTCCCACCGCTGGTCTTGATCGCTGACTCGATATGGTCGACTTGGAAGATGCGGGTCGCTTCGTTTAATTCGATCGGCATTTCGGCGGCCGGTCCTCCCTTCAAGCGTTGGGCCACCGCTCCGTTGATCATCAAATCATCGGGATGAATGACGTCTTCGCTGGTCAGGTAGCAAACCCGTTCGATCGTGTTTCGCAGTTCGCGGATATTGCCTGGCCATGAATGCGACAGCAGCGCCGACTCGGCTGCCGGGCTCCACTGGGGAACTTGGCGTCCAATCTGATAGCAGAACTGTTTCAAGAAGTGGTTGGCCACCATCAATACATCGTCACCCCGATCGGCCAACGGTGGCAGGGTCAGCGAAACCACGTTCAGGCGAAAGAACAGGTCTTCGCGAAAGCGTCGCGCGGCGATCAATTCTTCTAGCGGTTGGTTGGTGGCCGCGATCACGCGAACGTCCACGGGGATCGGTTGCGACCCACCGACACGGACGACGACTTTCTCTTCCAGCACCCTCAACAGTTTGGCTTGTCCGCCGGGGCTCATGTCACCCACTTCGTCCAAGAACAGCGTCCCGCCGCTGGCCAGTTCGAACTTTCCGATATGAGTTTGGTTGGCGTCGGTGAAGGCACCTTTTTCGTGACCAAACAACTCGCTTTCCAGCAACGTTTCGACGAGCGCCGCGCAGTTGACCGCGACGAACGGGCCGCTGCGCCGATCGCTTTCGTAGTGAACGTGGCGGGCCAGGACTTCTTTGCCGGTTCCGTTTTTGCCCAACACCAAGACCGTCAGGTCAGTCTTGGCAACCTTTTCGGCACTTCGTCGGACGGTTTCGATCGATGGGTGGTTGCCAACCAAAGTGGTTGCCGAGGCCGCGTCTTGGACCAGCCGGTCACGTGAACTGCGCAGTCGTTGGCGGGTTCGCAGCGACTCGATCGCCACCGCAGCGTGCGTGGCTAGGTCGGCCAGCAAGACGGCGTCAAACTCGTCAAATTCGCCATCGGTTTTATTGATCGCTTCGAACACGCCGATCAGTTTTTCGCGGCGATGTTCGTCGCTGCCGCTGGACATGGGCACGGCGGCCAGCGATCGGGTTTCGAATTCCAGGCTTTCGTCGACCTTGCGATTGACTCGCGATTCGTCGTCGCTGCCAGCGTTCCAGATCTTGGGTTCGCCGCTGCGGAGGACTTCGCCGACCACGCCGGCGTCGTCATCGACTTCAAGCGACCCGCCTTCGATCCCCAGGGCCGGCCGACCGATCAGTTTGCTGCGGCGGCGATCCCACAGAAAAATACTTGCCCGTTCACACTCGATCAACGATGTGGCGGTATCAGCGATTTTTCGCAGCAAGGCCTCGTCGTCGTCCAGACGCTGCCACTCGGCCGCCGCGGCCAACACAGCCGTCAGCTGTTCGATCCGTCTGGCTTGCCGCATTTGCGTTTCGATGCGTTGCAGGGCCGATGCCAGCAATTGGGCGGTGCGAATCATCCGTTGGGCGCGTTCTTCGGATTCTCGAACCGCCGATTCTTCGGCGTCGGTCATTCGGATCACCAACGCCGACGGGGTGTTCAGCCCGCCCGTGCCATTGTCGGACCCGATCGGGGTCACGCACCAACCATCGGCAATTTGGGACGGGGCGGACCCATCGGTACCGATTCGGTCGATCGCGTCGGTGATCAGGTCAATTGGGAAGTTCGTTTTTTCCCCGACCCAGGGGGCGCAATGCCAAGATCCCTGCCGTTGCGAGACGAGACCGCCCATTTGGCCACCCAACATCCGCAGCAGCTCGGGCAACACGGACTGCAGAAAGGTCGGCCCGATCGTCTTGGCCTGCAGCGCGCGTGACATCTCCAAGGCCAAACGAATTTCAGTCGATTCCGGTGGGCTGGAAATGGGAGTTCTGTTCACGGGAATACTCGCAAATGTCTTGTTCAGTGATGGTCCGGCGCTAGGCTGGCTCTGGGGCACGAGAGCAGAATAGCGCGACGATCAACCGGTTATCGGCGGAAGGTAAATAGACGAACCCGATGGCTTGCCGGTATGTTGGGCGTTTCGACGCTCACGTTTGACTAGCCAACTAGGAATCGCTGCACATGCAATTCAATGGGAAAAAAGGACTGATTCTGGGGGTCGCCAACGACCATTCGATCGCATGGGCGATCGCCAAGCAAATCATGGATGCTGGCGGCCAGTGCGGTTTCACCCACCTGCCCGATCGCCCGGACGATGAACGGCAACGGAATCGTCGCCGAGTTTCGCAATTAACGGACAAATACGAGAATGCAAAGTTTCTCGTACCCCTAGATGCGCAAGACGACGGCAACATCCGCACCGTTTTCGAGACTGCGGCTGAAGAATTTGGGAAAATCGACTTTTTATTGCATTCGATCGCCTTCGCAGATCGCAACGATCTGGCTCGTGACACGGTTTACACATCGCGTGAAGGGTTCAAATTGGCGATGGATGTCAGCGTTTACACGCTGATTGCCTGCACCGCGGCGGCCAAAGAAATCATGAACCCGGGCGGATCGATCGCCACGATGACGTATTTCGGCGGCGAAAAATGTGTGCCGGGCTACAACGTGATGGGCATCTGCAAAGCGGCCTTGGACGCGACTGTGCGATATCTGGCCTACGACATGGGGCCGCAAGGTGTGCGGGTCAACGCGTTGTCGGCAGGTCCCGTGCGGACTTTGGCCGGGCGGGCGGCGGGTGTCGAAGAAATGTTGACCCTGTACGAACACATGGCCCCCTTGGGACGCAACGTCAGCCACGAAGAAGTTGGCCGAACCGGTGCGTTCCTGCTGAGCGACAATAGCGAAGGCATCAGCGGCGAAATTCTGCACGTCGATGGTGGCTATCACGCGATGGGCAGCCCTGGACGGTTGCTAGAAAAATTGAAGTCCTAATCTCTCGATGGGCCAGCCTGACGCTGGCTTGACGGGGTGCGGATCGCCAGCGAGGCGACATCCGCACAGCTACAACGGGCAGCATCCGCTGCCACGTTTCACCTGATCCATGACACCTGTTAACTGAAACTGAATTCAATGGTCCGTACCGCCAGCACGATGTTGCCACTTGGCACTTCCGCACCGACGTTTGCGTTACCCGATACTGACGGAAACGTCGTTTCGATCGAACAGTTTGCTGACTCCAAAGCGTTGCTCGTGATCTTCATGTGCAACCACTGTCCGTACGTCAAACACGTGGCCGACCAATTGGCCGCTTTGGCCAACGACTACATGGGCAAGGGAGTCGCGGTGGTCGGGATCAGCAGCAACGATGCGGATAACTATCCCGACGATTCCCCCGCAGCGATGGCCACCGAAAAGGCGGCTCGCGGGTACAAGTTCCCGTACCTGTTCGATGGTGACCAAAGTGTTGCGATCGCTTACACGGCCGCCTGCACGCCGGATTTCTTCCTGTTCGATGGGGATCAGAAATTGGTCTATCGGGGACAGTTGGATTCCAGCCGACCCAAGACGGACATCCCCGTCACGGGCCAGGATCTTCGCGCGGCCATCGACGCTGTGCTGGCCGGTCAAGCACCGGACCAGCAGCAGCGACCATCGATCGGTTGCAACATCAAGTGGAAAGCGGGCAACGAGCCGCAGTACTTCAACCCGCTAGGGTCTGCGTGAGTCTGCCGTACCTGCACGAGCTGACGTTGCGGTTGGCGATGGGAGCAGCGGGGCTGGATGACGATTTCAGGGGACGACATGTCGCTTGGTTGGCGTCCCAGCAACGCCCCGATGGTGGTTTTGCTGGTCGCGAAGGCGAAAGTGATCCCTACTACACCGCGTTCGCCCTGCGCGCCCTGTGGATTGTCGGCGGGTTGGATGAAGCAATCGGAAAACGAGCCGCTGACTTTTTGCGTTCTCGGCTGCAGAAACGTGAATCGGTGATCGACCTGATGTCGTTGATCTTTGCAGCCGCCATCTGTGAAATGGCGATCGGCGAAGTCGTGATCGCCGATGACGATTTGCAGTGGCGATCCAACGTTGCCGGATTGTTGGCGTCGCTGCGGACCGACGATGGCGGATTCGCGAAAACACCCGAAGGTCGCGCTGGCAGCACCTATCAAACGTTTTTGACCGTGCTGTGCCATCAGTTGATCGAAATGCCAATCGACGCACCGGAGAAGATTCAGTCGTTCTTGAAATCGCAGGCCCATCCCGATGGCGGATTTCTAGAGATTCGTGCGGCCAAACGACCGGGCGTCAATCCGACCGCCGCCGCAGTCGGAACCATCAAGTCGCTGGACCTGATCGATCAGTTCGACTTCACAGACACTGCCGAATTCCTTGCCGAGATGCAGTCGGACGAAGGCGGGCTGACAGCCAATACACGCATTCCATTTGCAGACTTGCTTTCGTCATTCACCGGGCTGTTGACCCTGTCGGATTTGCAGGCCCACGACCGTGTCGATATCCCCGCGATTCAGCGATACGCGATGTCGATGCAGTCACCGTCAGGTGGGTTCGTTGGCTTCTCGCTGGATCAGACGGCCGATGTCGAATACACCTTCTATGGTTTGGCGACCCTATCGCTGTGTCAAACACTTACTCATTGATGTCTTGATTCCATGAACGATGCGTCCGCTGATCCGTCGCTGGTTGTCCAGGGACTTTCCAAATCGTTTCCCACCGGTGGCGATCCGCTGCGGGTGTTGTCGGACTTGGATCTGGAACTTCACAGTGGCGATTCGTTGGCGGTGGTGGGGCCAAGCGGCAGCGGGAAGAGCACGCTGTTGCAAATCCTAGGGACCTTGGATCGTCCCGATTCGGGCTCGGTTCGAATCGATCAAACCGACCCGTTCGAATTGTCCGAATCTGGGCTGGCCGCATTCCGCAACCAGAAAATCGGTTTCATCTTTCAAGACCATCACCTGTTGCCTCAATTGACGGTGATCGAAAATGTGTTGGTGCCGGCTTTGGCAATCGGCAAACCATCCAGCGGCGATCTCCAGAACGCACAGGACTTGTTGAGCCAGGTCGGGCTGACGCAAAGGCTGGGGCATCTGCCCAGCGAGCTCTCCGGCGGCGAACGGGAACGCGTGGCCATCGCACGGGCGTTGCTGATGAAACCGACGCTGATTTTGGCAGACGAACCGACCGGAAACCTGGATCGTAGCACCGCCGAAACGATCACCGCTCTACTGCTGACGCTGCAGGCGTCGGTCGGTGCGATTCTGATCACGGTCACTCACAGCGAAACCCTGGCGGCGGCTATGTCCCAGCGAAAGGAACTCGTGGACGGTAAACTGGTCTAAAGAACCGGGGTGACGCACCCCCTTACCTTTCCGCAGTTTCGGTGACGGGATCGTCACAGCCATGCCGGTGGTTTCAAGACTGAATCTGATTCTTCGATTGATGGAGACGGCCAGAATGAAAATTTTTGTACAACTGATCATTGGTTTGATGACGCTGGCGGTTTCTAGCGAAGCCATGGCCCGGTCATGGACCAGTGCCGCGGGCGGATACACGTTGGAAGCCGACGAGATCGCGTCCAGCGATACATCGGTCATCTTGAAGCGGGCTTCGGGAAAGCTGGTCGTGGTCGCGCTGGACGAACTGTCCAAGGCGGACCAGGATTACATCGCATCCAAAGAAGTCGTCGACAAGCTGCGTGAATCGGCTGCGAAGATGCAGACTTGGACGTCCGCCGATGGTCTGAAGATTCGCGGCCGTGTGGTGGCCTACGGCCGGAAAGATTTGTCAATCTCGCGACTGCGTGGGAAAGTGGTCATCAACTCGGTGCTGTTCGAACGCCTGGACCCGTTGCATCAAAAATTGGTGCTGAAGATCATGTCGGAATTGGAGGGGGAAACTTTCCAAGACGAACAGGGGCTGAACCGATGGGCCAAGGTGTTGGGGGCCGAGCCGAAGGTTTATCCGCTAGAAGGGGTGCTGTTGGAACTGGAAACCGGCGACCGGCTTGCCGTGCCGTTCTTTCTGTTCAGCGAAGCTGACCTGGAGGTGCTGTCGCCGGGCTGGGATGCCTGGTCAAAGTCCAATGACAACGAAGCGGCCCAGGCTCAAGAGAGCTTGATGATGCAGACCGAAGCGAGGCATTATCAGGAACAACGTCAGCAACAGGAGCAGCAGCAAGAACAGCAGCGGGATTACCAGCGACAGCAGATCGAAGTCCTGAAGCTGAACATGTTGGCGGCCGCAACGGGCGTGACGTCGATCTGGGAAGTCGGGCTGCAGCCACCGCTGGGAGCCTACGGGCGCCGCATGTCGGTGATGGTCACCGCTCAAAACAGCGACGTGGCGACCCGAATGGCATTGGCCCAGTACCCAGGCTACCGAGTCTTCGGCGTCCGTAAAGCAAGCCGGTTCTAGTCGCCAATCGTTTCACCGCATGGGCAACGCCCCGCGCGCGAGCCAGCTAGAAAACGCGTGGCCTCACTGGGCACACGGTGAAACGCCAGTGGCCCATGCGGCGCAAGAGTCTCCCCCGCGGCCGCAATCGTTTAACCGCGTGGGCAACGCCCCGCGCGCGCAAGCCAGCTAGAAAACGCGTGGCCCGCTGGGCACACAGTTAAACGACGGTGGCCCATGCGCCGCATAAGTCTCCCCCGCGGCCGCAATCGTTTAACCGCGTGGGCAACGCCCCGCGCGCGCGCCAGTTAGAAAACGCGTGGCCCGCTGGGCACACGGTTAAACGACGGTGGGCCATGCGGCGCACGAGTCTCCCCCGCGGCCGCAATCGTTTAACCGCGTGGGCAACGCCCCGCGCGCGCGAGCCAGTTCGAAAACGCGTGGCCCGCTGGGCACACGGTTAAACGACGGTGGCCCATGCGGTGCACGAGTATCCGCCGCGGCCGCAATCGTTTAACCGCGTGGGCAACGCCCCGCGCGCGCAAGCCAGCTAGAAAACGCGTGGCCCGCTGGGCACACGGTTAAACGACAGCGGGCCATGCGGTGCACGAGTCTCCGCCGCGGCCGCAATCGTTTAACCGCGTGGGCAACGCCCCGCGCGCGCGAGCCAGTTCGAAAACGCGTGGCCCGCTGGGCACACGGTTAAACGACAGCGGGCCATGCGGTGCACGAGTCTCCGCCGCGGCCGCAATCGTTTAACCGCGTGGGCATCGCCCCGCGCGCGAGTTAGAAAACGCGTGGCCCGCTGGGCACACGGTTAAACGACAGCGGGCCATGCGGTGCACGAGTATCCGCCGCGGCCGCAATCGTTTAACCGCGTGGGCAACGCCCCGCGCGCGCGAGCCAGTTCGAAAACGCGTGGCCCGCTGGGCACACGGTTAAACGAAGGTGGCCCATGCGGTGCACGAGTCTCCCCCGCGGCCGCAATTGTTTAACCGCGTGGGCAACGCCCCGCGCGCGCGAGCCAGTTAGAAAACGCGTGGCCCGCTGGGCACACGGTTAAACGACGGTGGCCCATGCGGTGCACGAGTCTCCGCCGCGGCCGCAATCGTTTCACCGCGTGGGCAACGCCCCGCGCGCGAGCCAGTTAGAAAACGCGTGGCCCGCTGGGCACACGGTTAAACGACGGTGGCCCATGCGCCGCATAAGTATCCGCCGCGGCCTCAATCGTTTAACCGCGTGGGCAACGCCCCGCGCGCGCGAGCCAGTTAGAAAACGCGTGGCCCGCTGGGCACACGGTTAAACGACGGCGGCCCATGCGCCGCATAAGTATCCCCGCGGTCCATGCGGCGCATGAGTATCCCCCGCGGGCCATGCGCCGCGCGAGTCTCCCCCGCGGGCCATGCGCCGCGTAAGTATCCCCCGCGGCCCTCTCTGTCGAATCACGCGTCATCCCCCTTGCGCTCGCTGGATCAGGCCGCGTCGCCCAGGTCCAGACGCTTGGCGTAGCGTCGCATCATTTGGTCGCGAAGTGCCGACAGTTCGCCGTCGGATAGATCCGGATCCTCGTCGATCATTTCCTGAGCCATCGCGCGGGCGACCGCTAGAATTTCGACATCGCGGTTCAGGTCAGCGATCCGCATCGGTGGCAATCCGCTTTGCTTTCTGCCCAGCAGGTCACCCGGGCCGCGAATGCGAAAGTCTGCTTCGGCCAATTCAAAACCATCGTCCGTTTTTTCGAACACCTGCAGACGTTCGTTTTCGTCCGGTGAACGCTCGCCGTCGGTAAACACGCAGACGTGCCCGGCATGTCGTCCTCGCGATACCCGGCCTCGCAATTGGTGAAGCTGTGCCAGCCCGAATCGTTGGGCGCCCAGGATGGTCATCACGGTAGCGTTGGGGACGTTGATGCCGACTTCGATCACGGTCGTGCTGACCAAAACGTCCGTGCGTCCGGCGGCAAACGATTGCATGATCGCTTGCTTTTCGTCATTGGCCATTCGTCCGTGCAGCAACCCGACGCGGTAGTTCGAAAGCGGGCCGGTGCTGAGTTCCTCGAACACGGTTTCAACGGACGAAACATCCTCGCCCTCATCTTCCTCCGACGCGGTCACTCGCGGGGCCACGACGAACACTTGGCGGCCTTCATCAAGTCGCTGGCGGACAAACGACCACCAACGATCCTTCCATCCGTCGTGAGCCAGGTATGTATTCACCTTGCCGCGGCCCGGCGGTTTTTCGCGGATCGTGCTCAGTTCGACATCGCCGAACATTGTCATCGCGATCGAACGCGGGATCGGTGTCGCCGACATCACTAGCGAATGCGGCGCGACCCCGCCACCACGCAATTGGACTCGCTGGCCGACGCCGAACTTGTGCTGTTCATCAACGACGCACAACCCAAGCCGATGGAATTCGATGCCGCCGTACAGCAATGCCTGCGTACCGACCAGCAAATCGATCTCGCCCGACGCAGTACCGGCAAAGACATCGCGTCGCTGGGCTGCGGTCAACGAACCGCACAGCAATCCGATCCGCACTCGGCTGCTTTCCAGCATTTCCGTCAGGGTATCGTAGTGTTGGCGGGCCAGCACTTCGGTCGGCGCCATCAACACCGCTTGATGATTGCCGGCCACTGCCAACATCATCGCGTACACGGCAACGACTGTTTTGCCACTGCCGACGTCTCCTTGCAGCAATCGGTTCATCGGGAACTGACGCGACATGTCGGCCCGGATCTCGTCGATGGATTTCCGTTGGTCACCGGTCAGGGAGAATGGCAATCGGTTGGTGATCCGTGCGTCGACCATGGCGGTGGAGGGCAGGGGCGGGGCCTGCAGTTCGGTGGTCGATCGGCGGCGCTTCATTGCCAATGCCAATTGCATCACCAACAGTTCCTGGAACACCAGACGCGTCCGAGCCGTGAACATTTGGGCGTCGCTATCGGGTTGATGCAGCTGCCGAAGCGCCGCGTCGATCGCCGGCAGGTCGCCGACGACATCGATTTGTTGTTCACGAAGACGCTCGGCGGCCGCCTTCCGGAGCTCCGCCGGCATCACTTCCAGCAGCCCGTCGGCAAGCGGCAGGAATTGTGCAGCAAGGTTGCGCAGTTCGGATTGTTTGACGCCATCGGTCAACGGGTAGATGGCCAACATCCGTGGTTCAGGCAGATCCTCGCTCTTGTCCAGGATCGTGACCTTCGGATGAACGAACTCGAATCGCAGCCCATTCAGTTTGGGGGTGCCCGAGATGATCACGCGTCGTCCGACGGTCAACTGGTCGGCACGAAAGGCTTGATTGAAGAACAAAATGCGAACCGCACCCGATTCGTTTTCGACAATGGCACCGAAAACGGATTTTCCGGGGGTCCGCGAAGCCACTTCACCTTCGCTGATCGTTCCCAACAGCGACGCTGGTTCGCCATCGCGAAGCTGATCCACTTTGGCTGGCGGGGCAGGCCGTTCGTAGTCGCGGGGAAACAGGAACAGCATGTCCTGGATGGTTCGAAGCCCCAGTTTGGCAAACCTTGCCGCTCTCGCTCGACTCATGCCCGGCAGGGTTGCCAAGGCCGTCGAAAGTGCTGGACCGGCATCGGGTGACGATGCGTCCGCGTTTTTCGATTTGGATGATGTGTCGGCCATGACCGAATCCTAAACCATCGGTGCCCTCGAATTCACCTCCCCATGGAATCACAATTTTGCAGCACCACCTTCGAGGGGCTTTCCGTGCGCTCGGCAGCAGGCTGGTTAGGCGATCGAATCCAGTTCGTCTAGCAATCGACGTCGGTCGAACCCCAGTGCTCCCAGCCCTTCGGCATTGCGGGCGGCCACGATTGCGGCCAGTTCAGAGCACCGCCGGGGTGGAAAACCAGCCGCCATGCCATGCAAGAATGCGCCGTGGAACGTGTCCCCACATCCGGTTGTATCGATGGCGGATGACGCTTTGACCGCCGGTTGGTGCCAATGATCGCCGTCATCGGTTCGAAACCAGCTGCCTTGCTGACCAGCGGTCACTCCAACCAAGCTGGCCCCAAAATCGTCCATCAACAATCGGGCCAATCGATCGCTGCTGGGTGGTTGGACGGATTCGTGGTGAGGTGGCTGGTCTTGGCGGGGTGGCTGGGATCGGGCCCAGTGAGCCGCGGCGAAATGATGCGACACGATCAGGATGTCGGCTTGGGAAACGATCGGTAGTACTTCGTCGCGGTATCGATGGGCGCCGCCGTCGAAAGAGACCAGGACGTTGTTTTGCTTGGCGATCGGGATCGCTTGCAGGCAGACATCCAGATGACGCCCGTTGCAGTGCAGGATGGTGGTGTCAGCGACCGCCGCCGCGATTTTGTCGTTCCACGCCAGCGGTGTTTCACCGCCGGGTGAGAACACGATCGTCCGCGAACCGTTGGATGCATGGACCCACACCGTGGCGACCGATGCGGTCTGGTCAGCGGCGATTTCGATCCGGCTGACATCGACTCCGGAGGCCGCAAGTTCGGCGGTCAGCGCGTGTGACATCACATCGCTGCCCAAGCGATCCGCAAACCCCACTCGTCCACCCAGGATCGCCGCCGTCGCCGCAGCAACAGCAACTGGGCCACCAATCGAAACACGCCGACGCTCGGCCCGCACGACCGATTCTTCCTCGGGCAACGCGTCAACGACCATCACCACATCCAGGACCGAAACGCCTATGCCAAACAAAGTGAAACGCTTGTGGGTTGTGTCCATGTTCTAGCGTCGGTGACAGATTCGAAGTGGAGCGACGGATTCCGAAAGCGGGAGTAAAACCGCCACGAGTGATGGCCCTCCAGCATACCGATTGGGAGAAGTTCAAGTTCAAGTTCAAGTTCGAGTTCAAGTTCAAGTTCAAGTTCAAGTTCAAGTTCAAGTTCAAGTTCAAGTTCAAGTTCAAGTTCAAGTTCAAGTTCAAGTTCGAGTTCGAGTTCGAGTTCGAGTTCAACGAGAGCTGACGCAGTCCTGTCTCCCCTCTCCCCCGCGTTGGTCGCGAGCTCCACTCGCGTCCGACGTGGGGGAGAGGGGCCGGGGGTGAGGGGGGGGAAGTTCAGGTTGCAAACCGCGACACGTTCCAAAAACTTAAACTCGAACTTAAACTCGAACTCGAACTTTGCTCCCCCCACGGCAAACAGAGCCCGCCAACGCCCACCTGCCGTCCACAACGCCCGGAACCCCTGGCCCCCTCTGACCACCGCACCTGCACCCGCACCCGTTTCCCCGCCATCTCCAGCCACCGGGTCCAATGGGCGGCAGACGCCAGATCGGCCATCCCCCAGGCCACGCGGATGCAGCGCCCCAAACGGCTGTAGGAAAAAGCCGGACTTCCGCCTAAACTGTGGTCCATCACCCGGGGCGGTAGCTCAGTCGGTTAGAGCAGGACACTCATAATGTCTTGGCCGGGGGTTCAAGTCCCTCTCGCCCTACTTTTGGTATCGGACACAATCGGTGCACACCGCGTGCACCGGTCGCGCGATCCGGTTGGCGTCATCTCGCCATTGAACTCAATGGCTTTGCACGCCTTCGATGCAAGCGAGGAACCGATCACGGAAGATTGGGCAAGGACATTCAGTGTTCCTGGCAAACACGGAAGCGTCCTGGGCGGGCCGGTCTTGTCGTATCCCGCTTTGTTTTTTGGTGGGAACGTGTCGTCGTCTGTTGAATCGGAATTCGGAAACACCATGTGCCGCAGCTTGTTTTGGATCGTTGTTGGGTTGCCTCTGTTCTTGGGCGTGATGCCTGTTGGATGGGCGGCGGATAAGAAGATGAACGTGCTGTTCATCTCGGCGGACGATATGAATTGTGACCTGGGCGTGTATGGGAACTCGCAGGTCAAGACGCCGAACCTGGAACGGCTGGCCAAGATGGGTGTGCGCTTCGATCGCGCCTATTGTCAGCAGCCGCTGTGTGGACCGAGCCGGGCCAGCATCATGACTGGGCTGCGTCCGGATACGCTGGACATGCACACGCTGAAGCATGAACTACGCGAGAAGAATCCGGATGTGGTCACGCTGGGGCAAATGTTTCGAAACAACGGCTACTTTTCGGCGCGTGCTGGCAAAATCTATCACTACGGGAACCCGGCTCAAATTGGAACCGACGCCAATGACGATCCGGCGACATGGGACGTGCGATTCAACCCGCGGGGGATCGACAGTCTTCAAGAAGAAAAAATCACACGTTACGGATTGGGGCGACAGAAAGCGGGACTGGGCATCTCCATGGCGTGGTGGGATCCGGTTAGCCGCGATGAAGAGCACACCGATGGTTTGGTCGCTTCGCAGATCATTGAACTGATCGAGCAGAAGAAGGACGAGCCGTTCTTTTTGGCGGCCGGGTTCTTCAATCCGCATTGCCCCTACGTGGCACCGAAACGATACTTCGACATGTATCCGTTAGATGAGATCACGATGCCGGATCTGGAAGCGGCCAAGCGGGACTTGGACGACGTTCCCCCGATGGCGATTAGCCGAGACACCAAGGGTTGGCCGTATTACTTCAAGGACGTTTCCGTCGAAGAGGCGCGGAAGTGCAAGCAGGCCTATTACGCCTGCAATTCATTCGTGGACGCGCAGGTAGGGCGATTGCTGGATGCGTTGGAACAGAATGATCTGCTGGACAGCACCGTCATCGTTTTCTGGTCCGATCATGGATATTTCCTGGGCGAAAAAGGGTTGTGGTACAAGCGAAAGGCATTCGAGCGTTCGGCAAAAATGCCGTTGATCATCGCCGCCCCAGGCTTGGCCAAAGATGCGTCGACGCAAAGCACCGTTGAACTGTTGGATGTGTACCCGACGCTCGCGGATCTGTGCGGGATCGCGCCGCCCGAGAATCTGGAGGGGCAATCGCTGCGGCCTCTGTTGGCTAGTCCGGTAAGCAGTCAATGGAACAAGCCGGCGGTGACTCAGGTCTGGCACGGCAAAGACGCCTGGGGCTATTCAATCCGAACCGACCGCTACCGTTACACCGAATGGCTGGAAGGGAAGGCGGGTCGCGAACTGTATGATCACGCCAACGATTCGGATGAGGTGCACAACCTAGCCGATCATGCTGATCAAGCCGCGACCGTCCGCCAGCTTTCGACGCTGCTGAAGCCCTACGTCCGCCTGCAGCCTCACAAGCGACCGGCCAGTCGTAACTGAAGACGTAGCGGAAGTCGTCAAGACTTTCGTAGATTGAGTGAGCCGCGACGCGTAAGCGGCCGGGAATTCCACCGCTACCCGTGGCCTCACGGCCAGCGGCTCACCCGGGTCGTTGAAGGTTTGACTCAATCGACGAGCCGTCGACGAGTTCCGCGATGCGCTAGTCTTTTTCTATTCGTGCAGTTGCACAAGATCCAAATGGACCTCGCGCATCGGGAGCCAGAAATCGTTCTTGAGTTTGGGATCGTTCGAACGAACGATGTTCAGACTGACCTGCAGCTTTTTCAGGGCGGTGTCGAACTGGCTTTTGGTGCAAGCGGTCCGCTGGATCACTCGTTTTCGTAACGGGCCGGTGTAGGCCGGTTCGAGTCGGATGGCTTGGTACACGTCTTGCGCTAGCGAATCCAGTTGGATGACTGGCTGGAACGTGCAGGGGTAGTGAACGCTGCGGAAGTGTTGCATTTCCATCAGCACCGCATCGCCACCGGGAACTTTGCCGTAAAAGATCGCTTCAGGATAGGTTTGCGGAATGCGGGTTTTCCAATCCCAGACCGCCATCACCTTCGGGCTCCAGCCACCCGCCTTGGGCTTCTGTTCGGACAGGTCGGTGTTGTCCCACAGGGAGGGGTGGGGCGAGTTCTTGCTGCCAAACACCGTGCAGATTTTCTGGTCCAGGACGAAACGATAGGCATCGTCGAATGTCGTTAGCATGATCTTGTCCAGGGCGGATCGTGAGTGGGGCGTGGCTGAGCGTGCTTTTGCCGGATCCGGGCGCACCAACGATTCCCAGCCAAAACTGCGTTCGGACGGGGCGTTGGGCAAGAGAGCGGCGGAGACAAGATGCCAGATCTTCGTAACGGTCATGCATGGACAAAACTGTAACCAACACAGCGGGGTCCGAGCACAGGTGGCGATGATTTTGTTGTGTACGCCAGCGTGATTCAGTAAGCTCACGTGCCTGTGTTTCCTGTTTTGCAACCGCGTATTTTGACTTCGATCCTAGGGATTCTTCATGTATCGATCGGCGGCTTCGCTCTTGTTTGTCTTGATGGTCTCGCTGGTTGCTGCCGCAGCCGATCGGCCGAACATCGTTTTGATCTTCAGCGATGATCAGGGAGTCGACGATGTCGGTTGCTATGGAAGCGAGATCCCGACGCCGAACATCGACCGCATCGCCAAACAGGGCATCCGACTGACCAACTGGTATTCGGCGTCGTCGATCTGTACGCCGTCTAGATACGGATTGCTGACGGGGCGGAACCCATCGCGATCACGGGATCAGTTGCTGTCGGCACTGATGTTCTTGTCCGAATCAGACGCCCATCGCGGCATTCATTCGGACGAACAAACCATCGCCGGTGTGCTCGGCCAAGCTGGCTACACGACCGCTTTGTTTGGGAAATGGCATCTGGGTCACGGGGATCCCGCGTTCATGCCCATGAACCACGGCTTTCAGATCTCCAAAGGCCACACCGGCGGCTGTATCGACTACTTCACGATGACGTACGGCATCCAAGATGACTGGTACGAAGGATCGAAACTGGTTCCCAAGAACGGCTATGCGACCGAACTGATTACCGAGGAAGCGACCGAGTTCCTGGAATCGCAACGGGACGCGACGAAACCGTTCTTTCTGTACCTGCCCTACAACGCACCTCACTTCGGGAAGGGTTGGAATCCGTCGAAGGGCGAGACGGTCAATATCATGCAGGCGCAGGCAAAGGATCTGCAGCGAGTGGCATCGATCCGCGATAAGGTCCGACGCGAATTCGCCGCGATGGTGGTTTCGTTGGACGACGGAGTCGGCCGGGTCATGCAATCGCTGGATCAGACCGGACTGGCCGACAATACGCTGCTGATCTTTTTGACCGACCATGGTGGCGATCCGACCTATGGGGGCAGCAATCGACCACTTCGCGGCGACAAGGCGACATTGTTCGAAGGCGGATTGAAGGTTCCCTGCGTGATGCGATGGCCACAGAAGATTCAGCCGGGGACCGAGAGTGATGCCGTGTTGTCGTCACTGGATCTGTTCCCGACCTTCTGTGAAGTCGCTAGCGTAGACGTGCCGGCGAGCGCGGTGGATGGTCAATCGCTACTGAAACATCTAGTCGACGGTGACCCCGTGCCATCACGCGATCTGTTCTGGCAGACCGGGCAACATGCCGAACTCGATCGTGGCAGCTGGACCGCGCTGCGGCGAGAAAACTTGAAGTACATTCAGGATCAAAAGGGACGCGAGTATTTGTTCGACCTGAAACGAGACCCCAACGAAGAAATGAATCTTCGCCAGCAGGATCCTGTCGCCTTCGACCGAATGCGTGGTCACGCCCGGCAGTTGGCGGGATCGCTCGCGCCGAAAGAGTGAGCGGTGAGGCCGAGTGAAGAAATATACACGCCGAATGCAACGCGGGTTTCTCCGGTGGAGATACCCGCGGTTGCATGTCGCGTGCTTGGACGGGCGTTGAAAATTTGCCCGGCCGGAAATTTGTCCAAGCCGCCGTTTTCATCGTCGGCTTTGGATCCCTAGATGACCACCAAGTGAAGTGGGCAAGGGTGTGACCCGCGATCATTCGGCGGTGTCGACTTCTTCCAGTGCATCCGCTTTCTTCTCGCCTTGCTCTTCGATGGCGTCTGCCTTTGCTTCGCCACTTTCCTCCAGTCGGTCGGCTTTGGTTTCACCCACTTCTTCCACTTGATCAGCTCTCATTTCGCCTTGGTCTTGGACGCTTTCAAGGCCGTTATTGGTCCGGTCGCGGATGTCTTCTGCTGTTTGCTGGGATTGGTCGCGGACATTCTCGGCTTGCTGCTGAGACGCGTCACGCACGTCCTCGGCAACTTCCTGCGATCGGTCGCGGATTTGATCTGCCTCTTGGTCCAGAGCGGACTCGTCGCATCCAACGGCGGCAAGGGTGATCAATGCAGCAAACGGGATGGCGTAAATCTTCATAATCAGATTCCTTCGTAAGGGAGGGGTTAGCAAGCGAACGATGGCTCGCCTGCGATGGCTTTACTGACGGCGAGGTGGAAGCGAATGCTGTGCCAATGGCGGCCTCCAAATTCTGCATCGGATGCCATGCTTGCTTTTTACCGTCCGTGTGGCCGCGGGATGAAAACCTTTGGTCCGTGATCGATCAGGCTGGTGGGTCAGCGGGCACCGGTCGCCGTGGTGGTGGCAACTCTTGAGAAGCCGACTCGGCAATTATCAGGCAAAAAAGGCCTGATTCACGACAAAATGTTGCACCGGCGGACGAATAGGGCTGTCGCCCAGTCGTTTGGCGCGGCGTGTGCATCTGTTGTTTGCATGACGACACGTTCGAGTGGCGTCGCAAAACCGAACACCATGCATACAGGAGAAGCAATGATGCCTAATCGAGAACAAATCAAAGGTCACTGGAACGAAGTCAAGGGACGTCTACAGGAACACTGGGGCCAATTGACGGATGACGACCTGCAACGTGCGGAAGGGTCCGCTGAACGTTTGGTGGGTGTTGTGCAGCAAAAGACGGGTGCCACTAAGAACGAAATCGAAAAGTTCTTGGATGGACTGTTTGGCCAAAGCGTTTCCGATCAAGCCAGCGAAGCGGTTCATCAGTACGCCGATGCCGCACAACAGGCTGCGTCGGAGGCTGCGGTCTACGCACGTGACCACTACCGTCGCCTTGCGTCCCAGACCGAAGACTACTCGGCGAAAATGGTCGATACCGTGCGTTCGCGTCCGGCCGAATCATTGGCGATTGCTTTCGGTGTCGGCGTCGCGGCCGGTGCGTTGTTGTTCTTCGGTAGCAAGAAATAGTCGCTGTTATGACGACTGCAACCCAAGAAAAGTCGGAAGCGATTCGGCGGCGGATGAGCGAAATTCGTTCGGAGCTTCCCTGCGATGTCGATGATGCTCGCCAGCGAGTGCGTCAACTGTCGGATTGGAAGTACCACGTCGCGAAGCGTCCGTTGCCCGTGCTGGCGATTGCTGCGGTCGCGGGTTACTTGCTGATGCCGGCAAAACGCCCTGTCGATCGAGTGGTGATACGCCGCGAAGGTGATGCGGAAGTTGCCGCCACGCCCGCCAAACGAAGTGTGGTGGGTGGCATCGTCGGTGCCCTGGGCACGATCGCTGCTAGACAAGCGACAGCCTACGCCACCGCTCGAATCAGCCAGATGCTTCAACCTGAAAGGCCATCATGATTGCTCCCGCACATTCCATCAATCGATTGTCACCGCCCTACCAAGCACGGATGGTTCGCGTAGCCCGCGCACAGTCCGAACTGACGCAGCCGGAGCCTTCCAAAGCAGAATGGATCCGCCAGACGGTCGGGCGTCACCCTGCCGCAGCGGTAGCGACCGCCTGCCTTGTCGGCTTGGCCATCGGCTGGTTCGTTAAACGAAGAAACGTATAGATCCATGACCAGAAACAATAGTATCCAACGTGTCGCACGCGACGTGATTGACCTTTGCGAATTGCAAATGCAATTGCTGGCCGTCGATAGCCAAGAGGCACGCCGGAAAGTAACCAGTGCCGCGATCCTGGCCGCTGTCGCAGTCCTCGTGGGCGGGTCCGCGATCACAGTCCTGATGATCGGATCGGGGCTGCTGCTGGCCGAGATGACGGACTTATCAGCCGGCGGTGCGATGATGGTGGTCACGTTGTTGGCTTTAAGCTTGACCGCATTGTTTCTGGTGTTTGCAAACAAGGCGCTTCGAGCGGCGACTGCGGCACTAGGCGAAACCAAGTCGGAATTCTCGGCCAACCTGAAATGGTTGAAAGCCACGTTGGTGTCACCAGACGAATTACCGCCGACACCGGGTCGAAGCGGCCAACAAGCTCGGTACGAAAATCCAGACCAACCAATCTATCCTCCGTCCGCCCGACAGTCAGACGACTTCTATTCGTCGAACATGTCGGCACGCCGATAGCGTCAGCACCCCGTAATCGACCTCCATTTTTTCAAAGGAATTCCCATGAGTGAAGCACAAACCTCGAATCCGAACCGATCGGACATGTCTGACCAAGCACGTGCGGCAGCCAACCGCGTTGCGTCCGGAGCCCTCGAATTTGGGCAAGAATCGGCAAAGCACTACGTCCGCGAACCGGCGAAGGATCTGATCTCGTTGGCCAAGGCCTACGCCAAAGACAACCCCGACGTCGCAGCATGCTGGGCGTTCGGTCTGGGCATCGTCGTGGGTTGGAAGCTGAAACCGTAGGACGCAGCGATGCATTCGAAGCGGGGCATTTGGCGGTGTTAGGCAACCTCGCTGTGAAAATTGTTATGCCGTTGAGCGCTGCATTGCACGTTGGCGCGAACGGTTGCCCAAACGAATGATCTCGCACCGATCGTTTGATCGTTGGGTAGTGCCCTACGCGCTGTTGTGGACGCGCGGCCCGATGGGCACGCGGTTAAACGAGTGTTGCCGCTCCGATCGTGTGATAGTGCCCGACGCGGTGGTGTGGGCATGCGGTTCACGAGTGGTACGAGACCAATCGTTTAACCGCTGGGCATCGCCCCGCGCGCTGTTGTGGACGCGCGGCCCGATGGGCACGCGGTTAAACGAGTGATGCTGCGCCGATCATCTGATCGTTGGGTAGTGCCCGACGCGGTGGTGTGGGTATGCGGGCACATGAGTGATACCAGACCAATCGTTTAACCGCTGGGCATCGCCCCGCGCGCTGTTGCGGACGCGCGGCCCGATGGGCACGCGGTTAAACGAGTGATGCCGTACCGATCGTTTGATCGTTGGGTAGTGCCCGACGCGGTGGCGTGGGCATGCGGGCACATGAGTGATACCAGACCAATCGTTTAACCGCTGGGCATCGCCCCGCGCGCTGTTGTGGACGCGCGGCCCGATGGGCACGCGGTTAAACGAGTGATGCCGTACCGATCGTTTGATTGTTGGGTAATGCCCCGCGCGCTGTTGCGGACGCGCGGCCCGATGGGCACGCGGTTAAACGAGTGATGCTGCGCCGATCGTTTGATCGTTGGGCGACAGCTTGCGCGTTGGTGTGGACGCGTAGTCCGCTGGGCACGCGGTTTAGCGCGTGTTGCCAGCGGCGAGTTGGATGTCGGAGCGTCGGCGGACTCTAGAGCCTGGTTTGGCCGGCGACGCCCTGGGTTACTTCGCGGGTGGCGTGGCGGTGGGCTGCTTTGTTGGACCGACGGAGATGACCGTCGCTCCGTCGGGTAACACCATGCCAGGACGAAGTTCCGATGTCGCTGGGTCAAACGGCTTTACCACTACCGCCGAGCCGGCATAGGGATAGGCTGCGCGATAGGGGCGGGTGGTGGGTGCATAGTTGTAGGTCGTCGATGGGTAACTCGAATAACCTGAGTAGCCCGACGAGTACGGATATCCATAAGAGCGGTAACCGAGTCCGCCGTATCCGTAACTGCTGCTTCCAAAGCCGTAGCCGCCAATGCCGCCATAGCCGTACGGATAGCCGCCGCCAATCGACAAGCTGAAGCCGGGTCGCAAGTACCCGAAACTGGACCCGTGGTTCAAGTGGCTACTTCCTGAGTGGCCTGGATGCGACATCCCGCCGCCATGGTGCACGCCACCGCCCGGATGCCCTCCGCCGCCAACATGACCTCCACCGCCAACGTGCCCTCCGCCACCCGGATGTCCTCCGCCGCCAACGTGTCCACCTCCACCGCCATGCCCGCCACCTCCATGACCACCACCGGACCGCTGGGCCATTGCCGCGGGCGCCAGCGAGCTGGCCAAAATGACAGTGAAGGCGAACAGGCTTGGACGAAAGAATCTCATCAACATGACAAACTCCTCTGCGGATTCCGCAGGGTAAAGGGGGGGGGGCAACGCGGTGTGGGTGAGGAAGTTCGAGCTTGTGCGGAGTCTCAAGAAATGAGCAACGCACGATCATTCATTGTAGAAGCTAGTGGCGCGGATCAGGCAATGAATCCCCTCGCCCGCGTTGGCAAGACAAATTCGTGCCCTCGTCCACTCTGACAGGTATTTCCAGAGCATCACCAAGTGCATTCCATGTACCAGTTCGCTACCAATGGGTAGGAATCAAAGCGTTTTGTTAGGCTGAGCCGAAATCGAATCTGGTGTTCGTGTGAGAAGAGATCGAGTCCAGCATCGTCAAGATAGACTGCGCTGCGACGAATCGAACCACTAGGGTTCAGTAGCGATTCAGCACGAGCTAGATTGAACCAAGCGTCATTTCGTATCGTCGGGCGGGCCGAGCCCGCTAGTTTCAGGATCGGGGAAACGAGCCATTGAATATTTTGCTGACCAACGATGATGGGATCGATGCGCCCGGCTTGGCCGCGTTGTACGAATCGATCCAACGTCATATCGATTCATCGATCAGCGTGGTCGTTGTTGCACCAGACCGAGGCCGCAGCGAGTGTGGACACAGCGTCACCACGTCGCGGGCATTGACCGTACAAGAGGTTCGCAAGAATTGGCACAGCGTCGATGGCACACCGGTGGACTGCGTCCGCGTTGCCACCGCGACCGTGCAGCCAGAGATCGACTTGGTGATCTCGGGGATCAATGCGGGCGCCAATCTGGGCGCGGACCTGTTGGTCAGCGGAACGTTCGCCGCGGCCCGCGAGGCGTCGATGCAGGGAATCCCAGCGATGGCGGTATCACACTACCGGCACCCTGAAATCGAATCGACCTGGGATCACGTCGGTGATTGGCTGGGTGACACGATTGCGGAGTTTCTGCGATTGGCGGAGTCGAAGCAACCAATCCCATCTGTCCCGCTGTGGAACGTAAATCTGCCAGCGATCAATCCGAGCGGTCCCCGACCCAATCGCGTGGAATGCGACGTTGACCAACTGTCGATGATTCGCACTGCCAAACGCACTAGCCGAGCGGAGCCTGATCGCATCGAAGTCTGTTTGTTAACCGATTTTCACCGCCGCCCACGAGCGGAGGGCAGCGATGTCGATTTATGCTTCGGCGGACAGATCACGCTGAGTCGCTTGAACCCGCGAATCGTTTGATCCAAGCAACGCGCCGGGCGGTGCGAGAAGCAAACTTTTATCTTGAATCGTACGATTCAACCTCTGGCAGGTTTTCGTTCAATCGTGAGGTTTGCTAGCGACCGCGACGTTGGTTTCGTCCATCGACATGGCCACAGGGGCGGAGCCTTTGGCCGAGATCTCGTGTCGGTTCAATTCGCCGCGAACGATCCGTACGTCGCGAGGCGCTTCGATGCCGATGGCAACGCGGTTGCCGGAGATCCGGTTGATGGTCAAGACGATGTTGTCACCGATGAGCAGTTGTTCGCTTTCTTTGCGGCTTAGGACCAACATGATTTTACTTCCCTGAGAAATTGTGTGATTCGTTGAACTGGACTTAGTACAAACGCCGTGCCAAACCTTCCGATTTTGGGCTCATGATCCGACGAACTGTTGATTCTTTAGCGGAAAACCGCAAATTGCGGATCTTTTCGCTCAAGTTCGTTCCAACAATTTTGCGGTCTGAACCCCATCCTGGATCTGGTGTAGTGGTTCGAATGCGACCACAAAGCGCGATTTGAACCAACCGTCTCGCTTTGAGACACTCTTGGTTGCTTCCCCGCGACACAAGTACTATCGCTGTGCCCTGTGACACGTCTGGTCACAGGCCCTAAAAGAGAGGTTTGCAGTTGAATGCTTGCAAATAGAGGCGGATCACAGTCCGCGGCACGGTGGGTTCACGATGCTCACTGCGACGCTAGGTGCGAGGCCAGCTTGGTGGTCGTTGGCGAGCGGACGATTCCCCGTTCGGTGATGATCGCCGTGATCAGCTCGGCCGGCGTGACATCAAAGGCCGGATTCATCACTTTGGCGGCGTCGGGAACAACTTGAATGCCACCTGGATGGCTGACTTCCGCCGTGGATCGTTCTTCGATCGGAATTTGGTCACCGCTATCGATGGCCAGATCAAACGTGCTAGAGGGAGCGGCGACGTAGAAGGGGACATCGTGATACTTGGCCAGCACGGCCAAGGGATAGGTTCCAATCTTGTTGGCCGCGTCTCCGTTGGCCGCGATGCGATCGGCGCCGACGATGACTGCGTCGATCCGGCCGGTTCGCAGCAGGCTGCCCGCCATCGAATCGGTCAGCACGGTTACCGGGACGCCCGCTTGGCTCAGTTCCCACGCGGTCAGTCGTCCGCCTTGCATCAGCGGGCGGGTTTCATCGGCGAACACTTCGATGGCATGGCCGGATTGGTGCAGATGGTAAATCGGCGCCAGCGCCGTGCCCCACATGGACGTCGCCAAACCGCCTGCGTTGCAATGAGTCAAGACAGCTTTGCAGTCGGCCAGCAGCGTTGCACCGTGACGTCCAATGTCGCGGCACATTTGGCGATCTTCGTCGTGGATTCGAATGGCTTCGGCCAGCAACGTGGCGGCCAGTTCTGCATCGTCGTCGACCGACTGCAGGACTGCTTTCATCCGATCCAGTGCCCAGAACAAATTGACAGCGGTCGGACGGCTGGTCGCCAGGTGATCGATCGCATCCAGGAAGCCTTGCCGAGTGGCGGGGTTGGCTAGGCAGACGCCGTAGGCCGCTGCGATGCCGATCGCGGGGGCGCCACGAACCACTAACCGGCTGATCGCATCGTGGGTCTGGTCGACAGAGTCACAAATGAACGAAACCAATTCGCCCGGCAACTTGGTCTGATCAATCAGAATCAATTGACCATCGACGAACTGAAGAGTTTCGGGGGCTTGGGATGCAGTCGGCATGACACAGAACAGAAAGTGAGGTGCAAGCGAGAATCGATCAGCCGGTCAGTCGACTGATCGGCTGGTCGACTGATCGACTGGTCGACTGGTCGACTGGTCGGCTGGGCAGGCGGTCGCAAAGTTTGACGGATCCACGTGCCGTTTGCGACCAGGGGCATGGTCAGGGCGACGGGCCGCGCCACGCGTCCGATCACAGCCGGCGCCGTCGACGATGCATGCAGCAATGTTTGAACTTTTTGCCACTGCCGCAGGGACAGTCATCGTTTCGTCCGACGCGGCGTTTGCGGCGAGGAACATTGGCTAACAGCCGTTGTGGATCTTGGCGATAGATCTTTTCTAGCATCTGATAGACCTGAGGATGCTTTTCGGCCAAGGTGGCTGGTGAATCAAAGAAGTATTCGGAAAGGACGGCGAAGTACTCGGCCGCGTTGGTGTAGGCATAGTCATTGATGTCTTCGTCGTGCCCCGGTTGGCGGCGCAGTTCCTGTGCGACCCAGTGAATCCAGGGGACGGCGGCGTCATGGCCGGCGACTTCGGCTGCGCCATCGATCGATCCATCTTCTTTGTCGACCAGGTGCGAAAATTCGTGGATGCCGACATTTCGTTTGTCGGTACGGTTGCTGAATCCGGCGATCAAGTCCGGTTTGGACAGGATCATCACACCGCTTAGATGGTAGGCGCCGACCATGCCTAGGGTTCGTCGGTCGGCCCCATCGTCGGTGCTGAAATTGTTGTCGTAGGCGCTCGGGTAGATCAGCACTTCGCCCAAGCCCGAGTATTCCCAGTGGTCGAATCCGAAGATTGGGATCACGGCGCTGGCGGCTACCAGAGCCACGGTGCGGTCATCGACATCGGTGCGGATACCGGTGATGGCGACCTCGTCGACAAACACTTTGACGAGGTTGCGAAACTTCTGTTTGCCTGGATCGTCAAGAGCTTGAAAGAAGGCGACGTCCGTCTGCAGCGTCCGTTCCCAGGTGTCGGGGAACGCGGTCGCGATCACGCGAACCCGACGAAGGGTCGAACGCCTGGACCATGCAAAGGCGACCGGGGCCAACAGTCCCAGCGCCAACCACCACGGTGACGCTAGCGACAGGGCGACCGCGACCGCCCCGACCACGCCGGCGTATCCCAAGGAAATTCGAAAGTTGCGTTGGTCCGATTGCGGGGTGACCAGCATCGTGTGACGTTCCCAGGGATGGTTGGTTTGGTGTTCGATTCACCGTTTGTTTGGAAGGGCAGGGCGGCTTACTGGCTTGGCGGTCGGAACCGATGATTGCCCTGTTTGGCTGCCCGGTGGGTTTCGCGTGTGTCCTGTTCGATGCCCGGGTCACCTTGCGATTCCAGCCATCGATCCAGTTCTTGGGACAGTTCGCTGCGGATCGCCTCGGTCGCGTCGGACTGGCTGGTCGCCAGGTTCTGCATCTCGTACGGATCGGTGCGAGTGTGGTACAGGGTTTCAAAGGGACGTTTCTGGTACCGCTGGACCAACCCGTAGATTTCATCGGATTGGGTCGAGTCCCAAACCCAGGTTTGCCAATACTTGCGTGAAAGCTGGTCCAGGTTCTGGTGCGACATCACGTGCTTTTCGATGTACAGGTTCTCGGGGATCAGGTTGCGGATGTACCGATACTCTCCGTTGCTGATCGATCGGATCGGATAGGGAGGTCCTTCGGGGACGTTGTTGTGGACCGCATACACATATTTTCGATGCGAATCGCTTTCGCCTCGCAACACGGGCAGAAAGCTAGTGCCGTCAAAGTTGTTGGGTTGTTCGCTTCCCCCAGCGACATCCACCAAGGTTGGCAAGACATCGGCGTATTGGACCAATGCATCGGTTCGCTTGCCGGCGGGAACCACGCCGGGCCATCGAGCGATCAACGCGGTATGCAGTCCTGTGTCCCAGTTGGTCCATTTGTTGCCGGGGAACTGCGACCCTTGTTCCGAGGTGAACATCACCAGCGTGTCGTCGGCTTTTCCGGTTTGGTCCAGTGTCGCCAAGATCTCGGCAACTTGTCCGTCCATGTAGGTGACTTCGGCTAGGTAGTGCGAATACGCATCGCGGGTGACCTTGGTGCCGGCAATGTTTGGCGGCAACACGATGTCGTCGGGCGGATACGCCGACGCATCCCCCATCACCCAGGGGACATGGGGATCGACCAAGGCAACCACCAAGCAAAATGGTTCGTCGCCACTGCGTGACATGAATTCTTTGACACCGCCCAGGTCGTGGCTGCGGGTCGGATTGCGAACACAGTTCGGGTCAAATCCCGCGACCGGTTCAAAGGGAAACGCTTTTTTGGGCAGAACGTGTACCTTGCCGGCGATGCCAACGCGGTAACCGAGGCGGCCCATGTGTTGGGGCATGCTGGTGGTTTCGGGCAGGCTGGACGAATGGTTCCACGCACAACCATTTCGCATCGGATATTGGCCCGTGTACAGCTCGGCTCGGCACGGTTGGCACATCGCTTCGGCCAGATACGCATGGTTGAACACCAAACCTTCGCTGGCCAGACGATCAAGGTTCGGGGTTTTCGCGTTCAGCCCACCGTACAGCGACAGATCGTTGTACGTGCAATCATCCGCCATGATGATCAACACATTGGGATGGTCTTGGCCAGTGGCGGACGCTGGAGGCGTAGCGGCGCACAGCAGGCAGGCAACAGAAGCACAGAGCAGGCGGAGTGTTGTCATGGATATCACAGGACACAGAGGATCAGGGCGGGTAGGATCAGGGCGGGTTCCGCCACCCAGTCTAGCCAAATGGGATGCCGGAATCTTGGGCCGCTGCGGAGCGATCGTGGGGGATCGGGTTTCCGCCGGCGAGGCGCTTGGCGACGTGCCTGTGTCAGTGGGGGGGCACACCGCGATTGGGCTTTTCGGCCTGGCAAGACATTCTTTCGATTCCCAATTCGCGTTGGCGACGTCATAATGCCGCCAATGCAAACTTCATCGCCTACTGCCGAATCGTCCCGAACCCGCCAAGCTCCCGAATTGCTGGCTCCCGCCGGCGATTGGCAGTGTGTTCGCGCAGCGATCGAAAACGGCGCCAACGCCGTCTACTTTGGTCTCGATTGCGGTTTCAACGCCCGTTATCGAGCCCAGAATTTTGGTTTGGCAGATTTGCCAGACTTAAGCCAGCAACTGCGGCAGCGCGGCGTAAAGGGCTATGCGACCCTAAACACACTGGTGTTTCCGTCGGAGATGCCGGCATTGGTCAAGGTGGTCGAAGCGATCGCCAAGTCGGGCATCGATGCCGTGTTGGTCCAGGACTTTGGTGTCGCTAGGTTGGTCCGCCAAGTCTGTCCCGAACTAGAAGTGCACGCGTCGACGCAGATGAGTTTGACCAGTGCCGAAACCATCGAAGTGGCATCGGACTTGGGATTGTCGCGAGTCGTGTTGGCGCGTGAATTGTCGATTGACGAGATTCGTAAGATCGCCGGTGCGACGGAGATGCCGCTAGAGATTTTCATTCACGGGGCGTTGTGTGTTGCCTATTCGGGCCAATGTTTGACCAGCGAATCATTGGGCGGACGCAGTGCCAATCGAGGCCAGTGTGCACAAGCTTGCCGATTGCCCTACGAACTGATCGTCGATGGCGATGACCGTGAACTCGGTGACGTGAAGTATCTGCTGAGCCCGCAAGACCTGGCCGGGTATGCTGCGATCCCGGATGTGATCGATGTGGGCGTCGCGTCGATCAAGATCGAAGGTCGATTGAAAACGCCCGAGTACGTGGCCAACATCACCGGTCACTATCGGCGAGCCATCGACGAGGCCATGGAACGCGGCACCGTTTCGATCGGCGATGATGCCAAGCAAGAAATGGAACTGTCGTTCTCGCGAGGATTCTCCCCTGGATGGCTTTCCGGCAACGATCACAAGCGGCTTGTCCCCGGTCTTCATTCGGCAAAACGGGGAATCGAAATCGGATCCGTGCTGGAAAGCTCGGGCCAATCGATCAAGGTTGCTGTGTCCGCGCCGCTTGCGCTCGGCGACGGTTTGGCGATCGTGGGTTTTGATGGTCAGGGGCAACAAGGCGGACGAATCTATTCGCTGATGGACGAAGATGGCCAACGCTGCAAATCGGTGGGCGCCGGCTGCACCGTATGGATTGGATTTGGCAAGGGCGAACTGGATTGGTCCCAAATCCAACTGGATGCCACGGTATTCAAGAACGATGATCCACAACTCAATCGCCGGTTACGCCAATCTTTCGCCGGCGAAGACCCACGTAGTCGACAACCATTGGACATGCATGTCGTTGCCACCGTGGGCGAACCGCTGGTGGTCGAAGCACGTTTGGCCGATGGACGCCGTTTTTCAGTCACCGGTGATCAGCCATTGTCGGCGGCTCGCAACCGACCGGCCGATGAAACGGTCATCCGCGAAAAGCTTGGTCGATTGGGCGGGACAGCATTCGTGCTGCGCGACCTGACGTTGACCGCCACGGATCAGCCAATGGTTCCGATGGGCATGCTGAACGCGATTCGGCGTTCGTTGGTGGTGACCATCGACCATGCATTGGCCGCGACGCCGAAGCGGACCGTTGCTGCCGAGGCTGTGCATTCGTGGTTGAAACCGATTGAATCGGGCGATGACGATCAGACCAGCGACGCTGTGGTCGATGCGGGAACTCATTTGGCCGTGTTGTGTCGGACGCCCCAGCAGCTAGAGGCGGCCTGTGGTCTGGATGTCGACATGTTGTACGTGGACTTTCATGACGTACGTCTGTATCGCGACGCGGTCAAGCTTAGTCATGACCATGGCAAGCGGATTGGGATCGCGACGGTTCGGATCCAGAAGCCGGGTGAGATGGGCCTGCTGAAAGTGCTAACCCGCATTCAGCCTGATGTGATTCTGGCACGCAACTTGGCGGCGCTTGATTTTGCGAACCAAAATTTTGAATCCGTGATCGCTGATTTTTCGTTGAACGTTGCCAATCATCGTTCGGCACAGTGGCTTCGCGAACAAGGTGCTCGTCGAGTGACTGCGTCTTATGACCTGAATCGAGAACAGTTGATCGATTTGGTGCAATCGATGCCATCGTCGTGGTTGGAAGTCGTCATGCACCAGCACATGCCGATGTTCCATATGGAGCACTGTGTGTTTTGTGCGGTGATGTCGCCGGGGACGAATAAGACCAATTGCGGACGTCCCTGTGATCGTCACGTGGTCCAGCTGCGTGATCGAGTCGGTGCCGAGCATCCGTTGCACGCCGACGTCGCCTGTCGCAACACGCTGTACAACGCGACACCCCAAAGCGGAGCCGAAGTGGTCGACGATCTGAAACGTCGTGGTATCCAATGGTTCCGCGTCGAACTATTGGAAGAGGATGCGGATGCGACGCGGTCGACATTGTCGATCTATCGACGTCTGCTGGCCGGTCAAGTCAGCGGAGCAGAGGTTTGGCAATCGCTCAACGCAGCCAACCGTTTGGGAGTCACCCGCGGAACGCTCGAAACACAGCGGAATCCACTGGCGATTCTATAAAACGCCATCCCACGACGAGAGGAAGGATTGAATCCATTCGTTGTTTAGACGGATGCGTTGTTGGTCAGGATCGTGTTGGCAAGCTGGCTGACGATGATCGGGGTGTGAGTCTTCTGTCGCAGTTGTCGGATGCCGTCACACTGCATTGGATCGGCCAACAGCTGGAACATTCTTTCGCCAGTCAATGGTTGTGAAAAGTAGTATCCCTGAGCCGAATCGCAGCCCCAGCTTCGCAGCAGGTCAAGTTGTGCTTTGGATTCGACACCCTCGGCCACGATCTCGGCGCTAAGGTGATGGGCCAGTTGCACGATTGCTTGAGTGATCACAGCGTGGCTATGGTCCGTCGCGATCGACGCGATGAAGTTGCGGTCGATCTTGACCGCTTCGATCGGATAGTCCTTGAAGCATGAAAGGGACGTTTGCCGCTTTCCGAAGTCGTCAATCTGCAGTCCGACGCCTGCTTCATGCAATTCCAGCATCGTGTGCAACGCTTGGTCACCGTGCCTGGGGTCGTAGGATTCGTTGATTTCAAGTCGCAATCGCGATCGTTCGAACCCTGTTTTGGCAAAAATGTTTTCAAGACGCTGCATGAAGTGGGGATTGCTCAATTGGCGACGCGACGTGTTGACGCCCATGTACAGGCCCTTGCACGCATCGCTTGGCAATCGTGCCATCATTTCAGCGAACATGGTCATCGAGTGTTCCAGCACCCATTCGCCCACTCGGTCGATCAGTCCGATTTCTTCTGCCATGGGGATAAAGTCGCCGGGCGATACCCATTGTCCATGTTCGTTCTTCCATCGCATCAGGACTTCCATCCCTTGGACGCAAGCGTTCTTGATGCTGACGATGGGCTGATACTTCAGATCAAACGCTTCGGCATCCAGTGCACGACGGAACTGATTCTCCATCTCCATGCGGGCGACGACGTCGGCGTGCATGGATCGGTCGAATACCGCAACCCGGCCTTTGCCACTGTTTTTGGCTCGATACATGGCTGTGTCGGCGTTACGCAGCACGACGTGTGCATCGGCAATGTCGCCGCTAAAGTAGGCGATGCCTACGCTGGTGCCGACGTTGACAAGTCGCCCGTGGAACTCAAACGGTTCGGCGATTCTGGCAACAATCCGATTCGCGACGGTAAGCGCGTCGCGGGTGTGTGACAATCGTTCTAGCAAGACCACAAATTCATCACCGCCCAAACGGACCGTTTCGCTAGGTCCGGCGGTACAGCGTCCTGCGGTGTCATGTTCGCGAACACATTCCTGCAGTCGAGATGCAACCTGATTCAATAGATCGTCGCCGGCGTCGTGCCCGAGGCTGTCGTTGATGATCTTGAAGTTGTCCAAGTCCAAAAACAGGACCGCGTTTTGGGTGGCATCCGATGGCACCTGATCTCGAATGATCTGGTTCAGTTTGTTCAGCAGGAACGGACGGTTCGGCAGTTGGGTCAACGCATCGCGATGCGCCATCTGACGCATCTCGTCCTCGGCGCCACGCCTCAGCGTCACCTCTCGTTTTAGGTCGGTGATCTTTTTGAGTTGCAGTTTTTCCAGCCGCCACTTTTCGCTCAGCGCCAACGCCAACTGTCTCGCTTCGTCCGATTCGAACGGCTTCTTCAACAGCAAAAGCCGGTCGTTTCGCCCCAATCGATCCAGCACCGTTTCCCAGATATGGTCACTGTGTGCGGTGCAGACGACCATCTGGATTTTGGGATCGATTGCCCAGATGGCTTCGACGGTTTCCATTCCGTCCATCCCGCGTGGCATTCGCATGTCCACAAAGGCCACCGAAAATGGTTTGTTGTCTTGTAGCGACTGCCGAACCAAATCGACACCGCTTGCGCCATCCTCGGCGTGGTCGATCTCGTAGTCTATGTTGTCATTGGCTGCATGCGGACGGACATCCGTGGGGCCACTGGATCGTGGTTTCAAGAACTTCGTTTCGAACGCCGATAGCGAAGCGTTGACATGGGCACGCTTTTGAAACAGCCGATCGAAGGTGTCGTGGATCTGTTGCTGATCATCGACAACCAGGATGCGTCGACTGGTTTGCGTCGGCGTTTGGGTGGATGGTTGGGTCATCGTGCGATTGCTTCTTGGTGTGACTCGAACGCAATGCTCGGGTCTGGGGCGGCATCGATACTGTCGACGCTGTGTAGTTCAATGGTCAGTGTGGTGCCGGATCCGATTCCGTCGCTGTGCGCGGTAATCGTTCCGCCAAATTGCTTGATCGTGTTGGCACAGAAATGCAGCCCCAGTCCGGTGCCCCCTTCGCGACGGGTAAAATAGGGCTCGAACGCGCGATCCATCGTTTCGGCAGTCATCCCGCAACCGTTGTCACGAACGGAGATGCGAATTTTGTCGTTAGCGCGAATCTCAGTAGCCGTTAGTGTGATCGTGCGATCCGCTTGGTTGGACCGTTTCATCGCTGGCACGCAATTGCCGATCAGATTGATGATCGTTTGCAATAGCAGGGAATGGTCTGCGATCACCGACAGTTCTGAATCGGCGTCGATATGAACCTGAATGGATTCTTCGTGAAAGGTTGCCTGGCAGCACGAGATTGCATCCACCAACACTTTCCAGACATTGGTCGGGGTGTGTTCAATCGCGTGGTCGGCGAATCTTTGTTGGTCGCGAATGATGTCGTGGATATGCCGGACATTGTCATCGAGTGTGTGCAGCATGCGGCTGATCGCGTGCTGGTCGGACTTCCATTGGTTGGCAAGGCTGGAAAGGTAACCGGGGGTTTCCGAAAACAGTTCATCGGAATCTTCGGTTTCCTGTAGTCGTATCGCCAATCGGTGCAGTGGGTCGACATGCAGTTGTTCGACTCGGTCGCCCGCGGCATCCAGCAAACTGTTGACGTTGGTTAGGACATTGCCGACGTTGTGAATCACCGAAGCGGCGACTTCGCAACGACCCGCGGCTTGTGATGCGCTGGCCAATTCACGCTGGGTTTCGCCTAGCCGTTTGACCATGGCGTCAAACGCCAGTGCCAAGTCGCCGATCTCGTCACCGGTTTCCAGACGAAGCGGCGCGGACGGCGATCCGTTGACTCCGATCGTGTCCAAGTGTTCGCGGACCGAATCCAATGGACCAATCACGATTCGTTGCAGCAACAACAGCAGCAGCAACAGGGCCGCGATGATTCCCAAAATGAATACGTTGCGGGCCGTTCCAAAGGTCCGGTCGGCACGGTGGATGATGTTGCGAGGCGTCCGGATCAACAGGGTTCCAAGATTGGATTGGATCGGACCATAGATCGTCAATTCGGCCAGCAGTTGGTCGCCTTGTTCGCGGTATAGGATCTCGCCATCAACGGTGGCCGTTCTGGCCGGCAGGATTTCAAAGTCCACCAGAGTTTGGACACGCAGCCGCTGGATGACGGATTCGTTCACTTCGCGGCCAAGGACCAAATACTGCTGTGGCGGATCGCTGTCGACGCCGTTGTTGGGGATCGCAGACGCCGCGTAGATGCAGACCGATTCATCTGCCAAGCGAACGATGCCGCGTGGAAGATCAACGGAGTGCTGCGGATCGGTTGTCGTTCCGTCGTTTGTGATTGGAAGCGTCGCGACCAATGGGGCGAAAGCAGCGTCCTTTTGAAAGTCGGCGCCCAGCAACCACTGGGTTTGCATCGAGGCGTCAACGATAAACGCCCATCGGATGTCGTCGTTTGGTGAAACCGACTCGATTGGTTGGTCGCCGTCCGTGATCCAATGTTGGGTCAGTTCACGGAGGTGATTGATTTCGGTGTCGATCGCTTCGATCACACGAACGGCTTCGCGAGCTGCCTCGTTGCGTTCAAATGCCAGGAATTCGGGCCCAACCACGCGGCGGCCAACGGTTTCGTTGACCAACAGGACGGCCATGAACATGACAGCCAGTGACAGCACGATCTTGCTGCGTATGGAACCCCGGGGCGCAGCTTGTGGCATCGATTGCGATGGTTTGGCCGCCGATGATTCAGACGAAGCGCGCTCGACCAGCCGCGAAACACTGTTTCGGATCGTCGAGACTAGGCGGCCAGGTGAATCGAACATTCGGCATCAAACGCGGGGGAAAATCCGTGGTAATGCTGAAACCTAGGTTCTGACTTGTTGCAGTCACCGATAACGGCGCACTCATTTTGATTCGTTGGCCTGGAACCGGTCCGCCGGATTGGGTTGTTCAGGATGATCCGGTTGTGCGGTTGCCTACTGGTTCGTGGGGATGCGATTGAGTGTGTAATGGGCTTGCGAATGAAGCAGCGGTTGACCGTCGACGTTTCGAATTCCCGCCGCGTTGATCTCATGAACGAACAGCGGTCGCAGCCCATCGACGTACAGACGAACCTTCCGCCCATCGTCCGACACTACGGCCCGTTGGATGGGCAGCGAACGCTGCTGGACTTCATCACTGCCATAGGTGCTTTGATACAAATAGGTGTGGCTGGACATCTGGTAGGAACTTGGGTTGACCGCCGACGCGGGGTCGACCGGGCTGGTGAATTCCAGTTCGAAGCCATCCGGTTTGGCGCGCATCGCCAAGATTTCAAACGGAGTTTTGCCGGTCCAAACCAGTCGTTGCAGCCCATAGGATGCTGTCCCCAGACTGCTCCAGCCACGGTTGGTCATGCCAACGAACAGGCTGCCGTCGTTGCCCTGGGCCAGACGCAGTACAGCCGATGCCATGCCGCGACGGAACGGGAAACAGACGCCTTGGTATTCGCCATCGACCTTTTCAAGGAACACGCGGTTGATCGACGCTTGCGTGAATTCGCCCACAAACAGCTGCCCGGCAAACGGCCCGAACGATCCGCCGCTTTCGTCCAGGACAATATCGGTGGCCGATTGACCCATCTTCTTGTACGGAAACCAAACCGCCGGGGGCCGCATTTGAGGGAATTGCTGCAACGCCTCGGGAAGCGGTAGTCCGTCGGGGACACTCTCGATCCCCGACAACGGCGATCCCGGTTGGTTCATCGATGCCAGCGATTCGGGATGATGAAAGAACACGCCCGGACGCATGTGATGCAGCGAATTGGTGGCGACCCAGTTGCCTTGTTGATCGGTATAGAACATGTCGCCGGCTGCGTTGGCCCCGATACCGCTGGGCGACCGCATGCCCGCACAGACGGGAATCGCTTCCCCGTCGGCCCCAATCTGCAGCCCCCAACCACGCCACTTTGCTTGCCGGTAGCCCAACGCGGCGTCGGGCAGGATTCGGGTCAGCTGCTGACCTTTCAGCCCCATGCCAATGTTCAGCGTGAACCATAGATTGCCTTGACCGTCACGTTTGGGCCCGTAGGCATATTCGTGATAACAGCCCGTGACACCCCAGTCGTTGGTTAGCGTTTCGTAGTCATCGGCAACCAGATCACCGTCCAGATCACGAATTGCGGTGATCTCGGTTCGCTGTGCGGTGATCAGCGCATCGTCTTGTTTCAGCAGCCCCAATGGTTCGTGCAGCGCCGATGCAAACCGGTGGTACGTCACTTTGGAATCTGGGTCGTCATCGTAAACGCCGTCCAGAATCCAAATTTCTCCCTTGCGGATCGAGACGGCGATTCGCGTATCGTCCAGCGGGGCGATCCCGCTGACTTCCAACGCGACTCCGTCGTCCGACGGTTTCCAGTGTTGCGACCGTGAATCGGTCACCGCAGCCGGCGCGGCGATCGAAAGCAACCGGTAGGAATCCTCTTCTTTGCCACCGTCGTCACCGCGGGCGGATGAGTTTGATCCGGTCAGAGGCAAACCGATCAACGCGATCCCAAAGGCCAGGATCGCGACAGTCGTCTTCACTGGACGTTGCGTTACCATCGGTAGGTGATCTCCAAAGGTTGGTTGCCTGGAATCGGGATCTGCCATTGTCCGATCGGGCCTTCCGTCACGATGGCGGGCTCGGATCCCGAATCGCTGGTCGAGGTCCAATGAATGGTCAGGCTGTTGCCGGTCTGGCGATCGCCGGTTTGAATCGTGTGGCGATCGATTCGGCGGATCGACTTGCCTTCGTAGGCAACCAGGACCAACGCGGTGTCGGCGTGGTGATCCGTGCCAGCATCGTCGGCTTGGTTGGCGTCGGCATCGTCGTCTGCGGCAGCAAGGGCATCCGTCACGTCGCGGACAACGCGGCGAAGTCCACCGTCGATCGGTTCGATCCGGTCCTCAATCATGCGTTGGTTGACCTGGTAGCGGAACGTTGGGGTCTTTGATTCGTCGATCGTGTACCCGCGAAACCGGTACTTGGGCGGGGTGACCGGTTGGTTGGGATCCACGGCGCGGATGATCACCGACGCACCTTGTCCCAGTGGCATCGGGTGGTCGCCAAGCGGATCCACATCCGGTGCAAACCGTTCGAACCAGGTCGTCCGGGCGTCTAGGAATGGCCCCTTCCACAGCATCGCGACACGAGGATGAAGCGTGTCGAACGCGAAATGGTGTCCGTTGGGAAATCCAACGGCGATTGCATGCGTCCCCACGCCACCCATGAAGGTTCGCAGGATCTGCGGTTGGTCCGTTGGTTTCAGTTCGTAGTTTTTGCCACGACTTTCGGCAATCTTCGCGGGCAGTCCGATCCGTTCGGGCTGTTTCAAATACGCCCACATGGCCGCGATTTGATGCTGGGTGTTGCCATGCAAGATCGCTGGGTTCTGGCTTTTGCCGTCGGGAAAGAATGTCGGCATCCGAGTTCGATTCTTCAGGCTTCCCGGATCGAGGATGAACTTCGCAAACCAACTCGGGTGCATTCGTTTGTGCATGCCGGCAATGTCGATGCCAATCACGCTGTCCAGCACCTCGCCCTGAAACGCGTGGCATTGAACGCAGCCACCATCCATCAGTGACCGGCCGGCTTCGGCTAGTTCGGATGCGGTCGGCAGGGTTTGCGGGGGGCTGGTCTGTGATTTAGCCGATGGATCACGAAAGACGTCTGCTTCGTTTCTGGTGTCGACTTCGTCTGCATCCGCCAATTGCTGGGGCAGTTGGGACACCATGGCGTGCCGAAATCCTGGCATGCGAACCGTCATGTGAGGCCGCAGACGCGTGCCCTTGTCGCCTCGCAGGACCGAGCCGATCCATTCGGATTTCAGTTTGCGTCCCACCCCATGCAGCGGTGGCGGTAGACGTCCTTCGTCGCCCAAATCGACCTGACGGACGGTTTCAAAATAGGGTTTGCGGAACCTTCCGACCCCACCGATTCCATCGCGTTGATGGCACCCATAGCAGTTCATCGTCAACAGCACCCGATCGACCGACTGGTGGGACGATTCATCACGATCCTGTGTTTCGGCCGCGGCATCGGTACCGGTGTTGGCTGCGATCGCATGGATGATCGCATCGCGTTGTTGATCGTCTAATTGGTATCTTGGCGTAGAAGAATCGTTTGGATTCAGGCACGATTGGTCGGCGGCGACGTCCCAGTTGTCACCGATCGGTTTGGCGAACGGAAGTTCGGGCAGCGGAAGCTTGTCGGCGGTGCCGGATGGTTGATTGGATGTGCGTTCTGTTTTGGGGCGGTTTTGAACGGGTTGGCCTTGGTCAGCCCGGCCAGCGTCGTGGCACTCCGTACAGCGAAGCGATGCAAACCACTGGCGTCCGCGTTGGATCGCGGCCGAATCGTCGACAGAACCAGGCGCATCCACCGGCGGCCGATCACCCATCAGGTAGGTCGCGATGTCGGCTGATTCTTGTGGAGTCAGGTTCAGACTAGGCATCCGGCCGGCCGGCCGAACGGTGTCGGGTGAATGCAGGAAATGAGAAAGTGATTGGTAGGTGTATTTTTGGGGCAGCTTCGGAAGCGGGATCGATTCGACCCGCCGGGCATCGTTGGACAAACCTAGATCCGCCAATTCTTCGGGGTCCAGTTCTTCCAGCATGCGATCGATCGCGGACGTTGCGATGGATTCGACTTCGTAGTCGGCATCCGCGTCGTGACAGGCGACGCAGCCGACTTGGTGGTAAAGTTCGCGGCCCGTTGATGGATCGCCCTTGTTCCAAAATTCGTGTTCCACGGGAACCGCTCCGGTGGCTTTGATGACGGGGAAGTCCTGGCGAAGGCTGGACAAATAGGCGGCCAACGCATCGGTCGCTCGTCGCTTGGTTTCGATATCCAAGCTAGCCATCACGTCCGGCATGGTGGTGCCCGGCTTGGATTCGTGCGGTGACAACAAATATTCTTTCAGCCAATCCAGTTGGACTCGCCGACCGACGCCGGCCAAGTTCGGACCCCGTTTGGGTTGCCACGTCGGGACGGAAGATGCATGACAGGCTGTGCAGCTAAGTTCGCTGATTAGCAACGCCCCGCTGGTCACGTCATCGATTTCGCCGTGTCGGGCGAACCGATCGAACCCGGCCACCATCGGTGAATCCGCCGCAGATCCAAGCGTGCCGGTGACGATCACCACGCACAATGCGGCCCATGCCAGCACCATCGGCAATCGCACCGGATGCCTTGTGGATGTCAGGCGTTGGTCCGTGCTGCGCACCGGATCATCGTCGTCGCTGGAAGAGGCCGAACTGAGCACGTGATTCGTTCTGGTACTTGCCATCGGTTACACCAACGTTTGCAGATGTCGTCTTGCTCGATTGATTTCCGCCGAAACGGCATCCGTCGAAACCAAGATCGGGACACCGCGGGGAACCGGGTGCATGAAGATTTCGGTCCAGCCGCGATACTGGATCTGACGCAGTGCACCCACCAGCGGTCTGAAATCCAGGTCGCCACGGCCAGGCATCTGAAGCAGTTCTTGATCCTTGGGAAGCTTTTTCGTGCAGCCCATCCCGTGTTGCCATGCGTAGAACATCGCGATCGACGGTCCCAGGTCTGTGATCAGTTTGGCCAGGAAATCAGCATCCTGGTCCAGGTGATAGGGGGCAAATGCGATCGCTAGGTTGGGGGACGGCAGCAGTTCGGCTAGCCACTTCATCCCGTCGGCAGATTCAAGCATTTGGTTGCCATGGTTTTCGATCGCGATCGTGACTCCGGTTTCCTCAGCCACGGCGAGATGCGGTTTCATCTTTTCAACAAAGCCAGCCATCGCGGATTTCAGTTCCGATCCTGATAGCCCACTGGGGCCGCTGGATCCGGTCACGATCAACTTGCATCCGAGCCGTTTGGCCAGCCGCATTTCATCGGCCAGTCCAAATGGTCCCAATTTGTACTGGGTGATGCACCCGAGTGAAGTGTTGTGCTGGGCTAGCAGCGATTCAAAGGCTGGTTCACCGATTTGATCCAGCTGTTCGCGTTGGTTCCCATGGACTTTGGGCCATAGGTCGATCGCCACGCTGCCGGTGCGTTTGACTTCGGCAAGGATGGCATCCAGGTCGCTGTAGCCATACATGCAGCTGGCCAGGATGTATTTCAGCGAAAACGATTTCGATGATTCGTTCTCGTCGGCACAGGCAAGGTCGGTAAAGGCGGATGCGGCGAACAGTCCGGTCGCCGTGGCCACGAACTGGCGACGTGATGGGGATGTGGGCATGACGATCTCAGTTGGCGGCGGCGATGTGTTGTTCAATCAGTTTGATCCACGGTCCGACGTAGTGCCCGTTGTCGTGGTAGGTGCGTCCGCTGATCAGATTGCCGTCGATCACGCAGGCTTCGTCGACGTAGATGCCGCCACAGGATTCGAGGTCGAATTTGCATTTTGCCACCGTGGCCATGCGTCGACCGCGAACGCAATCGGCATAGGCCGGGATTTCGACACCATGACAAACGCTGGCGATCGGTTTGTTTTCGGCAAAGAAGTGTTTGGTGATTCGAACCAAGTCTTCGTCGTATCGGATGTACTCCGGTGCCCGACCGCCCGAGTACATGATCGCCACGTATTCGCTGGGATCGATATCGGCGAACGCGATGTCGGCGTCGATGCTGTAGCCTTCCCATTCCTTGGTGATGGTCCAGCCCGGTTTGACCTCGTGCATCACCATCTGGTACTTGCGCTTCTCAGGAGCCGCCACCACCGGTTGGATCCCCGCTTCGATCAGACGATAGAAGGGATACAGCGTGTCCACGGTCTCGGTGGCATCGCCAACGATGATCAAGGCTTTGGAGGGAAACATTTTAGGCGGGGGGGGGAGGATGGTCGGGGGGGGAAGGGTGGATGGCGGGGGCGGCCGCTTGATTGGTCGGTTTCGACGAAACCCCGATCGTCGGATGATGGATCGATCAGCCAGTTGTTCGGTTCTTCGGATCGGTCTGCGAGCGCCACCGAAACATTGTAATGACTCGGTAGCGGTGGATGGGAACGGATTCGATCAAGTCCCCCAGGTTTTCGGATTCGCACATCCCGTCTCGGTTCTGCCTGCGGTGGCTGCCGCGGATCGATCTACAGAACGGGGCCAAGAGTGGCGATGACGTTGTTCCAAATCCGCAGCATGGGTGACCAAGATTGGACGTCGTCGATGGTGACCGATTCTGAATCGGCGATGTAAATCTGTTGCCGGTTGCGTACCGCTTTTGTCAGTTCCGCATCGTGCAACAGAACATCGTTTTCGTAGTTCAAGTCGAAGCTCCGCAAATCCATATTGGATGATCCGATGAACGTGATCACGCCGTCGACCGTCAACGTTTTGGCATGCAACAGGCCGCTGCGGAATTCGTAGATGATGACGCCCGAATCCAGCAGTCGCCGGTAATAGCTGCGGCTAGCGGCCGCGACGATCCAGGAATCATTTCGCTTGGGGAAAATCATGGTCACTTGGACGCCGCGGTGAGCGGCCGCACAGATCGCATCCAGCACGGTTTGATCCGGCACGAAGTAGGGCGTCGAAATCGTCAGCTCTGTTTGTGCTTGCCCCATCAACAACGAGAACAGTTGCGGTGTGGATCCATGCCGCTCGGTCGGCCCATCGCCAAACACCTGCGCAACGATTCCGTCGGGAAACTCATCCGCCACTGGTGAAGCCGGTTCGATCCAATCGTCGGATGCGTGCAGCAACCAATCGCTAGAAAACAGCATCTGGGTTTGCGAAACGATGGGTCCCTGCAGTCGGACTAGAATATCGACCCAAGGGGCGTACTTGGCTTTGACGCGAAATTCAGGGTCCGCGCAGTTCTGGCTGCCGCAGTAACACACCGATCCGTCGATGACGGTGATCTTGCGGTGGTTGCGCAGGTCCAGTCGGCTGAACAGAATCGTTTGGATGATTTTTCGGAATGGCAAGGCGACCGCGACTCGGACACCCGCATCGCTCATTTCCTGCCAGCGTTTTGAACGGATCATGGCTCGTGAACCCAGCCCATCGGCCATTGCTCGGCACTTGACTCCCCGTCGGGCCGCGCGGATCAGTGCATCGGAAACATTGCGGCCTGTTTCATCGTTCAGCCAGATGTAATACAGCACGTCAACACGCTCGGTTGCCCGGTCGATGTCTTCGATCAATCGGGATCTTGCTGTCTTTGCATCCGCCATCAGTTCGGCGCGATTCCCCGCGGTCGTCGCAAACCCTTCGACCGACGCCGCATACCGAAACGCCGCTTGGTACTCTTTTGCCACTGTTCCGTTCAGTTTGGCCAACGCGCCCAATGCATCGCCGCCTTCCCGGCGGACTTTGGACATCACCTCGGCATGCCGCCGGTGGATGGTGCGGCCCAGACTGGCTTCGCCAAACAAACCGAATGCGATCACACCAAAATAGGGGACGGTGAAGATCACGAAAATCCACGCCAACCGCGCCGGTGATGAAAGGTCGTCACGCCACAGGATTCGCAGCGTGATGGCCACGACCAACACCATGTGAATCACTACGAAGAAGATCATGACCGTTGTTCCTAAAGCGGGCGGCAGGAGTCAGATTTGGACGAAACGCTGGCGGAATGTCTGTTGGCTGTTTTGCCAGGATTCCGATCGCCGAAGGGTCAGTTCAATGCGTTCCATGCCATCTGAACCGCTCCCGATACCGGGTGGCTGATCAGCTGAGTGTTTCGGAACACAACCGATTGCTTGGCCAGATGTGCTGTGATCTGAACCAATAAATCGGGTTGGTTCAGTAGCACACCGCCGGTGGCTGCCAGGGTTAGTTGGATGGCGGGGGTTCCTTGCTTGCGAACCACCGCAGCCACCATGGCGGCCAAGTCGGCCGCGGCGCTGGCGATGATCGACGTGGCGATCGCGTCCCCGTCGGCCGCCGCACCAAAGACGACTGACGCCAAAGACGCGATCTTGGCGCGATCGTACTGCCCCCCGTAAATCACGGGGATCATCTGCTGTGGCGCGGAGACTCCCAACGCTTCACAAAAACGTTCCAGCAGTTTGGTGGCGTTGCCGCGTCCATCGGCGGCCTGGGTGGCGGCTCGCAATCCGTTGACCGCGATCGCGTACCCACTGCCTTCGTCGCCCATCAGCGGTCCCCAACCGCCACATCGCGTTGGGCTGCCGGACGGGCATCGCCCCAGCGCCAACGAACCGGTGCCCGAAATCAATGCGATCCCATTTCCATCCGGAGCGGCCGCAAAGATCACCGGCACTGCGTCATTGGTGACCAGGACACGGTCGCTAGCGATCCGGTGTGCATGGGCCCAATCTTCCCACTGCGTCAGTTCGTGGGCTCGGTCGCAACCGGCGATTCCCAGACACAGCGACCGGACTTGGTGGCTTTCGATTTGCGCCGATGCAAGGGCTTGTTGGATCGACTGGGCAACGTTTTGTGACGCCGTTTCAAAACCCACCACGCGCGGGTTGGACGGTCCGGATTGTCCTGTGCCAACAGGTTCCGGCGACGTCGTTTGACCGCATCTGGCCAACCATGTGTTCGTGGTCGATCCGCCACCATCGACCCCCAAGACGTATCCGGCATTCGCCGCATCGCCACCACCCGCCGCATCGACACCTGCTGACTGGCCCTGCGTGTTCATGAACCGGTGCTCGTATCGTCACCCAGTGCCGCGCGCAAATGGCCGTCGTGTTCAGACAGGATGTTCCTGGCCTGGTCAGCGGTCACGTTTCGGCGTTGCATCACGATGGCGGTTTTCAGTTCACCGCCCGCTGAATCCAGCAGAGTCTGGGCTTCGTCCAGATCAAGGTCGGTGAACTGGGTCACCAGCCGCCGCGAACGGTGCTTCAGTTTTTCGTTGGTCGCGCGAAGGTCAACCATTAAGTTGCCGTAGGTTTTTCCCAGCCGGATCATGGCGCCGGTGGTCAGCATGTTCAACACCATCTTGGTCGCCGTGCCGGCCTTCATGCGAGTCGATCCGGTGACCACTTCTGGTCCGACGACGGGAGCGATCATGACGTCGCAGTGCGCCGAAAGTTCGCAAGTTTGGTTGCAGCTGAACCCGACGGTGCCCGCACCGATCTCGCGTGCGTATTGCAGGGCACCGATGACGTAGGGGGTTCGGCCGCTGGTGGCAATTCCGACCACAGTATCTTTGGCATTTAGATCGATCGATTGCAGATCTTGTTGGCCGACTTCGGGATGGTCTTCGGCACCCTCGATCGCTCGCGTCAGCGCGGTGGGGCCGCCTGCGATCAGACCGACCACCCACTCCGGTGGCGTGTTGAAGGTGGGGGGGCACTCACTGGCATCCAGGACTCCCAGACGTCCCGAGGTACCGGCCCCGATGTAGATCAGCCGACCACCGGATCGCAGCGAACCGGCGACCAATTCGATCGCGGCGGCAATCGATTGGCGTTCTTTGGCCACCGCATCGGCAATCATGGCGTCTTGCCGGTTGATCACGTCAACGATGTCGATGGCTTCCAGCGTGTCGATGTTGGCCGACGCGGGGTTGGACGACTCGGTGGTTAGATTGTCCAAACTGGTTGGTTGTTGTCGGTTCATGCATCAACCACAATTGGGGCTTCGAGCTTTGCGTTGCAATCAGCCGAGTCACCGTGACCGGCATCGAATTCAATTACCGCGAGGAATCTGTTTTGGCGATCCACCCGATCGATGCCACTATCGTTGTTGTGTACGTCGCAGCAATGATTGCTTTCGGCGTATGGCTTGGTCGCGGTCAAAAAAACTTGTCGGGTTACTTGTTGGGCAATCGAGACTTGCCTTGGTGGGCCATTTTAGGTTCGATCGTTGCCACGGAAACTAGCACAGCAACTTTCTTGAGTGTACCTGGGATCGCGTTCGCCCAAGACGGCGACATGCGGTTTTTGCAACTGGCGATCGGCTTTTTATTGGGCCGCGTCATCGTTTCGTACGTCTTCTTGCCTCGATATTTCGAGGGCAATCTGTACACGGCCTACGAAGTCTTGGATCGACGATTCGGCGGGGCCACCAAGCAAACAGCGTCGCTGTTGTTCTTGGTCACTCGGAACCTGGGCGATGGCCTGCGGCTGTTTTTGGCCGGGATCGCGCTGGAAAAGGTCCTTGGCATCGACCTGGTTCCCTGTATCGTCGTGATCGGGGTTGCCACGATCGTCTACACCTTTGTCGGCGGCATGAAGGCGGTGATCTGGAGCGACTGTATCCAGTTCGTTGTCTACATGATCGGCGGCATTTTGGCGTTTTGGATTTTGGTTGGATCGTTCGATGGTGGTTGGGATCGGTATCTGGAATTTGGCAGCCAGACGGGGCGATTCGACGTCCTGGATTTTCGGTGGCGAACCACGGATACGTTTTTCCTGCTGAATGATCCCTATACGTTTTGGGCTGGATTGGTCGGCGGGATCGTGTTGACTTTGGGGACCCATGGCACCGACCAAATGATGGTGCAGCGGTATTTGTGTGCACGCAACCAACGGGATGCTTCGCGAGCGTTGATCGCCAGCGGATTTGTCGTGCTATGCCAGTTCGCTTTGTTTTTGGCGTTGGGTGTCGCGCTTGCGTTGTTCTACACCGACGTTCAACCACAAACCTTTGAACGCGGCGACGAAGTCTTTGCTGCCTTTATCGTCGATCATCTGCCGATGGGGCTGCTGGGACTGACGCTGGCGGCTGTTTTCTCCGCTGCGATGTCGACCCTGTCCAGTTCGCTGAACTCGTCGGCAACCGCAGCGGTCAACGACTTCTATGTTCCCTGGACCCGGAAAGGTCAGGGGAATGTGGATGATTCCGATTCCAGTGGATTGTTGAAAGTCAGTCGCCGGATGACGGTGTTCTTTGGTGTGCTTCAGATTATCATCGGCATCGGTGCCAGTTACCTTTCGACCAGTGTGGTTGGGGATGCGTTGGCCATCGCCGGGTTTACCGCAGGGATCCTATTGGGCATTTTTGCGTTGGGGATCTTCACGACGCGGGCCAACCAACGCGGTGCTTTGTTTGGCATGCTGGCAGGGATTCTGGTGCTGACGTCGATCAAGTTTGGTACTTCCGTTGCGTGGCCTTGGTTTGCTGTCGCAGGATCGTTCACTACGTTCACGGTTGGCTACGCGGCGAGTTGCTTGTTGCCTGTGTCACCTATCAAGGACCCCCGATGAATTTCATTTTCTTGCGTATCGTTCCTGCCGTTTGCTTGCTGGTTCTTGGGGGATCCGTCGGACGGTCCCAAGAACAGGGCAGGGGCGTGGGCGAATCGTCATCCGCAGCGGCCGAAACCAAATTGGCCAATCGGTCCAACGTGTTGGCCGGGATCGATGTGCTGCAGCGAGATGACTTTGACGTTTTGGCGGGCCAGAAAGTTGCGTTGATCACCAACCAGACCGGCATCACTCGCACGGGCGATTCGACCGTTTCGATTTTGTTCGAATCCGATAACGTCGATCTGGTCGCGCTGTTCAGCCCCGAGCATGGGTTCGCCGGTACTCTGGATCAAGCGAACATTGATGATGGCCGTGATGCAACCACCGGGTTGAAGGTCCACAGTCTGTACGGCAAGACTCGCGTGCCGACCCCCGAGATGCTGGCAGGTGTCGACACGCTGGTGTTTGACATCCAGGACATCGGTACCCGGTTCTATACCTACATCTCGACGATGGGCAGCGCGATGAAGGCCGCCGGACAGCAGGGAGTGCGATTCGTCGTCTTGGATCGGCCCAACCCGATTGGCGGGATCGATGTTCAAGGTCCCGTGTTGGATGCTGGCAGTGAATCCTTCGTCGGGTTCCATCCGATTGCCGTGCGGCATGGGATGACCGTGGGCGAATTGGCACGCATGTTCCAAGCCGAGATGAAGATCGATGTCGACTTGGTGGTCGTGCCAGTGGAACGTTGGGATCGCGGTCAAATGCTGGACGATACCGGGCGTTTGTGGGTCAACCCGTCGCCGAATATGCGGAACCTGAACCAAGCCCTGCTGTATCCCGGTGTTGGGTTATGGGAGATGACCAACGTTTCCGTCGGACGCGGAACGGACATCCCGTTCGAGATCATCGGTGCCTCGTGGATCGATCCGATCGCGTTTGCCGATCGATTGAATTTGGCTGGATTGGCGGGCGTGCGTTTCATGCCGTTGATGTTCGTTCCCGAATCCAGTCAGTACGCAGACCAGCGATGTGGTGGCGTTCAAATTTTGATCACCAATCGATCCCAAGTCGATCCGCTGCGGCTAGGCATGACCTTGGCGACGTCGCTGCACGCGATGTATCCCGAACAGTGGGATACGTCGAAACTGAATCGTTTGCTGTCTGATCAGAAAACCGCCGACGGAATCTTGGCCGGCGCCAGCGCCGATGAATTGATTGCAGGCTATCAAGAAGAACTGGGATCGTTTCTGCAACGCCGCGCCAAATACCTGATCTATCCCGATGTGGACGCCGAATGAACCCTGTGATTGGTAGCCCTACGGAATCGAACTCGGTTCCCATCGAAATGGGAATTGATCGATGGGTTCACCAGCGGCCGGATTGTCTCCGCAAGGCTGATCTTGGATTGCTGATGAACCGCGCGTCGGTGGATCGTGAACTGCGATTCAGTTGCGATGTGGTTGCCCAGTCGATGCCGGGGCAATTGAAGGCCTTGTTCACTCCACAGCACGGGTTGTGGGGTGACGCGCAGGCGAACATGGTGGAAACGGATCATGGTTGGCACCACGGGTTGGGCGTTCCCATCTATAGCTTGTACAGCGAAACGCGGCGGCCCACGGCCGAAATGTTGGCTGGCATCGATTGTCTGATCGTCGATCTGCAGGATGTGGGGACCCGAGTCTATACCTACTTTTGGACTCTGTTGGAATGCTTGCGTGCCTGTGCCGATGCGGGGGTGTCGATCGTGGTTTTGGATCGTCCCAATCCAATCGGTGGCGTTGTCGTCGAAGGACCGCTGCTTGATGAATCGTGTTTCAGTTTTGTCGGTGGCGCGACGATCCCGATGCGTCATGGTTTGACCATTGGCGAGGCGGCTGTCTGGTTTCGATCGGAGTTTGCGATCGACGTCGAACTGCATGTGGTGACGATGGAAGGGTGGTCACCCAATGCGTTCTACCAAGACCTTGGTCGTCACTGGATTCCGCCATCGCCCAACTTGCCAACAGCAGAATCGGCGTTGGTGTATCCCGGTCAAGTCTTGTTGGAAGGCACCAACTTGTCGGAAGGTCGCGGAACCACGACGCCCTTTGAAATCATCGGGGCACCGTTCGTGGATCCGGAAGTGTTGCTTGCCGCGATTCCTACGGATGCGTTGCCCGGTGTGCGGTTTCTGCCGCTGTATTTCCGACCGACGTTCGATAAATGGGCAGGGCAAACCTGCGGTGGGGTGTCGATGCATGTCACTGACCGACAACGGTTTCGTTCGTATCGAACAAGCGTCCAGTTGATCCTAGCGATCCAGCGACTTTGGCCAGGTGACTTTCGATGGCTGCCGCCGCCCTACGAATACGAAACACGGCTGCCGCCGATCGATATCATCAGTGGTGGTGACCAACTGCGGCTTGCCACGGCATCCGCCGAATCGATCGATGCATTGTGTCAGGTGGACGAACAGGCCTGGAATGATCGCGTGCAGGGTTTTTATCTGTACAGCCGCAGCTAATTGGCGAATCAGGCCTTCGCCGATGGGCTCTGGTGGTCAGAGGCTTTGCATCACTTGTGTCGAAAAGGGACGAGGAATTCAAATGAACCGCTCCAGCAATCTAAAAACGCCGTTTCTGTACGGGTTGATCGGATCTGTCCTGCTGGGGGCCGTGCTGGGGATCATCGCGGTGCTCCGCAATACCTGGCACTGGTTCGAAGTCCAGGTGATGCTGACCACGGTTATCGTTGCGGTTTCAAGCCTGTGTGGATTGGCCTGTGATTCGTTTCGGACACCGAAGGGAATGAACCTGATGCCCAAGGCGGGACTCGCCTTCGTTGGCATGGCAGCGGCGCTGCTGTTGACCGGTGTGTGGGGCGAAGTCGATTCGGAAGAGTATTGGAAAGCAACCATTTGTGTTTGCATCATCGCCGTCGCCATCGTGCATGTTGGACTACTGTCGATCGCCAAGTTGGCGTCACGGTTTCAGTGGGTCTATCTGGTCGGCAGCCAGATTATCTTCGGGTTTGCGTTGCTGCTTTGCGCGACGGTGATCGGTCAGATTGAATCATCCGAAGTTTGGCGATTGATCGCGGCATTGTCGATCGTTGTTGCTGCAATCAGTTTGGTGATCCCCATCCTGCATCGGATCAGTCGCATGGGATCCCGTGGAGATACGCTGCAGAGTCCCGTTGTGGATCGGAACTTGGCATCGATTGACGACGAGATCGGTCGGCTGCAGATTCGGATTGCCGAGTTGCAGCGATTGAAAGAAACCATGACAAGCTGAGGCTTGCCATCCCCCGTCAGGGCCCGTTGTCGTCGATTCCACGGTCCGCTCGGATCGCTGAAACAAGCTGGTCGGACGGACTGATCGGGGCTAAAATCAATCGCCGTTTCGTGAGCTGTGATCGCGTGAGCGGCCGGGCATTTTCTGTTGCCTGTTCTTCGTTGCCTGATGGTCAGCGGCTCACGATCGCCGTAGAGGTTTCGGCTCAATCAGCAGACCGCAAACGCCAAACGGCTAAACGCCAGATGGTTAAACGTATGAACGAATCCTGGCTATCTGCTTCCTTCGATAACCCCCCTTGGATCGCTGATGAATCCTCCACTGTCCTGGATCGTTTTCGTATTGTTGTTTGCCAGCGTCGTTGGGACACGCCATGTTTCGGGGGCCGATAAACCCAACGTGGTTCTGATTCTTGCAGACGATATGGGGTTGGGAGATTTTGCAAGCCACAACGGTGGCCTCAATCGCACGCCTTCGCTGGACCGGCTAGCGGACCAAAGCGTTTGGTTCCAGCACGCTTACTCTGCTGCTCCCGTCTGTGCTCCGGCCCGGGCCAGTTTGTTGACCGGACGCTATCCTCATCGGACCGGGGTGGTGACTTTGAACCAGAGTCTGTATCCCCAATTGACTCAGATGCGAAGCGACGAGATCACGCTGGCCAATCTGTTTCAGGATAGCGGCTATGTGACGGGGCTGATCGGGAAGTGGCACTGCGGGATCGCAAAGGAATATCAGCCCCTGTCTCGCGGCTTCGATGAATTCGAGGGCTTTTTCGACTACAAGGATGTACCTAGCTATTTCGATTACAAGCTGCGAATTCAGGACCAACAACAGCCGGCAAGCGACCAGTACCTGACCCGGGATCTATCGGCGCGAGCGATTCAGTTCGTTCGCCGGCATCAACAGCATCCGTTCTTTCTGCACTTGGCTCACTACGCGCCCCATCGTCCATTGGGGGCCCCCAAGGATCGCGTTGCCCCGTACTTGGACAAAGGGTTTGATCGCGACACGGCCACGGTGTACGCCATGATCGAAATCATGGACGAAGGCATTGGCCAGTTGCTTGATGAACTGGATCGGTTGAATCTCAGCGAGAACACCATTGTCATCTTTGCCAGTGATAACGGTCCCGATCCGGTCGTGGCCCCGCGGTTCAACCACGAACTGCGAGGGACGAAGTACACGGTGTACGAAGGAGGCATTCGAGTACCGTTTTTGGTCCGATGGCCGGGCCAGTTCGCTGCGGGCAAACGCAGCGAGTTGATTCACTTTGTGGACGTGCTGCCGACGTTGGTGGATCTGTGTCGCTTAGAAAGACCGTCGGGTCTGCAGTTGGACGGCACCAGTTTGGCCGGACTGTTGAAGGGGGATGCAGACGACGGGGCGTTCCCCAAGCAACGGTTCTGGCAATGGAATCGCAAAGAACCGCTGTTCACGCACAACGCGGCCGTGCGTGAAGGTGAATGGAAATTGGTGCGTCCCTTTGTGACACGCGGAATCCCCAAGGGGCCGTCCAAACAGTCGCCCGCTCTGTACCGGATATCGACGGATCCGACCGAGTCCCAGGATGTATCCGATCAGCATCCCGATCGGACCGCGCGGATGAATGCCGCTCTGGACGCGTGGGGAACCGAAGTGGAACGAGATCGCACTCGGCCGCTGTTGAACCCCGCATCTGATTCCGCGGATTGAACGCCGATGGTGAATCGTGATCGGCTGCGGTCCCGTTGATCACGGCGCCCGTTGATCGCGGCGTCCATTGAACCAGCTTGGTCGGGATCGCATCGCCGACGTGGTAACCGACACCCCACAGGCTGCCTTGATTCACCGAGGACTTTGCGATTGCAACATCGTTTTGTCCGCCGGGACGTTGGGGGTTACAGTTGGTTGGTCGCATAGAAGTGCATCATGCTGTAATACATGACCGCGGCGGTGGTGGCGCTCAACAGGATCACGATGCCGCCCACTCGGCGTGTCCGTTTGATTTGCCACCACATCAGCAGTCCGGTCACGCCCCAGGTGACCATTGCGATCGCCATGGCATCGATGAACAGCGACCAGAATCGGCGTCCGTTCCAATGGGGAGGTTGTCCGTGAGATGTGTGCAGTCGCACAAAGAAGGCTCGCGGCGAGTACCCGTCGTCACCGGTGAACCGAGTGATGTCGACGTGTCCATCCCGCAGCACGTAGGTCACTCGCACCGGTTCGCCATCGACGCTGGCCAGAAAGTTCAGCTTGGTCCATCCCAGCGGTTCCGGCTTGCCGCTCGCCGTGATCCCCGCACGTTCCAAAACAGCGGACGCCGACTGCTGGGCAAGCTGAAATGGATCGGGAGTGATGTCGATGTTTTTGACATCACGGAGCAGCGGTTCCAGGGGTTCCGAGGTTTTGTAATGCGTGGCCACCCACGCGGACTTGTCGCCCGGATCGAAATGGACCGCGTGTTTGGCACCCGACCCGTTGAACTGCAGAACCAATTCGTTGCTGTACTGGGGCGTATGGCTGGTGTCCAGTTCGATCTTTGCGTCGGGGGATGCTTGTTGTATCGCGTCGACGACCTGCTGAGCCATTTCGGTTTGCGATGGAAGATTCGCCCAGGCCGTATCGGTCAACTGATCCGCTGGCACCGGCGCGATACCCATTTCGGGCAGCAGACCATTGTGGTTCAGCATCGCTCCGGTAATTCCGTACAAGAAGACCCAGGGCAGCAGGAACAGGCCGATATACAGGTGAATTCGGCGCAGCAGCATCAGGATCCGTCCACGGGCTTTGCGTGGGCGGCGAGTCGCGGGGGTGGGGTTCGTGTTCATTCGTGTTTCGATCGATAGCGTCGTCTGGATCGCGTGGCGGCAGACTCAAGTTGCCACTTCCGTATGTTGTATCCCGGTTGGACGTTCGGGTTTGTCACTGCGTTCGTAGTACCGGCTTTAGCCGGATTTTTTTGGCGACGCGGCGCTGCTAGGCGGGCCCGCTTCCGCTTGAAGAGAGCGTTCCGTTTAGCCGTGGAGCGGCGGCAGCTTTTTGCCGCGGGGCGTGCCCCACGGTTCACGATCACAGACGCAATCTTGACCTTCTCGGCCGGGCCGCCTGAGGGCGGCCCGGCCGAGAAGATCATTGGGGGATGCCACGTCCGGTGGCCAGAGGCCACCGTCATGATGCTTTCGCCTCTCCGAGGCTTTCATAAACTGGACGCTCTCTCCAGCCGGTGTTTCTCGGCGACGCGGTGCCGCTAGGCGGGCCCGCTTCCGCTTGAAGAGAGCGTTCCGTTTAGCCGCGGAGCGGCGGCAGCTTTTTGCCGTGGGGCGTGCCCCACGGTTCACGATGACAGACGCAATCTTGCTCTTCTCGGCCGGGCCGCTTGAGGGCGGCCCGGCCGAGAAGATCATTGGGGGACGCCATATCCGGTGGCCAGAGGCCACCGTCATGATGCTTTCGCCTCTCCGAGGCTGTCGCAAACTGGACGCTCTCTTCAGCCGGCGTTTCTCGGCGACGCGGCACTGCTAGGCGGGCCCGCTTCCGCCTGAAGAGAGCGTTCCGTTTAGCCGCGGAGCGGCGGCAGCTTTTTGCCGTGGGGCGTGCCCCGCGGTTCACGATGACAGACGCAATCTTGATCTTCTCGGCCGGGCCGCCTGAGGGCGGCCCGGCCGAGAAGAGCATTGGAGGACGCCATGTCCGGTGGCCAGAGGCCACCGTCATGATGCTTTCGCCTCTCCGAGGCTGTCGCAAACTGGACGCTCTCTTCAGCCGGCGTTTCCTTCGCTACGCGGTGCAGATATCAGGCCCCGTTTCTGCCTGAAGGCGGTACTACGAACAGAGCCAGTGCATTGCGTTGCGACTGACGACTATCTGCACAGGTGCGGCCAAATCCAACTTCGGTTCCCTGGCAAGACGCCTGGCCACCGTCTTACCCACCCAGTGTGCCGCCACCGCCCAGAGCCTGATAGGCTTTGACCGTTGCTGCCAATTGCTCCTGTTTGGTTTCAATCAGGATCATCTTGGATTCCATCATGTCACGCTGGGACAGCAGCACGTCCAGGTATTCGCCGCGAGCATTTTGGAACAGCTTGGTGGCGCTGTCGACGGAACCTTCCAATGACGCCAATTGTTGCTTCTTGATCTCGATGCTCTTGCCGTAGTTGTCCACTTTGGCCATGTAGTTGATGACTTCGGTGAACGCGTTCAGGACCGTGCGTTGGTAGTTGTAGACGACCTGAATCTGTTTGGCGTTCGCGCTGCGGTAGTCGGCCTTGATCGCTTTCTTGTTGATCAGCGGTGCCACTAGGTCACCGGCAACGTTGTAGATCAACGATTCCGGTGTCGAGAACAGATACTTGGCATCAAAGGCTCGGTAGCCGACGCCAGCGTTCAACGCCAGCGATGGATAGAAGCGGGCGCGTGCGACCTTGATGTCCAAGCCAGCGGCCCCCAGTTCACGTTCGGCTTGCCGGATATCCGATCGATTCTGAAGCAGTTGGGATGGCACGCCGATGCTAAGTGCGTGCAGGTTCAGATCGATGTACTCCACATTGGTCCGGTCCACGCGTTGAGGATAACGACCAAGCAAAAAGTTGATTCGGTTTTCGGCTTCGACGATTTGCTGTTGGATGATCAGCTTCTCGCTCTCGTTCTTGTGAACCTCGGCTTGGAAACGTTGAACGGCCAGTTCGGTTCCGCGAGCCTGTTCCTTCATCGCCTTGGCGGTTTCCAAGCTCTTCTGCTGAAGTTCGATCGTCGTATCGAGCGTTGCCAATTGGTTGTCCAGTGCCAACAGTTCGTAGTAGTTCTCGGCAACTTCGGCGACCATGCGAGTGACGACATAGTTTTGTCCGTCACGTGTGCCGAGGTAGCGCAAGCATGCAGCGTCTTTGGCGTTGCGCAGCTTTCGCCAGATGTCGAGTTCCCACCGCAGATTGGTGGCGACCAAGAAATCCGGCAGCGGTTCGGGGAAGGCCTGGCCAGGGCGAACTTCCAGTTGGTCTTCGACCGCACCTTCACGCGTGTATTGACCTGGCTTTTCGATTCCCGCGCCAGCTCCGAACGTCACGAACGGGAGGTATTCCCCGCTGCGAGCCTGAACTTCGTTGTTGGCGATCTGGATCTCTTGAGCCAAGATCCGCAGCTCTTGGTTGCCGACGATGGCTTGATCGATCAGACCCGCCAACATCGGATCTTCAAAGAATTCGTACCAGCCCATGTGAGCCGAGTTCTCTAGACTGTCGAACTCATTGGAATCCTCGGCGGTCGTCGCCTCGCCTTCCAGGTTGGTGGTCCCGTGGAAACTCTCCGGCCGCGCGGCCGCCGGTGAAGCACGACGTAGCTGGGGAATGGAGCACGCCGGCAGAATCAACAGCAAGCTCGAAACGATTGCACTCGATAGAAGGCGATGGAGTCGCGCTCCGTTTGGGCGATTCACTAATGGGGACATGCGTCTATTCCTTGACGTCCTGGTCCAGGATCTACAGCTCCTGGTGCCGACCACTTCCGTGTGGGTCAAACCTGTCACTACCGGTCGTTCGTAACCAGGCTGCCCATGATCCGACAAGTCATCCTGACTGGTCGTGTGGAGTGATCGACGGTGGTTGCACTGGTCTCGTATCGCTGGCGGTCGGTGAACCGGTGAAATGAACTTCACCACGCCACTTTCGTCACGCAAACGATCGATTCTGTTCCTCCCATCGTCGGTTCAGCTGGCTAGCCTTTATCCCTAGCGGCAATAAATATCGCAAAATGCGCATCGCCCGCAGACTGTGCATTTTGACTATTGCGCATGCGGAAACTTGGCGGAAAACTCCGTCAAATGTAGCCGTGGAGGCGAGGACGACCGGGGAATGCTAGCATTGCTGGTCGATTGGGCGCCGCAGGTTCAGGCTTCGTGCGGGGGCTGGGATCCGTGTGGGAGTGGGGATCCGTGTGGGAGTGGGGATTCGTGGGGAAGTTGGGCGTGGTGTTCGAGTCGCTCGCTGAGCGGTTGGTCGGTGTGGTCTTTCAGCAGTTTCTTGCCGTCGGCTAGCTTCGCGAACATGTAATAGAGTCCCGGAATCACCAGGACGCCGATCAGGGTACCGACCAGCATCCCGCCGGCTGCGGTCGTGCCGATCGTGCGGTTGCCGATCGCGCCGGCGCCGGTAGCACGGACCAGGGGAATCATTCCCACGATGAACGCGAACGAGGTCATCAGAATCGGACGGAATCGCAATCGTCCGCCCTCGATGGCCGCATCCATGATCGATAGCCCGTCATGGTGTCGCTGGACGGCAAACTCGATGATCAAAATCGCGTTCTTGCCGAGCAGACCGACCAGCATGACCAGCCCGATTTGGCAATAAACATCGTTCGACAATCCCATCAACTTCAGCATCCCAAAGGCGCCAAAGATCCCAACCGGCAAGGACGTGATCACAGCCAGTGGCAACAGGAAACTTTCGTACTGGCCCACCAAAACCATGTACACAAAGATCACCACGATCAAAAAGATATAGACCGCCGTATTCCCCGCGTTGGCTTCGTCATAAGCCAGTCCTCGCCAATCGATGTCGAACCCGTTGGGCAACGTTTCGGCAGCAACTTCTTTGATCGCCGCAATGGCTTCGCCGCTGCTGTAACCTTTGGCCGGTGCGCCTTGGATGGGTGCGGTCGGGTAAAGGTTGTAGCGACTGATTTCGTTCAGCCCCTGCTTCTTGACGATCTTCATGAACGCCGAGTACGGAACCATTTCGCCGTCTTCGTTCTTGACGAACATATTGTCCAAGTCCTCGGGATACCTCCGGAACTCGGGTGCCGCTTGAACATAGACTTTATAGAACTGGCCAAACCGAACGAATCCTTGTTCCCAGGTGCTGCCGACAACGATGGAAAGGTTGTCCATCGCATCGCGAATCGAGACACCTTTCTGCATGGCAACATCGTTGTCGATAACGATTTCGTATTGCGGATAGTTGGCGGCAAAAAACGTAAACAGACCTTTCAGTTCTTTGCGTTTCCCCAAGGCTGCCATGAACTTGTCGGTTTCTTCGCCCAGCGCGACGTAGTCGCCACTGTTGGTCTTGTCCAACAAGTTCACCGAGAATCCGCCGGCCGCACCGAACCCCGGAACCGCGGGTGGTTCAAAAAATTCCAGCTTCACGTTGGCGATGTCGGTTCCGCGCTGCTCCAGTTCTTCGATGATCTGTTTCGACGTCAGATCACGATCCGCCCAACTCTTCAGGTTGATGATGCAGGTTCCGGCATTGGATCCCCGGCCTTCGGTCAACACTTCGTAGCCAGCGATCGATGACACCGACGTGATCTCGTCCATCTCTTCGCAGATCGCCTGCAGTTCGTGACACTTGGCGTTGGTGTATTCCAGGGTCGATCCCGGAGGCGTCTGTACGATCCCATAGATCATGCCCTGGTCCTCCAGCGGAATGAATCCAGTGGGAAGCACTTTCGTGACGGCCAGGATGCCATAGACAAATCCGCCGATGACCAACATGGTCAGCAGGCGCCGCGGGACGATCCGCTTTAGCATCGCTGCGTAACCGCCTGTTACTTTTTCAACCCCGATGTCGAACTGGTGCAGAAACATTCTCAGTGGCCCGCGTTTCTTAGGACCGCCATCGCTACCCGAGAAGGTTGCTCGCAGTGTCAGAATCGCCATCAACGTGACAGAGCCGACCATTGCCCACATTCTGTTTTTCGTCAGTTCAAATTGCTCGGACACCAATTCGTCAACGAATTCATTGTGCAGCAGATAGTAGGCACCGGCGCCGACGCAAAGACCTAGGACCACCGTCAACAGCCCATGCAGGATGAATGCGGACTTGCCGGCGTACTTGTCCAGAAATCGATTGACGAATCCGACCAACCCACGCTGTGGGGCATGGTCGTCGTGCGGCTTTAGAATCATCGCGCACAACACGGGTGTCAGCGTCAGTGCGACCACGCCCGAGATGACGATGGACATCGCCATGGTCAACGCAAACTGGCGATAGAACACGCCGACCGGACCGGTCATGAACGTCACCGGGATGAACACGGCTGTCATCACCAAGGTGATCGCAATGATCGCCCCGCTGATTTCGTGCATGACCTCTTGGGTCGCCTTGTACGGGCTTCGATGTTTGGTGTGCATCTTTTCGTGGACCGCTTCGACCACCACGATCGCGTCGTCGACCACCACCCCGATCGCCAACACCAATGCGAACAGAGTGATCAGGTTGATCGACATGCCGAACATCAGCATGAAAAAGAATGTCCCGATCAGCGACACCGGAACCGCTAGTGTGGGGATCAAAGTACTGCGGACGTCACCGAGGAACAGAAAGACGACCAAGGAAACCAGGATGAAGGCTTCGAACAATGTATGCAGCACTTTCTCGATCGACGCGTCCAGGAAGTTCGAAACGTCGTAGGTGACGGCGTAGTCCATCCCCGGTGGGAAGGACTCTTCTTTGATGTCTTGGATCTTTTCTTTGACCCGTTCGATCACGTCCGCGGCGTTGGATCCGGGGGTCTGTTTCAGCACGATCGCAGCCGATGGCAATCCGTCGATGTCCGAGTACAGGTCATAAAAAGATGAACCGAGTGAAACGTTCGCGACATCGCCGAGACGCAGGATCTGGCCTTCGGAATTGGCCCGCAAGATGATCTTGCTGTATTCTTCCGGCGTCTTGTAGCGTCCCACCCAAGTCAGCACGTATTCCAGCGTTTGGGAAGTGGTGCCGGTTGCCTGGCCCAAGCGTCCGGGCGATCCGATCATGCTCTGGTCGTTCAAGGCTTCCATGACGTCTTCTGCGTCCAGTTCGTAGGCACGCATGCGGTCCAGTTTCAGTTCGACTCGCATGGCGTACGAACGGTTGCCCAAAATGCTGGCTCGACCGACGCCGGGAATCCGTTTGATCTCGTTCAGCACGTTGACGGTGGCGTAGTTGTATAAAAAGTTTTGATCCATCTCGGGATCGTTGCTGAAGATGTTCACGTACATCAGCATGCTGGTCATGTTCTGCATCACGATGATGCCCTCCCGCTCGACGATCGGCGGCAGGTTGTTCTTGACCATCTGGACTCGGTTGTTGACGTTCATCACGGCAACGTTGGGGTCCGTGCCGGGTTCGAAAACGATTTGGATCGTTCCTTCACCTGCACTGGTCGCGTCGCCCATCATGTATCGCATGTTGGGGACACCGTTGATGGCTTGTTCCAGAATCACCATCGTCGAATCGATCAAGATTTTGGCACTGGCTCCCGGATACGAAACCGAGACACGCACGCTGGGCGGTGCGACGGTGGGGAACTGTGAAATGGGCAGCGTGCTGATCGCCAATCCGCCCATGAACAGGATCAGCAGCGACAGAACGATGGCCAGTGCTGGCCGGTGCAGGATTTTCGCGAACATGGATCAGATCGACGCTTGGGCGGGTACGGATTTTGATGGGTCGAACGACACCTGGATGATGTGGTTCGCGTATGCCAGCGGTGCTGGCCGCAGGTTTTGCTGCGGAATCGCGGTCGCTTCGATCAGCGTTATTCCGCGTGGTACTTCAGGTGGGCAAGCACGTCCTGGGGCGCTTCGTATTCGTATTCCACTTTCTCGCCGTCACGTACCTGACGAATACCTTCGAGCACGATTTTGTCGCTCGGATGAAGACCTTCTTTGATCAGGAAAATGTCGTCCTGTTCGCTCTGGATGACGATCTCGCGTTGATGCACGATGTTGTCATCGTCGACGACGTAAGCGTATTTCTTGGCCAGGATTTCGAAGGTCGCTCGCTGCGGAATCACCACGGCGCCTTTCGCGACGCGGCTAAGCAGCACGGTGCCGGTCTGGCCATGTCGCAGCAGACGCTGCGGGTTTGGGAAGTCGCCGCGAAATGCGATGTTCCCGGTTTCGTTATTGAAATCTGCTTCGACCGCACCGATCTTGCCGGCATAGGGAAACTTGTTCCCGTCGGCCAGCATCAGTTCGACTTTGACATCGTCCTTGTTCGGGTCCGCTTCGTAGGCCAGGTATCGGGCTTCGGGGACATTGAAATAGACCCACATCGTGCTGTTGTCCGACAACGTCGTCAGCACGTCACCTTCGGCGATCAGGCTTCCCAGTTGTTCGTGTTGTTTGTCGACAATGCCACCGAACGGTGCTTTGATGGTGGCAAAGTCCAGTTCGGCCTGGGTCAGTTTGACTTGGGCTAGAACCTTCGCAAGTTTCGCGTTGGCTAGGGCGACTTCGGGTTGCGAAACGATGTTCTGCTGAAACAGTTTTTGAGTGTTTTGAAGTTCGATTTGTGCCAACTGCGCCTCGGCCAACTCCGCATCCAGCCTGGCTTGATAGAGCGTGGGTAGGATCTGGAAGATCACATCGCCCTTGTTGACCGTTTGTCCTTCCTGGACCGCGATTTTTTCGAGGTATCCGCCCTCCAACGCACGAACTTCGATGTGTCGCCATGAATGGATTTGGCTGACGTAGGGTTGGGTGGTGACAACATCCTTGGCCAACGGGTTGGTGACGACAATCTTGTGCAACGCGTGTTCGCCACTCTCGTGCGCTGCGCCTTCATGTTGGCTACCGGCATGCTCACCACCGTCATGACCGTGGTCGCCGTGCGCCTCGGCACTGTGTTCGCCATCGCCATGCTTTGGATCGCCGTGTTGTGCAATCTCATGTGCTTCGGCGGTGCTGCTGAAATACTGTTCTTTCAGCACGGACGCCTGATCACATGCGGGCAACAGAACGGAACCGATCAGAACGATGACCAGCGTTGGTAGCGGTAGGGGTTTCATGATGTGACTGCTTCTCTATTGGGACTGTGGCAACCGTGGCGTGGCCGCAGTGATGGTTGACTCGAAAGTGCTTGCTGATTTCCGTGGCACCGTTTACCGCCGCGGAAGATGGAGTGGATGCTAGGCCTGCAAGGAATTGCGTGGTCGGCAAAAATTTGCGTGCTCCGGTTTCCGTTGTTTCTGAAACGAAGACGCCCTGGGAATCGCTGCTGGGCCGGGGAATCAAAAGGAAAACTCGCTGATTTCGCTTGGCGGATCGTGGATACGCCAAGCGAAATCTCCATTGCGTTGGGTGCAAACGCAAAACGCGGGCCAAGCACGTTTGCACAGCCGCGATAGGACGCGACACAACGACGTCACAACGACGTCGGGCAGCAGTTGGTTGGGCACGCGTAAACCCAGTTCAGGGCTATGGTTGGCGGCGCTGTCCGGCCGCCATCCAGCGGCGGCAATAGAGGCCTACAAAGAATTTTTAGCCGCAGCGTTTCTGTTCGCGGCGGGCCCGACCGAAGTCTGCAGACTTTGGCCGCCCCCCCCCCCCGGCCCCCGACCCCCGGCCCCGGTCACCGGACCCCGGCCCCGGTCACCGACCATCGGTATGGATTGATGGAACCTGACTCTGGCCCCTCGGCTCCGATCGCTGCCCAATGGCACCGGTCGGCCAAGGCTACCGTCAGTAGGCCATCGACGCTTTGCGGCTAGAAAACGGGAAGTTGATCGACCGATCGACCGATCGACCGATCGGCTGATCGGCTGATCGTGGCGATGACCTGTTAGAGCTACCCCGTCGATGGCATCAGTATTCCGGCACCCGGTACCTGCCGTCGCCCGGCACGAATCGTTTCCGAGGGAACGTTAGGGCGATGGATCGACTTCGGTGGTGCCGTAAAACTTTCTTGCCGCGGGGTGGAAGGCTAGGCCTTGCCATTCGGCGGCGCGTCGTCGGGGGATCAGACCCAAGCACGGTTCGGGCGGAAGGTACAACGCATGCAGAACCTCGGTCACCAATTCGGACGGCGTGTCGTGCCGGGCGGCAAGGAATGCGGTGGTGCCCAATGTCGGGACGCCGGTCGGGGGGAGTTGGATCCCGGGATGGTCGCTGGTTTCGATCGTCATGGGCCGCAGCGTCGGGTGCTGCAACGCGATTTGAATCCCCTGCGGGACCGGGATCAAACGCCATCGTCCACTGTCAAGCAACTGTGTCACGATGGGGCTGCCACGGCCGATGCAGATCATTGCCACATCGGGTGCTTGCGGGTCGTCCAATTTTTCCCACGCCATCACAACCCGACGAACCGTTTCGTTGTTTAGGTTCAGTGAATCGAACACCAGTTCTGCGGTCGCGCGCGAACCACTGCCTTGCGCACCCACCGCGACGGGGTGCCCCGCGATGTCGTCTAGCGAGACGATGACGGATTCGGTTTTTGCTAGGACGTATAGGACTTCATAGAACAGCGGAGCGACAACACACAGCTGGTCTCCGTTGATGGCAGTGGCTTGCAGCGGAGCCAGGTCGACCTGGTAATTCAAGAGTTGCGTCCGATTGTCCAGCGAGCCGTTGCTGGACACGATCTCGGTCTGGACCGCGTGTTTGGCCATGATCCGCTGGGCCAATTCGGTGGAAAGATTCGAATAGATGCCATTGGTCAATCCGCCGGCGATGCGAATCGATGGTGGCATCGCTTGTTTGTGCTGATTCCAAAGGGTGGCCAGTCCGGCGGCGAAGATAGGCGAGATCAGCAACAGCAACAGCATCCCGGCTTGGAACCGCCGATGTTGATCCGAGGAATGAAGCATGCGACGTCCGCTAAGCGCAGCGACCAGGGGCACGCCTTCGAGCCAATGCCAAGCCTTGATCGCGATCGATCTTGGACGGGCCATGATCGGGCGTCCGTCCAGGAACGCATCCAGTTCATCCGCTAGGGCCGCTGCCGACTCGTATCGTTTGCTGGGTTGCTTTTCCAAGCACTTCGCAATGATCGTTTGCAGGTCGTACGGAGCATCGGGACGTAGCGAGCGGACGGGCGGTGCAGGTTCATGAATGACTTTGACCAAAGTTTGCATGATCGTGTCGGCCACGATCGGCGGTCGTCCGGTCAGTGCTGCGAACAGGATCGCACCGAGCGCGTACACATCGCTTTGTTGATCCGCATGCTCGCTTTCGCCCTGGGCCTGTTCGGGGGCCATGTAGTGCGGCGTACCAATCGCATCGCCGCTGCCGGTAACACTGCTGTCGTTGTCCATGTGTTTGGCCAGGCCAAAGTCGGTCACTAGGACTTGGTCCGATTCGTTGATCAACACGTTGGCCGGTTTCAGGTCGCGGTGCAGGACTCCTTTTTCGTGCGCATGGTGAATCGCGCGAGCGACATCTCGCACGTATCGGGCCGCGTCGCGAATCGACAGTGTTTCGCCGTTGATCTTCTTTTGTAGGTCGGTTCCGCGAACGAACTCCATCGAAAAAAAGTGGTGTCCCGCTCGTTGTCCGAACTGGTGAACCGAAACGATGCCGGGGTGGTGAAGTCGGGCGGCGGCTTGGGCTTCGGTGTAGAACCGTTTGACCTCGCCTTCACCGGCAAGGATCCCACTGCGGATCATTTTGACCGCGACCAATCGATCGAGTTCACGTTGTTTGGCTCGGTAGACGATCCCCATCCCGCCGCGACCGATGACTTCCAGCAACAGGTAATCGCCCAGGTCAAAGGGCAGGGTGGGGCCGGGGTCGCCTTTTTGCCGGTTGGACATCGGCAGAGTGACGGCCGGGTCGTCGCCCGATTCGCCGGGGCCGGGGGTGTGCAACGCGACCGTTTCGTCGTCGCCCGCGAATCCTTGCGGCGGCAGATCCAGGGTGGGCCGGGTCTGAGTCGGCTGGCGATGGGGCGTGGCCGTGCCGACAGAAAAATCGTACGACGGGTCGTGGACCGACTTGGGGGATTGGATATTGCCCATCGTCATCTGGCCGATCAGGTCGGCCGCATCGATCAGTTCTTTCAGCTGTGCCGAAATCTCGGGGTATTGGGCCAAGAAGTCTTCGCGGCTGTCCAGTTGGCCTTCGTCACATCCACGCAGGTACGCGGCAAAGGCCGTGTCGACGGGATCGGCAGCCACGGCGTCCGCGCCCTGGGAATCGGGCACCGCGGCGTTGGACGCAGCATCGGGATTCGGCGGTTTGTCGGATTTCGGCTGATCAGCCATCGGTTTGGGCTTTGCGGCAATCGGGGTGGTTCAAAGCAATAGGCCAAAGACGGGGGCGGACGAGGCGCGGGCCGTGGTGAATCGGTCGTTGGGTTTCCTGGAAACCTAAAACCATGGGCAGTCATCAGCGGTCAAAAGGGTCCGCAGTTTCTGGAGTCCTCGTTTCAGCAGACCCGCGACAGCCGTGTCGGATTTGCCCATGCGTTCGACGATTTCCGCTAGCGGCAGTCCTTCCATGTACCGCAGCCGGATCGCTTCGGCCTGCGTTTCGGGCAGCTGGTGCAGGGCTTCGACCAGGGCCAAGACAGCTTCGCTGCGGATGGCGACGCCGCTGGGGCTGGTCGTGCTGCCGGGTAGTTGTCCTAGCCAACCGGCGCCCGAGTCCTGGTTGGGCGAAGCGGGAGCAACATGCACCTCTCGTTTCAGCGACCGTTTCTGAGTCGTCACGTGCCGGGTCACGGCGGTGGCGACGTTGTTCTTCAACATTCCTCGTAACCAGCCCGCGAACTCGGCTGGCGTTTCGCCGCGAAATCCAGGCAGGTCCCGTTTCGCTTCCAGAAAAGTCAGCTGCACGATGTCGGACGGATCGACACGCCGGCGAAGTCGCTCGGACAGGTATCGATGCGCAAGCATGATCAGATACCCGCGGTACTGTTCCAGCAGCCGACCGAGGGCTTCGTTGTCACCTCGTTTGGAGGCGATGACCAATTGTGTCGTTGACAGATTGCCGTCCACGATCGCGATTCTTACCAGAGAGAAAACGGGGCAGGCTGACGGTGACACGCTTTCCGTTGGCCGCCGAGGCCGGTCCATGCCTACAATGATCGATGTTTCGAATCATTGCCGGTGATTCAAGCCTGCGCAAACGCAGGGACAGCCTACAATCTAGTCGATCACGCTGGCCGGTGACGGCCCGGAACATCGATCGGGCAGGAATACAGGACAGTCCGGCATGGATTCCCGGCGGCCGCTATATTCATTCCTCGATGCGAGTCAATGGAAATGTCTCCAAGCTGCTTCAAAGGAAAACGGATGCTCACGCACTCAAACACACGGAATTTTCACACTTTGGTACTCAGGATTCAGATGGGGGGCGCCAAATCGGTCGCCCTGGCAGTCACCGTGCTTGCATTGAGCGTCTGCGCCGGCTGCGGCGGCAGCAGCAGTTCGGGCAGCGGTTCCGATGCTCCACCCCCAGCGGGCGATTTGGCAGGATCCACGACCCCAGCTCCCGCCGCCGATCCCGGTGACGGTGCCGAGGTGGCGGAGATTGTCGAAGCGCCCGGTGGAATTGAATTTCCAGCGGACGTCAGCCCGGCCGGCCAACCGGAATCGTCCAATTCAGCACCCGCCCCGGGCGGCTTCGAAATGCCCGCCGACGTCAGCCCCAATAGCCAATCATCGACCGGCCCTGCGTCACCGGCAGGTGGATCGCCCGAAGTGCAATATGCGACTTGGGACGAAGTCCGATCGCGAGTATCGACCAGCGGCAAGATCACCGTGGTCGATCTGTGGTCGCTGTCTTGTGAACCTTGCTTGAAAGAGTTCCCTGAACTGGTGCGACTGCATCAGGAGACCGGCGGGAAAATTCAGTGTGTTGCTGTCAATCTGGATTTCGATGGCCGCAAGAGCCGGCCTCCCGAACATTACTTGGACCAAGTGACGACCTTCTTGGCCAGCGTCGGTGGCGGCGGTTTTCCCGCCTACATCTGCAGCACCCCCAGTGACGATGTGTATGCGGCGGCCGATATCGATTCGATCCCTTCCGTGCTGATCTTTGATGCCGACGGCAAACAGATCCAAAAGTTTGTCGACGCTGGCGATACGCTGGGGTTCACCTACCAGAAAGACATCCTGCCGCTATTGGAAAAGATTTCCGGCTAAACGCCTCGAAACTGTCGGGATCCTGCTTTCGATGCGCTGCATTCATCGGAAACGCCGGAAAACATTTCGTAGCGAAAGTTGCCAAAACTTTCGGTGATCCCAGATCCATCGGCCGAAACCGTTGGCGGTCTGTTGATTTAGTCGAGCTTGCAACGGCAATGGTAAGCCGCTGGCCGTGAGGCCATGGGCATTGGGCATTGGGCATTGGGGGGACTCCCGGCCGCTCACGCGATCACGGCCGACGGAATCGGCAAACCGTTGGCCAGGTCCGCTGCGGAGACCAGCCCAAGAAACGCTTGCGGAATCGGGAGACGGGGAGTGGCTCCGGTGCATTGCCGAGTACCAGCGGAATTTATCGGCTAGCTGTATGGATCGACGCCGCGTCCACCAAGATCGATTCGATTCGGCGGATGGTGGTGCTGACATCGTGGCATCGATCGATCAAACGATGAGCCGCGGCGACCCGTTCGGCGGCCGCCGCCGGATCGGCGATGAAGGTTGCGATGGCCTGGGCGAGCGAAGCGGGAGATTTGGCTTCTGCCCATTGGATCGTCGGTTCGTCCTGTTCCAATTCGATCGTGCCGCCGCTGCGAGTGGCGATGACGGGCGTTCCCAGGGCCATCGATTCCAGCACCACGTTGGGCATGCCTTCGAAGTGCGACGGCAGTACCAATCCGTCGGCCGCCGCGATCCAAGGTGCTGGATTGGGAACCCGCCCGATGAATTCGATTTGGTGCCGCCGCGGTGCAGCCGACCACAGGGATTCCAGTTGTGAACGAAGCGGGCCATCGCCGATCAACTGCAATCGGATCGTCGGAAGTTGATCGGGCGTCCGGGATTCCAGATCGATCATCGCATCCAACAGATCGCGATGTCCCTTTTCGGTGGTCATTCGTCCTACGCAAACCAGCGAAATGACTGACGACGCCGCGTCGCCCGATCCCGAATCGACCGATGGTGCGTTGGATGACGCGGTTGGTGCGGGGGTCGATGCGGCCCGAACAGCGCTGCAATCGACCGGGTTGGGGATGACTTCGATGGTTTGGTTTCGGATTCTGTAATATCGCTGTGCCGATTGGCCGGCTTGGCGGCTGACGGCGATGATCCGAAAAGCGTTTCGATAGGCGGTGGCCAGTCGCCGCCGTTTGGCGGCGACGAAGCGGGTTTCGACCAGTGGCAGCGCGTGGTCCGGTGGGCTGACAATCGTCGAGACTCGCGGGATTCCGATCGACCGTGCAGCCGGGCCGGCGATCATCGACATATGGAACGTGCGATCATAGATCACGTCGATCGATTGATCGCGCAGCACAGATTTTAGATGACGAACCTGCCGGCGAAACTCTCGGCCGGGAAAATACATTCCCCGGTTCGGCTTGGCATCGTCAAGCGAATGGATGACCACGTCGCCCGGGACTTGGTCCAGCAGGTCGCCGGTTCGTTCTAGCAGGTACAGGTGCGGTGTGAATCGCGCGCGGTCGAGGTGCCGCAGCATCAGCAGGGTTTGTTGTTCGCTTCCGCCGCCTCGCATGGAACTGATCATCAGCATCACGCGAATGGGTTGGCGGGGGACGTCGCCCGGTTTTGCTTCGCCGGCGCCGCGCGTGTTGTCATGGGGTTGGTCGTTCACTGGGGACGCTCGACTTCGACCCACACCATGCGGTGGTCGCTGGCGGTGACCCAAGCATGACGGGGATCGGTCGGGGGCGGCCAAAAGACCGCGGCGTGACGAACCACAAAATCGCGACTGGGCAACAGATAATCGATTCGCATGTTTCCGCTGCGTCCAAAACTGGCCGTGTCCAGATCGGGAACTCCCCGCGCCGGACTTCGCAGCCGAGATCCTCCCGCAGCTTGGCGGCCACCTTCGCTTGGTGGTTGAGGATCCATCAATCGTGGGTTGTCCAGCAGTGCAACGATGGCGTCACTGCGGCTGTCACCATCGACCGGGTCACTGTTCAAATCGCCTGCGATGAAAAACGTTTCCGACTTGGGCAATCCGCCACGGCGACCCTGGTCGTCGACCAGAAAGTCGGCGGTGGGGTTCTGGGTGTATTCATTCCAGAACTGGATTTCATCATGATTGCGGCATCCATTGCGGTCCTCTGGTCCATCAAACACCGGCGGCGTTGGATGGCAAGCCAGCACATGGATAACGCGATCGCCAACACGCACGGGGACGTCGATATGGTTCTTGCTAGACAATCGCAATTGGTTCCAAATGGCGTCGTCGTGGAACGGTGCTCGGGTGCTGGGGACGATCGGTCGAAGGGCGCCGGGCAGGTCTCGCCAAAGCAGATTCCCAAAGGTTCGGATCTTGTCGAATTCGATCGGGAATCGGCTGAACACCGCCATCGAATACTGGCCTGGGTAAACACCAAATCCCCACGCGTCCCCAGGGCCGGTGGTCTTTCCGTCGCCATCCAAATCCAATCGAGAGGGAATCCCCGTGTTGCTAGGCGCCGAATAAACGTAGGGATAGAGGATCGGTTTCCGGTCGTCCTGGCCTACCGCAAAGAAACGCTGTGCCAAAAGTTTTGCGGTTGCTGAATCGGAATCGTGATCGATTTCGTTGATCAGCAGGATGTCGGGGCGGACAGTTTGCACGATCGCCGCGATCTTGGACGCTTGCGAATCGATTCCATCGGCAAGCCGTTGATGGATCTGACCTGATTCTTTCCCGTATAGCGAAGCATTGTAGGTCGCCAACCGAATCGGGCTATCATTCGTCTCGCCATCGGTGCTTCGTTCGTCACCGGATGCGAACGTTTCGTCGGCCATCGCTAGGTTGGCCATTGACCCCGCGAACAAAAACGCAACCGACAGGATCAGGCGAACAATGCGACTGGTTTTCGTGGTGGTCATATCGGATCGAAGGCGAATGGAACGCGTTGGACAAGAAAGCTTCAACCGGGGTTGTCGGCTGCATCGACGTGGATGAAGTTAGCAGCACAGTTTAACCATTTTTTCCGGCAACGGATTTGCACCCATGATCGACGTAGCTTCTCTTTCGCCGACCCGACTGCATCCAATTTTGGGGGGCCGGTTGATTGCCAGTGATCGAGCACGTTTTTGTGTTTGGTCACCCACCTGTGATACGGTCGCAGTGTACCTGCCCGATTCCGATCGTCAGGTCCCGATGCAGCGGACGAGCGGCGGTTACCATGTCGCAGAGATTGCCGATGTGAAAGCCGGACAACGCTACTTCTATCGTTTCGACGGTGGTCCCGACCGTCCCGACCCTGCATCACGTTACCAGCCCGACGGAGTTCACGGTCCCAGTGCGCTGGTCGATGATGCATTGGATTGGTCCGACCAACGGTGGGCCATGCCGGCCCGTGAAGATTGGGTGATTTATGAGTTGCACGTCGGCGCATTCACAAGCCAGGGCACGTTTGCCGCAGCCATCGACCGGCTTGATGAACTGGTCGAACTTGGCATCAATGTGATCGAGTTGATGCCGGTGGCTGATGCCGCAGGCCGATGGAATTGGGGCTACGACGGCGTCAACCTGTTTGCCCCCAATCGCAACTATGGTCCACCCCACGACCTGCGCCGCTTGGTCGATGCTGCCCACCAACGGGGAATCGGGGTCATCTTGGATGTTGTCTACAACCACCTTGGACCCGAAGGCAACTACTTGGGCCAATCAGGGCCGTACCTTTCGGATCGGCACCAAACGGTGTGGGGATCGGCGCCGAACTTTGACGACGCAGTGCATGCCACCGAACTGAGACGGTTCTTTGTTGCCAATGCGATCTATTGGTTGGACGAGTTTCATATCGATGGATTGCGAGTCGATGCGATCCACTGCATGGAAGACGATAGCGACCAGCACGTTGTGATCGAGATCAGCAATGCCATTCGTCGTTGGTCTGCTGAAAACGTTCGGCATTCGTTCTTGATCGCCGAATCCAACGTCTATGACGAAACCATGTTGGTGCCGACTGACCAAGGTGGCTGCGGATTTGATGCGCAGTGGAGCGATGATTTTCTGCACAGTTTCTTTGCCGTTGTCCGACCGGGCGAAAAACTGTGTCATCGCAGCTATCAACCCAAGACGGACCTGGACCAAGTTCTGCGGATGGGATACGTCTACGCGGGGACATTGGTGGATCAACGGGGGCGTTGCCAGATTGGCCCGCGTGTCGATACCAGCGGGTTGATCTACAACATTCAGAACCACGACTTCGTCGGCAATCATCCGTTGGGCAAGCGACTGCATCAGTTGACTTCGCTGGAAACGCAGGCCGCCGCGGCAACGCTGTTGATCCTGTCGCCCGGGATTCCCATGTTGTTCATGGGGGAAGAATTTGCCTGCGAACAACCCTTTGGGTTCTTTGTCGATTTTGGTGACGCGGAACTTCGAGAATCTGTCATCGCGGGGCGTCGCCGTGAATATCCACAACACGATTGGTCGGGCGGTGCGTCGCCGGTCGACGAGGCAGCCTTTCATCAGGCCAAGATCGGCCCGGCCAGTGCTGGCAATTCAGTGATGCGAAATTGGTATCGATCGTTGATCGCCGAAAGACGTGCGTGGATCAGCCGCGGATTGATCGGCAGCGATCGCGTTTCGATCGAATCCGACCTGGACCAGGGGCTGTTCGTGTTGCGTTACCAAAACGATCTGGAATCCGCGATGGTGGCGGTGCGATTGTGCGATGATCCGACGGCAACCGACGCGATCGTATTCCAATCCGATGGCCAGTTGGTTTTGGATTCACGTGGCCTGCCGGACGACGGACAATTGTTGCCCAATCACGCGAAGGTGTTCGTGAAGTCCGAAACCGCCTAGCGGGCTTGCGGCGATCGGTTCGCGGTGGATGCCAGCGCCGGTTGCGACTTCGATTCGCGGGCAGATGGTCGATTGCCCGGTTGTTCGCTGGCACGCTTCCAAAGAGCGATGATCTCGCTGGTCAAACTGGTCGCGATGGTTTGGTGATAAATCGAATCCGGGGGCAGGCCTTCGACTAGCCGAGCGTGCGCTTTGCCCAGGTTGTGGTAGGGCAGCCGAGGAAACAAATGGTGCAACGCGTGGTAGCGTGTGCCAACCGGTCCCCACAACTCGCTGACCCACGGCGAATAGGGATAGTTGACCGTGTCTAGCAACTGTTCTTCGAAGGTCATCTCGCCTTCTTCGTTCGTCCACCGATGAGCACCCAACGTGCGGACTTCGTTCATGACCAGCAGGCCTTGGGCGACGCCGTAAGCGACGATCCAGAACGGGTTGAACCACTGGCCGGTCAGAAACCAGTGTCCGGACAACAAGACGACGCACCAAACGAAACAACACGCCTCTTGCAAGACGACCGTTCGCATCAGCTTGGGCGACGCATCGGTGCGTTCGTAGCTGGGGTCCACCAACATCGTTGACGCATGCCGGTGGACCCATTGGCGGGCGCCGGGGATCAACCAGCACACCGGGCTGATCAAAAGGAACCTCGCGATGCCTAGGAACGGAATCACCAACGCCTGAGCAACGAAGCCGACGATCAGCCAACGACTTTGGTGGCTCAGCGCCAAATACTCTCCGTCGTGCTCGGTCCCATAGTGTTTGCGTCGATGGTGATCCACGTGCGGATAATACAGAAACGACGGCACCAAAAAAGGAATGCCGCACAACAGATTCCAGACCACTCGAAAACCGGTGTATCCGTGCTTGGGCAGGTGGACCAGTTCGTGGATGAACATCAACGCCCGCATGTACATCACGATTGTGATGACGTAACACAGCCCCGACGCCAGCCAAGCCCACCACGCATCTGGGAACCGCTGGGGAATCGCCAGAATCAATTGAATCGCGACGTGACCGATCAGGACCGAGACCAGAAAATCAGTCCAGTAGATCCACGGATTGGGTTGGTTCAAATCGCCAATCAGCGAACGAGCCTGAGAGAACGAAAAGTTTGATCGCGGTAGACCTTTGGAAGTCATGGCATCATGAAAGCAATAGAAAGGGGCGGGCAAACGTCCTGGGGTGACGCAGTTGAGGGGCTTGGGATCAACGGTCCAGCATCGGCTAGATTCGGTGCCGGTCAACGTCGTCTGCGTTGATGGCGACCCGGTTCAACCAGCATGCCGCACCTTGCGGGCACAGGCCCACTATGGGGGTTATCGGAATCACGGTCCAGTTTCTGGAATCGACTTGGTTGCTGATCACAGTAATTGCGAGTCCAATTTTAAAGGCTCTGTCAAAATGGCGAGCCGAAATTTTGTCGATCGCGGCAAGTCTTGGATCCCTGTTCGAACCACTAACCGTACAAAAGTTCATGCGAATCGTCGTGATTGGCGCCGGTGCGGCCGGTTTGATTGCCGCCGCCGAAGCGTGCCGCCGCGGCGCCGACGTCGTGTTGTTAGAGAAAAATACGAAAACAGGCGTCAAAATTTTGATGTCGGGCGGCACCCGCTGCAACATCACTCACGACACCGACGCACGAGGAATCTGCCAGGCGTTCGGGCACGCCAAGCGATTTTTGCAGCCCAGTGTTGGTGCGTTCCCGCCCCCCGACGTGGTCGCGATGTTCAACCAGGCTGGCGTCGCCACTAAGGTCGAATCGACGGGGAAGGTCTTTCCGGAAAGCAATCGTGCGATTCAGGTCCGCGACGCACTGCACCAGATGGCGATCGACGCGGGAGTGAAGTTGCGATTGCAGGCGGCCGTCACCAATGTCACCCGATCGGCAACCGATGCCGACGGGCAAAACGAGTGGACCGTTCACACGGAAACCGATTCCATCGAAGCGGACCGAGTGATCGTTACGGCGGGCGGAAAAAGCTGGCCCGGTTGCGGTACCACCGGGGATGCCTATCAGTGGTTGTCGGCGCTGGGGCATTCGATCGTTTCTCCGCGACCGGCGTTGGTGCCCTTGGTCGGTGGCACGCCGTGGATGCATCAATTGTCCGGGATCACCCTAGACGACTGCATCGCCACCGTTCGGCCGGCCGGGGGAAAGCGAAAACAGGTCGCGATCGCCCGACGATCATCCTGGTTGTTCACTCACTTTGGATTCTCGGGACCTGCGGCGATGGACGTCAGCGGCGTGATGACCGCGGCCGGATCGATGAAGCAATCCAGTTTAGAATTGGATCTGTTGCCCGAGGTCGATGATGACACTTTGGAGTCGACGTTTTCGGACCGCCAATCCGATGGCGGACGGCGACGGGTGGCGGCCGTGTTGTCACAGTGGTTGCCCAACCGTTTGGCCGATGCCTTGGTCCTGCATGCCGGGGCCGATCGCAGCGTCGCCGAGCTGCCCGCTGCGACACGTCGCCAACTGATCGACAGTATCAAGCGATTGCCGTTGCCCGTGTCGGGGACTCGTGGCTTCGCGAAGGCGGAAGTGACGGCCGGCGGCGTTTCGCTGAAAGAAGTGAATCCCAAGACGATGGAAAGTCGGATCTGTCCGGGTCTGTTCATTGCCGGCGAAGTTTTAGATGTTGACGGTTGGATCGGCGGCTACAACTTTCAAGCCGCGTTCGCGACCGGAAGAGCAGCCGCGATCGCCGCCGCTGGGGATGGGTAGTCAGCCTGTTCCGCCACGAATCTTCAATCGCACCTTCATCCACCTGTTGTGCCAATGCCTGATCTGATTGCCCAAGGCCCGACCAGCGACCAGCGATGGCGACACGAACTGCCCAGCCCAACGGCCGGTGGCGAAACGGTGATCGGCCGATCCGGTGCCGATTGGGATGTTCCGTGGGATTCACAGATTTCTCGCAGCCATGTCCGCATCCGATCGCTTTCCGACGATCGGATCGAAGTGCAAGTGATCACCGGTGCGCAGAATCCGGTTTTCCATCAGGGACGACAGACGGATCGATTCACGTTGGTGGCGGGCGACCATTTTGTGATCGGTCAGACGACGTTCACGTTAGCCAATCGGCCGGGGACGTCCGGGGCACCAGTGGCCGTTTCGCCAACCGACGCCGGTGACGTCACCGAACACTCGTTCGATCACATGCTGTTGCGGCGACGACACTTTCGTGACGCGGCATCCCGAATTGAGATGCTAAGCCGCTTGCCGGATCTGATCACCGGCAGCCATGGCGACGACGAATTGCTGGTCCGGGTGACGGGCGTCCTGTTGCAGTCCACACCGTCGGCATCGGCGGTCGCCATCGTCGCGGCTCACCAGCCGGTGGGGGACGAGAGTCCCGAAATCGATATTTTGCACTACGACACGCGAACATTCGCGCGTGGTGAAACGCCGGTCAGTACGCGTTTGGTCCATTCAGCGATCTCGCGGCGAGAAAGCGTGCTGCACCTCTGGTCGTCGCACCAAAGCGGGGCGGTCGCGTTCACGGCTAGCGACGAAGTTGACTGGGCGTTCTGTGTTCCGCTGCGCAGCGAGGCCTGTCCCGGATGGGCGTTGTATGTCAGCGGTCAGTTGATCGCTGACGGTCCGGCCAATTTGAACGAATCGATGCGTGCGGCCCCAGATGACCTGGAAGACGATGTCAAGTTTGCCGAGTTGGTGGGGACCACGATCGCAAACCTAAGACAAAGTCGTCGCCTGCAACGTCGCCAAGCCGAACTAAGACACTTCTTTGCACCGGTGGTGATGGAAGCCATGGCTGGTCGCGATCCCGACGAAGTGCTGAAGCCTCGCGAAGCGGACCTTTCGGTCATGTTCTGTGACCTGCGCGGGTTCTCGCGGCGGAGCGAACAGGATTCGCATGACCTGTTGGAACTGTTGGCCCGTGTAAGTGATGCGTTGGGCGTGATGACGCGGCACATCCTGGACACCGACGGCGTGATCGGCGATTTCCATGGTGACGCCGCGATGGGATTCTGGGGCTGGCCACTGAAACAAGAGGACAGCGCCATTCGAGCGGCGACCGCGGCGGCTCAGATCCGCAGCGATTATCGACGTGATTCCGATTCCGGCGGATTCCGTTGTGGGATTGGGATCGCTAGCGGTCGTGCGGTGGCCGGTCGAATCGGTACCGTCGATCAAGTGAAGGTGACGGCGTTCGGACCGGTGGTCAATTTGTCGGCGCGATTGGAGGGCATCACGAAAGCCTTTGGCGCCGAAATCGTGATCGATTCGGCAACCGCCCAGGCGATCCGCCAAGCATCCCCGGTCGATCTTCGGACACGTCGCTTGGCACGCGTTCGGCCGGCCGGGTTCCAGACTCCCGTGGATATCTACGAACTGCTGGATCCCTACGACGATTCGCAGCCCTCGTTGAGCGAAGAACATATCCAGATCTATGAAGACAGTTTGGACCGTCTGAACGAAGGACTGTGGGACGAGGCCTACGAAATGCTGCATTCGTTGCCAGCCTGGGATCGACCCAAGGACGCATTGTTGGCAACGATTCTGAGGCACAATCGTATTCCGCCCGATGGATGGGAGGGTATCATCGACATGCCCAAGCTGTAGTGCGGATCGAAGCCCTTTCGTTCCCGCTCGGTTTCCTTCCTTTTCGCTTTGTTTTGACTGCTCCACCGATTCGTGTCGCGACCCTCACGTACTCCGCCGCCTGTTTCTTCATTGCCGGAACCGCTGCGCCCAGTGGATAACGAATCGGATCAACAACCCGACACTTCGCGGATCAGTGAACCGCCCGATCCCCAGTCTTTTTCCGGCACGCCTCGGCGTTTGGTCCGGCTGAAGCTGACTCCGGTCATTTGGGTCATGATCGCTGGCGTGGCGATGTTGGGCGTTCGGGAAAGGCTGCGAGATCGACCCTCGGCAACCGTGCTGAACTACATCGGGGATGGTCGCTGGGTTCCGATTCGCCATCGCGAACCGATCCAGCAGTTCGAATTGTTGGGTGTGCAGGTGCGGCTGCCCGACGGATGGGAACTGTTGTCCAGAACGTCCAACGACCGTGAACTGCGGCCCACGTTTGTCCACCAATCCAGCGGTTCGATCGTTCAACTGTTTCCGGCTGTCGGCCCGGATCCAATGGCCAGGGACCAAGCCTCGGATTCTGAATCACCACAGGGGCCGGACTCTGCCAAAGATTCGTCGCCGCCGGACCAGCCGAAGTCGCCTGTCTTGGCATCCGATTCAGCGGTCACCGTTGCGTCGTCGCCGAAGGTGCGTTGGACCGCGTTTAGCCAGCGGATGCATGTCGAGATCGCTGATACCGTCGGTGGCACGCTGCCGTTGACTTGGAATCAAGTGGATCCGCGCCGAATCGGGCGCTGGACCGACGGGCGGGTTCAGGTCGGGATGATCGCAATCTCGCCCCCTACCAAGTCGTCGATCAAGTCCGAAATCGACCAATTCTGTGACAGCATCACCAGCTTGCCCTGACGGTCGCGCCCGACCGGTGACCGTGTGGGGCGCATCGCATTGTCCCATTCCCGTCAGCGTTGAATCCGGGGCCCGTGAACGTTAAATCCGGGTTCAGCAGTGCATCCGGGATAAAAGGGCATCCGGCATCAAGCGGCATAAGCCTCCAAATTCGCGGTGTTCGCATGCGATGGTGATTTTCCGCTCTCTGCCCACTCTGCGAACCGGCGGATAAGACTAGAATGTCCGCTAGGTTGCCCAACGTGTGCAATCCGATTCTCTTGACTGATCCACGCATTCCTGGTTTTCAATGCATCGCGTCGGCCCACTTCTTGCACCTACATTCTTTGCGTTGGCAGCTACTTTCGTCGGGGCACCGAGCGTCTTGCAGGCTCAGTGGTCCGCGTCGGAACGTGACCAACTTGCGCAGCAAATGGACGATGCCGCCGCCAATGTCGATCCGGACAAGTTTCCGGGATTGGACGAGGCCAGTCAAAACGTGTCGGCCAGCATGGCCAAGGCCGAGGAATTTTTGGTCCGTCAAACCGATGCGGAAAACGCGGCCGCGTGGCTGCAGTACCTCGATTTTGGCCCGCTGCGTGACATCCTTGGTACCGAGGATTCCGCCGTTGCCGCCGCTCGCGAGGCAATCGACATGCGTTACCGTCTGGTGGGGACGACGCCCGGTTTGGAACTGACCGTGCTAAGGAATCTTAGATCCGACCTTGAGCAATTGATCGAAGCGGTGCGGCTGCGTGATCCGGATCGCGCGAAGGACCTGGTCGCCAAGCAGATGACAGCGATCGCTGAAAAGATTCGCGAAATGGACGACAGCCCGTCGGCCGATGATGTATCGACTTTGGGGGCCGTGATCGGCCTGCTGAAGTCGTCGGGGCAAGCGGATGATGTGGTCCAGTCGGTTCGCAACCGATTCGGCCGACCCAACATGGCGGTGCTGGTGGGCGAATCGACCGTCCAGTCGTTGGTCAACCGAGCCGTCGATCAAACTCGACCAGTCCGCGATTGCATCCTTGGCACCCGCATCGTCGGGAACGCCTCGTTGAACGGTTTTGTAACCGCAGACCTGGTCCCAGCACTGGGGGAATTCCAGATTCAAGTTGCGTTGACCGGGTGCGTGTCCAGCATCAACACCGGCTACAACGGTCCGGTTGTGCTGCGAACCTCGGGTGTCGGAAGCGTTTATGTCAGTCGTGTGTTGCACATCCGCGAATCGGGTGTGGCTGCCGATCCGGCGATGGTGCAGGCATCACTTCGCACCAACATCGATGCAATCGAGCACCGGATGCGTCTGGTACGCCGAATCGCTCGCAAAAAGGCCGCCGAACAGAAGCCGGGGGCCGACCGCATTGCCGTCGAAAAACTTCGCACGCAAGTCGGTGCCCAGTTTGTGAAAGAAACTGACCAAGCGTCCGCGATAACCGCGCCCGACGTATTGGCAAAGGTCCGGCCAATCCTGAAACGGTTGTCCTTGGACGAACCGACCCGCACATTGGGATCCACCGATCAGGAACTGTTCATTGATTCCACGCTGCGAAGAAGCGATCAGTTGGCATCCGTGGTTTCGCGGCCGTTCATCAGCAACGCCTTTGACGCGGCGGTTCAAATTCACGAATCGGCGATCGACAATGCGGTGATGCCCATGTTGGCCGGTCGAACGCTTCGCGAGGGAGAGTTGGCCGGATTCGTCGAAAACACTGGTTTGAAAATCGACCCCAAGCCGGTTGCCGCGACCGAGGACGAAAGTGCCGAAGATGACGATGAAGAACCCTTCGAGATCACCTTTGCACGTCTTCGCCCGGTCATCTTCGAAGCCCGAGACCAGACCCTGCGAGTCGGAGTCCGGGGGACACGTTTCGCCCAAGGAAGTCGTGAACTGAAGCGAACGATGGAGATCACCGCCGTCTACGAACCGGCTCGTACCGAAGATGGCACGATGTTGCTGCTACGCAAAGACGATGTCGAGGTTACCTTCCCCGGTTCGGGAAACCGATTGTCGGTTAGTCAGGCCGGTTTGAAGCGGACGATCCAGAACAAGTTCGCAAAAGTGTTTCCCGAAGTCCTGCTGGACCGCACGCTGACCGTCCCTGCGACTGTCGAAATGGAAGCACTTCGTGGGCGTTCCTATCGGCCCGAAGTCATCGATGCCAAAGACGGTTGGTTGTCCATCGGCGTCGCCGCGATCAACTAATCGCACATCGTCGCTTTGCACCATTCGCCCCTACCACGTAGCCCAGGATTCCAGCCTGGTCGTCACGTCTCCCCGTCGGGACCGTCTGGCCGAGTTGGGCATGGCCCAGGACGAGATCAGGTGGCCGGTGCATCCGGTAGATGGTCCAGGGCCTGATCCCAGGTCGCGAAATCTTTCAAGCACATCGGAGCCTGCAAGTTCTTTTGCAAGCCGCAGCACCGCAGGATCATGGAAATTGACCACGTCGCATGCTCTTAGAAAGTCATTGGGATCAGCAAGCATCGCGGCCGGCTGATTGTGTGAGCCGCGACGCGTGAGCGGCCGGGAATTTCCCATTGCCTCATCACTGCGTTGAACGTTCGACAAATCAGCGGCCCGACAGCCACGGTTGCTAGGTTCAACCGAGGTGCTGCCCAATCCTTCCTGTCGTCCTGCTTCGCAGCAGCTTAGGAAAGATGGTGGATCACCGCCACGAAGCAATAGGTTGGTTCTACATTCAGTGGAATTGTACCCATGCCCGTCTCCAAAGTGCACCGGAAATCACGCTGCAACTAGCGTCATGGATCATTAGGCAACGGTTGTCGCGTTAAAGTTGGCCAAGCGGAAGCAAGAAGTTCGCGAGCATCAGCAAGCATGCCGCCACCATGAAAATCCAGGCGATCGTATAGATGCGAAGGCGGTAGAGAACAGGCATCAGGATGATGGTGGCACTCAAAACGCAGAGCCAGAAAATCGCGTAGGTTCTGGCGGTCGCAATGGCAGCCGACGGCCAATCGGATCGCAATGCATCAACGTTGCGGAAGACGCCAGCCAAGAAACAGCAAAGGAATGTGGTCGCCGCTATGAAAGCACGCAGACCAAACTGCGGCTTCGCGTTCATTTGGTTACGGTCGACTGTTCGCGTCACCATCCCATTGCCACAAAATAGACGTGTCCATCGTGGAATGCCGCCATCGCATAGTAGTCGCCGTCGTGTTCAAACCGGGCGCCGACAAGTGACCTAGGTGGCGTCCACCAAGTTGCGTCACATGCGGTCCACGAAATCGGAAGACTTTCGTCGTCAGCGCCGTAGGTGCGAGTGAGGTCAAGGCGTTTGGCGAACGCGTCAAAGTCCGATTCGTTGATGCGTGCCCGCAGACAGCGCTGAAAGTCGGAACCGAATCGGGAATCCTGGTAGTGCTCCTGGACGCCCGTCGCGGTCCATGGCAAGGCGCGTCGCGCCCGCGACAGCATGATGAAACGCCCGCTGCATACCAACAGCATGATGAAGAGGCAAACCAAACATCCGATTGTTATGCGTTTCAATTTTGTCCGCACAACCGAGAGGGTTTACGTCCCGTCTGAAACATCAGCAAACGGTTTGAACGGTTGGTCAGTTTACCGAGCCGACGAGGCCAGATCAAACAGCGAAGGTATTCCTGTCGACTTGTTCTGCAAAATCTAGGTGGTCCACAGGGAAGCAATCGATGGATACTGCATCGTCGATCCAACCAAGCTGTGTTCGATACCGCCCAAACGGCGAGCATCAAGAGCGGCCCAGGGAGAGCTGCCCAGACGGGTTTGGAGCCCAGCGACCATCAACGATCGACATCTTTCGAATCCAAAAGGCGGGTCCAGCACTGGGATGTGACCTTCTGGAACGGCACTCGACGTTTCGCTTTTTACAGTGCGACGGATTTCGCCGTCTGTTTCAAGTAGAATTCGACCTGGAAGAACGGACTCAGGCTGCGGTGGCGTGGATCACGCAGATCCTACCGCTCGGCACCGGTTGATTCAGGCCACGCCATCGACGCAGCCGTTTCGTGCCTTTCAGAAATCCACCTCGCTAGCTTGCCGAAGGGCCACGCCGGGGTGATTGGATGTGCCATCCCATTCGCGGAAGAACCTTGATGATCCTGCTGCTGTTGCTCGCTTGTTCGTTTGCTACCGAATCGACGCCTACCGTTTCCGAACTGAATGGTCTGTTGGAATCGGTGCGCCAAACGCATGCACCGGATACTCGCATCGAATTGTGGGATGTTCATGTCCATGAAGCACAAGGGACTTGGCAGGTGCGAGGAAACCTGTCCAGCCAGGAAGCGATGGATGCTGTTCAGCGGGCGCTTCAGAAGCGGTATCCAGATGTCGACAATCAGCTGGTCCTGCTTCCCGAAGACCAGACCGGATCGTTGGTCAATGCGTTGGTCAACAATTCGGTGATCCATTTGCGCCGAGAACCCAGCAGCACCAAAGAACTTGTGACTCAGGCTTTGCTGGGCACGCCTGTCCGGATTCTGAAAACAGAGAGCGGCAAGAGTCTGATCCAAGTTCCCGACGGATACCTCGGCTGGGTGAACGCTGCGGAGCTGCATCGTGTTGATCAGGCGGAACTGGACGCCTATAGGGATGCAGAGAAAGTCATTTATACGGTCCAGTCGGGACGGTCCTACAGTGACCCGGATGTGAACTCGATTCCGATGTCCGACCTGGTCATCGGGAACATGGTTTGCAAGGTTTCAGAGGAGTCTGGGTTCACCCAGATCCGTTACCCCGATGGGCGTCTGGGGTGGGTGGATAGCGGCGATCTTCTTCCGGCAGTTGCGGTCTTTCATCAACAGACGATGAAGGAACGTCTTGTTCAAACAGCCCTGAAGTTTCATGGAATTCCTTATCTGTGGGGCGGAACCTCGTCCAAAAACATCGATTGCAGCGGACTGATATGCAACGTCTATTTCATGAACGGGATCCAGTTGCCAAGGGACGCAAACATGCAGGCCCAAGTCGGCCGGGAACTGACGACCGACTTTGTCGCGGACGCGTTGCAGCCAGGTGATCTGCTATTCTTTGGCAGGAAGGCAGCGGGGAAAGTGAAACAGAAGGTAAGCCATGTGGCGATGTACATCGGTGATGGGCAATACATTCATTCAGCCGGTTATCGGGAACGCGTCAGCATCAATAGCATGGACAGCACCCAAGCCAATTTCATCGAGAGCTACCCCGCGATATTCGTGAAAGCTGTCCGGATCGTTGGCGAACCGCATGATGGTTTTCGGCCCATCCCAGAGAATGCCTTTTACAAAGAAATCATCGGGAGCACAGAATGAAGAATCAACGACGAGTCTTTCTGAAAGGCTTAGCAACGGCTTCCTTGGCGACCGCACTTCCGTGGACCAAGTGCGCTGCAAAAGAAAAGGACGCGTCCCCCGCGATGGTGCCGGCGGTGATCGGTAGCGGGAAAATGAAGCTCAGCTTCCGGCCCTATGAACTGCAGCTAGAACACACCTTTACCGTCGCTGGAAACTCCCGGGACACCACTCCCGTGGTGCTTGTGGAGATTCAGTACGAGGGACACACCGGCTATGGCGAAGCATCGATGCCTCCCTACTTGGGCGAGTCCCAGGAGTCGGTGATCCGATTTCTTCGCAAGGTGAAGTTGGACCAGTTCAAGGACCCCTTTCTGTTGGATGACATTCTGGCGTACGTCGATTCGCTGGACGAAGGCAACCGAGCGGCGAAGGCCTGTGTCGACATTGCCCTGCATGATCTGATTGGCAAGTTGGTCGACAAGCCGCTTCACAAATTGTGGGGAATCAATCCGGCGAACACACCAATGACCTCCTTTACCATCGGGATCGACACCCCGGAAATGGTCAAGAAAAAGACAGCAGAGGCTGCCCGATTCAAGGTGTTGAAGGTCAAGTTGGGCGGAGGGAATGACCGGGAAATGATCCAGTCCGTGCGTTCGGTGACGGACGTGCCCATCTATGTGGATGTGAACCAGGGCTGGAGCGATAAGCATCAGGCATTGGACATGGTGCACTGGTTGGCAGAACAGGGCACTGAGTTTGTGGAGCAGCCGCTCCCCAAAACTGCGGTCGCCGATTTGACTTGGTTGACAGCCAACAGCCCCCTACCCATCATCGCCGACGAAGCCTTTCAGCGGCTAGGCGACATCGCTGCTTTCCAGGGCGTCTACTCCGGCATCAATATCAAACTGATGAAGAGCACAGGGCTGCGCGAGGCTCAGAAGATGATCACCGTCGCCCGAGCACTGGACATGAAGGTGATGATTGGATGCATGACAGAGACCTCCTGCGCCGTATCGGCAGCCGCACAATTGTCGCCGCTGGTGGACTGGGCCGACCTGGATGGGAACCTGCTGATCACCAATGATCTCTACGAAGGAGTGGAGGTGATCGAGGGTAAGTTGACGCTGAACGATTTGCCCGGCATTGGAATCCGAAAACGCGACGTCTGATTCAAGCCGCTTCGATGCTAGTCGCCAACAAACAGCCAAGCATTGGGATCTTCACCAGATGATCCGTTTTGGCGATAGCCACAGTTCCCACATCGATATTCAAAAACTTAAACTCGAACTCGAACTTAAACTCGAACTTCCTCCCCGTTTCAAAAACCACGCACCCACCATCCCGCGTGTTTTGGGTGTGGAGGAAAAGTTCGAGTTCGAGTTTGAGTTCGAGTTTAAGTTCGGTGCAGGAACAAGCAGACAGCCCGGATTCTTCCACTTGATGAGCCGCTTGGCGATAGCCACAGTTCCTACATCGATATTCAAAAACTTAAACTTAAACTCGAACTCGAACTCGAACTTTCCCCTCCCGTCCCAACAGCCACGCACCCACCATCCCGCGTGTTTTGGGTGTGGAGGAAAAGTTCGAGTTCGAGTTTGAGTTCGAGTTTAAGTTGGGTGCAGGAACAAGCAGACAGCCCGGATTCTTCCACTTGATGAGCCGCTTGGCGATAGCCACAGTTCCTACATCGATATTCAAAAACTTAAACTCGAACTCGAACTTCCTCCCCGTTTCAACAACCACGCACCCACCATCCCGCGTGTTTTGGGTGTGGAGGAAAAGTTCGAGTTCGAGTTTAAGTTCGAGTTTAAGTTCGGTGCAGGAACAAGCAGACAGCCCGGATTCTTCCACTTGATGAGCCGCTTGGCGATAGCCACGGTTCCTACATCGATATTCAAAAACTTAAACTCGAACTCGAACTTAAACTCGAACTTTCCCCTCCCGTCGCAACAACCACGCACCCACCATCCCGCGTGTTTTTGGTGTGGAGGAAAAGTTCGAGTTCGAGTTTAAGTTCGAGTTTAAGTTCGGTGCAGGAACAAGCAGACAGCCCGGATTCTTTCACCAGATGAGCCGCTTGGCGATAGCCACGGTTCCTGCTTCGATATTCAAAAACTTAAACTCGAACTCGAACTCGAACTCGAACTCAAACTCGAACTTCCTCCCCGTCGCAACAACCACGCACCCAAAATCCCGCGTGTTTTGGGTGTGGAGAAAGAGTTCGAGTTCGAGTTTGAGTTCGAGTTTAAGTTCGGTGCAGGAACAAGCAGACAGCCCGGATTCTTCCACTTGGCGATAGCCACAGTTCCTACATCGATATTCAAAAACTTAAACTCGAACTCGAACTCGAGCTCGAACTTTCCCCTCCCGTCGCAACAACCACGCACCCACCATCCCGCGTGTTTTGGGTGTGGAGGAAAAGTTCGAGTTCGAGTTTGAGTTCGAGTTTAAGTTCGGTGCAGGAACAAGCAGACAGCCCGGATTCTTTCACCAGATGAGCCGCTTGGCGATAGCCACGGTTCCTGCTTCGATATTCAAAAACTTAAACTCGAACTCGAACTTAAACTCGAACTTCCTCCCCGTCGCAACAACCACGCGCCCACCATCCCGCGTGTTTTGGGTGTGGAGGAAAAGTTCGAGTTCGAGTTTAAGTTCGGTGCAGGAACAAGCAGACAGCCCGGATTCTTCCACTTGATGAGCCGCTTGGCGATAGCCACGGTTCCTACATCGATATTCAAAAACTTAAACTCGAACTCGAACTTAAACTCGAACTTCCTCTCCGTTTCAAAAACCACGCACCCACCATCCCGCGTGTTTTGGGTGTGGAGGAAAAGTTCGAGTTCGAGTTTAAGTTCGAGTTTAAGTTCGGTGCAGGAACAAGCAGACAGCCCTGATTCTTTCACCAGATGAGCCGCTTGGCGATAGCCACGGTTCCTACACTCAACCGGGGCTATCGCCCCGCCGGCTCATGGCGCTATCGCCAAATCATTCCTGCCTGATGGACGACAATCTTTCGGAATTCAAATCGCAATCCATCCCTTATCCAATGCACTTTGCGCTCCTGACGGATTTCTATTCGTCATCGAATTGAAACGAATACAGATCAGCGTCCTTGATGACGAATCGCAGCCGAATCGGTTTTCCGCACAGCGGTGTGACGTCGCTACCGTGCTTCCAGGTGACCACGCGGTCGATTTCGTTTCCGATCTGTTCCACCGTTTCGGATAGAGCGAAGCCGGGAATCGGTTCTCCGGAAGCGTCTTGAATCTCCACACGGACACTGCCGGCAGCCGACGTTCCAAAGTTAATCGATAGTTCATGACCGGAAAACGTCAGCGGTTTCGTCAATAGTTCGCCGCCGCTATACGGGGCCTGAGCCGACGCGAACCCGTCCAGTCGCATTGAGTATCGGTGCAGGTGTGAGGTGGGTTGTGCATAGTCCTGGTTCAGATAGACCGACATCTCCGTCGAACCTGTCTGCACGATGTTGAGCGCCGGATAATTGGTTCTCGAAACCCAGTTTTGTGCACCGATTCCTGGGCGAACGAATCCACCTAGGAATGTTCGATCATAGAACGGCCCGCCGCGCGAGGTCATCAAGACGGCATCGGAAGTGTCTTTGAAGTACTGCGGTGAAACGTTGATCGCGTCGGCCTGTGCGTCGGACAGCACTTGCCGCCCCGGCATGAAGCGAGCGGCAACCGAGACGTACAAATGCGGAGCACGGAAATAGGGATGCGTTTGATTGGTATAGAGATGTTCGATGGGAGCCTCGCCGCCATCGTGCCGGTATTCCATCAACGTGGGTTCGGACCAGTTCAAGAAGTCATCGCTGGTCGATCGGCAGATGCGGCGAATCCCGCCTTCGAAGACGCGGAAGTAACACAGGTACTTGTGTTCAGACGCGGACCAAAACGCAACGTTCTGAGAATCGAACATGTAGTTGTACGGAACACTCTCTGTGGCGATCACCGGTTCCTCCTGCAACTTTTTCCAGTGAATGCCATCGGGTGAAACCATCGCGATCAGACCGCTGGTCATCGTCCCGCCGATCGCTTTGAACCGTTCCTGGGCAGGTACTTCGGGACGTGAATCGAGCATGGGGCTGAAGTTGTGGGTCACCGGCGCAGCGTCGGCCAAGACGATGTTGTTTTTTGTACTGCCCTGGAACTCATAGAGATTCAATTCGGGTTTCGTCCACTGGATGCCGTCTTTGGATTCGGCATAGCAGTACGTTTCGCCGGGATTGCCATCGACGCCAACTTTCGGGCTGCCGCGGTAATACAGTCGATACAGATCACCGTCCTTGATCACGGTGGCGTATCCGCAGAACAACCCTTCCCACGGCTGATCGAACTGCAAGGCCACGCCTTCATCACGCGGGCGATTGAGCACCAGGCGAATGTTTTGGAGGTTGTCGATCAGCAGACGATCGACGATCAGTTCACGACGACTGCTAATATCGATCACGTCATCGCTGGCACGCAACGGTGAAATGGAGCTGAACGTCAAGGAAGGCAGTAACAGGCAGACCGCAACAGCGAAGACACGCATTTTGTAAGGAACCTCGTTTGGGATTTTTACCCACAGCATAGCTCTTCCTCCCGACGCGTATCGTGCTGTGACGCAACGATCCTCGTCGTCTTTGGGGGCCTTGGCTTCACCGCGACATCCTGGCTTCAAAAAATGCGAGTCAGCGGTCTGATACTGACCTAGGTTTTAGATAAGCGGACGGTCCGGCGGTCCGATTTGCCTTTCCCCCATTTGTTTGTGTCGGTCATCCGGATTGCAACGGCGTTTGATGAAAATGTCTCCTACACTTCCTCGCTACCTGATGCGTTGGAATCACCGCGAAGAACTGCCTCGGGCGGGCGACGTCGTCACGACGGATCACCGTTTGGGCGAACTATCGGTATTCACAGATCTGGGGTTGGCGTCGATCATTGATCGCTATCCCAGATCGGCGATCGAGATCACCATGACGGGAACCGATCCGTCGCACCCTAGCGAACTGCAATACTGCGATCCAGGGACACGAAGCGGACTGGATTTGATTCAGATACTGCGCGGCGGGCAACTGGTGTTGACCCTGAAAGACGCGCACCGACACGTCCCGTTTTTGGGGTCGATGACGGACCGTTTGATCGATGAATACAGCGAGTGTCGACATCTGGGTGCGACCAAGTCACATCAATGTGATGTGCAAATTCGGTCCCCTGATACACAAGCGTACCTGTCGATCGGTTCGCGTCCGAGCATCCGTTGGCAGGTCCGCGGTAGCCAGCAAATACGAAAATATCCGTTCCTTGGGACGGCCATCGATCCCAACGCGATCGGACGAAAACTGTACCGATCCGGTGACCGATCGGTGTCGTGCTACTTTGAACCGGCCATGGATGACTGCTGTGACCTGATTGATTTGGACGCGGGACAGATGTTTGCGGTGTCACCGCATCAGCCCAGTCGATCGATTGTCGGCGATTCGCTGAGCGTTTCGATCACGACTCGCTACGTCGACGAAACTTGGCTGCGGAATCGATCGATGGTTGCCGGACACGACATCCTGCGGCAGTTCATGGACACAAAATTGTCGATCGCTGAAGACGGCACGATCGATCAACACGGGGTTGGCGCTTGGTGCAAACGAGGGATGGGGCGATTGGCAAGTGCTTGTCGTTGTCTGACCGACGAACGCCATGACCAAGCCCAAGCCGTTGATCCGACGTTCCGTTTGGATCCCGTTTCGTCTCGCTGCATCACACCAACGGATGCAACGCGGCCGATCCATTCCCAGGACGGCAGCACGCCCGTTCCCTACGTTCCCTTTATGCCTTGTCCGACCACGCTTTATGCGACGGAGACCTAAAATGTTGAAACCGTATTTCTGTACCTTGGCGACGTTTGTCATTGTTCTTGCAATGGCATCGGATGTAGTCGCAAAGACGTTTTCGGCTTCGGCGGACTCGTCGCCTGCGATTGCCGCACCGCCTGATCCCGCATCCGTGTTGGGGAATGAATCTTGCGTGAAGTGTCACGCATCCGAAATTCAAGTCTGGAAAAACACTCCGCACGCAAAAACCTTCGACGAACTGCATCGCCGTCCCGAAGCCAAGCAGATCGCATCCAAGCTGGGACTCCAATCGATCAAGAACGAAGGGCGATGTGTGGCGTGCCACTACACGCAACAGGCCCAGCCCGGTGGCAGTCCGCATGTGATGGCAGGCGTGTCATGCGAATCGTGTCACGGCGCGGCGAAGCATTGGGTTGATGTGCATCAAGACTATGGTGGCGAAGGAATCACGCGGCTTAGCGAAACGCCGGAACATCGGATGGCGCGAATCGCCAAATCTGTCTCTGCCGGAATGCGCAATCCCGCCAACGTGTACGCCGTTGCCCAAAGCTGCCTGCGTTGTCACACCACCGCCGATGAACAGTTGGTGAACGTTGGTGGTCACTCGCCGGGTAGTCTGGATTTTGAATTTGTATCTTGGAGCCAGGGAACCATTCGGCACAACTTTGTCCGCTCCGATGGCAAGTCGAATGACGTCAGCGATCCCAAACGGATTCGCGTGATGTTTGTGGCCGGGATGATCGCGGAACTAGAATCCAGCCTTCGGGCGACGGCCGTCGCGACCGAAAAAGCGACTTACGGGGTCACCGTTGCCAAGCGAGGTGCTCGTGCAGGCGCCCGATTGAAAAGCGTGGCCGCGAAGATCAATTCGCCGACATTGGACCAGGTCGTCGCGGTATTCGCGGGAGTCACTTTGAAGCTGAACAATAAGGCCGAATTGATCCAGGCAGCCGATCGCGTCGCCGAACTGGGGTACCGATTCGCCGAGATCACCGACGGGGCGACCCTGGAATCTCTGGACACCTTCATTCCGTCGGCGAAGCGATACAAGTAGGTCGCTGGGTTGGGGCCCCGCATGCTGACACCGGCGGATTCCCCCGGTGGGTGCCGTGGGGTTGCGATCTGGGGGGCTTTTTGCGGGGTTCTAGGAAGATTTGTATTCCAGGCTGCGGCAATTCATACTGAATGTCTGATTTGTCGCGTCTTGTCTCTCGCCTTCCGGTGCGTCCTTGCTTTCCATGCCCAACTGCGCCCGCCGTCCAGGCCTCTGTGCGCCTTTGATTTTCGCGTTCTTGGTCGGGATTCCGGCCGTGACGTCGATGAATGTGGCGGCCGATGATGTCGTCGTCACCACTGCCGACGGCAAGACCGTCCGCATGCAGCGTCCAAGCGGCGCACCCGGGAAACCGCCGGCCAAACCACCGGGGGGCGATGCCGCCACGCCCGAAGGCAAAGATGGCAAGCCGGCCGATGCCGAGGGCAAAAAGAAAGACGGTGACGCGGGATCGGCGCCAAAGGTCATTCGCCGCGATTCAACCTTGGACGACAAATCCGATCCCGACGAATTCAACACGATGGTCGGCGAAGACGGCAAAGTCGCCTTTGAATTTCGCAATCAGCCATGGGTCGGGTTGGTCCAGTGGTTGGCCGATATTTCCGAAGTGCCATTAGATTGGTTGGAACTGCCGGGCGACCGAGTCAACATGCGATCGCCGGGACGTTACACCGTCGCCGAGACGCGTGATCTGTTCAATCGCTATTTGTTGGCACGCGGCTACACGCTGCTGGAGATCGACGGTGGGCTAACCGTCGCCAAAACCGAGAGCATCAACCCGGCCATCGTGCCGCGGGTTTCGCCTAAGAACCTGCCTGATCTTCCGATGCATTCGTTTGTGCGTACGTCGCTGGATGTCGGGTGGTTGTCGGCCGAAAAACTATCCGAAGAATTGAAGCCGATGATCAGCAGCAACGGTCGATTGACCGCGCTGACGACCACCAATCGGATCGAAGCGATGGATGCCGCGGTCAATCTGCAGCAGGTCTACGAACTGCTGACGCGGGAGTTGGACAATGTGTCGCGTGAGTCGCTGGCGCCCGAGTTCAAACTGCGGTACTTGCCGGCCGAAGAAGCCAAATTGATGCTGGAACAGTTCTTGGGCGTCGAGAAAAAGAAAGCGGTGCCGTTAACGCCCCAGCAGATCCAGATGATGGCTCAGCAGCGGGGCAACAACCAAGGTGCACCGCCGGCGGAGAAGAAGGACGACGTTTCGATCGTTGCCAACGTGCGACAGAACTCCGTCATCATCCGCGCGCCCGCCGATCGAATCGCAATTGCCACCGAGTTCATCCGACGCGTCGATGTCCCCCGCGATGACATGATGTCCCTTGCAGACGTCAAGTCACGAGTTCAAGTGTTCCGGACGGAGTCGCTGGATCCTGAGAAACTGGTCGAGATCGTCAGCGAGATGAACGTTCTAGAACCGACGACGCGGATCCGTGTCGACAAAGACAACGATGCGCTGATCGTGTCCGGTTCGGCGGCCGACCGATTCATCATCACGTCATTGTTGGAACGGCTAGACGGTACTGGCCGCAAGTTCGAAGTGATGCCGCTGCGCCGTTTGGACCCGGCCGAAGTGGCAGAATCGATCGCGTTCTTGATGGGCCAAAAAGATGACGAAGACGATCAACAAAGCAATCGTCGGTCTTCGTATTACTACGGCTACTTTGGCGGCGGCAATGACGACGCCAAGAAAGAGAAAGACGAATTTCGTGTTTCCGCCAACGCTAGGAATCGCCAGATCCTGTTGTGGGCGAATGAGCGTGAAATGGCCGAGGTCCGATCGCTGTTGGTGAAGCTGGGGGAACTTCCACCAGCGGGCGGGAATCCTCAGACGGTTCGCCTGATGGATGCGTCGGCGACGCCGGAAACGTTCGAGTACCTGCAGCGACTTCGTCAGCAGTGGAGTCGTTTGTCGCCGAATCCTTTGGAAATCCCTGGCGAAGACCAGTTTGCCGATCCGAACGAAAGGCCCGAGGACGACGCGGATGCAGATGCAGGTGATGACACCGATGATGACGAACCGGGGCAAGATGATGACGACCCATCGTCGACTGAACCATCGTCATCGGAACCATCGTCACCAGAACCATCGACCCGGCCTGTTGCCGAAGACGGTTCGGTGGCCAGCGCCCAGCCAACGTCGCCGAATCAGATGACGATGGTTCAGGTGTTGGATGATGCCGATCCTTCGGACCAAAATGTTCCGCCGATTCGGTCGTCAAAAGATTTCGATCGCCGATTTCCTCAGCCGGGGGTTGCTAGCACCGGCACCGAATCCAAGACTGCGAAGCCAACGCCCGGGACACCAGCGCCGATTCGAATCGAACTGGATGCGCAGGGCAATCTGGTCTTGGTCAGCCCCGATACCGAGGCACTCGATCGGCTGGAAAACTTGATGCTTCAGATCGCACCTCCCAAGCGGCCCTACCGTGTTTTCCATATTCATCATGCATCGGCATCTTGGATGCGTTTGAATTTAGAGGAATACTTCGAGGACTTGGAGGAAGACGACGATTCCGAATCGGACCGGTTCTATCGATACTTTTGGGGCAGCGGTGATGAGGACAAAGACGACGGTCCGTCCGGTCTAGGGAAGGGCAACAAGCTGCGATTCGTCGACGATATCGATACCAATACGTTGGTTGTCACCGGAGCCAGTGGCGAGCAGTTGCGGACGATCACTGAACTGATTGAACTTTGGGATGTGATGGAACCTGTCAACAAACGCAAAGCTCGGTTCACTCGATTGGTCGCTGTGAAGTATGGAAAGGCCGACAAGTTTGCGGAAACCGTCAAAGAGGCGTATCGTGATTTGCTAAGCAGCAATGACAAGACGTTTGTCGGTGGCAAAGGTGGCGGCCAAGGAGGCGGTGCAGCGGATAAGGCGGGTGTATCGAAGAGTCGAGGCGGGTCCGGCAGCGAGCTGCAGAACGCCGAAAGTGGTCGTGATGGCGGTGGCGCCGATTTTTCCTTCAAGGGAAAACTGTCGCTTGGCGTCGACACGGTTGGCAACACGATTTTGGTCAGCGCCGAAGGTGAACCGTTGTTGGAATTGGTCGCCGAGATGATCGACCAGCTTGACCAGGCTGCGATGCCCCAAGGTGAAGTCAAGGTGGTCGAGCTTTCGGGCGGGATCAACGGTGACCGGCTGAAGGCTGCGTTGCAGGCCCTGGGCACGACCTCTGGCGCGGATTCGGATATCAGTTCGCCAGCAACGGGCAGCCCGAACCAGGGTGGACGGAGCCCAGGCGGACGTGGACGCCCAAGCGGCGGCGGTGATGATTCATCGCAATGACCAGGATGCGAGAATAGTTTTGGTGTGAACTGTCATTCGGCGCCGCATCGGTCCTGACGGTCTGCCGCACAAGTGTGCTAAACTGCGTGCCGTATCCGACCGCTGTCTTGCTTCCCTTACTTTCATGGCGATTGCCATCGATGCATCATTCGCTTTCGCATCGTTGGGCTCGTCTGGTTACCCGGCATTGGTGGTTGATCCTGCTGGGTTGGGTCTTCGTCGCCATCACATTGCGTTTGGCTGCACCGCCGTGGAATGACGTCGCATACGATGGCGACTTCGACTATCTGCCGGCCCAGATGAGCAGTGTGGCGGGGGGCAAACTGCTTGACCAAGCCTTCCCAGGGGAACGGTCGCGAAGTCAGATTGTGTTGGTGCTGGCACGCCAATCGGAATCGATGCACAAGAACGACCAGATCGTTGGTCTGGATCTGTTGCGGCGTCTTTACCACCGACTTGGCGAAGTCAGTTGGCAGCGAGCCATCGAAAACGGCTACCAACAAGGGATGCCCGCCGAAGACGATCCCGCCGCCCCTTGGGTGACGTTGGCGCTGGAAGCGTTTGGGCATTCGATCGAAGCGGACAAACGATTTTATGAGTCGATCGCCGATTCGGTGCCGGACGATGCACCCACGTTAACACAGCCTCGCATGGCGATCGCGTACTGGGATCGTGGCAGGTTGCTGGAAACGATTGGGGATTCCGACGAAGCGGTCGAAAAGGACTTCGAAGCCGCGTTGGTGCTGATGCCGCGCCTGCCCACCGAAGCGGTGCCCATTGATCAGCGGCCGTTGGTCGGATGGAAGCCGATGTTGGACGTGCTGTCTTGGGACGACCGGGTGATCGGGTCACGTCTTCGCAAAGATGGTGCCCGGCTTGCTGTCATGCAACTGTCCAGCGAACTTGCAGCCACTGGAAACATCGCGACGATCGAAGCGGTGGACACACTGATCGACGATGTGTTGGCCTACAGCGGGCATTTGACCGAACCCGGGCTAGAACTGTTGATGACCGGTTCGGCCGCCATCGGTGGCGAGACCTTGATGGCTGCTCGCGATGCGATTCGCTATACCGAGTGGATCACGGTGGTCATGATCCTGTTGATTTTGGCTGCCGTTTACCGGGCACCTTTGTTGGTGGCTGTTCCGATGATTTCCATCGGTTTTGCGGTATTGGTTTCCACGTCGTTGGTCGCCTTGTTGACCGGATGGTCCATCAACCAAACGGTTCCGCGGCTGGACATGCGGATCTTTACGACCAGCCGAATCTTTATCGTTGTGATCCTGTTTGGGGCTGGGACGGACTACTGTCTGTTTCTGATCGCGCGGCTGCGTGAAGAAGCCGCCAAAGCACCTTGGGTGGTCGCTTGCCGAAACGCACTGTCCGGTGTGATGGGTGCATTGTTCGGTAGCGCCATGACGACCGTCGTGGGCTTGGGCATGCTGTGGATCGCAAGTTTCGGCAAGTTTCATTACACCGGACCGATCATCGCGATTTGTTTGTTGGTCGGTTTGTTGGTCTGCACCACGTTGACGCCCGCGTTGCTTCGGATGATCGGCCCGGTTGCCTTTTGGCCATCGAAAGTGACCACCGAAACGCCCAAAAATCTGTCGCTGTTTGGCGACCCCAAAGGCGATTCAAGCTCGGGCGGGATCTGGAGTTGGATCGCGCTGATGCTGACCCGGCGTCCGATGGCGACGCTGGTGTTGGGATTGTTGGTGTTGGGGGTACCGGCGGTCTATGGGTTCCGAAACGAAGATGCGGTGACCTACGACTTTAGCAGCCAGTTGAATCATTCGGCAAAGAGTCGTCAGGGGCTGCGAGCCCTTTCCCAGCACTTTGACATCGGCGAAATCAACCCGGTCACGGTCCTGATCGTCCAAAAGGACGAGACGCCACGAAAGGAGTTCGAGAAGCAGATCAAGTCGCTTGCCAAGTCGATCTATTCGATCGATGGCATGCTGACGGTCCGAACCTCGGATGACCCGCTGGGCGATTTTCCGCCCGATCGCGATATGGGGTTGCTGACCAGCGATGCCTGGAAGCGGCGTGCGCTGCGGAATCATCGCGTCGCCAAACGATACTTTTTCTCGTCGCGGCCGGAGCTAGAAAACCGGTTGGCTCGACTGGACGTGGTGGTCGACGGAGATCCGTTTTCGATCGAAACGGCCCAGCTTGTCAGCGGGTTGGGCGATACTCTTCACGCGATGTCTGCCGACCCGGAATCGGTCATCGGTGGCGCCGAGGTGCTGCTGGCTGGGACGACGCCGTCGATCATTGACCTGCGAAGCGTCACGCTAAGCGACAATCGCCGGATCAAAATTGCAGTCGTGTTGGCCGTGTTCGCGGTGCTGGTCTTGGTGATTCGCCGGTTGGGGCTGTGTTTGTATTTGATCGCAACGGTGTTGATCAGTTACTACGCGACGCTCGGTTTGACGCTAGTGTTTTTCAAAGCGGCCTATGGAGCGGACTTTGTCGGCTTGGATTGGAAGTTGCCACTGTTCTTGTTCGTGATTTTGGTTGCCGTTGGACAGGACTACAACGTTTACCTGGTCACCCGGATTGTCGAAGAACAGCGAAAGCTGGGTTGGTTGGCGGCGCTTCGTCGCGCGGTATCGCGTACCGGCGGGATCATCACGGCCTGCGGGCTGGTGATGGCGGCAACGTTCTTTAGCATGACCGCATCAGCATGGTTCCCACCGCTGGCGCGATTCTTCAATCCGTCGATGGTCAGCGATGGCACATCGCTGCGTGGGATTGTCGAACTGGGGTTTGCACTCGGTCTAGGCGTTCTGATCGACACGTTTTACGTGCGAACGATTTTGGTGCCAAGTTTTGTCGCCGCGATGGGCAAACGCGGCAGTCGATAAGCTTGGCTGAAACGCCAAGCCGCATCCATTTCCCGTCGTGGATTTTGCCGAAAATCCCCTCTGCTGATTTTGGCGAATCCTGCGCCGATGTTTCAGTCGCCGCCGCCGATGTCGTCGTCCATGGCTTCGACGATCAGTTTGATTTCGGCTTCTTCGTGCGTTTCGAAGGATCGTTGGAACCGATGCAGACGCGACAAGAACGTCGTTACTTTTTCGATCTGATCGGCTTCGATTTCTTGCGCCTTGTCGGCGATCGCCCGGATCTCTTCGAACAGGCGAGGATGGTCACCACGCAGTTGTACCGCAGTCATGCTCAGTTGCGGTGCCGTTTCGATCGCCTCTTCGAAATACCCGAACGCTTCTTCGAGCGAAAAGTGAAGGGCAAGCTGATCGCGTAGGTCCGCTAGCAGCGAACGTATTTCGATCCAATGGTTCGCTGCGACCTGAGGGAGTTCCGTGATCGGTTTGATCCGATCGATCAACGCCTTCAATTCGCGGTTGTCGTCTTTGATGTCGCGAAGGAAGGCTGCGTTGATAGAAAGACGCCGCGTGCCGTCCTTGGCGATCGTCTTGGCAGCACTCGATTGTGGTTGGTCCATGAGTCGATCCTTGATGCTAGTGGTGTCTCCATTGTAGCTTCAACAACCCGGCCAGGGGAAACATACAGGGGCGATCGAAACCACTTGATTTTCAAAATGGGGGGGATGGCGATGAGTGGCGATTTCGAGCGGATTCGAAATTGGGCCGCCGAGACACGTTCGCTGTGATTGGCAGCGGCGGCGATGGCGATTCGGTCCAAGTCGTGGGATTGGTCTCGGCTAGGCTTGACCGATTTTGAACGGCAAAACTCGCTGCAGCGATGTTTCGCCTGCACGAATCATCAGCAGCCGATCGACCCCCATCGCGACTCCTGCACATTTCGGCAGCCCGATTCGCATCGCTTCCACCAACGATGATTCGACTCGCAGCGGTGTCCGCCCGGATGCGATACGCAGCTGATTGGACTGCTGGGCACGCTGGACCAGCACGTCGGCGTCGGTCAGTTCGTCGTAGCCATTGGCCAGTTCGATGCCGCCGACAATCAGTTCAAAGCGTGCAGCGCACTGTGGATCATCTTTCGCTTGACGGGCGAGGGCGGCTTGTGAAATCGGATAGTTTTTGATGATCAACGGCCGGTCGAGCCCCAGTTTGGGTTGGATCAAATTCGATAGCACCACATCCAACATCATGTCGCGATCGCCCGCGATCGACGCGGCCAAGTCGGTGTCGATCGGCTGCACGTGTCTTGCAAGATCGTCTGTCGATACAAGGATCGGATCAAACCCTAGAAACTCACTAAACACGGTGCGATAGTTTTTGACGTCGTAGCCGTCGCTGCCCAGCACGGTCGACGCCAATTGGCCCAGGGTGCGGATGCAGTCGTCGATGTCAGCGCCCACTTCATACCATTCCAGCATCGAAAATTCGACGTTGTGATGGTCGCCCGATTCGCCGCCGCGAAACACTGGCACGATGGCGTAGATCGATGGGGCGCCGGCCGCCAACATGCGTTTCATCGCTAGTTCAGGCGACGTTTGCAAGAACATCTGTAGCGGCAGGTCTTCGGCGATCTGCAATTGTTCCGACGCGATCGCGATGGGGTCGATGTAGGCGTCGATCACACAGTCGCGAGACAGGCAGGGTGGTTGGACTTCCAGGAACCCACGTCCGTCAAAGAAGGACCGCAGATCGCGTAGCAGTTCGGCACGCTGACGAATCATTTCCACACAGGGCAGGGAAGGGTGGGTCATCGTTGGACTCAAACCATGATAAAACGGTGTGCGGAAGTAGGGTGTTGCGATGGTTCGTTCAACATGCCTAGAAACGCTCTGTTTGCCCATCCCCGACGGATCGCTTTTCTCCCAGCCGATCGACATGACTGATTCACCCGAAAACCGATACGCTCGCCAGATTCAGTTTGCCCCGATTGGTGCCGACGGGCATGCGGGCATCGCCGGGGCTCGTGTCGCGGTTTTGGGATGTGGTGCTTTGGGCACGGTCGCGGCCGAGATTTTAGCACGGGCCGGTGTGGGAACGCTGCGTCTGATCGATCGCGATGTGGTTGAATGGACCAACCTGCAGCGGCAAGCCCTGTACACCGAAGCCGATGCCCGGCAGGGCCGTTCCAAGTCTGCCGCTGCGACCGACCGAATCGCCGCGATCAATCAAGATGTCACCGTCGATCCGGTGGTCGCGGATGTATCGTCCAAGAACATCGCCAGCATCATCGGCAATGTGGATCTGGTGGTCGATGCTGCCGACAACTTTGCGTTGCGTTTTCTGCTGAACGACTGGTCGTTGTCGACCGAGACCCCGTGGGTGCATGGTGGTTGTGTAGGGGCGTCTGGTCAGGTGCGGTTGTTTACCGGTCAGGGACGCCCGTGTTTCCGCTGTGTGGTTCCCGAGCCGCCGCCCGCATCAGCGGTCGACACCTGTGACACCGCCGGTGTATTGGGGGCAGCGACGCATCTGATTGCCAGTCTGCAAGCGGCCGAAGCCATCAAGTGGATCTCGGGCAATCGCCAAGCTGTCCGGACGTCGATGTTGTCGATCGATTTGTGGAACAATCGAATTCGCGAAATCGAACTGACCGACGAACTATCGATCGGGTGCATCGCCTGCGACCGGCGTGACTATCAGTTTTTGGAAGGTGAACGCGGAAGCGTCGACGAATCAGCCGCTGTGTTGTGCGGCCGAGATGCGGTTCAGATCAGCCGTGCTTGGCCCGGCAACGTCGATTTCGATGCCATCGCAGCAAGATGGAACGGTCTGGGGCGAATCCAGATGACTCCGTTCTTTGCACGGTTGTTTCCTGACGATCAACACACGATCACGCTATTCGGCGACGGCCGTGTCGTGGTCGGCGGCACGGATCAAATCAGCGAAGCCCGCGGGCTGTGCGACCGTTACATCGGCGGCTAGTTCTGTAGCCCCGGCCGGAAACGCAAACCACCGAGTCTTCCCGTAGCGAACGTGGCCAAGACTTTCGGTGATGTCCCGTTGCCCGAAACCCTTGGCGGTTTGTCGATTAAGCCGTTCGTTCAGCGGCAATGGTACGCCGTTGGCCGCGAGGCCACAGGCATCGGGGGGATTCCCGGCCGCTCACGCGTCGCGGCTTACTCAATCGACAGCCCGCCGGCGAGTTTTGTTGCGGTTAATGGCGCACAAAAAAAGCCGCGACCAGGTTTCCTGGTCGCGGCTAGATTCATGAGGTGCGATGGCTAGCGATCAGGACTTTTCGCCCGATGCTTCGCCTTCGCCAGCGCCGGCGCTGACGGTTTCTTCGGACTCGGATAGTCCGCGGCTTTCGCCAGCGAAATCCAATCGAATCACCTTGCACTTGCTGCCGCTGCTGTCGATCAAACGACCCGTCTTTTCGTCGGTCGTCAGATCCTTCTCTTCGACTCGTTCACCGGCTTCGTTTTCGATGATGCCGCTGACGACGATCGTGTCCATTCCTTCGAAGGCACCGCGGAGCAGTTCTTCGCTCAACGGATCTTCGATGAACTGTTCGATCGCACGACGCAGTGGTCTTGCACCGTAGTCCAGGTTGCTGCCCTTCTTGATCAGCAGTTCCTTCGACGCATCGGTCAGTTCCAGGTTCAGGCCACGGTCGATCAAACGTTCGCGAACCTTCGACAGTTCGAAATCGATGACGCCCTTGAGGTCTTCCTTGGTCAGGTGGCGGAAGATGATCGTATCGTCCAAACGGTTCAAGAATTCCGGTCGGAAGACGCGTTCGATCTGGTCCATCACACGGGCCTTCATCGAATCGTAGCTGGCGTCGCCATCAGGTTTTTGGAAACCAAAGGACGATTCGTTCTTGATCGCTTCGGCACCGGCATTGGTGGTCATGATCAAGATCGTGTTTCGGAAGTCGATGTTCCGGCCGAACGAGTCGGTCAAACGTCCTTCTTCCATCACCTGCAACAACATGTTGAAGACGTCGGGGTGAGCCTTTTCGATTTCGTCGAACAGCACAACCGCGTAGGGACGACGACGAATCTTTTCGGTCAGCTGACCGCCTTCTTCGTATCCGACGAATCCGGGCGGTGCACCGATCAAACGGCTAACGTTGTGCTTTTCCATGTATTCGGACATGTCGATGTGCACAAGCGCATCGGCGTCACCGAACATGTATTCAGCAAGCGCTTTGGCCAGCAACGTTTTACCAACACCGGTTGGCCCAGCGAAGATGAACGATCCGGTTGGACGCTTGGGGTCCTTCAGGCCACTGCGGCTACGGCGGACGGCCTTGCTGATCGCGGTAACGGCAGCGTCTTGGCTGACCACACGTTTGTGCAGTTCTTCTTCCATCTTCATCAGACGAAGCGAATCTTCGGTCGACAATCGGGTCAACGGAATGCCGGTCATCTTGCTGACCACTTCCGCGATGATTTCTTCGTCGACGACACCATCGGTCTGTTGACTCTTTTCACGCCACTCTTGCGTGATCTGGTCTTTCTTCTTGCGAAGTTTTTCGGCCTGATCGCGAAGGTTGGCAGCCTTTTCAAAGTCTTGGTTGGCGACCGCGTCTTCCTTTTCCTTGTTCAGCTTTTCGACTTCTTCGTCGATTTCTTTCAAGTCTGGTGGACGGGTCATCGTGCGCAATCGCACCCGTGCACCGGCTTCGTCGATCACGTCGATCGCTTTATCGGGCAGGCAACGGGCGGTGATGTAACGCTCGCTCATTTCGACCGCAGCAACGACTGCGTCATCGGTGAACTGAACGCGGTGGTGTTCTTCGTAACGACCGCGTAGTCCCTTCAGGATGGCGATCGTTTCGGTCTTGCCGGTCGGTTCGACGATGATTTCTTGGAACCGCCGTGCCAGCGCGTTGTCCTTTTCGATGTACTTACGGTACTCGTCCAAGGTCGTGGCCCCGATGCACTGGATTTCACCTCGTGCCAGGGCTGGCTTCAGCACGTTGGCGGCATCGATGGCGCCTTCGGCACCACCGGCTCCCACCAAGGTATGCAGTTCGTCAATGAACAGGATCGTGTTCTTGACGCGGCGAACTTCGGTCATGACCGCTTTGATGCGTTCTTCGAATTGGCCGCGGTACTTGGTACCGGCGACCATCATCGCCAAGTCCAAAACCACGATCCGCTTTTCGGCCAAGATTTCAGGCACTTCGCCTTCGATCACCTTTTGGGCAAAGCCTTCGACGATGGCGGTCTTGCCAACACCGGCTTCACCGAGCAGGACGGGGTTGTTCTTGGTACGGCGACACAGGATCTGAATCGCGCGTTCGATTTCTCGCTCGCGTCCGATGACAGGATCCAGTTCACCCTTCTTGGCCAATTCGGTCAGGTCACGCCCGAACGAATCCAGAGCAGGAGTTTTGCTTTTGCCGCTCTTGGACGACGAACCGCTCGATTCGCCACTGTCCCCGGTGCGTCCGCCACGTTCGCCGACTTCGGCGCCCTCGAGCCCATGTCCCAATAGGTTCAAGACTTCTTCGCGGACGTCTTCCAGTTTCAGACCAAGGTTCATCAGCACCTGAGCTGCGACGCCCTCCTGTTCACGCAGCAGACCCAACAGAATGTGTTCGGTGCCGACATAGCTGTGATTCAGGTTGCGAGCCTCTTCCATCGAATACTCGATGACTTTCTTGGCACGCGGGGTCTGTGGCAGTTTGCCAACGGTCACCATTTCAGGGCCGCTTTGAACCAGCTTCTCTACCTCTAGCCGGATCTTGCGAAGATCGACTTCCAAGTTCTTCAAGACGTTCGCGGCAACGCCGCTGCCTTCCTTCACCAGTCCGAGCAAGATGTGTTCGGTGCCGATATACTCGTGGTTAAAGCGTTGAGCCTCTTGATTGGCCAACTGCATGACCTTGCGAGCTCGGTCTGTAAATCGTTCGTACATATTTATTCTCTATACCCAGGTGGTATCCCGTGCGACGTCAGAGCGGGCAACTCTAAACGCTTCACTGCTGGTATCGGTAACCCGAATTTGCCCCATTGAAATTTTGCCCCGATACTGATGATCGCGACGAATTACGCATCCATGGAAAAGCTGGTTTGGCAAACCCAGTCGGGTGCTGTCAATCTGGCGAAACTGCCCAGGAATCTTTCACGAAGCAAACCGCACGCCATTGCATTCTTAATTCAGCCGTTTCGAACTGATTTCAGTCTGTAAGCGACCGATCTTTCCGCATCCATATTGATTCTATCGGTTGACGCGAAAATCGGGGATAGGAGCTTTTCGTCAGAACGTCCCCGAATTGCAGTTTTCCAAATCAAAAATGGAAAAATTTCGACCGTTGTTGGCGACTAACGGCCACGGATCGACGTTCGCCGACCCTCATCATAGCCCCATCGCTCGTTACGCGGCCCGCCGAACGGGCTCTGTCAGATCGGCAGGCGATGGAGTTGCCGTCTCAGCCGAAGATTCTGTCTCGGCCTTTGTCTCATTCTCGGAACCCGTTTCTGGCTCTGTTTCGCTAGCATTGCTGGCTTCCATCGCCGCCGCTAACCGCTTCGCTTCGGCTCGGATTTCCAGGAACCATCGGTCGGATACTTCTAGCCGACGAATCTCGTCGAGCAGCATCTCTGCAGATTCCAAGCGTCCGGTATGACGATAGACGCCTGACAATAGCAGCAATGCCGGTGGGTCCCGTGTTTCAATGGCTAGCACTTGATTGAGCAGCGTTTCGGCTTCGCTGTAATTGGCTTGCAAGAACGCTTGGTGGGCCTCGACGAAACGATCGGGTTCGTCGGTGACACTGCGTGGTGCCACGATGGAAGGCAGTTCGCGGACGCTGCGGACAACCGTGAATCCCCAAGCGACCACGCCGATCCAGAACGCCATCGATACCAATCCGCCCGACATCCATTCAGGATAGATGTATCCGGTCACCAAGACTGCGTTCAGGGCCAGCGCAAACCCAATCGCTAGCGGCAGGGCCGATAGTCGGCCCCTCCACCACAATTCGGCCATCCCAGGCCACAGGCAGGTTAGGTAATGCTGGAATTCCATGCCCCTACATGTACCGCCGCAGTGAAACTCGAAGCAAGGGGATTGTTGACAGGGTTCGTCGTTGATTTGCTTTCATTGCCAGCATTCGGCCTCGAATTTGTTCTGGGCGACATGCAGGTGTTCACGCTGTGGGATGGCCAAAAGCACCGAATCGAAAGCAGATCCGGCTTGGCTTTCGTCCCGGTGGCGAATCTGCACCGCCATCGAACATCGAATAAAATGATGGGATATGGGCTTTCGTTTTTTTCGCCAACCGTCCGATCGTCGCGGGGATTCGCCTTGGGTCGATGCCGCGGTGACCGCCACAATTCCACAGGTCTCATGATGGTCACGATTCGGATCCTTGCAGCGGCTTGGTTGATCAGCGTCACCGGATGCGCCGAAAACGTTTATCGGGTGGAATTGAAACCGGATGGTGACCGCATTCACCGGACGCTGTCGATCGTACTGGGGGCGCAGCCGGCGACCGCGGTCGATCCCGAGATGGATCCAGACGTCCAGGCGGAGCCCAACGGTAGTCAAATCCAGACGCACACCGACGCCTCAGCGGCGATCAACCGTGCCGATGCCGTCGACCCCGAATCAGAGCCGGCCGACGAGATGCTGCGAATCGGCAAGCTGTACGCCGCGACTCGCCAGGTAGTCGACGGATCCGATCGGCCTTCTCTGCCCAAGCACGTTGACGACGCGACCGCTTTTGATGGTTGGTTCGGACGCCAGATGCCAGCTGATGTCGGCGGTGCGGGGACCTACGATCGCTTTGAAACGTCGCTCGGTTCCGTGTCGATCTATAGCGAACGGTTCCGCGGTCAGGACAATATCGATCAGTTGCTGGTCGACCGGGCCGACAGCATCAATGCGATCATCGAATTGACGATGGACTGGATCGATTTCGAGGTGCGTGATGTTGATCAGGCAAAGCGGTTGAAAGATTTCGTTGATGGTCAGCTGCGTCATGATCTTTCCAACGTGACCCACTATCTATGGCTCGCATCGACCGCCGAAGATGAGAAAACCAGCCATTCGCATCTGTTTCGCGCCGGTCAGTATCTTGCCGAACGTGACTATTTTGCGATCAGCGATTTGCCAGTGATGGTTCGGCAGGTCAGCGGTGGTCAACCAAATGTGGTCGCTCGGATGATTCGCAAATCGATCCAGCGCCGGATCCAACGAATCGATTCGTCGCCGCCGCCCGCCGCTCTATCGCGATTGGACGATCTACCGGCAGTCGAGAAATCCTTGCGAACCTTTTTGCGAGGCACGGACCATTTTCAATCGATCGTGGCACGTTACCGCAACGAAGGAAAACCAGTGACGGACGATTCGCCCGATCCGATGGAAGTGTTGTCCGAACCCGTATTCCGTATTGCCATGCCATTTCTGGCGTCATCGCCTGATCGCATCGAAGTCACGCTGCACACGCCGCAGGCTCCCTTGGCGACCAACGGAAACTGGGACGCGGAATCCAGTACGGTCCGTTGGTCGTCTCGGTTGCAATCGTTAACGCTGCCGACCTATACCTTCGCTGCGTGGTGCCAGCCCAATGACGAGGCACAGATCAAGCACTTCGGTCGTGTTTGGTTGACCGATGAATCGCTGGCCGACTATGCACGTTGGTACCACGGTTTGACCGATGACGAACGATCCGAGTGGGATGGGATGATCACGTCGCTAGAACCGGGCGATGAACTGTCGAGAACATTGGCATCCTTTGCGTTCAGCGAATCACCCAAATTGGCCGAGGAAGTCACGGCGGGATGGATCAAGTCGTTGTCGGCGCCGTGACCGAAGATTTTGTAACGGGATTCGCCAGAATTCCCTGCCGCAATGGAGTTCTGGCGAAGCCCACGACGTCAGGAAATCGACGTCCCGAAACCCGTGGTCATTCGTCCTGATCAAACATCAGTTTGACCGACGGACGCAGCAGAACGATCAGCGTCAGCACACCCAACACGGTTCCAAACGGCATGAACGCGCATTCGATGCCTGCCACCACGACACAGAAGGTATGCCGTCGACGGGCCGACAACCAGCGGCCGGCAAGCGCGATTGCGACCGCCAACGCCAGTCCGATCAGCATGATCATCGCGGGAATGACGATGAAGAACCAACCGAAAATGGCCGGTGGAGCTTGGTTTGGATTCTGGCCGTCAAATGCACCGGAAACGATCGCGATGCCAATCGCGATATGAATCATAGGGAACAACGAAATCAACGTGACAATTCCAGCGACGACGTAGTGAAAGATCGCCAGCAGATTTAGGTGTTCGGTATCTTGGTCGGTAGTCATGCGTCGCTTGCGATCTCAGGTATCAAATTCCCACACCGAACGGTAGGCACCTGCGTCATCAAAGTACTGTAGCATCGCGGCATAGAACGGGTTTTGCCCCAGCGTGGCGCTATCGCCGATGACGATTAGTTTTCGTTTGGCACGCGTCAGGGCGACATTCGTTCGGCGCGTGTCTGCCAGGAATCCGATTTCGCCGATCTGGTTGCTGCGGGTCATGCTGATCAGAACCACTTCTTTTTCACGTCCTTGGAACCCGTCCACGGTGTCGATCTCAAGCTCCGGTGCATCCAGGCGGTTGCGGATCAGGCGGACTTGCGCCGCATACGGCGCGATGACCGCAATTTGGTTCGCACACACGCCCGATTCGAACAGATCGCGGACCAGTTGGACCACTAGGTGCGCTTCCTTGGGATTGCGTTTGCTTTCACCATCGGGTTCTAGTTCTTCGTCGTATTCGGCTCCCGCGGTGTCAATGAATGCCAGCGTCGACTCGGTCATCGGCAGGGTATCGACGCCTTTTAGGTCACAGAGTCGATGGGATTTGACCGATGCATCGGCGATCAGAGTGCCGTCGTAAAACGTATCGGACGAAAACCGCATGATCGATTCGTTCATCCGGTATTGGACGGTCAGTCGGCGAAAGACGTCCTCGCCATCCCGTTGGACCATTCGCTGCATCAGCGATTCGCGCAGTCCCGCGGTGGCGGCCTCGGCGGACAGGACGGTGGGCGGCAATTGTTGGTGGTCGCCACCCAGGATCAAGCGGTCGGCACGCAGCACGGCCTGCCAGATGCTGGGCAGTGTACTTTGACAGGCTTCGTCCATCACCACGGTGTCGAACTCGCGATCCCCTAGCAGGTCATCGTCGACAGTGGTGGTCGTGCATACGACGTCGGCGCGATCCAGCACGCCGCGGATGATCGATCGTTCGAGTCCGCGGATCTGGCCACGCAATTGGCCGGCTTCGGCCATGATTTCGCGTCGGTTGCGGTGCCCATCTTTGCCACGGAAATCTTTGGACGCGGCCTTCATCAGTTGTTGCACTTCACGCCGCATGTCGCGGATGACATCGGTCGACGGATCGGCATCGACCAGTTCATCGAGGGTATGGCCACGCAGCGCTTCGAACACGCGGGCAGGGTGTCCGACACGCAGGACGTGCGGCATCATCGTGACCAAACGTTCCAGCAAATTGTCGACCGCGGTGTTGCTCGACGCACACGCCAGTACACGGTCGCCACGCGATACGGCTTGGTAAATGATCTCGGCCAACGTGGTCGTCTTTCCAGTGCCCGGCGGGCCATGGATGATCGCGACGTCGCGCGCCGACAACGCAAATCGAACCGCGTCTTGTTGGGGTGGGTTCAGTTGGGTCAGGAACTTGATCTCGCCTGGATCGTTGAACCGCAGCGGACGTGTTCCCATCAGCACGTCACGCAGATTTTTGGACCGCCCGGTCGCTGTCCTGGCGCGAGCCATCGCGGCCAGTTGGCGGCGGCGAGTGGTTTCGTCGGGTGACAGGTCAATTCGAAAGTGATCGCCCTCGGGCCACTGGTCGGTCGCGATCTGGATCAGGTGAGGTTTGCGGCGGCTGACGACACCGGGCACGCCCTTGTCGGCTGGGTTGTCGTCATCGGAAACCACGACCGGCGAACCGACTTTCAATCGATTGTTGGGCAGGGGTTGTTCGCCTGGCTTGGCGAAATCAAGGATCAAACGACCCGCCAGCCCCGTGTTGTGATCTTGCAGCGACATTCGAACCAACGTTTCGCCGGTTCGTTCGACGTGCGTTTGATTGCGAATTTGCCTGCGGCGGGCCAATCGTTCACGCTCCGCTTCGGCCTCCCGTTCCAGCCAATCGGCTAGGGTGTCAAAGTACGCATCCACCGTGGTCGCCTGATCCAACGTGGGCGGCCGTTTCTTGACGGCGCGAGACTGGCGTTCTTGGCGAGAGCCGGCGGGCATGCGACCACGACTAAAAAATGAGAATGGAACCGGGAAAGGAATCGTTGATGATCCACATCTTAGCCGTTTTGGCCGTTTGGACACTCCTAGCCAGTTTGATTGCATCGGCGCTGTATGCAAAAGACAAACGGGCCGCACGTTTGGATCAACGTCGTACCCCCGAGCAAACGTTGTTGCTGTGGTGTGTCTTGGGCGGTTGGCCAGGGGCCTGGATCACGGGACAGAAACTGCGTCACAAGACCTACAAGATGTCGTACCGTATCAAGTTTGCGGTCTGTGTCGTCGTCCACATCGCTGCAGTGGCCACCATTTTGTGGAGCTGGTATGCCGGATGGGCGGAAATGATACCGACGAATCCTTGATAGACGTCGGGGAATCACATCATTGTTGCTGAAAAATGTTTGGTGCTTCCCCCCCCGAATGTTACGATCAGGTGGCATTTTTTACACCGGGTTCGTTTTCGGGGGGCATCATGCACCGATTTCAAGACTGTGTGGCGTGGTTCAGCATCGTTTCTGCGTTGATATTCGTCGGATGTGACGATCCGGGGCCGTCCCAGGTCCAAGAGACGTCGCAGTACAGTTTCGACGACATGGCAGCGATGGCAGCCGAGGAAACGACGCTTTCTGAAGCTGAGGAGTGAGCCGTGATGGGGGCACTTCGACGAGGCTTTACGTTGGTGGAACTGTTGGTGGTGATCGCCATCATCGGGGTTCTGGTGGGATTGTTGTTGCCAGCGGTGCAGTCGGCGCGTGAAGCGGCCCGCCGGATGAAGTGCAGCAACAATGTTAAACAGATCGGTTTGGGAGTGCACAACTACCATTCGACCTACCAACAACTGCCGATCCATGGTTTTGGTCCAACCCGTGAATGGAACAATTCGGCAGGCGCCGCTGATCGTTATGACGGGACCGGATTCACACGGATCGAACTGAGTTATCTGGTGGGGCTGTTGCCGTTCATCGAACAGCAGGCGATGTGGTCGATGATCAGCAGCCCGCTGAACGAAGCCGATGGGGATGTGTGGCCAGCCTTTGGTCCGCGTGCGACTCAGGGCCGATATCCACCCTGGGCGACCGATATCCCCACCTACCGCTGTCCCAGTGATCCCGGTTTTGGCGTTCCCTCGTTAGGGAGAACCAACTTTGCAGCCTGCATCGGCGACGGTTTCTATGACGCCGAAAACGGAGTGACGATCTGGAACACGGGCCGCAATCGCTGGGAGTATCAAACTGACGTTCGCCAAATGCAACGCGCCCGGTGTGGGCTTCGTGGCGTGTTCGTGCCCCGTGCGTCGATGAAGTTTCGGGACATCATCGATGGCATGTCCCAGACGATCTGTGTCGGTGAAATCGCAACCGATTTGGGCGACCGTGACATCCGGACTCATTCGTCGACCAATAACGGCGGGACCATCACGGTGTTGGACAATCCGAAGACCTGCGCCGATGCGGGGCAGATCGATCGGCGACGACCGCGGTATTGGGATCCCGACTACACCATCGCCGGGCAACCGATCAGTCGCCGTGGTTACCGGTGGGCCATCTTTCATTCGCTGCAGTCACAGTTCAACACCATTCTGCCGCCCAACAGCGAAGTCTGTCTGGCCGGTCACGTGGACACTCGCGGCGTTGTTCCACCCAGCAGTCGGCATCCGGGCGGGTGTCACATCTTAATGTGCGATGGTGCGGTGAAGTTCATCACCGATTCCATCGAAGCGGGCAATCCAAGAACCCCCTGTGTGTATTGCCGTGCGCTGGCATCCAACACCAACAGTGCGACAGGCCCCGGATCGAAGAGTCCGTATGGATTGTGGGGAGCACTGGGAACACGGGCATCGCGCGAAGTCATTGACGCCGAGTTCTAAGCAGGTAGGCAGGAATGAAGCGGGCGAATCCTGGCTACCAGTTTATTCCTGCACCGAACTTGAACTTGAACTCGAACTTGAACTTGAACTCGAACTTGAACTTGAACTCGAACTTCTTCTCCACACCTGGAACACGCGGGGACGCACCTCCGCTAGCGTCAGCATGTGTGATGTCAATTGAACGGCCGGCTTGGGTGGGACGATGTTGTACGGGGAAGGAAGTTCGAGTTCGAGTTTAAGTTCGAGTTTAAGTTTTTGGACTCGGTATTTGGTCTGCAGGAATGAGCCATTTGTCGTTTGGATGCTAGGACCGGTCTGGTCCCGCAAAAACCGGGGCTATCGCCCGACGGCTCATGAAACGGACGAATCCTGGCTGCCAGCTTATTCCTGCACCGAACTTGAACTTGAACTTCTTCTCCACACCGACAACACGCGGGGACGCACCTCCGCTGGCGTCAGAATGTGTGATGTCAATCGAACGGTCGGCTTGGGTGGGGCGATGTTGTGCCGGGAAGGAAGTTCGAGTTCGAGTTCGAGTTCGAGTTTAAGTTCGAGTTTAAGTTTTTGGACTCGGTATTTGGTCCGCAGGAATGAGCCATTCGTCGTTTGGGTGCTAGGGCCGGTTTGGTCCCACAAAAACCGGGGCTATCGTCCGACGGCTCATGAAGTGGGCGAATCCTGGCTGCCAGCATATTCCTGCACCGAACTTGAACTCGAACTTGAACTCGAACTCGAACTTCTTCTCCACACCGACAACACGCGGGGACGCACCTCCGCTGGCGTCAGCATGTGTGATGTCAATCGAACGGGCGGCCTGGGTGGGGCGATGTTGTGCGGGGAAGAAAGTTCGAGTTTAAGTTCGAGTTTAAGTTTTTGGACTCGGTATTTGGTCCGCAGGAATGAGCCATTCGTCGTTTGGGTGCTAGGGCCGGTTTGGTCCCGCAAAAACCGGGGCTATCGCCCGACGGCTCATGAAACGGACGAATCCTGGCTACTAGTCTATTCCTGCACCGAACTTGAACTTGAACTCGAACTCGAACTCGAACTTGAACTCGAACTTCTTCTCCACACCGACAACATGCGGGGACGCACCTCCGCTAGCGTCAGCATGTGTGATGTCAATCGAACGGCCGGCTTGGGTGGGGCGATGTTGTACGGGGAAGGAAGTTCGAGTTTAAGTTCGAGTTCGAGTTTAAGTTTTTGGACTCGGTATTAGGTCTGCAGGAATGAGCCATTCGTCGTTTGGATGCTAGGACCGGTTTGGTCCCGCAAAAACCGGGGCTATCGCCCGACGGCTCATGAAGTGGGCGAATCCTGGCTACCAGCTTGTTCCTGCACCGAACTTGAACTCGAACTTGAACTCGAACTTCTTCTCCACACCTGGAACACGCGGGGACGCACCTCCGCTGGCGTCAGCATGTGTGATGTCAATCGAACGGGCGGCCTGGGTGGGGCGATGTTGTGCGGGGAAGGAAGTTCGAGTTCGAGTTTAAGTTTTTGGACTCGGTATTTGGTCCGCAGGAATGAGCCATTCGTCGTTTGGGTGCTAGGGCCGGTTTGGTCCCGCAAAAACCGGGGCTATCGTCCGACGGCTCATGAAGTGGGCGAATCCTGGCTGCCAGCTTATTCCTGCACCGAACTTGAACTCGAACTCGAACTTGAACTCGAACTTCTTCTCCACACCTGGAACACGCGGGGACGCACCTCCGCTGGCGTCAGCATGTGTGATGTCAATCGAACGGGCGGCCTGGGTGGGGCGATGTTGTGCGGGGAAGGAAGTTCGAGTTCGAGTTTAAGTTTTTGGACTCGGTATTTGGTCCGCAGGAATGAGCCATTTGTCGTTTGGATGCTAGGACCGGTTTGGTCCCGCAAGAACCGGGGCTATCGTCCGACGGCTCATGAAGTGGGCGAATCCTGGCTGCCAGCTTATTCCTGCACCGAACTTGAACTCGAACTTGAACTCGAACTCGAACTTCTTCTCCACACCGACAACATGCGGGGACGCACCTCCGCTAGCGTCAGCATGTGTGCTGTCAATCGAACGGCCGGCTTGGGTGGGTCGATGTTGTACGGGGAAGGAAGTTCGAGTTTAAGTTCGAGTTCGAGTTTAAGTTTTTGGACTCGGTATTAGGTCTGCAGGAATGAGCCATTCGTCGATTGGATGCCAGGGCCGGTTTGGTCTCGCAAGAACCGGGGCTATCGCCCGACGGCTCATGAAGTGGGCGAATCCTGGCTACCAGCTTATTCCTGCACCGAACTTGAACTCGAACTTGAACTCGAACTCGAACTTCTTCTCCACACCGACAACATGCGGGGACGCACCTCCGCTAGCGTCAGCATGCTTGCTGTCACTTGAACGGTCGGCTTGGGTGGGGCGATGTTGTGCCGGGAAGGAAGTTCGAGTTTAAGTTCGAGTTCGAGTTTAAGTTTTTGGACTCCGAAAGACTCCTGATTGGCGATCCTTCGGTTGGCGATGGTTTCACCAGAACCGACGGGATCGACAGCCCGCTATTGGTATCCGTCGGTGGGGATCGGAAAGTCTTCTAGCCGTGTGTCGCCCAGTTCGGATTCCAGGATCTGGTTGAGTGACGTAAGTCTGTTTCGATCGTATTGGCTTTGCAGTTCGTCTGCGACCAGCGGGCGGATCAGGTATTCGGCAAACGCCAGCTCGCCGTCGCGAATCAGGTTGTGCGCGAAACGAAGTCGGTCTGGCCCGGGCCGGCTGGATTGATCGACCTTGCCTAAGATCAATTTGAATCGGTCAAAGTCGATCGGTTTCAGGTCGCTGGTGGGGACGTACCGGAAAGTGCCACCGGATAGTTGCGAAATCTGTTGCACGTCTTCTTTGGAAAACGGATTTTCAAAGGCAAACGTGTGCACCGGAATCTGTTTCTCCACAAACATCATTTCGATTCCGTGTTCCATGGACGTCGAAAACCCATTGCCATGTTCGTCGACCCAACCGCTGTCGGCACGGAATTCTTGCGGTTGGTTGAAGTCGCCGTCAGTCAGCAGGAACACGGCGTCGGGATTCAGGTGGCTGGCCAGCGATAGGGCGCGTCGCGGATCGGTTCCTGGGCCAAGTGTGGCGTTGACGATCCAATCGCGTAGTTCGGCGACATGATTTCCCTCGGCAATCCGATAGCGAGCGTTGCTTGCGTAATACATCGGTGCCGTTGCCCACGAGAACAAGATCACGCTGTACCGTTGTCGCTCATCTAGCTCTTTGACCGATCGCAACAGTTCATTGCAGGCGCGACGATACCTCCCCTTGTTGCGCGCCTTCATGCTGTAGGAATTGTCCAGGATGAAAACAAAATGGTCGCCGCTGGCACGTGCCCCGAAAAATTCGATTTCATCGGCCGGCTTGGCGATGGCTCCAGTGGGTTGTGCATTGGCCGCCAGCGTGCCCATCCGTGGGTTCACTGGATCGATCTCGGGCAATGGTTCTAGCACTCGAGGTTTGATCACTGGTAATTCGACGGGGGGCGGTTCAGGCGGTGCGATCTCGACAGGCGGACCAATCGGCGCTTCGACCTGAGTGGCGATTTCGTTGGTCATCACCAGCGAGATCGACGGGCTGGAAACCGTCGTATGGATCATCAACGCCAACACGGCCAACAGGATCGAGTGAACCACAATGGACACACCGAGCGATCGCCACGAGCGACGGGAATCTCCATCGCATAGTGGTTTTTCGACAACGGGTGGCAGCGGTTGCATGGGCGGGGGTGTCAGAGGTCGATCAGGCGATCAGTCGCCATGTTCAGTGTACCGGTAATGGCGACGGTCGAGCTTGGCGGATCCATGATTGTGTCCGACTCCACTGGTCGGATTCCATGTCCTGTGATTCGATCGCGAACTGAAATTTGGAATCGACGTCGACCAAAATCTTTTCGTCATTCAGGTCCACTCGAACGAGGTCCGTCCAGAGGAAAATGGTCGAAAAATAGGGTGAATGAAATTGCCCGCCATCCGGCGTGAACCATCCCCATTGGGCAATTTGCAGGGGCATCACGGTGGTGCGATTGCGTTTGGCGGCGAAATGGGACACCACCCCCGCCGCGGTGGCGACCCCCAAGGTGATCAGCGTGAACTTGGTTGCCTGATAGAGCATGACCGCCATCGCAGCGGCGGATGCGATGTAAATGGGATGATGGAGGGGCAGTGAGACGGTTTCCATGGGGACGGTGCCGCGGAAAGTGATCGCGCCGGCGGGCATTCCGCCCCAGTCCTCCGGGACCGCGAATATCGGTGGTTGCTGGCACGCGTTTTGAAGTTGGCGGACGATGGTTTTCAGGTGGGCGGGGGCGATCGCATCCAGCGCCGATGCCGGGACCACCAGAAAGTGTTGTGGGCTGTGCTTCCAGTTCAAACGCATTCCGTGCCGACTCACATAAACAGGCAGGAATGCGGACCATGAAATTTCACGGCATTGTTCGACCGCTGGACCGATATAGTGCAGTCCAAAACCGTCCAGTCGTCCGTGAATGACGCCCACCAGTTCCGGATGGTGTTTCAGAAGTCGTTTGGTGCGTGAACGCCGTCCTAGCCAGCTGAACGCGAACCAGGCAATGGCGATAAGGAAACCCTGGAGCAGCAGCATCGGAATCAGATCGGCAAGGCTTTTGGCAGCGAAAACGATGAATGATCCGATGCCGATGAACATCGGGACGCAAACCAGCCCCACAACGTATCGCAGCACGACCACCGGAATCGGAACATGGATCAGTTTCGACACGTCGTCGATGGTCGTCTGCCCATCGATCTGGATCGTTGTGTCGTCGTCCGAATTGGAGGCGTCACTGGGATCGGTCGGCCGCGGCGGTTGATATGGATTGTTCGACAGAGGCATGCGTCGGCGTTGGCCCGGTTAGTTAAGAACGCGTTTCGAGAAGCTTTTCGCAACGTTTCGGAGACACTTTCGTGGACGTTCCTAGCGGTTGGGCAAACAGGCTGACGCGCAGTTCTTCGATCAGCCAACGAAATTCCGATTCGGTATGATCCGCCGGTTCGTAGGTCGTCAGTCCATCGAGCCAGCGTTTCCATAGCTCTTGGACCAGCTTGCGAGATTCGTCATCCCGCGGTCCCGACCCGCTGCGTAATTTGTCGATCCGGTAGGCGATGGCTTTGAAGTATCGCGGATAGTGTTTTAGCCATGCCCAGGGAACCTGACGCATGAACCCATCGAATACAAGCCATTGCACCTGAAGTTTGGCATCGCCGATCGATGGCGAGAATCGTCCGCTCTTGCCAACCGATTCGATTTCTTTGCGAGCGTCGAAGTAGGCGTCAGCAAGGTTGCCCACCCACCCGGCAATTTCGATCGTGGCTTGTGCGATCCGGCGTGAACGTTCCTTCCGTCGGGCTTCGAATTCTTCGGCCGTGCGGATCACCGACTGGCCTTCCACGAACGCGACGCGGGCTAGTAGGTCGATCATCGCGTCTTCCATATCGCCAGCCGATACGACGCCCGAGAGCTTGATCTTGGCTTGGTCTAGCCCAGGCAACCAACGCACCTGGGATCGAAGTTCTTTGCGTTCCGCGATGGAAAACAACCGCACACAGGCACCACGAATGGCCGCGTCGGCCGTGTTTGCATCGGCGAATAACGATGTTTTGACGTCTTTGCCAGTGTCGACCAGGCCGGGGTACTGAGCCACATGTACGCCGCCTCGGACGCGTACCACTTCACGTGGCAGTCGTTCCAAGTCGAACGATGTCATCCCATCGCGTGTCCACTCGTCGTCGATTTCTGCGGCAGCATTGGGTTGTGCGGACTTCGAATCACCGACACGTGCGACCAACGGTGATACTTGGCGACCTTCGGCAATCGTTTCGCCTTCGTCGTCGACCACGGTGACCAAGAACTGCAAATGCGGGTCTAGTTTTTCGTCCTGGAAATCAAACGGCGAAACCGGCACTTCGGCATGGCGTGTCATCGCCGCGCAAACGGCTGGCAAAAATGGAACCTGTCCATAGTCGTCGGCCAATTCGTCGATGATCTTGCTGGCCACGTCCGCCGCCGGGACCAGGTTGCGGCGAATCCGTTTGGGCAGTGATTTGATCATGCCGACGATCTTGGTGTGCAGCAGTCCGGGGACCAGCCAACCGAGTCGATCGTCACTGATCTGCGATAGGGCCGCCTGGTGGACTTTCAGGCTCACACCGTCGCGTTCCGATCCCGGTTCGAATCGGTAATCCAACGGCAGGCGTGAATTGCCAATCGTCAGTTCGTCGGGAAAGTCGTTTTGAGTGATCGTGTTGGTTTGCGTTTCGATCAGATCATCGGGACGCATGTACAAGGATGCCGAATCGTCGTCGGCCGGTGGGTCGGCCAACCACTGGGACACACCGGCGGAATCGCGGATCGATTTGGTCCATGCGGGTGGCTCGATCGATCGGTCCAGTTTTTCCAATCGACCGCGGTCGCAGACATCGGCTGGCAACCTAGCCTGATAGAACGCGGCCACGATGTAGTCATCGATCACCATATCGCGGCGGCGAGTTTTGGCCGCCAGGGCTGCGATCGATTCCTGAAGCGTGCGATTGTGACGAACGAATTTGGCCGTGGTCGTCAGTTCGGATTCGGCCAGTCCGCGGTCGATCAACAAATCCCGGGCCGTCGATGGATCGATCGGCGACAGCGGAACACGGCGACGGGTCACGATTGGCAAACCGAACAAGGTTTGGTTCTGGTAACAGAACGCTGCCCCAGACTTGCCGCTCCAATGCGGGTCGTGATGCGACCGTTTCATCAGGTGGGCGGCGACGGTTTCGATCCAACCGGGTTGGATCTGGGCGACGGTTCGCGCAAAGGTCTTGGCAGTTTCGACCAGTTCGCCCGATACGATCCATTTGGGTTTGGTGGCGAACACGCCGCTGCCTGGCCACAGGAACAATTTCAATCCGCCGGCGCCGGTGTATTCGTTCTTGTCGCCGGCCATCGCGACGCCAGACAACAGACCTGCCAACAGAGATTGGTGGATCGCCGCGTAATGATTGTCTGTCACCAACTTGGCGTCGTCTTCGTCAAAGCGGATCTTGCCAACGCGGTGCTTGGGTTTTCCTTTTTCGGCAAGCGTCGTTGCCGTCATCTCGCGAAGTTGGCGATACACGTCGGACCATTCACGCATCCGCGTGGGCGACAGGAATTGTTTTCGCAGGACGCGGATCAGTTTGTTCTTGCTGTGTTCTTCGCGAGCCGATTCGTAGTACCGCCACAGTCGCAGATAGGACAGGAAGTCGCTGCGGGCGTCGGTGAAGATGGCGTGCGCCTCGTCGGCAGCCTGTTGCTTCTCCGGTGGACGGTCACGCGGATCTGGTATTTCCAAAGCCGCCGCGATCGGCAGGATCTCCGCCAGCACCCCGTTTTCGTGAGCCGCCAAGATGATTCGTCCGACACGTGGGTCGACCGGCATCCGGCCCAATTTCCAACCGATGTCGGTGACTTCATGCCGGTCGTCGATCGCACCCAATTCGGTCAGCGTACGCAGCCCCTCGCGGATCGCCTCGGGGCGAGGCGGATCCAGCAGCGGGAAAGCTTCCAATTTGCCCAATCGCAGAGTCTTCATCTGCAGGATGACCGAGGCCAGATTCGTACGCCGGATTTCGGGTGTGGTATAGGATTCGCGGTTTTCGTAGTCGTCCGCCGAATACAGTCGAATGCAAACACCCGGCCCGACACGACCACAACGCCCGGCGCGTTGATCGGCGCTGGCCCGACTGACCGGTTCGATCGGCAAACGTTGGACCTTGCTGCGCACGCTGTAGCGGCTGATCCGTGCGGTGCCGGCATCGATCACGAATCGGATTCCGGGAACGGTCAGCGAGCTTTCGGCAACGTTGGTGGCAAAGATGATCCGCCGTTTGTTGCCCGACGGATTGAAGATGCGTTGTTGTTCGGATTGGGGCAGACGCGCGTACAGCGGCAGCAGGTCCACACGGCCGGTCGCGCCCATGCGTTTGTAGTGACCTGTCACGCGATGCGAGACTTCGCGGATATCACGTTCGGTCGGCAGGAAGACCAGCATGTCGCCGTGCCCATTCCGGTTGGCGACTTCGATTCCTTCGATGACATGCCGGGCGATGTCGTAACCGCGAACGTTTTCGCTGGTGACGTCATCCCATGGCAGATATTTGATCTCGACCGGATACCCACGACCTTCGACGTTGACGATCGGGGCCGGGTTGTCCTCGGTGCCAAAGTGCGTTGCGAATCGCTGGGCATCGATCGTCGCCGACGTGATGATGATCTTCAGGTCGGGCCGCTTGGTTTGCAGATTGCGAAGGTAGCCCATCAAGAAATCGATATTCAACGAACGTTCGTGCGCTTCGTCGATGATCACCACGTCATAGGCATCCAGGAACTTGTCCGACTGAGTCTCGGCCAGCAGGATCCCATCGGTCATCAGTTTGACCAGAGTTTCGGTGGTCGTATGGTCCCCGAATCGGACTTGGTAACCGACCACCTTTCCCAACGGCGTATCCAGTTCCTCGGCCAACCGTGATGCGATGCTACGCGCGGCCAGTCGTCGTGGCTGCGTATGGCCAATCATGCCCGTTCGACCCAGGCCGGCTTCGAGACAGAACTTGGGCAACTGGGTGCTTTTGCCGCTGCCGGTTTCGCCACAGACGACGATCACTTGGTTTTCACGAATCAGCGAAACCAGTTCCTCGCGATGCGCGGTGATCGGAAGTTCGGCCGGATACTCGATCCGCGGGTTGGCGGCTTGCCGGGCTGCCAGCTGATCCGCTGCCTTGGCGGCCTGTTTGGCATAGTCTTCGGGCGACAGCCGTTTCTTGGCACGGCGAAGTCGGGCCGCATCGATCCGCATGACCTGACCGGCAATCGCCGGTTGCCCGGTTGCCTGTCCCCCAACGACCGGTGCGTCTGCATCCGGTCCCCCCCCTGCGGACGCGGCCGCGGCTGCTGCATTTGCCGACGGCGCCGCGGGACCTTCTGTTTCCCGCTTTGGCTGCTGGGAAGAATCGGGGACCGGTCCGGTCAGGGAAGGTGAGGTTGGTTTGGATTTCATGAGATGCAAGTTATCAGAACGCGAGAAACATCCCTAGCGATGAAACATCGACCCGCCGACGATCGTCCGCTGGTTAGCTGAGCGGCCAGACGATTGGGATCACGGTCATCGCAACGACGAACACGATCAGGCTAAGCGGCATCCCAAATTTCAGGTAATCCGACACGCGATAGCCGCCGACGCCGTAAACCATCATGTTGGTTTGGTACCCAAACGGGGTCAGAAAGCTTGCGGACGCGGCGATCATCACCGCCATGATCATCGGGGCGGGATCGCAACCCAGTCCGGCAGCTGCGCTATTGGCGATATGGAACATCAGCATCGCCGCCGCGTTGTTGGTGATCAGTTCGGTGCAGAACATGGTCGCCAGGTAAAGCGCCGCCAATGTTAGCAGTGGGTTGCCGCCCGCCAGATTCAACAGCCCGCTCGCGATGCCGGCCGCTGCCCCGCTTTGGTGCATCGCTGAACCGATGCCGATCGCCGCACCGATGACGATCAGGATTGACCAGTCGATGCTGCGGCGGGCTTCCGAGGTCGTGCAGCAACGCAGCGCGATCATCGCGATGGCGGCGACCAGCGAAGCGGTCAAAATCTGCTGCGTCATGGCGGCGACGGCGACCATCACTAGCACCACGGCGATCGCGTGCCAGGCGCGTTCCGGACGCCGGATGGCACCCTGTTGAACGGTGCTGACCAGGAAGAAATCGCGTGACTCGCCGCGTCGGTGCAAGAACGAAGGCGAGGCTTCTAGCAGCAGGACATCGCCGGTTTCCAGACGTACATCGCCTAGTTTTCCGGTCAATCGCTTATCACCCCGTGCGACCGCGACGACGGCAGCGTTGTAGTGCGAGCGAAACTTTCCTTCGCGGATCGTTTTGCCCAGCAGACCGCAGCGAGGGCTGACGACGGCTTCGACCAGCGTCCGCTGCCAGGCGGGAATCTGTAATTTGCGGGCCTGGTCGTCGGATGTCGTCAGGCCGCGGATCTTCCGCAGGTCGACCACGCTATCCAAAGCACCCACCAAGATCAGCACGTCGTTGCCACGCAGCGTTTCGGTGGGTTTGGCCGCCGCGATCGTGCCGTCTTCGCGTTGGATTTCGGCGATGTAAAGTCCAGGCAGGTGACGCAGCCCGGCGTCTTCGATCGTTCGTCCGGCCAACGGGCCGCCGGCTTCGACCTGAACCTCGACGGTGTACTGCCTTGGGTCATCCGACACACTGATGGCCCCGCGCCGATCGGGCAACAACCAACGCGACGCCACGATCATGTAGATCAGTCCAATGACCGTTGCCGGGATACCGATCGCGGCTGGCGCAAAGAAGCTTAGCGGTGTGATGTCGGCGCCAGCGGCAATCTCCTTGGCATTCAAGTCGGCGATCAACAGGTTGGTGCTGGTGCCCATCAACGTGCACATACCACCCAGGATCGCGGCGTAACTAAGCGGCAGCAGCAACCGGCTGCTGCTGGTACCGATTCGTTTGGCCAGGTCGCTGACCACGGGCATCAGCGCCACGACCACCGGGGTGTTGTTCAGGAACCCGCTCATCAAAGCGACCGGAATCAACAATCGGCTTTGGGCACCCGTCAGGGTTTTGGCACGGTTCAGAAACCAGCCGGTGGCTAGTTCGGTGCCTCCGGTGAATTCCAGCCCCGTCACGACCGCAAACAGAAACGCGATCGTGATCAGACCTTGATTGCCAAAGCCGGCCACCGCTGCTTCCGGTGACGGAAGCAACGGGGTGCCGGTGATGCTTTGGGCAACGACAAGGATGGCAAGGCAGCCCACGGCTAACAAGTCGGTCGCGGCGACGCGCATTGCCAACGTGATCAGCAGCGTCAACGCGACCGCAATTGCAAGCCAAGGTTCCCAAGTTCCCATCAGTGTCTATTTGGCCTCGGGAAAGAACTTGGCCAAGGTTGCCTGACTCGGTTTGGGCGTCATCAACGATACAACCACGGTTGCTGCAAACGATGCAAAGAACATCGTTGCAACTGGCATCGTATGAATCTCCCGTCCACCCAGTGTGAAGTCGACTGACCAGTTGTCGATCGCTCCGAACTCGGACGCGCGGAACAATGCGAACCAAACCACCGCAGCGGTGATCACACCGGCATAGGCTCCCCATTTGGAAAGGCCTCGCCAATAGACCGCCAACAGCACCAACGGGAACAGACTGCTAAATCCGCTGAAGCACCAAATGCCCAGTTGGAACACGCGTGTCTGTGCGATGTCCGTCAGGCTAAGTGCGTAGGTCACTGCGACGACGGCGATGATAAACAATCGCGAAATCGTAATGATCTGCTTGTCGCTGAACTTATCTTTGCCCGAGTAATGGACCACGATATCGGTCGTGAACATCGTTCCGATGCAAAGAAACTGGCTGTCCAAACTGGACATGATTGCGGCCAGGATGCCTGCCAACAGGAATCCGCCTAGGACGTCACCGGACAGCGACTTGACCATGAACCCGAGCACTTTGTTGGGGTCGTTGGCGATCGGCGGCGGGATGTTGATCAAACCGCTGGTTGCCCAAACACCAATCAGCACACAGGGGACCCACACGATCAGAATGAAAATCGGGTGGGCGACCACCGGCAATTTAAACGCCGATCCACTTTTTGCGGTCAACCAGTGCTGGAACAGGTGCGGGAACATGCCGACCGAAAACGGAATCAACATGTAGGTAAAGAACATCCACGGATCCAGACCCTCGCGGGTGCGGAACTGGGCGGGTGCTTCGACCGATTCGATCTGGTCTTCCGCAGTGACTTCGGCGCGGACGCGGCGGGCTTTGGGGATTTCTTGGGACACAATGTTGAAAGAGTCCCAAAGACCGGTGGGAGGTTCGGTGCGAACGACCCGTTTTCCATCGACCATCATGTGGGCCCGACCGTCTTCGACGGCGCGCTCGGCCAATCCGGTTGCGATCAGATAGAACGCGACCACACCCAAGACCATGAATACGATCGTTTGGAATGTGTTGGCCCAAGCGGTCCCACGCATGCCGCCAAAGAAGACATAGACCAGCACGACGACACAGATCACCAGCTCGGTCAACCAAGGTGGGATCGCCCCGTTTTCGGTCAACGCCGGAAAATCGCCTCGCGTGGCGCCTTCGATCGCTTTGCCAGCCGAGATCACACCGACCAACAGGTACGGCACTACCAATCCGACCAGGATCGGGAACAGCACCAAGCCGATCTTGTCGCTGTCCAGACGGTCGCGGAAGAATCCGGCCTGTGTGGTGTAGCCGTACTTTTTACCCCAGGACCACAGTTTGACGCCCAGCACAAAGAAGCACAGCGAGTGGATGATGCCTGACGATGACGCCAACATCCCATACACGCCGACACCTTCGGCAAAGGCTTCGCCGGTCGATCCGACCAACGCAAATCCTGTCATCGTGGTGCCGAACAGCGACATCAGCAGCAGGAAGGGCCCGATCGAATGACTCGCTAGCAGATAGTCTTTCGAAGTGCCTCGGAACAGTCGCGACGAGAATACGCCCAGGCAAAGCAACAGCCCAAGGTACACGCCGATAATGGTGACTTTGATCATTCCCGGAGTCATTGGCCTGCCTCCGTAGCATCTGCGTCGTCTTCCAAATTGGTCGGCCACGCCGTCGTTGCCGCCAACAGCCAAACGGCCGATGCCGCAATCGAAATGCTGGCGTGGTAGGCCAGCGTTAGCGGAATGAACCCGAGGACCAGTCGATCATTGTCCCAATTCCAAACGTCTTGGTGCAGGACAACGAGCAACAGCACGAGTCCCCAAACAACCTTCTTCATGAAACACACTTTCGGTGGGATATTGCCGGAACTTGATTATGCCGCAAATGAGATCTTACCAGCACGGTAAGCCATCCCAGGTCGGTCATGCGATCTGTTCCAGGGGGGGATGGATGACGGCAGCGAACCGGTGAACGCGCGACAGTGTAATCCGATAACGGTTCTATGTTTAGCACATCCCCTGCGTCCACCTGGGCGGACCAATCACAGCGAACCGGTCGTCAGCCCGATTTTGGCGTCGGTCCAGGCATAAAAAAACGAGTGGCTGGGTGGATCCAGTCACTCGTTGGGGAATTTGTGGTCGCGTTTTCAGGACGACTTGGGGGGCAGGCGGATGGAAATCTGCCTAGCTGCCGAATGGATCGTCGCCAAACGGGTCTGCGCCGGCACCGCCGCCACCGAACGGGTCGCTGTCCATTGCACCACCGCCACCGAATGGGTCGGCGCCGCTGTCGCCACCGGTCGAGAAGGGGTCTGAAGCAGGTGCGCCAGCTGGTGAATCACCGGCGGCAGGTGCACCGCTGTCGATCATCGGATCGTTCATCGCGTCGGCCAATGCGTCTTCGTTTTCGACTTTGGGCGTGCCCAGGTCATCGGCAAAGGGGTCTGAATCAGCGATCGGGGGCGCCGGAGGTGGTGTGACACCGGCACGTGGTTGAGTCGCCGCAGGTGCTGGTGAAGTGACGCCTGGGGCGGCACCGATTTCGCCGTATCGTTGGCGCGATCGGGCTGCGGATTCAGCCAGATACTGCAACTTCGATTTCTGACGAATTTCTTCTAGCTTCAGTCGCCCGGCGCCCTGATAACGCGAAAGGGATCGGCCGATGTAACGGCTGCCCTTTCCGCTCGCTTCCAGATCCGCACCCAATTGCCAGTCCGATTCGGCCTCGTAAGGGCGACCGGAATTGTGGGCGACGATACCGCGAAAGTAATACGCCCGTGGATCATCGATCCCGTTATTGATCGCCAACGACAGCAGGTCGTAGGCCTCGGTCGTGCGACCGGCATAGTAGGCGTGAACGCCCTGTCCGTAGAATTCTGACAGAACGGCACTTTGTCCCTGAGCCGATGAGCCACCGATCATGCTGGTGACGAAGGCACATGCGACCAGGCTTGATAGTAAGGTTTTCATATTTATCCGCGATCCTCCCCCAAGCCTTTCGGCCTAGATGGTGCTGGTGGGCGATTACCTGAGATGCCAATACCTGAGATCTTCGGCCCGAGACGTTTGGACTGGTTCGTTTTTTAGCGAGACTTCGTCGACGGGAAGACCTTCCCGCAAACGGATCGACGTAGTCAGTCCTCCCAAACTGTAGTCGTGGGTTCGACGACCAGCAAACTTTTTTCCTTGCCAACGTCGATCCTTCTGGTCGATCGCCGGCAGTTGGGCCGATCGGAACAGCCCTGCCAAGAGGATCATTTTGGCTCAAGTCCAGTCGGGCTGGCACAGCCCCCCCCGCTGCGGCAAGGGATCCGACGAATCAGGTGATCCAGCCGCCACCTAGGACTCGGGTTTCGTCATACACCACTGCGGCTTGACCGGGGGCGACCGCCAATTCGGGTTCGTCAAAGTGGACTTCGAACCGATTGGGATCGCGGGGGACGACCGTCAGGGTGCCCGGTTTGGGCGACCCGTTGTACCGGATCTGGACGGATACCCGCTGGGGCAGTTGGTCGATGGGCACCAGCCAATTGGCTTCGTCGGCGACCAATCCCGGCTTGGAAAGGTGTTCTTTCTTGCCGATCACGACCTGTCGGGTTTTCGGTTCGATGCGAACCACAAAATACGGTTCCCCCATCGCGACCCCCAACTTCTTTCGCTGGCCGACCGTGAATGCTTCGTACCCTTGATGGGTGCCGACCACTTTTCCATCGACCGTCACGATTTCGCCACCGGTATCGGCCGATCGCTGGGGAGCACGGGCACGGACAAAATCGCTGTGGTGCCCCTGGGTGACAAAGCAGATCTCTTGGCTGTCTTTTTTTCCGGCCACGCCCATCTTCAACCCTTCGGCGATCTCGCGGATGCGAGTTTTCTCGAATCCGCCCACCGGCAACATCATGCGATCGAGCCGATCCGGGCGAATTCCGAACAGGGCGTACGATTGGTCTTTGCTGGAATCCAGGCCGCGGTGCAGCTGGTTCACGCCGTCGACGTTCTGCATCTGCGCGTAATGACCGGTGGCCACAAATTCGGCATCCACGTCGTCGGCATAGTCGAACAGGCGGCCGAATTTGATCCATTGATTGCACCGTACACAGGGATTGGGCGTCCGCCCATCCAAGTAGTCGTCGACAAAGTAGTCCACGATTCGGCGGAAATCGTCGGTCAAATCCAGTGCGTAGAATGGGATTCCCATCTTGGCCGCGACTCGGCGAGCGTCGGCGGCGTCCGAAGCGGTGCAGCAGCCCTGTTTGTGGTCCGCCCGCAGTCCGTCGCCGGCGGAGGTCGCGGCGCCGGCCAACACAGGCAGGCTGGTCGATTTTCCGGTGTCATCGACCCGACACACAGCCGCCGATTCTTCGCCATGACGCATGAAAACGCCGATGACCTCGTGGCCGGCGTCCATAAGCAGGTGCGCAGCGACGCTGGAATCAACGCCTCCACTCATCGCGAGAACGATCCGAGCCATGTATATTTCCTGTGCTTAGTCTTTGACGTGATATGTCCCTCCATCATACGTAATGAGTCCAAAACGAGAATGGATGCTGAACTGGTTCAACGCAGCAAAGAGATTCGCCAGCGTCTAAAACAGCTCGGAGACTCTCTTTGACTACTCTGCCAAAGTAGAACAAGGCAAAGCGATCGAGCTGAAAATGGGTCAGCCCGGATTCTGGGACGATAACGAATCGGCCCAGAAAACGGTCTCGCAGCTGAAGGCGTTGAAAGTCATCGTCGGACCGATGAACGAACTGACCCAGTCGGCCGAGGACCTGGCCGCGCTTTTCGAAATGGCTCAAGAAGACGATTCGATCGTCGGCGAAGTGGCCTCCGAAATCGCTCGCTTGGAACAGATTCTGGACGACCTGGAATTGAAGGCCCTGTTGAACGGTGCCAACGATTCGGCGGGGGCCATTCTGTCGATCAACGCCCGCGATGGCGGTACCGATGCGAACGATTGGGCTGATATGCTGTTGCGGATGTATTCGGCTTGGGCGGTCGGGAACGAGTTCAAGATCGAACTTTTGGATCGTCAGGACAACGACGAGGCTGGCATCAAGAACGCCACGATCGCCGTCCGCGGGCCGATGGCCTACGGCTACCTGAAAGGCGAAGAGGGCGATCATCGGTTGGTCCGAATCAGCCCCTTCAACAGCGAAGGTAAGCGGCAAACCAGTTTCGCTGCGGTCAGCGTGTCGCCCGAAATCGATGATTCGTTCGAAGTCGAAATCGACGAAAAGGACGTGCGCATCGATACCTATCGTGCGGGTGGCGCCGGTGGGCAACACGTGAACAAGACCGACAGTGCGATCCGGTTAACCCACGTGCCAACCAATACCGTCGTCCAGTGCCAGAACGAACGTAGCCAGCACCAGAATAAAGCCACAGCATGGAAAATGTTGCGGGCCAAGTTGGCGCGTATCGAAGAGGAACGTCGCGAAGCCGAGGATGCTCGGAAATACGAAACCCAGGCTAGGACGGGGTTCGGAAGCCAAATCCGAAACTACTTCTTGCACCCCGACCAACGGGTCAAGGATGCGCGAACCGGCCACTACGTCGGCAACTTCAATAGCGTCATGGACGGCAGCGAGTTGCAGGGGTTCCTGGATTCGTTCTTGCGATTGAAAGCTGGCAAGATCGACGCGGCCGATTGATCCAGCGTGCGATGAACCTGCCTGCATCGGTGGCCACTGACCCGGAATCGGGATGGCCCCCTGCAGGTGACCGTTGCATGTGGATGGCTGGCCAAACCCGCGGCCAAGACCGCCACTCGCATTCCCTGCGGCGGTTAGGCCGCGCGGCGGATTTGCGGGCCTTCGTTGGACTGATCCAGTCCGGCGATCGAACCACGCTCGCGGCGTAGGTCGCGGATCTTGGACGCATGATCGTGCAGGTCGTTTTCCAGATCTCGGATTCGGCCCAGTGCTTTTGCGTTGGCCTCCAACGAATCTTCGTGTTCGGCGCTGACACGTTTCAGGTGATCCATCAGATCGTCGATGCGTTCTTGCATCGCTTGGTTCTGTGGACGCAGCTGCTGGGCCGCTTTGACCTGAGACGCCAGTTTCGTGATGTTGGATCGTTGGGCGTCCAACGTTTGGTTCAGTTTGGCCAAGTCGGCAACGGCGGCTTCGTGCTGTTGGGTCTTGGTTTGCAATTGTTTGCGAACGTCTTCGACCGTTTCCGATTGGGACTGCATCTGCTGTTTCAGCTGAGTGAACGATAGCGTGTGCTGGGCCTTTTGGGCTGCGATCGCGGCATCGGCCTTCTGCAGTTGTTCGGCCTGCGACATCATCGTGGCATCGGCCTTTTGCAATTGCTGGTCTTGCGAAGACATCAGTTCGTCGGCCCGCTTCAACTGTTCTGCTTGGGCAGCCATCTGCGCGTCAGCTTTCTTCAGCTGATCGGCATAGGACGTCATCGTCGCCTCGGCTTTTTTCAGCTGGTCGGCGTGGGCGGTAAGTTGGGCACGCAGATCGGTGACCAAGGTTTCCAGTTCGTCCCGCGATTGAGCCAAGCTGTCGCGTTGGCTGACAATCTGGTTGACTTGTTCGGATGTCTGGGCCAGTTTCTGCTGAGCCGCAGCAAGCTGTTGCTTGGTGTCGTCTAGCAGCTGAGTATCGGTTCGCAGTTTTTCGATCTCGGCCAATTGCTGCGTCAGTTGCTGTTCAAGCTGTGCCGCTCGTTCGGATTCGGCGGAATGCTGCTGGGACATCTTGTCCAGTTCTGCACGCAGCGGACGATGCTGGTCCAGTTCCTGTTGCAGTTCGGCCATCGATTCCAGTTGGCTTCGCAGGGTTTCAAGTTCACCCCGTTGGCGATCGATTTCGTTCTTCTGGTCACCAATTTGTTCGACGCGTTGTTGGTTGACCGTTTTTTGTTCGCCCAACACGATCGCGATTTGCGAAAGTTCATCTCGCAGCGGTGACAGTTCGTCGACCTGAGCTTTCAGTTTGCCGATGAAGTCGTCTCGTTCGGCAATCGCCTTGGTCAGCGTTTCGCGTTCGCTGGAAATGTGAGACGCCTGGTCGGTAACCAAACTGTGCTGGTCTTGCAGTTCGTTGAACTGATCTTCCAGTGTGTTGAACTGAGTCTTCAGTTTGCCGATGAAATCGTCTCGTTCGGCAATCGCCTTGGTCAACGTTTCACGTTCGCTGGAAATGTGAGTCGCCTGATCGGTGATCATGCTGTGCTGATCCTGCAGTTCGTTGAACTGCGACTTCAGCCTTTCGATTTCCGCTTCACGGCTGGACAGCAGTTCTCGCTGCTGTGCCAACGTGCTGGCGGCGGCTTCCAGGTCGGTGGCCAGTTCGTCACGCTCGGCTTGGGCCGATGCGGCGATCTGCAATTGTTCGTCTAGTTCTTCGATCCGCTGGTCTCGCTCGGTCGTCTTGCGGGCGAATTCGTCTCGTTCGATACGCAGGGTGTCCAAGTCTTCGCATCGCGCGACCAGGTCGGACTGTGTTTCCTTCAGCGATTGTTCGGCGGCTTCGCTGGCCAAACGCAATGTTTCGGTCTCTTGTCGCAGTTCCGCGATCAGCTTGGCGTTTTGGCTTGCGGACTGGTCCGTCGCGGATGCTTGGGCATCCAGCGTTTCGGTCAGTTGTTCGATTTCGGCTTCGTGCGCGATCTGTGCTTGTTCGAATCGCTTGATCACGTCTTCGCGATCCAACGACTGCTGTTGCAGATCGGCAATCTGATGGTTCAGCTGTTCGATCTGTTCGTTCAAACTGGCGATCGCTTGCTGACCCGAATCGGCTTGGTCGGTGCGGGAATCCAGCAGCGATTGCAGGCGTTCCACTTCGGCTGCAGATTGCGATTTGGCCTGTTCTAGCTGCACGATGGTTTGGCCGTGTTCGCCGACCTGTCGCTTCAATGCGTCGATGGTTTGCAGGTAGTTCGACGACGACTTGTCGTTGGTTTCCAAACGCGATCGCAGACTTTCGATCTCGACTTCTAGTTCACGATGGCTGGCTTGCAGTTGAGTGAACTGGGTGTTTCGTTCCAGCGATTCGTTTTCGGCGGCCGTCTTCAGTTGCAACGCTTCTTGCAACTGGCTGACGACGGTTTCGCTGCGTTTCTGTTCGCTTTCGTACTTTTGATCCGACTGATCACGCTCGCTGCGTAGACGTGACAGTTCGTCGCCTGCTTGCAACGCCGCGCTGCGATGGTCTTCGTTCTGCTTTTGCAGTTTTTCGTACTGTTCGCGCAGAGTTTCCAATTCGGTCGATGCCGATTGGTTGTCCTTTTGTAGCTTCGTGAGCTCGCGTTTTCGTTGCCGTACCGATCCACGCGCCTTGAAATAGCGGTTTTCCAGGCCATTGATCTTCTCGTGATCCCCGGTGCGGTCGTGGAACCAAAGCAAATGGCCGATCAGGATGCCCGCAAGGACGAAGAAAATGGCGGAAACAAAAGGCAAATCAAACAGGGCAGTCATCGGTGGATCCCAGCAATAGTCTTTCCGGACCGATGCGCCTTCCATGACGCACGGGTATCGAAGCCCGGGCTATAGCACGTCCGGGGACCACGCGTCCACCTTGTTTTTTGTCGCCAACAGACGGTCCATCCGATTTTGCGATCAAACACACGGTGCAAACAGATAGGCCGCTAGCCGGTATGCGGATCCAACGCCGTGAAACACGTCTGTTTCACAAGTGAACGGGTGAATCAGAGCGAACGGCCGATCAGGGTGAACTGGCCGATCAGAGTGAACTGGCCAAATTGGCCGGCCGCCGGTCACTGGTTTCATCGATGTCGCTGGGGGGGGCAACGTTGTCGTCGCCGTGAATCCGTTGCGGGATATCGATTATTCGTCGCCCAGTGCAGCGAACACGGACCGGGCGGCTTCGGAATCGCGAGCGGCACGGATTTTCGGATCGTCCATCCAGTCGGCGATCGGCGACTGGCCGGTGGAAAGTGGGATCAGTTCGATCGGTTGGAAGTTTTCGAAGGCCTCGTTTCGTTCGAAGCCGCGAGCGATGCGAACGGCGCCATCTTGCCCTGTCCACTGGATTCGGTCAGGAGCCGTTTCCCAGTTGGAACCCTCGCCGTCGGCATAGATGTTGGCCACGTCATTGCCGCCCGCGGTAGCGTGACCGACGGTGGACTCGAATCCGCTGGCGCTGACGTGGTATCCGGGACCGGTGATGATCGATCGTCCGCTCGAAACGCTCATCGTGTCGTCGCCGAGCGAGTCGTACATTTCGGCGCTGTCGTTTCCGCCCGATGTGGCGTAGGCATAGACGCGTTCAAAGCCGTAAGCCAATTGAAACGAATCGTCGCTTCGCAAACTGGTGAACTGGGGCCGGACCGACAACGAATCATCGCCGGCACTGTCGTGCAAAAACGCAGTGTCGTTGCCGCCTGCGGTTGCATGCACGAACACGCTGGGCACGCCGATCACGTTGAACTGAAATCCGATGCCTTCCAGCGTTGCCTCGCCGGGGTGGGATTGAAGCGTGTCAGAACCGGCCGAATCGAACAGAGACGCGCGGTCCGGGCCACCGCCACCGTTGAATGTGACGTCTTCGAATCCACGTAGTTGAATCGTGAAATCGTTCGTCGATAAAGTGCTGGTGCCCATCGCCCCAGGGTGCATGATCAGCCGCTCGGCCGCACTGCTGCCCAAGATCGAAAGAGAATCGTTTCCGCCGCCGACGTCGATCACGATGTCGGATGTGGCATTGGTGGGATCGATGCGATAGGTCGCACCGCCGACTCGCAGGGTAATGCCGTCACGCAGGTCTAGCTCGATTTCTTCGTGTTCGTTGGAACCGTCGAATCGATCAATCGTCAGCGGGGTGGTGGACTCTGGGGTCTGCGATTCTCCCTCGCCGTCGGTCCCGCCGCCGGGATCCACATCCGTGATATTCACGTTGCCGACCGCCGCGGCTAGGTTCAGCGTTCGGTAAGTTTGGCCGGTAACCGCATCGGTATGTTCCACCGACGCGTTTTGCATCCGCGTCAGCACATCATTGGCCGTCGGCGTCAGCCCTTCGGCAATCATCGCTTCACGGACCAACATCGATGCACCCGCCGCTTGGGGCGATGCCATGCTGGTTCCATCCAGGCTTGCGAAGTCGTCGACTTTGCCATCCCAGCCGAACACATGATCGGGCACAGAGCTTAGAACGGATCGTCCCTGAGCCGCAAAGATGCCGGACTCTCGTTGTGCAAAATCGCTGAGGTCGCCATCCGAATCGACGGATGAAACCGGGATGACGGATGGGCTAGACGCAGGGTACAGAACGCCCTCGGATCCTTCGCCGCCGTCAAAGAAGTTTCCCGAGGCGGCAAAGACCAGGATGCCGTCCTGACGCAACAACGCAAACTCGTCTTCCAACATCCCCATCGCGATGCTTCGGTTGGCATCGGACAACGCCGCACCGACCGATAGATTGATCGTTGTGATGGGAGATTCGAACGTGTCTTGGTTTTCGTGGACCCACTGCAACGCGGATTCGATCCATTCCAGTTCGCTGGATCCGGTGTCATCAAAAACGCGAAGCGCAACGATGTCGGCGCCAGGTGCGACTCCGGTGAATCCATCTGTGCTGCCTGCCAACAAACCGGAAACATGGGTGCCGTGAAATCCAGCGGGACCGTCGTCATAGGGGTTTGAATCGTTTTCGGCAAAGTCCCATCCGCCCACCACGCGATACCCGGGGCCGTATCCGCCACCCAATGCGACGTGATCCCAGGCCACACCGCTGTCGATCACGGCAACGGTTTGGCCGGCTCCTGAAAGTCCGCGGCTGGCTTGTAAATCGGCCGCCTGGTCCAGCAATGACGATGCGGGGTCGGTTGCGGGACTGGCCCCCAATGCAATCGAGTCAGCGGACGCAACAGAGGATTGCGACTGAGTCGAAAATGCGATGCTGTTGTCACCTGCCGAAGCCGGAATCGATGCCGGGACGCAGGTCGCCATGTCGTCCGCAGCAGACGGCTGATTATCCATGTCGACGTTGCCGCCAAGAGCTTCTAGCAACAGTTCCCCAGCCAGCGAAGCAGAGAGTGCTAGGCGAGCTTCGCACGGTTCGATCTTTCCGGGAATCGCTTCCAGATCGTCGTTGATTCTTAGCTTCGTGCGTACGGGGCGTTTCATCGGGAACCGAAATTCAGGGGAACCGAGCGACAGTGGGATGCAGGCAATCTGCGTGAATCAAATCAGCCATGGACGGGGGACGCCTTGTCAGTGCGGCGGTTGGGATCCTTCGGCAGCGGGCGTTGTCCGCCACCCGGCGGCGACGCAGATCCAGAGGATCCCCTGTTGGAAGCCTAGGACGCATAGTCGCCCACGGACTGCCTAATCGGACCTATCCGAAAACCAGTCGATTTTGGTGCATGGTGAAGCCGAAAAAATAGACAAGTCGTTACATTCGCGCCTGCTCTACTGGTTTTCGAGGCCTCGTCTGATGCCGTTACTGAAACTTTGGAACACAATTCGGGGTCGATCCACACCTGATGTGGTGGCTGACGCGCAGCCACCTAGCAGCGTGGATACGGTGCCTAGCCAAGCCACATCGCCCTCAGCCTCGGTGGGGTCAGCTCCGGCGGTGCAAAATTTGGGCATTCCCGACTCGGGCGGCACTGGCAATCAGACCCCCAGTGTCGGAACGTCTGAATCTGGCAACTCGCAAACGGGAACCCGGGAAACGGGCAATCGGGCGGCTGTCGCCAAAGCGGGTCGCAAGACAAAAGCCAAGTCGGCACCGGTCGCTGTCACCCCGCAATCGCCTGTGGCAACCCAGGTTCCCGAGGCGGTCAAACCGGCCAAGCCCGCTCGGCGACCCGCGTTCGGGATCTTCGGTTCCTCGGGACCTCACGCCGCCCTGTGCAAACAGATCAAGTCGCTGCCCGCACGCACGATCCTAGAAATCAATGTCGAGGACGGGACTCGCGCAATCGCTGTGCTGGAAACCCTAGCCGCCAACCTGCCCGCACCCGCACCTGTGGCGGATTCCGAATCGGAAGCGGCGACCACTGCACCGGCAATCCGATACTTGGTCATCGACCAGTTCGAAATGGCAGGTGGCCAGACAACACTGAAACAGTTCCATCAAACGCTTCGTGAAGCCGCCATCCGGCCTCAAGTGATCCCCGAACCAATCGACCGTGGACTCGTCCGCGTGGCGCACACCTACGGGGCAGTGGACCTGATTCTGATCGCAACGCCAGTCGACCAATGGCAGAATGAAACGATAATGAAGCTGATCGACCGCGTCTCGCATTCCGGAACAACGTTGATGTTCCGAGACGGTGATGCATGGAAGTCGTATCAGCAGAACACGGCTCCTCTGCGCCGCGCCGCCTAAGCAATCTCGCAAGCGGCAAACCGACAAACGAATACGACGCGCCCGCGAGTGGATCTCACCAATCCAGTTGCGGACGCGTTTTTTCGTTTCCCACGGGAACCTGTCAAAGGAATGGAAACCGCGCTCGAGGATAAGCGGAGAAGAAGTTCAAGTACGAGTACGAGTACGAGTACGAGTACGAGTTCGAGTTCGAGTTCGAGTTCGAGTTCGAGTTCAAGTTCAAGTACAAGTACAAGTACAAGTACAAGTACAAGTACAAGTCGCGTACACCAGCACCGTTCAAAACTTAAACTCGAACTTAAACTCGAACTCGAACTGCTTTTTTCTTCTCCTCCTCTTCCTCCCAACGCATCGAAATCGTGCGTCCGATCCCCGTTTCCAGCACCGGCAACTGACTCGGGTTATATTGTGGGCCCTCCCACAACTTCCCGCCTCATCAGGTCCGAGCCCCCCCATGCTTCGAATCTCTTTCTTCCCGCGTGTCTGGATCGCGCTGGGCTTCTTGTTCGCCATTGGCTTGAATGCTCTGCCAACCGGGCTTTCCGACGACACCGAACAGTCGGCTGCTGCTGACGCCCAAGTCCAAAGCCAACTGGTGCCGCAGGATCCCGAATCATTTCACCTGTTCATTTTGGCCGGCCAGTCGAACATGGCCGGGCGAGGCAAGGTGTCCGACGCCGATCGAAAACCGAACGACCGTGTGCTTTCACTGGGCCAGGACAAACAATGGACCCCGGCCGTTGACCCTTTGCATTTCGATAAGCCCAAGATGGTTGGTGTCGGAATCGGTCGGTCGTTCGCGGCCGAATATGCCAAGCGTCACCCGGGAATCACCGTGGGGTTGATCCCTTGTGCCGTCGGCGGGTCCGCCATCGATACATGGCAACCGGGCGGATATCACGATCAGACCAAGTCGCACCCTTGGGACGACATGCAATCCCGCGTGCAGCAGGTTGCCGCACAGGGTGTGCTCAAAGGCGTGCTGTGGCATCAGGGCGAATCGGATTCAAGCCCCGAGGCATCGGCGGCGTATGAGTCCAATTTGACCGAACTGATTCAACGGTTTCGGCAAACCTTTGACGCACCGCAGTTGCCTTTCCTGATCGGGCAGCTGGGCCAATTCGCGCAGCGTCCTTGGACAGACGGTCGACGCCAGGTCGATGCGGCTCAACAACGCATCGTCCAACACGTCGCCCGCACAGCATTCGTACCCTCGGACGGTTTGAACGACAAAGGCGACTTGACGCATTTCGATTCGCCATCGCTGCGTGAATTCGGATTCCGTTACGCCGCGGCGATGCAATGGATCGAATCACTGGTTCCGGTGCAGGTCTTTGCGCCCGGTGAAGGGAACCCGCGGAACAGCGAAGGAGATTTCGTTCGACTGGCGGACGGGCAGATTCTGTTCGTCTATTCGCGATTCGAATCCGGAGTCGGCGATCACAGTTCGGCGACGTTGGTAAGTCGGGTCAGCGATGATGGCGGCGCGACCTGGACCGACGATGACGTTACCGTCGTCGAGAACGAAGGCGGTATGAACGTCATGTCGGTATCGCTATTGCGTTTGGCTGATAACCGAATTGCCCTGTTCTACCTTCGCAAAAACTCGCTGACCGATTGCCGCCCCGTTGTCCGGTTTTCGTCGGACGAGGCCAAGACTTGGAGCGAGCCAACCGAAATGATCCCAGAGGAACAGATGGGGTATTACGTGTTGAACAATGACCGCGTGATCCAGTTGACCAGCGGTCGATTGGTCGCTCCCGTTTCGCTGCACCGAACGCCCGGTCAAGAAAATACCGACTGGCTGGGGCAAGTGGGATGTTATTTCTCGGACGATGCCGGCAGCAGTTGGCAGCGATCGACGTCTCTGTTGTCCGGGACGAATGCGGACGGCGTTCGCGTTGCCGCGCAAGAACCCGGTGTCGTGGAACGACGTGATGGAAGTTTGCTGATGTGGATTCGATCCGATCAGGGCACCCAGTATCAGAGTCACTCGTTCGACCAGGGTTTGACGTGGTCCGCCATGGAACCGTTTGCGTTGGCGTCGCCCCTGTCGCCTGCATCGATCGAGCGGGTTCCGGCGACCGGCGACCTGATGGCGGTTTGGAATGACCATGAATTCCTAAGTACCGCGTCGCGAGCTCGCACGCCGCTGTCTTTGGCTGTCTCCAGCGATGATGGTGCGACATGGTCGCCTTCGATTCCCATCGCCGCGGATCCCCATGGATGGTACTGCTACACGGCGATGGATTGGGTGGACGATACGCTGTTGCTCGGGCACGTTGATGGTCGCCAAGAAAAGAACCAGGAACTGGCCACTTCGGTGATCCGAAAGTTGCCGCTTTCACAGATCTATACCCAACTGCATCAATCCAAAATCGAAAGTTTGCAGCGGATTGGCGATGCGTCCCAGCACAATGCGTTCACCGACTTGTTGCGTTTTCAAGATCGCTGGTACTGCGTCTACCGCGTCGGGTCCACTCACGTATCGGCTGACGGTGCGTTGCAGATTTTGGTTTCCGATGATGGTACCGATTGGTCATCCGCAGCCGTGATCACTCACCCCGAAGCCGATCTTCGGGACGCAAAGTTGACCGTCACGCCGGGCGGCGAATTGATGTTGTCGGGTGCCGGTGCCTTCGAACCAGGGTCAGACGTTCGGCATCAATCGATGGCTTGGTTTTCCAAAGACGGCCAACAGTGGTCGGACGTCGTCAACATTGGGCCGCCGAACTATTGGCTGTGGCGAACCACCTGGAACGGCAGCAACGCATATTCGATCGGGTATCACACCGGCAAACCAGTCGATCAACATGTCAGTTTGTTTCGCAGCCAAGACGAAGGTCGAACCTTTCTGCCATTCGTGGAACGGACGTTTGACGAGGGGTATCCCAACGAATCGTCCATTTTGTTTGGCGACGATGGGCACGCGATTTGTCTGTTGCGTCGTGACGGTGGCATCAAGACGGCACTGCTTGGCAAGTCGATGCCTCCCTATGATCAATGGACCTGGACGGATACCGGAACGCGTGCTGGTGGTCCCCACATCATCCGGTTGCCCGACGGGCGGATCGTGGCTGCGGTACGTCTGTACGATACGCGTGTTCGGACTTCGTTGTGTTGGTTGAATCCCGAAACCGGCGAACTGACCGAGTTCCAGACGCTGCCGTCCGGTGGCGATTGCAGTTACCCGGGGCTCGCCTGGCACGATGATCAGTTGTGGGTCAGCTATTACTCGGCGCACGAAGTCGGCAAGCCCGAATTCACCACGGCCGTCTACTTGGCTCGCGTGCGGATTCCCTCAGCGAACTAGCGATCCAGAGGCCGGCAACGGGCAAACGCCCCAGTGAAACGTCACGCCGGGAGATTCGCCAGAATTCGCCCCCCGCTCCTCACCCAACCCTCTTCCCCAATCCCATCCAAGTTGAACTTGGATCGAGCCGGGGGATGAGGGAGCTAAAGCGGCAGCACGCGTAGTGGGATTCACCAGAATTCCCCTTTGCCGTACGCACGCCCGTAAGGGACATCTGGCGAAGTTCGCTACACCTTTCGCCTTGCGCTGACCGTTTGACTTTTCCGCTGCGGATTTTTGCCTCTGCAGGAATCGATTCGTAACCTAGACTTTGGGAATCGTTGGTTCTCCTGATCCGTGATCGGGGGGGGAGGATCGCTTGCTAGTAGATGGCATTCGATGCCAAAATCCCGGGAAATGTCTCTCTTTTCCCTTGGCAGTGACACCCAAAGTAAATCGGAAAGACTATGTGCGGAATTGTCGGGTACGTTGGCGCAGACGAAGCTTGCCCATTTTTGATCGATGGTCTTCGCCGTCTGGAATATCGCGGATACGACAGTTCGGGCGTGGCGATTCACAGCGGTGCTTCCTTTGACATTACCCGATCAGTGGGCCGCATCGATTCGTTAGTCGGTCGCATGGGCGATTCGCCCGCCAAAGGGACGATGGGCATCGGGCATACCCGTTGGGCCACGCACGGTCCTGCAACCGAACCCAACGCACACCCGCACCAAGGCGGCGATGGCGAAGTGGTCTTGGTTCACAACGGCGTGATCGAGAATTTTCAGATTCTGAAAGACGAATTGATCGAGAAAGGGTATCAGTTCAAATCGGAGACCGACAGCGAAGTCGCCGCCCACCTGATCGCAGAAAACCTAAAGAATACACCGGAAATCGAAGGCCAGCCGAATCTTCGATTTCTAACCGCTGTACAAACCTCCGTCGCTCGGCTGCGTGGCACCTACGGGTTGGCCGTGGCGTTTCGCGATCGCCCCAATTTTATGATCGCCGCTCGATTCGGAAGCCCGTTGGTGATCGGTGTCGGCAAAGGCGAATACTTCGTCAGCAGCGATGCATCCCCGTTGGCCGGACGCACCGATCGGATCGTTTACATGGCCGACCACCAAATTGCGGTGCTGACGCCCGACGGGTTCTCGGTCCTGCATCGCGATTCGGGCAAAGTCCGTGTCGATATTCGGCCGCTGGAAGTCGACACCGGTGATGTCAGTTTGGGCGGTTACGACCACTACATGCTGAAGGAAATCTTCGAGCAGCCGGAATCGATTCGCAACGCCATGCGAGGTCGGTTGGACGATCAAGACGCGACGGCCGTGTTCGGCGGTCTGAACTTGACCCCGCAACAATTGCGCAGCGTCGAACGAATCATCCTGACCGGATGCGGCACCAGCTGGCACTCGGCCTTGGTCGGCGAATACCTGATCGAAGGGCTGGCCCGGATTCCGGTCAGTGTCGAATATGCCAGCGAACTGAGGTATCGAAATCCGCCGATCGAAAACAACACGTTGGTGTTCGGCATCACCCAAAGCGGCGAAACCGCGGATACGTTGGCGGCCCTGCGCGAAACCAAACGCAAGGGACACCGCACGCTGGCGATCTGTAATGTCGTCGCCAGCTCGATCGCACAGGCGGCCGACGGTGGTGTTTATCTGCATGCCGGACCGGAAATCGGTGTTGCCAGTACCAAGGCCTACACGTCCCAGTGCTGTGTGTTGGCGATGCTGGCCCTTTACTTTGGCCGGACCCGTCACCTCAGTTTCGAAGGCGGGCAACGCCTGATCGAAGAACTTCGCCGACTGCCGACCGCCGTTCAACAGGCCCTGACCTGTGACGAACAGGTTCGTGATGTGGCCAAAAAATATTGTGACGCCACCAACGTGCTGTACCTGGGCCGCCAATACAACTTCCCGACCGCCCTGGAAGGCGCGTTGAAGCTGAAAGAAATCAGCTACATCCATGCCGAGGGATACCCGGCAGCCGAAATGAAACACGGTCCCATCGCTCTGGTCGACGAGAAGACGCCAAGCGTGTTCATCGTCCCGCGAGGCACCACGCACGACAAAGTCATGGCCAATATGGAAGAGGTCAAAGCGCGTGGCGGGCCGATCATCGCAGTGGCCAGCCACGATGACCCCCACATCGAAGCGATCGCCGACGACGTCATCCGGGTGCCGCAAGTCCAAGAATTCCTGCAGCCGATCGTCACGGTCGTGCCCCTGCAATTGCTGTCCTATCACATCGCGCTGCTGCGTGGCTGCGATGTCGACAAGCCACGAAACTTGGCCAAAAGCGTCACGGTGGAATAGTCACGCTTGCAGTGTGGCGGATTTGAAGTAGCCTCATGTGTTCATTTGACTACCTGTTTTTTCTGTCCATTCGGACGATCCTGGACAGTCCATTGGGTTGACTCTATGCCCCCATGGCTACTCTTCTCTCGTCGCAAACTCTTCTTCTCGCGTTCAAAGTGCTCCGATGAAACAACACGGCCTAAGCTACAACTCCCGAAAAGCACTGATGGTCAATCTGGGCGATGCGGCGGGGGGCGAAGTCGCTAATTTGCTGTCTCAAATGGCCGCTGAAATCGAAGAACTACGGCGCACGAAGGTCAACGTGACCAAAATCGTCCCCGGAAACACTTTTGATTCGATGGACGACCACCTGATCGAAGAACCCGTTTGATCCACCGGGCCGCCACGATCCAACAGCCCGCCGGTTGCGCGGCCGGGCAGTTCGGCATCCCTCATTTCAGCATCCTGGAACGCAGTGGCATCGAACTGCTATAAACGGCCTTTATGAGCACCTATCTTGTTACCGGCGCGGCCGGATTCATCGGCTATCACCTCACTCGCCGTCTGCTTGATCGAGGTGTGCATGTCGTTGGATTTGACAACCTGAACGATTATTACAGCGTTTCGCTGAAGCAAGACCGGCTGGCTCAGTTGCTGTCCCATGACCACTTCACCATGGTCGAAGCCGATTTGGCGGATCAATCCGCCGTCGATGGCGTTTTTGCCAAGCATGATTTTGACCGAGTCGTGCACTTGGCCGCCCAGGCCGGCGTGCGGTACTCGTTGGAAAACCCAAGAGCCTACGCGCAGAGCAACCTGGTCGGGTTTGTCAACATTCTAGAGGCCTGTCGGCACGCCCAGACGCCTCATTTGACGTACGCCAGCAGCAGCAGCGTCTACGGCGGCGGGACTCAGATGCCCTTCGCAACCGACGCTCGCGTGGACCATCCGTACAGTCTGTACGCGGCCACCAAGAAGTCCAACGAACTGATGGCGCACTCCTACAGTCACCTGTACGGGTTGCCGACCACGGGATTGCGATTCTTTACGGTGTATGGTCCCTGGGGCCGCCCCGATATGGCTCTGTTCCTGTTCACCAAGGCGATCCTAGAAGGTCGCCCCATCGACGTTTTCAACGGCGGCAAGATGCGGCGAGATTTCACCTACATCGACGATATTGTCGAAGGTGTCGATCGAACCAGCCAACAGATTGCCAAGCCCGACCCGAATTTCGATCCGGGCAACCCCAATCCAGCCACCAGCGCCGCGCCGTACCAGTTGTACAATATCGGCAATAACGAACCGGTCGAACTGGGCCACTTTATCGAGGTGATCGAAGACGCCCTGGGGATCAAGGCCCAGAAGAACCTGCTGCCGATGCAGCCCGGCGACGTGCCGGCCACCTACGCCGATATCAATGCACTTGAATCGGCTGTCGGTTTTCGGCCAGCTACCTCGATCGAGGTAGGCGTCAAAAAGTTCGTCGATTGGTATCGCGACTACTACGCCATTTGACCTTGGGGGTGACCCGGCTGGACGTTTTGGGTGGCCTTGCCGCGGTCGGGTGGCGGCCGGATGGCTGGCGGCGTGATCCCGGCTTGGGAAGCTAGCCGTTGACAGCCTGCCGGTCACAGTTGACAGTGGCGGGTGATTGAACTGTTTTTCTTACCTTTGCAGCACTTTGCACATGACCGACGCCACTTCGTCCGCCCCGCGGACCATGCTCGACAAAATCTGGGAACAGCACCTCGTTGACGCTCCGGCATCGGGCCCGGCGATTCTGTACATCGACCTCCATCTGGTCCACGAAGTCACCAGCCCCCAAGCGTTCGAAGGGTTGCGGATCAACAACCGCCCTGTCCGACGTCCCGAACGGACGATCGCGACGCCCGACCACAACGTTCCCACCAGCGACCGAAGTCTGCCGATCGCCGACCCGATCGCCCGCATCCAGATCCAAACTTTGCGTGAAAACTGCAAAGAGTTCGGTGTCACGTTGTTCGATATCGACGACGCCCGCCAAGGGATCGTTCACGTCATCGGCCCTGAAAATGGCTATACCCAGCCCGGGATGACGATCGTTTGCGGTGACTCGCACACCGCCACCCACGGCGCCTTCGGGTCGCTGGCATTCGGAATCGGGACCAGCGAAGTCGAACACGTCTTGGCAACACAGACGCTGCTGCAGTTCAAACCCAAGACGATGGAATTGCGTGTCGATGGCAAGTTGCCTCGCGGCGTGACCGCCAAAGACATGATCCTGTACCTGATCGGCCAACTTGGCACCGCTGGCGGTACCGGATACGTGCTTGAATTCACCGGCGAATGCGTTCGTGCATTGTCGATGGAAGAACGCATGACGGTTTGCAACATGTCGATCGAAGCTGGTGCCCGCGCCGGCATGATCGCACCGGACCAAACCACGTTCGACTACCTGCGTGGCCTTCCCGAGGCGCCCAAAGATTTTGATGCTGCTGTCGAACGTTGGAAACAGTTGCCGACCGATGAAGGTGCAACCTACGACGTGTCGAAAGTCTTCCGCGGCGAAGACATCCAGCCACAAGTCACCTGGGGCACCAACCCTGGGCAAGTTCGCAGCGTCACCGACAAGGTGCCCGATCCGTCGGAGTTCAGCGACGCAACCGAAAAGAAATCGACGGCCAACGCGTTGGAATACATGGGCCTGGATGCGGGGATGCCAATCGCAGACGTCTCGCTGACTCGCGTTTTCATCGGCTCCTGCACCAACGCACGGATCGAAGATTTGCGTGCCGCCGCCGCCGTACTGAAGGGGCACCACGTGTCATCGGACGTCAGCGCTATGGTCGTGCCGGGCAGTGGTCAAGTGAAACTGCAAGCGGAAAAAGAAGGGCTGGACAAGATCTTTGTCGAAGCCGGTTTTGATTGGCGCGAAGCTGGTTGCAGCATGTGCTTGGCGATGAACCCCGACAAGTTGGAACCAGGCGAACGATGTGCCAGTACCAGCAATCGGAACTTCGAAGGACGCCAAGGCAAAGGCGGACGTACCCACCTGGTTAGCCCCGCCATGGCCGCTGCCGCCGCAGTCAAGGGTCACTTCGTTGACATCCGCGACTGGGACTACAAAGCGTAAAGGCAAGTGTTTAGGAACCGGTTTCCGGCGTCCCACCATCGGGATGCCCTGGTCGGTTCTAAACCCAACGGGGCGACTTCGTCCCGCCTTTGACTTTCGAAAATCTAAACGCCTTCTACCCATTTGATTCGCATGCAAAATTTCACCATTCATACCGGCGTCGTCGCCACGATGGACCGCGCCAACGTTGATACGGACCAGATCATCCCCAAGCAATTCCTGAAGCGAATCGAACGGACCGGTTTCGGCCAGTTCCTGTTCTTTGATTGGCGCTTCATGGATGACGGTACGACACCCAACCCCGAATTCGAACTCAATCGAATCGATGTCAAAGGGGCATCGGTGTTGGTCACCCGCAAAAACTTTGGCAACGGAAGCTCTCGCGAGCACGCCGTTTGGGCACTCGATGACTACGGTTTCCGAGTGGTTCTGGCGCCTTCGTTCGCGGACATCTTTTTCAACAATTGTTTCAAGAACGGCATTCTGCCTATCCAATTGTCCGAAGAAGATATCGAAGAAATCTTTCAGCGAACCGCCGCCAATTCGCCTTATCAGTTGACGGTCAACCTAGAAGATCAAACGATCACCGACGGACAGGGTTTCGACCGCAAGTTCGAAGTCGACGCCAGTCGTCGAAACAACATGCTGAAAGGTCTCGACGATATCGCTCAGACGCTGCAGAGCGAACAGAAGATCACCGACTACGAAAACGCTCGAACCTGGTAGTTGGGAGCGAAGCGAGCGGACAGTTGGAGTCGCTCCGAGCTGGTGCGGAAAAGAAGTTCGAGGTTAAGTTCGAGTTGGAGTCTAAGTCGCGAATCGGAATGCAGTCTGAAGACTTGAGCTTAAACTCGAACTCGAACTCGATTTTTCCTTCCTGACGGATGGCCCCGTTATCGGTTCGGTGTGGCAGTCGAAGCTGCCGCGTGGCCCCACTTGGATGAATCCCGCTTTCTGCGGACAATGGTGACGTCTTTGAGTCCCCATTCCCTCCCACCGGCGAGATTCCATTGTCCAAGGCCACCCCACACCCGATCGGCGAGAAGAGCGTCTCTGCATTCCAGCGAGCCTGCAAGCTGATGCCCGGCGGGGTCAACAGCCCGGCTCGCGCCTTCGGTGCAGTGGGCGGAACCCCGTTGTTCATCGATCGCGCCGAAGGGCCTTATCTGCATGACATCGACGGCCGCCGGTACCTGGATTACATCGGTTCCTGGGGACCGATGATCTTGGGGCATGCCAACGGCGAAGTCATTGACGCGGTCGTCCACGCGGCCAGTCGGGGGACCAGTTTCGGTGCACCGACCGAAGCCGAATCGCTGCTGGCCGAACAGATCATCGAAGCGGTCCCCAGCGTCGAAAAGGTGCGTTTGGTCAACAGTGGCACCGAAGCGACGATGAGCGCAATTCGTGTGGCACGCGGTGCCACCGGACGCAACAAGATCATCAAGTTTTCGGGCAACTACCACGGGCACGTCGATAGCCTGCTGGTGGCCGCCGGCAGTGCGGCGGCAACACTCGGCGCCCCCGATTCGCCCGGCGTCACTCCGGGCGCCGTCGGCGACACCATCGTGCTGTCGTACAACAACGTCAGCGAAGTGGAGGCCGCGTTCGCAGAGTATCCCGGCCAAATCGCGGCTGTGATTCTGGAACCCGTCGTTGGCAACATGGGATGCGTGCCGGCGACGATGGAGTTTCTGAACTGCTTGCGCAAGCAGACGACCGCAGACGGTGCGATCCTGATCTTTGACGAAGTGATGACGGGCTTTCGTTTGGCCTATGGCGGTGCACAAGAACGTTTTGGGATCACACCCGACATGACCACCCTGGGCAAGATCGTCGGTGGCGGCATGCCGCTGGGAGCCTACGGCGGACGCGCGGATATCATGAACCAGGTCTTGCCCGCCGGGAAAGTTTTCCAGGCTGGTACGCTCAGTGGCAACCCGGTTGCGGTCGCCGCCGGCAGCACCACTCTGCGGATCCTAAAGGAAAACCCACCCTACGAGTACTTGGAACAGCAGGGCGATCGCCTGGCCGCTGGGTTGGATAAAGCCGCTAACGATGCTGGTATCCCACACACCGTTGGCCACGTTGGCAGCATGATCACGTTGTTCTTCAATCCCGATCCGGTCCACTGTTGGGACGATGCGGATCGATGCGACCGCGAAGCCTACGGCAAGTATTTCTGGGGCCTGATCGGCGAAGGTGTTTACATGCCGTGCAGCCAGTTCGAGTCGCTGTTCTTCAGTCGCACGCACACCGAAGCCATGATCGACGAAACGATCGCCGCCGCCGAAAAAGTGCTCCGCGAGATGGCTTAGTCGCCCCGGAAACCGCTGTCGTCGTCAGCGAGCGCATCGTTTCACCGCGTGCCCAGCGGGCCGCGCGTGTCAGCGTATGGACGCACGGGGCGTTGCCCACGCGGTGAAACGATTGGGCCGTGAGGTGTGTTTCGTATGTTGGATAGCAGCGCGTCGTTTCACCGCGTCCCCAGCGGGCCGCGCGTGTGATTGTATGGACGCACGGGGCGTTGCCCACGCGGTGAAACGATTAGGCCGTGGGGTGTGTTTCGCATGTTGGATAGTAGCGCCTCGTTTAACCGCGTGCCCAGCGGGCCGCGCGTGTCAGGTATGGACGCACGGGGCGTTGCCCACGCGGTGAAACGATTGGGCCGTGAGGTGTGTTTCGCATGTTGGATAGTAGCGCATCGTTTCACCGCGTGCCCAGCGGGCCGCGCGTGTGATTGTATGGACGCACGGGGCGTTGCCCACGCGGTGAAACGATTAGGCCGCGTGGTGTGTTTCGCATGTTGGATAGTAGCGCATCGTTTCACCGCGTGCCCACCGGGCCGCGCGTGTCAGGTATGGACGCATGGGGCGTTGCCCACGCGGTGAAACGATTAGGCCGTGAGGTGTGTTTCGTATGTTGGATAGCAGCGCCTCGTTTAACCGCGTGCCCAGCGGGCCGCGCGTGTGATTGTATGGACGCACGGGGCGTTGCCCACGCGGTTAAACGATTGGGCCGTGAGGTGTGTTTCGCATGTTGGATAGCATCGCGTCGTTTAACCGCGTGCCCAGCGGGCCGCGCGTGTCAGGTATGGACGCACGGGGCGTTGCCCACGCGGTTAAACGATTGGGCCGTGAGGTGTGTTTCGCATGTTGGATAGCAGCGCGTCGTTTCACCGCGTGCCCAGCGGGCCGCGCGTGTGATTGTATGGACGCACGGGGCGTTGCCCACGCGGTGAAACGATTGGGCCGTGGGGTGTGTTTCGCATGTTGGATAGCAGCGCCTCGTTTAACCGCGTGCCCAGCGGGCCGCGCGTGTGATTGTATGGACGCACGGGGCGTTGCCCACGCGGTTAAACGATTGGGCCGTGGTGTGTGTTTCGCATGTTGGATAGCAGCACATCGTTTAACCGCGTGCCCAGCGGGCCGCGCGTGTCAGGTATGGACGCACGGGGCGTTGCCCACGCGGTTAAACGATTGGGCCGTGGGGCGTGTTTCGCATGTTGGATAGCAGCGCCTCGTTTAACCGCGTGCCCACCGGGCCGCGCGTGTGATTGTATGGACGCACGGGGCGTTGCCCACGCGGTGAAACGATTAGGCCGTGAGGTGTGTTTCGCATGTTGGATAGTAGCGCCTCGTTTAACCGCGTGCCCAGCGGGCCGCGCGTGTGATTGTATGGACGCACGGGGCGTTGCCCACGCGGTGAAACGATTAGGCCGTGAGGTGTGTTTCGCATGTTGGATAGTAGCGCCTCGTTTAACCGCGTGCCCAGCGGGCCGCGCGTGTGATTGTATGGACGCACGGGGCGTTGCCCACGCGGTGAAACGATTGGGCCGTGGGGTGTGTTTCGTCGTCTGCTGTCGTTTCACCGCGTGCCCAGCGGGCCGCGCGTGTCATCGCGTGGGGCGTTGCCTGCGCGGTTCTGCAATGCAGCGGGATGTTCGGTGGACCGCGTCTGCAGCGCCGAACCAAAATGCAGAAACCACGAATGACACCAATCACTCGAATGGGAAAGGAACACTGCCTTTCTTATTCGTGTCATTCGTGTGATTCGTGGTTAAAACTTCTTTACGACGTCCGCACTCGCGACCGCGGTCGGACGCTACAGACCGGCTAGGCGTGATTCCGAATCGCCAAACTCGTCCAGTCGTACATCCATGCGATCCATGATCGACAGGTACAAACTGCACAGCTTGCGATCGTCGTCGTCCTTTTCGACGTAGTCCAGCACACGGCCGGTTTCCAGCGATCCCGACAATCCACCGGTCAACAGCAGCGGGACTTTGCTGGAATCGTGAGCGTTCCCGCTCCACATGTTCGAAATGAACATCAAACAGGAATGGTCCAGGACGGTGCCGTCGCCTTCGGACATCGCATCGAGTTTCTTGGCCAGGTAGGCGTATTGGCTGCAGTAGTACCGCGAGATGCGTTCGTATTCGTCCGACTTGTCACTGTGCGACGCCGAGTGGTGCGTGCTGGCGACATCCAGGAACGGATAGAACAGTCCCGATAGGTCGCGGTTCAACAGCAGTGTGGCGACTCGTGATTTGTCGGTCTGGAACCCAATCGCCACGATGTCACACATCAATTGCATGTGATCGCGAATGTCCTCGGGAAGCCCGTCATCGGGGCGAGCCATCATTTCAATCGGGACACCATGATCCTTGGCTCGCGATTGAGCCTTGTCGCGGCTGGCGCGCATCGCTGCGGCACGTCTTTCAACTTCGCGAACACTGTTGAGGTACTCGTCTAGCTTCGCACGGTCGACCGAGCTGATCTGACGGCTTAGCGATCGAGCATCTTCGCCAACGCGGTCCAGGATGCTTTGGTTGCGGCGGCTGCCTTGGTTGTCGAACAGAGCGTCGAAGGCCAGCGATGGATAGACTTCCATCGGGACCGGCGAAGTCGCGTTCTGCCACGAAATGTGCGAACTGTAGGCCATTGAAAAGTTGGTTTCGTGATAGCCCGTGGTTGGCTGTTCACATCCCAACACCAAACTGGGGACCGCCGTCTGTTCTTGGAAATGGTTGGCCAGCATCTGGTCCATGCTGATCCCGCCACGCAGTTCCGATCCCTTCTTCAGCGAGGCACCCGACAGGATGTTTCCGGTCTGGCCGGGGTGGATGCCAACGCCAGTGGCGTTCTCATTGAACAGGCCGGTGACGAAGTTCATTTTGTGTTTGATCGAATCCATCGGTTCGAGGCTCTTGCCCAGTTCCATCGATTCGCCGCTGCCCTTGGCCCACCAATGGTCCGAGTTGATTCCGCAGCCCATGAACAGGGCTGCAAACCGTTTGGGCGCTGCGATCGGGTCGTTGCCGACGACGGTTTCGCGTCCCCACACAGGGATCGATTCCATCCACGGCAGCGCCATTGCGGCACCGGTCCCGCGCAACAGCGTGCGACGAGACAGGCGGCCATCACGGGTGTCGCGTGGGGTGCGGCGGGACGCGTCGCTATTTGGGTTGGTCGAGGTCATGGTCGTGTTCCTTTCTGCATCGCTCATTAAAGTTCGTCGTCCGCATGGCGGACGCGTTGATTCAAAAATGCTGGGCTGGTCACGATCGTTTCGATCATGCTGCCAAATCGATAGTCTTGGGACGCAAGGTTCGATTTCATTCGTTCCACTAGCTGTTCATCGGAAAGCTGGACGGTTCGGCCCAAGCCGTATGCCAAAAGTTTGCGACACAGGTTGTCGATGAAGTCGTCTTCACGTTCGGACCGAATGTACTGGCGCAGGCCGACGAGCCCGATTCCCTCGCTGGCGTCCGGAAAGACGACCGAACTGTCCACCGCCCGCCCGCCCAGATCCGTGTCACGCCATTCGCCCACTGGACCGTAGTTTTCAAACACCAACCCGAACGAATCGATCTTCTCGTGACAGGATGCACAACTTGGATGCTCGCGATGCTTCGCCAGCGCCTCTCGCAGCGTCAGTTCGCCCAATTTCGACTCATCCTCGGGCAATTCGGGAACCGTGGCGGGCGGGGCAGGGACGTGTTCGCCCAGGATCCGCTTGACCACCCAATTGCCACGTTTGACCGGGCTGGTCCGCAGCCCCGGTGACTGGTTGGTCAGGAAAACCGCCATCGGCAACAGGCCGCCGCGCTGGAACGATCCGGCATCGTCGACGCGTTTCCACTGGTCACCGTCGATGTCGGTCGCCGGCATGCCATAGTGTTTTGCCAGTTCCGTATCCACGAACGTGTGATCCGCATACAGAAAATCCAGGATCGAACCGTCACGTTGGATCACATCCTCGACAAACCGGATCGGTTCGTCGTGCATCGATTGGCGAAGCTGGTCGGTGAACGCTGGGAACCGTCCGCGGTCGACGCCGTTGTGCTGTTCGAATTGTCGAAAGTCCAGCCAGTTACCGACGAACTGGACGACAAAGCGTTGCACCCGAGCGTCCTGTAGCATCCGGTCGGTTTGGTCGATCAGGACATCGCGGTCGACCAACCGTCCCGATTCGGCTAGCTGCATCAGTTCCGCGTCCGGCATGCTGGCCCACAGAAAATAGCTCAGTCGATTCGCGATCGCGTATCCGTCCAGAGGCTGGATTTCTGGTGCCGCGGATCCGTCGTCGGAACCGCTGCTGGCCGCGGGCGACACTCGATAACAGAATTGAGGCGACATCAGGATGCGTACCACGCTGTCGCGGATCGCTTCCTCGTGGGTCAGCCCGTCATCCTGGCGAAGGCTCTGGTAGAAATCGACAATGTCAGTCTGTTGTTGGGGCGTCAATGGACGACGAAAGGCGCGTTCGGCAAGTTGGACTACCGCTTCGATTTGTTTGGGTTCCGACTGCGCACGTAAACGTTCTAGCCGTCGGAATGTTTTTGACATGTCGTCAAAGTATCGGTGGATGGCTGCCACGGATTCGTCGCTGCCACCCACTCGTTTGGCCTTCGACGTATAGGCCTCTTCCAGCCCGCGGACTTTCGATTCGTCCGAATTGCTTTTGTCTTCCGCACGGTATCGATCGAACACGCGGTCGCGCATGAACTGGCTGTCGGTTCGGTCGAACCAAATGAATCCGCTGTACTGCCGCATCGGTGCCGAGGCCACGAAATCCAGTTCCAGCCAAAGTCGATCCAATTCTTGCTGCTGGCTTTCGCTAAGCATCAAGTCGTAAAGCGGGGCATCGTCGCGAAAGTAGCCCATCTGACTGTGGAAGCCGGCGCTCAACAGTCGTCCGGAACGGCCCTGCTTGGCTTCCACGGCCGGATCCAGATAAGTCCGCGCCCGTTCGGATACAAAGAACGTATCGGGGAACACGTCACAGAACCTTTCCAGGGCACGGTCCATGGCTGTGGGGGCAGGCGAAGCTTCGTCGGCGTTCTCTGATGCCGAAGTTTCTGATGCCGAGTTTTCTGCGGTGGGATCCGGGGCATCGGCGGATTCCCGTTTCATCAGCCGGCTCGCTGGCGAATCGGGGGTCAGCCCAAAGTCGCCGTCGGGCAGTCCGCCGCCGGCATAGCGTCGACGGTTGGCGACAAACTGACGATTCTTCCAAAGCACCAGTGGCTGCGATCCTGGGTTCATCTGGGGCGACGTCAGATTCGGGACCTCGGGAACCAAGGCTTCTCGCAGTGTGGTCACCAGCGTCGCCATTTGTTGGCAGTCCGCCGCAGCCTTGGCTTGGTCATCGGGCGATGAACCGTCCGGCAGTTCGTTCCATATCGACTGCAGTGCTGCGATCGGGCCGACGGGTTCGGCTGGCGAATGCAGCAGTTGCCATAGTGTTTCGGTGTACCGCTGGCTTAGCCCCGCATCTTTCGCTCGCCCGGATCGAGCCGCCGCGTCTTCGGATTCCTGCTTGGATTTCCACAGCGTTTCAAAGTACTTGGCATAGTCGGTGCATTGTTGCCGATAGAAGTCGACGATCCGATTGACACAGAACTTGTCGCGGTCCGTGTCCGTCATGACCGGGTGCGGGGCAAACGTGATCCCCGATGGCGTCAGCACCAAGTGGTCGGAAACGTGGCGGTTGGCGGCTAGATACTTCTTCAGCAAGACCGGAGACATCGTCAGCGAGTCACCCGAGTTGTCAAAGCCGGCTTCGTTGGCCGGGTCGATCGGGAATTCTGCAGCCGGTCGGATGTCGACGCCGGTCAGGTCGGCGATCGAGTGGTCGAACTCGGCATTGTTCAGCCGCCGAGCCAGCACGATTCCCGGGTCCCCGTCGGTACGATGTGCCTCGGCCTTTTTGACCTTTGTAATCCACTCGATGATCTGCTTGCGCTCGTCATCGCTAGGCTGCGGACCGGCGTCTTCCGGGGGCATATCGCCGTCGACAAGCCGCTGCAGAACCACGTTCCAGCGGCGAAAATTCTCAGTCACCGCAGCGGCGTTTTCGTCGGCGACCAGATCCAGGTCGCCTTCGCTGGTATCCCCGTTATGGCAGTCGGCACAATACGTCTGCACAAAGGGGCGGACCGTGTCGGCGAATGAGGATTCAGCAAGCGAGGATCCCGAAAGCGGGGCGCTGTCTGTCGCCGATGGGGTTGCCGAGGATGTGGCTGAGGGGCGGCTGGTGGACGGTTCGTCCACCGGCGGCTTGGCAGCCGTGACGGTTGCGGCAAGGCAAACCGGCAGCAAAATAGCGAAACGCATCACAGGTAGGGCGGGGGGTAGCGGGGGGTGAGCGGTGGGGTGGGATCGTCGGTGGCTCCAGATCTGCAAAAAACAGATTTGCCGACGATGGCTCCAGTCTAGCCGTCGGCGCCGCTGGGTGCAGCCATTTTTGCCCGCAAATCGCACGACTTCCCGCTCCAGGACCGTCCATCAGGCCCCCGAAAACGTCTCGACTCAGACGGCTTGCAAAAACTCGCCCCAGCAAAGATACTTTTCCGATCGATCGGCCAACAGCCGGATCGAGCCGAAGTGGCGGAATTGGCAGACGCGCTGGATTCAAAATCCAGTTGGTGCAAACCAGTGTGGGTTCGAGTCCCACCTTCGGTACTGATGAATCAAAAGGACTTAGAGCGATCGCTCTGAGTCCTTTTTTTATGCGTTCTGAGAACCAGCCGTGGCAGCGTTGCTCATCCTCGTGGGCCGCTGGACGTGAGTCCACGGGCCTTTATGTACGTCGTTTCGGTTTGGGTTGAATCCTTCGGGGGAGGGATGGGCCCGGCCGCTCACGCGATCACGGCTCACGGTGTTGGCTGGCTTTTGTGAGCCGCTGGACGTGAGTCCACGGGCCTTTTTGTCCGTCGTTTCGGTTCGGGTTGAATCCTTCAGGGGAGTGCTTGGCCCGGCCGCTCACGCGATCACGGCTCACGGTGTTGGCTGGCTTCGTGAGCCGCTGGACGTGAGTCCACGGGCCTTTATGTACGTCGTTTCTTTTCGGATTGAATCCTTCAGGGGAGTGCTTGGCCCGGCCGCTCACGCGATCACGGCTCACAGTGTTGGCCGGCTTTTGTGAGCCGCTGGACGTGAGTCCACGGGCCTTTATGTACGTCGTTTCGGTTCGGGTTGAATCCTTCTGGGGAGGGCTGGGCCCGGCCGCTCACGCGATCACGGCTCACGGTGTTGGCTGGCTGCGTGAGCCGCTGGACGTGAGTCCACGGGCCTTTATGTCCGTCGATTCTTTTCGGGTCGAATCCTTCAGGGGAGTGCTTGGCCCGGCCGCTCACGCGATCACGGCTCACAGTGTTGGCTGGCTTTGTGAGCCGCTGGACGTGAGTCCATGGGCCTTTATGTACGTCGTTTCTTTTCGGGGCGAATCCTTCTGGGGAGGACTGGGCCCGGCCGCTCACGCGATCACGGCTCACAGTGTTGGCCGGCTTTTGTGAGCCGCTGGACGTGAGTCCACGGGCCTTTATGTACGTCGTTTCGGTTCGGGTTGAATCCTTCTGGGGAGGGCTGGGCCCGGCCGCTCACGCGATCACGGCTCACAGTGTTGGCCGGCTTCGTGAGCCGCTGGACGTGAGTCCACGGGCCTTTATGTACGTCGTTTCGGTTTGGGTTGAACGCTTCAGGGGAGTGCTTGGCCCGGCCGCTCACGCGATCACGGCTCACGGTGTTGGCCGGCTTTGTGAGCCGCTGGACGTGAGTCCACGGGCCTTTATGTCCGTCGTTTCGGTTTGGGTTGAACGCTTCAGGGGAGTGCTTGGCCCGGCCGCTCACGCGATCACGGCTCACAGTGTTGGCTGGCTGCGTGAGCCGCTGGACGTGAGTCCCCGGGCATTGTTGTCCGTCGTTTCGGTTTGGGTTGGACGCTTGTGGTGAGGACTAGGCCCGGCCGCTTACGCGATCACGGCTCACAGTGTTGGCCGGCTTCGTGATCCGCTGGACGTGAGTCCACGGGCATTGTTGTCCGTCGTTTCGGTTTGGGGAGAATGATTCAGGGGAGTGCTTGGCCCGGCCGCTCACGCGATCACGGCTCACAGTGTTGGCTGGCTTTTGTGGGCCGCTGGACGTGAGTCCACGGGCAATGTTGTCCGTCGATTCTTTTCGGGTCGAATCCTTCAGGGGAGTGCTGGGCCCGGCCGCTTACGCGATCACGGCTCACAGTGTTGGCCGGCTTTTGTGAGCCGCTGGACGTGAGTCCCCGGGCGTTGTTGTCCGTCGGTTTGGTTTGGGTTGAACGCTTCAGGGGAGGACTGGGCCCGGCCGCTTACGCGATCACGGCTCACGGTGTTGGCCGGCTGCGTGAGCCGCTGGACGTGAGTCCACGGGCCTTTATGTCCGTCGTTTCGGTTTGGATTGAATCCTTCAGGGGAGGGCTGGGCCCTCTTTATCCTACACATCTTTCTTGAGACACTCCGTCCCTGACATTTCTTCAAGGGACGGAGATGATTCGATGTGTCCAGGATGGATTGAGGAAGAGACTCGGACTTTGGACCTGGGTGACAAGCGTCGAAGTAAACGCTTCAGGCGAATTCTTGAGCAGTTCGATCAGGTAGCGCCCTCGACACCGGCGGCGTGCGGAGAAGTTGCAGACCTCACTGCCACTTACCGGCTTTTCAACACCCCCAGTGTGAACTGGATGGCAATTCTGCAGCCCCATAATCAAGCCACGATGGAGCGGTCAGCCAAGTACGATGTCGTCGTGCTGGCACAGGACACCACCGTTTGCGATCTCACCAAACCTTCGCGTCAAGTCGTCGGTGCCGGGCCTCTGGAGGACGTAAAAAAGCGGGGATTCTTTCTGCATCCGCTTTATGCCGTCACTCTCGATGGTCTCGTCTTGGGTTGCGTTGACCAACTTATCTGGACACGTGACTCGATTCGCCAAAACGTGGGCAAAGCTCAACGCGATCGCGAGATCAGGACCATGGCGTTTGAAGAAAAGGAAAGCGCTCGTTGGCTTGAACTGATGCAAAGCGGCGAACAGATCGCTCTGGCAAACCCTCAAACTCATTACATCGGCGTCTCGGACAGCGAATCAGACATCTACGAGTTGCTCATCCAGAACAATGATCTGGCCGAAAACTATGATTTCGTTATCCGCGGATGTCAGGATCGGCGAGTCTATCTTGGCTCTGCTGAACAACCCAAGGTGCTGAGCGAGGCGATTGCCGAAGTCCCTTTTTCGCACGAATTTGAAGTCAGTGTTTCGCCACGAAAGTCGTTAATTAGCGGTGAAAGCCGCAAACGCCGAAGCAACCGCGACGGCCGCACGGCAACGATCTCGGTTCGTGCGAAGACGGTTCAAGTGCATGGCCCGCAGCGTCCCGGCGGAAAGGTTGCTCGCGTGGAGCTTCAAGTTGTCGAAGCGGTTGAGCTTGATCCTCCGGTGGGGTGCGAGCCGATCCACTGGGTACTCTTTACTTCACTCGCGGTGACCAGCTTGGCTCAGATCGAGCTAGTTTTATCAGCATACTGCAGGCGCTGGGACATCGAGGTTTTTTTCAAGACGCTCAAGAGCGGGATGAGGATAGAGAAGCTGAAGTATCAAAGTATTGACGCATATTTGAACGCTGTGGCCGCCTTGATGATCACGGCATTCCGAGTCGAGCAACTTAAAAGCGCTTCGCGTGTCACTCCGGAGGCAAGCTGCGGGGCGATCTACGATGCGACGTTTTGGCAAGCGGTGATGACGGTCGTTGAAGGCGGTGTTTTGCACAGCGATACCCCACCGACGCTGAAAGATTTTTGTCGAGTGATTGCCAAACTAGGTGGCTACGTAGACCAACACGGGCAAGGACCTCCAGGCTCGACGACCATCTGGCGTGGTCTGCTCAAAGCCCATGCCTACCACGAAGCCTATTTGGCAATCAAAGGCTTAAAATAGATGTGTAGGATAAAGAGGGCTTGGCCCGGCCGCTCACGCGATCACGGCTCACGGTGTTGGCTGGCTGCGTGAGCCGCTGGACGTGAGTCCACGGGCATTGTTGTCCGTCGTTTCGGTTTGGGTTGAACGCTTGTGGTGAGGACTGGGCCCGGCCGCTTACGCGATCACGGCTCACGGTGTTGGCTGGCTTCGTGAGCCGCTGGACGTGAGTCCACGGGCCTTTATGTCCGTCGATTCTTTTCGGGTCGAATCCTTCAGGGGAGTGCTTGGCCCGGCCGCTCACGCGATCACGGCTCACGGTGTTGGCCGGCTTTGTGAGCCGCTGGACGTGAGTCCACGGGCAATGTTGTCCGTCGATTCTTTTCGGGTCGAATCCTTCTGGGGAGGACTGGGCCCGGCCGCTCACGCGATCACGGCTCACAGTGTGGGCCGGCTTCGTGATCCGCTGGACGTGAGTCCCCGGGCGTTGTTGTCCGTCGTTTCTTTTCGGATTGAATCCTTCAGGGGAGTGCTTGGCCCGGCCGCTCACGCGATCACGGCTCACATTCTTGCGTCTCCAACCGCTAAAATCTGTCGTTCGCTTTTCGTCACTCATTCCGTTTTTGGGCAACGACGATGCCAGATGGACCACTTGCCTACTTCCTCACTTGGACGGTTTACGGAACGTTCTTGCCAGGCGACGCACGTTGGTGGCGGCACCGAAAACAAGGCGCGGCCGTACCTTCTGCCGGCCTGCGGCAATGGTCGAAGGACCGCCTTGCTCACCCTGTCAAACTGCTCTCGCCTGATGACCGCGTCGTTTGCGAATCCGCGATCGACGAAATTTGTGCTTTTCGCGGTTGGGATCAATGGGCCCGATCTGCTCGATCCAATCACGTGCATGTTCTCGTCACGGCGACAGACAGGAAGCCGGAGTTGATACGCGATCAGCTCAAATCGAAATGTACGCTCGAGTTACGGTCGGCGAATTCAGGTTTCGCCGACCGACCTATATGGACCACGCGAGGTGACATTGAATTCATCGATACGGAGGATGAAATCAACGAATGTGTTATCTATATCAACGAGGCCCAGGACCGAATGAATCGCGAACCGTAACAAAACCCGGCCCATACTCGTGGGCCGCTGGACGTGAGTCCCCGGGCATTGTTGTCCGTCGTTTCGGTTTGGGTTGAACGCTTCAGGGGAGTGCTTGGCCCGGCCGCTCACGCGATCACGGCTCACGGTGTTGGCTGGCTGCGTCGCATCCGCGACAACTCGAACCGGTCATGCGAATCGAACGTCAGGCTAGAAAAAATCCTGTCACTTCTGCTGATTTGAAAGACGCGACTGGTCAGTTGAATTCCGCAATCTGAGTGATCTCTAGTGTTGTGTATCCGGCGATGGTTCCGGCATCGAGTGCGTCGACCAGTGCATGCAGTCTTGCGAGTTCGTGTACCTTGACGAGGAGTCGGTCGTCGGATGATTCCGTTGCAATCGAATCTTTCAACGCAGCGACCAAGCTCTGTTTCCCCATCGTTTCTCGTTGCCACTCGTGTGCCATCACCAGGAATCCGCCTGACTTGTCGATCTGTACCTCGACAGCGCGGGGTTGGTCAGGCGGCGGATCCACCTGCGACCTGCTGGGCACTTCTGTCCTCTGATGCGGCATCTCGATCGATTTTTGCATACTGAACGCAGCCGTCACCATGAAAAAGATCAGAAGCAGGAATGTGACATCCACCATCGGCGTCATGTCGACCTGTTCTTCGGATAGGTGCTTTCGAGCTGGGACGCTCCCGTATTCGTTTTTCCGCATCGATTCTCTCCTGGAAATCCATCCACGAGCAATGGACTGGCCGATTGCCGCAATCGCTGGCATCGTTCGAAACATGCGCTGGCGACGACGGTGAACTACAGATAGGACGTCGTTTGCGAAGCGATCCGAACAAAATTCAGCAAGAAACGCAGTGCAAACTCTCCGAGAGGATTTTCGATTGGCTGATCAGAGACGGCGGGCAGGGGCCATCTTCTGCGATCGGTCCCGGGTTGGTTTTTTCTGTTTCAGGCCACTTCGTCTTGTTCCCGTTTTGGACCGAGGCTGTCGGCAATGCTTTTCATCCGCAAAGATGGTGCAGCAAGTTGTTCCCCGAATTGTGGTCGCTGAATCAGTAGGGCGAAGCGTCGTGGAATGGCGGGAGATGCTAGATGTGTTCGGCAATTCCTCGAGAATGCTTTTTGACGCTAGAGGATGATCTTGATGAGTGATATCTATCTGGCCATCGCAGTGATGGCGATCCTTTCGCTTGCATGCGGATTGGGGACAGGGCTGTACGCGTACTCCACCCGCGGGCAGCGGACGATGCTGTGCCTGACGCTTGCCGTTTTGGCGGGGGTGATGTTCCTGTTCTATGGTTCGGGCCAACTTCTCTGGGCTCGATGGATTCCTTCGTCCGCCGCGATCATCTACTCGAACGTCACCTCGTTGCTTGCGGCGGCAGCAGCCGGTTGGGCCATGCGGCTCGGTGGCATGCCTCGCTGGCGAAGAATGATTTTGGCCAGCATGCTGGCAGTGATGTGCTTGGCTGCGTTGACTTGGCCCTTGCTGGCGATCGCTATTCGCCCCGCGCCACAGGGTTCCGATCAATGGAACGGAGCCGTTGCGATGCAGTCGTCGTGGGCGACGTGCAGTCCTGCGGCGGCAGCGACGCTGCTTCGGCTGAATGAAATTCCGGTATCCGAGGCGGACCTCATTCCGCTGTGCTTAACCGACCGCGATGGGACGCCGACGTTGGGCCTTTATCGTGGCCTGAAAATCATGTCGGACCGTCACGATTGCGACGTCGAAGTGGTAACGCAGACGGTGGACCAACTGCTGCAAAGTGACGATTGGCCGGTCTATCTGGCTGTTCGTTTGCCCTACGGTGTGGAGGACCGAAGATACGTTGAACAGTGGGGATGGATTCCCGGCATGGGGCATTCAGTCGTGTTGATGGGAAAGCAACAACCAGACATTTTTGTCGTCGGTGATCCCTCCGTGGGGGCCGAGCTTTGGACCGAGGCCGATCTGCGTCAACTGTGGCACGGAGACGGCCTGCGGATTCGCCGGCGTTCAGGGCCGTTGAGGTAATCGCTGGCGTCGTGGATTTCGCTAGAAATCCTTGGCGGCGAAGGAAGTCTGGCGAATCCCACGACGGAGACTGCCGCTGATTGTTCCAACGATCCTAGTACTTCGCTGCACCTTGGTTTTCGGGTAGCGGGACTCGTCAACGGTTTGTCGATTCAGTGAGCCGCGATCGCGTAAGCGGCCGGGAATCCCCCCCGCTGCCCTTGGCCTCACGGCCAGCGGCTCACCATTGTCGGTTGAAAGTTCGCCTAAATCGACGAAAGTCTTGACGACTTCCGCTACGACGTCTGCCCGAACGTCTAGCTGACATCGAATACCAGGCGACGATGTGGTTCTGAGCGAATCCTTGTGCACAACTATCGTTGTTTCTCGCGTTCTTCTTTCCGTGCAGGGAAGTCGACCACGACCAGTTCCTGTTTCGCTTCGTCCCAAGCGTATTCCTGATAGTAGGGCAGCATCGGCAATCGGATTCCGTCCATGCCACCCGGTTCGATGATCTCGTCCATGAACACTTCGTACGTCAGTGGCACGGGACGATTGATGCTGCTGGCGTCACGCAGTTGAATCTTTTTCGTGACACCGAAACCACCGACTTTGGCAACGGTCGTTCGGTAGGCTTCTGCGCTGACCATCAGTGGGTTCTTCGATTCGACGCTGGTGCTAGCCAGCACCGCGCCGTCGGCGAGCGCGGTTTCAAGCTTCAGGACATTCTGAGTCGTCTTGCCGATCGTTTCTCTTGGGGTTGCCTCTTCGGCGGTCGCCCCGGGCGTGGTCGAGGCTGCATTGTCAGTCGGGCTCGACGGGAGGCAACCGGTCGAGGCAACGCATAGCAGGAGTGCGGTGGTTCTAAGAGCGTGGTTCATCAATCTTTACCTGAAGCCGAAAATGACGTGAAGCCGGGACCTGTTCTAAGATACCGTAACTTCGCCCCTTTCGAGCAGGCATCGCGAAGAGTGACGATTTTCTTTGCCGATTCGATCGAGCCGGTTGATGACTGCTGGTTTAACCGGCTGCTGTCTTAACCGGCTGCGGGGTTCCATGACCGGTCAAAGAGACGTTCGGTATTCAGACGATACAGTTTGTCCACGACCGTCTTGGGCAAACCCAAGCCTTGCACAGGCTCGGAAAGTTCGGGCACCGTCTGGGTCTGTTCCGTATTGAAGTACCGCCAATCGCGCAGCCAGCGTTCACGTACCGATTGATACTGGTCCAGAGTGTTTTCGCGATCAACGCCCAGGTCGGTGCCGTAGACGATTCGGTCCTGGTACTTGGTGAAGAATTCAATCACCGCGTCCCGGTCTCGCTGCGATTGGTACTGCAACTGGCCCGTTCGAGCAGCCACGCCAATGGTGGCGTTGGGGAACTGATCTAGGAACGCCGCCATCCGCTGGGTGCTCCATTCCAAGCTGGCCAAGTGGCATCCGATGAACGTCACGCCGGGATTCTTAGCCAGCATCCGATCGCGAGCGGCGACTTGGTCCTCGTACGACGGCAAGTCGGGGTGCAGGTGCATGTGGTACTTGGGAAACTTCTGAAAGTAGCTCCGGTCATTCAGCGTGGTCATTTCGTCCAGAGGCAGCCAGCAGTTCTTGGGCTCGCCAAGGTGCCCTAGAAGCACCAGTCCTTGATCGGCGATGTGCTGGAAGATCGGATCGAACTTGGGGTCGTCGATCATCACCAAGTCCCCCTCTTTGTTTCGCAGCACCATGCCGATGTTCTTCCACACTTTGACCCCCACGGCGCCCTTGGCAATCTGCTGATCCAAGTACGCGATGGTCTGGGCGACGAAGTCTTTGTCGTCAAAATTTTCAACCGGGAACGAACAAACCGGTGCCGTTCGACTGGGGTCCGCCTGGTACTGCCAATACGTGGTGCGATGCTTGTCATGGTTGGATTCCGGGTCGCCGGACCAGACTGCCATGTTCACAAATCGAAAACGGTCTCGCTTGGACAGCGTCACGAACCCGGCGTCTTCGCTGTGAATGTGTGCGTGCAGATCGATCTTCTCGACTCGGTCGTAATCCTCCATCGAATAGTGATCACTCGGCGAATCGACATCATCGGCGACCGCGGATGCGATGGTCATCCAAGCGATCAAGGCGACTGGAAACACGACAGCAAGGGAATAGATGCGTTGCATGGCAATGGATGGGGGGAATCAGGGGAGGGATGATGTCAGCCTGCCGGGCCAACTTAGCAACGAACGATCAATCAGTGTTGTTTCTTTCTTCCCCCTCTCTCTCTAATTCTCTCCCCCCGCAAACCGCTGCGCGGCGGTGGCGAGATGACTTGAATCGCGACACTGATTGATCGCTCGTTTGCTACTTTTCAATCTTGGCAGACAGATTCTCTTTGGTTTGCTGAATCGCTGTGGGAATGTCCGTGCAGGCGACATCCAGCCCCAGGCCGATCGCCAGGTAGTAGTCCTTCACTTCGTGGCCGGGCCAGCCGTTGACTTTGAACCCCTGTGCCTGAGCCTTCTGGACCAAATCGCGAGACGTCCCCGAAATTTTACAAGCGATGTGTGTCGCTTGCAGTCGTTCCGCGCGCTCGATGAACTCCGTTGACAGCGGTTTGCTGGCGATGATCGCGATCGGCCAGTCCGCGTCTTGCTGCCGCATCGCCACCAATGGTCGTTCGTCAAAGGATGTGAACAGATAGTCTGAACCTGTCGGCTTGTATTGCTTGGCGGCCGCGTACAGCTTCTGGCAATACTCGGCAATCCGCGCATCGGGATACAGTGACTTGTTGCTGGTCTTCATCTCCAGTTCCAGGTACACGCCCGGTTTGTCTTGGAAGTACTTCAGGAAATCATCCAGCAACAGAAAGGATTGGCCCTGCTTCGTCCGCACGTCCTTCAGTTGATCTGCCGTCTTGTCTTCGACCGCACCACTGGCATCGTGAGTCCGATCCAACGTGTCGTCATGCAACAGAACCAACACGCCATCCTTGGTCATCCGGATGTCCGTTTCGAAGCCGCGAATGCCTCGCTCGTAACAAGTCTGAAAACCCTGCATGGTGTTCTCTTCGAATTCATAAGCACCGCCACGGTGGGCAAGGATCAGCGGCGTCGGATTCGATTCATCCGCGAAGCCATTTCCAGTCAACGTTAGCCCAGCGAATAGTTGGCACAGCAAAACAAAACGTAACATCAGCATTTCATCCTTTAGGGAATGCAGTGGGGGGGGGCAGGCGGGCAGGATGCAACTTTCACAATTGTCATCCTGGTGCCGCCGTGGTCCGACGAACCGGATGGGGGCCGTTGAAGCCGGAAGTCAGCAGGTGTGATTGTAGAGCAAACCCAATCGTGTCACCCACCACCGGACCGTCCGGCTTCTGGTTGGATCCGCTTAGATACCGAGCGACGCAGGCGGCGGATCACGGGATGCCAGAGCGTGAAGTGACCGACGGTAGGCTTCGTCGGATTTCCAACGGAAATGGCATTTCGTTGGTTGTCAGGCCGCCGGCAAATCGGGTTGTCGCTTCACAGCATGATCGGGTGTCCCGTTGGTAGGAGCGCACTTTCGGCGGATTTCGGTTTGTGTATTTCTGGTGTGGATCCAGTGTGTTTTGGCGAAAGGGGCTGCTGCGAACGCAGGATCCAACGTGGGTTGCACACCACGAGTGCATCCTCGTCCGAACAATGCATTCAACATAGGCAACGCTGATGGGCGGGCCGGTAGGTGCCGTCAGTTTCTCGGCGCAGCGCCGAACAATTCAAAAAATACCGCAGTGTTTGGAAGAAAAGTTAACGTCGCTTGCGTCAACCTTAGCCTGTCGCGTGGCGGCGATGCGGTCCCGTTGCCAGGTCTTCGAAAGCGGCGCTACCGACACCGGTCAACGGGTTTCCGCGGGTGGCTAAGTGCCCCCGCCTCGAATCGGAACAGTCATTGCATGGTACGCAGGAACGTGCCTGAAAGCGGTCGGCATTCAACTTGTCAGCACAACCTTTGTTCGGCCTTGCCGTGACTCCGCTTTCATTGCCTTTTCGATCTCTACCGTCCAATTCGGTATCCAGTCCACCTTAGGAATCAAGTGTGAAACGTTCAGATTCAAAACATGGCTTTACTCTGGTCGAGCTGTTAGTCGTGATCGCAATTATCGGCGTTCTGGTGGGGTTATTATTGCCGGCGGTTCAATCAGCTCGCGAAGCAGCTCGCCGAATGCAGTGTTCGAACAATATGAAACAACTGGGTTTGGCGCTGCACAATTACCATAGCGCGTTCAATCAATTTCCGGCCGGTGCGGTCTGGTTCGAAGGCTATACCGGTGGATCACCCAACGGGACCCGGACGGTCAGCGCGGCAATTTTTCTGATGCCGTTCATGGAGATGACCGCCCTGTACGAAGGCTTCGTCCAAGACGCGAAGCAAGCGGTTCCAGGATCGTCCCCCTGGGAAAGCGAAACACTCCGTACAGCCGGCCCGCAGTCGTCGTTTCTGTGTCCCTCGGCGGCCAGTGCAGACGCAACGGAGTACGAAAACATCTCGAAGAACACCTATGTGTTTTCTGTTGGCGACGAACTGTGGCACAACGCCCGAACGAATTCGCAAGAATCAAGCACGATTTCGCAAGGCGACTACCGAAGCATTTTCTTGCCGGCATTGCCAGACCGGTTCAACGAAACCAAGAAACGATTCAAAGACATCCAAGACGGCACGGCCAACACCATTGCGATGAGCGAAGTCGCCGCAACGCCTCGCGGATTCGCGACCATCAGGGGCGACGTGGCAGCGTTCAACGGTATCTACAGCGGAGGTTCTGGCGTGCCCGGACCCTGTTTGACCGTTCCACTGAATGTCAACAATCCCCGTGAATACGAGACGGGTGCCGACTGCTGGCGTGGTTTGATTTTGGGCGATGGTCGGACGATCAACAACAAGTTCACGACCACGTTGCCGCCCAACGCGCCGTCCTGTGCGTATGGCGGAGGCAACAACAGTTGGGGGACATATGCACCGTCCAGCGACCATACAGGCGGCGTGCAAGCTTTGATGTTTGACGGCTCGGTTCGATTCATCACGGATTCGATTGATGCCGGTGATGCGTACGCCCCGCAAGTCACGTCGGGCAACAGCCCCTACGGAATTTGGGGTGCCATGGGATCACCGCAGGGCAAGGAAGTCATTGATAGCCAGTGATCCCGTCGTCGGGAAGACGTTCCCCATGATGCTGCGTCATAGCACCACTTTCGATGGCTTGTTCTGACAAGGCCGTGGTGGATGGCGGGTCCTTCCCTAGGGAGGGACTCGCGATGCCCATCGACGGACGAAATCGGATTGTGACGCACGCGTTTCGATTCTTCTGCACACCGCCATGCCGGCTGGCCAACGCCGGTTCACCATTCAATCGCACCCTGCTTTGCTTACAAATCTGAGGCTTCAAAATGATTCAACCACTCGATTCCCCGTTCAAGCTGTTCTTCGTCGTTGGCATGTTGGCATCGATGGTTTCTGGATGTGGAGGCGTCGTCCAACCCGACGGTCTGCCCGAACTTCACCCGTTTGAATTGTCGGTTAGCCAAGGTGGCACGCCCGTTGAAGGGGTCAGCGTTCAGTTGGTGCCAGAGGATCGTGCCAACAGCCGTTGGGCGTGTGGCGGGGCCACCGATGCGGAAGGCAAAGTCGTCGTCAAGACTCTCGGGAAATTCGAGGGAGCACCTGCCGGAAACTACAAGGTCACGTTCTACAAGGCGATTGTCGAGGACATGAGTCCAGGAGTCTCTGCGGACGATCCCAGTGCGTCTAAGGTTTACGATTCCTACCTGTTGGTCGATCCGAAATTTGGATCCATCGCAACCACTCCCGTCGAAGTCAGCATTGCGGGAGGCGAGACAACGGTGCCGCCGATCGAACTAGGTTCGGCTGTACGAATCAAGCAAAAGAACATGTAGCCAGACTTGGCGATGAAACTTCGCAGCGGTCAACCAGATCGGACTCAGAGGGCGCCTTTGAAGGCGAAGGTGGCCTTTGAGACCATTCGGTGTTAACGTTTGGACTAAAAGAAAGTCCACAATTGGGACCGGAACAACGTGCCACTTTCCCCAGCAACGTAGCCGGTCCGCGATTGTTGTGCCGGCGAATCATCAATCGATGTGACGTCGAACGTGAACCGTGCCGATCGCTGGTTGAACAGGTACCAATTGAATCCGGCGGAAATCTCGTCACCGCTGCCGAACTGGCCCACCACTTGTGATCCCCTGGCGAACAGTTCTAGAGTTTGTGGGATCACGAAGGCGCCTGCTTGGACGAAGAAGCCATGGTCGAACAGCGATGGCAGCCTGGTTCCGGTGTTGCCCTCGATATTTCGCAGCCATCGTAGGAACACTTCACTGCTGAGGCTGAGCCCCTGTCGTTTGATTCCCAGATGAGCTGAATACAGCCAGATGTCAAACGCATTGACCGTCACCCCGGGGGCCAACGCATCGGGTTCGACCAGCCGCGTTCCGTCACTGATTCGAACGACTGTTTGTTCGGCTCCTGGTTGTGCGCTACTGGTGCTCAGATTGCTGGTTTGGGTCAACCCGTGTCCCAGTCGCACCGCCAGCGACGGGTGGTCTTCGATATCAGAGAAGCCACGGCCGAAATCACCCAAGGGCTCCCACCACGAGAGTGCGGAGTAGGCCAGCTGGGTGTCCAGTTCGGATGCTTGCAGCGATAGCGTGTTGAACCCGTTGCCTACCAGAGCGTGATAAGAGATATCGTCCGTTAGTTTGCCCGTCGCCCACATGCCAGCGGTAATCGATGGCCGAAAGTAGGTTGTTGCCATGGTCCGGTCGGCGCCGAGGGTATAGCGAGACGTTTCGGTCCATTCCCATGTCCCTGGCAACTTGCCGAGGCCCATGGAGACCGACAAACGATCCGAAATCCGGAACGATATCCAGCCCAACAACAGTTGAATGGGATTGGAGGTGACCGTGCTGTAGTCAATGTTCGAATAGAAACTCAGGTCTTCGTCGAACGCGTATCCAGAAAAGACTAGTCGTCCACGGTTGATGTTGAAGTCGTTCCGGTTGTTGATCTCGCGAACGTTTCCCGCGGAGTCGATCGACGTCGCCTCGTCTCGACTGAAACCCGTATAGCGAAATTGATTGTGCAGCCCGACGGTTAGCTCGAAAGGCGACTCGTCCTTGTTGGACGGACGCCAAGTCCAGCCAGAATCGTAAACGCTGTAGTGAGTTGGCGATTCCGATTTTGGGACGAGTTGAAACAGTGATGGATCAACCGTGGACGTCGTCTGCGCCGGTACAGAAGATGGTTGTGACTGCAGACTGGCAACGATTGCTTCGAGTTCGCCGATCCGCGTCATCGCGTCGGACAGGCTCGCTTCGCTGTCGGTTGCTGTCTGATCCGATAACGCCACCGCAGGCTCGGCGGGCCGCTGACCTGTTTGTGCCCAAATGTTGGGCAGGGGCCACGGCGCCACCACAGCCAACGCCACAACTGCAAAGCAGCGAACGCTTGAATGGCGAAAGTGGAAACCCATCGAGATAACTGACCTGAACAAGGGAGCGTTATCGTGGTCATCGACTCTTCGGGAAGGTCGGGTTGCCCCAATTGCGAAAGATTTGCTGAATTGATCGGGTGTCCAGGTGAAGCTCGCCGTTCATCAGAGCGAAACGTTCGCTGCGTTGAGTCTTAAGGATCGACGTGGATTCGACGATTCGCGAAATCGGAGACGATGAAACGCGTTCGATTACCGTGCGAGGCAATGGTCCAAGCATCTCGGTGGAGACCACCGAGTGAGACTTCTTTCGGTGGCTGCAAATTACCAGCTTCCACCAGATGATCCACCACGGCTTCCGCCCGATGAGCCATAGCTGCGAGCACGGTAATATACGCCATTGCTGCCGCCATAGCTGCGGTAGCCGCTGATGTATCCACCCGAGCTGTCGCCGCTACTTCCACCGGAACTGCCATGGCTTACGCGACGCGCGACGATGCGAGTGCGAACCCGCGACACGACGCCTCCCGAACTGCCGCCGCTGCTCCCGTAACGTCTGGAAACGTAACCACCGCTGCTTCCGCCCGAGCTTCCGCCGCTGCTGCCGTAACTTCTGGCTACATACCCGCCGCTACTTCCGCCCGAACTTCCGCCGCTGCTGCCCCAGCCCGCATCGGCACTGTTGCTGCACGCGAAGGTCACGAACGACAGTGCTATCGCCATTGCAATTTTCTTCATCAGATTGATTTCTTTCCTAACGTAGATCGAAAGTGAGTTTATGGAATCGGTTCAGCACTAAGGCTTGACCTCTTCAGGTTTGTCTTCCGCTGTCAACGGAGATTCGTGAGTCGCCGAGTCGGTGTTCGACGAATTGGCCGACTCTTCGATTGCCGGTTTCATTGCCTGTTGGTGATCCGCCGCGTCGGTTGCTGGCGCTTGCGCTGATGTCGGACTTGCCGTTTCGTTGCATCCGGTCAGTACGAGCGAGCCGATGCACAACACGATCGCCGCAGAGAAGTGTTTCATTCCAGTCTCCTTTCGTGCGTTTTCCGGTTGATCGCTTTCACTGGCGCCCAGCGATCGTCGAAACCTTCTCGGCGATTGGGGGCACTGCGATTCGAAGCGTCGATACCACCTGTTAGCATGTTTCGTACCGAAGGTGGCTTGAAGAAGCCGATTCCCATTGCGATCGCAACATTTACAGTCGATCGCCTTGGCAACTCGCGACGTGCTTCGGCGGTAAACTGAATTTGAAGGGACTGTCATCCGAACTCGCACCGACACACCGAAGCTGTGATGTTTGGGGATGACTTCATTCAGCCTTCGGGAGGTTTATCGCATGTCAATTGCTTCGCAGCGTTTGTCAGTGCGGCTAGTCAACGGATGATTGTTGGCTGGCTGCTTACGCAAGTCGGTCGGTGTGTGCCCGTCGCGTACGCCATGGCATGCCATTTACGCACAGGCGCGCGTTTGCTGCTTGCGTTGTTGTCGATCGAAACGGTCGAATGTTCCAACCAGTCAAGCCGCCTAATGGGATTCCGATCTCGCGTCTCTGTCGTTGCGTATTGCGGACCGGAAAATGTCCAATACGAAAACTGGGGGATGTCGTCAGAGAAGGTGATGAAAGCAATGATTCAAACGCGAACCGCGTCGTTAAGCGTCCGAGTGAATCTGTTGGTGCTCGTTATCGAAGCGATACGCAAAGGGCAAGACGGCAAGCAATCGCTTTTGAATCGAAGCTATCACGGGCAGTTGTGGATGGAACGTGGAATCTAGTTGGTTGCGAATTTGATGCATGCGGACATCGCCGGGTTTTTGCCGCTGACAGCCACCATCCCACTGCGTTCAAAGTGTGACCACCTATCGACTCGGCCAAGCCAACGATGCGGCGCAAGAGGTTTGGCGGCCAGGAAACCCGTTCCACCGTTGGCTGTCTTAAAGTCCGCCAGGAACGTCAAACGACTCGCCTGGAAACAGATCGAACGCACCGGTATCTTCTCCGGGATCCGTGACCGCTTCTGACGAATCTTCGTGCGTCAGCCCCTGCTCTGGCGCAGGCCAGGTTTTGTCGGTGGGTGCCGGAAGGGCTGCTGCGCCGCCACCGACTAGATCCAACCCCATCGCACTGCCCGCATGCCATACGAACGCTTCGCGGGCGATCGGCGAATTGCGCACCATATCGCCCGTCGCGTCGACATGGGCTGGGGGGATCAGACGCACAGCTTCCAGTGACAAGCGATCGAGTTCGTTTTTTTCACTGTCGTAAACCACGCGGCCATCGACTTCAACGATCATCCGTGACACGTGCGCCCGATCGGGAACACTGTTTGATGGTGCGGGATCGCCCAGCATACCGATGGAATGCCCTCGCAAATCTGCCGCCGTCGCTGGTCCACCAATCAAGTCGATCGGAAACACTTGTGGACGAACATCAGAATCCAGCGGTTGGGTGGGCGAAGTCAGCGAATATTTTCGGCCACCGGTTTGATAGTAAAGAAAGTTGTGCGTATTGGCGCCGGTGTGTGCCGCAGCGACCAACGTCACCGTCATCGAACTGATAGGGTGCCCGTTCCGCCACGGCGATTGGAAGTCTCCAAGCAAAAACCATGGATAGTTGCCGGCAAGTTGACGCTCGATTCGATTCTGCTCTTGCAGCATTGGAACCAGGGTTTCAGCGATGTCACGCAGTCGCTGTTCTTCGTCGTCAGTCGCCAGTCCACTGCGAACCAGTTCTTCGAGTGACTGTGCTTCTTCGATGATAGGAATCGTCCCGCTGCGTAACTCGCTCAGACGTACTTGGGCAAGTGCCTGTTCGTCCTGAATGTGCGAATTTAATCCCGTCCGCGAGACAAACGGCTTTCCGTTGATGGCAATCTTGATCGAATCCAACACCCAATCGCTACGACCATCGGCACAGAGTCCGACACGTGAGATATCCGAAAGGCGGACGTCGGCTAGCATTGCGGTGCAACTTCGCAGTGCGTCAGCGCCCGAATCGGTATCGGATGAAAACGTAAATGTCGCAGGTTCGCCCGGTGCGATGACCTCGCTGACCGAAGCGTGCGTTGGTGACGCGCCAAACGGAGCGAATTGTGCTGGGTCGCGACCCAGCGGATGCAACCACAGTGGAAAACCCAATCCCAAGTCTAACGCCACCGGTTCGGAAATCGTTTGACCATCGACTTGAGTTTGCACGAAAACCTCAATCGATTCAACCAATTCATTCGCATGGAAGTGCTGGTCGATCGGCGGATCGGCATTGGCTGTCGCCGCCGTCGCCAGCATCATCGCAATGATTGGAATTGCGATCTGTGTAGAAGACGAGAATCGGTTCATGCCAAGTGTCCGAGATGGTGACGCGATTTATACGTTCGTTTGATGTGGTGACCGCTGTGCTAGAGTCTAAAGGGATAGGTGTCCGCTAAACCGTCCCGTTCAGACGCTCTGAATCGTACGTCGGCAATGTCTTCGCTTTTGAACCGTGTATCGGTGCACCGCATAATACGAACCGTTGTTGGCTGGTGGGATCGCTGCCCTTCAGTGCCAGCGTCTCGATCATGAAAGTGACGATGGTGGGCTACGAAACGGTTTGCCCCACCGCGATCGGCAAAGGCGAGTCTCCGTAAACGAACTCTTGCATGTCCTCTGGCAAGAACCGTTCGCGAGGCACCCGCAGCATCGCATCGGGTATCCGGCGGTCATGTACGCCGAGCGCATGGAGCGGATGCTGGACCATATCGTGATGTTGAGTTTCCAAGTCGATCGTCTTCATCGTGCTGGTCCCTGATTGAGGTCTGGATGCCACGCGAAATCCCCACAGCAAAGCGTGTGCCCGTCTATTCCGCCAGCCAGCGAACCGCTAGCAGCAATCCGATCCCGAGACTGAAGGCGAGGAAGTGAATGAGGTTGCGTTTGACTTCGTTACTTTTTTTGATCTCCGGAATCAGGTCGGCCGCTGCGATATAGATGAAGTTGCCCGCGGCAAACGGCACTAAAAACACCACTTCGATATGGTCCGCGGCCAGATACGCGATCAAACCACCTAGCAAAAACGTCCATGCCGATAGGAAGTTGAAGAGCAACGCTTTACGCGAGTCCCATCCACCGTGGACCAGCACTCCGAAATCACCAAGCTCTTGGGGGACTTCGTGTGCCGCAGCAGCCAGCCACGCCGTGATGCCTAGTGGGACGCTGATCAGAAAGCTGGCGGCTACTGACATGCCACCGATGAAGTTGTGGAGAGCATCGGCAATAAGGATCATGTAGGTGAGCGGTTGTCGGTCGACTGACTTGGGGTCGCTGGAGTGGCTGTGGTGCCAGTTCAGGAACTGTTCCAACGCAAAAAAACACATGAATCCAGCAAGTAGCCAAAGGTACAGCGAAAAATCATTGTTCGTCGCCGTGACGGCTGCCGGCAGCATGTGCAATACCGCACCACCAATCAACGATCCGGCCGCAAACGCCACAAGTGGCAGCAGGATTTTGTCGAGCGCCGACTGCGTCATCAGCAGCGTGACCGCGCCGACCAAGGCAATGCAGCTCATCAAAATCCCGCTGGTGATGATCCAAGCGAGAATGGTCATAAAGGTAACTGCCGGGGCTTGACGATCGAGTCCGTTAATCTGTTTCCAGCAGTGACACGTCCCGCACCGCATTCGATCTGCTTACGCGAAGGGTTCCCGTTTTCGGTCGGTCGCCCTTTGCGCTTGCCAAGGTCACTCGATACGGTTCGACAGGTCTTGATTAACATGAAACAGCACAACCTTTGTGGCGCCAGCGACGGCGGTTCCGGGTCTGCGGCCAACACCACAGAAGAGAAACAGAAGGCGAACCCCACCTGGGCAACCGTCCATCCGTTGATCCAGTGGGTGCGTTTCGGTTTTGTGGCGATTTCGTCCTGGCTATCCATGACTGGCTTGCCACGCATTCCCCGTGCCACTGCGAGTTTTGGGAGGCAATGTCGGTCAAGCTGCTGGTCTGTAGGCTAGTGTCACGCGACGGCAGGCCGAATGGTTTCTTGCCGTTGGCGAAAAATCGAATGTGACGAAATGGAACATTTGCACCGATGGGAGCGCGCTGCTGCGAGCGCTATTGGTCAATGGCCGTCAGCGAACGCTGGCGCATCGTTTGCTGTGTGTTGGCTGATGCTTGAGATCTACTAACTTCGGAGACCGCCGTGCACACGCAGCCAATGCCGCTCGCCTCGAACATCATGACTTCCAAAGTTCAGACGATCGGGCCAAAGATGCAACTTGCTGATATCATCAGTTTCTTGCTGGAACATAAACTCGCCAGCACGCCCGTCGTCGACGACCAGGACGGTGCATGCCGCCTGCTTGGCTTCGTGTCAGAAGGGGACTGCTTGGAACATGTCGGGAACGAACTGTTTTACGGCAATCCCAGTCCGCCACAGACGGCCGAGACAATCATGCGTAGGCACCCTACCTGCGTTAGTTCGGAAACCGACCTGTTCACGCTGACCTCGATCTTCACCAGCCATCGTTTCCATCATTTGCCGGTCGTCCAGGATGGGAACTTGGTCGGTATTGTTAGTCGTAGCGACGTGCTGAAAGCCGTTGACAACTACTATCGCGATTGGATTCGTGCCCGCGACCGCGAGCGGTTCCCAGTGGATATACACCAAATCATGAATCACCGGTTCATCATGGGGCATTGAACACCGTGCGTGACACGGCTGATTCGGATTCAATCGTTCGATGGTACACGTCAGCAATGGTTCTGTTGGTAGAACCGCCCTCAGAGATCGTCCAGCTTCGCCGCGGCGCGGCGGCAGTTCTTTGCCGTGGCGGGAACCACGGTTAGCGATTGCCGAGATGGTCTTTGGGGGATGCCAAATGCTGGTGGCCGAGGCTACCGACGTGACGCTTCCGCCTCTCGGAGAGTGCCGTAAGTTGGACACTCTCTTCAGGCGGAATTGGGTGCAATCACCGCAGCTAGGCGGATAGACAGGAATGGTTGGGGGGGCCGGATTCGTCGTTTGGACTTGAGTCCCGGTTGAACGTGGGAACCATCGCTAGCAGCTTGCTGATTAAATCGAACTTTCAACGGCAATGCCCAGCCACTGACGCGTCGCGGCTCACGAAATCAGCAGGGCATTTGATCCAGAACGGCTAAGCAACGCACGGAAAATGGAATTCGTGGTGGACGAGGCAGGAGTCCGTCCTGGCAGCGATCGACCTGCGTCGTCATGGGGTTCGCCAGAATTTCTGACCGTCGGTTTGGCGGCTGAATCCGGTATTGCGAAATGATTCTGAACATCCGTCAACGGCGAACGCAACAGTCCGGTTACTCGCGCAAGTGTCTAAAGAAATGCTTTGCATCAATTGTCGTCACGTTGATGCGATCAGCTACGGCGATTCACACGGCATTCGTAGCGAGTCGGACGAAGTCGAACGATGAAATTATGCCCACCAGGTGTTCGTCGGCGTCCGTGATCGGAATGTGATGCACGTGATGATCTAGCATTAACTTGGCGACCCGCTGCAAGGGATCATTCGGTCTAGCCGTGACCGGCGATCCAGACATCGCCGTGGTGACTTCATCGTTGCCAAGTTGGTCTCGAATCAGCTCGGTAAGCCAAAAACAGTTCTCGTAGATCGTCATCCGATCCTCGAGCGATTGTTCAGCGTCTTGAACCAATCGCAGCAGATCAGAGACTGTAAGGACTCCCACGAGCTGTCCATCTACGGTGACGATGGGGATCGCCGACACATGGTTCTCGGTCAGTTTGTCCACGGCGTCCTGGATCGTATCGGACTCAAGCAGGGTGACGACATCTCGCTGCATCACGCTGCTGGCTAGAAGTGGTGATTGGGCAGTTGTGGTAGCCATGGTTGTCACTCGGCAAATGGGAAAATGATTTGTACTGGTGCTGGTAACGCATCTGGTCTAGATGGCTTGTTACCTCGTCCACTGCTTGGAAAACGTCTCAATGAACCAGTGCCGGTTTGCCGGCCGGTTTGATCTAACGATGCTGGTGGTGCTAATGCACCGTTTGTGCCAATCGTGCCCTTCGTGATCAGCTTGGCAAGAAACTCGCATCGCGTCGCTGGGCGTTGCCGTCGCAGTCCCACGAACCAACCGCCGCATCACGGGCCTTGTTGATGCCTCGAATACGGAGGCCGCTGGCGAATAGGGCTGATGCCTTCGTTGATTGCTTCTGCCAGTCGGTAGACGACATCCACCGGAACCGCCGCCCGCTTGGTCGATCGGGGATCCACTTCACCGATCACGTCAAAGCGAGATGTCAGAAGCAAACTACGTGCCTTAGCGGACTCGTGGCGATGCTGCTGATTCCCATGCCTGGGACAGGAACGGAACACAGTTTGCTTCGTACTGTTTACGTGACCCCCATTCAAATCGAGTGCCGTGTCAAAATTTGATATTTGGGTTGACGAGTGTCGGAACTGAAACAGAGGGAACGAAGTGATGCACCTGTAAGATGTGGTGGCGACGCATGAGCGAGCGTTTTTGCTACAAGGGGTGCGAGAGACTGCTGGGGTGATGAATCGAACGCGTATCACAACCGTGCCAGGCGGCACTGGAATAGGCCATGTTTCCTCTGCAAAACTTCATTCGTACTTGCCGATCGCGACTGTTTCGACGTCAGGCGGCTGATTCGACAGGAATGGACTTATCAGGGGGACGTTTGTTAACCGCGGCGTTGGTCACACGCCGGATGCTGATGCGCTCAGGTGTGGTCAACAACAACGATGCGATGATCGGCGTGCTGTTGCCGCCATCGGTAGGCGCGGTGCTAGCGAATGTCGGCATCGGTTTGTCGAACAAGGCCGTGGTCAACCTGAACTACACGTTTACCAGCGAGTGTGTCGAAACGTGCCTGCGCGCGTGCGCGATTTCGCACGTCCTAACCAGCCGAAAATTTCTCAAACGGCGACCGTTTGAACTTTCGGCGAAACTGGTCTGCATCGAAGACTTGTCTCTGCAGGCAACTTGGCGCGACAAGCTCGTTTGCGGGCTTGCCGCCTATGGGCTGCCGAGCTTTCTACTCGATCGGATGCTAGGACTCCATCGCACCCAAAAAGATGACTTGATGGCGGTCCTGTTCACTTCTGGCACAACCGCTGACCCCAAAGGTGTGATGCTATCGCACGGCAATCTGGCGGCTAGCACCGACGCCATTCGTCAGCTCTATCGCGTTCGCAAGGACGACGTCGTGCTCGGGATTCTGCCGTTCTTTCACGCCTTCGGTTACTCAGCGGCGCTGTGGTTGCCGTTCGGGTTGAACATGACGGTGGTGTACCACGTCGATCCCTTCGGAACGAAAGCGATTGGTCAGTTGGCCAAGAAATATCATGTGACCGTTCTGTTCTCGACACCGACGTTTCTGAAGCTGTATTTGCGAAGATGCCAACCGGAAGATTTTGCTGAGTTGGATCTAGCGATCGTCGGTGCCGAACGTCTCGAAGCGAGTCTGGCGAAATCGTTTTCCGAAAAGTTCGGCGCCACGCCAGTGGAGGGCTATGGAACGACGGAGCTGTCGCCGTGGGCGTCGGTGAATGTTCCGGCGCATCGTACGCTTTCACCTTTGCAAGTCAACGACAGGCCAGGATCCGTTGGACGCCCCGCGCCGGGTGTGCAAGTCCGTGTCGTTGATCCCGAATCGCGCGCCGAAGTGGGCATTGGTGAACAGGGGTTGCTGCTCGTACGCGGTGCAAACGTGATGTTGGGATATTTGAATTTGCCGGACAAAACGGATGAAGTGATTTGTGATGGATGGTATGACACCGGCGACTTTGCAAAGCTGGACGCCGATGGATTCATCACGATCACCGGACGCAAAAAACGCTTTTCAAAGATCGGGGGCGAAATGGTGCCTCATGCAACGGTGGAGAATGCGATCGAAACTTTGCTGGGCAACGATCCATCCGATCAGCAACGGCATGTCGCTGTGACGGCGATCCCCGATGCACACAAGGGTGAACGTTTGATCGTGATCCATGTGCCTTGGGGGGACACTTCAGCAACCGACATTGTTAAAAGACTTTTGGATACCAATGATTTGCCGGCGGTCTGGATTCCAAAGCCCATTGATTTCATCGAAGTCTACGAAATTCCAATGACCAACTTGGGAAAGCTTGATCTTGGAGCGTTGAACCGTATCGCCTTGCAACGGAAAGTTGACGCTGTTGCATCGCACAATCTTGAATCAGGAAACCTCTGACATCGAGGTAGGATTGTTTGCAACGGGGATCGGTTTTCAGTCGCTGGCATTTTAGGAAATCAGTCCGGCTTTCACGCGGCGTCGTGAACGGACCGATGCGTCATCAACGGAATGATGCCCCAACGACGAATGAGTTTCTACCCCATCATTCCTGCGTGCTATGAAAGACAGGCGGTCGATCACCGACTTCAGCGCGGTGACGTCCAACGCATTTGGAACCCTTTCCCCCTAGGGATGACGCAGGTCGCGATGTCGACGGTTGCGATGGAAGCAACCGAGTGAAGAACGAATTTGGTACAGGAGTTGCAAATCGTTGGCGCCATGGTGACTCATCAGCTGACGTGTCACACCTCCGCCGAAAGTCATGGTGACTTCCGCTACGAAGCAAATTCTGAAGGAGAATCAAATGGCGTTTCAATTCACATGGCCGCGTGAGCTCAACCGGTTGCAAAGCGAAATGGATCAACTGTTTGGTCGTGGCAACGGTTCGCTTGCTGGCCCACAAGCATTCCCGGCGATCAATCTGCGGCGAATCCAGGTTGCTGCAGGCTAGCAAAAAATCGCGGTCGGAATTGGACTCAAGTCCCTTCACTTCATTCAATCAACTTTCACAAGATCAAGGATCCTAATCATGGCATAAACCACACTTGCCCAGCCTGCGGCCGCGCAAGGCACGCCGGAACCCACTCGTCAAACACCGTTGTTTCAACCCCGGTTTGACATCACCGAAAGCGAGAACGAACTGACTCTCTACGGCGACTTGCCAGGCGTCATGCAAGACGATTTGGATATTCGCTACGAGAACGAGCAGCTTGTCATTGCCGGCCGAGTGGAGCCACGCAATGCAACCATGCAAGTGCTGCGGCGGGAATATGGCGTCGGTGATTTTCGACGTGCCTTCACGATCGGCGAATCGATCGACGCCGACGCGATCAATGCGGAAGTGCATAACGGTGTCTTGGTCGTGCATTTGCCCAAGGCCGAAGCCGCCAAGCCTAAGCGAATCGCCGTCAAGGCGGTTTAGTTCCAGTCGGTCTGTCGCGACAAACCAGGCAGGTAGATTCGGCGGCGCCTAGCCGCAGGTTCACTACGACGACGCACCAATGCGACACCAGCGGCGATGGCCGCCGGTTTACTTACTTCATCCTTCCAATCTTAGGAATCCAAACGATGTTCAAGAATTTGATCCCCAGGAAACAACAAAGCGACTCCGAACTGATGGGAGTCGATCCCAAGAATGAACTTGCACAGTTCCGCGCCAACTTCGACCGCATGCTGGGAAGAATATGGAGTGGCGATTTCGACGATGCCTGGAATCGCGGCTGGGGCTGCGATGTACAGGATGCGGAAAGCGAAATCGTCGTGCGCGCTGAAGCACCCGGCTTTGAGCCTGACGAAATCGACGTGCGGCTTTCAGCCGGTCGCTTGGTCATGCAGGCCGAACATAAGTCCGAGCAAGAATCAACCGGCGATAGCAACGGTCACTTCAGTAGCTATGGGAAGTTCTACCGAGCGATGAGTGTGCCGACTGGGATCGAGGCCGACAAGATCGAAGCTAGCTACAAGAACGGAGTCCTTGAAGTCCATTTGCCAAAGGGCGAAGAGGCTAAGTCGAAAAGAATTACCGTGCAAGCGAAGTAGCGAAGGGCCCTGCGATTCTGTTCGTTCGGTTCACCCGATCTTGGATTGAAAAGAGATCAACCCGACGCGTATGCGAGGATCTTTTTCCTGACTCGTTCCTTGCTTACGCATCGGGTTTGTTGGGATGTTGAGAAGTCTTTCACCATCTACGGTGTCTTGAATAGGTCCAAGAAACGGTTTTCGTACTGATCGAATACGCCCAATCGGTAGAGTTCACTCTTTAACTCAAACGCTCGGCTACGATCTTTGCTGGCGATTTGGAACAACGATTCGATGCGCTGTTCGGTTTCTGGTGAAAGCTGTGAAGCCAACTGCGAATCTTCGCCCGTCGTCTCTTCACCCTCGTCTGACTCTGGTTCCAATTGAGTCCTCCGATGTGACCATCGTCAAGGATCTGTACGTCAAAATTGGCCATGGCATCGAGTACTGGTTGCTGCGTCGCGGCAGCAAAAACGCGAGCCTCGCTGCCCGGTTGCATCTCGGTTGCCATCGCGGCGAACGTGAACAGTCGCTCGACGCCCTGATCGCGGGCAAAGTCGATCAATCGTTCACAGAACGCCAGTTTGCCGAACTGCGGCTGCGATTCACCGATGAATACGATCACGTCGCGGCCGCCCGGCGGTGCCTTCCATGCAAATAGCCGGCTGTGCGGTCGATGCGGACTTTGGATCAGACCTTCTTTCACGATGGCTGTGTCGACGTCGAAAAGTTGGCCGGGCGTCAGTTGGGCAAATTGGTTCATGCCCAGTTTAGACATCAAATAATATCCGGCACTCAAGGCAACGTGTCCCATGCCGGGCCACACTGCGATTAACCATGGGCGATCGAGTTGTGGTGAGTCTGTCATTTTGAATCCTCCGTACGTCCAGCGGTGCAAACCTCGCGCCCGTGCGGGGCGATCGCATCCATGATGGTCCGCGAATTGCATTGTCAAATCTGTCGTTTCCATCACGCTTCCGGAGAACCCGATCATGACTGGCACAATGACCTATCATGGGATGTGCGCGGTACTGCACGCCCTGCGCGACCGATTGACCATCCACGAGACTGCTGACTTCGCCGCGCAGTTGCCGATGTTGATTCGCGGCATGTTCTACGAAGGCTGGCAGCCCGACCAAATACCCGTCAAACATCGGTCCAAAGAAGCGTTCTTGGGGCATGTCTGCGAAGCGTTCCCGGACGATCAAAGCGTGGACCCAGAAAAATTGACGCGCGCCGTTCTGAAGATGGTCGCGTCTCATGTCGGCAAACGAGAAATGGACGACATCCAAGCCATCATTCCCAAGCCGCTACGTGAACTGTTTCCAAAACTGTAAAGATCTTCGTTCTCGCATCCTTCCGTTAAAGGAGCTCGACCTATGTGGACCAAATGCATTCTCGCAACGTTTTGTATTTTGCCCTGCCTTCTCACCGCGTTGTCATACGGGCAAGACGCAGTCGTTCAGCCGGTTGGCGATCACGAGTACGCTAGATTCGGGATCGAAGTCACCGACAGCCCTGGAGTTGGCGTTCACGTGGCTGTTGTTGTAATCGATGGGCCGGCCGACCATGGCGGCATTCGGCCTGGGGACTATTTGATGGCGATCAATGGTCAGCCGATCGAAAAACCGGCCGATTTGGTTGCCGCGATTCGGACGCATAAGCCGGGGACCGAGGTGCTTGCCACCGTTTGGCATGAAGGCCAAGAATCGGATAAGAAAGTTGTCTTGGCGACGGCAAGTCGTACCGCTCATCGTGCGGGTGACGCCTATTTGGGCGTGACGCTAGAGGCCAATGGAACGATCGGTGCCAAGATCAGCCAAGTGATTCCCGGCAGCCCAGCGGCTACTGCCCAGTTGAAGCCGGGTGATGTGATCGTGGCGATCAACGAAACAAAAATCGATTCAGCGAAGGATTTAGTCGATGCGATTGAGTCTCGTAAATCGGGCGATAGCATCACTTTGACCTTGGCGGGTGACACCGACAATCAGCGTGAGGTTCAACTAGGCGCTGGCGCATCGGCACCACCCATCTTCAGTTTCCGCATGCCCGTTGCTGAGCTAGATGATCGAGTGCCCGGTTCGTTCGCACCACCGCAGTCATGGCGTGCGGAAATGTCAGAACTGCGTCGCCAATTGGAAGAACTGCGAGAGGCGATCATCGATGAAGGCGAGGACATCATGGATCTGGACGAGGACACTGATTCGACGCCATCGGAATCGGCCCAGCCCCAGCCGCGTGACGCGTCACGCATGGATGCCAGCGACGCCAGTTTCCAGTTCGTTGACTACCACACGGGGCGCCGCTCCGACCATGGGCCAGTCTACCGGCATCGGCCTGCTTATCGATATTCGTATCCGTATCGCCCGAATGACGGCTACTGGTATGGCGGTCGTCCACGCCCGGCTCCCTACTCTAGCTACTACCGAGGGGCTCCGGCGTATCGCCAGTTCTATCAACGTGATGGTCAACCCGGTGTGCAAGTCTACGTTGGGCCATTTGGGTTTCAGTACTACTATCGGTAATTTGCATGATCGTGTTGATTCTGGTCGTCGTCGCGTTTTTCGCTCTGTCTGGTCTGATGGCTGCGGTCGATGCGGCAGTTCTGAGCGTAACGCGACCAGAAGTTGACGAACTGGTTCAGCAACAGCGCTACGGTGCCGAACGTTTGCGGGACATCAAGTTTCGCTTGCGGGAATCCGTGGTAGTGATTGTGATCGTAACCAATACGATCAATGTTCTTGGCCCCGTGATCGTTAGCCATCAAGCGTTTAGGCTGTTTTCGTCGACTGGCGTGGTCGTTATCACGGTCGTTTTGACATTGGGAACGATTGTCTTCTCGGAAATACTTCCCAAAGCGATCGGCAATCACTATGCACCGCTCGTTGCCCGATTCTCTGCTCCCGCCATACTGTTCGGCGAACGTGTGCTGTTTCCATTGGTCGTTCCACTGGCCTGGTTGACCAATCGGTTGACGCCCGGAAACCGAAAAATCGGTACCGAACCGCAAATTCGATCGCTGGTGCGAATCGGCCACCAAGCAGGCCACATTGAAACGGATGAACATCAATTAATCCATCGTGCATTTGCGCTCAACGATCGCACTGCGAGTGACATCATGACGCCGATCGACAAAGTCCGGGCGATCGCCGCGTCGGCTTCGGTATCGCAAGCAGCAACGGAAGTCGAGCGTAGCGAGTTTTCACGCTATCCAGTTTTTGGCGATACGATCGACGATGTCCAAGGAACTTTGCTTAGTCGCGATCTGCTCAAGGCGATCCTTCATGGCAAGTCAACGCAGAAAGTGCGGCAGCTGGCAGTGAAGCCGATGATCGTCGACGCAGCAGATCGCAGTGATGATCTATTGTTGCGATTTCGCGATCAACACATGCACCTAGCCGTCGTTCAGGACAACCAAGAGACATTGGGCGTGGTCACGTTGGAGGATGTGCTGGAAGAACTCGTCGGCGAAATCGAAGATGAGAAGGATGTTTCGTCGTAGTGGAGCCGATTCGTCGAACGCTTTGGAGACCTGGATTGTTCGGATCACGGCCATCGGATGCTTTTTTCAATTGTGGAGCCGATTGGGAGGCCGCTTCCAAGATGTCGTAGCGACCCCGTCTCGAATTGCGATCTCGGCATGATCCGATCGGGACGTAAGCGTCGGACCGTCATTTCAATCGCTTGGAAAGTTTTAGTCGCTCGATATTTCTTGCGGCGCATCCACGCTACGCGAAATCGATTCCCACTGCTGAAACTCTGCACGAAGTTCATCCAGTTTCGAGACTGCTCCGTCGTAGGCGGCATTGCCCAGCAGCAAACGATGCGGCGGATGTGCGGACTCAACCGCCTTGACGATCGCTTCGGCGGCGAGATCTGGGTCGCCTGGTTGATGTCCCGAGCTGTCTCGGATTTGCTGCTGTGTCTTTCTGACGGTAGCTTCGTAATCGTCGATCTTATTTTGGGTCTCGTTTGCCGAACGACCCGCCCAATCGGTGCGAAATCCGCTCGGTTCGACAAGCATGACTTTGATGCCCAGCGGTTCGACCTCTTGCCATAACGCTTCGGAGAAACCTTCCACGGCAAACTTTGTCGCGTTGTAATAGCCGACCGATGGAAACGAACGCAAACCGCCAATGGAGGAAACATTCACGATCGTACCGCTGCGCCGTTTTCGCATCCTTGGCAACGTAAGGTGTGTCATACGGCACAGGCCAAAAAAGTTGATATCAAACATCTGGCGGATCTGCTGTTCTTCACTTTCTTCGATCGCCCCGAAGTAGCCGACCCCGGCGTTGTTCATCAGCACGTCAATGCACCCAAAATGATGCTCCGCTTCACGAACTGCCGATTCCGCTTGCGCCCGATCGGTAACGTCAAGCCGTTGTACAAAGGCGTTACCCATTTGAGCTAAATCCTGTACATCGTCGGGGTTGCGCGCGGTTACAACGACGCGATAACCGTGCTGCAAAAGATATTTTGCGGTGGAATGTCCGAATCCTGTTGAACAACCTGTCACAATCCAAACGGGCTTGTCAAACGTTTCAGCGTGCGATCTGGTCATGATCCGTTTCCCTGTGAGTCCGGGTAAGATGAGGCTTTCGCGATGCTAAGCGTCAAACAGCGAAACAACACAGACCGCCGATAGCAACCTGTCGCGGTGGATGTTCAGCAGTTTGTCCAGTGAACCGTTCACGGCGAAACGCATTGGTTCATTGAAATCGTCAGCACCCGCTTTTCGAATCACACATCAAACGCAACTTCGATGCCATTGATGGGAAGGACCGCGAAGTTGTCCGGCGATTTCAACGAACAACAACGCAGGCTTCGGACGACTGCTGCCGATGGCGGACCTCGCTGCGTCAAACGAGCCGATGGGGATCACTCGTCCAGCAACACTCGTTTGGCACGGCCGCTTCACCTAGAACCTGTGACGCTACACCGAGTCACGCTGGTGCTAACGGCTGTTGCGGCGATAGATATCGATTCGATGGATCGATCCATTTCATGTTTCATGGAGCAAGTAGTTCTGCACAAGGTGAAGCACATTGGGTTGCCAAGGGATCGAAAAGTGCGTTGCCCAGACCCGTTGCACCTGCAGGTTGGAGATGCCATCGAGCGGAACCGAGCGCAGGCTTTCATCAAATCGTGACCAAATCACCAAACGACGAACGCGGTCGTCGCAATCAAGGTTGGCCGATGCACTATCGCGGTTCATCAGGACCTTGATCTCCGGAATCAAATTTCCCGATAACCCAAACAGCAGACTCGGGAAGAAACCAGCACGCATCGCTGGCGCCAACGAAACCATCGCGGTCACCCGATGCTGGCGAGACATTGCAATCGCGGCTCGTGCGATCCAGTCTCCGAAACTATGCGTGACGATGGCGATCGCACCTTGTTCAGCCACTTTCCCCGCGATTGCCTCCGCTAAACGATTGATGCTCGTTTCCAAATCACGAAAGACAATTCGATCGCGCCAACATTCCACATGATCCACGTGCTTGGATAGCGAAAGTTTCAAGGGCAAAAAGAGCAATCGAGGCTCAAGCAAGCCGGGGATCAGGAGAATCTTTTCTGGAATCGCTTGCATATCGGGATTGTGGGCGCGAAGTGTTGAACTGCCGTCGTGTTCGATCCTGGCATCGATCCATTCCTGGTACTTGCGCGACAATGTCACGCACGGATCACGAAAGGTATTCGAGATTGCAACCGAATGCTTGTCAAACGTGAACGGAGCCAAGGGGGAATGAAAGGACCTGAAGCAATCTTCGCAAAATCGTTGCTCCCCCCAAACTGGGTTTGCAGTGAATGGAAACTCACGGTTTTCGACAGCATTGTACCGACCCGGATTTGCAACCGGATGTGCGACTTCATTGTTCATCTATTCGTGGGCGACTGCGGCGCACCCCGCTGGACGTCTATTGATTGGTTCAAATCACTGGGGTGGTTGGTGGCAGACCATGTTGGACGTTTTGAGTCCTCGGGGACTCTTTTTGCTGGCGGTTTACGGGCTTTTGGGGGAATGCGGCCGTTTGGCATGCGAGCTGCTTTCAGGGATCGGTTGCATCTTGTTTTCGCATCCCGATCGCGGTCCCGGTTCTCGTAGGAGTTCTTCCAATGTCCAGTGTTGATATGCGTCATCCTTTCCATGACGGTTTCTTTGCTAGACCGAATACGAACCGGACCTCGCGTGTAAACGCATCTCGGGCGGAGTCGTCGTCCCTGCCCCCGGCGGTTTGGTGGACCATGTTTGTGGCCAGTGGGATCGCGTTAGCCACCAGCACCTACCTCGCATGGTCGTCCCTGACTTCGAGCCCCGTGGCTGGGTGCAGCGGTGGCAGTCTGTTTGATTGCAGCCATGTGCTGCACACCCGTTGGTCCAGCGTGTTGTCGGTTCCTGTCAGCATCCCAGCGATCGCGACTCACTTGACGTTGATCACTCTGTTGCTGATTCGCCCTGTTTCGGGCTCTCGACATCCGGCGGGACAAGACTCGAAGGGGCACCATCCTGCAAGCCTGTACCGCCGCCTGCGGATGACGGGCATTGGGTTGGCATCGCTGGCCGCCGGGGCCGCCGCAATTTGGTTCATCGGTTTGCAGATCTTTGTGATCCAACACCTGTGTCCTTATTGTTTGGTTGCGCACACCGCCGGACTAACCCTGGCAGCCGTTTTCCTATGGCAACACCCAGTCAGTAGGCAAGCGATGACGGGGATCGGTTCTGCCGCCGTTGTTTCACTCGCCGTCCTCGCCACATTGCAAATCCGTGCCGATGAACCGCAGACGTTTGAAGTGATCCAGTATCCGCAGTCGTCGGCTGTCCAGGGATCCACATCGACAGTGACGGATGCAGACAACGATGACGCCACCTTGTTCCAGCCTCCTGCGTCGGCGCAATTGCAAACATCGCTTGACAACATGAACCAGCGCTGGAATCCACAGCAGGTGATCCGGTTGTCGTCGGTGTTCATGAACCCGTCCAGCATCTTGGTATCGGAAGTTCAGGTTGATTCACCGAGCGAAAAGAGTTCCGTGGTGATTCTTGGTGGAGTCAAACTTGCGACAGATTCGTGGCCATTGGTGGGCGATCCCAATGCCGAGTTGGTGGTCGTGGAGATGTTCGACTACACCTGTCCGCATTGCCAACGGACGCACGCGTCGCTGAAAGGAGCCGAGCAAAAGTACGGTGACCGGTTGGCTGTGATCACGCTGCCCGTTCCGCTCGATGGCAAGTGCAATCCGACCGTCCGATCGACCAACCCAGCCCATGCAGATGCGTGCGATCTTGCGAAACTGTCGATCGCAGTCTGGGCGACTGACCGGGAACAGTTCGGCGAATTCCATCACTACCTGTTTGATTCCAAACCTGGGTACGCCCAGGCCCTTGGGAAGGCGAAGACGATGGTCGACAGCCAGAAGCTGGATGCCGTGCTTCGCGGTCCGCTGCCGAGTGATTATGTGCAGCGACACGTTCAGCTGTACCAAAAGGCTGGTTCAGGCCAGATCCCCAAGCTGTTGTTCCCCCGAACGACCGCGGTTGGTGCCGTCGAATCGACGGATGCGATGATCCGCTTGATTGAACAGAACTTGGTGCGTTAACGCTGCGGTGATCCAATTCCGCGGTTTTACGAGATCGTGTTCACGGGCAGCTATCGAGGGGTTCGGTCTGTCCTCATCTGGGCCTGCATTTGCGACGGGCAGGTTGCCCAGAAAAATTGCACTTTGCAGTTGGCTTCCATGGGAAACGAAGTGTCGTGATAGGCGAAATAACCGTGTTTCCAACATCGGTCATCCTGCTGGATGGGGCGGTGCAGGTGTGGCACGTGTTTTGCGATTTAGCTGCCAAAGCATCTTGGTGCTCAGTCGTTAGGCAGTCCTTCATTGCCTCGGCCCGAACCTAATTCAAGCGACCTCTCTCATGACCATTCTCGTCAAACGGTTGCCGGGTACGACCCGTGCTTGTCATTGTTGGTTCCGAGTCCAACCGGGCCAGCCCTTGGACGTCACCTTCCACTTGGTGGACACCAGTCGCAACAGCATCAACTGGGCAGGGCAGCAACCCAGGTTTCGGGTCTACAGCCAGACCATTGACCAGCTGGTCGTGCTGGAAGTCACCGATTCCCATACGTGCAACTTTCAGCCCGGCGGCCTATGGCGGCTGCAATTATCGGCGCAACAAACCAGTGCATTGCCCCGTGGTGGTATGCGATTCACCTTGGAACATCGGCACGCCGACGGCGATTTTGTCTTCGGTCTGTTGGGGGGAGTTAGTTGCAGTGACGCACCGGCGAACTGCGATCACAACCGGATCGCGAAATTGCTGCCGCACTAACCGAATCATTTTTCAGGCGGATTGGGTAGGTCTGCATAGCGTCGATTCTTGACGTGCGGTGATCGGCAATCGGTTCTTCTCTATCGGGAAATGCGTTTCTGGAAAAAGATTTCAAATTCTTGCATCCGTTGGACTCGCATCCACGAATACGTATTCGACTCGGCCAGTCCCTTCGTTCATCCGGGCGAAGGTTCGTATTTCGATTCCAACGATAGAGCACAAGAAACATGAAGACTTTCAAGCGTTATTGCCTGACCGCAGCGATCGCCGCTTTCTCTGTGGTGAACACAAATGCCGCCGACATCGTCGACACCGCGGTGGGGGCCGGTTCCTTCCAAACATTGGTCGCGGCCGCCAAAGCAGCGGGTTTGGTCGACACGTTGAAGGGAGATGGTCCGCTGACCGTCTTTGCACCCACCGATGCCGCTTTCAAAAAGTTGCCCGCAGGCACGGTCGAGTCACTGCTGAAGCCCGAGAACAAAGCGAAGCTTGCCGCAATCCTGACCTACCACGTCGTGCCAGGAAAGGTGATGGCAGCCGATGTCGTGTCTCTGACCGGAGCGAAGTCTGTCCAAGGTCAGCAGATCGACATCAAGGTCGACGGTTCCACCGTCATGGTCGATGGTGCGACCGTGGTGAAGACGGACATCGATTGTGACAATGGTGTGATCCACGTCATCGATTCTGTGATCTTGCCCGCGGACAAGAACATTGTCCAGACTGCGGTCGGGGCCGGTTCGTTCAACACACTTGTCGCTGCGGTTAAGGCAGCCGGATTGGCCGAAACACTGTCCGGCGATGGTCCGTTCACCGTGTTCGCACCGACGGACGAAGCGTTCGCCAAACTGCCAGCCGGAACGGTCGAGTCGCTGTTGAAGCCAGAAAACAAGCAGAAACTGGTCGACATCTTGACCTACCACGTCGTCGCAGGACGCGTCTATTCAGGCGATGCGGTGGCAGCCAAGACAGCCAAAACTTTGCAACGGTCGTCGATTGCAATCAAGGTGGGCGATTCCGGTGCGATGATCAACGACGCGGGGTTGGTATCGACCGACATCGACAGTTCCAATGGTGTGATCCACGTGATCGATTCGGTGCTGATGCCGCCGGCAAAGGGTGCTAGCGTGCAACAGGTGCTGCATGGTGCCATTGTGCAGGGATCCCAAATGTTCAACGCTGGGCACCACGGGGCCTGTGCAGACATCTATAGTGAGACGTTGCACGGGTTGATGAATGCCAACGTCGAACCGTCGCTTCACCACCAAATGACCAGCGTCATCCAGATGGCCGATTCGCAACAATGCCCCACGACACGTGCGTGGACTTTGCGTCGCGGAATCGATCAGATGTACGTCCAATTGGCAAAGTAGACGTTCGTGTCTTCTGAATGCTTGATCACACTCCGGAAATGACCTCGTGACTGAATCGGTTCTGATGCGTATCGCGGCAGGCGATCGCTCCGCTGTCGACGACTGTTTAGATTGCTACGGTGGTCTGATCTGGTCGTTGGCCAAGCGGTGGATCGGGAACGTTGACGACGCCGAAGACGCCGTGCAGGAAATTTTTGTGGAACTTTGGCAACAAGCCGGGCGTTTTGACCCGGCGGTTGCGGCTGAATCGACATTTGTCGCGATGATCGCTCGACGCAGGTTGATCGATCGTCGCAGGAAACAGTCGAAAGCACCTGTCATGGAATCGATCGTTGTCGACCAAGTCGACACGGCTTTGGAAAGCGGATCGGAAGAAGTGATGGTTCGCGGCGAAGAAGCGGATCAAGCCAAGCTATGCTTGGACAAGTTATCGTCGACTCAGCAGAAAGTGCTGACGATGACGGTCTATCACGGAGCATCCCATACCTTGATCGCTGGCAAGCTCTCGTTGCCCTTGGGCACGGTCAAGTCCTACGCTCGCCGAGGCCTGATCCAGTTAAGGGACTGCATGCAACGCAGCGCGGATGCTGTCGAAGCGACTCGCTTGGCGGCTGGTGGTGCGGCGGGAAGAGTTACCGCGACAGGGAGTCGATCATGAGTTCATCATCATCCTCGCCGACTCCATCGGAATGGGACGAATTGTTGGCTGGCGAAGCGCTGGGCGATCTCGATTCGGCCGAGCTGCAGCGGCTCGACAATCACTACCCCCAAGGGCGTCCCGAATCAGGTGCCGATCTCATGCGGACCGCGTCGGCGTTGCATTTGGCGTTATCGTCGAAAGATTCCGACCGGCTGCCGGATCATCTGCGACAAAAGATTGCAAGCGATGCCGCCGCGCACATACCCGCCCAACCAACCGTGACGCTTGACCCGGGGCAGCAGTGGAGTGTTCGTCCGGGCGTTTCCATGCGCGAGCAGATCGCGTGGTTGGCGGCGGCAGCGTGCTTGTTGCTCACCATCGGCGTTTGGGTCAGCCGGGGACCAGAAATCGGTGTGGGCCAAAGCGGTGGTGGTTTAGCAATGGACTTCGGAAAACAACGCCAGCAACTGCAAACGTCCGAAGATCATCTGGAGATCAGTTGGACCCCAGGCACCACGCCATTCGACAATCCGGTATCGGGCGATGTGGTGTGGAGCAATTCGCAGCAAAGTGGGTTCATGCGTTTTGTCGACATGCCCATCAACGACCCGTCCCAAGAACAGTACCAATTGTGGATCATCGATCCGGCCCGTGACGACGAACCGATCGACGGTGGCGTGTTCGACGTCACAAAGTCGGGCGAGGTGATCGTGCCAATCGACGCCAAGCTGCAAGTCATCGATCCGGCTGCGTTCGCCATCACGATCGAAAAACCCGGCGGCGTCGTCGTTTCAACCCAAGAACGTCTGCCCCTACTAGCGTCTGTGATACGGTAGTCCCCGTGCCCGCGATTGTTCGCTAAAGTGGCCGGGCGTGTCGGGTGCGTGCCAGTGACGAAAGGTTGCGACCCGGTCAACGTATCTAGCGGTGTTCTTGGGTTTGTAGTCGGCCGATGCGGTGCATCCCGCGATCTAGAATGCCACGGCGCACAATCGTCACGATGGTCGAAGCAGAGCAAACATGAATCTGGACAGTTGGCTGACGGTCGTACTGTTGACGTTGGTCGCTGGCTTGGCGATGCCGTTAGGAGCGTTCCTGGCCAGTTTGAAATGGACAAAGAACGCGCGGGTTCGAAGCGAGTTCCAGCATTTGGTTGTCGCGTTCGGCGGAGGGGCATTGTCCCGGAAGGTTTCAATTCAGCGATCGAGCTTCGCGAAAGAGCGGGCATATCATCGTCTCGAATCATTGTTGCTTTTACACTGATGGCACTGCTGGGCCCCACCGTTGGCTTGACTGGGCTGTTCTGGCTTTCTGCCTATCCGGTCGTGGTGGCGAAGGTGATGCTGTTTTCCGCTGCCGGAATTCTGTACCTGACATTCCAGGATATCGCTCCTCAATCAAAGCTCGATCGATCTTGGATTCCCGCTCTGGGGGCCGTTGCTGGGTTCCTGCTTGGGCTGGTTGGGAAAATGTTGGTTGGATCCTAATGGACTTCAGCGGCGGCAAACGTTGGCTGCGGATGCTAGTCTAATCGGAAGATCCGGTTGTCATTGGCCGATGGTTTTGGGCGTCGTTGGCAATGCGAACATGCCATCCGTTGGATCTTCTCGCCACAAAAGTTCGGGCATCAAGAGTCATCATGAATTCATCTTTATCACGGCAGTTTCCAGTTTTAGCCATCGTTGTTTTGGCGGCTTTGCTGTTGGCTTTGTGCCCCTGTGAAGTGCAGGCGGATAGGCCGAATGTTCTTTGGATCTATGTCGACGATATGAGCGACTGGATGGGGTGCTATGGTGATCCGATCGCTGAAACACCGAACATTGACCGCCTTGCCAGCGAAGGCGTTTTGTTTCAGCACGCCTACATACCGGCCCCCGTCTGTTCGGCGGCGCGCTCCGCGTTGATCACCGGTACCATGCAAACAACCCATGGTTTGCACCAGCATCGGACCATGATCAAAAAGCCTTTGCCCGATGATTTGTTGACCGTTGCGGAACTGTTTCGCACTGCTGGATACCTGACGTTCAACGAAGCGAAGGACGACTACAATTTCAAGCGAGACCGCGACCTGATGTACTCGCCTGAGTTTCAGCGTCCTACGACCCGGCAGGTCCATTCACACATGCTGGGACGCGACGTGTCCTGGTTGAAACAGTTGCAAGGCAAGACGTTCTTCGGGCAAATCCAACTGAAGGGCGGAAAGTTTGGCGGCGAAACCGGCGCGAAGTATCCGGCCGAAAGCGATGTGGAGGATGACCAAGTTGCGGTACCGCCCCAGTACCCCGATCATCCTGTGTTTCGAAACGCGATCGCCCGCCACTATCAACAGATTTCGGAAACGGACCAGCAGGTCGGAGCGATCGTGTCCGGATTGAAGGAATATGATTTGTGGGACAACACGGTCGTGTTCTTCTTTACCGATCACGGAAGTCCGTTGCCGCGGTCCAAGCAGTTCTTGTACGAAGACGGCACCAAGATTCCGCTGATCGTACGATTGCCTGAAAGTGTTGGAACCGACGTGAAGTCTGGATCCACACGATCCGATCTAGTTAGCGGCATCGACATTCCCGCCAGTTCTCTCGGATTGGCAGGGATCGACATCCCCCAGTTCATGGAAGGGCGAGACCTGTTCGCCGATCGATACCAGCCACAGCAGTTCGTGATCTCGGCGCGTGATCGGATGGGCAATGCAATCGATCGGATTCGCACCGTACGATCCAAACGGTTTCGCTACATTCGAAACTACATGGTCGACCGCCCGCTGTATCAGCCACAGTATCGTGACGGATACGCAACGTTTGTGACGATGCGAAAGATGTTAGCGGCAGGTCAGCTTAGCCCACTGCAGGCGTCCTATTATGATGCCGATGATCGTCCCGTCGAAGAGTTGTATGACCTGATCAACGACCCCCATCAGACGTTCAACTTGGCCAGCAACCCGGACTTTGAATCGGTCCTGAATCAGCATCGTGATCACCTGCAGCAGTGGGAAGAAAGCACGGACGACAAAGGACGCTATCCAGAGAGTCGCGAATCGCTGCGGTTGGTGTTCCAGTCATCCCAGGGGAAGTGTGTTTCGCCCGAGTACGACTTTTTGAAGGCCGAATCACAGGATAAGTAAGCAACGAGCGATCAATCAGTGTCGTTTCTTTCTTCCCCCTCTCTCTAACTCTCTCCCCCCCGCAAACCGCTGCGCGGCGGGGGCGAGATGAATTTGATCGCGACACTGGTTGATCGCTGGTCGCTTACCATCGATGAGAGTCCGGCTTTTCTCGCGGGACGCAGTGAAAGATGGCAACTTCATGGCTCTGGTGTTGGGTTATCATTGATCGGAATAGCTACGTCATCTCATCCCCCCCCCATCACGAGTGATCCCGATGCAGCGGATTTTCTTTCTGGCCTTGTTGGCCACTTGCTTGCTGGCGACGTGTTTGTCGCCGCTGAAAGCATTGGCAGAGACAACCCGTCCGAACATCGTCTTTATCTTTGCCGATGACTGGGGATGGGGTGACCTTGGCTGCCATGGTCATCCCTACGTGAAGACGCCGAACATCGACCGCTTGGCTCGTGAAGGTACCGACTTTCATCGCTTTACCGTTGCCAGCGGCGTGTGTTCGCCGAGTCGCACATCGGTGATGACCGGACATTATCCGGCCCGATACAACATTGACGGGCACTTTGCTTGGGTTCCAAGCAACGCCAAACGGAATATGCCCGATTGGTTGGATGCCAATGTTGTGACGCTGCCGCGGCTATTGCAAAGCGGTGGTTACGCCACGGCTCACTTTGGGAAATGGCATCTGTCCAACAACATGATCCCGGACTCGCCGTCGCCGGCTGTGTATGGCTACGACACCTACGGTGCATTCAATTGCTCGGGGGAACAGATGCCGGTTCACGAGGACGCGGATCACGCGATCGAATTCATGGAAGCGAGCCACGAAGCGGGTAAGCCGTTTTTTGTCAATCTGTGGATGCACGAACCGCATACTCCCTTTCACACCGTCCCGAAATACCGTTGGCGATTTCGCGATAGCGGACTGGATGAAACCGATCAGATTTACGCTTCGGTGTTATCGCATGCGGATGACCGGATCGGTGAGGTGCTCGATGCACTGGATCGATTGAATTTGACTGAGAACACGCTGGTGATCTTCAGCAGCGACAACGGCCCAGCCAGAGGCGGAAAAGAGTTGGAATTGATGCACGACAGCGCCACAGGTTGTGGGTATGGAATCGCGGCGTCCAAAGGAATCACTGCAGGTCGCAAGGGTTACAAAGCCGCCCTGTTCGAAGGCGGTATCAATGTTCCGTTCATCGCACGTTGGCCGGGAAAGATCTCAAAAGGCAAAATCGACAAGACATCGATGATTTCCGCAGTGGACCTTCTGCCCACGTTCTGTGAGATCGCGGAAGTCAAGTTGCCGCCAAGCTATCGTCCCGATGGCGTTGGGCAAATCGCAGCGTTGACTGGCGAAGCGACGGTGGGCCGGTCCATCCCACTGTTCTGGAAGATGTCGGGGCGAGGTTCGGCCAAAGCCAAAGGTTCGTACCATTGGGTGTCTTATGCCACGGTCGACCGCAACTGGAAACTGTTGACCGATCGCGATCAAAGCATGTCGGAACTGTACGACATCGTTGCCGATCCGTTGGAAAAGAACGATCTGGCCGGCACCAACCCGGAGATCGTCAGGGAGCTGAACGCTTCGATTTCCCAGTGGCGATCGACGCTGCCCGATGCACCCACCGGGGATGTCTTTTCGAACTTGCGAGAATCAGATTCCAAGGACGCACCGTGATGCCGGCGACGATTTTCGTCCGCTAAAGTGCAGCCGCCGAAGGACTGAGCGGACTCTTTTTTTCTCGCACGGTCCTAGGGCGAAATCTTTTGGACCTGGATCGCAACATCGTTCGTTGCCGCAGCGCCAGCCGTGCTGCGGCCGTTGTGGATGTCTGACTTTAGGTTGGCGAGAAGCTTTGCAACCAGGTCGGGGTGGACCGAGTAAAGATTGTTGGTTTCGCCAGGATCAGAGTCCATGTCATACAGTTGGCCGATCGGTAGGTCCTTGTTCTTTGCCGCTTGATTTTCGTTGGGCGACGACCACCCGCCCGATCCGCGGCACAGCAACAGTTTCCATCTTCCTTGTCGATAGGCGAAATGGCCACCAATGGAATGGTGAATCAGGCCATCGCGAGAAGCTGGGTTTTTGTCGCCCGACAATGCGTTCCGAAAGCTAACGCTGTCTTCGGCTGCGCCGTCCGGAATCTTGCTGTGCACCAGGTCGGCGCAAGTCGCCATCAAGTCAACTTGGCAAATGGTTTGGTCGCAAACGCTTCCGGGGACGATTTTTTCAGGCCAGCGGGCGAAGAACGGAACCCGATGTCCACCATCCCACAAGTCAGCCTTGGATCCGCGGAACGGGCCACTGGGGTGGTGCCCCTTGCGAATCATGTCGTGGATGCCAGCCGCTTTGGAACAACCATTGTCGCTGGTGACGATGACGATTGTGTTGTTTGCGAATCCCGACTGGTCGACGGCTGCAACGATTTCGCCAACCACTGCGTCCGTTTGCATGACGAAGTCGCCGTACGGGCCCACTTCGCTTTTGCCCTGCCAGTCCTTTGACGGCAGGATGGGGGTGTGAGGAGACGTGAAGGCGATGTACGCAAAGAACGGTTGGGTACCATCTTGTTGACGGATGAAGTCGACCGACTTTTCAGCAATCATGGGCAGGACATCAACCGCTTCGAAACTGGGATCGGCCGGCCCCTTTCGGCGAAACGCTTTCGTGACGGTTCCCTGTCCAACGAAGCGATCGTTTTCGATGTACAGGTAGGGCGGCATGTCGAGGGACGCCGAGATGCCATAGAAATAGTCGAAGCCGCGATCGACCGGGCCGTTGTTGATTCGTGCGGCCCAATCAATGTTCTGTGGGTTGTGACCTTCCAGCGGAGTGTCGTCGGTCCACGGGATATCCATGCCCAGGTGCCATTTGCCAATTGCCCCGGTCGTGTACCCGTGCTGTTGCAGGAACCCGGCGACGGTCATTCGATCGCGATCAATCAACGGTGGAGCAAAGCCGTACAAGACGCTTCTTTGCAACCTTGTCCGCCAGTTGTAACGCCCAGTCAGGATGCTGTACCGGGTCGGCGTGCAGACCGACGAGGAACTGTGGGCATCGGTGAATGTCATTCCCTGTGACGCCAACTGATCGATCTTTGGCGTGGCGATCTTGCCACCGTCGGGGTTCAAGCAATGAACGTCGCCATAGCCAAGATCATCGGCAAGGATGAACACGATGTTCGGACTGCTCTCGGCTACCTCACTCGGTTCGGCTGCTTGGATTTCAGCGAAACAGACCGCTGCCATCAGGCCGAGAAACATCGGTGAGGCTGAATTCATAGGTGTTCTCTACTTCCGAAAAAGAGGGGGGGCAGGATAACGATGGAGCGCAACGCCACCGTTACCAGAGACCGGGATCGCCCGATATTGGCTGGGATGGCAAGGAATTTGTTCGCCCGATGCTGCTTGGTCAAGCACGCTGATCCGTCAAGCATGCTGACCGGCGAAACAGGCGAAGGCTTCACACGGCGGTTGGTGCTGGTGTCGCCTGGACAGAAATCAGGGCATGGATCCCCCGCGAACCTCGCTGGCTGAACGCGATGACCGGTTTCAGTGACCGGTTCAAGTGGCTGCGGGGGGGATGTCGCATGCGAACGACTATTCTTCGGTTTCGGTAATGTCCTGGCCGGTCACTTTGGCAAGTTCGGCTTCATAGTCGGCAATCGCCTGCGCGTCGGCATCGCCGGTCACGGTTCGGTTGGAATCGTCGCCACAGCCGGCGACCAAAGCGACGAGGAACAGGAGCGTTAGAAAGGGAGTTGCTTTCATCATGTTGACTCGGTGAGTGGATGGAGGAATGAACATTCGTGCCTCGCGAAACCCAAGGTGTCATTGGCATTCAAGGCCCGACGGACATTCGCGGCGGAACGAATGAAGGCGGGACTAGATTTCTTGGTCAATGACTTCTCGCGAGGCACGCGTACCCAGTGCGCCCCACAGTCCGTAGGGGCTGGCCGATCCAGGGGTTCGGACGCCGGTGCCGTTGAGCCAGACATTGCCAACGGTAGAGTCGCCGGCTTCGATGGAATCGGTGACAAACTTGACCGCTCCATCACCCATCAGGACATGGCATCCGCCTTGGTGGCGGCTGGACATCGTTGCAACCAACGTGGTGCCCAGCGTGTTGTAAGGACCACAGACTTCGCGGTTCGGCGACAGGATCGTCATGCATCCGGAAAACAACGCGCCGTTGTCTGCCCAGCGATAACCGCGTGCGAAGAGTTTCCGCGATTGCATCACGTACTGAGGTGCCCAAAATCGGGGTCTAAGGGGATCGACCAACGGTTTGCAGACGGCGGGATTGTTTCGAATGCCGCCCAGCGAGACGCCGGGGGCACTGGAGTTCGGGGCCGATTCGGTGGCATTGGTCCGATTGTCGTTGTCGCCAAGGTCGGTGGCAATTTCGCCCATCGCGATCGTGTTGGACAGTCCATCCAGACAGTCGCGGAAGCGTGATTTTTGAAGCGGTTTGAACATGCCGCGGTGGGCCGCATTGGCTTGTCTCGATGCACCCGTGGTGATCGCCGTTCGCTGATTGTTGTACGGGCCAAAGTAGGTTCGCCAGCTGGAATCACCAAAGCAGGTTGCGTAATTGGTTCGCCCCAAAGCGGGCAGCCCAAACCCGGGATCGCTCGGACATCGGTAGCCGTTGACTTCCGTGGCCCAGGGGATGTATTGGATTTGGTCCGGCGTGGATCCCATCGGTGGCCACGGTGGATTTTGGACGGTGCCGTCTGTCCGATTCTGGTTGGGGTTCGAAATCTGCTCCCACAGCGCCTGCTGCTCGATAAACGGCAGGATGGGAACAAGCATGCTTAATCGATAGCGATTGCCGAGGTTGGAAGGTCGAAACCAGGCGTCGGGGGTTCCCGGTTGAGTTCCGGTCCCGTGGGTTGGCAACTGGTTGAATGCCGAATGGTAATTGTGGATGGCCAACCCCAGTTGCTTGAAGTTGTTGCTGCAGCTCATCCGCCGAGCGGCTTCGCGAGCGGATTGCACAGCGGGCAGCAGCAGCCCCACCAGTACTCCAATGATTGCAATGACGACGAGCAGTTCCACTAGGGTGAAACCTCGCTTTTGAGCGATTTTCATAGTCTTCCTCGAGAATAGAGATGACTCAAAATGAAGCAGATGGATCACGGCAAGCGGGAATAGTCCATCCGAAAATCAGATTCAGTGGTCGTTTGCCGGACCTAAAGGCTATATGAGGGATCCTAATGGATTCTTAACATGGAAAGTAAGAAAAAAGTCACTTTATGCTGGACGCCGGCAAATCTTCTATTCTAAGCGTTGGGCAGTCGGCTGCCGGCGACGGGATCTTGGTGGTCCCGGCCGCGTGCTCACCTTTTCCCTGCTTCTTTCCGTTTTCTTTGTTCAGGTTCTTCGAACCTCTCTCATATCCATGGGGCCACTGACGACAAATTGGAAATGAACAACGATGGGTGGATGACATGACCGATAGCCTCCATTCGCACCAAGACCACGTGAACGGATTGTTCGTAAAACACTCGCCACGGATCCGCGGATTTGTGCTCAGTATCCTTCCCAACATGAGTCGGGCCGATGATGTGATGCAGGAAACGTTCCTGACGATCGCAGCAAAGTCGGACGAGTTTGTGCGCGGGACGAACTTCGTCGCGTGGGCCTGCCGAGTCGCCCAGCTAAAGGTGCTGGAGGACTGCAGACGACAGGGAAAGAACGCTTGCTGTCTATCGCCCGAGGTGATCGAGGCGGTTTGTTTGGTCCATTCGCCAGAGCCGCAGGACGTTCGCGACGAACAGCTTGTCGCGTTGCAGAAATGTTTGGACTCGCTTGCACCACATACGCGTCGTGCAATCGATCTTCGCTATGTTCGCGCTCATAAGGCTGGCGAGATTGCGAGATTGCTGGGCTGGACGACCGAGTCGGTGTACGTGGTCCTGTCCCGAGCCCGCGACGTGCTTCAGGATTGTATCGACACTCGTTTAGCGGGCCAAAACGATGGACATTGAACGACTGCATGTGTTGATCCATTTGTATCTTGACGAAGGGCTTTGTCAGGAAACAAAACGCGAATTGGAACAGATGCTTTTGGCTTCGCCGCGTGCGCGTGATGAATTCTGGGCGCGGGCGAACATGAATTCGATGCTACGCCAATGGGGGCAAGAGAGTTGGGGGGCCGGCGTCAATTTGGGGGATTCGCCCGATACGTCGCTGCCGCAGCCGAAGGCTGGTCGGGCGATGCTGTTGATGCTCGCTGCGATCGCAGCATCGGTAGCGCTGACGTTTGCAGGCTATCGAATGCTAAAGAAAACTCGGGGCGGGCCGACCGCTCGCCCACAGACGGTGTTGGCCAAGGAACCCGCCCCTTTGGCCCAGTCGATGCCGGTCGGCGCCGCCCAGGACGCCCCAGACGGGACAGCCGTTTGGGCGGCGATGTTGCGCAGTGTCATGGATGTCCAGTGGGTCGAAGGCACCCGACCGCTAAGCGTTGGCGAGGTGATGGTGTCGCATCGAATTCAGATCGAAAGCGGTTTGATCGAACTGCAAACCAATCGCGGGGCGATTGTCCGCCTGGAAGGACCAGGCGACCTGGAAGTGATCAACGGGATGGAAGTTCGCTGCCTTGCCGGCCGATTGCGAGTGGATGTTCCGCCACCCGCCCACGGGTTCGTCGTGCGGACGCCGATGGTCAATGTGGTTGACCGAGGTACCAGTTTTGCAATGGATGTTGGCGGGGAAACGGCAACCGAAGTGCACGTGATCGAGGGGATGGTTGAACTGGTTTCCACGTCAACCGACCAGGTCACGCGTGAACTTCAAGAGGGCCAGTCCGTGGGCGTTAGCCAAGGAGGATATCGGGATATCCCGTCGCGAAAGAATGAGTTTCTTGCCGCCGGCACACTGTCGTCTCGCCAGCAGGTCATCGTGAAGCAAGTGGTCGAGGCTTGGGATCGGCGGCGGCAAGTGTTGGTCCAAGATCCCGATTGCTTCCTGTATTTTGATTTCCAAACGCGGAAAGATGCCGATACGGTGCTGACGAACAAGGCGGTCGGCGCTAGTCGGTCGACCGATGGAACGATCGTGGGATGTGATCACGCGGTCGGGCGATGGCCAGGGAAGCACGCGCTCGAATTCAAGAACCCCTTCGACCGTCTGCTCGTTCCGCTGTCACCGAATCACCGTTCGGGCAATCGCAGGTCCCTTAGTTGTTTCCTGTCCCTGCGGCTGGATGCCTTGAACTTGACCCCCAGTTCGCTGTGGACGATCCGGGGTCACGGGGCAGAGGAGGTGCGATGGCAGATCGTCCCGATGGCGGACCATCCGGCACTTGGGCGATTGGAGTTGTTGCAGCGTTCAGCCAATGGAGATGTCGCAAAATACGTTAGCGAATTCCGTTTCCGTCCCGAGCAGCTTGGGACCTGGGTGCATCTTGCGTTGGTGTGGGATGACGAACAAGACGAGTGTCGGCAATACATCGATGGCACATGTGTGTCGGCGCATCGAATCGAAGTGGTTGCCGACGAAATGCGGTTGGATGGTCAGTTGGAAATTGGGAACGGCGGTCTTAGTGGACCGCAGTGGCCTAGAACGCAGTGGCCTAGAACGCAGAGGCCTGATCCGCAGTGGCCTGATCCGCAGTCACACGAAATCCGCGGCCGACTGTGTGGTCGTATCGATGAACTGGCAATGTTCGATCGTGCGATCACTGACCGCGAGGTCCGCGCGTACCAGAATCTGCGAGTGATCGAATGGGAATCCGACCATGGCGACAATCGATGGGACGTGAATAAGAATTGGGCAGCGGGAATTGTGCCATCGAGTCACGACGTCGTCCTGATCGATGGCGCGGGTGAACGGCATGCTCATTATTCACAGGGTCAGTCGCCGAATCTGAATGCCATTCGAGTCGGTTCGGGGGAAGGTCGCATCGGCGCGTTGAAGATCTCGGGCGGTTCGTTGAAAACGACTGGCAACGCCGAGAGCAGAACACGCATCGGCGTAGCCGGTGGGGATGGAGTTGTGACGCAGGATGCGGGCGATGTCGTGATGAATGCCTTGCAAATGGGCTTGGATATGGGATCCGTCGGAACCTATCACCTGAACGGCGGAACGTTGCTTGTCATTCGGGGCGCTGGCCGAACCGTGGGCAGCCTCGATATCGGTGCGAATCAAGGGCATGGACTTCTGGAAATCTCTGGCGGTTCGCTCACGACGCGAAGCGGAGTGACGCTTGGTCGATTGGGTGGGGTTGGAACATTCGCTGTCCATGGTTCGGACATCGAACGAATCGCGATCGGTTCCCAGGGCAGTCGTGATGGGTTCTGGGTTCAGAAAAGCGGCAGCACGTTGATCGCTGCGATGGATGCCGGCGGCGTTACCCCCATTGATATCGATGAAACGGGGGACGATGGCGGTGGGGACGTAACGTTTGATTCGGGATCGCTGCTGGATGTTCGTTTCGCCGACGAAACGCTCACCGGTTCATGGGATTTGATGACCTGGGAAGGTAAGCTTGAAGACAACGGATTGCAGTTTTCAGACTCCGTTGATCCGAATCGTTGGTCGTTTCAGTTTGTCGATACCGATGATTCGGGGTCACCCGACACTTTGCGGGTCACGGCCGGCAATCCGTAACGTGGTGGTGGTGAGCAGGGTTAGCAGTTCGAACGTCGATGCCGCACGGAGGTATGATCATCGACGGTTCGCGGGATCTGTCCGGCACTTTACGAAAACGATTGAGTGAGAATCTGAATGCAAATTCCCAAATCATTGCTGTTGATCGCTGCTTGTCTGTGGATTCATGCGACGCAGGTTCGGCCGTTGGACGCCGCCGATGCCGAGATTTCGCGTCCTAATATCGTGTTTCTGTTTGCGGATGATCAATGCACCTATTCGGTTGGGTGCTACGGGAACCAGGACGCGATCACTCCCAACATGGACCAGCTAGCCCACGACGGCTTGGCATTTGACCGGCACTACAACACGACAGCCATCTGCATGGCCAGTCGCGCCAATGTGTTCACCGGGATGTACGAATACAAAACCGGATGCAACTTTACCCACGGTGACATGCACGCCGACGTGTGGGCAAAGTCGTATCCTGTTCTGCTTCGCCAAGCGGGTTACCTGACGGGATTCGCTGGTAAGTTTGGAATCGTCGTCGCGGGCAAAGGGCTGTGCGAAGAAGACTTTGATTTTTGGGGTGGAGGTCCTGGGCAAACGAATTATTCGACGGCCAAGAACGGTTCGATGCAGAAGTACGCCAAGGACTACCCACACTCGACTTTGTCCTACGGCGCGTTTGGCCAAGACGTCATTCGTGAATCGGTCAAACAGGACAAACCGTTCTGCTTGTCGATCAGTTTCAAGGCACCGCACAAACCGGCGACCCCCGACCCTCGATTCAATGACGTTTACGCTGGCAAAAAGTTTACGAAACCAGCAAACTTTGGTCGCGAATTTGGGGAACACCTGTCGCCGCAAAGCAAGACGGGACGTCAGTACCCTCGCTTCATCGAGTGGAATTATGACAGCGACTATGACGGCGAAATGGCAAAATATCATCAACAGGTTCATGGCATCGATGTGGCCGTCGGCATGATTCGCGATGAACTGACGGCACAGGGCGTCGCGGACAATACCGTGGTGATCTACACCAGTGACAACGGCTACATCTGTGGGTCGCATGGATACGGATCGAAGGTTCTGCCGATGGAGGAATCGTCGCGAGTTCCCCTGATGATCTACGATCCCCGCAGCCCTGTCAGTGGCAAGCGTCTCCGCTGTGATCGTCTAACCGGCAATATCGACTTTGCACCGACGTTCTTAGAGTTGGCCGGTTTGCCGGTACCTAGCAACATGGATGGCAAAAGCTTGTTGGGATTGTTGCAGGATCCCGACCAGGGGGGCCATGACCAAATGGCGTTCATGAACCTGTTTGGGCCTGAATCAAATTCCAGCCTGACCTGTCTGACCCCGCAGTTGAAGTACACGTATTGGTGGTACGGCGACGATCAGATGGATCCAGTCGAGGAACTGTTTGATCTTCAAAATGATCCGCTCGAACTGACCAATCTTGCTAGCCGTTCGGGAAGCAAAACGATGCTTGACCAGATGCGGCGGCGATACGATCAAGAAGTGGCCAGGTGGAACGATCAAGCGGTCGGCTACAACGATTACCGTCGATACGGAGTCCATTTTGATCGGAACATTCCGATCTCTGAAAAGAGCGACGCGATGGCGAGGTAAGCAACGAGCGATCAATCAGTGTCGCGATGAAAGTCCTCTCGCCCCCGCCGCGCAGCGGTTTGCGGGGGAGAAAGTTAGAGAGAGGGGGAAGAAAGAAACAACACATATTGATCGCTCGTTGCTAACGAGGATTTCGTCACCCCAGAACCAGAACCAGAACCAGCGGCCTGCTGATCGAGTCAGCCGTGATCGCGTCAGCGGCCGGGCATTCTCCGTTGCCCTTTACCTTGCGGCAACAGCGGATCACTGTTGCCCGTGAGCTTTTGATTCGATCGGCTCGCCGCATCGCAAATGATTTACTCCCTTGGCGAAGCCCGATAGGCTTTCCGGGTTGTTCGACTTGTCGGGCCTGGACGGGCCCGGATACGAACCCCATCCCCTCTCACTTTTCAAGGTGTGCCGTCAACCATGATTTTGAATTTGCGTGTCCCGCTTGTCGCGGTCGGTCTATTCGTTTCCGCGACTGTTTTGGCAGGTCGTCCCAATGTGGTGTTTGTGATTTCCGATGACCAGGGTTACGGCGACCTTGGATGCACTGGCAATCCAATCATCAAGACTCCGAACATTGATCGGTTGGCGTCCCAGAGTTCGGGGCTGAGCGACTATCACGTGGCCCCGACTTGTTCGCCCACGCGATGTTCGTTGTTGACCGGACACTGGACGAACCGCACGGGAGTCTGGCACACGATCATGGGTCGGTCGATGTTGCGAGAGAACGAGGTCACGGTCGGGCAGATGTTCACCGACGCGGGCTATGAAACCGGAATGTTCGGGAAATGGCACCTGGGCGACAACTATCCCTATCGTCCCGAGGACCGCGGATTCACTGAGGTCTATCGGCACGGTGGAGGCGGTATCGGTCAGACACCGGACCTATGGGACAACGCCTACTTTGACGGATCATATTTTCACAACGGCGAGATCGTTGCGGCGAAAGGTTTCTGCACCGATGTCTTTTTTGATCAAGCCAACGAATTCATTCGCAACTGTGCCAAGGCTGACAAGCCATTCTTTGCTTACATTTCGACGAACGCACCGCACAAACCGCTGCACTGTCCGCCGGAGTATATGGACATGTACCCCGATCAATCGGACAACATCGCCGCTTTTTACGGCATGATTACCAACGTCGACGATAACGTTGGCAAGACGCGGAAGTTGATCGAGGAACTTGGTGTGGCCGACGACACGATCTTTGTATTCACGACTGACAATGGGACCGCCAGCGGCGCGAAGGTCTACAACGCGGGGATGAAGGCAGGGAAGGGGAGTCCCTACGAAGGAGGCCACCGTGTTCCCTTCTTTCTGCATTGGCCGGCCGGTGGGATCACAAAGCAGCATGATGTTCCGCAGCTTACGCACGCCGTCGACATCGTTCCAACCTTGCTGGAAATGACGGGCGTCAAGAAACCCGAACAGGTGAAGTTTGATGGCGTATCCATCGCCGCGTTGCTGGATCCCACCCAAGATGTGGATTGGCCGCTGCGTTTGGTCATCAGTGATTCCCAGCGTGTGCGCGATCCGATCAAGTGGCGAAGTTCCGCGGTGATGATGCAGAAGTACAGACTCGTGAACCGCAAAGAGCTTTATGATGTCGCCGCCGACCCGGGGCAGAAACGCAACATCGCCAGCGATCATCCCGAAATAGTTGCGAAGATGCGGCAGTTCTATGAACAGTGGTGGGCCGAGTTGAAGCCGACCTTTTCGCAGACCACTGAAATCTATCTGGGGCACCCCGATCATCCGGTGGTCCGTCTGACCGCCCACGACTGGATTCAGAACGTCTATCCGCCTTGGCACCAAGGATCGATCCGCGCTGCCGATCGCAAACGCCCCGATTCGGGCAGGCTTGTCCACGAAGGTCACTGGGCGGTGAAGGTGATTCGCGATGGCAAGTACCAAGTCTCGCTGCGCCGCTGGCCAGCCGAATCGGGAGCCGCCATCAATGCTGCCCTTCCCGCCGGTGACGATGTTCCGGGCGCCACCACGCCCTTCCGTGCCACGCCCGGCCAGGCGATCACCGCCACCCAGGCGGTCCTTCGCATCGACGCAGAAGACTTGCAACGAAAGCCGGTTGCCCAGGATGCAGCCGAGGTCAGTTTTGTGACGAACCTGAAAAAGGGTTCCCATCAATTGGCTCCCGTTTTCGAGATCAGCGAAGGGGAACTGGGGGCGTACTACGTTGTCGTCACCTTCTTGGAGTGAACCCAGTGTGTCCGTCTTGAAGTTGCGCCTTTTGTATTTGTGGTCAAGTTGTAGGCCGGATCCAGGGCGCAATTCATGCCGGATCAGCGCAAACGGTGGCATGATCAACCTAGCTTTGGTCGGAGATGAAATTTTCGTTTGCGTCCGCCGATCCGGAATTTACGCCGTTTGCTTGATCCGGCCTGCGTAAAATCGCAACTTCCAAAGGTCCCCGCGACGGGGCGGAATGGAGTTCGCACCACGGGATTCGTCGATCCCGGTGGCGGATGGAAAGTGGTGTTGCCCATTCATCATGGGGATGTCAGCAATCCGGGTGCGACCAGCACCGGCAATTTCAAATGATGGGTAGATCACACAAACATGCCAATGGACGAAGCACCATCGACCAAGAAAACCGCGATCGTCACAGGCGGTTCCGGTGGAATCGGTAGTGGCATTTGCAGACGGCTTGCGAAAGACGGTTTCAACGTGGTTGTCCATTATCATTCGGACAGCGAAGGTGCGGCCGGCTTGGTGGAATCGCTGTGTGAAGTCGGCGGTCGTGCCGTTGCAGTTCAAGCCGACGTGACCGATCAGCAGCAGATGTCCAAGCTGTTCGAAGAGGCCGAGTCTCGTTTTGGACCCGTCGACGTGGTCGTGGCAAACGCAGGGATTTCGATCGGTGGGCCCGTCGCCGATTGTTCGCTGGATGATTTCCAAAAGCTGATTTCGGTCAACCTATTGGGTGCGTTTTTGACCATTCGCGAAGCGGCCCGGCGTGTTCGCGACGGCGGCCGGATCATCTTCATTTCGTCGCAGCTGGCGGAGCGTCCACGACCGGGCATGGGAGTTTACTCCGCAACCAAAGCCGCCATCGATGCGATGTTGGTGTCGATGTCTCACGAACTTGGACCACGCGGGCTGACCGTCAATAGCGTCCGTCCCGGCGCGACCGTGCCGGGGGTGTTCGACGAAAGCGGTGAAGACCGTCAAGAGGTGTTTCGTCAGCTTTCCGTGTTCAAGCGTCTGGGAACTCCGGACGATGTCGCGGGCGTCGTTTCGTTTCTTGCCAGCCACGATGCCGATTGGATCACTGGCCAACACATTCGTGCCGATGGTGGCATGTCAAACTAGTACCTTCTCGCCAGCGCAAATTCGCCCGTCACCGCGTCCCATCAACCCGTAGCGAAAGTCGCCAAGACTTTCGGCAACTTCTCGCGAATGCAAATTCGCCCGTCACTGCGTCCCATCAACCCGTAGCGAAAGTCGCCAAGACTTTCGGCAACTCTTTTCTCCTTCTGATCATGACCATGAAATCGAGCCTTCGAATGAAACCTTCTCTCCATCTAGCGATCGCTGCTTTTTCGGCTTCGACGTTCTTGTCCAATGTTGCGATGTCTCAGGAATCCAAGCCCGCCATGACGATGTCGCAGCAGTTGGCCGAAAAAGCGGCTCAGTCGATCAACCGTATGCCAGCGGACCGATTGGCAGCCGCCAAAAAGGGTGTCGAAATGGTGCGTGCAACAGGGATCGAGGAATCAGCCAAGCAAGTTGGGGATGCGGCGGTCGACGGTCAATTGAAAGACTGGAAAGGGAACACGATCACGCTAAGTGAACTTTGGAACGAAGGCCCAATCGTTCTGATGTGGTATCGCGGCGGTTGGTGCCCGTACTGCAACATTCAGCTTCGGGCGATGCAGCAAAACTTGGACAAGATCGAAAACGCAGGCGCGAAGCTGGTCATCCTGACCCCCGAGCTTCCCGAAAAGGCCAAACAAACGGCCGAAGCGAACGATCTGAATATCGTTGCGTTGCACGACAAAAATAACGAACTGGCTAAAAAGTACGGCATCGTGTTTGACCTGCCATCGACGATCGCACCGATGTATCGCGACAGTGGCAGGTTGAAGACGTACAACGGCAACGACGATTTGCAGTTGCCGTTGTCGGCGACATACGTCGTCGACAAGTCCGGCAAAATCACCTACGCCTTCTTGGACGCAGACTACAAAAAGCGTGCAGAACCAGCCGAAGTGATTGCCGCCGTGAAAGCGATCGCAGCCGATTGATCTCCCGCTAAGGCAGATACGGCCAGTACGTCAGTTTCTGGTTCAAACAGGCGACGAAACGGACGTCGCCGTCTTGCGATACCACCACGGCAATCGCGTCGTTGATTCCGTTGACCAAACGATAGGCCGAACGATGCCGGGTCCCAGACGAATCGGCACGTTCAGAGATCGTCTTCGCCGCCTCCAGATCAAGGGCGCGGTGGATGCTTGATACATGCGAATTGCCGAGGATCTCGCCCCCGAATCCGATCAGGCGAAAACTACGGTCCAGCACCAACGATCCATCGACGTTCATCAAATCGGCCAGCAGATGGCTGAACTCGATCAGTGCTTCGTCGATGCTGGCCAGATCGGCATCCAACATTTGCAGATAGTCGTTCAGGGTGACGACGGCCAGACCGCGGACCCGGCCGATCTCTGCCGCCCGTTTCATCAGCTTCAGCATTAGCCGACGGAATCGAAAGGTGGAATCGTCTGGCTGAAAACGAACGCGAAATCGAAACCATTCATCCGGAATGCCTTGGTCGCAGGCATTCTCGGGCAAATACACCAGCATTCCACCGTGGCCGCGCATGCGGACCAAACGAAGCACGCGGCGCACCAATCGCTGCGCGAGATCTTTGACAAAGTCGTCACAAACTTGGCATCCCGTGCCTTGGGCGGCGTGATCGCCCATTTCGTCCAGCAACGATTCCCGAATCGCTACGAATCGTTGGGGCAGCCATTTCGAAAGGAACGGGTCGAACCCGTCCTTCAGCAACTGTCCCGTGTTGGATTCCAGGATCCGTGTATAGCCACAGGTCGCGACGATGTGTCCGGGGGAAAGTGCTTGGATTACCAATTTGTCCGGCAGCGGAGCAGCGGGCAAGCGACCGCCTTCCAAGTGGTTGACCCATTCGGTGCCGGTTACGATCATTCCCCAAACGCTCAATTGACCCGACGGGTCTCGGTACACGGCAAGGAGGGCGCGGTAGTAGCCAGCAGCCGCAGCCAGTTTCCTTAGGTTATGAGCCGTGTAGGGCGCCGGTTCGTCGAATCGAAGCACATGCAGCGGGCTGGATCCGTCCGCTGCTTCACGCTGGAAAACGTCCTGGGACACGAAGACGATGCGGCACTGGACCGCGGATTTTTCCTCACGCAACAAACTCGCTTGGTACATCGTGTCCAGCAGAGTGACGACGACGTTGTGATCGGGAAGCGCGTCAAGCGGATGGTCTCGCGATATCCACCGCTCGCGAAGAGCGGTCGCAATGTCGATTGGGTAGGCAGACACTTTATGAAGATCCATCGTCGAAATCATCGCTTCCGTTGAAATGAGTCGCTACGTTGCTGATCGCTGTTCGAAGCTGCACCGGTTGGTGGCTTGATCCTGTGCCCGATCGGGCCCGTGCTTGTTCGGACCCGTGCTTGTTCGGACCTGTGCTTGTTCGGACCTGTGCTTGTTCCGGTCCTGTGCTTGTTCGGCCCTCTGCTTGTTCCGGTCCTGTGCACCACTGGGCCCCGCATCCGCTGGCGCCATGTCCGCTGTGGCACCGTATCCACTGATACTGGGCCACCTGTCGTTTGGTCTCTACAATGCCGCGGTCGCCGCAGCAGGCGATCGTCCCATTCTTTCACTCCGGAGTCATCACCATGTTTTATCACAGTGTTCATTTTTGGTTGCGCGACGGGGTCGGCGAAGCAGAGCGTCAGCAAGTGATCGAAGGGGTCAAGAGCCTGGGCAACAGCCCCAACATGGAATCGGCACGCGTTGGAGTGCCCGCAATGACCGATCGAGCGGTGGTTGACAATTCGTATAGCATCCAGCTGATCGCCGTGTTTGCCGACAAAGCGGCACATGATCGATACCAAAGCACCGACGACGAAGTGCATCAAGCGTTCATCGCCAACTTCAAGCCCTACTGGACCAAGGTCGTCATTTACGACTCGTTGGACGCTTAAAGGCCCGTGCCGCCGATGCGTTCGGCTGCCGCCCGCCGATGCAATCGTATCAATACTTTCCGTTGGTGCCGAACATGTCTTTCTTCGATGGACGCGGTCGAATTCGGACGCTGTGATCGGGTTCGCCAGTCACGCGGTCGAATTCGTCGGGGGTTCGGCGAGACGGTACATAATCGTTCGTTTCGTCGGTCCACTTTGCCAACGCTTGGGTCAAACGCTGCTTGACCGACGCGTATGCCGGGTCATTGATTCGGTTGTTCAGTTCGCCCGGGTCGCGTTCCAGGTCAAACAGTTCCCACTGTGGCCGCGGTGATCGAAAACACGCTTGTTGTTCGGGCGACAGAGTTCCCGCTTTTTGCATCTGCAACATGTTCTGCCAACTGAGTCCGCGTCCGGCATCCGCGGATGGCGTCGGTGGCAGGTCGACATAATCGTTGCGGATCAACTTGAATCGCTGGGTCGTGATGCATCGGGCGTGATCTTCGTAGTCGTGCCAGTGATCTTCGGCAAACGCGAACTGGCGGTGCGGTTGTTCAGGGTTCCACAACACCTTGGCAAAGCTCTGGCCTTCATTGGCCATCGCATTGGCGCCGGCAAGTTCCAGGAAGGTTGCGGCGATATCGACGCTGCTGACCAAGGCTTCGGTGGTTCCACCCGCTTTGACCTTCGCAGGCCAGCGAACGATCCAAGGGGTTCGGATTCCCCCGTCGTAGAGCGTCGTCTTGTCGCGTGGGAACGGGCGTCCATTGTCGCTGATGAACAGGATCAGTGTTTCGTCATCGACGTTCTGCTGCTTCAGTTTGGCGACCACCTTGCCCACGTAGGTATCCAGTCGCCCGATTTCGTCATAGTAAAGCCGCAGGTCTTCACGCACATCGGCCGTGTCGGGCAAGTGCGCCGGTACGATGACATCATCACGGCTGTGGGGTGGGTCCAGTGATCCTTCGGTGTACTCGCGATGGGGGTCCAGTGCGGCTAGCCATAGAAAGAAGGGTTGGTCACGAGGACGTTCTTCAATCGCTCTTTCCCAATCTTTACATCCGCTGGGTTGGGATGCGACCATCTTGGCGGGTTCACCATCCTTGCTAGACGGTAGCACGAATCCGGCCGCGTCCGCCTCGTAGATGCGGTCAAAGTGGTCGCGAACCGCGTCGCCCAAGTGCCACTTCCCGGCCGCCGCTGTGTAGTAGCCGCTGTGCTGGAGCCGCTTGGAAAATGTTTCGGAATCTTTCGGCAGCGGCCAATGCAACTGTTCGGCCCCTGTGTTGTGAGGATACTTTCCGGTCAGGATGCTTGAACGCGATGGGCTGCACGAATTGGTGGTCAGATAGGCGTGTTCGAACTGCAACCCATCGGTTGCCAAACGATCAATGTTCGGAGTCCGGATCGCAGGGTGCCCGTAGGCTCCGCAATCATTCCAGTTCATGTCGTCGGCGATGATCAGCACAAGGTTGGGGCGATCTTCATTGGCCATGACACTTGGAACGCCCAGGCCAATCAAAAGAAGTGCAATTGGTAGGTTCAGGCCGCGGTTGTGCATGGATGATCCTTGTGGAAAAGCAGTGGGGCCAGCGGTACGCCAGCCAGTAGGCAGGGCAGGGCAGGGCAGAGAAGCGTGGGGGCATGATTTTGTTCCACCCCATCGACTGCTCAAGCCCGCGATCGAATCAATGATAGTCGCCGATGGCGATCGGCAGCAGAGGTTGCCGTAGGATCCCAGCAATCCGGCGGCTTCCGTCACTAGAGTCGGCCCCACCACCTGGCGATGGAATTCGGCCGGTTCGGATCGCTCGCCGCTGCCACAGAAACAGTGGTCCGCAAGGGTGGCTGCGATAGCCGGCCAGGCCGTTTCGGGGGCGCGCAAGCGAGGTTGAATGGGATTTGAACGCAAAGGCGAGCGATCGGGGCCGTGCCCCGTGACCCAGATCGCTGCGCCTCTACCCGTGCGTCCTTGCAAGGGAGTGCGTGTCGCACATCTCTTTCCTCGGTCAGGCCCGATCCAATGGTTCCCGGACCCTATTTAGTAGTATCGGGACCATGCTTGGGTTAATCTATGCGGCGATCGCCCCATCTTTCCCCCCCGAATCGGTCTTCAGTTTCCACCGTGCCATCCCGCGACCAATCTTCGGACACTCCGCCATCGGCTGAAGCCGATCTCCCGCCGCTGGATGCCGCTTCGCTGTGGGCTGCTTTCTCGCAGACCAAAGGTGTCGGCGTCAGCATCACCGACGCCCAGGGGCGATTGTTGTTCGTCAACGATACCGCGATGGTGTTGTTTTCGAAAACGGCAGAGATCGCGTACCAGGGAAAATGCATCAGCGATTTTCATTCGCCCGAATACGTTGCCGAGCGATTGGCGATGATTGGCCGTGTGTTGCACGAGGGCCGGCCTTTGTCGATGCAGCATATCTATCACGGAAAGAAAATCTGTTCGACAGTCTGGCCGATTCGCGATTCGCAGCCGCCCTATGACCGGGTGGTGGTGATCAGCCGAACCGATTCCGGCGACGGCATGATGATTCCCGAAGTGGCCGAACAGGTCAGTACCGAGTTCATTGACTTGGGCCCGCTAAGCGTCTTGACTCGCCGCGAGGTCGAAGTCGCAGTGCTGCTGGGCCATGGGATGAGCGTCCCCAGGGTTGCCCAGTTGCTGCACCGTAGCCCGAAAACGATCCAGCGTCACAAGGCGGCGATCAGCACCAAGCTGGGTGTGCATGGACAGGCCGAATTGGTCGCCATCATTACCGAAATGGGGCTGGAACTTGACGATGCAAATCGAAAACGGTTTCCTTGTCATCCGGATTCGTAACCGGACTGAATGACGCTGCGTGGCTTGTGCCGCTGCGGCGATCAAGTCGGGGCTTCCTCGGGCGGGGCCAATCATTTGCATGATTGGGAGCCATGGAAATGGCCGCGACTGCGGGCGCTATCGCTATTGCGGTGCCGTGGGACAATCGTGGAATGCGCAGAACAGCAGAATCGGTGGTGCTGAAAACCTGTTCAATGTCGCTGCGTTCGATTCTATTAGTCACGCAATGTTCCCTCTGATTATCGACCAATAGAAGTGACCTATGAGTTCGCAGAACCGAGACACGATACGCGACATGATGGACGACGAAGTCTATGCTTCGTCAGACCTTTCGTCGGCCATGCCCAAGGATCAGATGCCACAGCAGGAACGGTCGTCACGGCATGTCTATTCGGCGATCCATGACGAGTTGATGCTGGACGGTAATTCGCGACAGAATTTGGCGACTTTCTGCCAAACTTGGGCGGAACCAGAAGTGCACCAGTTGATGGACGAGTGCATGGACAAAAACATGGTCGACAAGGACGAGTATCCACAGACGGCCGAGATCGAACGCCGCTGTGTCCGCATGCTGGCCGCGCTGTGGAATTCGCCGGATGCGACCAACACCTCGGGCTGTTCAACGACCGGTTCTAGCGAAGCAGCGATGCTGGGCGGCATGGCGATGAAGAGGGCCTGGGAAGCCAATCGCAAAGCCGCCGGAAAGCCTTACGACAAGCCCAACCTGATCACAGGCCCGGTCCAAGTGTGTTGGCACAAGTTCGCTCGCTACTGGGATATCGAACTGCGAGAAATTCCCATGGAGGGCGATCGGATGATCATGTCGCCCGAGGAAGTGGTTCGCCGCTGCGATGAAAACACGATCGGCGTTGTGCCGACGCTTGGCGTGACGTTTACCTGCCAATACGAACCGGTCAAAGCGGTGGCAGATGCACTGGATCAATTGCAGCAAGAAACCGGACTCGACATTCGAATGCACGTCGACGGTGCCAGCGGCGGATTTCTGGCTCCGTTCTGCGCACCCGACTTGGAATGGGACTTTCGCATTCCCCGTGTAAAGTCCATCAACACGTCTGGTCACAAATTTGGCTTGGCTCCGCTGGGCGTCGGATGGGTGATCTGGCGAGACGCGAGCGACCTGCCCGAAGAAGAGATTTTCTGGGTGAACTACCTGGGCGGAAACATGAAAGACATTGCGCTGAATTTCTCTCGCCCCGGCGGTCCCGTCGTTTGCCAATACTACAACTTTCTGCGGCTTGGACGCGAAGGCTATCGACGGATTCACGCGGCGTGTTACGAGACGGCACAGTACCTAGCAGCCGAAATTGAAAAACTAGGGCCGTTCGAGATGATCTACAGCGGCGACATGGCCAGCGGCATTCCCGCGCTGTGCTGGAAGGTCAAACAGGGCGTGGATCCAGGGTTCACGCTGTACGATTTTGCAGACCGTCTGCGGGCTCGCGGTTGGCAGGTTCCTGCCTATTCGCTTCCCGCCGACCAACAGCAAATGGTCATCCAGCGGATCCTGGTTCGACATGGTGTCAGCCGAGATCTCGGGGAACTGTTGATGGAAGATATGAAGCGGGCGATCGATCACTTCGAAAAGCATCCGGTCCATACGCCGCTTTCGGAGTCCGAAGCGTCCGGTTTCCGTCACTAACGATTTGCCGGCGCTCGGCCCCGCAAATCGAATCAACCATTGTCAAGGAACGTGATGGATCAGCCATCCCAAGGTCATCTGGATTTGCGGAGTCAAGCGTTGTCGGCCGTTGGGCCATGGCCGTTCACAACACGCGTGGCGTTGGAGATTGGCGGAGTGATCCGTCAACGGACCTCTCGCAGTCATCGCAAACGAGTTTCCGAGGCTTGTTCGAGTCATTCGGCTAGCCCCGATTCATGGGCGCGAATCAGCCACCGATTGAACCTGTGGATTGGTTCGGTCTTTGCAATCGGTGCGTTGCTTTTTGCGGTCGCCAGCGGGTTGGCGTTGATGCCCGCGATCGCAGGGCACGTGTTCGACCAACCACGCATCAATGCAATCTACTTTGCGGGATCGATCCCGTTCACGATCGCGGCTTGGTTGCAGTTGTATCAGGCTGCGAACGCCGGTGAATTGGATTCTGGGACGGTCGATTCCGATCGTCGGTTTCTGTTCGGATGGTTCCCGCACCGGATTGGATGGACCAGCAGCGCGTTGCAGTTCATGGGCACTGTGTTGTTCAATCTGAACACTTTGGATGCGATGTTGCCGACGCTGAATTGGTTTCAACAGGACCTGTTGATTTGGTTGCCAGATTTTGCGGGATCGGTGTTGTTCCTGGTTTCGGGTTACCTAGCGTTCATCGAAACCTGTCATCGGTACTGGGCTTGGAAACCCCGAAGTCTTGCCTGGTGGATCGTGTTCATCAATCTGGCCGGGTGTGTCGGGTTCATGTCGTCGGCTGTGTTTGCATGGGTGTCCCCCGGCGCTGCGAACCCCGAATTTGCAACCTTTGCGACGATGTTGACTTTGCAGGGTGCGGTTTGCTTTCTGGTGGGGGCGTTGCTGATGTTGCCAGAGGCCGGGATCGGGTCTGCTTAGATCAGGTCTGCTTAGATCAGGTCTGCTTAGATCAGGTCTGCGGTGATCAGGTCTGCGGTGATCAGGTCTGCGGTGATCAGGGATGGGGTTGGCAGGCCTTTGTTTTCAGGTCTTCATTTACAGGCCAATGGTCACGTCGCGTTCCGAACGATTTCTAGATCTTCAATCGCCCTTGGTCGGCTTCTGCTACGAAGTGCTCGATCGATTGCTGTATCGACTCGGACAACGGCGTGTGTGTGGTGTTGGGGAATGCGTCTAGGAAGGGTTGAAAGTCGAGGTCGCAAACAAAGGGAACTTCGCTTTCACCGGCCGTGATTTGGAATCGCTCGGGAATGCCCAGGGATGAAGCGGACGTTTGCATCGCGTTGATCATTTCCGCGGTGGACGCTGTATGGCTTGGCAGGGTGAACGCACCGAATCCATCGTAGGGTTCCATCAGTGCATTGCCGAACGCGGCACCGACGTCGGGGGCATACAGATAGTCTTGTGAGTTGCGGTAGGGGATTTCGTAAGGCTGTCCCAACGCGATCTGCTTCATCGCTGTTGTTGGTGCTGCTGTTTGACCGGCATCCCGCCCCGGTCCGAACACTGCACCCGGTCGAAGGCAAGCCGTAGCGATGCCGGTGTCATGTGCAAACAGCCGGCACAGGTTTTCGGCTGCCAGTTTCCAGACTCCGTAAACGTTCACGGGCATCGGTTCCGAATCCGTCTCGATTCGGCCTGTCGGGTACGTTGATCGTGGTCCATAAACGGCCATGGAACTTGCGAAAACGAATCGTTGCAACGACGTTTGGCTATGTTTCATCGCTTCGATCAGGTTTTGCGTTCCCGCCAAGTTTGTCTGCAGCCCTCGATCGCGATGCGAATTGCAATCGGGCGTCTGCAGTCCAGCCAGGTGAGCGATGCGGGTGAACGAGTGATGCGATATCCATTGATCGACTTGTGGTCCGTCGCTCACATCGCAGGCGACGACTTCCAATCGGCTCCGGTCGACATTCTCGAACACTCGCTGCGTTCGGTCTTCGTCAGCGCTACGGCTCAGTAGGGTGACGTGGCTGTTGGTGTTATGGAGCAACCACTTTGTGGTCGCCGCACCGATACAGCCATAGCCGCCGGTGATCAGGACGTTCGGGACGGATTCCATGTTCAGATTTGCCTAGGTTGTTTTCGGTATTCGCCGGGGGTGATCCCGGTTTCGCGTTTGAACGCCACCGACAATCGTTCGGTATGTCGGTAGCCGGCCAAGGGGGTGATTTGTTCAAGTGTCATGTTCGTTTCACGCAGCAGTTGCTTGACGCGATCGACCTGTGCACGGGTGATTTCGTCGTGCAATGTGGATCCGAATTCAGCACGAAAGCGGCGTTCCAATTGGCGTCTAGAGATTCGCACGGCATCGGCGACGTGGTTGACATTGATGCCATCGCATGCGTGCTGGCGAATGAATCGGCAGGCTTCGGCCAAGTCCCGATCCTCGGATGCATGGACCTGAGTCGATCGTCGGCAGGATACGCGTTGGGGCGCAAGCAGTTCAAGTCGCGAGTGTCGTTGGCCACCATGCATCATCTGCTGCAAAGCTTCGGCCGCCCGGTATCCAATTCCTTCGGCATCGGGGCGGACGCTGGACAATGTAGGGTCGCACAGCGGGCAGATCGCGTCGTCGTCATCGACACCGATCACACCAATTTGGTCCGGCACCTGGATATCCAGAATGCCGCAAGCGTTCAGGACTTGTTGGCCTCGGATGTCATTGCATGCCAGCAGCCCGGTTGGGTGTTGAAGGGTTTTCAGCCAGGTCGAAACGCCGTGGTCGTCCATCATTCCCGACTGTTCGGCGCCCGAGACGCGTGCCCCTTCCGTCCCGGGTGATTCGTACACCGAAAGTGGCAATCCGGCCGCTTCAACGGCCTCGCGAAAGAATCGCAATCGGGCCATCGAAAAGTGAATGGTTTGGAATCCGCAAAACGCAAATCGTTCGAAACCTCGTTCACGCAAATGGTCAAACGCCAGCCGGGCAACCGCTCGGTCGTCGGTATCGAAACGCGGCATGCCGGGAAATTCGTGGCGGCAGCGGACGTCCACCACCGGCACCCCCAACGCACTCAATTGGCCCACCGAGTGCTGGTCGACTCGGGCGATGGCACCGCTGACCGATGCCGAACCGAGCCAATCGGGCAGGGCCGCGTCGATCGTCATTTCTTGGTGCATCAAAGACCAGTTGGTCCGCGTCCGAGCGAACAGGGCGATGCCTTTAAGTAGTTCGCGGCCGTACGACCGCGATGTTTCCACCATCAGGGCGATCTTGGGGCGGGGGCGGATACTCACTGGCACAGATCTCCCTGGTCACAAAGACTTGACGCAAAACATCATTCGTGTGTCGCAGATCATCATCGACAAACGGTCGGCTAATGTCGACAATGACTCCTGTAAGCAAGCGAAATGGCGTCGTTTTCTGGTAAGATGATATTAACTGCCTTTGACGCGTTTCATCAAGAATCTATCCCCAGCCATCACAGGTGTCGACTCTTGTTCAGGTCAACATTGGTTCTATCCGCGATTGTCACCGTGGTCCTGCAGGCCTGCGTCAGCGGTTTGCCGACGGCACGTGGCGACAGCCCATTGTCGGTCGAACAGCTTGATTTTTTCGAGAAACAAGTGCGTCCTTTGCTGGCACAGCACTGCTATTCGTGCCACAGCGCCGGTTCGAAGAAGCTGCAGGCTGGGTTGCGAGTCGACTACCGCAGCGGGCTGATCGATGGTGGCGATTCGGGCCAGGCGATCGTGCCCGGTGATCCGGCCGCCAGTTTGTTCATGGAGGCTCTGCACTACGAGTCGTACGAGATGCCGCCCAAGGGCAAGTTGGCCGACGACGAGATCGCCGTTTTTGAACAGTGGATCCGCAACGGGGCGCCGTGGCCCGAGGAAGATGTGCCTGAAGCCAGCGGTGATGATCGAGCGAAATTCAATCTGGAAGGTCGCAAACAGGAACATTGGGTTTGGCAGCCGATCCAGTCGCCATCGCCGCCCATGGTCAAGGATGCGTCTTGGCCCCGCGCCGAACTGGATCACTTTGTTCTGGCAAAGCTAGACGACAACGCTCTGGTGCCCAGTCCCGACGCGGACCGCGCCGCGATCTTGCGACGCCTGTATTTGGATCTGATTGGCTTGCCGCCTTCCCCGCAACAGACGGCCGAGTTTCTAGCCGACGATTCGGCGATGGCAACCGAGAACCTAGTGGACCGGTTGTTGCAGTCGCCCCGATTTGGCGAACGCTGGGGACGGCATTGGTTGGATCTGGTGCGGTATGCCGAATCCCGCGGGCACGAATTCGATAACGATTCGACCAATGCCTATCAGTATCGCGATTACATCATTCGGGCTTTCAACGCAGATGTTCCCTACGACCAGTTGATTCGCGAGCACATTGCCGGAGACCTCGTGTCGCCGCCTCGACTGAATCCCGAACAGGGGTTCAACGAGTCGATTCTGGGAACCGGTTTTTGGTTCCTGGGGGAATGGGTCCATTCGCCGGTGGACATCCTGAAAGACGAATCTGATCGTTTTGACAATATGGTCGATGTGATGTCGAAGGCCTTCTTGGGCGTCACGGTATCCTGTGCCCGATGTCACGATCATAAATTTGATGCGATTTCGACGGCGGATTATTACTCGCTGACCGGATTCTTGCAGAGCAGCGACTTTCGTCAGGTGCGTTTCGAGTCGATGGAATCGAATCGTCGTGTCGCGTCACAGTTGTCGAAGGTCGATGCATCCTATCGCGACCAGGTATCGCAGTGGTTGCTTGATCACGGTCACGCCCAATCGCAAGCGACACCTTTGCCCGAGGAAATTTCCAGCCGATTGGTGGTGGACTATCAAAACCTAGCGGACGATCAATTTCTGCAGGACGGATTTATCTTCGGCGATGCTCCGCGTCGATTCGGTGACGCGTGGCTGGATGAATCGGGGGATCAGCCGGTGATTCGTTTGGCGGCCCAGGGGCAGGCCGGGAATGATGCGATTTGGGATGGTTTGGAAACGTTGTCTGAAAAGGGACAAGAGAATCGTGGCAAACTGCACCGGCTTCCTCGCGCCGGTCGAACACTGCGGACGCCAACGTTCGCGTTGAATGCGGGGCGTGTGCTTTGTCGTGTGCAGGGGGAAGGGCATGTTGTCGCCTGCGTTGACTCGCATCGATTGATTGCCGGACCGCTGCATGGTCAAACCGTCCAGTCGATCACTTCGAAATCGCCTTGGGTGGAACTGGATCTGTCTCGCTACATAGGGCACCGGTTGCACCTTGAATTTACGCCCGCACAAAATTCCCGCTTGCAAGTCGCTTGGGTCATGCAAGGTGATCAAACGCAGGTTGCTGCTGCCAAGGCAGCGCTGGGGGATTCCGTGGCGGATCAACCGGATCCGTCGTTGGTCGATTTGGCTAAATCGTCCGACCCATGGCAGTCGCTTGCCGCAGAATGGGCACAGAAACGCGCCGACTTGAAGGGCCAAATCGTGAAGCGATCGCACGCTGCGATGGCGATGATGAACGGGACTGGCGAAGACGCCCATGTTTTGATCCGCGGGAATTCTTCCAGTCCAGGCGATCTTGAACCAAGACACTTCTTGACCGCCATCGCTGGCGATGCACCCATGCCGATCGAATCCGGTAGCGGGCGATTGGAATTGGCGGAACAGATCAATGATCCCGCCAATCCATTGACCAGCCGAGTCATCGTCAATCGAATTTGGCACCATTTGATTGGGCGTGGCATCGTTCCGACGACCGACGATTTTGGTGTGCTTGGCCAACGACCGACGCACCCAGAATTGTTGGATCATCTTGCAACGCGGTTCACCACCGGCGGACAGAGTATCAAGCAGATGATCCGGTACATCGTGCTTTCGCGGACCTACCAGATGTCCAGCAAGCCGGACGCCCAAGCCGTTGCCGCCGATCCTAAGAATTTGCTGTGGCATCACCGATCGCCCAAGCGACTCGAAGGGGAAGCGATTCGAGATTCGTTGTTGACGTTGTCGGGGGAAATCGACCTGACCTCGTTCGGCGAATCGGTCCCTATCCACCTGACATCGTTCATGGATGGTCGTGGACGTCCCAAACGCAACGGGCCATTGGATGGCAACGGAAGGCGATCGATCTATATCGCAGTGCGTCGGAATTTTCTGTCGCCGTTCATGTTGACTTTCGACACGCCGGTTCCATTCAGTTCGATGGGGCGGCGAAATGTATCCAATGTGCCGGCGCAATCGCTGATCTTGATGAACGACCCGTTTGTCGTTCAACAGGCCAGTGGTTGGGCTCAGCGTGCACAGCAGAATGCAGACACGCTCCCGCAGCGAGTTCGGTGGTTGTATCTGTCCGCGTTCGCGCGCCAACCAACGCAGCCCGAGCTTGCTGCAGCGATTGCCTATCTGGATTCGCCACAGGACCAACCGGACATCGGGCGCTGGGCCGATCTGGCTCATGCGCTGATCAATACGAAGGAGTTTATCTTTCTACGATGAATATGAAACCATCTTTTCCTTGTGAACGTTATCAGCCTGCACCGCTTTCGCGTCGTGAAATGCTGTCGCGTTGTGGCAGCGGTTTTGGTGCGGTCGCCTTGGCCGCGCTTCGCCAGGATCGGTCGTTCGGCGCTGCGGGACACTCCGGCGGACCGGGCGCTGCCGGTCACGGTCTGCATCATCCGGCACGTGCAAAGAACGTCATCTTTCTGTACATGGACGGTGGTCCGTCCCAGATCGATACGTTTGATCCCAAGCCGTTGTTGGATAAGTTCAACGGCAAGGATCCCGGCAAATTGTTCAATGTTGAACCGACGCAGTTCAACAACAACGGGTCTGTGTTGGCCAGCCCGTGGAAATTCAAACAGCACGGCGAATCGGGAATCCCGGTCAGCAGCCTGTTTCCGCACGTGGCCGAATGTGTCGACGAATTGGCGCTAATTCGGTCGATGGTTTCCGAGTTTCCCGAGCACACTTTCGCGAACTACTTTCTGCACACCGGCAGCGGGTTGCAGGGCCGACCCAGCATGGGCGCGTGGGTCAACTATGGGCTGGGCAGCGGGTGTCAAAATCTGCCCGGCTTTGTCGTCATCAATGGCGGCCTAATTCCGCCCGGTGGCCTCGATTGCTTCGGCAGCGGTTTCCTGCCGGCAAGTTACCAAGGGTCTGTGTTCAAGCCATCGGGCTCTGGCGTTGCCAATATCGCGCGGACGGAACCGACCGAAATGCGTCAGCGACAAAAGCTGGATCTGGTTCATCAGTTGGACCAGTTTTCGGTCGACCAGTTCGGCCAGCACGACAGCCTTGAATCGGCGATTCGCAACTACGAAGTTGCCTATGCGATGCAAGCCGCGGTGCCCGAGATCATGTCGGTCAAGGACGAGACACAGTCGACTCGGGAAATGTATGGATTGGAATCCAAGTACGAGCCAACACGGATCTATGGTGCCCAATGTTTGATCGCCCGCCGGATGATCGAAAGCGGTGTGCGATTTATCGAATTGACCTGTCCCGATGTCGGTGGTGATCGCTGGGATCAGCACAACAATTTGGAAAAGGGGCACCAGGACAATGCTCGCGCAGTGGACCAGCCGATCGCGGGACTGCTGAAAGACCTACGCCAACGAGGACTGTTGGACGAAACGTTGGTCGTCTGGGCGGGCGAGTTCGGGCGAACACCGTTCGCGCAAGGGAAGAACGGGCGAGATCATAATCAGTTTGGCTTTACGGTCTGGATGGCTGGTGGCGGAGTCAAACCAGGATCGATTTACGGAGCCACGGACGAATGGGGCTACAAAGCGGTCGAAAACCGAGTGGAAGTTCATGATCTGCACGCCACCATGCTGCACTTGATGGGCGTGGACCACACTCGCAGCACCTTCCGTTTTGGTGGTCGCGACATGCGGCTAACCGACGTGAAGGGCCACGTGGTTTCAGACGTCATCGCCTAGCCCCAACGCATGTGGCAGCGAATGTCGCCATGGCTTTCGGCTGCTCCCCCCCCCACCCTCACCGAAACTCTTGGCGAGTTTCGCTACGTTGATGTCCGGGCTTGACTCACCTCGCCCTCGTTTCTTTCCGCACAAAGACTACCACGCCATGCATCACGCACTCACGACGATCATCTTCGCAGCATTTGCAACTGCCGGGTTGGTTCAGGCCAAACAGGTTGACCATTCTTTCCTGGCATGCGGACAGCAAACATACATCATGGGGGCGGATGGCAAACGCACCTGGACCTATCCGCACTCCACTCGTGATGGATACGTTGCCGCCGATGGCACGATCACCTTGACGCTAAGTCGATCCAAACAGCATCCCGGGGGTGCGGTCGTTCAGATCGACCCGCAGGGAACCGAAAGCCTGTTGTGGAAAGGAACGCAAGCCGAAGTCAACAGTGCCCAACCGACCGCCGACGGCACCTATGTGATCACCGAGGCTGGGCCGAAACCGCGACTGTTGGAAATTGATCAAGACGGCAAAGTGTTGGTCCAGTTCCCCTTGGATTGCCAAACCAAGGACAACCACCACCAGACTCGAATGGCAAGGAAGTTGGACGACGGGACTTACCTGGCGCCGCATCTATTTGATTTCGAAGTCGTGCACTACTCCAGCGATGGAAAAGTCTTGGGACGTATCGACACCACGCTTCCCGGGGATCCTGACCGAAAAGTGCACACATGGCCGTTCACTGCCATTCGACATGGGGACGGCAAGACGTTGGTTGCGTGTACCAATGGAAACCAAGTCATCGATTTTGACGCCGATGGCAAGATCGTTTGGCAGTTGACCAACGACGATCTGCCCGGTCCTTGGTTGCAAGACCCGTGTGGCTGCCAATTGTTGCCCAACGGAAACGTGGTCGTCGCTTGCTATGCAGGTGGGCGGAAAGACGTGAACGCGCCGAAGTTGTTCGAAGTGACGCCCGATAAAGAAGTCGTCTGGGTATTTGGCGATGGAAAGAAGTCGGGAATCCACCACTTTCAAATCATCGACACCAACGGCGAACCGTTGAAGCGACCCGCAATGAAGTAGTGCGTCTTGGGTTTGCCGATTCACTTCGTTTGCCCCAACCCCTGGTCAAAATAGTTGCCAGCAGCATCCTGTTCGTGGGTATATTGGGTTCGCACGAACGGTCGAAAGATGAATGCAGGAAAGGTTTTGCAGCGATCGATTGTCTTCGAATCCAACGGTGGTGGGAACGATGTTGGCAACGATGTTGGCAACATTGACCGACAATCGCTCACCTTGCTTAGGTTGTCCATGAACCCGGTTTCTTTCCATGCGAAGTTTTCGATGCGTTGGGGCAGCGTGTGCTTTGCCGCGCGAGTGTTCATCGGTGTATTTCTAGTTCTGTTGCTGGTCGGGTGTCGTAGGGATTCGAGTTCGGCTGAATCGACGTCGAACCTAGCTGAGTCCCGTTCATCGTCACCGGTTGATCTGCGTGCACAGTTGCGGTCGTTCATGCAGGCGCGTGATTGGGAAGCCGCTCGCCCAGTGGCCCGCCAGGCAATCTTGGCGAATCCGAACGATCCCGACTTGTTGACCGACGCGGCGAAGGTTTTTGGGTTTGGTGGTCAGGCACGTCAGGCGGCTGAGATGCTGGTCGAAGCGGCGCGAGTTGCCGACTATCGTCCCGCATCGCGAGTGGATTTTGCGGTCCGAGCGTTGATCGAGGTGGGCGATCTGTACGGTGCGATCGAGTTGCTAGAGAGTGCGCTCGACGCAGCCCCGGAGCACGTTGAACTGCGTCGTGTCTTGGTTGGGTTCTTGGGCGAGGCAGAGCGGACCGAGAAGATCCCGCCCCATTTTATGCGTCTGATTCAAGATCGGAGCTTTGATTTCCCGCTGCTGGTATCGCTTACCGAAACATCCTCGCGGCGGTTCGCGGTGGACACGATCGAACTCATTTTGAAACGCAATCCAACGGATCATCGTTCGAAATTGGGACAAGCGTCTTCGATGATCGCCGAGGGAAACATCCCGGCGGCGGCCCGGGTGCTCGAAGAAATTCTGGAAAACCATCCGGACTTTGCACCCGCCCATGCGTTGTATGGTCGAACATGGGTCCTGCAACGACAGTTCGAAGAGATTGTGAACTGGAACGATACCGCACCCCCGGGGACCACGTCGTACTGTGATTACTGGCTGACCGTCGCAGACTGGGCGGCACACTACGATCGCATGGACGAAGCCGCCCGAGCCTACTGGCAGGCAACTCGTTTGGATCCAAATCGCAGTCTTGCTTGGTCCGGCTTGTCGCATGCGATTCGTGCGGGAACAACCGATGACATTTCAGCGAGCGGCGAACATGAACGAGCTGAGATGTTGCGTGCGATTGACGAACGCATTGTCAACTTGTTGGAACTGCGAAAACGGTATTACTCGTTCAACGTCGGGAATCGAGTCAGTCAATCCGATGCAGTCGCGGTCGCAGAGTCGCTATGGAAACTAGGAAGATATTGGGAGGCGGAGGCCTGGACCGCCTCGGCGACAAGCCTAACGGATTCACCCTCATCGCAGCTCGCGGGCCTGCGGACGCAGATCTTGGCGGCGCTGCAAAACGATCGGCGCTGGCAATCTGATACGGGTCAAGTGGCGTTAACTTTGGATCTGTCGGATTTCCCATTGCCAACGCTCCACAAACGCGGCGAAGCCAACGGTTCGAACCAATCATCGCTTGCTAACGCCCACGATCGTTCCGCTGTAATCCCGGAAAATCTGTCAACCGAACACCTTCAACTCGTCGAGCAAAGCGATCAATGGGGGCTCACGGGAATTGGTGCAAACAATAATCCCGGGGACGCCAAATTAGCAGCCTTGATTCGATCGACGGGAGCCGGCGGCGGCGCGATCGATTATGACCTGGACGGATACTGCGATTTCGTCGTCATGAATGCGGGTGGCACGATGCTGGAACTCGACTCCATGCCCAATGACTTGATGCGGAACGTCGGTCATCGATTTACCAAAGTCACTGACTCGGCAGGTGTCGGGGATCGTGGTTTCGGGCAAGGGATCGCGATTGGTGACTACAACGAAGATGGTTTTCCCGACTTGTTCTTTGCGAATTTGGGAAGCAACCGTCTGCTACGAAACAACGGGGATGGCACGTTTACCGAATGTTCGGACCAGCTGAATGACGATGAACGGCAATGGACGTCCAGCGCGGCATTCGTGGACGTGAACGACGATGGCATCTCGGACTTGTTAACGACCAATTACTGTGCCACGGTCGATTCGTTAAGCAAAGGATGTTTCGACGATTCAGGCCAGGAAGGACCTTGCCATCCGCTGCGATTTCCGGCTCGCAAGGATCAGTTCTTCGTTGGCAGCGGCAATGGAGAGTTTCGGGATGTATCGAAACAGTGGATCGGCAACGGTTCGACCGGACGCGGGCTAGGAATCTTGGCTGGGACGCTAGACAACGAAGGTTTGGGGATTTTGATCGCCAACGACATGTCTGCCAATTTTTACTTCACCCCGCAGGTGTCCGCGCGCGGCGATGAACCTGGGCGGTTATCCGAAAGCGCTGCGGCGAGAGGTGTTGCTGTTGACGGTCGCACGATGACTCAAGCATCCATGGGCATTGCGGCCAGCGACTTCGATGGTGACGGCGACCTTGATTTTTATATGACCGGGTTCGCTCAGGAATACAATATCCTTTACGAGCAGATTTCCGCGGGCTATTGGCGTGATCAAACCGGGCGTCTGAAACTCGATTTGCCAACGCTGTCGACGGTCGGTTTTGGTACCCAAGCCATTGATTTGGACGGCGACGGGATCGATGAAATTGCAGTAGCGAACGGGCACATCGGAGAATTTCCTGACCCCACCGTTCCTCGCTACGAGCAGCCGTTTCAGATCTTTCGCCGCGGTTCTCAGGGGGATTTTGCGCTGCTTGATGACGATCCCTGGGGAACCTATTTCAACACCCCGCATGTCGGGCGGGCAATGTGGCGAATGGATGTCAATCATGATGGCCGTGGCGATCTGATGATAACCCATAACGCCGAACAGGTTCGCTTGCTCGTCAACCAATCCGACGATGATAGCCATCGGATTGCTTTCCGGCTGGTCGCGACTGAATCGTCTCGTGACGCGATCGGAGCCATCGTTCGCTTTCAGGCCGATGGTCGCGCCCGGACGCTCTGGCAACTCGCCGGCGATGGTTACCTCTGCAGCAACGAGCGGACATTACGAGCGGGGCTGGGGAGTGACGACGAAGTCACCAACGTGACGATTACTTGGTCAGACGGCAGCGTCACCGAGCTTGGCACCCTAGCCGCGGATGTTGAGTATCTTGTGGTGCAGGGTCAGACGCTGCCTTATGAATTGAAGCAGTGGTAAGCCGTCGACGAAAAATCAGGAGGCGTCCGTTTGGCTGAGAAACACACTGGGCGCCTACCGCTGTTCCATCGATCGTTCCCAAGTCATGGGGCATTCGAAACGCAGGGAAGCATGACGCGTCGGGTTCGTGTTTCGCGTCCGCCGGATGTTTCTATTCCTCTTTGTTTTCAGTCGTGTCGCCGGTGGCGATCGACTCGTAGTCGACGCCGCAGAGCACAAACTGTTTGTCGACAGGTTGCGGATTCTTTGCGAGTTCCATTCGTTGCTGGTTGATCTCGGTGAGCTGTGACTGTTGTTCGTTCGCCGCGATGGTGGAACGACCATAGGCGATTCGAACGGCCTGCCACGAGAGTGACTCGAGCGGACGATGTAAGTCTTCGAGTAGCTTTGCCAGTTCGGCCAGGTCGTTCAAATTGCGTTGATTGGACTGGGCCAGCTGTTGGCCGATTTCGCGAGTTCTGGCGATCGACGTCGCACGCTGCAAGACCGTTTCGGCTTGATCCGCGCTCACGTTCTGGGCGTCCGGCACCAGACGGCTGAGCGACGATGCCAACTGGAAATAGGCTTTGTCATCGGTCGAATCCGACAGGATGGCTTCGCAAAAACACTTCACGGCACGGCGATCGTCCTGGTCGTTAGCAGCCGATACACCCCGTGCGAACCATGCGTCGGCGTTGTCGGGGATGGTTTCAGTGTTCGTTTCGATCCACTGTTTTAGCGATTCGAAATCTCCCTGCTCCGCATACGCTCGCCCGAGTAGTGCTGACTGCGTCGACGACTGTGGTGTGACCGACTGTAGCTCGGCGATCACCGAATCCCATTCGTCCTTGCCGGCCGCTGCGCGTGCCCTGCCCACCGAACCGATCGGGTCAAGATGTTCACGTGATGCATCGGCAGCAAAGGGAGCCGAAAGACTCAGCAGCGTACGCAGTTCGATTTCTTCGACGTTGCCTTGTTCGCACAATGCGTTCAGCGGTGCCGCGGCTTCGAGTCGCCGACCCTGACGCACCAGAAGCTGCGCGAGCTGGCGATGGGCCATCGTGGCGTCCGGGACCGCATCCAGCACCGCTCGATAGCGAGTTTCCGCTTCGTCCCAACTTCCCTGTTGCACCAACCACTGCGCGGTCTGCCCCAGCGCCGGCAGCTGCGTTTCAGGCACGGCTTCCGCCAATTCGTCCAGCATCATGATCGCTTCGGGGTAGCGATGTTCTTCGCCCAGCACCATTGCCATCGTGAAGACGACCTGCGGATTTTCAGGGGCCATCGAAAATGCTTTTCGGATGGGACCGCCGGCAGCCTTGATCTGTCCGGTCTGAAGTGCTTCTGTGGCGGTGGCAAGCAATGATGGTACGTCGACTATCTGTTCGACCGCAGGGGCAGCGGCGACCGGAGCGGGCGGTGTTACGGCCACTGGCTTTACAGGTTCCGAAAGGGGCTGGTCGGGCGTGCATCCGCAGGAAATGACGAACAGGAAATATCCGATCGTTCGGATGAAGTTGCGATTGCAGAGTCGAATTGTCAATTCTTTTTTCCCCAAGCCAGTGCAAGAATAGTTTGCATCATGAGCATACTCGAATTTCTAGGATATCGTTGGCCACGGTTCTGGGGACACTCGATCGTGTTAGAATTCGTGCCGTCTGGAAGTCGAAGCCTCGATGCGGCATGCATTCTCGGGAGATATCAGTGGGTCGCCTAATTCTTGTCGTTGTCGCGATGATCGCGATTGCTTTCTTGGCAGTCGCGATGTTGCAACAGTCATCGCCTTCCACGTCCGAAAGTGCATCGAACTCCCCTTCGGATTCGACCGATGCGGCCTTGGAGATGGCAGTCAGCCCAGTCGACTTGAGTTCGACATTTGTTGGTCGCCAAGTTTGCAGCGAGTGTCACGAAGATAACTTTCACATGCACGGCAAATCGGGGCATGCGTCGACATTTGTCAGTACTCGCGACTCTGATGTCGCCAAGAAATTTGTCGGGAAAACACTGGATGCCGGTGAACCGTATGGATTGCTAACGTACTCGATGGATGAAAACGGATTACGCGTTGCTCGCGTCGATGATCCGAGTGATCAGTCTTTTCCACTGCAGTATGCGCTGGGTTCGGGGCACAACGCGGTCACGTTCTTTTCGCTGATTTCGGATGCGGCCGACGACACCATTGGTATCGAGCATCGAGTGTCGTGGTTTGCTTCCGATGACCATTTCGGGCTGACGCCGGGGCAAATCGGAACCTCGTCAACGACGTTGGCGAATTGTTTTGGCAACTCCGTCCATGACGAACACATGCGGGCTTGTGTCGATTGCCATACGACTTCGGCAAACATCGTTGATCAAAACATCGTGGATTTAATCCCTAATGTGAACTGTGAAAAATGTCACGGTCCCGGCGGCGAGCATGTGCGTCAGGCTAGGCTATCCAACAATCCGCCGCCGTTTTCGGTCGGACGCGATGATTGGAACGCCGAATCCGAATTGCAGCTGTGCGGCGAATGTCATCGATTGCCGATTGATTTTCCGCCCAAACAACTGCGAGAGTACCCGGCGTTGATGGCCAGGTTCCAGCCGGTGGGAATGCTTCGTAGTAAGTGCTATCTAGAATCAAGCGGCCAGTTTCAATGCACGACCTGCCACAATCCTCATCAAGCGTCGACGGCAAAGTCGATGGAAGCGTACGTTAATGATTGTGTTCAGTGTCACCAAGAGAACACATCCGATCACGTCGTTTGTCCGGTATCGCCTCAAGAAGGGTGTATCGAGTGTCACATGCCGCCGATGCGATTCGAGCAAGGCATGACGTTCCATGATCACTACATTCGGGTGCATCCCGAGGACTGACACGGCAACATCAGGCATTGTCCTGCCGTAGCCGAACGAAGCAACGAGCGATCAATCGGTGTTGCCCGATCATTGGCATCGTATCAATGCCCTCGACGCCCGGTTGCCGGATCCGCGTCGCTCCGCTCCTTGATCCGGCCTACTTCACTTCGGCTATGCGTTGGATCGCTCTCGTTCTGACGGGCGCATAAGAAAACCTCGCCCACCATGTGCGGGCGAGGTTCGATGCTGATCAACAAAACGCTGATTGGCGATTAAAACTCTTGGATAATCTCTTTCGAAGCTCGTGTGCCGAGTGCGCCCCACAAGCCATAGGGACTCTTTGCACCAGGATTGTTGTCGCCGGTGATGATCGGAGCGTTTTGATTGCCAGCTTCGATCGAATCCGTGATGAATTTCACGGCACCGTCCGTCATCAATACATGAACGCCACCCTGGTGGAAGCTGCTTGGCGCAAATGCTCCCGGGTTATCCGCCCACTGGCCGATGCACAGTTCGCTATTCGGAGGACGAACCGTGTAGACATTCGAAATGCCAGAGCGAAGTGCTGCCGCCCATCGCATCCCGCGACTGTGGCTGGTGCTGGATTCCAGGTTGGAAGGAACCGTACAACCGGTGCTGGATGGGCCGCACCAGAATTGGGGTCGTTCTGGGTCAAGCTCGTTGGATGTCACGCAGTGCGAAGGGTCGTTCTGCACATCGTTCGCGCTGCCACCACTGTTCCATGAGTAAGCACCGCGTTTGTCTCGGTCACCTTGGTCGGTAATGATTTCGCCCATTGCGATTGTGTTGGACAGGCCGTCCTTCACGTCACGGAAAGCGCGAGCAACGTGCATCGAAAATACGCCACGATGAACAGCCCTGGCTTGGCTGGCACCCCACGTGCTGGTTGTTGGCCCGTACGGTGGGTTGTCCGTCCCATTCACGTTGATGTGGCTTTGATGCCGAGTGCTGAACGAGTCGCCCACGCACATGCCGTAGTTGGTACGGCCGAGCCCTGGCAAGCCTTTGCCACCATCGCTTGGGCAACGAATGTTAGAAATTTCGGTCGCCCATGGAACGTAGCCGGGATCCGTTGAGAAGGACTTTGGACTTGGCCCCATGGCTGGCCATGCGCCGGGGATTCCGGTGTCTCCGGGTGGTGGCGCGCCGGTCACGGTTCGGGTGTCCGGGTTCGAAATTTGTTCCCACAGCGCTTGTTGCTCAAAGAACGGTGTTAATCCAACCATGGCGCTTACGGTCAGCTTGTTAGAACTGTTGGATCCTTGCCACCAGTTCGATGATCCTGCGGTCAGTCCCACCCCGGTTCCGGTACCGTGCTGGGGCAACTGATTGAACGCGGAATGGTAGTTGTGCATTGCCAAGCCGATTTGCTTGAAATTGTTGCTACAACTCATCCGACGGGCAGCCTCTCGGGCTGCTTGAACAGCGGGCAATAACAGTCCCACTAAAACTCCAATGATGGCGATAACCACCAACAATTCGACCAATGTAAAGCCATTGGCCCGACGATCTCGTTGACTCATGTAGTCACTCCAAAGAAAGACTGGGAAAGAGGATTGGGCCGAAGGGGGGATGGATTGACCATAAACGCGACTAATAACATGCTGTTCCACCGTGACCTCGGCCCGATCTAGCCTAACGTCTGCGAGGGGGGCCCGGACAACCTGAAGCCGATAGTTTCCCTGGAAAAAAGAGAAAATTTCCTGCGTGGCGGTGCTTTTGGGGGGCTGTCGTGATCGGATGCACAGTGCCGTTGCCGCTTGATTCTCGGCATCGGTCCGGCTGGCTGGCATGCATCCGGACAGTGCCCAAAGATGATGTGCGTCCGAACAGCAAACCTGCCTGAAGCGTGCCTGTTTGCCACTCGAAAACGGGGTTTGGTGAGCACGGTCTGAATCGACCCGAATCCGGACGTGATCGGCGTTGGGTCAACGACGACCGATTGCCCGGATCGCAAGGCACTGCTTGATCAGCAGCAGGCGATCAACGACGCGCTGGTTCAGCAGATCGAGATGGTCTCTGCACTCGCTCCGCTGCCAATGTCGGTATCGGCGGATCAGTAGGGGGATTTCTCCAGACCTCCCACGCGGTCGATCGATTGGGAGACCGTGGGGCACGTCGTAGATATCCGCGGCAACGGAGGTGCAGATTTTTGGGAGGCGTGCCAGCGTTCAATGGATCCAGCGATGGAAGTCATCCATGACGGGTGTCCTGTTGTTGCCGGATTGCTTCGCAACCGAAGAACGACAGGACACCCACTTTTGAAATAGCGATTCAGGTTCCGCTAAGCCGCGAATTCGAACACCCCTCAACCAATCGTGATTTGGGGACCTGACGAGACCAGATCCGTTTCACTGGATGACGATTGGTGCGACTCGCTGATCAGAGATTATCGGGTTGATTCTCGCATCGACTTCTCATAAGCCGCACTTTCTGCAGCCGTCATTTCCGGCTCTTCTTCGGGGACCTCTCGGATGACTTCAGTGTCACCACCGGATCCGCCACAACCGACGAGGGAAAATGTGGAAACGCTGAAAACAGCGATCCAAATAAGGCAAAACTTCTTCATGTTAAGGTCCTTGGAGGGGATGAATGGGGAAGGCCAGCATAGGGTGCTTGGGGCACGCCATTTGTTTTTCGCTGTGGGGATAGCTTAACAGCTCGAAACTGCCGTCGCCACCAAGTTGGGGGCAGCTCGAAAATGAGTTTGCTGAATCGGCAATCGCAGTGCATTAGAGTTCATCGTTTCGATATCTGGTCAGTCAGATCAGGGTTGGTTATCGCGAATCGATCGAAACAAGATTGGTGAACGTTCGGCCATCCAGGGATCTCCCGATTGTCCTCGTTTGTTCTGGCGAAACGGTTGGACATGTTGGTGAAAGACCATTGGCTAGCCGAGAAGGCTTGCGGTGAAAAATTCGCTCTTTCACGCGGCCCACAAGCAACACGCTGAGCCATTGGACGCTTCCTGCACGACGCTCTGTGAAAGGATGCAACGCATTGAACCGGAGGTTTAGCGGGATCTGGTTCAATCAGGCTGCCGCACCGCTATGGAGATTCGGTAAGCCCTCGAAGGCGTCTAATGCCAAGACGTTCGGTTGCTCCAGAACCCCCGGCCGAACTCTGGATGCGTTTGTCGATCGAGTCGAACTTTCAACGGCAATGGTGAGCCGCGGGCCGTGAGGCCACGGGCATTAGGGGGATTCCCGGCCGCTCACGCGATCACGGCTCACTCAATCGATGAACTCTTGGCGATTTTCGCTACGTTGCTGGTTGGTTAGCCGCTTGGGCGATCGCCTGGGTTTGTCATCCTTGAACCGTCACTAGCGGCCTGCTGATTAAGTCGTTTTCCTGAACTTAACGTGCAAATCATAACCCGCTGCGTGAGCGAGGGATCACGTCGAATCCCTCGCTCGCGCAGCGGGTTACTCAATCAACAGCCCGCTAGCGCCCAAACGGCTAGGGAGGTTCTGTCCCAATCGTTCCTGTCTATCGGAGTTTGCCAAACCAAGCCGCATGAATTTGACCGTAAGGGTTGTCGTCCGCGAGAGCGAAACTGTCCAAGAAGCCGTTCGTCGGTTTCGAACGATGTGTCGCCGATCGGGCACTTTTGCCGGCGTTACGTTCGCATGAACGATCGAAATCGCCAGTGTTAGTACTGCGAATCCAAGGGCGTTGATAGACGCCGACGACTTCATCTTGCCAAAGGGCGGGCTCGCAGGTGATCGGAAGTGGCGGATCCGGCGCTGCCCCCGCCGGGGCGCCTGTGGGGCGGCCTACTCTGATTCGGTGACTTCGAGTCCAAGGATGGAAACGTCGTCGATCGGACCGCGTTCACCGCACCAATCTTCAACCGATTTCAGCAGCGATGACACACTGTCTTGCAGTGAATTGGATCGGCTGTCCGTGATGACATCGAGCATTCGTTCTCGCGAAAACTGGTCGTTCTGGCCGTTCATCGCCTCGGGAACACCGTCGGAGTAAAGGTAGATTCGATCTCCCGGTTTCAATTGAATCACCTCTTCGGCGAACTCGATGTCCTGCGCCCAACCGATCGTCATTCCATCGCACTCAACCATTCGCGGCGCACACGATTTGGGTAGTTGCACGATGGGGTCGTGCCCTGCAGATACAAATCGGAACTGAAGCGTTTTCAAATCGATCACGCCATACAGCATCGTGAATGACAGTTCATTCTGCTCTTCCATTGGAAAGCGACGATTCAATTCCTTGGCCACATCTTTGGGGGCAGTCACCCGCGGTGATAGCTCGCCTTTGTGTTGGCGGACCAGCAGGGACGACGTCGAGACGCGGGAGGTCAGCAGTCGTCCGATCGTCACCGAAAGCAAGGATGCTGCCACCCCATGACCGCTGACATCGACGACGTACAGCGCGACGTGCCGGTCGTCCAGCGGGATCACATTCAGGAAATCACCCGCTAGTTCGTCGCACGGTCGGAACGCCCAAGCGATTTTCAGTCGATCTAGTTTTGGCAGTTCGGAAGGCAGCAGCGATTGTTGAACGCGAGCTGCGGCCTCCAGGTCCCACTTCATCCGCTGGCTGACTTTCTGGAGCCGTTCATTGGCTTCTCGCGACGCCGCTTCGGCTTCCTGTCGGGCGGTGATGTCCGATTGCACGCCGATGAAATGAGTCGTCTTTCCGCTCGCGTCACTGATGGGTGTCACCGATAGACGGTTCCAGAACTTGGTCCCGTCTTTGCGATAGTTCAGCAGTTCGACCACCACGGGGCGATGGTTGCCAATGGCGTCGCGGAGTCTATCGACGGTGGATGGATCGGTGTCTTCGCCCTGCAGGAATCGACAGTTTTTCCCCAGCACGTCGACGCGGGAGTATCCGGTCAGCCGTTCGAATCCCTCGTTGGCGTAGATGATGGGATTGTCGGGCTGGCTGGGATCGCTGATCGTGATTCCCTCGGCAGAAGATCCAAGGGCACGGTTCTTCAGTTCCAGTTGGAACTCGAAACTCTGGTCATCCAACAGCATGGACGTATGCTCCGAAGCGTCTCTGCTCGTCTCTTCTGGTGCGTTCATCGACTCGCTGGTTCGGTTAGGATTGTCGTCATACCATGGCAGGTTGAAGTGGTGGCATTAGACCATAAAAAGCCGAGCCGCCGGTTGGCGAGGGATGCGTCCATGGAAGGTCACGGAAACGTAAACGGAGCTGGCCACCTGATCGGTTTCGCTGTTGGTGTCGGCCGTGTTACCTTCGAGGTTCTCGGCCATTTCAACCAGCCCCAGTCTCAACAACTCAGTGAGGCGGCCGTCAATCGCCTTCTCGGCGGCACGTGGATGGCGATCTGTCGAAACGACGGAGGCAACTACCACTTCACTAGCAGTGTGGATGCCGTGGCATGGGACGTGGCAAAGGAAATGCCTTTCGTTCCCAGCGGACTGAATTCCAAGCCGACCTTCGACCGGTTCGGCGGCATCTATTATCTCGGCTGGCAGGAAGCCACTCGCATCGACGGGGGCAATCGCAGCGTCTTCGACGTGGATGTTTCGCACGACGGCAGAATCGAGTCTTCGCTTACCGCAAACTAGGCTGCCCCTGGCGAAGCGTTCCTACCGCCCACGCCAAATCGGTAGGTCGATCGTTTCCCAACGTTTCGATTGGATCGACCGATAGCTAGCGTCGACAATGGCGTTCACGACGTATCCGTCGTAGAACGTCTCGGAGGGCTGGCGTCCTTGGTCCATGGCGTCCAGCATGTCGGTGAACATGGTGTTGTATCCCAACGCCGCGACTTCATCGCCGACCGGGAACATCCAGCCACCGCTGCGTTCCGATTTTTCGGTGGTGCACTGGGCGCTGTCCTTCGCCGAATACATTTCCATGCCTGTGCGTAGCCAGTGATTCAGCCACAGAGTGCCCTCGGTGCCGGCGACTTCGTCGCGCAGGTCCATGCCACCGCGAAATGCCCAACTGACCTCGAATTGACCGATCGCTCCGTTTTCATAGCGAACCATGCCAATGGCATGATCTTCCGCTTCGATCGGATGCACTTGCGTGTCGCCCCAACACACGACTTCGACCGGGCGGATGTCTTTGCCAATGAACGCGCGTGCGATTTCGATGCAGTGGCAGCCTAGGTCTATGATGGCACCTCCACCGGCTCGTTGCTGGTTCCAGAACCAATCGCTATGCGGTCCTGGGTGCGTTTCGCGAGATCGAACCCACAGGATTCGGCCCAGGTCACCGGCCTGAACCGATTGCAGGCCTTTGAGTGTTTTGGGCGGATAGACCAAGTCTTCCAGATAGCCGTGGAACACGCCCGCGGCTTCTACGGCGCGCAGCATCCGCAACGCTTCAGCGGAACTGCGTCCTAGCGGTTTGGTGCACAGCACGGCTTTGCCCGCTTTGGCTGCCGCCATCACCGCCCGTTCGTGCAGGTCGTTCGGCAGCGCGATGATCACGGCGTCCGTGGAATCGTCACCGATTGCGTCATCCAGGTTTGCCGTCCAGCGGTCAACGCCCCACTTCGCAGCGAACGCCGCCGCGTTCTCCGGCGATCGTGAATACACCAGTTGGACACGGTCGCGGCTGCGCCCGGCGTGCAGTGCCTGCGTATAGGACGATCCAATCAGGCCAGTGCCCAGCATTGCAATGCGAGTCATCAGCTGGACACCGATTCGGAAGTCAATCGCTTACCGACGCGTGCATCATCCCAGCGCTGCAAGGGCTCGTAACTGGCATGTTTGCCGGTGATGAACGGGTCGTTATGTCGTGTGTTGTAGCAGCAGATCAATGACCAACGCGGATGTTCGCTTTCGTTCTTGTCGCTGCGGTGCAGCAGGTTGGCATGAAAGAATAGGACATCCCCCGGCTGCATTTCGCAGTAGACCAGTTCATGGTGCTTCATTGCCTGTTCGACTCGCACCATATCCGCCCCGGCCTGTTGTCCCGACTTGCCATGATCGACCCGGCCTATCTTGTGAGAACCTTTCAAGACCTGCAGGCATCCATTTTCTCGGTTGGCTCGATCGACCGCCAGCAATGCGCTGCCCATGTCGGGGTACAAGCAACCGAAGTCGTACCAATACCCATAGTCTTGATGCCATTCCCAGGCACCGCCGACACGCGGCTCCTTCAGCATCATTTTGTGGTGATAGTGATAGATTTCGGAACCGAGGAACGCTTCCATTGGATCGACGATGCGGCGCGAACGCACGATCGCCGTGTACATGGAATCGTCGTCCAGGTGATTGCGAAGCGCCAATCGGCTCTCGCCACCGGTGGCATCCTTTCGAGTGATCGCTTCCGCATCGAGTTTGCGATCACCTTTGGAATAGCGGAGCAGGCCAGCCATTTCATCGGCGTCGAAAACATTGGGGATCAACACGTAACCGTCGCGATGAAAATCTTGAACTTGGTCGGTGGTTGGCATGGCATGACCTGGGATTGTTGTGAATCAGTCGTCGGCTTCGCGACCCCGATTTCAATGGCGTGCACACCAACGAGTAAACGACTCAAAAAACGTACTGTCAAGTCCAGTGAAGAAGAGGGACGCTTCGGTGCGATCCACATCGGAGTCGTTTCACCGCGTCCAGCGATCCGCTACTGGATCGTTTAACCGTGCGGGCAAAGCCCCACGCGTGTATGGGTGAAACGCGTGATCCGCTGCCGGATCGTTTAACCGTGTGGGCAACGCCCCACGCGTGTATGGGTGAAACGCGTGATCCGCTGCCGGATCGTTTAACCGTGCGGGCAACGCCCCACGCGTGCATGGGTTGAAACGCGTGGCCCGCTGGGCACACGGTTAAACGATAGCGGGCGACGCACCGGGAGAGGTTCCGTCGAGTCGTGTGATCCGCTGCTGGATCGTTTAACCGTGCGGGCAACGCCCCACGCGTGCATGGGTGAAACGCGTGGCCCGCTGCTGGATCGTTTAGCCGTGCGGGCAACGCCCCACGCGTGCATGGGTGAAAGGCGTGGCCCGCTGCCTGATCGTTTAACCGTGCGGGCAACGCCCCACGCGTGCATAGGTGAAACGCGTGGCCCGCTGGGCACACGGTTAAACGACAGCGGACGCCGCTTCGCGTCGGGTTCCGTCGTGTCGTGTGATCCGCTGCTGGATCGTTTAACCGTGCGGGCAACGCCCCACGCGTGTATGGGGTGAAACGCGTGGCCCGCTGGGCACACGGTTCAACGACAGCGGACGCCGCACCGCGTGAGGTTCCGTCGAGTCGCGTGATCCGCTGCTGAATCGTTTAACCGTGCGGGCAACGCCCCACGCGTGCTTGGGTTGAAACGCGTGGCCCGCTGGGCACACGGTTAAACGATAGCGGACGCCGCTTCGCGTGAGGTTCCGTCGAGTCGCGTGGCCCGATGCCGGATCGTTTAACCGTGCGGGCAACGCCCCACGCGTGTATGGGTGAAACGCGTGGCCCGCTGGGCACACGGTTAAACGACAGCGGACGCCGCACCGCGTGAGGTTCCGTCGTGTCGTGTGGCCCGCTGCTGAATCGTTTAGCCGTGCGGGCAACGCCCCACGCGTGCATGGGTGAAACGCGTGGCCCGCTGGGCACACGGTTAAACGACAGCGGACGCCGCTTCGCGTGAGGTTCCGTCGTGTCGTGTGATCCGCTGCTGAATCGTTTAACCGTGCGGGCAACGCCCCACGCGTGCTTGGGTTGAAACGCGTGGCCCGCTGGGCACACGGTTAAACGATAGCGGGCGACGCTTCGCGTGAGGTTCCGTCGTGTCGCGTGATCCGCTGCTGGATCGTTTAACCGTGTGGGCAACGCCCCACGCGTGCATGGGTGAAACGCGTGGCCCGCTGGGCACACGGTTAAACGACAGCGGACGCCGCTTCGCGTGGGGTTCCGTCGTGTCGCGTGATCCGCTGCTGGATCGTTTAACCGTGCGGGCAACGCCCCACGCGTGTATGGGTTGAAACGCGTGGCCCGCTGGGCACACGGTTAAACGACGGCGGACGCCGCTTCGCGTGAGGTTCCGTCGTGTCGCGTGATCCGCTGCTGGATCGTTTAACCGTGCGGGCAACGCCCCACGCGTGTATGGGTGAAACGCGTGGCCCGCTGGGCACACGGTTAAACGATAGGGGGTGACGCTTCGCGTGGGGTTCCGTCGTGTCGTGCGATCCGCTGCTGGATCGTTTAACCGTGTGGGCAACGCCCCACGCGTGCATAGGTGAAACGCGTGGCCCGCTGGGCACACGGTTAAACGACAGCGGACGCCGCACCGCGTGAGGTTCCGTCGTGTCGCGTGATCCGCTGCTGAATCGTTTAGCCGTGCGGGCAACGCCCCACGCGTGCTTGGTTGAAACGCGTGGCCCGCTGGGCACACGGTTAAACGACAGCGGACGCCGCTTCGCGTGAGGTTCCGTCGAGTCGTGTGATCCGCTGCTGAATCGTTTAACCGTGCGGGCAACGCCCCACGCGTGCTTGGGTTGAAACGCGTGGCCCGCTGGGCACACGGTTAAACGACAGCGGACGCCGCTTCGCGTCGGGTTCCGTCGTGTCGTGTGATCCGCTGCTGGATCGTTTAACCGTGCGGGCAACGCCCCACGCGTGTATGGGTGAAACGCGTGGCCCGCTGGGCACACGGTTAAACGACAGCGGGCGCCGCTTCGCGTGGGGTTCCGTCGAGTCGTGTGATCCGCTGCTGAATCGTTTAACCGTGCGGGCAACGCCCCACGCGTGCATGGGTGAAACGCGTGGCCCGCTGGGCACACGGTTAAACGATAGGGGCGCCGCTTCGCGTGAGGTTCCGTCGTGTCGTGTGATCCGCTGCTGGATCGTTTAACCGTGCGGGCAACGCCCCACGCGTGTATGGGTGAAACGCGTGGCCCGCTGGGCACACGGTTAAACGATAGCGGCGCCGCTTCGCGTGAGGTTCCGTCGAGTCGCGTGATCCGCTGCTGGATCGTTTAGCCGTGCGGGCAACGCCCCACGCGTGCTTGGGTGAAACGCGTGGCCCGCTGGGCACACGGTTAAACGATAGCGGGCGACGCTTCGCGTGGGGTTCCGCTGTGTCGCGTGGCCCGCTGCTGGATCGTTTAACCGTGCGGGCAACGCCCCACGCGTGCTTGGGTTGAAACGCGTGGCCCGCTGGGCACACGGTTAAACGACAGCGGACGCCGCACCGCGTGGGGTTCCGTCGTGTCGTGTGATCCGCTGCTGGATCGTTTAACCGTGCGGGCGACGCCCCACGCGTGCTTGGGTTGAAACGCGTGGCCCGCTGGGCACACGGTTAAACGACAGCGGACGCCGCACCGCGTGAGGTTCCGTCGTGTCGTGTGATCCGCTGCTGAATCGTTTAACCGTGCGGGCAACGCCCCACGCGTGCATAGGTGAAACGCGTGGCCCGCTGGGCACACGGTTAAACGATTGGGGGGATCCCCGCAGACTACTCGGCGCTGCGGCCTTTCGGGGTGTCGTAATAGGCTGACATCTGTTTCCACCACGCCTCGAGTTGCGGTTTCATGGCGTTCACGATGGTGGGGTGCGATTGGGCTACGCTGGCTTGTTCGCCGATGTCGTTCTTTAAATCGAATAGCTGCAGGGACGTGCCATCAGGATGCATCAGTAACTTCCATCGCCCGTCACGCATCGCCAGTGGCGGGCTGATGTGGTCTGGGTTTCCTGGTTGGATGCTGCCGTGAACACCGTACTCCCAGAAGATCGGAGCATCACGGTCCGTCGGCATTCCCAATAGCGCCCCGGACATGTCGATGCCGTCCGTTGGTTCGGTGGGTTCCACGCCACAGATCGATGCGATCGTTGGCAGGACATCGATTGCCGCCATGACCGTGCGGTCGTCGGTGGTAGCGGGCGCGATCTTGCCAGGCCAGCGAGCGATGAATGGCATGCGAATGCCGCCCTCGTACAGACTCCACTTGCGACCGAACAATGGTCCAGTGAAACCCGGCGGATCGAAACCTTTCTTGTAGTAGCGAGGCCAGTCGGTGGGCCCATTGTCGCTGGTGAACAAGATCAAGGTATCGTCGGCTAACTGCAGGTCATCGATCGCGGTCAACAGTCGGCCAATCTGTCGGTCCATCTCGTCCAACACGGCAAAGAATTCGATGTCCGGAGGATTCTTGGACGTACCAACCCATTTTTGATGTTGTTCATCCGACGGTGCGTGCCCATCGTGCACGTCATTGGGGAAGACACGTAGGTAGAACGGTTGGTCGTGGTTCCGCGTGATGAAGTCGATCGATCGATCCACGTAGGTTTCGGTTGTCTTGTGCTTGGGCAAGTCCAGAATTTCACCCCGGCCGTGTTCCCAGCTCTGTTCTTGATTGCCCGTTTTCTGCCACAGGATCCGATCGCCCAGTCCTTCGAAGGAAACGAGGGATTCGTCGAAGCCATATTCTTGGGGCAGCGGAGCGTCGCCGACGTCGCGGCCACCGCCCATGTGCCATTTTCCAAAGTGTGCGGTTCGATACCCGGCACGCTTCAGTAGCTTGGCCAGTGTCGGAGCCGATGGGTCTAGCCAATCCGGCATTTGGCGATCGCGATTTGATTCGCGAGTGGCAAGGTACGAATGGATCCGATGTCGCTGTTGATATTGGCCGGTGGTCAACGCCACTCGCGAAGCAGAGCAGATGGGCGAATTGACATAAAAGTTCGTCAGACGAATGCCCTCATTGGCCAGTCGGTCAATGTTGGGAGTCTTCATGGCTGGGTTTCCGAAGCAACTCGGATCCGCGTACCCCATGTCATCGATGAACAGGACCACAACATTGGGGCGGAGATGGTTCGTTTCGATCGCTGGTTGCTGGCCTCGGGACGATGGGCAGCACGTCAGCAGGATGAAGGTCGCTAACAGGCAAGTGGCTGGTTTGCTGCGGAAGGTTAGCATCGGCTGGATGGTCATTCGGGATGGCGTGGGGGGGCGGGTCGGTTCGTATTGTATTGCCCCGATCACGACGAGGGGATCCAGCCTGCCAGACAGGCTTGGTGCTAACAGGATAGTCGTTCGATCGTCCCCGCGCTGGCTCGATCGACTACGCTGGGGGGAAGTTCTATTTCGGCCAGCATTTACGAAAAACTCGCTATGAAACACTGCATCTTCTTGCTCGGCTTGACGCTTTCTGTTTTGGTGGCCAAGGGGGCCCATGGGATCGATTCGGCACGCCCGAACATTTTGTATTTCTATGTCGACGACATGGGATGGGGATCCATCGGGCCCAATGGCCAGGCCGCTCGCAAAGCCCAGGGGTTGCCGTACGTGCGGACGCCCAACTTGGATCAGCTTGCGGCCCAGGGTGTCAACTTTACCCGTGGCTATGGCTGTCACGTTTGCTCTCCCGCTCGATCATCCCTGCAAACAGGTTTTCACCAGGGGCATACCTTTGCCGATCGCAACGATCCCGACAACGCTCGGAAAGCACTGCGTGCCGATGACGTGTTGGTCGGCGATGTGTTATCGGCGGCCGGCTATGTGACGGGATACTGGGGCAAGTGGGGGTATGGCGGATCGAAGGATCAGGTCGATCCAGTCATCCAGAACGTGCAGACGTTGCCAACCCAGCATGGTTATACGCACGTGTTGGCCGAACTCCATCACGTGCGTGCGCATACGTTCTTTCAGCCGACTTTGTGGAGTGCGCCTGCGGTGCCCGGAGCTGTTGGTGGCATCCAGTTGGTGCCCAATTCGATGACGCGATATCAGGGCAACGTGTCTTATCCGAACGCGCCGGCAAATCAGAATCACGCTGACTATCCTGCGACGGCCTACTGTGACGACTCGTACGCCTTTGCTGCATTGGATTTCGTGCGCACGCAGGGTCAGAACTACAATCGCACCGGGCAACCATTCCATGGACTTCTTGCCGTCCAGATCCCTCACGCTCCCTTCGGTGAGATCGCGTCGCTGCCACAGTGGGACGAAGGATACGCCAACGATCCGAAGTTTTCGCAGCTCTCGGATCAGACTCGACAGTGGGCAGCCATGGTGACCCGTATCGACGCCCACTTTGGCAATCTGTTGGCGGCGCTCGATGACCCGAACAACGATGGGGATACATCGGATTCGATCGCGGACAATACGCTGGTGATTTTTCAGTCCGATAACGGAGGCCCCGGTGGGGGCAGTCATGTTGAACTGAACGCAAACGGTGGTCTACGCGGTACCAAGGGCATGATTCAAGAAGGCGGTATTCGAGTCCCGTTTCTGATGCGGTGGCCAGCAAAAATTTCGACCAACACGGTGTTGAAGGCGGGGACCGATAGCGACATGGTCGTCGACGTGACCGATCTGTTGCCGACTTTCTGTGAACTGGCTGGCGTGCCGGTGCCGCTGGGAATCGACGGTGTGTCGATCGCGCCGACTCTGCTTAGCAAAGGACATCAACGGCATCGGGATTTCATCATCCACGAAGCGAGCAATGGTCAATCCATCATTCGTGGCAAATACAAACTGGTGCGTTCCAAACGATCCCCGCTGAAACTTTACGACCTGGATGCGGATGCGGCAGAGACAACCGATATCGCAGCCGATCATCCCGACTTGGTCAGCGAGATGGAAACGCTGCTGTTGGGCGAACGGGTTGCCGAGCCAAAAGGATTCGCCAACACGTATCACCGCTGGACAGGCCGCGACGGTGCCTCGACGGATGATCCCGACAACTGGTCCGACTACCAGTACTCCAACGCTGGCATCACCTACATGCAGGATCCGGGTTCGCCGCAGTTGTCATGGGTGGCAAGGATCCGGAATGATGGCGACAGTGACAACGTCGCGGTTGCGAACTCCGACCTAAAAGTTCTGGGGCTGGAGATTCGTGGCGGTGCGGATGCCAGCCAATCGTTGCTGCTTGGGCCCGGTGTCAACTTGGTTGGTCGCAATGAAATTCGGTTGGCTGCAAATGCTAGGTTGACGGTTCATGACGCTGTCGTGTCGACGCTGCGTTGGATCGATATTCAACCCACCGCCACCTTGGTTGGCCAAGGAACGATCGATGGCACCCTCTACAACGACGGGCTGGTTGCCGTGACAGGCACCAATCGCCCCAAGCTAGTCGTCCATGGCGACTATCATCAGTCGGCCGAGGGCAGGCTAAAATTGTCACTGACAAATGATGGGAACTCGGTGCTTTCAGTCACCGGACACGCCAACCTCGATGGTGTGCTCGCGATCGAAACGACCGCCGGGTTTCGTCCCATTCCCGGGGGTGCGTTCGCCGTCATCGAATCCCAAGCAATCACAGGCCGATTCGCCAACGCCGGTGACGAAGTTGTCGCGGGAGACGGTCGACGCTTTGGAATCGAGTATTCACAGTCGACGGTGACTCTTGTCGCACAGGAACGATAATTCTCGATTTGTAACCGGCGGTCTCGGATCTTATGATGGCTGACCCCACCACTCTCGTATGGCGACCCACCTTGGCGATTTTTTCAACGCAACTTTCAAGCGTCTTTCGATACGCCGGCGTCGCTGCAGTTCTGATGCTTGCGGCACAGAACGGGTTAGCCGACACGCATCCCGAACCCATTGGGGCCATCGTCCGCGATCACTGTGTGCAGTGCCACGGGCAAAACGGGGAGGTCAACGGCGACGTTGACTTGTTGCCGTTCGTCGGATCCGTGTCCGAACTGGGGAATCAGTCATGGTTGCCTGATCTGATCCGGGTGGTGGAATCCGGCGAAATGCCACCACCGGATGAGTCGGTGATCGAGGCCGAAGATCGAGCCAAGTTGGCCGGCGCTCTGAAACAGTTGCTAAGCCAGGCGTCCGCTGAACGGGTGGGGCATGCGCCGGTGCGTCGGATGAATCGGTTCCAGTACGACAATGCTGTGCGAGATCTGTTTCAGTTGAACTGCGTGGTGTTTTCGTTGCCGGAACGGATGATGCGCGAACACAAAGGCTATTTCGATCCTGCGTCAGGGGTGATGCCTGACACCGTGATGGTCGGTAGCCGGCCGTTGGGGAAATCGCAAATGATCGAACCGCGTTTGCAGGGCGTCGCTCCGTTCCCGCAGGATCTTCGCGCCGAGCATGGTTTCGATAACCGCGGCGACCATCTGTCGCTATCGCCGCTGTTGATGGAAGCCTTTTTGACGCTCGGGCAATCGGTGACACAGAGCCCCGACTTTACAGCCAAGCGTGTTGGCATCTGGGCCGAATTTTTCGCCGATCCGAATTTGTCTGATGATGCCCAGCGGCGTGAAGTCGTCCGCCAACGTTTGGCTCCTTTTTTGACCAGTGCGTTTCGTCGGCCCTGCGATGATGCCATGTTGGATCGCTACGCAAAATTTGTCGATGCACAAATCAATGCGGGGCTGGGATTTACCGAAGCGATGAAGTCCGTTGCCGCCGCCACCATCGCCTCGCCCCGGTTTCTGTACATCTATGACGAAGCCAGCGACAAAGAGGGGCCGGAGCCGCTCGATGACTTTGAACTGGCTACGCGTTTGTCGTTCTTTCTTTGGGGCAGCCTGCCGGACGAAGAGCTCCTTCGCTTGGCTAGCCAGCACCGTTTGACTGAACCGGATGTATTGGTCGGGCAAGTGGACCGGATGTTGTCCGATAAGAAACTGAAGCGTTTCTGCGATAGCTTTCCTGCCCAGTGGTTGCAATTGGAACGAATCGTTTCGGCGAACCCAGACCCTGAACGTTTTCCGAAGTTCTACTATGCGAAGTATCGAAACAGCATGCACATGATGGTTGAACCGCTGTTGCTGTTCGAAACGGTGCTGATCGAAAACCTGCCGATTACCCAGTTCATTGATTCGGACTTTACGTACCGATCGATGCTATTGCGTGATGCCTATCGGGAAGACGTGTCGCCACAGGATCGCAAGCAGGGACGCGGTAACGACGTCATGGCGTTGACGTTCCGTCGATTGCCGGTGACCGATCGGCGTCAGGGAGGCGTGATCACCAACGCGGCCGTGATGACGATGACGTCGGGACCGCAGCGAACTCAGCCCATCACTCGCGGATCGTGGTTGTTGACCGTGATTTTCAACGAACCGCCCAAGCCGCCGCCTGCGGACGTCCCGCCCTTGTCGGAAGAACCTAAGGCGGACGAGGCACAAATGACTCTGCGGGAACGATTGGCGCTGCACCGCGAGCGGGCTGATTGCCGTGGTTGCCACGAAAAGATTGATCCGCTTGGCTTTGCGTTGGAAAACTATGACCCGATTGGGGTTTGGCGTGAAAAATATGAAAACGGCCGCGACGTTGATATGGCCGATACTTTGTTTCACGAGCATTCGTTCCAGAATGTGATCGAGTTTAAAGATGCATTGTTGGCCGAGAAAGACCGTTTCACGCAAGGGTTCACGCGTCACCTGTTATCGTTTGCACTGGCCAGAGAACTGGAATCGTCCGACGTCACCGCGGTCCAGGAAATTGCTGCTGCGGCTGCCGCGGATGACTACCGGATCGGGACGCTGATCCGAAACGTCGTTCTTAGCAAGCCGTTTCGAATGAAGATGAATCCATCTCACCACCAGGACAATCATGATCAACGCGAAAATTAGGTTGCAGTCGCGACGTCGGTTCCTGCGTGGTGTCGGCGGATCCGCTTTGGCGCTGCCGTGGTTAGAAGGTCTGGCTGTTGCCAGTCCAGTCCAGGCTGCTCCTCCGCTGCGGATGGCGCACTACTACGTCCCCATTGGCGTCGTTCGGCGTGCATTCTTTCCAGGTGAGGCCGGCGACGTGATCCCCAAGGGCAACCTGGGCAACGTGATGAAGTCGCTTGGCAAACAGGATCCCAAGTTCTTTGCAAAGCCGCTGGACGAATTGACGCCGACGATGGCACCGCTGGACGCGTTCAAAGATCGGGTCACGCTGGTCACAGGAATGGACCGTACGTTCCAACAAGGCACCGATGTGCATGCCCAGTGTGCCAGTTGTTACCTCAGCAGTGCCCCGCCGTTTGCCGTCAAAGGATCTGCCTGGCCGCTGGACCGGACGTTGGATCATATCGTTGCCGACCATGTCGGAACCCGAACGCCATTTCCGACGTTGGAATTCAGTTGCAACAGCCATCGCGATAACAAAGAATCGATCTACTTCGACAATATCTCTTGGTTCGGTACTGGGCACCTGGCGCCGTCGATCCGCGATCCTCGAAAAATGTACCGTCGTCTGTTCAGCACGACTGAGATTGACCAGTACCGAAACATCACGGATCTAGTGCTGGAAGACGCACGCGATCTGCGTCTGGATTTAGGGCACAGCGATCGTCAAAAGTTCACAGAGTACTTTGATTCGTTGCGGTCGATCGAGAAACAGTTGGATCGGCTGGAGACGATGAAGTCAGAACTCGCCAAAGTGGATTTCGAAGAACCCACCGAAGCACACATGCCGCGCGGGCAATACATTCGCGTGATGGGCGATTTGATGGTGGTCGCGCTGCAGACTGGGCTGACCAACGTCACGACATTCATGATCGGGCCTGAACGTTGGGACACGCCGTTCTTGTATGAAGACCTGTTCGACTCGCCCCGTAGCCATCATCAGATGTCCCACAACCAGACCAAGATGATTGACGACTTGGTCAAACTCGATCAGTTCCACATGCAGCAGTTCGCTTATCTGGTCCAAAAAATGGATGCCGTCCAGGAAGGCGAATCTGGCTCGCTGTTGGACAACACGATCTTTACTTACGGTTCGGGGTTAGGAGACGGATCGACGCATCAATACAACGATCTTCCGATCGTCGTCGCCGGCGGCGGGAAACGCGTTCGGTCGGGGCAACACATCAACATGCCCGAAGGCACTCCACTAGCAAACTTGTGGTTAACGCAAGCTCGATTGATGGGAGTCGATCTAGACCGATTCGCCGATAGTACCGACGAAATTTCCAGTCTCGTGGTCTGATCGTCGTTGACTATCCCCGCAATTCACCATAGGAGCCGTGATGGGCTTTGTTTCGAACCGTTTGTTGCTGTCCACTTTGATCCTGGTCTACGCGGTCGCCTGCATGCCCTTGGCGTCGGGGACTGCCAGTGAATCGCAATCGCTTGCCCTGTTGGTGGAAACGATTGACTCCAACCTCGGTGACCCTGCGGTGTGCAGTGCGCTGATGCGAGGGATGTTGAGCGGTTTGGAAGGTCGGCGAAATGTCATGCCGCCACCTGGATGGCGTGAAACCAGTGCCCGATTGACCGACAATCCCAACGCCGAAGTGCGTGAATTGTCGAGTCAGCTTTCCCGCGTGTTCGGGGATGCGGAAGCAACCGCACGTGCGTTGGCCTTGTTGACGGACGCAACCGCGGACATCGGCCAACGAAGATCGGCGTTGCGATCATTGCTGACACAGCAAAACGATCGTGTGCCCGAGTTGTTAGATTCGTTGCTAGATGATCCTGCATTCACGCTGGATGCTATCCGCGGGTATTCCATGGTTGCGAAAGATTCGGCGCCGTCCATCCTGTTGGGCAAGTATCCGCGACTGTCTTCGGCCCTGCGTCGTGCCGTGGTTGAAACGCTTGCCACGCGCAAGGAGTACGCCCAGTCGTTGTTGGTCGCGATGCGGCAGGGGATCGTTCAACGCAGCGAAGTGCCGCCACACATTGCACGTTCGCTTGCCGATCTTCTTGGCGATCCATTCATCGAAATCTACGGTGACGTGCGGGCGGTGGCGGTGGATCGGGAACGTTTGATTGCCAAGTACAAGGCGATGATCACACCCGATGCGATCCAAAAGGCGGATGCTTCACGAGGGCGTGTTGTGTTTCAAAAGACCTGCGCCGCGTGTCATTTGTTGTATGGCGAAGGCGGCAAGGTGGGCCCCGATTTGACCGGTTCGAACCGTGCCAATTTGGACTACATCCTGCTGAACAGTGTCGACCCCAGCTATGACGTCCCGGACGCTTACAAAATGGTTCAGATTCTGACCGTCGGTGGCCGGTTGATCAACGGAGTGCTAGCCGAAGAGGACGCGATTCGCGTGGTGCTGAAAACGGCCGAACAGCCTCGCGTGGTGATCGCAAAAGAAGACATCGACACTCGCCGTGTATCGCCTCAATCGATGATGCCGGATGGTCAGTTGGATCAAATGAAATCGGAACAGGTGATCGACCTGATCAAGTATCTGCAAACGACTCAGCAAGTGGAACTCGCAAAATGACCAATCGTTTTCATCGGCCAGTGTTGTTTGCTTCGGTTCCCTTGGTGTTGGCGATCGGTTTCGCGGCGCCCGCGACCGAACCACACAACACGCTTCCGAAACAACAGCACAGGACAAGTGAAGCGCCGTTTCTGACGCCCGACCAGGCTGTTGCCAAGATGGCGATTCCCGACGGATTTGATGTGTCGGTGTTCGCATCGGAACCCGATATCGCCGAGCCGATCGCGTTCTGTTTTGACGATCGTGGCCGGATGTGGATTGCCGAAAATTTTAACTATCAAACGCGGCGTCAACACACCGACGATCCGGTTAGCCGGATCCAGATCCTAGAGGATACCGATGGTGATGGTGTTTTCGACACCAAGAAGACGTTCTCCGACAAACTGACATTCACCTCGGGGTTGGCTTGCGGGTTTGGCGGCGTGTTTGTCGGGTCGCCACCCAACCTAAGCTTCATCCCCGATGCGGATGGCGACGACATTCCCGATGGGCCACCCCAGCCGCTGTTGGATGGATGGGGGATCAATGACCGACACGAAACGCTGAATAGTTTTATCTGGGGGCCCGATGGCTGGCTGTACGGCTGCCATGGCGTGTTCACGCAATCACGGGTTGGGCATATCGGTGATGACGATGCGGATCGCCAGTTCATCGACGGAGGAATTTGGCGGTACCATCCGACCCGAAAAACGTTCGAAATCTTTGCTCGCGGACTTTCAAATCCGTGGGGATTCGATTTCAACAACCAGGGGCAGGCTTTTGCGACCTGCTGTGTGATCCCTCACTTGTTTCATGTCGTTCAGGGGGGCGTCTATCACAAGCAGAGTTTGCCTCATGTGAATCCACACATCTATGACGACATCCAAACGATCCGCGATCACACTCACTTGTCGGCCCATGGTGGCGCACGATTCTATCTGGCGGATGCCTTTCCGTCGCAGTATCGCGACCGGTTGTTCATGTGCAATATTCACGAGCACGCCGTGTTGACCGATGTGATGGTGCCCCGTGGATCCAGCTTTATCGGCAAACACGGTGACGACTTTATGCCTGCGAATGATTTGGCATGGGTAGGGTTCAGTGTCGAGGTCGGCCCCGAAGGCGGAGTCTATATCCTGGATTGGCATGACACCGACGTCTGTGGCAACGCGATCAATTTTCCCAACAGCGGGCGGGTCTATCGCATCATGCCAAAGGATGCGCCGATGACGCCGCCGCCCAATCTGTCAGCGATGTCAGATTCGCAGTTGGTCGACTTGCAGATGCATTCCAACGATTGGTACGTCCGACACGCTAGGACGTTGTTGCAGTCGCGAAACGCGTCAGGGAAACTCGATCGGCCATTGGTTCACGCCATGCTGAATGATCTTTTCGAATCGGCGACCGATTCGGCAAAGCGGCTTCGAATGATGTGGGCGTTGCACGTCACCGACGGGATCGATCAAGCTGCGCTCGCGTCGCTGTTGAAGGATCAGGATCCGTACGTGCGGGCATGGGCGATTCAGTTTCTTTGCGATCAGAGTGAGGTCAATGCATTCCAGGATATCGATTCGGCCCAGCAGTCGGGCCTGACCACGGAAATTCTGGACGCGTTTGTGCGGTTGGCACACGATGATCCATCCCCGGTGGTGCGACTGTACTTGGCATCGGCGGTTCAGCGTTTGCCTTTTGGTGATCGATGGTCCATCTTGGCCGGGCTAGCTTCGCATGCTGAAGACGTCGACGACAATAACTTGCCTCGGATGATCTGGTTCGCACTGGAACCGATGGTGCAGGACAATCCCCGCCGATCTCTTCAGCTGGCAGTGGAGGGCAAATTGCCAAGGTTGCCCGAGTTTGTTGCCCGCCGATTGCTGTCCGGTTCGGCCGCTGCCGTTGACCAGCCTGACAAGCCAAAGCCCAGTGCCCATTGGCAGCAGTGGATTGGCAAGGTTGCCCCTGGCTTTACCGTTCGCAATGTCGGCGAAGGCGGTGTGGTGCATCACAGTGTGTTCCGAAATTCGGTTGCGGTACAGACACACCCGCTGGATCGAAAAACACCGTGCAGTCTCACTCGCCAGATCGACGTGCCCGCCAACAAGTCGACCAAGCTGCAGATGAAGGTCAGCCATCACCCGCACGGTGATTGGCAATTGCGAGTTTTGGCAGCAGGCAAGGTCGTTGCGGATCAGGTCATTGGTGCGAAATCAGTTGGCGCGGACCAGTGGCAAACCGTCACCGTCGACCTAAGCCAGTTTGCGGGACGCAAGGTCCGGCTGGAGATCCAGAACAGTGCCAATGATTGGCACAACGAATGGGCATACTGGAGCCAGGTTTCCGTGGTCAGCGAATGAACGCCACATGTCCCCACCTTCTGGCACCTCGTTAGCTCCCTCTCCCCCGGTTTCATCCAAGTTCGACTTGGATGGGACTGGGGGGCTGACGCTTGGTGTGGGCGCTTGCCGGATCCGCGTCGCTCCGCTCCTTGATCCGGCCTACATCGGCTCCGCACACTGGTCCCTTTTTTAGCCCCCTCTCCCCCGGTTTCATCCAAGTTCGACTTGGATGGGATTGGGGGAGAGGGTTGGGGTGAGGGGCAACGCCGTTAAGGAAATTTTTCATGCTGCATTTGAGAGGTCCAGTGCAGCTTTGGCAAGCTTCTGTTGCTCTGCGGTGGCGAGTTCAATTGTGGGTGGGCCGGTCCGGGGTTCCTCTTTTCGGCGTGGGTAGTTGCGACTTTTCTTTTTACTTGCGCGGTCGTATGTATCCGTCAACGCACCGGCCAAGAGACTCCGAAGCGATTCGCCCCGCGCGGGTATCTCGTTGGGGCAGTGCAGGATGTTTTGCAATATTCGTAACACCATCGCGACGCTCGTTTGAGCCGCCGGTTCGATCCGATCGATTTGTTCGCGAAGCGCCAGTAACTGCGCCATCCAAAGACCGACAAGCGACCAGGTTAACTCGTGCTCGACGACATCCGGCGTTCGCCCGAGCAGTTTCGAACGACCGTAAGTTTGCTTTAAGGATCGGAATTGCACTTCGATTCCCCAGCGTTTTCGATAAATTTCCCCAGCACGCGAATCACTTAACTTGCGTAAGTTCAATTCGTTGGTGACGAGATAGACTTCGCCACGTCCGTCGTGAAAGCGAAGTAGCCGAAGGACCAACGGCGGCTGCTTGCGTTGCTGTTTTTCTTTCGGCCAGCAGTACACGATGCCATCACGTTCGCGAACCCGTCCAAGTTGCTTCAGGAAGCGACAATTGCTTCCGACACGCGTCAGGAAGTGATGGCCGTGGCTGTCGATCGCGTTCCAAAAGTCGTAGCCGACGAAACCAGCATCACCGCAGATGAGCGTGTTTTTCGGTAGGTCTAAAGCATTCAGCATTTCCAACAGATGGGCTCGTTCGCTGGAATAACTCGGTCCGATTTTCCATGCCCATGGCAATCGCTGTCCGACATGCCACAGTAGCGTGAGCCAGACTTGAGGACCGACGGGCTGCGGATTGTAGTTCTTCTTTTTGCTCACCGGTTTTCGTTTGTTGGCGTGTCGACCACGCTTGTTCTTCTTCTTGTTCTTCTTCGATCCCCTTTTGTTCTTTGGCTTGCAGAACCGCTTCTCGTTGGCCAGGGTTCGGCAAGCATCCAAGCGGGAACCGTCGACGGCCAACACCAACCAAATCCCAATGCGAAAACTTGCTTGATCTGTCTTCTCCATCAAATGATGCATTCGTTGGACCAGTGGCGGAAGGATTTGCTCGGTGTACTTCTGCAGTGCAGTGATCAGCGTCTGATACGAATGAATCCCGGTCGTACCGAATAAGCTCTCGACACTTTTGATCGCGTCTTTGGTGGATTCGACGAGCAATGATTGACTACTCCAAACCCATAGAATTGCGACCTGCATCAAGTGAGTCGGCACCCAATTGGCATTGCCGTGAACACGAACCTTTGCGAATAATTGGTCGTTGGCGATCCAGCGAATCGCTTTGGCCAGCTGTTCACCTTGAGTCATTGATTGCTTCTGTTTCGAAGCAGCATCCTTGCCACTGTTACTCATAGCCAGGCTCCTTTTCTTTCGACGATGTAGTCGAGGATTTTGGGGGGAGCCTGGCTTATTTCATTTATGGCCCTCCAAAAGCTATCCTGGTTACCTAATTCACTCGAAAAATTTCCTTAACGGCGTTGGGTGAGGGGGGCTGACGCTTGGTGTGGGCGCTTGCCGGATCCGCGTCGCTGCGCTCCTTGATCCGGCCTACATCGGCTCCGCACACTGGTCCCTTTTTTAGCCCCCTCTCCCCCGGTTTCATCCAAGTTCGACTTGGATGGGACTGGGGGAGAGGGTTGGGGTGAGGGGCAACGCCGTTAAGGAAATTTTTCATGCTGCATTTGAGAGGTCCAGTGTAGCTTTGGCAAGCTTCTGTTGCTCTGCGGTGGCGAGTTCAATTGTGGGTGGGCCGGTCCGGGGTTCCTCTTTTCGGCGTGGGTAGTTGCGACTTTTCTTTTTACTTGCGCGGTCGTATGTATCCGTCAACGCACCGGCCAAGAGACTCCGAAGCGATTCGCCCCGCGCGGGTATCTCGTTGGGGCAGTGCAGGATGTTTTGCAATATTCGTAACACCATCGCGACGCTCGTTTGAGCCGCCGGTTCGATCCGATCGATTTGTTCGCGAAGCGCAAGTAACTGCGCCATCCAAAGACCGACAAGCGACCAGGTTAACTCGTGCTCGACGACATCCGGCGTTCGCCCGAGCAGTTTCGAACGACCGTAAGTTTGCTTTAAGGATCGGAATTGCACTTCGATTCCCCAGCGTTTTCGATAAATTTCCCCAGCACGCGAATCACTTAACTTGCGTAAGTTCAATTCGTTGGTGACGAGATAGACTTCGCCACGTCCGTCGTGAAAGCGAAGTAGCCGAAGGACCAACGGCGGCTGCTTGCGTTGCTGTTTTTCTTTCGGCCAGCAGTACACGATGCCATCACGTTCGCGAACCCGTCCAAGTTGCTTCAGGAAGCGACAATTGCTTCCGACACGCGTCAGGAAGTGATGGCCGTGGCTGTCGATCGCGTTCCAAAAGTCGTAGCCGACGAAACCAGCATCACCGCAGATGAGCGTGTTTTTCGGTAGGTCTAAAGCATTCAGCATTTCCAACAGATGGGCTCGTTCGCTGGAATAACTCGGTCCGATTTTCCATGCCCATGGCAATCGCTGTCCGACATGCCACAGTAGCGTGAGCCAGACTTGCGGACCGACGGGCTGCGGATTGTAGTTCTTCTTTTTGCTCACCGGTTTTCGTTTGTTGGCGTGTCGACCACGCTTGTTCTTCTTGTTCTTCTTGTTCTTCTTCGATCCCCTTTTGTTCTTTGGCTTGCAGAACCGCTTCTCGTTGGCCAGGGTTCGGCAAGCATCCAAGCGGGAACCGTCGACGGCCAACACCAACCAAATCCCGATGCGAAAACTTGCTTGATCTGTCTTCTCCATCAAATGATGCATTCGTTGGACCAGTGGCGGAAGGATTTGCTCGGTGTACTTCTGCAGTGCAGTGATCAGCGTCTGATACGAATGAATCCCGGTCGTACCGAATAAGCTCTCGACACTTTTGATCGCGTCTTTGGTGGATTCGACGAGCAATGATTGACTACTCCAAACCCATAGAATTGCGACCTGCATCAAGTGAGTCGGCACCCAATTGGCATTGCCGTGAACACGAACCTTTGCGAATAATTGGTCGTTGGCGATCCAGCGAATCGCTTTGGCCAGCTGTTCACCTTGAGTCATTGATTGCTTCTGTTTCGAAGCAGCATCCTTGCCACTGTTACTCATAGCCAGGCTCCTTTTCTTTCGACGATGTAGTCGAGGATTTTGGGGGGAGCCTGGCTTATTTCATTTATGGCCCTCCAAAAGCTATCCTGGTTACCTAATTCACTCGAAAAATTTCCTTAACGGCGTTGGGTGAGGGGGGCTGACGCTTGGTGTGGGCGCTTGCCGGATCCGCGTCGCTGCGCTCCTTGATCCGGCCTACATCGGCTCCGCACACTGGTCCCTTTTTTAGCCCCCTCTCCCCCGGTTTCATCCAAGTTCGACTTGGATGGGATTGGGGGGAGAGGGTTGGGTGAGGGGGGCTGACGCTTGGTGTGGGCGCTTGCCGGATCCGCGTCGCTGCGCTCCTTGATCCGGCCTACATCGGCTCCGCACACTGGTCCCTTTTTTAGCCCCCTCTCCCCCGGTTTCATCCAAGTTCGACTTGGATGGGATTGGGGGGAGAGGGGTTGGGGTGAGGGGGCGTAATGCAGTGTGCGTGCTCTATTTCTCGATCAGATCGATCGCTTTTTGATACGAGTCCTTCGATCGGTCGCTATCAGTTTCGTCACGTAGGCGCTTTAGCGTTGGCAACGCTTCCTTTGCGTCTGGCCCGACCTTGCCAATCAGAAACGCGGCATAGAACCGACGTCGACGGTCATCGGATTCCAGTCCCTTGACTAGCACGGGGACCGCGTCGGGGCCCGCGTCATCGATCGCTCGTAAGGCACCGCGAGCCGCGTCCTGGTCGACGTCGTCGGACAGCATTTCGAATAGCACTGGAACGGCAGCTTTCGCGTCCGATCCAATTTCGCCTAACGCAACCGCGGCGTCGCGGCGGACCGTCCATTCGGAGTCCGAAAGGGCATCGATCAAACGGGGGACGGATTGACTGGCATCGGATTCGATTTTGGCCAGACACCCCAACGCTGCGATTCGGATAGCAACTTGATCATGCTTTAGCAGTGGTGCTACCGCGGGAACACTTTCATGTGCGTCGGGGCCGATCAGTCGAAGAGAAGACAACGCGGCGATCAATACCTCTTCGTCACTTTGGGACAGCTGTTTGGCAAGCGACTGGACCGCCTGGGGTGAGCGAGCTTCGATTTGTCCTAGTGCCAACGCCGCGGCCGATCGAACGCTTGAATCGGTGTCGTCCATCAGCGCGATCATCGATTGCGCCGAACTGTTTGCGGCGACGCCTAGATTGCCTAGCGTGGATGCCGCCCCACGCCGAACTGCTGCGTCGGAATCAGCCAACGCAACAATCAGTTCAGGAATCGCTTGCTGTGCGTCTTTGCCGAGTGATCGCAGCCCATCGGTCGCGTTTTCGCGTACCAACGATTCGGAATCCTGGAGCGATTGCTTTAGCAGTTCGACCACCCATGCAAGGTCTGAATCGACCTTGGCGATCGATAGAATCGCAGCGGAACGTACCGTTGCGGCCGAATCATCGACTAGCAATCGAAGCTTCGGAATCATTTCAGGATCAAGGTCATGGCATTGCCCCAGTGCAGTGACTGCCGCGGCGCGAAGATCGGCGGCGGTATCTGTCAAACACGCCACCAGGGGATCGACGGCGGAATCTGGAATCGGTGTCATTTGAGCAATCGCACGTGCAGCGGCAATTCGCGTGTCCCTGGAATCATTCTCCAGTGCGTCGATCAGGGGGGCGGTCGCGCCGGGGCCGATCGCAGCAAGCGTTACGGCAAAGCGATCGCTCGTCACGCCCGCCCCGGTCGATGCTCGCAGCAGGGCAGGAACGGCAGGCGGGCCGATTCGGCTGATCGCGTGCGAGATTTCCGAGGCATCGCCGGTGTGCTGCTGCAACGCAGCGATCAAGGCGTCCGTTGCCGGTTGTGCACGCGCGCCCATGGACGCCAGCGCAAAGGCAGCATGGTTTCGTTCATCCTGTTGCTCGCTGGCAAGAGATTGGATCAGAGTTGGGATCACCTGTTCGGATTTCGATCCCATCTTTCGCAGTGTGATCGCGGCCGCACCACGAACGTTGGAATCATCATCCAAGGCCGCGGATGTGACCAAATCGATCAGGCGGTCATCGGGCAAATCCGACTTCGCCAATGCGACGACGGCAGCGGCGCGAACCGCTGGATCGGAATCGGATGTCAACTGGACCAGTCGATCACGAGCGGCGGGGGCAATCTGGTCTGTTTGGGACAGTCCTGTTGCGGCGATTGCCCGAACCACTGGATCATCGCTGTCCAGGGCCACAATCAGGGCGCTGTTCGTGTCTGGAACCAGCTGGGACAACGAAGTGACAGCTTGCAGGCGGACATCATCGTTGTCGTCGGAAATCGCGGCCACCAGGACCGGCATCAGCTGCTGGCCGCTGCCCGACATCCAACCCATGGATTCCAACGCGGTCACGCGGTGTTGGGACGATTCGTGATCAGCCGCTTCGATCAGTGCTGGGATCGCGGCGGTACCGATTCGTGACAGTGCCCAGGCCGCGCGATAGCGTTTCTGGTCCGAACGGTCGCCGAACGATTGGACCAGCGCTGGGATCGCTGGTTCCGCGTCGGGCCCAATCCGAGCAACCGCCATCGCTGACTGCATCCACACCTGATCGTCGCGATCGCCCAGGCCGATGACTAACGCGTCGATCGCTGGCAACGCATCGAAACCCATGCGGGCAAGCGCATAGGCCGCGTCTCGGCGCGTATCAAGTTCGACATCTGCCAAGTCTTTGGCAAGTTGGCCGACGTCGGTTGCGGATTCGTCTGCTTGCGATAGCGATGCGAGCGTGCATAGCAACAACGCGGACAACAATCGCGGAAGTCTAGTCGCGGTCAAATCGTCAACTCCGATACGCGGCCCGTGCTGTCACCGACAAAATCGACCGGCGTGCCAAAACGATCTAGCATCGACATGAACAGATTGCACATCGGGGTTTCGCGCGCGACATGGATGTGTCGTCCCGAGTCGATCTGGCCACCGGCGCGTCCGGCCAACAGAACTGGCAGGTCTTCGTTGTTGTGTCGGTTTCCGTCGCTGATCGCACTTCCGTAACAGATCATGGAATTGTCCAAAAGATTCCCTTCACCGTCGGGCGTCGACTTCAATTTCTGCAGAAAGTAAGCCAATTGAGCGACGTGGAATCGGTTGATCTCGCGAATCTTGGCGTGCTTTTCAGCTTCGCCGCGATGGTGCGATAGGTCGTGGTGTCCTTCGGCGATGTTGATGTGCCGATAGCTGCGATTGCTGCCGGCGTCGGCCAGCATGCAGGTCGCGATTCGAGTGCGATCGGTTTGGAACGCCATCACCATCATGTCGCACATCAACCGGATGTGTTCGCCGTAGTCACTCGGGGTGCCTTTGGGGATGGGGTAGTCGACATCGACCGATAGCTTCGGTTCATCGTCGCTGCGCTGGATCCGTCGTTCGACTTCGCGGACTCCACTTAGATACTCTTCCAATTTGTGCTTGTCGTTGCCGCCAAGTTTCGATTGCAGGCTGCGAGCGTCATCCGAAATGAAGTCCAGTACGCTCTTCTTCAGTTCGTCACGCCGTTTGGCGTTGGCGTCGTTTTTCGGTGCGGTGCCGTCGCCAAAGAGCCGTTCGAACACCAATCGTGGATTCGTTTCCTTGGCGACCGGCATGGAATCCGATGACCAGCTAACGTTCGACGAATAGGCACAGCTGTATCCGCTGTCGCAGTTGCCCGCGCTGCGTCCTGCTTCGCACCCGAGTTCCAGTGATGCAAATCGCGTGGCTTGGCCGGCTGCTTGGGCGGCCACTTGGTCGACGGAGACGCCCGAGCGGATGTTTTCGCCGGACGTTTTGCGAGGTTGGGCTCCGGTCAAAAACACCGATGCACTGCGGGCATGGTCGCCCGCCCCGTCACCGTTGGCGCGTCCTTTGTCGTGGGTCAGTCCGCTGATCACCATCAAGTCGTCTTGAACCGGGGCCAAGGGGCCAAGAATATGTGGCAAATCGAATCCCACACCCTGTTGCTTGGGCGTCCAGTCGGGCAGGTGCACGCCGTTGGGGACGAATATGAACGCCATTCGCTGTGGCGGACCCAAGGTTGGCGACGCAGCGACAGCCTTGGGGGCGATCGATTCCAACATCGGCAGGGCCAACGAAACGCCCAGCCCGCGTAGGATCGTGCGGCGTGATAGCCGGCTTTGATGAATGCTCATTCGTCCCTCTTTGTTTCCCGCAGAGTGAATGGATCGCTGGTGACGATCGCTGTCACCAATGAAGAGAATCGGTATTCGTTTTCGTGCAGCTCGCTAAGACATTCTTTGACAGTGCATCGATCATAAGATCCAAGCCCGCGTCCAAGTGCATAGGTCAGCATCTTTTCGGCCAAGCACTGACAGAACCTGTCTTTCTTTTCCGACACTAAAATCTGCATCAGGTCCGATGCGCCGTTGAACTTGCGTCCGCCTGGCAATTCGCCAGACGCATCGACGGTGAACTTCCCATCGGTATCACGCCAGGCTCCGATCGCATCAAAATTCTCCAGCCCGAATCCGAGCGCATCCATGGTCCGGTGGCAGGCCGCGCAAGATTCGTTCGAACGATGCTGTTCCATCTGTTCACGCAGCGATCCAAGCGTCTCGTTGCCCTCTTCTAATTCGGGCACGTCCGGCGGCGGCGGTGGTGGCGGTTCGGCAAGAAAGTTGTCCAGAATCCACTTGCCGCGTTTGACCGGCGAAGTGCGGGTCGGGTTGGACGTCAGCATCAGGATGCTGGCGTGCGTCAGCACCCCACGCCGTCCTTCGGCCAAGGGGACCTTTCGGAAATCGTCGCCAATCACTTCGGGGATGCCATAGTGCCGGGCCAATCGTTGGTTCACATAAGTGAAGTCCGCATCCAGAAACTCCAGCACGCTGCGGTCTTCGCGAATCATTTCTGCAAAAAACATCTCCGTTTCGCGTCGCATGGCGGATCGAAGTTCGCCATCAAAGTCGGGGAACTTGGTCGGGTCAGGCATCAAACGCGAAACATCGCGTAATTGGAGCCATTGGCCAGCAAAGTTGTCGACGATCGCAGCTGACTTCGGATCCGCTAGCATCCGCCGTGCTTCGGACCGAAGCACTTCGGGCCGAGTCAATTCACCGGAGGCGGCAAGTTCAAAAAGCCGGTCATCCGGCATGCTGCTCCACAGAAAATACGACAGTCGGGATGCCAGTTGGTATCCGGTCAGCGGTTGAATGCCATCTTCGCTTCCCGGCGGTGCCTCTTCGACACGGAACAAAAAGTGTGGGCTGGACAGGATCGCCGTGATCACGGTTTTGAATATGTCGGCTTCGCTGGCGTCTCGTTGCCAAGCAAACCGCATGATCCCGAACAGCCGTTCCTGTTCGTCGCCGGATAGTGGTCGACGAAAGGCACGCTGGGCGAACTCGTCGACGTTCAGGCGTGCCGTTTCGATCCGATCGTCTTCGGACTGAGACTTGTGTGGGAAAATCCTCTGACGCGCATCCTGGTCGTCGTAGACGCGGTCGGCGATGACCGTTGCTGCGGCTAAGTACTTTTCTAACAGGATAGGTGGGATCGTCAGGACGTCGCCGATGTTATCGAACCCGTTGCCGACGTCGTCGGATGGAAAGTCGTCGGATAGTCCCAGGTCCAGCCCAACCAGATCTCGCACCGTGTTGTTGTATTCGGCGCGATTGAGCCGTTGGATCGTGACCCGGCCGGGATGACGTTCGGCGCTGCAGTCAAATTTGGCCAATTCGGCATCGATGGCTGCGGAAACAGCAACCAATTCGTCCGATGTCGGCTGTGTCTCGTCGGCGGGCGGCATTTGATGAGCATTGATCAAACGCAGCACCTTCTCCCACCGCTCGTAGTCTTTCTGGACGTTGGCGGATTCAGAATAGTGGTCCAGGACAATGCCGCCCTCGGCATCGTCACTGCCATGGCAGGCGACGCAGTGGGTGGTCAAAAACGGGACAACGTTCTTCGCAAAATCCGTCTCTGCCGCAAAAAGCGGATTCGCCACCATCAGGATGGCGCAAAATGCCCACCCCGCTGGTGCCCAGAAAGCGAATCGGAGGCCGCGATTGCCGATGTTAGAAATCGTCATGTGCTTCTTGAAAGGAATGATCGGACCACTACGCCGAATCTATTTTAACCCCATTTCAAGTGACAAGTTCTGCTTTGACACGGCGCATTGTCCGCAGCCATTTTTGGATCGCAGTTTGGCTTGGGCGTCTTCGGTAGATGTCAAAGACCGGCTGCGTGCTTCAGTTCGGTCAACCGCCCAGGCCGATCGTTGACTTCGATCAAGAAACGGACCAAATCCAGGAACTGGTCGCGATCGGTCAGCTGGTTGACCAACCCGGCCGGCATCGCGGATGTGGCCGCTGGTTTCATCGCTTCGATGTCATCTTGAGGGATTTTGATCAGCTTTCCTCCCGCCGGCTCGCGAAGAATGTACTGGTCATCATCTTCGCTGACAAAGAACCCCGTCAACGCAACGCCGTCGGCGGTCAGCACCATCATCTGTGCGAACTCTTTTCGAATCGATTTGGATGGATCCAGAATCGAATCGACGATGAATTCATCGTTGACGTTGTCGCGTTTGGATGCCAGATCGGGCCCCAAACGGTCACCGCTGATCGGGTCATGGCATTTAGCGCATGACAACGATTGGTTGTAGAACCATTTGGCACCACGCACGGCGTCGCCTTTCTGCTTCGCTTCGCCCGCCAACGCACTTGCGGTTTCGGTCGACAGTTGTTGGCTCAGGGCCACGGGCAGCGGATCACGAAGCGACACGCCTTTGATCGCCAGTTCATGAATCGACCAGTACTTGTTGCTGGACGTCCCGGTTTGATCGATGCGAATGTGTTGAATGGGGGCGGCGCTGTCGATCTCGATTTCAAGCATGGGGGCGTCGCCGGTTCCTTTGGCGACCGGTTCGCTCCAAGTCTTGCCGTCACTGGATACCGACACCGTGTAACCACGCGGGTAATCGTCATTCGACTTGGTCGAATCCAATGTCAACGACATCAACCGAATGGGTTCGGGTAGTTCGATCGCAAACCACATTCCAGGTTTCTGGGTCGTGCCGGTATCCCAACGACTTTTCGGGTTCCCGTCGACTGCTGCGGCGGCGTTGCCGACGTTGTGGCTAGTGGTCAGTTTCCAGTTCGATGAATCCGCCAATGGTGGCGGATCAAAGTATTTCAACTCATTCAAAGTCCACGGGCCGACGCGGTCAGAGGATTGGTCTCGGATGCGAGCAATATCTTCGCTTTCGATCAATGATCCTTGGTTTCCCCATTCATTGCGGATGTAGTTGGCGACGTCACTGATCCACGGGTCCGTATTGGCGCCCATCGGCAACATCAGCCCCGCCGTGTAGGACTTGTCATCGATTGGCCCCATCAATCCGTGCAACAGAACTCGCGCCAATCGTTCTTTGTGACCGATCACACGCGGCGACCCGACCAGGGACGGTGCGACCATCAATCCAGAGTGGTCTGGCGACGCGATGCCTTTCCCGTCGGCGCCATGGCAGGTGACGCAAAGCGTCTTGTAGATCGACTTTCCACGGACGACGGAATCGGCCAGGATCTTGTTGCGTCGTCGAAGCTGTGCCAACTTTTCTTGCTCGGCACGCATCGCTTCGATTCGCGCCTTCATCTGATCGGCGATTCCCGTGATCGCTTCGTTATCACCATGTTGCGAAAGAATCTGGGCGGTGATCGTTTCGGATTCTGGATGGCCAATGCGGGTGATCGATAACAGGGTTTGGATCCACACCTCGGGACTTTCGTCCGTAACGGCCTGTCGGATGATCGCGTCAAGAGAGCGGTCCGACTGCATCAGTGGTTCGGCGATTCGAATGACTGCGGATCGCACGCGATCATCGGGATCGGCAAAGCAATCTCGCAACAATGCTGGATTCACCGCGTCCAACCCTTCCAGCGTCCACAAGGCATGCAGTCGACCCAGCGGGTTATCGCCCGACCGAGCCAGCTGTTCCAACTGGGGAACGACCGTTTGGTCGGCGTGCAGGACGATCAGTTTCTGTGCTTCGCTACGCCACCATCCGTTGGGATGGGAAAGGTGAGTCACCAGTTCGGTTGGTGTTTCGTCCAGCATGCGAGGTTGCGGACCACGCTGAGTGGTTTCGTGATCAATGCGGAATATGCGTCCGCGTCCGATGTTTTTGTCGAGTTCGTATTCTTGGACCACGCCACGTAGATACGATCCTTCGCGGACCCAATTTCCTTCTTGGATGATTCCGCGATACATGTCGACCAGATAGAGGCAACCGTCCGGGCCGGTCGCGCTGTTGACTGGCCGAAAGTTCGGGTCGGTCGCCGCGATGAATTCGGTTTGATCGTATGCATTGGATACGACAATGCGTCCATCGTCATTGGTGACTTTGGCGCGGCGTACCAGACGACCGACTGGTTCAGGAATGATCAGGTCGCCGTTGAAATCCGTAGGCATCGCGTTGCCACGGTAGATCGACTGTCCACAGCAGCCCGAAAACCGGTTCAACGAGTTGTCTTCTCGCACACGTGCCCGTCCGCCTTGCACATCAGGAACGTTGTCGATCGGGAAGCACTCGCGAAAGTTGTCCGCCTGTTCACCCGGCAGCGACAGTTCGCCGTAGATGATCGGACGCTGGAAATCCATTGCAGGGTTTTCGCCGCCGGCGGTCGAATAGAAGATTCGTCCGACATCATCGTGCGTCAGTCCCCATTGCCCGCTGCCATGTGGCAACGGTTCACGAACCACCTGATTGCCGGTGAAGCGATATCGATGCCTGGAATAGGTCGTGTAAAGCCAGTTATCCAGATTCCAAATCAACCCGCTGGGCTGGTGTTCCAGGTTGCCGCCTCGGGGGCCCCCTTCATGCCACATCTCGATCTTGTCGGCCACGCCGTCACCATCGGTATCTTGATAGCTCTTCAAGTCGAACGTGTTGGTTTCGCGAATGATGACACGATCCAGCAACGGCAGCACCATCCGTGGCAGGACCAAGTTGTCCGCAAACACGGTGTGAGTTTCGTAGACGCCATCGCCGTCGCGATCTTCGTGACGAGACACTCGGCTGGTTGGCTTCAACTGGTCATGACCGTCAATGTCCTGCATGTACGTCAGCATTTCGACGACGTACATCCGGCCGTTTCCATCCCATGCGATCGCTGACGGTTCGCTGATGTCGGGTTCGGTCAGTACCGGCACGACCGTATAGCCAGCAGCCACCTTCATCGTGGCAATGGAATCCGCTGGCGAAAGGGGTGGTGCAACGGAGCTGACTTCTTGCCCCATGGCCAAGAGAGCACTCAGGGGTGACAGCAAAAGGCTCAAGGAAAAGAGCAAGCGGAAATGGTGACTCATGCGATGACTGATGATTCGACTAATAGGAAAAGGCAACCTGAAAGGCGTATCTTAATCGCATGTCCCAAAAAAATGGACGGTGTTTCGGCAAGAGAGGGGGGCAGGGGCAGTTCGGGATTCCTGGCGTCCCCGGGGCTGCCGAATGACGCACAGGGAGCGGCGTCTGCTTCGGTAGCGGCGTTATGGGCTTCGGCGGTCAGCCTTTGCAGTAGGGAATTCTGGCAAATCCCACTACGAAGGCTTTGTGCATCGGGGCGACATTCCACGTTGATTCAAACGCCGAATCACGCGGTGCACGTCGCCGCTATTCGGTGCTGGGACCCAAGTGAATCAGTTTCTTGTTGACGAATTCCAAGATTCCCAGGTGTGAAAGTTCACGCCCGTAGCCTGAGTTTTTGATGCCACCAAAGGGCAGTTCGGCTTGCGAATTGGTCGGCTGATTGATGAATATCATGCCCGTCTCGATCCGCTCGGCAATTCGCCGGCCGCGTTCGATGTCCTTCGTATAAACGCTGCCACCAAGGCCATACGATGAATCGTTCGCCAACTTGACGGCTTCTTCCTCGTCTTTGACCACATAGACGGTCGCGACCGGCCCAAACAGTTCTTGATCGTAGGTCGGCATGTCCGACGTCACGTCCGTCAGGATGGTTGGATTGAAATAGGCGCCCTCGCGATCTGGCCGATCGCCGCCCAGGACAACCGTCGCTCCCGCATCGATGGTGGACTGAACCTGCTGTTGCAAATTCTCCGCCGCATCTTCGGTCGACAACGGGGATAGGGTCGTGTCCTCGTCCATCGGATCACCCATCACCAAATCCGACATCGCATCTTTGAACTGTTGCAGAAAGTTCTCGGCAATCGACTCCACAACAATGAAACGCTTCGCGGCGACGCAGGACTGTCCCGCGTTGACCATTCGACCTTTCACGGCCAATGGAATCGTCTTTGTCAGGTCGGCATCATCAAGCACGATGAATGGATCATTGCCACCGAGTTCCAGGACCGAACGTTTCAAGTTCTTGCCAGCCAGGGCGGCAACCGCCGCACCCGCACGTTCACTGCCGGTCAACGAAACCCCTTGGACCCGGTGGTCCGAGACGATCGCTTCGACGAACTCACTTGGAATGAACAGGTTGGTGTAGACGCCGTTTGGCAAACTACACGTGTCGAACAGATCGGCAATGGCCTCGGCACACTGCGGCACATTGCTGGCGTGTTTTACCATCACCGAATTGCCCGCCATGATGTTGGGCGCGGCAAACCGAGTGACTTGATAGAACGGGAAATTCCACGGCATCACGCCCATCAATACGCCAATGGGTTCGAACCGGATGTAGGCATCCGCGTCGATGTCTTGGATCGGCTGGTTAGCCAAAAAGGCCTCCGCTCCCTCGGCGTAGAACTCGGCGATCTCGGCACAGTAAATGATCTCTTGACGGCTTTCGGAGATTCGCTTGCCCATGTCCTCGGTGATCAATCGTGCGAACTCGTCGCAGCGGTCACGCAATTGGGTGGCAAACTCCAACAGCACACGTTTCCGTTCGTCGAAACTTGTTGTTCGCCAATGCTTGTAGGCTTCATCTGCCTTTTCAACCGCGTCCATCGTCTCGTCCTTTGTCAGCGGCGAGTACGTTCGAATCGTTTCGTTGCTGGCGGGGTTGATACTAGTGATGGTCATTGTCTTGTCCTTTGTAAACGTCGCTTGTTAACACCACCTTGCCGCGATCGACGCCGTCTTCGACACGGCGATGGGCACTGGCGACTTCACGCATCGGATAACGACTATCGATGGTGACTTTTAGGATCCCCTCTTCGTAAAGGCGGATCAGCTCTTTCAGGTCACTGGATTTAGGCTTCGCCAGCATGACGGTTCCCGACTTTGATAGCGGCCACGTCAACACGGTCATGATCATCCCTTTCAGGTCCGGTTCCGTCGACACGTACCGGCTGTCCTTGGTCATCACGTCGCGAGCTTCAAGGTAACTGGCTTTTCCCGCAGCATCGAAGATGACATCCCACCGCTCTGTCGAATCGGTGAAGTCCGTTCTCTCGTAGTCGTAGAAGTGATCCGCACCAAGTGCCATGCAAAATTCTCGATTGTCGCTACTGGCGACTGCATCGACATGACATCCGGCTGCCTTTGCGATCTGAACCGCGAACATGCCGACACCACCGCTGGCCCCGTTCACCAGCACTCGGTCACCGGGCGACATGTTTCCATGGTCTCGCAGTGACTGCAGCGCAGTCGTGCCGGCCAGTGGCATCGCCGCAGCGACGTCCGCTGGTAACGATGCCGGAAGTTTGGCGGTCGCATCGACTCCGCACACCGCGTACTCGGCGCACGCACCACCACGCGCTGAATCTAGGAACGCCATCACGCGGTCGCCAACTTCGAAAGGTGAATCCGCATCACAGTCAGCGATCACCCCCGCAACGTCGTAGCCCGGTATGCGAGGAAACCCGCCGGGCAGAAGCCCCTTCATCTGGCCGCTACGCAGTCGATAGTCGATCGGATTGACACTGGATGCCCAGACCTCGATCAATACTTGGCCTGGCCGCCGATCCGGGAAATCTACCTCGGCTAGGTGCAGTACGCTGGCATCACCATAGTCATCGTAGACCATGGCTTTCATCGTTGACGAATGATGGCGCGTACTCGACTTCGCGGTCGATGATGGAATCATTCTTTCTTTCCGTTCTAGCGATCATGGATAGGTTTCCAACCTTTTACCACATTGGCAAATCGCAACCTTCGCGATGTATGCCTTTGGTGGTCGTAGTCGTCGGCAACCTAGACCGCTGGACCGCGTCGACCCAGGACAAGACCGATCACGAACAGCACAAGGAACACGACGAACAGGATCTTTGCGATCGAAGCCGCGGTACCGGCGACGACGCCGAACCCAAGGACGCCAGCGATCAATGCGATAATCAAAAATGTCATAGCCCAGCCCAACATGGCAATTCTCCGGAAAGTGAACAAAAGGGAAGGGGGATCGGTGTGATCGCCCACGGTCAACACAACTCAGCCGCAGCGTGATTGCCCTGGCCAAATCGATGAAAATCTTCATTGCGATTGCCGTGCCAATCCCCACGCAAATTCAGCTAGCGGCTCCATCGGCCCGGAATTCGGGCGTCTGGACGCGATTTGATGAAGGGGTTGGTTCCCATTCGCGCATCATGGGTGCTGGGCGGTCAGAATCTTGATCCGATTCGTCGTTGCGTCGATGTGGGCGCATCGGCACGGTGATTGCTCGGAGGTTCGCGTTATCCAAACCTCTATTCACCCCCGGAGACTGACCATGCGATTCTGCATTGCCACACTTGCTGCATTGACACTTACTCTTCCCGTCGACTTTGCGTCTGCGGATGAAGGCGAACACAAAAACGCCCAGCAACGGCTTCAAGGCCGTTGGGAGATTGTCGGTGGCACCAACCAAGGACGCGAACTGTCTGAGGCCGAAGTCAGCGGTACTTACGTCACGATCACCACCAATTCGATCGTCACCTACGACCGCAGCAACCAGGCTCGCTATCAGGCAGTGTTCACAGTCGACGAAGACAAAGACCCGATGCACATCACGATGCGGACGGTCGCAGAGAATGCCCCGACGCGGCCGAAGGCGGGGGACCCACTTGAATCCGATGAAGTCACAACGGCCGCTGGGATCTTTAAGTTCGATGGGCAGTCAAAGTGGGTGCTGTGCTACGCGCTGCCGGGTGCGGATCGGCCAACGAAGTTCCAGTCACCGGACGGCAGCCGAACGATGTTGTTCTTGTTGGAAAAGAAACAAGGCGATCCAATCCCCGTGCTGGACGCTGAAAAACGCTAATCCAGATTCGCGGGTCCGGCGCTGTTGACGCGGTCCGGTCCCGTGCTTGGCACGGCGATTGCAAAGGCTCGGTGCGACGATCCCAATCACCGCGAGCCACTTCGATGATGCAGCCTTCCTTGATAGCCACCGGCGGTGTGCTCGATTCCATCGGGCACACGCCACTGATTCAACTGGATCGGTTCCTCCGCAACGAATCGGTCGAACTGTTGGTAAAGCTTGAATCCGCCAACCCGGGTGGCAGCGCCAAAGATCGCCCAGCAAAACAGATGCTGGAATCTGCACTGGAGCGTGGCGATGTGCATGGCGGTTCCACCATCATCGAATCATCGTCTGGGAATATGGGGATCGGTCTTGCGCAGGCTTGCCGGTACCACGGATTGAAATTTGTCTGTGTGGTGGATCCGCGAGCACAGCGTCAGAACTTGGCGATCATCGAGGCGCTGGGTGGAACGATCGACTTGGTCGAACAGCCACTTCACGGTGACTTTTTGGCTGCCCGCATCGCCCGGGTCCGCCACTTGCTGGATCAGACGCCGCACAGCTATTGGCCCAATCAGTACGCGAACCCGAACAATCCGCTGGCCCACTTCGAGGGCACGATACGCGAGATCGACGAAGCTTTGCACGGCGAGTGGGACGTTTTGTTTGTGGCAACCAGCAGCACCGGCACAGCGCAAGGGTGTCGCGACTATCTGCGAAGCCGTGGACGAAACGTGCAGGTTGTCGCAGTCGATTCAGTTGGCAGCGTGCTGTTCGGCGGGACATCCGGGCCTCGTATGATTCCCGGGTTAGGTGCGGGGAAAGAGCCTCGCTTGGCCGTCGGTCAGTCTTTCGATCATGTCATGCGAGTGACCGACCTGGACTGCGTTGTCGGTTGCCGTCGCGCCGCCCACAGGGAAGCATTATTGGTTGGCGGGTCTGCGGGTGGCGTGTTGATCAGCGTGGATCGAATGGCTAACGACCTTTCGGGGAAACGCTGCGTCGCGATTTTGCACGACTCGGGAACGCGGTACTTAGAGACTGTTTTCAATGACCGCTGGGTCGAAAATTCGCTTGATTGCAACCCAGCGACACTGGCACAATTGGTAGACGGTAGCCCGATGGTTCTTGAGACAGAGGTGTCTGTATGAAAGTTCTTGAAAAGAGTCCGATTGCAAATGTTCCGGTGGCACCGGAGAGTGACCACGCGGTTCTGCGAGTGGCGATCATCGGTTGTGGACCGCGTGGGCTGCAGTGCCTGGAATCGATTTCACGCCGGCTGACCAGTGGCCAATTGCAGCGACTGTGTGTGACGGTCTTCGAACCTTCGGGTGTCCCAGGCGCCGGCAATGTTTATGATCCATCCCAGCCACGCATTTTGCGGATGAACTTCGCAACGCAATACATCGATTTTTGGAAGTCTTCACGCGATTCGCAAACTTCACGATCGCGGTCTCTGATTGGTTGGCTGTCCACGCACCATCCGCAATTTGCCAGTTCCGATAGTTTCGTCCCCCGCGCGATCGTCGGTGAATATCTGCGGACTTGCTTTGCCGAAGTTGCCAACCGCTTTGAAGGTGCCCATCATTTCGAGGTGCAGCGATCGTGCGTCAGCGAGATCCGCCACGATGGGACTCAATTCGTTGTGGACACGGATGTCGATTCATATTGCTTCGATGAAGTTGTTGTCACCACCGGTCACGAAGGGCTTCGTGGTTCCGCGGCCGCACGTGCTACCACCATCGACATTCCAGCGTTGCCCGCCGCATCCAATTTGTCCGTCCCGCGTATCCCATCTGGCAGTCGCGTGCTGGTTCGCGGTTTTGGTCTGACTGCGATCGACGCTGTCCTGTCGTTAACCGAAGGACGCGGGGGGGAGTTCATCGACGATGGTTTTCTGCCAAGCTATATCCATGGATCGGATGAACCGGCGTGCATTGATTTGCGATCCCGATCGGGGCGACCGATGCTGTCGAAGCCTTCGGCGAAAATGGAACCGATTTCGGATTCGTTTTGGACCCCCTTTCGTGATCGCTTGTCCTCGCAGGCAAGCCAGCACGGCAAACTGAACTTCCAGCGTCAAATTTGGCCGGTAATCGTTGATGCTGCGGCCAGTCTATTGGATCAGAGTGGAACACCATCGACCGCTCGTGACGTTTGCGGTTGGTACCGTGGTTGGTCGTGTTACAAGATGGATGCAAAGACCGCACGTCACGCGATGCTGCAATCGTATTCGGTGGCGATGGGGAAACGACCGATCGATACACCGTTCGCACTGGGCGATGCATGGCGACGGCTCTATCCGGAAATGGTTCAACTGATCAGCCATGGTGGTTTGGAACGCAGCAGTCGGCGATCCTTCGCCTGCGTCGCAAGGGAGATGGAACGAATTGCTTTCGGTCCGCCCGCAGAAAACATCGGACGTTTGCTGACCCTGATGCGAGAACGCGTGGTCACGATCGGGAATCAGACCACGGACGTGTCCCGCTACGATGCGATTATCAACGCGGTGATTGCCGGGCCCCACGAGTTTTCGAAAAACGGGCCTCTGCAGAAGTTGGTCGAAGCGGGGTTGGTGCAAGTCGATCCGACTTGCGGGGGAGTGATGGTCGATTCGAGCGGCTTTGCTGCCGGTGGCGCTCCTGGATTGGCGGTCTTCGGCCGCGCGACCGAGGGGTGGGTGGTCGGCAATGATACGTTGACCAGAACATTGCACGACCATATCGAAAATTGGGCAGATTGCATGGTGGCTTCGATCAAACGATTGGGCTGAATCGATGCAGGCTTCGACAGAGTACGCGAGTCGGCCGAATCCGACGTCCACGGCGACCAATCACCTTCAAGATGCGAGACACCATTGATGTTGCTTTCTAGTTCGACACCCGCGGCCCGCGAAGGGATCGAGGATTGGCGTGGTCACTGTGTTGGCTCGCCTCCGCTAGACGCACGTGTGGAACCGTGGATGTCCGAGCTGATGGATCGATCCCATCTGCAGGAGCTAGTCGCGCAACATGGATCACCATTGAACTTGGTATCCACTTCACCGATGCGATCCAACCTTGGTCAGTTGAATCAGGTTGCAGAGGAACGCAATCTTGATTTCCAGGCATTCTTTGCCCGGAAGTCCAACAAGTGCTTGGCATTTGTCGACGAAGCAAAGCAGTGTGGTGCCGGGATCGATACGGCCAGCGAAAACGAAGTTCGCCAGTGTTTGAAGCGAGGGATGGATCCCATTCAGATCATCTGCACGGCGGCTGTGAAAAGTGATTCGCTGATTCGCCTTTGTTTGGAAAAGGCGATCTGTATCGCCGTCGACAACCACGATGAATTGCGGGTGGTCGCGGACCTTGCAGACGATCTAGCATGCAAAGCGGTCGTTGCGCTGCGTCTAGGTGGCTTTCAGCACGATGGACAGAAGTTGCAGACGCGTTTTGGGTTCGACGTTGATCATGACCAACAGGTGCTGTGCGAATTGGCAGAATTGCCTGTCATTGTCGTCGGAATCCACTTCCATCTGGATGGATATGATGCGAGTCAGCGAGTTTGCGGGATCCGAGAATCGATCCGCTGGATCCAGCGTCTTCGAGACTTGGGGCACTCGCCCTCTTTCATCGACATGGGGGGCGGTTTTCCAATCAGCTATCTGCAGTCTCAACGACAGTGGAATGATTTCTGGCAACAACACCAGCGGGCACTGCTTGGGCAACGGGACCCAGTCACCTATCGCAATCATCCCTTGGGGCGACATGTGTCGGGGAAAACCGTTGTCGGGAAACCCAACAGCTATCCCTACTACCAAACGCCAGTGCGTCAGGATTGGCTGGCCTCGATTCTAGACGCGGAGACCGACCATCGCACGATCGCGGATCAACTGCGTGAGTCCAAGATTCAGCTGCGGTGCGAGCCGGGGCGCAGTTTGATGGATGGCTGCGGCATGACGGTGGCCCGAGTCGAATTTCGCAAACAGAACGCCAACCGGGATTGGTTGATTGGCCTGTCGATGAACCGAACTCAATGCCGCACGTCTAGCGATGACTTTTTGGTCGACCCGATCGTCGTGCCGATGGAAACCTCCGAAACATCGGATCCGATCAGTGGCTATTTCGTAGGCGCGTACTGTACCGAGTCCGAACTGTTGTCGCTGCGTCGAATGGAGTTCCCCGGCGGCATCCGGCGAGGTGACCTGGTGGTGTTTCCGAACACCGCCGGATATCTGATGCACTTTCTAGAGAGCCGTTCGCATCAGTTCCCATTGGCCAAGAACGTTGTGGTTTCCGATGACGGTGAGGGGCGATTCGACCTGGACGGCATCGACCGTTGATGGATCGCGTGAGTGCATTTGCACTTCAAAGAACTGACGCTCCAACTTTCTTGTTCGCGTTGCCGATGGACGTCGCTGCGGACATTTCACGACCATGCTGGTCGACCATCGATCGCGCCGCGTCGGTGCCAGGAAGCTGGTGCACCCTTCCGAAAGGCGGCAAACCCAACGCCGCGAGGGCGAAGCTGAAACGAGTTTCCGTCAAAAGCGATTGATGGCGCAGGGATTGCGTATTCAGTTCTTGACGAAGCCTAGTAGCACCTCGACAGGAGTTGGACATGTTTGTTCTGGAAACCATTTTGACCGACGGGATCGCTCAGTTGTCGTACTTGGTGGGCGACACGGAGAGCTGCCGAGCCGCGGTGATTGATCCACGAACGGATGTATGTGTCTATTCGGATTTAGCGCGGAAGCACGGCTTATCGATCACGCACATTTTTGAAACGCATATTCATGCGGATTTCGTATCGGGTAGCCGTTCGCTGGCCGATCGTTTGGGCACTGCTGCGATCTACCTGAGCGACCACGACGCCAACTACGAATTTGACGGGAAACCGGTCCGCGATTCCGACGAATTCGACTTTGGCAGTTTTTCGCTCACCGCGCGGCACACTCCTGGTCATACACCCGAACACCTTTCCTATGAAATCTGCGAGAGGAAGAACCCCGGGTCACCTTTCGCGGTCTTCAGTGGCGATTCTTTGTTCGTCGGATCGGCGGGGCGACCTGATCTACTCGGTGACGATCAGGCGGAATCGCTTAGCGAGGCTCTGTACGAGACTCTATACGACTACTATTTGAAACTGGACGACTACGTCACGATCCACCCAGGCCACGGTGCCGGTTCCGCTTGTGGAGCGGATATCGGCGACAGACTTTCCAGCACGATTGGATACGAGCGTCGGACGAATTCGTTCTTGCGGTTTCCCGACCTGCAGGCTTTCCAAGAGTTTGTGGTCGGCGATGCCCCTCCGGTTCCGTGGCACTATCCGGAATTGAAGAAGGTCAATGCTGCGGGACCCGACATCGTGAATCGGTTGCCTACGATTGCAGCGTTGCCACCGGAAGACTTTCGCAAGGCAATGCTTCAGCCGCGTGTGACCACCATCGATACCCGGTCGATGTTGGCATTCGGTGGCGGTCACGTGCCGGGGGCGATCAATATCGGCGACCGACCCGAAATGTCTGCCTGGGTCGGGCAACTGTTCGATCTGGACCAAAAACTTCTGTTGATTGTCGATGACGATACAGATATCCAACGCGTGCAACGGTTGATCGTTCGCACCGGTCATTCCAATCATCTGGGCTATTTGGCAGGCGGGATGCGATCGTGGCAGGATGCGGGGTTGCCGCTGGATACGATCCCGCAGATCCCTGTTCAAGATCTGCAAAAACGGTTGGTCCATGATCCCGAGCTGCAGGTTCTGGATGTGCGTTCGCCCGATGAATGGATGGGCGGGCATATCCCCGGGGCACAGCATCATTTCATCGCCGATATGCGTGACCGTATCCGCGGGCTGGATAAGACACACGCTTACGTCGCCTATTGTGCCAGCGGCTATCGAGCCAGCATTGCATCTAGCTTGATGAAGGCTCGGGGATTCCAGGACGTATCCAACGTGCCCGGCAGTTGGTCGGCGTGGACCACCATGGGTTACGACATTGAACAAACGGTGGAGGCCCAGGCATGATCATGGAATCACGTGACGCCGCGTTGTTAGCCGCGGTGGACCCATTGCAGTACGCGGGGCCGGCCTGGTCGCCGTACGTCGTCGGCGCTCTGATCGGAGTGTTGTCGATGTTCACTTTCTATTTCTCGAACAAGCCGCTTGGGGCATCCACGGCGTACGCACGCATCGCTGGCATGCTCGGCGACGTGGTCGCACCCAGGCATACTCGTTCGCTGAAATACTTTAAGGACAACCCGCCCAAGATCGGCTGGGAATTGATGTTGGTGTGCGGTGTCGTTCTTGGTGCCTTCGCAGCCGCATGGACCGGTGGGGAATGGACCGGACAGTTGTTGCCGGCGATGTGGCAGGATCGGTTTGGACCCGATAGCGGATTGCTTCGCGTGATTGTCGCCTTTGCAGGGGGCTGTCTGATGGCATTCGGGGCCCGGATGGCAGGTGGCTGCACCAGCGGACATGGTATCAGTGGAACGCTGCAGTTGGCTGTCGGTTCTTGGGTGTCCGCGATCTGTTTTTTCATTGGCGGCATCGTCGTCGCAATGTTGATGTACGCCGTTTAACCGTATTGCTATCAGGTCCGCAGAGGATTCATCATGACTACGACTCTCGATCAACCGCAACCGGAGAATGTTCGCGTGCATCCGCCGGCGAAGACGGATGCTGTGTCCATGAAGACTTTGACCTTGGGGTTGGTCTTTGGCATGGTCTTCGGCTTCTTACTGCAGAAAGGTGGTGTCGCCAAATTTCATGTCTTGATCGGCCAGTTGATGCTGCAGGACTTCACGGTCGTCAAAGTGATGTTGTCGGCGGTGATTGTCGGCACCTTGGGCATTCATTGGATGCATTACCGAAGACTCGTCGAACTACATATCAAGCCCACGCGAATTGCGTCCAATGTCATCGGCGGCTTGTTGTTCGGAGCTGGTTTCGCTCTGTCGGCTTATTGTCCCGGCACAGGTGCCGCAGCGTTGGGGCAGGGGAACTTCGACGCACTTGCGATGGTGGCCGGTATGATCGTCGGTTCTTATTTCTTTGCAGAGATGTCGGGATGGATCCATCGGAATATAGATCCCATTGGCGATCTAGGAAAACGCACTCTTCATGATTTGCTGCCGGTCAATCGTGCAGTGTTGGTGCTTAGCAGTGCGGCAATCTTGGTGGTGGTCTTGCTGGTCATCGAATTCAATACCGTCCGTTGATCATCTTCTTCCTCGCGACTTCGCCGGCCCTTTGGTGGTGCGGCGACATTCACTGCATGAAACGTAAACCTTCTGCCACAGGCAAGATCCCACATGCGCGCCTATGAATGCCAGTGCGGCGGGCCGTTGTTCTTTCACAGCACTCAGTGCGAAGGTTGCGGTCAGACGGTCGGAATGTGCGCATCGTGCCTGCAGGTGACCGCGATGCGTTCCACCGCCGGTGGGCATTGGCAATGCGTTTGCTGCAACAGCGAATGGAACCTGTGCGATAATCGGTGCAATCACGGTGTCTGCAACGGTGTTGTTTCGGTTGCGAATCTGCCCGCTGAAACCACGCCATCTCAGTCGATGCAGATGGCACCCAAGCTGGTCAGCGCTGACGCCAACCTTTGCTGGTTCTGCTCACTGAACCGAGTCATCCCCGACCTTTCAATTGTCGGGAACTTACAGAAGTGGCGGCGGCTGGAATTCGCCAAGCATCGTGTTCTGCATGGTGTGCATCAGATCGGGCTGCCGATTTTTGCCGACAGCGATTCGGTACAGCCTCGTTTGACGTTCGATTTCAAGTCCTCCGAAGTCGAGTCGGTTTCGACAGGTCATCAAAACGGCGTGATCACGATCGACATTGACGAAGCGGACAGCGTTCAACGCGAGAGGATTCGCGTCAAGTTCGGCGAGCCGCAGCGGACCCTTGTGGGGCACTTTCGACACGAACTTGGTCACTACTTTTGGGATGTGTGTGTCAATCCACGGCGCCTTGACGACTACCGTCAGCTATTCGGCGACCACGTCCATCCGAACTACACCGATGCGCAGCAAGCATATTACGCCGGTGGTCCACCGATCGATTGGCAGGATCGTTTCATCAGCGAATATGCGACGATGCATCCTTGGGAAGACTTCGCTGAAACGTTCAACGCCTACCTGGATATGGCCGCGATCGTCAGCACGTCGACTCACTTCAACAAGTTAACCGTCAACGTCGACGGACACGACTTTGACCAACTGCTCGACGCTTATCAGGGCATCGGGATCGCTGTTAACGAATTGAACCGTGACATCGGGCTGTTGGATTTGGTCCCCGAGGTGTTCAACCCGTCGGTTGTCCAAAAACTTCGCTTTGTCCACTCGCTCGCCAACGGCTGTTGAACGGATCAGGCGTGCTTGGTTGCGTGCGGCGGATACTCCATGATTTCATCATCGGCGATCAGCCACAGGCGGTCCGTCTGCTTCGTTTGGATCGCGTGCGTGCCGGTGAATTCGCCGATTGCTGGAAAGACAAGGCAACCGGACGAATACCAGAAACAGGGCAGTTTTCCGAACGATTCTCGGCCCTTGCCGATTCGAACGGCCGGGTGCAAATGACCGCAAAGCAGCAGATCGGCCCCGTCGGGGACGGGGGCCGGATGGTGTCCCAACGCGAGTCCCGCTATACGCTCCCCGGGCGACACCACTTCAATCGGCCACTGGGGCGGCAGGGATCCGACGTGCGCATCGTGATTACCGCGGATCAGTGTGAATTCTAGTGATGGATGATTCCCCAAGAATTTCTCGACGGATTCGAGTGTTTCCTTGGAAAGGGATGACTTGGCGTGAAACATATCACCCAAAATGACCAGTCGATTCGCTTTCGTTTTGGTTAGGAGGCCAGAGATCGTTTGCATTGTCCCGGCACTGCTTCCCGTTGGAACCGGCAATCCGTGACGGCGAAACGTTGCGTCCTTCCCGAGATGCGTATCGGCGACGAACAAGGTTCGATGCGTCGCGCTGAAGGCGGCTCGCTGTGCGAACAGTTGAAGTTCGATTCCTGCGATCGTTGTATGGATGGAATGGGTCACTCTTTCGATTCCGCCGCCAATTCGAGGTCTTCTTGCATCCGCCGCACCCGATCGGCCAGCGTTTCGCTACTGACCCGTTCTCGCAGTTTGTCGACCAGCAGACCGAACGACAGCGGAGTGACACTCTTCGGTTCGTTCAGAATCAAGCGGCTGGATTCGATTCGGCCAAGTGCAGCTCGCATCCGGGTTGATTCAAGCTGTTGCTCTAACACTTCGCGTCGACTTTGTTCCAACAACATGTTTTCGGGATCGTATTGGCAGAATACATCGAAGAACAAATTGCTGCTGGCTTGCAGATGGCTAGCGCTTTTGCGTCGACCGGGTAGACCTGGATGGATCAGTCCGGCAACGCGAGCGATTTGGCGGAACTGACGTTTTGCCATTTCAGTGGAATTCATGCTCTCTAGAATCTCTGTGGTCAGATCGCCGATTGCGAACACCCCTGCGGTCACCGCCTGTTCAACCTGGATGACGGTCGGCGACTGCAGGACGATTCCGTGGTCATTGCACGCCATCGAAAAAGATTGCTTTCGCAGCTTGGACATGCGGTGGGCGAATAGTGCCGCCATGCCTTCGTGGACCAAACGCCCTTCGAATGGAAACAGAAACAGATGGTGCCCGCGTCGGGATTTGATCTTTTCCATCAGCAGTTCGTCACTGCGTGGTAGGGAACTCCACTTTTCTTGCAACTGGAATAGAGGTTTCAGCGACGTCATTTCGCGGCCGATGTACTTGCCCTCGGACGCTTGCTCGATTCGTCGCCTCAGCGCTTCGCTCAATTCGCTCGACAGCGGCATCCGTCCGCCCATCCACCGCGGTACAGTGTCTGGTTTGCCGGTTGCCCGCCGCACATACGCGGCATTGTCTTTCACACGAACCAGTTGAACCAAGCGGCCTGCGAACAGGAATTTGTCGCCGGGGTTCAGCTTCGACACGAAGCTCTCCTCTGCGGTTCCCAGCGTTCGACCTTTCAGGAATTTTACCTGCATCGACGCATCCGCGACGATCGTGCCAATGTTGATACGGTGATTCGTGATCGTACGCCGCTCGGTGACCTGATATCGACCGTCTTGGATTTCGACACGATGGAAGTCGGGGTAGGCTTCCAGCGATTCGCCACCGTGAACGACAAAGTTCAGCACCCATTGCCATTCGGCATCGGTCAGCGATCGATAGGCATAGGCCGTGCGCACTTCTTTCAGCAAGGCATCGCTGGTGAATCCGCCGCCGATTGCGATCGTCACAACGTGTTGGGCCAGCACATCCAGTGGTCTCTGCAACATGGGACGAGCTTCCAGACGGCCGCCACGAATCGCGTCCTGTGCGGCAGCCAGTTCGATCAGTTCAATCGCATTGGTTGGAACAAAGGCCAGTCGGCTTTGGGCATCGGGTTGATGTCCGCTACGGCCGGCACGCTGCAACAGTCGGGCGGCACCTTTGGGGCTGCCGATTTGGATGACCAAATCGACGGCGGTAAAGTCAACGCCCAAGTCCAAGCTGCTTGTGCAGACCACGGCTCGTAGCCTACCTTCGCGAAGTTCATCTTCGACCCATCGCCGCACCGACATATCCAACGATCCGTGATGGATTGCAATCCGGCCAGCCCACTGTGGCTTTTGTTTCAGAAGATGTTGGTACCAGATTTCGGTCTGGGATCGCGTGTTTGCGAACACCAACGCGCTGTTGACGGTTTCAAGCAGGCTGGCCACTTGGGGCACCATCTTGGTTCCGATGTGACCCGACCAGGGAAACCGTTCCATCTTTTCCGGGATGATCGATTCCAGTTTGACCTTCTTCTTTTTGTGCCCTTCGACAATCTTGACGCGGTCCGGTGGTGTGTCGCCCATCAGAGCCTGGCACGCTTGTGGAAGATTGCCAAGCGTCGCCGACACTCCCCAAACCCGCAGGTCGGGGTTCAGCGAACGCAACCGAGACAATGCCAGTTCAGTCTGGATTCCACGTTTAGTTCCCAGCAGTTCGTGCCATTCGTCGACGATGACACATTCAAGTTGTGACAACTGTGGCAACAGCTTTTCGTGCGTCAACATCAACGACAGACTTTCAGGCGTTGTCACCAGCGCGGTCGGCAGGCGTTTCAGTTGCCGGTTCTTGGCGCTCTGTTTGCTGTCGCCGGTTCTGGAATCGAGCGTCCACGGCAGACCGAGCGCCGAAAGCGGTGCACGCAATGAATTTTCGGTGTCACCGGCCAACGCGCGAAGCGGTGTGATCCAAAGAACGCGGGCTGCGGCAGGTCGTTTGGGATTCCATTTCGTTTGGTCAGGGTTCTCTTGCAACCACTTTAGGATCGGTCCCATCCAAACGCCCAGCGTCTTTCCCGTTCCGGTTGCGGAGTGCAACATTCCGCTAAATCCGTCGCGATACGAACGCCAAACGGTTCGCTGGAATGCAAACGGTTTCCATCCGATCGACGCAAAGTAGCGATCGATGATCTGCGAAGGCGTCTCTCGTTTCGAGGTGATCGTTGTGTTCAAGTTGCCGGTTCTTTGGACGCGTGTGGGCGAAGGGGATCGTCTGCTCTTGGGTGAATCGGGTTGCCTAAGTTAAGTGGGCAATAGTTCCAGCAGTTCGCTTAGCTGGTTGGCATCGGCGGCCTGTTTGTCATGACGCCATCGAACGATTCTTGGGAACCGCGTGGCGATGCCGCTTTTGTGTCGCGAACTTCGTTGCAAACCTTCGAACGCCAACTCCATGACCAGTTCGGGGGATACGCTTCGCACCGGTCCGAACGATTCCTGAGTATGCGTCCGAATGAAGCGATCGACCTTTCGGATTTCCGCATCCGTTAACCCGCTATACGCCTTCGCGAACGGAACCAATTTGTCATTGTCCCACAGCGCAAACGTATAGTCCGTGTACAGGCTGGCGCGTCGGCCGTGTCCTTTTTGGGCATAGATCATGACCGCGTCGATCGTGTGTGGTTCGACTTTCCATTTCCACCAAGTGCCACGAACACGACCGGTGTCGTACCCCGCGCTGCGCAGCTTCAACATCAACCCTTCGGCGTTGTTGTCGCGGCTTGTCTCGCGAACTTGTCGCCACTGCTGCCAGCTATCCGCCTGGATCAGTCGTGTGGAACGCAGATGGGGATGTTGGACCGACGACAGCAGACAATCCAGCCTGGCGCGACGCTGGTCAAATGGTTGCGATCGGATATCGGCCCCCGCGTCTTCCAACAGGTCGAACGCGTGGAACACGACGGGGACGTCGGCCAGCAGTTTCTTGCCAACCGTTTTGCGAGCGATCCGACGTTGCAGCGATGAAAACGGAAGCACGTTGCCGTCGCTGGTCGCAGCAAGAATTTCTCCGTCCAAGACGGTTCCATCCGGTAAACGCTCCGCAGCCGCCTCGACCTCTGGCCAGCGGTTCTCCATCAGTTCTTCCCCGCGTGACCAAACAAAAGTCTGTCCCGATCGGCGAATCACCTGTCCGCGGATTCCGTCCCACTTCCATTCCGCAGCATAGTCCGATGGTTCGCCCAAGGGTTCGGGACCAACGTCATTTGCAATCGCGTGTGCCAAACAAAATGGGTACGGTTGGCTGATGATCGTGTCCTGCGTATCAGGATCGATCAATCGTTGGATCAGTTCTGGCGACGGTTCCCAGTTGCCCATCAGACGGTGTGCGATCACGTCGGGGGCGATCTTGAACCGATCAGCGATTGCCCGTGTCACCAGACGCTTGCTGACACCGACGCGAAATGATCCCGTGATCAGTTTCATCACGACGAATCTTTCCTGGGGCGCGGTTTCTTCCCAGATCGTCAAGATCGCTGCCCGTTGTGCATCCGGGTCCATTCGACGCAGTGGCATCAATCGTTCGGTGATCCAGTGGGCCAGGCTGTGGTCTTCGTTGCTGCTGCCCGGTGGGACAGTCAGTGTCAACGTTTCCGCCAAGTCACCTACCGCGTGATACGATTCATCAAACAACCAATCGGGGATACCCGCAACCTCGGCCGCCCAACTTCGCAATCGCTTGGTAGGGACAAGCCGTTTCAGTTTGCTGCCGGATAAGAAATGGATCGCCCAGGCTGCGTCCAATCTGTCGGCACTGCCAAAGTAGTCTGACATCGCCGCGATTTTTTCATTGGTCTTGGTTGTCGAGTCCAGTGCGTTGTACAGCTGTGCGAACCGTTTCATGTTTCACCGTCCGTTTCCATATCCACATCCACATCGGCGGCAGCGTCTTCGTCTGATTCGCTGCGAGCCGAGGTTTCCAAGACTTCGGCACTGCGTCCCTGTTCGTTCAAATGGCGAGCCACCACGGCGCTGTATCCGTGCGTGACCCACACTGTTTCCGGGTCACACAAATCGATCGCCTGCATCAATGATGGCCAATCCACGTGGTCGCTGACCACAAATCCACGGTCCACGCTGCGCCGCCGGCGCGCGCCTCGGACCGCCATCCACCCACTGGCCATCGCGGTGCTAACGGTCCCGAACCTGCGCATCCACGGTGTGCCATGGGCGCTTGGTACAGCGACGACCATGCCGCCGGCCCAGTCATGTTTTCCAGTGATGGACCCGACGTAGGTCGTTTCGGGCATCGCAATTCCAGACTTCCGATACGCTTCGGTTCCTTTTTCGACTGCGCCGTGCGTATAGATCGGTCCGATGTCTGGATCCAAACCGGCCAGCAATCGTTGGCTCTTTCCAACTGCGTATCCGTACAACACACAGCACTTGCCTTCGTCTTGGCTTTCTCGCCACCACTGGTTGATCGACGCGGTTGTTACCGGATCAGGTTGCCAGCGATAAACGGGCAGGCCAAAGGTCGATTCCGTCACCATCAGATGACAACGAACCGGTTGCCAGCTTTCACAAGTCGGGTCGTCGCCCAGTTTGTAGTCGCCGGTCACCACTTCGACGCGACCACGATGTTCCAAGCGTACCTGTGCCGAACCAAGGATATGTCCAGCGGGATGAAAGCTGATGTTCACACCGCCAATGGAAATGGAATCGCCATATTCCAGGAACTGAAATTCGGCATCGTCGTTCATCCGCATTCGCAGCAGATGTTCGCTCGGTTTTGCGGCCAAATAGCGACGGCAACCCCAACGGGCGTGATCGGTGTGTGCATGACTCACCACGGCGCGATCGACCGGCCGGTTTGGATCGACATAGAAATCGCCCAATGAACAGTAGAGACCGGTGGTCGTAAATTCCAAGATCGTCATTCCCCCACCGCCATTCGAAGGTCGCCGACCAATTGTTCCTGCATTTGATGACGTCGGGACTGGTCAGGCATACGCAAGACGGCCGCTGGGTGCCACGTTGCGACCGTCTGTTTGCACCATTCGGTCTGCAGCCGCTTTCCTCGCGACCGGGTGATGCGGAAATCGCGTCCCAGCAGTGCTTGTGCGGGCGTTGCACCCAGGCACACGATCACATCAGGCTGGATCTCTTCCAGCTCGGCTTCCAGCCACGGACGACATGCAAAGATCTCTCGCGAATCGGGCTTCTTGTGCAAACGCCGTTTGTCAAGCCTTGTGAACTTGAAGTGTTTGACCGTGTTGGTGACATACACCGTGGTCCGGTCGATACCGGCCGCCGCCAAACATTCGTCAAGCAGTTGGCCCGCCGGACCCACGAAAGGCTTTCCCTGGATGTCTTCCAAGTCGCCCGGCTGTTCGCCAATCAGAACGATTTTGGCATTGGCGGGACCTTCGCCGAAGACCAGTTGATTGGCATCGTGGCAAAGATCACAGGCCGTGCACCGACCGGCTGCATCGGACAAGCTTTCCAGACTGCGTTCCGTCGGCATGAAGTGGGCGGCGGTCTGACCAAATCCTTCTTGGGTTTCAATCATTTGATCGACCCGCGTCGGTGCTCGCTGCAGTAGTTCCGGTATCAGGTCCGTTTCGGGAAGGGTGGCCCAATGCCGGACGGGCATTTCACGTTTCATCATCGCCACCTTCACGCGGGCTGGGTTGAACGTGGACGCGTAGTACGTCTTCCACAATTCTTCGAGGGCGTCTTCGCTAGAAACGGCACTGGCAGGCACGCCCGGTCCGTACTGCAATTCGGATTGGTCCCAAGCCACCGATTCGTCGGGTGTAAAGATCGACCAGTTCATGCCTCGGAAACGTCTCGCGAAAAAGGGGGCTGCTAATCGAACGATCCGATGATCCGGACGGTGCCATGCCATGAACGATTCGGGATTGTCAGACACTTTGCGGAACCGCACGAAAGCTTTCATTTTGTGGACGTCTCGTGTGACCGCCTTCTGCATCTGGACCAACTGGTAGACGTCGTCATCGGTGGTGATGTTCAACAGCTCGCGATGCTGGTTCAGGATTCGCCACAGAGTTCGATACAGGATCGACCAACGGGCATCACTGCGGTGGCAGGCAACATTCTTGGCCAATTCCAAGAATTTTCGTGGAACGCTGAATCCGTGTTTGCAGTCTGGTTGCGGCAGCAAGTCATCGTCGAACAAACTTGGTTGTTCGGCATTCGATTGCCACTGGACGTCTGACGGATGCACGTCCATGGTGATCAGACGTCGGGCTTCGGTCCGCCATCGATCGTAACTGTCAATGAAAATAGTCTGCATGCTGGTGCCCGTTAAACCTCGCCCGAGACTGCCGATTGTGCCGCGTCGAACAGCATCAATTGGGTCGTTTTGGGTTTTGCTTGTTTGCCAAGATCTAGCTTGTCTAGGCTGGCTAAACCCGGATTGTGGTCGGCAGCTTGTACGAACCACTTGGTTCGATTCCACGCCACACGCAGTTTTCGGAGATCGCTGCAACGCAGGCTTTGATACCGGCGGATGACTAGAATGCGATCCACACTCCGCACGCCAATCCCCGGGATCCGCAACAGTTCCTCGCGGCTGGCCCGATTCACGTCGACTGGAAAGAAGTGGCGGTTCGCGATCGCCCAAGCCAACTTGGGGTCCATGTCCAAGGATAGGTTCGAGTCGCTTTCGGTCACGATCTCGTTGGCGTCGAACCCATAGAAACGCATCAACCAATCAGCTTGATACAAGCGATGTTCACGCACCATCGGCGGCGACTGGCCAGGCAGCCTCGCGTCGGCATGCGGGATCGGGCTGTAGGCGGAATAGTAGACTCGTCGCAATCGCTGGCCCGTGTACAGTTCGGACGCCGTCTTCAAAATTTCCAAATCGGGTGTTGGCGTCGCCCCCACAATCATTTGGGTGCTCTGTCCAGCGGGTGCGAACCGCGGTGGCTTGAACCCGGACTTCTTCTCCTGAGTCGTTTCGTCGATCTTCTCGCGAATGCCGGTCATCGTGCCGACAATCTGCGGCTTGTTCTTCTCCGGTGCCAGTTGGACCAAGTCGCTTTCGGTTGGAAGTTCAATATTCACGCTCAGGCGGTCCGCCCAGCGACCAGCCTGCTCGATTAACGCGCTCGACGCATTCGGAATCGTTTTTAGATGAATGTAGCCACCGAAATGTTGATCGACTCGCAGGCGACGCGCCACTTCGATCAACTGTTCCATCGTGTAGTCGGAGGTTTGGATGATGCCCGAACTGAGGAATAGCCCTTCGATATAGTTGCGTTTATAGAACTCCATCGTCAACGAAACGACTTCATCGACCGTAAACCGAGCACGCGGCGTATCGCTTGAGATGCGATTCACACAGTACTGGCAATCGTAGATGCAGTAGTTCGTCAGCAAGATTTTTAACAGCGATACACAACGCCCGTCCGGCGTGTAGCTGTGACAGATCCCCATGCCTTCGGTGCTGCCGATTTTGCTGCCAGGTCGTGTTCCTTTGGATCCACTGCTGGCGCAGGAAGCATCGTATTTCGCGGCATCCGCGAGGATCGTCAGCTTGTCTTGCACATCCATCGCCAAGTGTCGTGTCCTGTTGGAGGTCGTTGCTCGGATGCGCCGCTGCGCAGCCCGTTTGCCGGAGGCGGTTTGTTTTCGAAGCATGGCCAGATGCAAAGGACGTACCGGGATTGCGTCCGTTGGCACAGGCTTTGCTTTGATCCTATGCACCAAAGGCGACCACGCAGGACGCCAATCACGAAGACCTTAACGGAGAACGAGTATGTACATCGGTGGCGGAATCCTAGGGACAGTCTTGGTCGTTTTGCTGATCGTCTATTTGGCCCGAAGAGTATGAACCGGGATCGGACGCAGCTATTAACCACTTACTCGGAGAATCAGTTCTATGTCGAATAAACAATCCAATGCCGCCGTCGCCCACCAATCTGGCGACGCCTCGCAATCACCATGGGCGGACGTCTACGCAGCGGTTGGCTTGCGTTGGCCGCAAATCGACCAAGGTGACCTGCGGCAGTGCGAACAATCCGTCGCCGCCATCACCGGATTTGTGTCACAGCAAGTGGGCGAGAGCCGGGAAGAAGTGGAATCAGCCGTTTCTGAATTCGCCCCGGTGGATCCTGGAATGTTGGACCCTTTGACCGACCGGCTGAAGGGATTTTCGGACAACGTTGCCGAGTCTGCCCATTCGGCGGTGGAGCGTGTTCAGTACGAGATCGACGAATCGCCTGTGAAGTTGTCGTTGGGCGCGATGGCGTTCGGGTTCGCGCTTGGCGTTTTGGCGACGACGGCCTACGTCCGTGCTCACCAAGAAGCGACTGCCTGGGACAGAGTTCGTGGTCGGTTTGGCGCCTAGCCTTTGTGGTCCGAAATCTCGCGATCGGTCTCCCTGAAAGAAACCATTCGCGAAACTGACGGACCGTTTTTTCAAGTCTCAACACGTCTAACGTTTCAGTGGAACCCTCTTGATGACGCACACTACTTTGCTTGGCCAATCACCGTCGTCCGAAATGCAGTCGCAGATCGTCGGGATGGGGCCCATCGTCCTTGACGGCGGCGTCGCATTTCGTGTCTGGGCACCCGGTGCGGACAAGGTGTGCGTCGTGGGCGATTTCAACGATTGGGATCCGGACAGTCATGTGATGCAGGCAGAGGACCACGGAAATTGGTTCGTCGTCGTCGACCATGCGAAGCCTGGCGATCAGTACAAGTACGTGCTGACCAACGGTGATCAGACCTTTGAACGAATTGATCCACGCGTTCGCGAAGTCACCAATAGTGTCGGCAACGGAATCGTCCATCAACCGGATTTCGACTGGCAAGATGACGCATTCGAAATGCCGGCCTGGAACGAATTGGTAATCTACGAAACCCATATCGGGACCTTTCACCGCAATGACGGCGCCGTGGGGACGTTCGACGACTATCAACAGAAGTTCGAACACTTGAAACAGCTTGGCGTCAACGCGCTGCAGGTGATGCCGATTGCGGAGTTCGCTGGTGACTTGTCCTGGGGCTACAACCCAGCCCACCCATTTGCAATCGAGTCTGCCTATGGCGGGCCTCTCGGTTTCAAGACCTTTGTGCGTGAGGCACACAAGGCCGGGTTCGCGGTGATTCTGGACGTCGTTTACAACCACTTTGGCCCTAGCGATCTGGACCTTTGGCAGTTCGACGGGTGGAGCGAGAACGGCAAGGGCGGGATCTATTTCTACAACGACTATCGAAGCCACACACCGTGGGGAGACACTCGCCCCGATTACGGACGCGGAGAAGTCCGCAGCTACATCCGTGACAACGCCATGATGTGGCTAGAAGACTATCGGGTGGATGGCTTGCGGTACGACATGACGCTGTACATTCGGTCGGTCGATGCGAGCGGCCAGCAAGAGATTCCTGAAGGGTGGGGGCTGACTCAATGGGTCAACCGCGAGATCCACCAATTCAAGCCTTCCGCAATCACGATCGCCGAAGACCTGCAAAACAACGAATATTTGACCAAGTCGGACATCGAGGGTGGGGCAGGGTTCTCCGCCCAATGGGATGCGAGTTTCGTTCACCCCATTCGCGAGGTCATCACGCAACCCGATGACGAATCACGTGACATGTTGAAGGTTCGCGATGCCTTGTACCACGGATACAACGGTGACGCATTTCAACGAATTGTGTATACCGAATCTCACGACGAGGTTGCCAACGGTAAATCACGCATCCCTAGCGAAGTGAACGAGGCGGACCCCGAAGATTGGTTTGCACAGAAACGGTCCGCATTGGGGATTGCGTTGGTGATGACCGCGCCGGGGATCCCAATGTTGTTCCAGGGGCAGGAACTGCTGCAAGATGGCTGGTTCCAAGATACCGAAGAGCTGGACTGGGACAAGAAAGACAGTGTTGGCGGTATCTGCCGGTTGACTCGAGATCTGATTCGATTGCGACTCAATCGTGATGGGAAAACCAAAGGGCTGACCGGGCAAAGGATCGATGTGCATCACCTGAACTGCTGTGACAAAATCGTCGCATTCCGGCGAAGTTACGATGGCGGACCTGGCGATGATGTGATCGTTGTCGCGAACTTTGCCAACAAGCACTTTGAACACTATCAGATCGGGTTGCCGGCTGATGGAGTTTGGAAACGTCGATTCAGTAGCGATCAACGGACCTATAGCGACGATTTTTCGGAAGCCGCTAGCGGCGATATCGAAGCAGTAACCGAAGGGTATGACGGCCAACCTTTCCGAGGGCATGTCGAGCTGCCGCCCTACACGGTGCTGATCTTTTCCCAAGACCGCTGACCATCGCGGGTGGCTGCCAGGCCGATCGAAAAATCAGACCTATGACCTTCAACCTGCACTGAATCATGACGACAACACTGATTACTGGAGCTTCCTCTGGCATCGGAAAAGAACTTGCGAAGCTCTTCGCACGCGACGGCGACGATCTGGTACTGGTGGCTCGCAGCAAGGGGAAGTTAGACGAACTAGCGGATCAGCTGAGCTCGGCCTATCAAATTTCCGCAACTGCCATTGAATCCGACTTGTCCAAGCACGATGCGGTGGACCGGCTGTGCGGGCAGTTGGCTGAGCGATCGCTGTCAGTGGACACGTTGGTCAACAATGCCGGTTTCGGTCAGCTTGGCGCTTTCGCTGAACTGGATGCCGATCGGCAAACCAACATGGTGATGGTCAATGTCACCGCACTGACGCGGCTGACCAGACAACTGTTGCCGCCCATGATCCACCGTGGACGTGGCGGCATTTTGAATGTCGGGTCGATTGCGGGCTACCAAGCGGGGCCCCACATGGCGGTCTACTACGCCACCAAAGCCTACGTTTTGTCGTTCACTGAGGCGCTGCGAGAAGAACTGAGCGAAAGCGGGCTGCATGTCACCCTGCTAGCGCCGGGCCCGACCAAAACAGGATTTGGGGACGACTCGGAAATGGGCAAACTAGAAATGTTCGCCTCGCAAGCGATGTCGGCCGAAGACGTCGCAAAGGCCGGGTTCGACGGTTACCGGAAAAACGAAGACATCGTGGTGCCGGGCTGGAGAAACCGGTTGATGGCAACTTCGACCAGCTTTGTCCCCCGATTCCTGACACGCAAAATTGTCGGCAAGCTTCAAAAGCCTGGCTCGCCGTAGCGTTGTGTCAGTCGATCACGTCATTCCTGTCCACCGTCGCATTCACCTCTTATCGCTATGCCATTCCTATCGGACTTCAAAAAATTTGCTCTTCGCGGCAACATGCTTGATCTAGCGATCGGGTTCACGGTCGGTGCGGCGTTCACCACTGTTGTGAAGTCCTTAGTTAGCGACATCATCATGCCGCCGATTGGTTTGGTGACCGGCAATGCCGATTTCTCGGACCTGTTCTGGGTCTTGGATGTTCCGGGTGATGGGGCGGTTCCCGCCGGCGGTTTCCAAACTCTGAAGGACGCTCAGGATGCAGGTGCCGTCACCGTTAACTATGGACAGTTCTTCAACGCGTGTATCACGCTGACGATCATCGCGTTGGCGATGTTCATCGTGATCCGGGTTATCAATCGTGTTGACGAAGAACTGGACGAACGGTTCGGCGATCCCCCACCTCGTGACGAACCGACCGAGAAGAAGTGTCCCTTTTGCCGTTCGACCATCGCTTACCGAGCGGTTCGTTGTCCGCAGTGCACTTCGGAATTGTCCCCGTCGGGCACTGAGTGAACGGGGATGAGTGATCGCAACGAATTCAGTATTTGTGGAGAGAATCGAGCCCATGTTTGAAAAATGGATTTCAGCTTCAACCGGCCAGTTGTTCATGGTGCTGGTATCGTCCGTGGTCGTCTACGCTGCGATCCTGCTGTACACGCGGTTGGCTGGGCTAAGAAGCTTTTCGAAGATGTCCGCAGCCGATTTTGCGATGACCATTGCAGTCGGTTCGTTGTTCGGCGCGACGGTTTCGGCACCTAGCCCCACACTGTTCGTCGGGCTCTTTTCGTTGTTGTGCTTGTTTGCCGCACAGTGGGCGCTGGCGTCGTTGCGAAGGAAATCGGATCGGTTCAGCAAGCTTGTCGATAACCAACCGTTGCTGTTGATGGTGGACGGCGAAATCATCCAACAGAACTTGGAACAAGCCAACATGACCGAAAGCGATTTGTTCGGAAAGCTTCGTGAAGCAAACGCGTTGAATTTCGATCAGGTCAAAGCCGTGGTGTTCGAGACGACGGGGGATGTTTCTGTCCTTCATAACGCCGATGACAATATCAAATTGGAGCCAAGATTCTTCGAGGGCGTGATCGGGGCCGATCGATTGTTCCCCTAGCTCGCGGACGATCCATGCCGCTGATCCATTTCGACGACCCATCTCGCCGATGCGTGGGCGAATGAAGGCAACCGACACACTCCGGCGATTTATCCATCCATGCGACCAGAAACCGTATCGCGACCATGATCAAGTTTGTGAAACAGACTCTATCGGAGTTCTCCAATAACAACTGCACCACATTGGCTGCTGCGCTCGCCTACTACACCGCGTTCGCGCTGCCGCCGCTGTTGTACCTGTTGCTGACAATTTTGACCTTCGGTATGTCGGTGATGTACGACAGCGATCAGGCCGAACAAGAGGCTCGGAATTTGCTAACCAGTCAAACCGCCCAGATGATGGGGAATCAGGCGATTTCGCAGCAGGTCTCGACGATCATCGAGAACAATGACCAGTCGAGCGGGAAGTGGTGGAAGACATTGCTCAGTTTTGCTGGCATCGTCATCGGTGCGACGGGAGTCGTCGCGGCATTGCAAGCCGCGCTGAATCAAGTTTGGGAAGTGCAACCGGATCCCGAACGGGCGGGGTGGAAGAACATGATTTTCAAACGACTGTTCTCGTTCGCGATGATATTGGGCCTGGGATTCCTGCTGCTGGTGTCGTTGGTGATTTCTTCGGTATTGGCCGGACTCGGCGGGCGCGTGGGGGCGATGATTGGTGCACCGGGGGTGGTGGCAGAGATCATCAATTTTGCGATCCAAGCCATCGTAGTCTTGGTTCTGTTCGCTGCGATCTTTAAATTCATGCCGGACGCCAGGGTGCAGTGGCGAGACGTTGTGGTTGGCGCATCGATCACAACGATTTTGTTTTTGGTCGGTCGCTTTGGGATGCAAGTGTACTTTTCGTACAGCGAACCAGGAGCCCAATTGGGGAGTGCCGCAGCATCGCTGGCGGTGTTGTTGGTGTGGGTTTACTACACCGCGATGATCGTCCTGTTAGGCGCCGAAGCGACCCAGGTCTACGCGGTACGATACGGTGACGGCATCCAGCCAGAGGACCACGCAGTAAGGGTCGTGCGACACATCCAACGACCATCGTAGCGGACTTCGCCAGAAATCCCCTCACCGCACCCCCTCTCCCCCAATCCCATCCAAGTGGCACTTGGATGGAACCGGGGGAGAGGGGGATGAAAGAGGTATGAGGCCCGTCGTGGACATGGCCTGAAATCCCGTCGCTCACGGTAAAGCTAGTCTCGTCGATCTTCTCAACAATTCCCGTTAGGGTTCCGACGATCGGTGGCTTCTTCTTCTTCTTCTTCTTCTTCTTCTTCGGCGTTGTTTCTTCTCGTCGTCAAACGGGTACACCAACCTTCGGCATGTGTGCTATGAAGACGCGACAAGATCCAAGTTTCCCCTTCCGCGATGTGAAGATGGTTGACGCGGGATTTTGGTGTCCAGACATCGTTACCCACTAACGCTTCTGTTGTCGGACTACCATCGCAATCCCGATCAGCATCGAATCACTCCGTTTCAATATTCAAACCGATCAAGCGCAGGAGGCATCGGCATGAACGATCCACGTCACGCCAAGCGAGACCAAGCCAACGGCCCTTCGTCGGTTGCAAGTCTGTTTGCACGACAAGGCGGGTACGCGGCGATCATTGTCCTGTTGATGGTTGCTGCTTCTGTCGTGGGAAGCTTTGTCTATGGGAAGATCGCGTCTCGACTTAATCGCGAGGGAGTGATCACCGACGCAACCGTCTTGAGTTTTGAGGAGTACACAGAGACTTGGCGCTCGCCCAACGACAATACTGACATCAACACCCTGCACACGATTGTGACGTACCAGTTCGAAACACCGGATGGGAACTCGTACACCGACAGCTTTGAGACACTGGATTTGGCCGAACCACCGCAGATTGGTTCGCTGTTTCCCATTCGATATGCAAAGTCTGACCCGATGGTCAACGAAGCCAGGGAAGGGCATTACCAACGAAATACGGATGCCATGCTTGGGATCGCAGTCGCGTTCATGGGAGTCACATTGTTGTACGTAGCGATCTGTTGGTGGAACGCTCGTAAAACCTGGCACGGTCCGGAGCAGCAGAAATTGCGACAGGAAGCGGGTATTGAATGAGTCACTTATTTCAAGCGGTTTTGGCATTGGTTGGCGGAATGGGGCTGTCCCAGTTGTTGGTTGCATGGGCACCAGCCATCGATCGGGGCGAAGCCGTGCAAATGCCGGTTTATGCCCAATTCCTACTAGCGACGCTGTCGATTTGGATCATTTTTCACAGCGTCTATTGGCCACTGTTTGATCGGTACAGCCTCTTCGGTGTGCTGCGCCAGCGATTGGCACCACAGATGTCGCGACGGTTTGGGGATAGCAACATGCCGGCATGGATCTTTCCGCCGGTTCGAATCATTCAGGCGCGAGTGATGCTGGCCGTTCTGGGGACGCTGGTCTTCTTGTTGCAAACTTTCGATCCATTTGACATTGAAATTGCGGCAATGATGATTGCCGTTTTCTCGGTCGTTGGGTTGTGGATGGCCTATCAGTTGTGGCGTGGTTTGCGAGAAGTAGCAGAACAGGTTGCGGCAGAGGAAGGCGATTGCTTGGCGTGGTGGCAGATGGATGAAGAACTCAGCCAACGCTGCCGATCATTTTTCCATCACGAGATTGCTGTCCGACTTGGCAAATTCATCGCCGCGCCCGTTCTGATCATAAGTCTGATCGGGTGGCTCGCGTCATTGTATCACTGGTACGAAGGCGTCCTCGCTTGGCATCAGTTTGGAATGCGACTGATGATCACCGCGATGGGCGTTGGCGGCATTGGTTTCATGGTTTGGGCGGTGTGGTCTTTCCCCAATCTGTGGGTGCTGCAACAGCGTTTCCTGGGGGCGTTGTTTTTGAAAGACCGTTTTTGTGTTGCCGGCTATTCAGTGCCGATGAGTTTCTTGCATTCTCGTCGTTTCGTAAGGACAGAAACCAAGGACGGGCAAACCGATTTGTGGATCACCATCGTTTCAGTGTCCACGAGGCAGTTTCGGCATCACAACAATCATCCGTTTTTTTCCCCCGAGATGATTTCACGACGCAATTACTTGATTCCGGTTCCGCCCGCCCAACAGGCCTATATCCAAAAAATAAAGTCCGCTTACCAGTTGTAAACGGACTTCGAATGTCCGAGGGAGAGGGGGCTAGGAAGGCACCAGCCTCGTTGTGGGATTCGCCGGAATTCCCTTCGGATTGAGGGAAGGAACCGATGCTATTGCACGGCGGCTTGTCAGCGTATCCGGGCAAGCGAACTAGTCGGTCGCCTGTTACTGCGACCAGCCCGCCGCCTCTTGGAGAAAGACGTTCTCCTGACAAAATCTAAAGCCGACTTCAGACTTTGGCCCAGGTCTAATCGGCGAAGGTGACGTTGGGCGCTTCTTTGGCGTCTTCGTTGGACACGTTAAAATACTCGGCTCGTTCCACTCCCGCCAGGGAGGCCCAGATCCGTCCTGGGAGCGCCCGGATGTAACCGTTCAGATCGCGTGCGGTCTCGTTGTACCGTCCTCGTTCGACAGAGATTCGGTTTTCGGTTCCCTCAAGTTGGTCCTGCAGTTTCAGGAACGACTCGTTGCTCTTCAATTCGGGGTAATCTTCCCGAACGGCAATCAGTCGTCCTAGGGCGCTCTCTAGCAGCGAGGCTGCGGCGGCTTTCTGGTTGACATTGCCGGCTTTGTTGAACTGGTTACGCGCCTCGGCAACTCCGATGAAGACGTCTTTCTCTTGAGCCGCAATTCCTTTCACCGTTTCCACGAGGTTGGGGATCAGGTCGTAACGCCGTTGCAGCTGGTTTTCCACCTGTGCCCATGCGGCTTCGACATTTTCGTCCATCGTGACGACACGGTTGTATCCCTGCAATCCGCATCCGCCGATCAGCAGCGTCAGGAATCCGAGGATGGCAACGATTGGGAGATAACGATTCATGGTGTGTCCTAGGTAAGAAGATTTCGTATGTTGATCTGTGTCTTGGCAATCTTGGTTACCAACTCGCTCCGCCACCGCCGCCGCCAAAACCGCCTCCGCCGCCAAAGCTTCCACCGCCGCCGAAGCCACCACCGCCACCAAACGAACGGCCTCCGCCACCCCAGGTGGATGTTGGCGCGATCCACCATCCTCCGCGACTGCCTGGGCCTGATCCTGGTGGCCGACGGCGGGTGGCCATCACGATAAAAAATATTACCGCCAACATGATCAAACTCCAAAAGCGGTTCCCCTTTTCACCGCCCTGTTTCGCAAAGTGGCGTGGAGCCGGAACCCCAACAAGCTGGACTCCCTTTGCCTTGGCGATTCGGTTGGCAGCCCGCAGCGATAGCTCGGTCAGGCCGCCTGAATAATCGCCCGATCGAAAGTATCGCGTCGCAACATCGCGTGATTGTGTGCCGCACCAACTATCGGGCAAGATCGGCTCGATCCCATAGCCCGTCTGGATCCGTACCTTTCGGTCTTGGACGGCCAGCACAATCAGCACGCCGTCGTCTTCCTTTCGGCCTCCCAATGCCCAGGTTTCAGCCGTACGTTGGGCAAAGGCGAAAATGTCCTCGTCGCCAGTGGTCAAGACGGTCAAGGCCTTCAGTTGTGCCCCGGTCTTCTGTTCCAGTTCGGCAAGCCATCGTTCAAGCTCGGCTTCCTGTTCATCGCTAACGACATCGGCAAGGTCGCGGACGAAAGTTCCATCATCGCGAACATCAACCTCGGCCGCCAAGGTTGGCGACAAGGCAAACAAGCATGCAAAGATGATGGCAAGCGACGCTGTGCAAATCTTCATGGATCAACCATCTGATGATCGTCGATCCAAGCCGACAAAAGTCCGATCTCCTCGAGCAGCAATCCGACCGTTTCCACGTCGTGGCGGCCGTCCACTCGAATGGCTTCACTACATCCCGGCAATGGGAATTCGACAATCTCTTGGCATCGGGTGCACAGTGCGTCGGGCAATAGAGGTAGCCGATCACCGCTCAACCAGCCAATCCCACGAAGCACGCGAATCATCGAATCGGACGCTTCCTGTTCCAGTCGGTCGATCCGTTGGGGCTTGCCGCCACTGGCCAAAATCCCTCGCTGTAACAGGATGTCAAGCGATCGCAGATCCCGTTCGCATTGCAATCGAACATGAGACGCTTGTGGTGCCAGGTCCGCCAACACGGGGTCGCCGAAAACCGTTTCATGGAACTGCGCGATATCGATCCATTCCAGCGGGAACACGTCGCAAGACTGTCGCAGTGCGCGATCCGTCACGATCAACGGGGGACCGATACGACGTTTGGAAGCACCCTTGGAATGCGCCGCCAGTGCCAATAGCCGATCCACACTTCGGCTTTCGACGACAATCAGAGGGTGGATCTGATGCTTGCGTGCATCGTAAATGGACGTCACAGCGGGACCATAGACCGTGACGTTTCGTAAATTGTCCTGAAGGCTTTCTTTCACCCTCGCAACAAACCAATCGACATTTGTTTGAACGTCAGGATTCAACATACGTGGTGTCGTGTAGTAGGTGTCGAGCGGGAAACTGTGGTCGTGGATCACTCCGCGATGCAGCTTCGAATGTCGGATCGATCCACTTGTCTGCGGCCCACTGTTGTGCGGGAGACACCGTTGGTGTGATCTGGCAAGCGTGCTGCCGCGCGGACGTGGATAGTGTAGCGATCCTGTGGATGGGGGACACCGGGTCGCTACCGCAGCAGACGCACTGCGGCGGTCAGCAGGCGGTCGACGTCCAGTGGCTTGCTGAGGTATTCGTCAAAGCCTTCTGCGATCAGTCGGCGTCGGGTGCCCTTCATCGCATCGGCGGTCAGGGCAATGACTGGCAACTCGATCCCGCGAGCACGAATTTCACGGATCGCGCCGACGCCGTCCAGTTCCGGCATCTGCATGTCCATCAAGCACAGTTCGAAGGGTTCGCCGGCTTCGATTGCTGCCACAATCATGTCGACCGCTTGCTGACCATTTTCGGCGGCTTCGACGTGGCAGTCTGCCTTTTTTAGAAAGTGCTGCGCGACGAATCGGACGTCACGCATGTCATCCGCGATCAGCACCTTGGCGTTCAGGGCCACTCGCCTCGCCTTCACGTCGGGCGACGATGCAACGTCGCTGGATTCAGCGGACGACTGTACCGAAACCGTGCCTCTGGTTCCGATGGGATCGATCGGGACACGGAATGTAAATGTGCTGCCTTTCCCCTGTTCGCTTTCGACACCAATCGAACCGCCAAGCGCACTGACCAAGCGTTTCGTAATGCTAAGTCCTAACCCAGTGCCGCCGAAGCGATTGGAGATCGATCGATCGGCCTGCACGAATGGTTCGAACAGGGTGTTGATCTTCTGTTGCGAGATCCCGATGCCGGTGTCTTGAACCGAAACCACCAACCACACCTTTCCGTCGACGTCTTCGGAATCGACCAGCACGTTGACGCGTCCCTTGGGTGCAAACTTCAATGCGTTGGCGATCAAATTGATCATGATCTGTCGCAGTCGGGCTGCGTCAGTTGTCACGGTCGTTGGCAACGGGTTCTTCAGGTCGAAGTCCAGTTGGTTGTCGTACTCGACCGTTCGCATCTGCATGGTTGCATGCACGTCGCCAAGGATGTGTCCGAGCGATACGGTTGAGTTCGACGTTTGGAACTTGTCGGATTCAATCCTAGAAAGGTCTAGCACGTCCCCCAGCAGCCTCAGCAGGTAGTCACCGTTTCGCTGGATGGTCGCTAGATTCTCTTGCAGCGATTCGTCGGTCGGTTCTTCTCGGATGATCTGAGTAAAACCAAGGATCGCCGACAATGGTGTCCGCAGTTCGTGGCTCATGTTCGCCAGGAACCGACTTTTGGCCTGGTTGGCTGCGTCGGCAATCTCCTTCGCTTCTCGCAGTTCTTGTTCGACCTCTAGGCGTTCGGCGATGTCGACGAACGTCACCACGGCCCCGATCACTTCGTCGTCTTGCTTGATGGGGTGGCACCAGTATTCAACAGGGAACACGGATCCGTCGCATCGGCAAAACACCTCGTCGCGAACGTTGTCTGCGCGTCCCTCGCGTAGTGCCGCCAAAATGCGTGATGCCGAGATCGGGAATTCGCAACCATCGGCTGTTCGCGGTTGGGTGACGGAGTGCATTTCCTGTTCGACCAGTTCATCACCGCTTTCGTACCCCAGCATGCGGGCGGCGGATTCGTTACAGAAGATGCACGCACCGTCGGCGCCGAGACCAAAGATGCCTTCCGCGGTCGAGTCCAGCAGCAAGCGAATCGTTTGCTCGTTTGATTTTGCCAGTTCCGCCGATGCGTTTCGCTCGGTGACATCGTTCTGCACGCCGACAAAGTGCGTGACGGTTCCTGCGTCGTCGCGAACGGGCGTGATGTACAGATCATTCCAAAATGGAGTGCCATCCTTGCGATAGTTCTGGATCAACGTTCGCAGTGATTCGCCGCCCTGCACAGCACGACGAATTTCGGCGACCGTTTCTGGATCGGTATCGGTGCCTTGCAGAAATCGGCAATTGCGGCCGACCACTTCCGATTCGCTGTACCCTGTCATTTTGGTGAACCCATCGTTCACGAAAGTGATGGGGCGATCCGGGTGTCGATTGTCCGTGATGATGATCCCGCCGGCGGCGGCTGCGACGGCTTTGCTAAGCAATCGCATTTCGGATTCGGTTTCCTTCCGGCGTGAAGTTTCGCGGATCGACACGAAGATGTGTCGTTGGCCGTGAAGTGAGATCGGTGTCAGCGCGACCTCGACGGGGTAGTCCGATTTGTCGTGTCGTCGATGGATGGCTTCGAACAGTTCGCCGTCGCTGGCATGGGCGGCTTCGAAACGATCGCGGAAATCGGCGATGTTGTGGTCGAATCCAAAACGCAGGATCGACATTCCTTCGAGTTCATTTGCACTCAGCCCAACTTGTTCGCCCATCTTGCGATTGGCGTACACGATCTGTGCGTTTTCGTCGATCAACACTTGGGCGTCGATGTTCTCGTCCGCCATGAACTTGAACTGGGCGACATCCCGCTGCGCTTTTCGAAGTGCTTTGATATTGATCAACGAAATCACGCAGCCCGAGGTTTGCTTTTTGGACCAATACGGCAAAGCTCGAAACAGGTAGGGTTCGTCGCGGCACACGGCCTCCCATTCCTGTTCGTCTCCGGATTCCAGGACTTGTTCGATTCGGGTCATGAAGTCCTGGCCGCCGATGACTCGGGTGAAGCCTTCGATGCTGCGTCCCAGATCGTGAGGGTCCAGCGACAGCAGTCGACCGACTTCGGGGGTAAAGCGGCGAATGTACAGTTGGTCATCCAAGAACAGCACACCAACGCGGGTCGTCGCCAACAGATTGGTCATGTCCGAATTGGCTTCATCCAGTTCGACGACGCGAGCCTGATGTTCGGCATTGACGGTGTAGAGTTCCTCGTTGACGCTGTGCAATTCTTCGTTGGTGCTTTGCAGTTCCTCGTTCGATGCAACCATTTCTTCGTTGGTCGCCTGCAGCTCTTCGTTGGACGTTTCGAGTTCCTCGATCGTCGCTTGTAGATTTTGGCGGCTGAAATTCAGTTCCTGTTCCAGTCCCTCGATGCGAGACACGCTGGCTTGGTTGAAATCAAGATCGCGGATCGCATTCTCGCTATCGGCCGTCTTCACCGATTCTGCGAATTCGAACTGGACCAAGACACAGGACGTTCGCGACTTTGGCAAATTGACCGGTCGAACGATCAGCTGCACCTGTGTGTCGGATCGTCCGTCGGGGTGGGGCAGGCCGCTGTATCGGACCGTTTTGTCGTCGTGCAACGAGTGTTGGATCGCCGCCGATACGGAGGTTCTTATTTCGTTGGGAATCATGTCCAGCAAACTGGACGACAGTCGTCCGGTGGGCACTTTCAAGAACTCTTGGGCGCCTGGGAAAATATGCAGCACCTGCAGACCTGAGTCGACCAGCACGCTGGGCGGCATCATTTTGCCCAGCAGGACGTCGTAGGCTTCCGGCAAGATATCCGTCGGCTTTTGCGTTTTGGGTTCACCCAGTTTCGACGGGCGAGCGGTTGGCATGGCGCCGGATGTTTGCCCAAACAGCGGCATCCGCAATTCGATCGGCAATCGAACGTCACGGCGTTTGCGAAATATTTTCCAATGCCCATCGATCGTGTCGAATTCGTCGCTGATATCACCCACCGCTTCGCTGGGGCCCAGGAACAGGACTCCGTTGGCTTTCAGTGCGAAGTGAAACAGGGACAGGGTTTTGCGCTGCGCGGGCGGTTGCAGATAGATCAGCATGTTGCGGCAGGTGACCAAGTTCATCTGCGTGAACGGCGGATCGTTGATCACATTCTGTGGCGCGAAGACGACCTTTCCGCGAAGTTCGTTGTTGACGCAGTAGCCGTCGCGGCGTTTGTTGAAAAAACGTTCCAAACGTTCGGGGGATACATCGGCAACGTGCGATTGGTCATAAGTTCCCGTGGACGCAAACTGCAACGATTGGCGGTGTGCGTCGGTGGCGAACATTTTGAACCCGATGTCTTTGCCCGAGTTTTCAATCGCCTCGGTCATCAACATGGCAATGGAGTAGGCTTCTTGGCCCGTCGCGCAACCGCACACCCAAATCCGGATCGTATCGTCGGCGCGGGCGACTAGATCGGGGATGACTTGATGTTCCAAAGTCGCGAAGGCGTCCGGGTCACGAAAGAACCGCGTGACACCGATCAGCAAGTCCTCGTACAGGTCATTGACCTCTGCATTGGACTGATTGATGTATTCAACGTACTGTTCCACGCCGTTCAATTTCAGCAATTCGATCCGGCGTTGGATCCGACGACCGACCGTACCGATCTTGTAGTGACTGAAATCGATACCATGCTGCTGCTTTAGCAACTGAAACACTCGTTCGAGTCCGGTTTCTTCGATGGTTTCGATTTTTTGTTCCTGCAGTGATTCGGTCGAATCGCCTTCGACGGTAAAACGACGCAACGCCTCGCCCATCGCTTCGGGAGGCAGGACCAAGTCGACCCTGCCGGTTTGTTGGGCATTCAATGGCATCGCCTCGAACCTGCATGACGTCGGTTCTTGAGCGATGACAAGCCCTTCGTTGTCGGCGATGTCGGTGATCCCACGCGACCCGTCGCTGCCAGTGCCCGAGAGGATGATCCCAATGCTGTAACGGCCCGAGTCTTGGGCCAGCGAACGAAGGAACTGGTCGATGGGATGCGCCAAGACTTGATCGGGGCTGCGTTCGGTTAGCAACAACTTGCCGTTGCTGATCACCATTTCCATTTTGGGAGGGATCAAATAGATCGTGTCGGGTTGAACCTTCACACCATCATCGACCACCTCGACTTGGATGTTGGTGACCCGTCGAAGCAACTGGTCCATGTGGCTTTTGAAATCGGGCGACAGGTGCTGGACGACGACGAACGACATGCCGCAATCTTCGGGCATCGATCGAAACAACGATTCCAGTGCTTCTAGCCCACCGGCCGATGCACCGATGCCAACGATGTAATGATGAGAATGTCGAACGCGCTTGCGAGAATCGCGATCCTGGGGGGAATCACTGGGGCGATCAGAGTCCGCCGGAGGCGATGCAGGAATCAAGCGAGAGGGGTCTGTTTTCGACATGGCGGCTTATGGGGAGAGAACGGCCTCGCAGCGCTGTGAACCACGGCATCGCATGGGAGGTCGCGGTGCACCAATTCTCCTTGCGTGGTGGATGCAAACACTCGCCGGAGAAAGCCGTCACAAAAGCAGCCGCCATGGGTGCGAGTGACCGCCAGTTAAGTATCACGACGCAACCATCTTGGTCGCGAAGTTCGCACTGAACCTGTCGTCAAACTGTATGCGGACTGCGACAATTGGTCAATCATGTTTGTGATGCTGATCGCATGCGGGAGCGAGGCTGCGCATCGCTTTCATTTTCGTCTTGGACCACGGCCAGTCGCCCATTGCCAACTCGGCGTCCCGTCGATCTCTGGCACAGGAAGTGCAGATTGATATCGGAACCGCCCCGCCCATTGGCAGGCCAAGCCGGGATCCCGGATGCCAGGTCCACAACGGCAATCGGTTCGCCAGCGCCGAAACGTCCGACCCGAAAACCGCCGGCGGTATTCGTAAACGCAGCGGCAGTGTTCCCGATCCGGCGATTTTCCCTGTCACAAACGTTCCATTTCCCGATTTTCCATTTTCGGAATTCACTGATGAACCAAATCCAAGTCGGCAGCCGCATTGTCTACCAAGTCAACGCGCCAACCACGTTCCTGTTCAATGTTTCCGTCGTCCAGAACCAGCATCAACAGATTGTAAGTGAATCGTTGGAAGTCCAGCCGTTCCACCGGATCGAAGAATGTGCCGTCGGCCCGCTTGGCAACCGCTTGGTTCGCCTATCGGTTCCACCCGGGGAAATGACAATTCAGTATCAGGCAACTGTCAACATGAATCCCGAACAGGTGGACGTGACCAACGTCGGTGAAACTCCGTACGAGCAGCTGCCCGCCGATGTGCTGACGTACTTGAACCCCAGCCGGTACTGCGAATCGGACAAGCTGCTGGAGTTTGCGATGAACCAGTTTGGCACCTTGCTGCCCGGCTACTCCCGTGTCACTGCGATCTGCAACTGGACCTACGATCAACTGTCCTATACGCCTGGCAGCACGGGGCCAACCACAACGGCCTGTGATGTCCTGCAGCAGAAAACCGGTGTTTGCCGAGATTTTGCCCACGTCGCGATCAGTCTGTGTCGTGCGATGGGAATCCCCGCCCGCTACGTCGCCGGCTACGCGGTGAACTTGAACCCACCCGATTTCCACGGATTCTTCGAAGCGTTCTTGGATGGGCGTTGGTTCTTGTTCGATGCAACCCGATTGGCACCCGTCGGTGGGTTCGTCCGGATCGGAACCGGGCGCGACGCTGCCGACGTGGCGTTCAGCACGATTCGCGGCGATGCAAAAAACACGGAAATGGAAGTCTGGGCACACGAAAAACATTCCGGGGATGAACTGCTAGATCCTAGCAACGTCGACACCGCGGTCAGTTCGGCCTAGGCGAGACATGCTGGCGATCTGGTCGCCCACGAACCAGCGTGCGTCGAAACCGTTCAGCCCGGTTTGGTTCGGTGGTCTTCATCCGAGTTTCGGCGGCAGGAATTTTGGCAGCGGGAATTAGGTGGACGGGGAATTAGGGGACGGGGAATTAGGGGACGGGGAATTAGGGGACGGGATCGCGGTGTGGAACGCTTTGGTCTGTTGCGTGGATTCTGCATTGGCGTGGCTGCCGTGTCCGCAATCAAACATCTGGGATCGGCACCCACACCTGACTGGCAATCGGTGTTGTTCATCGCATCGATTCTAAGGTGCGTCGTCACTGTCGGACCAATCCGTTCGGCAACCAGGTCTCGGCATAGCAATTGCATTGCGAGGTCTCGTCCGCCGAATTCCGCTGCGTTGGGGATTCAGGCGAGATCCGAGATCACCATGCCCACCCAAAGGACCGCCCGCATGGCAAAGAAAGCGAAAGCCAAACCCAGTTTCAAAACAACCACCGGTAACGGTGGCGAACCACACCAAATCGCAACCGACGGTGATCGACTGACCACGAACCAGGGTGTGGTGGTGGCGGATGATCAAAACACTTTAACAGTGGGCGCACGTGGCCCCCAGTTGTTGGAAGATCATATCCTGCGCGAGAAAATCACGCACTTTGACCACGAACGAATTCCGGAACGAGTGGTGCACGCGCGTGGGTACGGTGCGCATGGATATTTCCAGTGCTACAAGTCAGCGGCCAAAATTTGCAAAGCTGGTTTCTTGCAGGACCCGTCGGTCAAGACGCCGGTCTTCTGTCGCATCTCCACCGTCGCCGGCAGTGCGGGATCGCGGGACACGGCGCGGGACGTCCGTGGATTCGCCGTCAAGTTCTATACCGAAGAAGGCAACTATGACTTGGTTGGCAATAACATTCCGGTGTTCTTTATCCAGGACGCGATCAAGTTCCCCGACCTTATTCACAGTGTGAAGCCGGCCCCGGATCGCGACTTTCCGCAGGCTCAATCGGCACACGATACGTTCTGGGATTTTGTGTCGCTGAATTCCGAGTCCATGCACATGTTGATGTGGGTGATGTCGGATCGCGCCATCCCCAGGTCGTTGCGGATGATCGAAGGCTTTGGGGTCCATACCTTCCGCATGATCGACAAGAAGGGGGATTCTAGGTTCGTGAAATTCCACTGGCGTCCCAAGTACGGCGCGTTCTCGCAAATCTGGGACGAAGCGGTCATGGTCGCGGGTGCCGATCCCGACTTTCATCGCCGCGACATGTGGAACGCAATCAACGCGGGTGATTTTCCGGAATGGGAACTTTCCGTTCAAGTGTTCACCCAGGAAGAAGCGGATCAGTTCGACTTTGACCACCTGGACCCGACGAAGTTGATTCCAGAGGAGATCGTGCCACTGACACCGATTGGCAAGATGGTTCTGGATCGGAATGTCGACAACTTCTTTGCTGAAACCGAGCAGGTCGCGTTCTGTCCGTCGCATCTTGTTCCGGGAATCGACTTTTCGAACGACCCGCTGCTGCAAGGCCGTTTGTTCTCGTACCTGGATACACAGTTGTCCCGATTAGGAAGTCCCAACTTCCATCAAATCCCGATCAACAAACCGAAGTGCCCGTTCGCGAACTTCCAACGCGATGGGCACATGCAAATGGACGTCCCGGCGGGGCGAGTCGCCAATCAACCCAACTCGCTTGATAACGGTGGACCGCGCGAAGATCCCAAATCCGGCTTTCATTCGTTTCCCGCCGAAGAAAGCGGTGCGAAGGTCCGGCTGAGACCCGAGAGTTTTGCCGATCACTACACGCAGGCCAGGTTGTTTTGGAAGTCGATGACCGAACCAGAGAAACGCCACATCGTGGGTGGTTTTTCCTTTGAGTTGGGCAAATGTCAGGAAACCCACGTGCGAACACGGATGTTGGGTCATTTGAACAACATCGATCGTGAATTGGGGACCCAGGTCGCCGATTGCTTAGGAATGCAGGGAATGGCCGATGACATCACGCCCGTTGTTCCGGTGGGTGACCCTGAACCATCGAAACCGTTGTCGCAGTACGCTGTCGCACCCAAGTCGATCGCAGGTAAGAAGGTTGGTTTGTTGACGACCAATGGCGTCGATGCCAAGTTGCTAGATGCCATTCGCAAGGCGGTGGAAAGCGAGGGAGCGATGATGGAAGTGATCGCGCCGAAGATCGGGCCGATGAAGTCCAGTGACGGCCAGTCGTTGACGCCCGATCATTTCCTGGCGGGGGCACCGTCACCCTTGTTCGATGCCGTCATCATCGCACCCGCAAAATCCGAAGTCGAGACGTTGTTGTCACAGGCGGCGGCGATTGACTGGATACGCACTGCATTTGCCCATTTGAAAGTCATTGGGTTCAACGAAGCGGCAGCCCCCTTGTTCGAAAAAGCTGCTGTCAAAACGGACGCAGACGATGGCATGGTCGACGTTTCCGACGGATCGTTGAAGGCGTTCGTCCAGCAGGCAAAGCAGCATCGTGTCTGGGATCGCGAACCCACGGTGCGTTCCTGTTAGGTTCGGCCGAAGACATGCGTTGGATCATGATCCGCCAACCAGTGTGTATGGCGGATCATGGTCTTTTTCGGCGACGTGGCTATCACCGTGGTGCCGTTGGTGTATGGGGACATGGATCCCTTATGGATCCTTCCTGAATTTCTTATGCGACCGTTTCTGTCAAGGAAGTTTCTATGGCCGATGCTGAAGCTGTGAATCGCCGGGCCAGTCTGTTTTCCCGGATCAAGTCGGTTTTCTTGACATGGTTGGATCACCCCACATCCGTCGCGTCGGTGTGCCCAAGTTCCCGGGTGTTGACGCAAAAAATCGCTGATCGTTCTGCGGTGCGTGACGCATCACTTGTGATCGATCTGGGGCCCGCAACGGGCGAAACGTCGGTAGCCCTATTGGAACGAATGGGGCCGGACGCCAAGTTGTTGGCGATCGAAAAAATGGAAGAGTTCATTCAGCCGCTGAACGAAATCGACGACAAACGTTTGATCGTGCAGCACGGCGATGCCGCCTGTCTGCGCGACCTGATGGAACGGCATGGACTGGGACGCGCCGACGTGATCGTTTCGGGGGTCCCGTTTTCCACAATCGACAAACCGATTGGGCAACGAATCGTTGACGGAATCCATGATCAGCTGAAGGACGGCGGGTTGTTCATCGCCTATCAATTTCGAGACGATGTGGTCCCGTTGGCCACACCGCTATTTGGCGAACCCGATGTGGACCGAGTCCATTTGAACGTGCCGCCACTGACGATTTACACCTGGACAAAGTCGTAGCCGGCGTGTGAATCGGCACTTCGTCGATTGGGGGCCGGACACGCTGGGCGAGGCGATTTCTCGAAAGTCCAAGTGCACTTCGGTCCACCGTTTGCAGTTCTCTAGGTTCACGATGTTTATTGTTGATCTTCTAGAGAAGTGAGTTCCAAAGTGCCTACCCAAGCCCCGTTTCGTATTCAAACCGTTCACGGCGTGTCCTATCCGATCGTCGGTGCGTCAAGTCAAGCGACAGTCATCGTTCATTCGCCGACTGCGAAGCAACCAGCGACCGAGCGTGAAAAGTCGCAACCACGGCGTCACCGAAAATCTTTGCCGACTTCGAAATGATGCTTGCCTAGCCCTTTTCGGTCGCAGGCCGTCCCGTCGTCGGCCTTCAATCGGATCGTGGCTCACTCATATTTACCTACGGCGCTGCGAGTTTGATGATGACGCTACGAAGTCTTGTGGCTGACGATGTGCGACATAACCGAACGCTCGCGGTCCACTGGCTGAAAGAGCTAGGGCACGAAACTTTCGAAGCGGCCGATGGAGGCGAAGCGTGGCACATCGCCAAGGACAAACCGTTGGACCTGATCGTTACCGACATTGAAATGCCGGGACGAAGCGGTCTCGATTTCCTGCAGCAGTTACGCGGTCACGAGATCAGCACAATCGCGGATGTCCCCGTCGTCGTGATGAGCAGTCTGCAGGACGCGCTGTTAGAAAAACTAGCGCTTGGTTTTGGGGCCACGATCGTCGTCCGCAAGCCTCTCTCGAAGCTTGACTTTCAGAAAGCCGTCCAGCGGGCCATGGCATCGCCCCCTAGCGAAGGCGTTTCGCCGGAAGCCAACTCGGACCACCCTTCGGACGATCCCGGTGTAGGTCCAATCTCGCCGACGCTGCGGCGGATCGCGGATCGTGCGCGTCGCGGCTTGTAAGCGACTGCCACAGTCATTGCCCCGGGGCCCCCGTACGAGCTCGGAGCGCGAGACGGGGTCGGGTGACCGCACCTCGCATGACGTTCGGAAATCCGTATCGGGTGAAACAACCCCGCCAATTGCGGCGGAAGGACGTGACCGATCGGTTGCGGCGAACGCCAATTTGTCACCGCCGTGATATCATGGCCGAATGCGGATGAAGACGCCATGGTTTACGGAAGGTGGAACGCGATGAAGTCGAACGACGAGCACTTTTCCGAAGGGGCGGCTCCTGTACAAAATGCCAGAGGTTCTAGCGATTCTGTGTTGTCACTTTTGGCGATGCAGAGCGACCTATCGCGGTTGACCGCGGGATCGAAACATCTTCACGAGGTGCTGCAGGCGGCCTGCCAGTTGTTCGTCCAGACGCTGGGATTCGATTCAGCCAGAGTTTGGATCTACGATCCGTCGAATTCTGTTCTGCGTTTTGCCGCCTGCAACATTGCGTCCGTTGATCAGGCGGGCGTGGGAAATGAAATCGCAGTCGAGGGCACCGTGGTCGGCCAGATTGCGGCCAGTGGTCAGCCTGCATTCGATCGCAGCTTGGCGGCTGATGGTTCCATGACCTTACAGGACGCCGGGCTTTCATTGACGGGCTATCCGTTGACGGTCGACGGGCGAGTCCTTGGCGTGGTCGGGTTGTTCGCCGACCGATCGATATCGGACGAAATGTTCCAGCGGCTTCGGCCGATCGCAGAAACCCTTGCCATCTTTGTCGACCGCAAGCAGTCCGAACAACTTTACACCGACCAGCAGCACGAGTTGCAGTTGGCCTTCGATGCAGGCCGGTTGGGGATTTGGAAGTGGGACATACCGAATGACCAAATCGATTGGTCGCCGCACCTGTTTGAATTGTTTGGCTACGAACGCGCCGATCTTGTGCCAACCTGCGACGGGTTCATCTCGATCATTCATCCCGAGGATCGCGAGTATGTTCGCAACCGGATCGGGTGTGTTTTTTCGGGAAGCTGCGAAACGTACACGATGGAATTCCGGGTCATTCGCGGTGACGATGGGCGTGTTGTTTGGACGTATGGCCGTGGCGTGATCAGCCGAGACGATCAAGGTCGCCCGCGTTCGATCACGGCTGTGGCGGGCGACATTACCGAACGTAAAGAAATGGAGTTGCGTCTTGCCCACCGTGAAGCCGAGCTTCGCCGGGTGATCGACCATATGTTGGGGTTTGTCGGCGTATTGGCCGTGGACGGCACTTTGTTGGAAGCGAACGCGACCGCGTTGCAGGGCGGTGGCTTGTCGCGAGACGACGTGGTGGGAAAGAAGTTTTGGGATTGCGGTTGGTGGAGTTATGATCCCGTCATTGTCAATCGGTTGAAAGACTCGATCGCCCGCGCCGCCGCTGGTGAAGTGGTTCGTTATGACGTCCAGGTTCGGATGGCTGGGGATACACGCATCACGATCGACTTCATGCTTGTGCCAGTACGAAACAAGGCCAACGTTGTCACTCATCTGGTCCCTTCCGGTGTCGATATCTCGGATCGGGTCAAGGCCGAGCACGCACAAAAGGAAGACCAAGAACGGCTTCGAATGGCGCTACGGGCCGGCGGAATGGCAGCTTGGGAATGGACCCCCGTTCGAAGCGTCTGGACCGATTCGCTTTACGAAATGCTGCGCGTGCCACCGACCCAACAGGCATCGTGGGATAAGTTTTTGAAGCAGGTCCATCCAGCGGACCGGGCCTCTTTGGAAGCCGCCTGGTTAGCAACAACCGAGGGGAGGAAACCATTCAACCACGAGTTCCGCATCGTTCGTCCAAGCGGCCGACCGCGGTGGCTGGCCGGGATGGGAGAGTTCGAACTGGACGAGTCCGGCAAGGTGTCTCGGATCCATGGTTTGTACTGGGACGTTACCCAGCGGAAAAACGCCGATCTGGACCGAGAAAAGGCGTCTGAACGCGAGCATTTTTTGTTGCAGGCTAGCGCCGTTCTGGCTGCGTCGTTGGACTACGATCAAACGCTGGCAAACGTCACCGACTTGTGCGTGCCCGCGATGGCGGATTGGGCTTTCATTGATTTGGTTCGTGATCAAGGATCGGCACGGCGTGTCCATGTTGCCTACGCCGATTCGGATCAGCATGACTTGGCGGAACAGGTCGCTCGCTTTGCCGCCTGTCCTGACCGGCTGGATCACCCGCCGGCCAGAGGTGCGTTTCTGGGGGAAGCAGTGTTCTTGCCGGAGATCACCGAAGAAACTTTTCGCACCGCGGCCCAAGATGACGAGCACGAAGATGTGATTCGCGCCGTCGGTCCAAACTCAATGATCGTGGTGCCGCTGATTGCACGCAACAACTGTCTTGGCGCGTTGACGTTGATTGTTTCGGGATCCGGCCGGCGGTACACGGACCAGGATCTAAAGCTGGCCCAGGAACTGGCAAAGCAAGCCGCCGGTGCCGTCGACAACGCGCAGCTTTTGGACGCCGCACAACAGGCGAATATCGCCAAAAGCGAATTTCTGGCTAACATGAGTCACGAAATTCGCACCCCCATGACAGCCGTCCTGGGATACACGGAACTTTTGAAATCGCGAGTTCAAGATTCCGAGGCCAGTGACTACATCGACATCATTCGCCGCAACGGCGAGTTTCTGTTGGACATCATCAACGACATCTTGGACCTTTCGAAAATCGAAGCTGGCAAGATGGAGATCGCTTCGGAAACCTTCGATCTGGTGTCCCTGATCGAAGAGGTTCGGTCGGTGATGGACATACGAGCCAAGGAAAACAAGCTTGAATTCGACGTTCAGTATCAGGGCAAAATTCCGACCTTGATCCAAAGTGATCCCAAGTCGTTGAAACAGATCCTGATCAATTTGGTGGGTAACGCCATCAAGTTCACTCAGCAGGGACGCGTCCGAATCAACGTCCAGTTTGATTCGCATGGCACCGATACACTGCGAATCGAGGTCGCGGATACCGGTATCGGAATGACACCAGAGAAACAGCAACAGCTCTTCAAACCGTTTTCACAAGGTGACGCATCGGTTGCACGCGTGTTTGGTGGCACGGGGCTTGGGTTGGCCATCAGCCGCCGACTTGCCAACTTGTTGGGGGGCGACATCACGGTATCCAGCACCGTCGGCGAGGGTAGCGAATTCGCAGTGACTGTTTCGGTGATCGCCGTTAGCGACGCAGCGACGGTGGACCCGATCGCCATTGTTCGCCAACCAGAACCTCTCAATCGCAAGGTCGCAAAACAACTGAGCTGCCATGTGCTTGTCGTCGATGACCGCCGCGACATTCGTTTTCTTAGCAAGCGATTGCTGATCAAGGCCGGTGCAACGGTCGACGAAGCAGAGGATGGAATCTTGACGGTCCAGCATATCCGTCAATGCATCCAATCGGGACAGCTTCCGGACCTGATTTTGCTGGATATGCAGATGCCAAACTTGGACGGTTATCAGACTGCGCAAAAGGTCCGCGAAATCGGGTTCACGGGGCCCATCATCGCACTGACGGCCGACGCCATGCACGGTGACATGACGCGTTGCATCGAATCGGGATGCAACGCGTATCTAAGCAAGCCGATCGATGCGATCCGTCTGGTCGAATTGGTGGATGAATTCACCGGGAAGGATCGCTGATACCGCCGTTGTAGGATGCAGGGCGACCAACGTGGTTGTTGACGCTCCACTGCGTTTTGCGGTCTTGGAAAGTGAACCATGGTGGTGGTCGAGGGAGCCCCGCTTTTTCGTGCGCCGGATGGGGATGGCACGAAAGATGCAACCTCGCTTGGGTGTGGCGTTTCACCACTTTCCTAAGATCATTTTCGGACCACGGCGACCATGAATACTCCACTGAATCACGTCCGATGTCCAAAGTGTGGCATGGAGGTTGACGATCGCGTTCCGGCGTGTCCGCAATGCGGCGAGAAAATTTACGTCAATGTTCCCGGGGACATCACGCCGACAAAACATCCTCCGCTCGATTCCCAAGACGGCAAGTAGCACACCAATGGCAAAGTACAACGACGGTTCCAAAGTGAAATGGAAATGGGGCGACGGCTATGGGCATGGCAAAGTGCAATCGTCGTTTGCCAAGAAAGTGACGCGAACCATCGACGGATCAGAGATCACTCGGAACGGATCCGAGGATAACCCGGCGTACTACGTCGACGTTGACGACGGGAACAACGTTCTAAAGCTTGAAAGCGAACTCGAGAGCGATTCGTGATCGTTGCCCGAACGCGGGGTTGGGGTTTCAGGGAACGGTTCTGTGGTTCCGGCACGGGTGGGCTGCGGTGATGGGGCGGGCTCCACTCGGCGCAGACGAAATCGAACAGGTCTTCCGAATTCTTTCGAAAGAAATGCCCGGCCGGGTGCCCGGGGCGATGGGGCCCAAGAGGCAGCCAAACCCGTTCCGGTCTTGCATCTCGTGCATGTTGTCGGCGCAGTCACGTGACGCCAACACGGCGGCGGCCACGAAGGCATTGTTCCGGCTCGCACGCATGCCGCGAACGATGTTGCAGCTAAGCGACCAGCAGATCACCCATGCGATCAAGCCCTGCGGCCTCTATAATCTCAAAGCCAGAAACATCCGTAAGTTCTGCCAGGCCCTGCTTCGCGATTTTGATGGTGTGGTCCCTGAAACGCGCGGGCAATTGATGCAGTTGCCCGGTATCGGACGCAAGTGCGCCGATATTGTCATGCAGTTTGCGTTTGGGGTTGATACGATTGCGGTCGACACGCATGTCCACCGAGTCTGCAATCGGACAGGCATCGCGATTGGCAAAACTGCCGAACAGACCGCGATCGCACTCGAGCAGACGGCACCTGCTTGGGTGTTCAAGGAAGGCCATTTTTGGCTGATCCAGTTTGGGAAACGTGTTTGCCTCGCTCGATCGCCCAAATGCAGGACTTGTCCAATCCGGCACCTTTGTCAGAAGCGGGCGGCGGATCTGCGGCGCGGCGATGCGACGGATACCAAATGAATACGAAAGCTTTGGGCGGACGGGAAGGTAGACTTTGTCGAACTTGAAAATGAATCGTGTGTTGGTCTGTGGAGCGACTGGTTACGTCGGTGGCCGGTTGGTTCCCCGATTGTTGGACGAAGGGTTGGCGGTCCGTTGTTTGGTCCGAAGCCCAGAAAAAATTCGTGCCTTTGCTTGGGCGGATCACGAGCGGCTAGAGATTGTCCAGGGGAACCTCGATGACACCGCCGTCGTTCATCGTGCCGCGATCGATGTGGACGCGGCGTTCTATCTGGTCCATTCGATGATCAGCGCAGGCGAGGATTACGCCAAACGCGACCGCGAACTGGCCAATTCCTTTGTCGCCGGATTGGACGGCACGACATGTAAGCGAGTCATTTACCTTGGTGGGCTGGGGGAACTCGGCCCCGATCTAAGCCATCACCTGCATAGTCGGCGAGAGGTCGCCGAAATTCTGGGCCAAAGCAATCTTGATACCACGGTGTTTCGTGCCGCAATGATCGTCGGATCGGGGTCTGCGTCATTCGAAATCTTACGCTACTTGGTCGAGCGACTGCCCATCATGATCACGCCCAAATGGGTGAAGATGGAAACGCAGCCGATCGCGATCCGAGATGTCATTCGATATCTGGTGCAGTGCTTGCAGGTTCCAGAAACGGCCGGGCAAGTGATCGATATCGGGGGCAAAGACGTTTTCACCTATCAAGAATTGATGCAGGTGATGGCCAAGTCGTTGGGGCTGGCGAAACGGATCATTCTTCCCATCCCAGTGCTGACCCCGCGACTGAGTTCCGCTTGGATTTCGCTGGTAACACCCGTCAACGCTCGGATTGCCCGCCCGTTGGCCGAAGGTCTGCGAAACCGTACCGTCTGCCGTGACGACAACGCACAGCGTTTGATGCCCGGGCCATTGTTCGGGGTCGAAGAAGCAATTGACGCGGCATTGGGAAAGTGGCGGACGGGCGATGTTGAAACACGATGGTCGACCGCCGGTGCAATGCCGGGCGACCCCGAATGGTCTGGTGGGACTGTGTTTCTGGATCAACGTTCTAAAACGGTCGAAGCCTCTGCGGCACAGACGTTTGCTGCGCTCAGCCAGATTGGTGGACGCTGCGGATACTGGGGGGCGGACTGGCTGTGGTGGTTGCGAGGGCTGATGGACAAGGCGATCGGTGGTCCTGGATTACGCCGAGGCCGACGCCATCCCAAGAATCTCAGCTACGGTGAAGCCGTTGATTTCTGGCGCGTCAATGGATATCAGAAAGACGAGTGGTTGCGGTTGATCGCGGAAATGAAACTGCCCGGCGATGCCGAGCTTGAATTTCGTGTGGAGTCGATCGACGACACTCACTCGCGATTGATTCAAACCGCTCGGTTTCGACCAACTGGCTTGTTGGGGCTAGCCTACTGGTACTCGGTGCTGCCACTGCACTATTTCGTCTTTCCCCGGATGATCAATGGAATCGTCCGCGATGCCGAACGAGGCCCGGATTCAACGTCGACGGTGATGCGGCAGTAATCGGCAAGCTGGATTGAACGGCTTCACACTGCGATTTGCCTTTCAGCTTCGATGAAGCTTCCGACGCTCCGAATCATTCGACCGAATTGCCGCTTGTCGAATACCAGTTTCCGAATCATCACTCGATGAAGGTGGACAACCCCCGCGGTCTGTGCAGCGATGAAGCGTCGCGTCCCTGGACTGCGATCCTGCATCCTGGTCGATCAGCCAACATTGATGGATGCCAGGGAACCGTTGTAGGCTCGCAAGACCTGATCTTGAATCAATCATTCACGACGGAATTCGATTCGGCGCGCGGTTTGCGAACTTTGTTGGACCAACTGTTGACGGTGCGTTGGTGCACCGTGATTTTATTCTTCCAACGAACAGGCAACATAATGAACATGAAACTACAACGGCTTGCCATCGCAGTTGCACCGGCCTTGGCACTGGCATTCACGCCGATTCTGCGCGCAGATGAGCCTTCGGATCGAGGCGCCCGATACGAAGACGATGCATGGTACGACGTCAGCGAGTGGTTTGACGGGAATGACTACAATCCTACCGATGAAGCCATTGGTCGCTGGGACGATGAACGCTTCGATTATCGCGACAAGCAGACCAGCACCGACACAGACAACGATATCGAAACGGTGGACGCCGAGGAATTTTATGGCGAAGACTGGGACGATGGTTACGCGACGTTCAGCGATAAGGATCGCGATGGTCATTACGAGAGTTACTCGCGGTACCACGATACCGATGGCGACTATTTGAACGACAGCTACGCCACCTACAAGGATGACGACGGCGACGGGATGTACGAAAGTTATCAGTTCAGCGATCTGGCTGGAAATTCCGAACGCGAAGTGCACAGCAGCAATGTCGCCCAATCTACACAGAAGGGATTGGTCGGAAAGGCGCAGACGGTTTCTGGTAAGATCACCGAATCCAAGTACGTCCGTCGCTTAGGCGGCCTAGCCCTGTTGCTGCAAGTCAACGCAAACGATGGCAAATCCGTCTGGGTTGATATGGGTTCCGATCCGGCATTCCAGCTGTTCGAAGGCGATTCGTTGACGGCTACTGGCCCGATCAGCAAGGCGGGCAACAAGCAAGTGCTGGTGGCTACCGAAATCGAAACCCAGGGCAAACAAGTCCCGATTACTCGAAACGGTCGCCGATATAGCGGTAAGATCGAATCGACACGAACGGCGAAAGTGCGAGGCGAACAACGGACTGTTGCTAAAGTGAAAACGGAAGATGGAAAAACGTTGACCGTCGACATGGGCGTGCCCAGTGAAGAAAAGAAGTGGAAGAAGGGTGACGAAGTCAACGTCACGGGCGTGCCCGTAAAGATCGGCGACCGGGTCATCTTGATCGCTGATAAGACGAAACTGTAAAAATCGTCGTTCGAATCCAAACGCATTGCCCAGAAGTCTGTATAGGCCTCTGGGCATTTTTGTATCCATTGCTGTCCACTGACCCGAAGCCACCATGAACTGACAGATAGAACGCTGTGCACAGCGAATCTACTTTTCCCATGCCGATTGAAATGAACCGGCGATAAACGTTTACTACCGAGTCGCATCCATGAACGCATTCCTGACGACGTTTTGGGCCACCGTCAAAAACAGCTATTGGTTCATTCCGTCGCTGATGGTGATCGCTGCCATTGCGTTGGCGCTGGGGGCAACGACGGTCGACAGTCGAGTTGGGTCCGAGTGGATGGAAGGCATTGACTGGCTTAACGCGAACCAACCCGATGGCGCACGCGCCGTGCTTTCGACCGTCGCAGGGTCGATGATCACGGTGGCCGGAGTGACGTTTTCGATGACGATTCTTTCGATCTCCCACACCACGTCCCAAGTCGGTCCTCGACTGATGAACAACTTCATGGGGGATAAAGCCAACCAGTTCACGCTTGGCGTTTTCATTTCGACATTCATCTATTGCCTGATGGTGTTGCGGACCGTTCGGAATGCGGAATCTGGATCATCCGGAGATGCCGAAGCCGCCGACTTGGCGACCGCGTTCGTGCCGCACATCGCGGTGACGGTTGGGGTGATGTTGGCGATTGCCAGCGTGGGTGTCCTGATCTTCTTTGTCCACCATATTCCCGAATCGATCCACGTTTCCAATATTTTGGCGCGAGTCGGTCGCGGATTGAATGATCGGATCGAGGGTCAGTTTCCTGCCCGAGTTGGCGATCCGCATGAACAGGAGTCCAACCGGAATGCCGAATCGATGTTGCCGGAAACCTTTTGCCGATCGGCAAAACAGATCCGTTCGACAGGCACGGGCTATCTGGAATATGTCGATGGGGAAAGCTTGATGCGTCTGGCGATCGAACATGATTTGCTGATCCATGTGCGGCGTCAGCCCGGAGATTTTGTCTCAGAGAAAAGTCTGCTGTTGCTCGTTTCGCCGGCCGAAAAGATCGACGAATCACTGCAGCGTTCCATGAGTGCGATGTTCATCCGTGGCGCACAGCGGACAGCGACCCAAGATCTAAGGTTTCAAATCAATCAACTGGTGGAAGTCGCGATGCGGGCGCTGTCGCCGGGCGTCAACGATCCCTTCACCGCAATCTGCTGCATGGATTGGTTGCAGTCGGCGCTGGAAACCTTAGCCAACCGCCAATTGCCTGATGCACATCGATTTGACGATCAACAAACGCTGCGCGTGGTCGCCGAACCGGTCACCTTCGACTCCTTTGCGTCACTCGTGTTTGATCAATTGCGACCCTATGTGGCCGCCGATCGAAACGCGTCCGTTCAAATGATGCAGATGATGGGCAGCCTTGTTGTCCAGGTCGATCGTTCTGTCGATCGTCGGCTGCTGGCTCGGCATGCATGTGCCCTGCATCGTGAATGCAAACTGGCAATGTCGGACCGCCGGACTCTTCTGCAGGTTTCGGATTGTTACCGCCGGATCTTGCGTCTGGCGACCGACGAATCGTTCCGGCAACAGGCGAAAGAATGTGGAGAGTGGACGTCGGATCGATGACGAGTATTCCCATCTGTTCGAACGAGTCCGTCGCTATGATGGTCGGTCCCTGATCGACCGATAGTGTCACCGAGGCAAGAATAGGACCGGGCGTTCCAAAGGTGGGGCGGAATTCGCTACATTTCAGGGGGCTATCGAATCGATCGCCAAATCCTAACCGAGGAAATTTTCATGGACTATGTCCTGCTACTTACCTACCTTTCGGTCGCGATCGGATTCTCGTTCCTGTGCTCGATCGCCGAGGCGGTATTGCTGTCGATTACGCCCAGTTACATCGCCCAGCTTCGCAAAGATACATCAAAATCAGCTCAGCGGATCATTTCGCTAAAGGCTGACATTGACCGGCCGCTCTCTGCGATTCTTAGCCTGAACACGATCGCCCATACGGTCGGTGCTGCGGGGGTCGGTGCACAGGCAGCAAGCATGTACGGCGACCGGTATGTCGGCGTGATCAGCGCGATTTTGACCTTGTTGATTTTGGTGCTAAGCGAAATCATTCCGAAAACCATCGGTGCGTTGCACTGGCGAACGCTTGCGGGACCGGTCGCGCTCTTCATTCGTTGGCTGATCGTGTTGATGTATCCGCTGGTTTGGCTTTCCGAAATTCTTACCAAGTGGCTGGCCGGATCCCACAAGCAGCAATTGGTGACACGCGATGAGATATCGGCGGTGGCACAATTAGGGATCAACGAGGGACTACTGAAGAAGAACGAATCCCGCATCTTGACGAATCTGCTGAAGCTAGAATCGATTGTGGTGGAGGACGTGATGACACCCGCCTCGGTCGTGATCGCGTTGGAGCAATCTCGGCTGCTTTCCGAGGCCGCAGATGAAGTCGCGGCGCTGCCCGTGTCGCGAATCCCCCTGTTTCAAGAACGGCGTGACGCCGTCACCGGTTTTGTGCTTCGCAGTGATCTGTTGACCGCGATTGCCGCCGGTGATCTGGATCAACCGCTCGAAGCATTCTCTCGTCCGATCACGTCAGTTCACGAAGACGACAGCATCACCAAGGTCTTTGATACGCTGTTGGATACGCGTGCGCACATTGCGATCGTGATGGACAAGTTCGGTGGCGTCGAAGGAATCGTCACGTTGGAAGATGTACTGGAGACGCTGCTGGGGCTAGAAATCGTCGACGAGAAGGACAAGACCGTCGACATGCAGCAGTTGGCCCGCCAGCGCTGGAAATCCCGCTTGGAAAAGCAAGGGATCCAGACACCGGAACCACCCAAGCCCGGTAAATGATGGGCGCCGAGGGCGGCGTTTCACGATCGTTCGGAAACGAACAACGACATCAAGCGACCGCGTGACGGTTGATTACCGGCACCGCCCGTCGGCTGAAATTTTTACGAGATCAGGTTTGCTTCTTCGGTGGATTCGGCATCCTTGGCATGGTCTTGAATCGTCACGTCTTTGTTGGCCAGGTCTCCCTCGGCGTTCGATGACGCTGCTTTGTCGGAATCCTTTCCAGGCGATGGTGCTTCGCTGGGGATCGGATCTCGCTTCGGTGCACTAACATTGGCGGCAGCTTCGTCGGTCAGCATTGCTACCGGGACTCCATCGGGGAAAACCACTTCGCGAGCTTCGTCAGGCATGCTGATTTCGGCGTCGCTGAGCGCGGTCTTGGCTTGACGCATCAGTACACTGCAAACCGACGCCGCATCAAAGCGTTCGGCATCCAACCAAAATCGGGTCACCAGGTTCACGGTCGATGCACCGAGTGAATCGACAAGGACCAATGGCGCGGGATCGTCAAGCACGGCGTCGTGCTCGACAAGCACCTGATGGACGATCTGTTGTGCTTCGGTGACGGAATCGTCGTAGCCAATTCCCATCACAAATTCCCGGCGTACCCGTGGCGAGGACGAGTAGTTCGTCAGGATCGCCTTGTAGACCGTGCTGTTGGGAATTTGAATGTGGTTGCCGTCGACCGTCAAAAGCAGTGTTCCCCGAGTTGTCACGCGGCGCACGAAACCTTTCTGGCCCTCCAATTCGATCAGGTCACCAACGTTGAACGGGCGATTCAGGCTGATCAGCACACTGGCCAGATAGTTTTCAGCGATGTCGCGAAAGGCGAACCCGAGCGCCAGTCCGACCAGCCCGGTACCACCTAGGACCGTGACCGCCAACCTGCTTAGCCCAGACACTTTCAGCGCGATGTAGACTCCGACAAGCATCACAAGCACTGCCACGACGCTGGCGATCACCTGTTGCAGCAATTGGCTATCCAAACGGCGAGCGGTCAAGCGGCGAGCGATCCTGGCAGCAAGCTTCGCAATCAGGTACGCCAACGTGATCACAAACATTCCAACTGCCAATAGCGGCAGCAGTTGAACGAAGTCGCGTCCCAATTGCCGCAGTTGCACGATCGCCGGCTCGATGTCCCAGACCGGTCTGGACTTCACGTCGATTTGATTGACGACGGCGACCACGTCGGAGGTCCGTTGTGCCACGCGTTCGGCCCACTCGCGGTGGTTCTCGGTATCGGCGATGCCCGAAAGGAAGACGACGCCTTCGTCCGTCTTGACCTCTGCTGCTTCGAACCAACCGGTCGCCAGGAAAATGTTCCGTAACCGAGTCGAGATATCTTCGTCGAATGCAATCGGATCCACTTCGACCTTATCCGGTGTCTCGATTTTCTGGTCGACTTGGGCGTCAAGAATAGCCGCATCGCTGCCCGTGTCTTGGGCCAATGATAAATGGCATTGGATCGTCGTGACGAACGCGAACGCCAAAAATAGGTGCCGCGTTGTGCGATTCAACATAATAGTTTGTCCCTGTGCCAAAGTCGGTCGATGGTGAACTCCGCCACCCATCGATCGCGACGCAAACTTTGTTCCATCATCGCGTCTGTATCGAAATCGTCCGGGATACGCCGCGATTGCTCGCCAATCGGCCAGGCTGGCCGGCTGTCGATCGCAAAGCGGTGGTGCTGGATCGTCCAGTCGTGAATTGGCGGATTCACCTGTGCAGTAGCGTATTCAGGCAACGGAGTCAGGTATTGCCGCGAATACCCGGCCGGCGAACACAGGCCACCGCCACGTTGGCACATCACGTGCGTTCGTGTGCGTTTCGTAACTGGACTCACGAAAGCACAGGTGGTTTAAGCTATGCGACATACACAGATAACGTTCTCGCTGATTTTGCTCGCTGCAATCCAATCCGTTTGGGGCCTATCGGTGACCGGTCAAGATACCGAACAGGAGGGACCTCCCCGGTCAGACTTGAGAGAATGGGCAGACGCGAGTGGGACATTCAAGGTGAAGGCAGAGCTGCTAACCGCTGACGACAACCTTGTCGTGCTAGAATTAACCGATGGTGACTTAGTCGCTTTGAAACGCGAACAACTTTCGAAGGCTGATCGTCAGTATGTTCAGAAGGCGACACTCGACAGAGGGGCGGCCGCGGCCCCGGATGTTGATTCCCAGTGGCAGCTCGCCGATGGAGAGGTGGTGGCTGGCCGCCTTATGGGATTTGGTCGGCAGGAATTGAACGTCAAACGCGATCGCGGTGATCTATGGGTGAACGGGCATCGTCTTTCGGAGCTGCCTGCAGCGTACCGGAAGATTCTTCCCAGCGTTGTTTCGTCGGTGGACCAAAAGCAGGTTGGGTCACTCGACAAACTAGAACGTTACCTCGCCAGCAACGGTGGCGGTCCCTTCAAGTACACCTTGTCGGGAGTTCAGCTTGACCTAACTGAATGGGGAGTAATTACGATTCCATTGTCGCTTTTGGCGCCGGACGAAGCAAAGGAAGTGATGCCGGGATTCGAGCGTTGGACAGCTGCCCAGGCGGATGACGTTAGCGACCGAGATCGATACGACGCGGAAAGTAGGGAACGTTTGGCGCTCGATAGCCGTGATCGCCAGCGTCGACGCTACCAAGCGGCCGGCCGTCAACCTTGGAATCAGCGACAAATGCAGATGATGGAACTTAGCCTATTGGCCGCTGACTCTGGTCTGACGGACATTTGGCAAGTCGAACTACGCCCTCGCCATCGCTACGGTTACAGCAGAACGATAATGGTTTCTGCACAAAGTAGTTTGTTCGCGAGGGAAAAGGTCGCTCAAAGATTTCCGGGATGGACAATCGGTGCGATCGCGAAGCGAAGCTACTAACGCATCGCACGGAGACGAGTGACCGGTTCGACGGCTCAATCTTGCTCGTCCATCAGCGAGCATTTGGCTTTTGAAGTACTCGGTCTTCCCCTGCTGCCAAACTCAACCACAGGATGGTGACGGATCCGCCGATTGTGTGCTCCACTATATTCAGCGTTCTTCAAGTGGCGAATTAACGTGCCAGGCCCGAACATCGGAACGGAGTCGCCTGCGGTTCGGAAAGGCCAGTGCAACCTTAACAACGAACGATCGATAATTGTCGCGATGAAAATCATCTCGCCCCCGCCACGCAGCGATTTGCGGGTTTAGAGAGTTCGAGAGAGGGGGAAGAAAGGAACGATACCTATTGATCACCTTCTCGCAAAACGCAGGGATGTCGTCAGGGTTTCGGCGAGTCACCAACCCTTGATCGCAAACTCCGTTCCAGCTGTTCGCAACCGGTTGCACACCGCTGTGAATCGTCGTGTTTGTCCGCCGACTGTCCGCGATGGCCGGTTAGCGGTCGAAATTGCCAGGCTTCGATATTGCGGATGCGGCCATGGCAAGTTGGGGCGAAAGGGCAGGGTAGGGGGCTGGGTGCGGCGCCGGAGTCACTGATACGGATTGCCGTGGAGTGACCAGATGTTTCCAACGCGATGCCCACTCGGTCGCCGTCCTACGCTGAGATCCGAAGACTCTAGAACCGGTTGAAGAACCGGTTGAGTCGCAGGTTCTACTTCGGATCGAATCGAATGAATCGGTGCCGAATTCGATGGAGGCAAGAACCGTTGGGACACGCCAAAGCACTTTAACCGTAGATTCTGACCAGTTGGTTGGTCGAGAACGTTCGTATGGATCACTTGATTTGATACGCTTGTACTACAAAGCGACGACAGATCGTCTTTCACCCAGTGTCCGTGCTGGCAGTGCAGATTTCCATTGAATAGAGATCTTGATGACAGACAAACATCGCTTCATCCGCCACGATCTGCTGGAACTTGCGGCGGCCTACGCCGAGAACTCTGTGCTGGTCACAACGGCAGAATTGGATTTGCCGGGCCCACAAATACTGTACGCCAATACGGCGTTCACGCGTCTGACCGGTTACGGAGTCTCTGAATTACTTGGGAAGACACCGCGTATTCTTCAGGGACCCGAGACCGACAAAAATGTGCTGAAACGCTTGCGTTCTACCTTGCAGGACGGCAAGGACTTTGTCGGCAGAACAGTCAACTACAGGCGCGACGGAACGCCATTTGAATTGGAATGGGTGATCAGCCACCTCCGTGATTCAGACGGTCGAACCACACACTACGTGGCTGTCCAGCGAGACATTACCGCGATGCAACAGGCGGAATCCGAGTTGGGCAAATTTGACGCCGAACTTCGCAGCGCAAGTCATCAATTGACGCAGACGGTCCACAATCTGGAACTGGCCGAACAGAAACTCGCTGAACGGGAACGTTTGACGACGCTTGGCGAGATGGCTGCCGGAGTGGTGCACGACATTAGCAATGCGTTAACGCCGGTTTTTGGTTTTGTCGAACTGCTACACACCATGGACAGCATCCCAGCAGAAGTACAAACCCTTGCGTCGGATTTGGACGCTTCGGTCGAGCACGCTGTCGAAGTTCTTGCCAACTTAAAGCGGCACTACCATTCCGGTCCGTCGATTGGAACCAGCGAAGCGGTGGAACTTCCGGAACTGGTTTACCAAATTCCAGACATCACGCGAGCACGGTGTTGGTCGATGAATGGGAAGGGGAAAGGCGGAATCTGTTTCGCCTTTGATCTCCCCACGAACACGGTCGTGGCTGGCAATCGTACGGAACTGCTTCAAGTGTTCGTGAACCTTGCCTTGAACGCGATCGATGCCATGCCAGACGGCGGCACGATCACGATTTCGCTGAAGGAAGACGGCGAAGATGCAGTGCTCGCCATCTCAGATACTGGTGTCGGGATGTCAGAAGAGCTGCTGAAGACTTGCTTCGAGCCGTACGTCACGACCAGTCGTTTTGGAACGGGGCTTGGACTGTCGGTTTGCCGACGAATCATCGAGATGCATCGTGGATCGATTAGTGCGTCCCATGCATCGCCCCACGGTGTAACGTTCAAGATACGCATTCCACTGTTTGTGGCCACGGCAAACCTTGAATCGGCCGCCGACAAGAACGAACGATTACGAGTTCTATCGATCTGTGGCGGTCAGCAACGTCAGCATCAGGTCGAAACCATTCTGACCAACTTGGGTGCAGGTGTTTGGACTGCGGATAGTGGAGACGAAGGTTTGCGGCGTTTTTACGAATCTGATTTTGATCTGATCATCACGGATTCGTCGCTGCGTCCGACATCCGGTTTCGACGTCGCCCAGGCTGTGAAGCGAACATCCCCGAACGTCCCGGTCGCCATTTTCGTGACCCCCAAGGAATCAACCTACCTTGCTAGTCTGCCACAGCACTTGCAACCCGATGCCATGCTGCCAGCCCAGATCACCCAGTCGCATCTCGAAGACACCTTGGCGCAACTTCGGCTTCTGAACCGACAATCCTGATCGCGTTTGCTGACCTAGGTGCGCCTGTGCGAACCTACGCCGTCTGTTTCGCGTGCTTTCCCTCGGCGAATTCTTCGATCGCCTTTTCGCAGAACGCAGGGATGTCGTCCGGGTTTCGACTGGTCACCAACCCCTGATCGCAGACACATTCCTGGTCCACCCAATCGGCACCTGCGTTGATCAGGTCGGTTTTTAGGCTGGGCCATGATGTGACTTTGCGGCCTCGCACCACGTCGGCCTCGACCAAAGTCCAGGGACCGTGGCAGATCGCCGCGACGGGCTTGTGTTGCTGAAAGAAATCGCGAACGAAGCTGACCGCTTTGTCGCAGGTCCGAAGTGTATCCGGATTCAGGACTCCACCCGGCAGCACCAATCCGTCGAAGTCATTCGCGGAAACGCTGTCCACTGTTTGGTCGACATCGAACTGATCCCCTTCCTCGTCATGGTGCATGCCCTGGATCTTTCCCGCTTTCAGAGAGACCAGGACGACTTCGGCGCCCGCCGACCGGATGGCTTCCCATGGCTTGGTCAGTTCGACTTGTTCGAAACCGTCGGTTGCCAAAAATGCGATCTTCTTCTTCGTAAGTGATTGACTCATCTGAAAACTCTTGGTGGTTCGTGGAGAAACAAGTTGGTTGGTTGCCGATCAGTTGCCGGCATTATTGGTCGGCATCATCGGTCGGGCATCATTGGTCGGGCGTGACGCGGTTAGGCGTCGGTGGCAGCGCTAATGTTGGCCGCTTTCGGTTTGTCTTGGTCGTCGGGTTGCCGCGATTCCCATCGTTTCAAATCATTGAATTTCTGCAGCAATTTGCCGGTGATGGCGGATAACTCGCCGCCGCGGTTCATCGTGGGTTCGCGGCAGGCATCTTTGACGCGGGCCTCCAGATCGACCTGCAGGGAAACGCCTTCCTGCCTTGCATACCCGCTCATCAACAGCGACTTCAGCAAAGCTTCGGATTCGTCGTTCACCACTGCCTCTTTCCCATTCAGCGATTCGCAGATGATTTCTGCAAGTTTGTTCAGCTGTTCTTCGACTTGGGGGTTTGTGTCTTTCATAGCAGCACCTTTCTCTCGAGAGTCGATCTTGAATCCGCGTAGACAATGAAGTGATGCAAAGGCTGTGCCAGAGGAATCGAAGTGCGATCTGTGGGGGGGGCGTATTTGCGGCCGCAATCGATCATCACGTCTGTCATGGTCGAAAGGCGTTCGTATAGGTGCACCCGAGCGGATGCGAGTTTGTCGATGCGTGTATCCGTGATGCCGCCGATGGCACAAAGGTTGCTCGATACACGATTCATTCGGGACGCACGACGGACGTGATTGGAATCGACCGTCACGAGGAGATGGTGCCCCGGCGTGGTGCTTGCCACGTCAGACGACTTTCATCGGTTGAGTGCAAAAGTAGAGAGGCGTTCGTGAATCCCATCGACCTGCAAAGTTTTGGCACCGTTGCGATTGCTGCCTGTTTGGGCGCTGTGCTCGGGATCGAGCGAGAAATTCGCGGCAAGCCCGCTGGGATCCGTACCCACATCTTTGTTTGCGCTGGATCGGCACTGATGATGATTCTAGGACAAGAGATCATCGACCAGTTCCAGAAGCAGGAAGCTAGCGACGTTCTGAGTGCTGACCCCATTCGCGTGTTGCAAGCGATCGTCGTCGGCATCAGCTTCCTTGGCGCCGGGACCATCGTTCATGATTCCCGTGAGGGAGTAGAAGGACTAACGACCGCCGCCACGATCTACCTGACCGCCGGTATCGGGGTTGCTACCAGTGTCGACCGAGTTGGTTTAGCAGCGGCCGTGACCGTGTTCGCAGCCGGGGTTCTAGTGATTGTCGGTTTTGTCGAACGTCGAGTGCAACGGTGGCATCGAAGGCGAACGAAGGACCCCTCGTAACGGCACGCTGTTTGCAACTCAACTTCTATTAAACCAACCCACGTTTACCAACAACTAAGGAAGTATCATGACGAGTCATCAAGCCTGTATCGAAGCATGCCAACGTTGTGCGATCGCTTGCGAAGAATGCCTGACGGCAATGATCGATATGAACAGCGACAATGATTGCCCGCATTGTTGCCGTGAATGCATTGACATCTGCCTGCTGTGCGCCCAAGCCTCTGCTCGCGATAGTAAGTTCTCGGCTCAAATCTGCCGCCTTTGTGCGGAGGTGTGCGAGTGGTGTGCCGAGCAATGTGAATCCCATGATCACGATCACTGCCAAGCGTGTGCAAAAGCATGTCGGGACTGTGTCGCCGAGTGCACCGCCATGGCGGCCTAGTGGACGGTCACTAATTCGCGGGCGGATTGGAGATCATCTCCGAAATCATTCGCAGCATCTTGGCCTTGTCGATCGGTTTGGAGAGATAGTCGTTGCAGCCGGCTTCGATGCAGCGGCTCATGTCTCCCTGCATCGCGTCGGCAGTCAACGCGACGATTGGTCCGGTATAACCGAGTTGCCGGAGTTGTGTGGCGGTTTGATAGCCATCCAGTTTCGGCATCTGCATGTCCAGCAGCACGATGTCGGGCAGTTGCCCGGTCGCAAAGTGTTCGCGAATTCGATCCACCGCTTGCTGGCCATCCTCTGCCTCTTCGACGGTTGCACCGGCCCTGGTCAGAATGTGCTTGCTTAAGAATCGTACGTCGCGGCGGTCATCGACGATCAACGCATGGCAATGGAGGTCAATCGGTGTTTCGGTGACTGACGGCTCGGTCGGTTCTAGGACCAGCGATGGCTCGATCAACGGGATGTCATCAGCGTGGCCAGGGTCGATACACAGACTGAATCGACTACCTTTGCCCGGTTGGCTTTGCACCTGAATGCTGCCCCCAAGCACCTCGGCTAGACGGCGGCTGATCGCTAGCCCCAATCCAGTGCCACCAAATTTTCTTGAAACGCTGGCATCGGCTTGCGAAAATGGTTGGAACAGCTTCGAAAGATGGTCGTCCGAGATTCCGATACCGGTATCGATGACATCGAAGTGCAATTGTGGATCGTCGGTGTCGCGTCCCTGTTGATAACGGACTTCCAGCTTGACTTCGCCCGACTCGGTGAACTTGATCGCGTTGCCTAGTAGGTTGACCAGCACCTGTTTTAGCCGTTTAGGATCGCTTTGGATCGCCGCAGGAATACGGTTTTGGTATTTGATTTCTAGCGTCAGATCTTTCTCGGTCGCCCTAACGGACATGATGCTGCGAACGTCTTCGATCAATCGTGGCAAACTGAACGATTCTTTTTGAACGTCGAATTTTCCAGCTTCGATTTTGGACAAGTCCAAAATGTCGTTGATGATTTCCAGCAGGAAGTTGCCGTTGCGGCGGATCGTTTGGATGTGCTGCAGTGCCTCGGTGCCGGTGACGTTTTCGGTCAACAAGTCGACGTAACCCAAGACCGCTGTCATGGGCGTCCGTATCTCGTGGCTCATGTTCGCCAGGAATGCACTCTTGGACTCGTTGGCGTCTTTGGCACGCTGTTCACTTTCGCGAAGAATTTTGGCTTGCAGGTGTTCGTTGGTGGAATCCCAGTTCAAACCGTACAGGCGTACGACGTTCCCTGATGCATCACGTACGACCTCGCCCTGACCCATCATCCAACGGGTTTGGCCATCGGCACGAATGACTCGAAACTCGGCTTCGTATGGCGTCGTGCCGTCGATTGCTTCCTGCCATACACGCCTGAGTTCATCGAGGTCATCTGGGTGGACGAAGGAAAAGAACAGTTCTGATGATGCGGTTTGGTCACTTGTGATTCCAAGCAGTTCGTACAGTTCTCGGGTCCAGTAGCTTTTCAGAGGTGTCCATTCCCAGGCTGCCATGCCGCCGGCGCGAAGTGCCATTTCCATTCGCCGCGAAGCGTCTTGGATCGCCTGTTCAGCCTGCACGCGGTCAGTAATGTCTCGCACGATGCCGACGAAACGATGTTCTCCGTGCAGGGTCGTTTCGCTGACGGATAGATCCAGCGGGAATGTACTGCCGTCTTTGCGTCGCCCGGTGACCTGGCGCTGATTGCCGATGATATGTCGGTCACCGGTTTGTTCGTATTTCGTCAGATAGTCATGGTGATTGCTGTGGTCCGGTTCTGGCATCAACAGGTTCACGTTATTGCCAACCAGTTCGTGGACACCGTATCCAAACAGCTTGGATGCAGCCCGGTTGGCAGAATTGATCCTGCCATCACGGTCAATGGTGATGATGCCGTCGACCGCTGTGTTGAAGATCGCTTCCAGTCGTGTTGCGGTGTCCTTGTGTCGCTGTTCCAGCATCTTTCGATCGCGGATGTCGACACCGGATGGGATCAGGTATTCGACTTCACCATCATCGTCAAAGACAGGCGCGATCATAAAATCGATCAACACGCCGTCGGCGCCGTGCGAGAAAAGTGACACGTCGAATCGTACGACTTCCCCCGATAGGGCTTGCCGCATTGCGTCTCGCATTTGATTCGCGACGGTAGGATCGTAGTTCCACCACGGGGCATCGGCGAAGTGTTTGCCCAGGACCTCTTCGCGACCAGTTTGGGCGATTTCTAACGAACGATCGTCGACATCCAGCAGGATTCCGTCGCGATCGATCATGCCGACCAATCCCAATTGGTTGTTGATCACGCGGCGAAGATGTGCTTCGCGTTCGGTGATGTCGATCTCGCGTCGTTTGCGTTCAGTGATGTCCACCACGACGCCAAAGAACTCTTTCGTCTGGTCGTGAGTCGACAAACGAACTTGACCACGTGCACGCACGTGTCGGATCTCGCCACTTGGCCATCGAATGGGGTATTCCTGGTCGTACGTTTCGCCGGTCTGGATCGCATGGTCAATGGCCGCCGCAACTCGATCGCGAGCGGTTTCGTCCATTCGCTTGACAAACTGATCCAGGCTGGGGGTGGCGTCGTCTTCGAATCCGTACAGTCGGTTTAGCGTTGGGTTGGATGCCAAGTGGTAGGTCTCTGCGTCCAGGCTCCACGGCGCCACATCACTGACTTCCAGTGACAGTTCCAGACGCGACTTGGCATTGAACAGTTCGGCCTCGGCTTGTTTACGGTCATCAATGTCAGTGTTCATTCCGATCCAGCGCCGGATCGTGCCGTCTGCAAAACGCTGGGCGACCGCATGGACGTGCATCCAACGATAGCGACCGCTTCGGTGTCGCAGTCGGTACTCGACGGACAGCGTTTTTCCTTGTTCGACCACCGATTTCCATTCGGCTATCGTTCGTTCGCGGTCATCAGGGTGCACGACATTCAGCCAACCGAATCCGAGCCAATCTTCCTTGGATTGACCGGTGAACGCACGCCAGCTGGGCGAATCCTCTGCAGCGACACCTGCCGCGTTTGTGATCCACACAATTTGGGAGGACGCGTCGACCAGCAGCTGGAACAGTTCTTGGCTTTCTTTAACCTGCGACACATCCACAAAGGTCACCACGATCCCTTCGCACACACCGGTGTGGGATCGATAGGGCAACACGCGTCGGATGTAAGATTTCCCCGAGTCTGCAAGGATCGTGTCGTCGACGGTTTCGCCGTTCTGGATCTTCTGGGGGTCTGGCAGCGGAGGCATCTGTTGGACATGGGGCACGAACCGCTGCAGCGGGCGTCCCACGTCGGTCGGGATCAGCGAATAGATGTCAGCGATGGACGGGGTAAAGCTGCGTATGTTCAGGTCTTTGTCCAAAAAGACGGTAGCGATTTTTGTGCTGCGCAGCAGATTTTCCAAGTCCGCATTGACTCGGGCAACGGCATCGCTGCCCGCGCGGATTTCGTCTTTGGAAGTCTCCAGTTCTTCGTTGGCTGATTGCAGTTCTTCGTTCATCGACAGAAGTTCTTCGTTCGATGACTTCAGTTCCTCGTTGGCCGCTTCCATGTCCTGCAGGGTGCGTTCCAAGTCGGCACGCATGGTTTCTAGTTCGCGTTCCATCTGTGCGATGATGGCGTCGGCATTCTGGTCACCCGTCGATGCCGATTCAGGCATGTCGTCTGAATCGTCGCGGATAATGGGTTCGCCAATGTCGTGAAAGACGACCAGGAACAATTCGTTGTCGGCACCCAATTGCGGCATCGGTTGCACCGTCAACATGACCCGTTGGATGCATTCTTCGTCACGGATGGAAAGTTTATCGTGGGTGGTTTTTCGGCGAGTCTTGGTGGCTTCGTTGATCGCGGCTCGCAATCCGATCCGCAGCCCGGGAACAGCCATTTTGATGATGTTGTTGTGGAAGTCGCCGCCTGATACCGACAGGTACTTCGAAACACCATCGGAAGCATTCAGGACTTGTCCCGACTGATCGATCACGACGGCCTTCGGAGCGAATTCGTCCAGCAGGATTCGTTGGCGAATGCTGTCTAGATCAACCGTCGTATCGGGTTCGTTGACTCCCATGCGAATCGGATTTGTTTCGTTGCCTCGAAATGCCAACGATTGCGTCGATTCTGTAGCCGCGCCTTTCCGCTGGGATATCCTGAATTTGTTGTCCAACGCCCGAAACAGTTCGCCGTGCGACGAAATGGTTTCGCTGGGGCCCAGGAAGAGGAATCCGCCGGGACGCAGCGCGTAGTGGAACAGCGGGATTAGCTTTTCTTGGAGGTGAGATCCCAAGTAGATCAGCATGTTGCGGCAGGAGATCATGTCTTGCCGCGAAAACGGTGGGTCGCTGATCAGATTATGTTTCGAAAACAGAACCCGGTCGCGGATCTCTTTGGTCACCTGAAATCGCTTGCCGCGTTTGACAAAGAATCTTTTCAGTCGTTCGGCACTGATGTGTTCGGTGATGCCGGTCGGATACGATCCGTTTCTAGCGATTTGCAAGGCGCGTTCATCAATATCGGTAGCGAAGATCTGTACCTCGGGCGCGTCCGTCATGCTTTGTGCATGTTCGCGACATAGCATTGCGATCGTGTAAGCTTCTTCGCCTGTGCTGCAACCGGCGACCCAAATGCGAACAACGTCGTTTGCCCCTTTGCCCTGGAACAGGCTTGGCAAGACCGTGGTTGCGATGGCATCGAACGCTTCGGGGTCACGGAAGAAGGCTGTGACGCCGATCAACAGTTCGCGGAATAGTCGGTTGGCCTCGTCTTCATTGTTCTGCAATTCCGCCAAGTAATCACTGGCCGTTGCAATCTTCAGCACCTGCATGCGACGTTGAATGCGACGCATCAACGTGGTGATTTTGTAGTGCTGGAAATTGTGGCCGGTGACTTTCAACAAAAGTTCGGCAATGCGAGGGATGGCTTCGCCAATCTGCTTTTGCACACGAACGACCATATCATCGCCGCCAAAATCAGTGACATGCTTGGCATATCGAAGCAATTCCACCGCAATCTCGGCGGGGCGGCAAACGTGGTCGGCGGCGCCGGTCGTCGCGGCGCTGCGAGGCATGCTGTCAAATTTGGCCGACGCAGCGTCTTGTGCGAAGGTCAGGCCACTTGCGTCGCTGATTGCCTTTAGCCCGACCGTTCCATCGCTGCCGGCGCCCGACAACACGATGCCAACCGCGTGATCGCCCTGGTCTTCGGCCAGCGAATGAAAGAAATAGTCGACGGCTGTCTGAAAGCTTTCGTCGGCGTCGGAGGCGACGATCCGCGCCGCACCGTTTTTTATCTCCAATAGTTCGCTTGCGGGTGCAATGTAAACGCAGCCTGGTTTCAGCTTGGTGCGTTTGGTGACCTCGATGACCTTTGCTTCGGTTGCGCTGCGAACCAAATCACTTTCAAGCGGCACGCTGGACGGATCGGTGTGTTGCACCAGCACGATGGCAAACTGGTCGAATGGACCCAGGTGTTCCAGCAATTCAATGATTGCGTCCTGGCCGCCTGCCGATGCGCCTACACCGACAATCAGCGGGGCGACTGTCGCATCAACCTGTTCTGATCTCTTGCCCCGCATGGATCACTCGTTGTTTGAAGTCGTTTGGAAACGGTCGCGGTTCTGCCTCACCGAATGGCGTCGCTAACGGTTGTCGTCAATTTAGCTGTTCGTTGCACGATCAGTAATGAGGCACGAGGGGTGTTGTCGGAGGTCAGATCGGTCGATTTTGGTTCGGAATCGATCGGGATGGTCGGTTATTGACCTTCGCTGCACCATTGTACGTGGATGGACTGCCTTGAAGGGGGATCGGGGCACTGCTGATTGGGGATCGCTGGTCGTCGCTGGCAAACCGAACCGGACATGCGGGCCGATCTTTGCTTAGGTGATATGGTTCCTGGTTCGGGCGTCACGTTCAGGACGTAGGTCTGCACGCATGGCCGTCGGCGACCGCCCGAATTGGCGGGTAAATTGCTGAGTCAAGCTAGAACTTGAACTGAAGCCGGTTTGGAACGCGATCTGTGTGATCGTCAGGTCGGTTTGAAGCAACAGGTTGCGAATGTGTTCCATCCGTATGCGACGAATATGATCGGCCGGGGAACGCCCCAAGACGCGTTGGAAACGTAGCTCTAGCCAGCGCCGTGAAAGCGAAAACTTGCGGACGACGTCGTTGACGCTGATGCCATGCATCGCGTGGTCGTGAATGTGTCGAAGCACGTCCGTCAATTCGTTGTCGGCGACGGCGAAGGTGTCCGTCGATTGTCGTGCCAGGACATACAGCGGTTCAATCAATTTGGGCTTGGTCGGCACCGCACCGCCGTTCATCAGTTGACGTAGACGCGAAGCAGCTTCGGTGCCGATCGATTCGCAGGCAAGTTGGATGCTGGAAAGTTGGGGGGACGATACGTTGCATAGTAGGTCGTCGTTGTCGCCTGCTAGGATCGTGACGTCATCGGGAACGGTAATGTCGTTCCACTCGCAGATCTCGGCAAGTTGGCGGGCAGGGTAGGGGTCGGCGGCAAAGACTGCCAACGGACGGGGCAATCGCGACAGCCACTCGATCACATGGTCATGATCGATTTCCCATCCTTGGGTCCCTTCGGCTTCACAGAATACATCGCATTGAAAGCCTGCCTTTTCGACGGCACTGCGAAATGCGTGGGCGCGATCAATCGAATAGCGGCCGATCGACGGTGCGTAACAGGCAAAGTGTTTTAGCCGTCGTTGCCGAAAGTGTTCCAACGCCATTTCAGCTCGCGCCACATCGTCGGTCGCGACGCGTGCCAACCACTTTGCGTGTGGCATCATGATGGACACGTCCACCGCCGGCAGCCCCGACCGACGAATGTGGTCGGCCATCGATCGGTCCCGCAGGGACACGATGACGCCATCGCTGCTAGAGCGTCCCGGCATTCGCAGTCGATGTTCGTGATCGCGTGGGGCGATCAGCAGTCGCCATTTGTGCTGCCTGGCAAACTGCGCGATCGACGCCACGACACGTCGCCCCCAACTGTCGTCCGTTTCAATCAGGACGGCCACGCGCCGTTCAGGTCGTTTCATGGTGATCGCGGGGGGGAACCGGGGAATGCCGTGTTTTGCGAGGTCTGCGCATAATAGCACGAAGTATGCGCAGATGCGCACGAATTCTGGCGTTCCGTTGGCTACGATATTCACTGTACCAACCCGTTTTCCTTTCCAGGATCGACACGAACGTTTGCCGTATGTCTATCAATACAACGCCCCGATCAGCACCATCGGATGATTTGGGATCATCGCTTTCTTCGCATCGCCGGATTGCGATCATTACCGACGGATACTCCACACCGTTCCTCGCCAAAACCGCAATCAGCCTCGTGCGGTACCGAACCAAGGATGTTGCCGCGGTCATCGACACCGCAGCCGCCGGATCGACCGCACAGGAACTGTTGGGCGTTGGCGGTGCGATCCCTGTGGTCAACGGGTTGTCTGCGATTCCAGACGTCGATGCACTGTACATCGGCATCGCTCCGCCCGGGGGAAAACTGCCCGAGGAGTGGCGCCGGGTGGTGATGGAGGCTCTGCAGCGTGGGATCGATGTCGTGTCGGGGCTGCACGACTTTTTGACAAGTGACGACGACTATCTGCAGGCGGCGGCCGAATCGGGCAGCCGCTTGATCGACGTGCGACGCAATCAGTTTAAGTCGACCGCCAAGGGGCATCGTTTTCGCACCGGGTGTGCCAGGATCCATACGGTCGGGCACGACTGCAGCATTGGCAAGATGGTCACGTCCATGGAAATCCATCGTGGGTTGGTCCAGCGGGATCTGCGATCCAAGTTTCTTGCGACCGGGCAAACCGGAATCATGATCTCCGGGCATGGCTTGCCGATCGATTGCGTGGTCGCCGATTTCATCAATGGTGCGGCTGAACAGTTGGTCCAGGAAAGCGAGGACCAAGACTTTTTGCTGATCGAAGGGCAGGGCAGTATTTCGCATCCATCGTTTTCGGCGGTCACGATGGGGCTGTTGCACGGCAGCGCTCCCGACGGGCTTGTCTATTGCTACGAAGCCGGTCGGACGCAGGTAAAGGGGCTCGATGATGTTGATATCCCGCCGATGAAAGACCAGGTGGCGGCGTACCTGATGAATGCGAATCTGCGGCATCCTTGCAAATTGATCGGGATTGCGGTCAATACGCGGAGTTTGAGCGAAGTTGACGCCATCGCCGAGATCGATCGCGCGGAGGCCATGTTCGGGCTGCCTGCGTGCGATGTGTTCCGCATGGGCGCCGACAAGCTAGTCGACGCGTGCATCGCATTGCGATCCGAGGTGTTGGCAAGATGAAGTTGACTGTGACGCGAATCGACTTGCCGTTGAAGCATCCGTTCACGATTGCGCGTGAAACGACGACCATGCAAGCGAGTCTGATTGTTGAACTGCAGCATGATGGTGTCTGCGGTTACGGCGAGGTGACCGAGAATGCGTTCTATGGTCACACGTACGAATCGATCATGGGGTCGTTGCAGCGGATTCGACCCGCTTCGCTGCAGCGGTATGTCGACGAGAAGCCGTTGGATTTGTGGGCAGAGATGCGAGACGATCTTGCAGGGGACATGTTTGCGTTGTCCGCCCTGGACATGGCTGCGCACGATTTGCGAGGCAAACGGTTGGGGATACCGACCTGGCAAGATTGGGGGCTTCAGTGGAGCGGGATTCCCGATTCAAGCTTCACGATCGGGATCGATAGTATCGATCGGATGGTCGAAAAGCTGCAGGAAGAGGCTGGCTGGAGTACCTATAAAATCAAATTGGGGACGCCGCAGGATATTGAAATCGTCGCGGAATTGCGGCGCCATACCGAGGCGGCGTTTCGCGTCGATGCCAATTGTGCTTGGACCGCGGACGAGACGATCGCGAACTCTCTGCAATTGGCCGAACTGGGTGTCGAATACATCGAACAGCCGTTGCCGGTTGAATCATCCACGGCGGACAAGATCCGAGTGTTCCGTGAATCGTCGCTGCCGATTTTTGCTGACGAAGACTGTCAGGTGACATCCGATATCGACCGATGCAGCGGCATATATCACGGAGTGAATGTCAAGATCTGCAAATGTGGTGGCCTTTCGCCAGCACTGCAAATGTTGACTCATGCTCGTGACCTGGGCTTGAAGACGATGGTCGGCTGCATGGTCGAAAGCTCGATCGGGATCAGCGGCGCGGCCCAATTGTTGCCACTGTTGGACTACGCGGATCTGGATGGCGCGGTGTTGCTGGCCGATGAACCTTGCCGTGGTGTCACGGTTACCAAGGGGAAAGTTGCTTTGTCCCAGCTATCAGGCTGTGGAGGCGACTGGGACCGAGACCGATTGTCCGAGTTTGTGTCGGCCAGCCAGAAAGTCGTCCAGTGATCGGCATCGGTGCGGCGGCGATCCTGCCGGAGCGTGCAACCTACCTACAAGGATTTTCGACATGAAACCATTGCCGATCAAACTGCTGATCTTTGCCATTGCCCTTCATGCGATGGTGGTCGGTGTCCGTGCAGACGCTCTGGAAACAGGGGCTGCGGTTGGCGAACACGTGCAGCCGGATGATTCACAGACGGACTACACCGCTGCGATTGCGAAGATCCGATCTGCGGTGCAATACGAAGTTGCTGAAAAGAACTTGCCGGCGCTGTCGGTTTCGTTGGTCGACGGTGATCGTGTGGTTTGGGCCGATGGTTTCGGATTCCAGGATTCCGAGCGTAGGGTGCCTGCGACGGCCGATACGATCTATCGGGTCGGTTCCGTATCGAAGCTGTTTACCGACATGGCGCTGCTGCAGTTGGTCGAAGACGCAGCGCTAGACCTTGATGCGCCGGTCACGAAATACTTGCCCGACTTTCAACCGCAAAATGATTTCGGCATTCCGATCACTTTGCGACAGTTGATGTCGCATCAGTCTGGCTTGGTTCGCGAGTCACCGGTCGGCAACTACTTTGATCCCACCGAACCAAGTTTGTCCGAAACCGTCGCAAGTCTGAATGACACTTCGCTGGTTTATCAGCCCGAGACGAAGACAAAGTACTCCAACGCTGCGATTGCGGTGGTCGGGGCTGTCTTGGAGAAGCAGCTTGATGTTTCTCATCCACAACGTGTGCGAACCAAGATCCTGGATCCGTTGGGGATGACGGCTAGCAGTTTCGTCATCACGCCTGCGATTGAATCGTCACTTGCGACCGGGTGGATGCACACCTACGACGGGCGTCGTTTCGAAGCACCCGGGTTTCTGTTGGGCACAGGCCCGGCTGGCAACTTGTATTCCAGCGTCCAGGACCTCGCAAAGTTTCTGGTTTGCCTCTTCGATGATGGTAGATCCGATGGTGGCCAAGTCGTCAGCCCGGCGATGTTGAAACGGATGACGACCCCGGTTCAGGATGCCAATGGACGGTCCCAAGGTTTTGGCCTTGGTTTCAAGGTTCAAAACTTTGACGGAACCACCAAGATTGGGCACGGTGGAGCGGTTTACGGATTCTCGACACAGCTCGAAGCGTTGCCGGAACGTAAGCTTGGTGTCGTGGCGGCAACGTCGCTGGATGGCAGCAACGGTGTGGTCAGGCGGCTGTCGGAGTACGCACTGCGAGCGATGACCGCGGTTCAAGACAACCAACCGCTGCCCGAATACCGCAGGACGGTACCCGTGCCGGTTGCCCGCACGGCCGAATTGGTTGGGAAGTATCACAAAGTCGACGGCCAAGGGTGGGCAAGGATTGCTCCGTCCGGCGATGGCGTTTCGCTGCAGTTGGGTTCGGTTCGCCAGCAATTGCGATCGGATTCTGGAACGGGAACGCTTGTCACGGACGACACAGCCGGCTTTGGAGTCGAGGTCCAACTGGAAGGCAGCGACCGGTTGCTGATCAACGGCGTCGCTTATCAACGCGCTGCGGACGAACCGCCCGCGAAGGTTCCCGCCCGCTGGAAAGGCTTGATCGGCGAATACGGCCATGATCACAACACGCTGTACATCCTGGAGGATGACGGGCAACTCTATGCCCTGATTGAATGGTTCTATTCTTATCCGTTGACGGAAGTCAGCTCGGGCGTGTTCGAGTTCCCCGACTATGGCTTGTACCACGGCGAGGGGCTGAGGTTCAAACGTGATGCCAATGGCGATGCGATCAGCGTAGTGGCGGCGGAAGTCGAATTTTTGCGGCGTGCGGTCGGGACGAAGGATGGTGAAACGTTCAAAATCAAACCCGTCAAACCGATCGACACTCTGCGTGCGGATGCGTTGGCGGCTAGTCCGCCGATTGAATCCGGTGAATATTTGGATTCGGACCTCGTCGATCTAGTTGCTTTGGATCCAACCATCCGATTGGACATTCGATATGCGACCGAGAACAACTTTACCGGTGCGGTGTTCTACAAGCAGTCGCGTGCATTGATGCAGCGGCCGGCGGCAGAAGCCGTTGTCCGTGCAAATGCGAGGCTGAAACAGCGGGGGCTGGGACTGTTGATCCATGATGCCTATCGCCCCTGGCACGTGACCAAAATGTTTTGGGACGCCACACCGGGCAATATGAAGGATTTTGTTGCAAACCCGGCCGAAGGATCGCGGCACAATCGCGGCTGCGCGGTCGATTTGACTCTCTATGACCTGGCGTCGGGCCAGCCAATTCAGATGGTGGCTGGGTATGACGAATTTTCGCCACGGTCGTTTCCGAACTATCCGGGCGGCACTGCGAACCAACGTTGGTACCGATCTTTGCTTCGCCGCACGATGGAATCCGAGGGATTCACCGTATTCGAATTTGAATGGTGGCACTTCGATTTTCAAGGTTGGCAAGACTATCGGATCGGCAATGTCACCTTCGAACAGATTGGTTCGAACTAGTTTTGGCGGCCGGTGGCCACTGGCGAAGGGCGGCCGCACCAGCCAATACGCTCGGTCTCCGTACTCATTACAATGTTCTCTCCATTGAAACGGACTGGTTGACCTCCCACTCCCCTGGAACGAATCCCCATTGTTCTCGGTTCGACAAGTCCCGGCGACTTCCTTCCTCCATCCCACCTAAAGGCCTGTCCATGGCTTTCTATCGGACTGTCTTTGCATGTTGCGTCATCGCATCCGCATCGGCGCACGCAGATCAGTATGTGAATCATTCGTTCAACCGCCAACAGTTGACGTCCACCTATTTTTCTGAAGGTGCCAACGTTGGCGACGTCAATGGCGATGGCGCGGCGGATGTGGTTTACGGGCCGTATTGGTTTGCAGGGCCGGACCACAAGACCAAGCACGAAATCTACAAGCCTGTGCCCCAGGACATGAACCGCTACGCGGACAACTTCTTTTCGTGGGTCGACGACTTCAATGGCGATGGTTGGAACGATGTGTTCGTCGTCGGCTTTCCTAGCACCCCGGCGTACGTCTACGAGAACCCGGGAAAAGATGGCTTCGATTCCCACTGGAAGAAGCACCAAGTCTTCGATTGGGTATCCAATGAATCGCCTCAGTTGGTCGACATGTTCGGCGACGAACGGCCAGAACTCGTTTGCACACGGGATGGCTTTTTCGGGTTTGCCACCATCGATCCCAAGGATCCGTTCGGAACATGGGACTTCCATCCTGTGTCCGAACAAATCGCCGCCAAACAGTTTGGTCATGGACTTGGGATCGGCGATGTCAATGGCGATGGGCGATCGGACATTATCCATTCCAATGGCTGGTACGAACAACCCGCGGTCGACGCCGATACGACGCGTTGGCGATCTCATTCGGTAAAGCTGACCGCGGGCAGCGGTGGGGCCGAAATCTATGCATACGATGTCGACGGCGATGGTGACAATGACATCATCACCAGCGATTCGGCCCATGATTTTGGGCTGGGGTGGTACGAACAGACGTCGGATGGGAATGACATCTCGTTCAAACGCCATGACATCATGGGATCGCACGTTTCAGAGAACAAATACGGAGTTCTGTTCAGCGAACTCCACTCGGTCGCATTGGCCGACATCGATGGCGATGGCTTGAAAGACATTGTCACCGGCAAGACCTATTGGTCGCATCACAAGCAAAGTCCGATGTGGGATGCCGGCGCGGTCGTCTATTGGTTCAAGCTGGTGCGTGGCGATGATGGTGTTGACTGGGTCCCGTACCAAGCGGATGGCGAATCCGGGATCGGACGCCAAATCTCTATCGCCGATGTCAATGCGGATGGTTTGCCGGACATCGTGGTCGGCGGCATGAAGGGCGGACACGTGTTGAAGCATCAAGTGGATACGGTGACCAAACAGCAGTGGCAGGCTGCCCAGCCGAAAGTTTATCGCGGGCCGAAGTTGCCATCGGTGAAAAATGCGACCAGCAAACGGGGGCCGAAATCCAAGATCGATGACGCGACGGGGACTGCCACCGGTGCGATCGAAGGCGAATCGCTGAGCCCGCATGTGAGCGGCGGTTCAGCAAAACCTCAGGATATGTCCGGGTTCCGTGGGGATCAGTGGAGCGGCAATGCACAGCTCTGGTGGACGGGAGGTCGACCGAGTGACAAGCTGACTCTGGAACTGCCCGCGTTCACCGGAGTGGTCGATCTGGAGGTGGTTCTGACCTGTGCCGGCGACTATGCCGTGGTGCAGCTTTCGCTTGACGATCAACCGCTGGGGAAACCAGTGGATCTGTACGACCGGTCCGTTGTTACCACCGGCGTGCTTTCGTTTCCCAAGGTCAATGTCGAAGGAAGCAAGCACACGCTTGGCGTTCAAATCGTAGGTGCGAATCCAAAAGCCAAGCAGTCGTACATGTTCGCCATCGACTATCTGCGCATCAAAACGTCGGACGGGAACTGTGTCGTTGGTCCCACCGGATCGTCGAAATCGGGTGCTGCGTCGGAAGGCGAAAAGCCCAAGTCGATCGACGGCAAAGTGCTGAACCTGGATTTTGAATCGGGGACGCTCGGCGACTGGACTCCCGACGGAAACGCGTTCGACGGCCAACCGATCCAGGGTGATACGGTTCATGCGCGACGTAGCGACATGCACAGCAATCATCAGGGCGATTTTTGGATCGGCAGTTTTGAAAAGCATGGTGACAAGCCGACCGGCACGTTGACGTCGACACCGTTGGTCGTGTCGCAGCGGTATGGTTCGTTTTGGTCCAACGGCGGTGATGGCGAATCGACACGCGTCGAACTGATTCGCAAGGACAGCGGCAACGTCTTCTATCAGATCAGTGGAACCAAACGCGAAACGATGCGGCGCGTGGTCGTTGACCTAAGAGGGCACGTTGGCAAAGAGATCATCGTGCGATTGGTTGACGAAGCGACCGGCGGTTGGGGACATTTGAATTTTGATGATTTTCGCTTGCACGAAACAGCACCGGCAAAGCCGACTCCGGCAAGCGTCGCACTGAAAGCCGACGAATACCCGCACTCTGGATTGGCCGCCCAACTAGCCGCAGAAGCGATGCAGTTGCCCGCTGGGTTTGCGGTGACCGTTGGCGCGTCGGAGCCAGAGGTGAGGCAGCCCATCGCGATGGCGCTTGACGATCGAGGGCGAGTCTGGATCGCGGAGGCTTACGAGTACCCGGTGCGAGCAAAGGATGGCGAAGGACGAGACCGGATCTTGGTCTTCGAGGACACCGACGGAAACGGATCGCTTGATAAGCGAACCGTGTTTGCCGAAGGGTTGAACCTCGTCAGCGGTTTAGAGGTTGGGTTTGGCGGTGTTTGGGTCGGGGCCGCTCCGTACCTGATGTTCATTCCCGACAAAGATGGCGATGACGTTCCCGATGCCGAGCCACAGATTTTGTTGGATGGATGGGGACTGCAAGATACGCACGAGACCCTGAACGCGTTTATCTGGGGGCCGGACGGCTGGCTTTACGGTTGTCATGGCGTGTTCACTCATTCGCGTGTCGGGAAACCCGGTACCCCCGATGCCGAGCGGACCCCGCTGAACTGCGGTGTGTGGCGATACCACCCGGTCCGACATGAATTCGAAGTGTTCGCCCACGGGACCAGCAACCCGTGGGGCGTCGATTTCAATGATCGCGGTCAAGCCTTCATCACCGCATGTGTCATCCCGCACCTGTACCACATTATCCAAGGTGCCAGATACCAACGCCAAGGCGGCCAACACTTCAACAAACACACCTATCGAGACATCGTGACGGTCGCCGACCATTTGCACTATCTAGGTGCCACACCGCACGGCGGAAACAGCAAGTCGGACTCTGCCGGTGGCGGCCACGCTCACGCCGGGGCGATGATCTATCTAGGGGATCGTTGGCCCGATCGCTATCGCGACCAACTGTTCATGAACAACATTCACGGACAACGTTTGAATGTCGACATCCTAAAACCCAACGGTTCGGGATACATCGGCGGACACGGTCCCGATTTCTTGATGACCGGTGACAATGCGTCTCAGATTCTGAATCTGCGTTATGGCCCGGATGGCAATGCGTGGATGATTGATTGGTACGACATGGAAGCCTGCCATCGCCGCGAGGTGGATCGGCATGATCGAAGCAACGGCCGGATCTATAAAATCAGCTACGGCGATCGTGACGGAAGCGTCGGTGTCGACCTTGCGAAACTGTCGGACAGCGAACTCGCCGAAACGGTGTTGCACCCGAACGATTGGTATGTGCGACATGGTCGGCGGCTGCTGCAACAGCGGTCGGTTGCTGGGCCTATCGATGCCGCGGCGGTCGCAACGCTGAACGAGATCGCGACCACGCATGCGGATGATACGCGTCGATTGCGAGCGGTTTGGGCATTGCATGTGATCGGACAACTTAGCGCTGATCGAACCAAGAAATTGTTCGCCGACCCTAGCCCGTATGTTCGTGGCTGGGCGATTCAGTTGGCGATGGAATCTGCCGAAAATCAGCCTTCACCGGAAGTGTTGGGGCAATTTGGCGATCTAGCACAGTCGGATGATTCGCCGATTGTTCGGTTGTACCTTGCGTCCGCTGCACAGCGGATCCCGTTGGATTCCCGCTGGCAACTGTTGGAATCGTTGACGTCCCATGCCGAAGATAGTCGCGACCATAACTTGCCGTTGATGTATTGGTATGCGGCTGAACCGCTAGCGGACGTGGACGCCCAACGCGCACTCACCTTGGCGATGTCTGCGGGGGAAGGGATCCCGTTATTGCGAGACTTCATGTTGCGGCGGATTGGAAGCCGTGATGCTGGGGAATCGTTGGCCGTTCTGGTCAGGGGATTGGGGGATGCATCCACATCATCGCTGCAATTGACTTACCTGAAATCCATTCGATCGGCTCTGCAGGGGCAGCGCCAAGTCGAAACTCCCTCGGATTGGGCGGCGGTTTCCCAAAAGCTGCTTTCCAGTGACGACAAGAATGTGCGACTGCAATCGGTCGCTTTGGGGGTGACGTTTGGCGACGAGACCGCGTTGGATGCAATGCGTTCCCAGGTGGTCGATCCATCGTCTGCGCAGAAGTCCCGTCAAGTGGCACTGGGGGCATTGATCGATGCGAATGACGCAGGCCTGGTGCCAACGTTGACGTCGTTGTTGGGGGACGAAGCATCGCTGCGCGAGGCAGCCATTCAAGGTTTGGCGCAATACAATGATCCCCGCGTCGCGCCAGCGCTGCTTGGTTCCTATGCCGACTTCACGCCACAGCAGAAACGGATGGCATTAGGGACACTTTGTGCACGCGCCGCCTCCGGTCACGCACTGCTGGACGCGATCGAGACGCAACAGATTGCGTCCACGGATTTGACCGCCGATCTGGTTCGCCAACTTCAGTTCCTGCGTGACAAAGGCATCGATGCAAAATTAGAAAGTGTTTGGGGAACTGTTCGCGAATCAGCGGCCGACAAAATGGCGATGATCGCCGAGTACAAGGCGTTGGTGGAATCCGATTCGCATCCCGAGCCTGATATCGAACTCGGACGATCCGTGTTCGCCAAGACGTGCATGAAATGTCACCAGCTATACGGTGTCGGGTACAAGGTGGGCCCCGATTTGACGGGATCCAATCGGTCGAACCTGGATTACCTGCTTAGCAATGTGGTCGACCCCAGTGCGGTGATGGCGAAAGAGTATTTGCCGACGGTGTTGTTGACGGTCGATGGACGAGTGGTCAGCGGGTTGGTCAAAGCCGAAGACAAAAATTCCATCACGATTCAAACGACGGATGCAGTGGTGGTGCTGCCGATCGACGAAATTGAGGATCGTTCGGAAAGCACCAAGTCGATGATGCCCGATGACCAGTTGAAACAGTTCAGCCAGCACGAAGTGCGATCTTTGGTCGCCTACCTGCGCGGCAAACAACAGTCGCCGATGTTGGCGTCCCCCGAAAACGCTTCCCTGATCTTCAATGGCAAAGATTTGGCCGGATGGTCCGGGGCCGACGGACTGTGGTCTGTCGAAAACGGCGAATTGGTTGGCCGTACCGAGGGTCTGAAGCAAAACGAATGGATCGTCAGCGACCTATCGGCCGACAATTTTCGATTGACCGTCGACGTGAAGTTGGTCGATAACGCGGGCAACAGCGGAATCCAGTTTCGCAGCCGAGCCCACGATGGCCAGGTCAGTGGCTATCAGGCCGATATCGGTCAAGGATGGTGGGGCAAACTGTATGAAGAACACGGCCGTGCCCTGCTGTGGGACCAATCAGGCGAAGCCCACATTCAAGTGGGTGATTGGAACACGTATCAGGTGGTTGCCGATCATCATCACATCCGGACGTACATCAACGGTCAACTCTGTGTTGATCTGGATGACCCCCAAGGGGCGGAGCGTGGAATCATTGCATTCCAACTTCATAGCGGGGGCAAAACCGAAGTTCGTTTTCGGAACATGCGTTTAGAAGTGCTCGGGGCCGACGAACCGACGCCGTAATCGTCGAAACTGTCTTTTTGCCGTTGCCCACCGTTTGCCGCTCGTTCACCAAGGATTCACGCCGTGCTATCGCGAAACTACTTCTGGTTGGGAATCGTCACGATCATCGCGCTGGGGCTACTAGGTCGCAGTGCCACAGCGGACGGCGACCTGGACATCGTCATCAAGGGAGGGCGGATCGTCGATGGCACGGGCGCCCCTTGGTACGTTGCCGATGTTGGATTGGCCGACGGAAAGATCGTCCGGATTGGACAGATCGCAGAGTCCGATGCGGACGAGGTGATCGATGCGGATGGATTGATCGTGGCACCGGGGTTCATCGACATGATGGGGCAAACGGCTTCCCCGATGGTCGATGATCCCAAGACGGCGATGAACTTGCTGACGCAGGGGATCACCACGATCAATGCGGGCGAAGGCGGATCAGCCGCTCCACTGGGGCCGGAACAGGGTAGACGCCAGGGGTACACGACGATGGCGGAGTATTTCGCACTGGTCGAATCCAAAGGACTGCCCGTCAATTTGGTTCAAACCGTCGGTCATACACAGATTCGCAGAATCGTTCTGGGGGATGTCGATCGACGTCCCAGCGATGACGAACTGGTTCAGATGCAATCGTTGGTACAGGAGGCGATGGAAGCGGGAGCGATCGGAGTTTCGACGGCGTTGATTTATCCACCGGCGGTCTATGCGACGACGAAGGAAATTGCGGCACTGGCGTCGGCGGCAGGCCAGTACGGTGGACGCTACTACACGCACATGCGGAACGAAGGCGATCGGTTGCTAGAAGCGATCGACGAGGCTTTGGAAATCGGTCGCGAAGGCCAGACGCCGGTCCATATCTTCCACCTGAAGGCCGCTGGACAACAGAATTGGGGCAAGATGCAGTTGGCCATTGCCCGTATCAAAGCGGCTCGGTCGCAGGGGCATCAGGTGACCGCAGATATCTATCCGTACATCAACAATGGGCTTGGGATCGCTGCACTGATTCACCCCCGTCATTTCGCCGACGGTCATGCACAGTTGTTGGCCCGGTTAGACGATTCCGATTTGCGTCTTGAAATTCGCAATGAAATGGAATCGTCGGACGGATGGGAGAACTGGTTTCGGCACGCCGGCAAAGATTGGGACCGGATTGTCGTCGGCCGCTGCAAAGATTCACGCTATCGCGGGCACGAGGGAAAATCGGTTGCCAAGATCGCCGAAGCGCTCGATGAGTCGCCTTGGGATACGTTTTTTGACCTCGTGAAGAACGACGCTTTTGCATTGCCCCAGACGATGACGGACGCCAACAAGATCCTGGCCATGCAACAGGAATTTGTTTCGTTTTGTACCGACGTAGGCCCCGCCGGTGGCAGTCGATCCGCCTCGCATCCACGCGCCTTCGGTGCCTTCCCGCGTTTGTTTTCGCGGTACGTTCGCGATTTGGGTTCGATTTCTTTCGAACGCGCGGTCGCACAGGCCAGCGCCGCCGCGGCCAACAACGTGATGGCATACGACCGCGGTCGGATTGCCGTTGGCATGGCGGCTGATGTGATCGTGTTTGACTATGACGGGCTAATCGATCGCGCCGATTTCAAGGACCCCGCAGCACTTTCCGAAGGCATGAAGCACGTGCTGGTCAATGGCCAGGTCGTGTTGGCAGACGGCAAATTCACGGGCAAACGCCCCGGTCGTGTTCTGCGAGGCCCGGGATACGACGCTGGCAAGGCGCCCTATGCCGTTTCGTCAGGACCAACGGACCCGCGATTTGCCAGCTACGATTCGGGGATGAAAGAGTTCATGCGAAAGCACCGTGTTCCAGGTGCGTCCGTCGCCGTGACTGATCATGGAAAAGTTGTCTTCGCACGTGGGTACGGATACGCCGATATCGCCACCCACGAACAAGTCGACCCCGAAAGCCTATTCCGCATCGCTAGTTTGTCCAAGCCGATCACAGCGGTCGCGATTTTGCAGTTGATTGAAAATGGAAAGTTGAATGCAACCGATAAGGTCTTCGATGTTCTTGACTTCAACGATGATATCAAAGCAGCAGGCGATGCATTCGACGTCCGTTATCGGGAAATCACGATCGAACATCTGTTGCAGCATCGTGGTGGTTGGGACCGTGATCAGTCGTTCGACGCGATGTTCAAATCGGTATCGTTTGCCAACCAGATCGGCGTCCCCGCACCGGCCGATCAATCGGCCGTGATTCGAGCGATGCTTTCCCACAAACTTGACTTTGATCCGGGGGCACGCTACGCCTATTCGAACTTTGGTTACTGCTTGCTTGGTCGCGTGATCGAAAAGCTGACCGGACAAAGCTATGAAGGTTACGTCAAACAGCATGTGCTTGCACCGATCGGCGTTACGTCGATGCGGATTGGGGCGACCCGCCTAGATGGCCGAGCAAAGCATGAGGTTCGTTACTACCATCCGGGAACGACCGAGTCGGTGTTCGCCGCAGACTTGGGCGACACCGTCCCATCGCCCTACGGCGGATGGAATCTGGAAGCGATGGATTCACACGGGGCATGGATCGCATCCGCAACGGATTTGGCAAAGTTCGCTGCCGCGTTTGATGATCCCGACAACTGTCCCATCCTGAGCCGCCGCAGCATCGAAATGATGTATGGGCGGCCGCCTGGTTTGGCGGGGCACGCCGAAGATGGGGCTCCGAAGTCTCGCTACTATTCGTTCGGATGGAGCAATCGAAACGTCGGCAAGGACAAGGTCAATCATTGGCACACTGGATCGCTTTCAGGGACCGCAACCATTTTGATCCGCCGGCATGACGGCAAGAATTTTGTTGCCTTGCTGAATTCAAGGGTCAGTCCCAGTGCGTCGCATCTGGGAAGTGAAATCGACAACTTGCTGCACGTAATGGCCAATGGGGTCACCGAGTGGCCCCAGTAGAAATCGTACCGAAGCATCGAAGACGTCAGTGACTTGTGCGCGGATCCCGCGGCCTCCACGAATCCCTTTACCCTCCATGAATCAAATTGCCTTGGTGACATGATGGATGCGAATCTTGCGGATGGTGTGGCCGGGTGCTCGCGACGATCGTTCTTGGCCAGCGCGGGCGGCGGAATGGGGATGCTGGCCTATGCGGCGTTGGCTCAATCACAGGATGCTGCGGCACTGTCGCAGCCCCATTTTGCACCACGTGCCAAACGAGTGATTTGGCTGTTCATGCATGGTGGTCCAAGCCACGTCGATCTTTTGGATCCCAAGCCAGCGCTGACGAAATACGGTGGCAAGCCGTTGCCGGACAGCTTTGGCAACATCATGACGCGGCGAAATGTGGCGAATAATCCGTTGCTGGCACCGGTTCGCCGTTTCCGTCCACGCGGTCAATCGGGATTGGAGATAAGCGATTTTCTGCCGCACATTTCGAAGCACGCTGACGATCTGTGCGTGGTTCGTTCGATGCACGGCGACAGCGTGAACCATCCACAGTCGGTCTATCAAATGAACACCGGCAGCATCCTGATGGGCTGTCCAAGTGTTGGCAGTTGGGTGGCTTATGGATTGGGGACCGAAAACCAGAACATGCCAGCGTTTGTGGTGCTTCCCGATCCCGGCGGCGGTTTGAAAGGTGGACCTCCTGCATGGGGCAACGGGTATCTTTCGGCGTCGTATCAGGGGGTGACGATGCGTTCGGGAAGCTCTCCTATTCTGGACCTGCAACCCCAGGACGGCGTGACCGCCGAGCAACAGTATCGCGATCTTTCGTTAATCCAAAGTCTGAATCGACGACACCTGGAACGGCGGGACTCGGACGATCGACTATCGGCTCGGGTGAAGGCGTACGAGTTGGCGTTCCGGATGCAGTCGGAAGCACCGGAATTGGTCGACATCAGTCGAGAGACTCAGCAGACAAAATCGCTGTACGGCATCGACCAACCCGAGACTCGCGAGTTTGGGGAGCGATGCTTGTTGGCACGCCGGATGGTCGAAAGTGGTGTGCGATTCGTGCAGTTGTATTCCGGTGATACCAATGGCTGGGACGCGCATGCGGATGTGGATAAGAATCATTCGGAATACTGTCGGCGAACGGATAAGCCCGTCGCAGGTTTGCTTCAAGACCTCAAGCAACGCGGATTGCTGGAAGACACCTTGGTCATCTGGGGTGGCGAGTTCGGGAGGATGCCGATGAGCGAGCAGGGGAAAGGGCGTGATCACAATCCGTGGGGGTTCAGTGTCTGGTTGGCGGGAGCCGGAATCCGGGGCGGACGCGCCTATGGGGCGACCGACGAAATCGGACTCCGGTCGGTGACGGACAAAGTGTCGGTGACGGATTTCCACGCGACGCTGCTGCACCTGCTGGGGATCGACCACTACGACCTAACGCACTTTCACAACGGACTGGACAAGCGTTTGACGGGTCCGGATGAAGCGGAAGCCATCGACGGGATCCTGACATGATGCGAATTCAAACGAGACGAATCGCTGGCAGTGGACGGGTGACACTCGGGGGTGCGGTCACGCGTCGCCCGGCAAAGAAGTGGATCGGCCGCTGGATGATGACGGTTGGCGCGGTCATCAGTTCGGGCTTGCCCGTGCCTTTGCCGGCGTTGGCCGCCGAAGAAAGCCAGGACGAATCGGCCAAGTATGTTGAAACCGCGATTGATCCCTATGACCGCGATCACTGGGCCTTTCAGCCGATCGCGAACGTGGATGTGCCGGTCGGTGGTGGGGCGGCGTGGGGCAACCATCCAATCGATGCGTTCTTGTTCCGCGAACTGGAACGTCAGGGACTTCGCCCACAGCCGCCGGCACCTGCCCACACGTTGATCCGGCGTTTGACGTTCGACTTGACGGGACTGCCCCCGACCCCCAGCGAAATCGCCGAATTCCAGTCCGACGATGGCCGGCAAGCCTATGCACGTGTGGTCGATCGGTTGCTGGATTCGCCACGCTACGGGGAACGCTGGGCTCAACATTGGCTGGACCTGGCACGCTTTGCTGAAACCGATGGTTTCGAACACGACAAGGTCCGGGCAGATGCCTGGACGTATCGCGATTGGGTGGTGTCGGCGCTGAATGACGACATGCCATACGACGAGTTTGTCCGCAGGCAGATTGCTGGGGACGAATTGTATCCAGACGATCCCTCGGCTCGGACCGCCACTCGATTTTGCTTGTCGGGCCCCGACATGCCGGACATCAATCTTGCCAAAGAGCGACAGCACAGCGTTTTGAATGAGGTTGCGTCGGCAGTCGGGGAAGTCTTCCTGGGATTGCAGGTGGGCTGTGCGCAGTGTCATGACCACAAGTACGACGCGATCAGTCAAGCCGATTTCTATCGCCTTCGCGCTGTCTTTGAACCTGCCGTCAAGCTTCGAAAGAACCAATCGCTGTCGGTGTTGGACGAAACGTTTCCGTACGAACACGCCAGTCACCTGATGCTGCGAGGCGATTTTCGTAGGCTGGGGCCCGAGTTGGATCCGGGTGTGATCCGCGTGGTTTCAACCAAAACGAACGTCTATCTACCGCAACCGACCGATGGGTCTGCGGGCCTGCGTACCGGATTGGCGAACTGGTTGGTGTCACGCGACAACCCGCTGACTGCCCGCGTGATCGTCAACCGTGTTTGGCAGCATCATTTTGGTACGGGGCTTGTCGAGACGCCCAGCGAGTTCGGGGTGATGGGGGCGGACCCTAGCAACAGCGATCTGCTGGATTGGCTAGCCACCGAATTGGTCCGGCGTGGATGGAGTCTGAAAGACCTTCATCGCCTGATCGTGACGTCCGCAGCCTACCGCCAACACAGTCGCTTGGCGGATGACGCATCGCCAGCAGACCGAGATGCGTGGGCAGTAGGACTGAAACAGGATCCGCACAACCGACTGCTATGGCGGTATCCTCGCTGGCGTCTGGAGGGCGAAGCGATTCGCGATGCCTTGCTCGCGTCGTCCGGACAAATCAATTTCAAAATGGGCGGTCCAAGTGTGCGTCCGCCGTTGCCCAAAGAATTGGTGGGGACGCTGCTGAAGGATCAGTGGAAGGTCACGCCGGACGAATCGGAACATGATCGTCGCAGCATCTATGTCTTTGCACGACGAAATTTACGCTACCCAATCTTCGAAGTTTTTGACCGCCCCAGTGCGAATGCAAGCTGTGCCGACCGCGGCGCTTCGACGACCGCACCCCAATCACTCCACTTGCTGAATTCCCAGTTCACGTTCAGCACAGCACAGCATCTGTCCAAGCAGATCATGCAGACCGAATCGACTCAGGAATCGCAAGTCCGTGCGGCCTTTCTTCGAACGCTGGGGCGAACGCCCGTCGGTGATGAACTTGACGAGGTCAACGAATTTCTGAGTGCCGGACAACTCTCTCGTGCTGACCAACTGACGCATCTGTGTCTGTCGCTGTTCAATTGCAGCGAATTCGTTGTCATCGATTAGTTTGGAAACGGAGCACCGGATCGAGTTTCATGGAATCGGATCCACGACGGGTCGATGAGCTTGTATTTCGGCTTGAAAGTCACCCAGGCTTGGCCAATGCAGCGGTTTGCCCAGGTCAACTTCTGCGACGCAGACGCTGCCCCAGTTTTCTGCGTGTGCCAGCGTGGTTCCATCCTTTGCGTAGATGGCTGACTGCGCCCAGTTGTCGCTAAAGTCCATGTAGGTGCTGCTGATTAGATAGACATGGTTCTCGCAGGCCCTAGCCGACGCCAACAATGGATTGCAGCCCCACACTGGCCAAGCGATCACTTCGGCGCCACGATTCGATAGCTCGCGAGCCACCTCGGGAAAGAACCCGTCGTAGCAGACCATCATGCCAACCTTGCCGAAGCGAGTTTCGAACACAGGGTACTGATCCCCCGGTGTTACTCCACCTTCGATTTCGCCGCGTGGCAGAGTGACCTTGCGATACTTGCCAACGATGTTTCCGTCGGGACCGAGCAGCACGGCGACGTTATAAATCAAGTGACCGTCACGCTCGATCAATCCAGCCACGATGTACGTGTCGTGTTGCATGGCCAGCTTTGCAAAGTAGTCGGACGATGGACCGGGAATTGGCTCGGCCGCATCGGCATAGCTGCCACCCGATCCATAGAAAGTCAACGTTTCGGGTAGCACGATCAAGTCGGCGCGTTGGCCCGCGGCGTCAGCGATCAGAGTCGCAAATTGTTCTCGTTTCTGTTTCGCAGTCTTTCCATCGCGGGGCTGGAAATGAACGGTGGCCAAGCGGACGGTTCGCGGGGCAGGCGCTTGAGTCACTTCCATCTTTGGCACCGTCCACCGCACCGATGAATGCGGCTCGCCCCAGCGGAAATGCAATTCAAGTCTCACTTGTGTCGCGTTGGGGGGCGACAGGTAGACGCCTTCGATCCGATCCCAACCATCACGCGTCGAAACCAATTTGGGAAGCTCCGGCTCTGCCCGTGGTCGTTCGCCTGGGCGATAGGACAAATCACTTGGCTCGGCGTGTTTCGGCTTGCCACCCGACGCGTCAAGCCAAACCATCCGAGCGACACCCGTGCGGCGAGGCAGTGCGACGCCTTCGGTCTTGCGATCGACGGAGAATCGATAGTGATGATTGCCTTGGACCGGAATCGTTCGCGTCCAAGAACCCATCAATCCCGCACGGTGATCGGCACGGATGATCAGCGATCCCTGGTCCGGTCCACCCGAAGGATCCCACGTGAAATCGGGCCGTATTTCCCTGCGCGGAGACTCCGCCGTCCAGCCGTCGGGTACGCTCTGGTCAGCACGAACGCCACTAGACAGAACGAACCATCCCACAGCCAGAATCAACAAGTTTTTCATCGGGTGTCTCCAATGCGTACTTCGTTTCGTGGCGACTGGCGTCCAGTGCCCGGTGACTTTACGTTGCAAGCGGCACGAGCTCTCATCCGAGCTATCCCGTTTACTTCGTTTTCGACATCCCTAGATTTGTTTGCAGCTGAGCTTGGATGATTTTGTCGGATCCTACGATCGGATCGCCATCCATTCCGCTAAACATGTTTCCAACGACGACGATCGGTTCGTCTGTTTCGATCAACAACCCGGCCGCCGCGTCTGGTTCCGGCTCGTGTTTGGTTGAAACGCTGTCGCGTCGGTTTTTGTCGCCAGTGTAGGAGTTGCAGAAATTGTTTCCTGTCACGGTGACGCGACCAGAGCCTTTTCGGATGGCAAGTCCCGCATTCTTGGCCAGAGTGAAGGTGTTCGCACTGATCGCGCACCCATGAGCATCCCGCAAATCGATGCCTCCGGTGAATTCATGCGCGATCACGTTTGCGCTGATCGTGATGCCATAGCAGTCTCGGTCGATGATGATGCCCCATCCATTGCATTCTTCGATCATGTTTCCGCTAAGCACGCTGCCGTAGGTGTTTTCGATGATCACACCATCGCCAAGGTGATCGTCCAAGTTGTTTCCGTTCATGCACAAGTTGAAACTATCCAGACACTGCAGCCCAGTTTGATTTTCTTCGAAATGGTTGGCCGACACAACGATGTCGTGGTTGCCTTCTAAACGAATCCCATCGGCTTTGTTGTAGGTGATCAGGTTGTCGCTGATGCGAGGATCTTCGTAGCAACGGTCCAGGAAAATGCCGTGTCGACCATTGCGGGACACGGTCACCGAATGGATGAAGATTTCGTTGACTTCTCTGGCTAACAACCCATCTCCGCTGTTGGGGTTGCCGGTAACCTGCAGGTCAACGATTTGGACTCGCCAAAGTACATCGTCCTTGGGTGTCTTTTTGCCGTCGTAGGTTGCGGCAGCAATCTCGATCGCGGGCAATCCGTCCGCGTTATTGTTTTTTAGGTGTGTGGCAGCGCCGCTGCCTCGAATCAGTGTGTCGGAGGTGCGGATCTTTAGCGGTTCGCTCAGCTCGAAAATGCCGGGTGGGATCTGCACGATTCCGCCACTGGTCGGCAGCGAATCGATGGCAGCCTGAATGGACGGGTGATCCGAAACGCTGACCATCATCGCGGGTGCGGGGCCAGCGGTATCTTCGGCTTGTGCAACAACACCAAGCAACGTTAGGGAAACCATGGCGGTTAGATAGAATCGAAGCATCGAAGAACTCGCTAGGCGGGAGGTGGGGAGGGGCTACTTTAAGTCACGATCATACACGCTTTGGACCATCCGAATCTGGATTGTTTCAGCGAAGAATTCGGTTTGGCATCGTGGTTCATCAGGCCGCCTCGACTGCGTTAGAATATCCGGCTGCCCATGGCCTGGGTTCGACTGGGTTTCAGCCAGTCCAGCGATCCATTGCCTTTCTGCACCGACACCCCATCCATTTGCAAACGACACAATGCCTGAATTTACTGCTGAAGTCATCGGAACCATGATGCTGGTCCTCTTTGGGAACGGAGTCGTCGCGAACATGGTGTTAGCGCGGACCAAAGCGGGTGACGGCAGTTGGTTGTTGATTAGTGCCGGTTGGGGTGTTGCCGTCTTTGTTGGCGCGTTCTGTGCCAACGAAGTCAGTGGCGCGCACTTGAATCCGGCGGTTTCGATTGCCATGTTCGTGGCGGGCAAGATGGAGCTGGAATTGATGGTCCTGTACATCGCCGCTCAGTTCGTTGGGGCGATCATCGGGGCGGCTTTGGTTTACGCATTTTATCGCCCGCACTTTGACGCAACCGATGATGCGGATGCCAAACTTGCCTGCTTCAGCACGGGGCCAGCGATCCCTGGAAACATGCAAGCGTTCTTCTGTGAAGCGATCGGGACGTTTGCACTGATTCTGCCCATCTTCTTGATGGCGGCACCGTCGTTGGTGCATGGCAGCGGACCCGCGGACACTGATCCGATCCTTGGCCTGGGTTCGCTGGGACTGCTGCCGGTCGGGTTGCTTGTCTTCGGGATCGGCATGTCGCTAGGTGGAACGACGGGCTATGCCATCAACCCGGCTCGTGATCTAGGTCCACGTTTGGTTCACTTCCTGTTTCCGATCAAAGGTAAACGAGACAGCGACTGGGGATACGCTTGGGTTCCGGTTGCTGGGCCGATCGTAGGCGCCGTCCTAGCAGCAGTGGTCTATCGTTTGATGGCCTAGGTTTTAGCGGTAGCAAGCACCCAAAGTAGAACGGCCATTCCAGGCCGTCGCGAAAGGGAGTTCGTGCATCGACGGCCTGGAAAGGCCATCCTACGTCAACGTCAACTGCCGCTATTGCGTGTTGCGTTGTCGTTCATGCCCCGGCAGGGTTCTTGCTTGAGTCGTTGTTGCGTTCTTTGCTGTTCCACCAACCTTGCGCAGTGATGAAGCGTCATGGACATGGCGTCCAAATCAAGCGGGTCACGTACAGGGGTGACGTGGTTTTTGATGGCTTCTTTGATCGAACGTAGCATCGTTGATTTCATCCTGATTCGTGTTCCTGGAACCGCACGGCCGGCGGCCGACGCCGGCGTTGTGTCAGCGTCTGAATCTAGGATCGCACTGCTGGATAAGGTGACCGTGAACCGAAGATGAAATGGGGTTCATCATGCCGAGAATTACGAGACTTAGGTCTCGATCGCCACAGGTAGACGCAGGGTAAAGCAACTTCCGTGTCCCAGCGTACTTTCACATTCCAGTTTGCCACCCAGCGTGGCAGCGATGCGGCTTGCGATGGCGAGCCCAAGACCGGATCCAGCGATCCCTCGACGTCGCGCTTCGCTGGATCGAAAAAATGCGTCAAAAAGTTGTGGGAGATCGTCGGCGGCGATTCCGGGGCCCGAATCGAGGACCTGAAACAGCACTTCCTTGTCCTCTAGTGACACGCGAACGATGACGGGACTTCCAGCCTTGCTGTACTTCATCGCGTTGAACACCAGGTTGTCGACAACTCGGCCAAGCAGGGCGGTGGTCGCACGGACCATCGTGGGATCGACTAACTGATTCTCGATACAAAGATCTTGAGATCGTGTGTTGGCTGACCACGTCATGGATTGATGTTCTAGCCACCGCGTTACGTTCACGCTCCGCAGCGGCGGAGGATCCGATTCGGCATCACTGCGGGCTAGGAACAGCAGCGATTCGACGATCTCCTGCAGGGATTGAGTTTCCGACCGCAGCAATTCTAGGTTCGATTCATACTCGCTTTCGCTTCGCCGTCGACGCAAGGTCACGTCGATCTGTCCTAGCAGCACAGTGATTGGCGTTCGTAATTCATGGGCGGCATCGCCGGCGAATCGCCGCTGTTGTTCGAACGCTGTTTGTTGGCGGTCCAGCAAGCGGTTGAATGCGGTGCCCAGTTCCGTCAGTTCGTCACCGGAATCGCCGTGCGTCAGTCGCGACTGGAAGTCTGTGCCCGTGATCTGTTGAGCCTGTTTGGCCATCGCGGAAACGGGACGAAGCGCTTTGCGAATCACCCATCGGCCCAAGACAGCAGCGATCGACCAAGCTAAAAGTGGCAGCAACGTCACCAGCAGAGTCAAACGAAACAGAATGGCGTCCCGGGGTATCGTTGAACGCCCCACCGCTACCGATAGCTGGTCGAATTCGTCGAACTCACGTTGGATCCGCAATGGATGGGGGGCCGATACCTGCTGGCCCATCAGCACCCAGTTGTCCACCCTGGCCATCGTCGCGGCAGTGTTTGGGGTGATGCCGCCACTGTCCGCTAGTCGTTCGGTTCGTGATAGAAAGTCGCGGTCGGCGGACCGAGATTGCTCGACGATCAGGCCATCATCGCCGCGGACCACCCATTGGACCTCGCCAAACTCGTCGTGGACACCGATGTCGATCGAGTGTTCTAGCGGTTGCCATTTGACCTCGGTCTCTTCGACTTCGGCCGCCGCGATCAGCGAATTCAACACACCCCGCATCTCGCCGCTGAACTGGTCGTGGATATGGTCGCGTGTGACGCCGTAGAAGACCAACGAATAGATCGCCAGGATGATGCCCAACGCGGCGAGAAAGAACGTACAAACGCGATTGGTTAAACTCATGAGGTTACTGGGGCAATTCCAGGATGTAACCCTGGCCACGCTGTGTCTGGATGACACGTGGTCCCATTTTTTCCAGTTTGCGTCTTAGTTCTTTGACGTGCACTTCAAGCGTATTGGACATGCCGTCAAAGTTTTCGTCCCAAACCGTTTCGTAAATTCGTGTTCGCGAAAGCACGCGTCCAGGGTGCCGCAAGAACATCGTCAACAGAGACAGCTCTTTTGCGGTCAGGTCGATCGGCATGTCACCGCGGGTAGCTTTCTGTTGAGCCAGATCGATGCGAATGTCCTGGTATTCCAGGTGCAGCGAATCCGATTGCCCCTGGCGTCTCAGCAGCGATCGCACTCGCGCTAACAATTCTTCGAAGGCGAATGGTTTGGTCAGATAGTCGTCGGCACCGGAATCCAGCCCCGTGACACGTTCGCTGACCCCGTCGCGGGCAGTCAAAAACAGCACGGGTGTGGTGCGATTCTTTTGGCGGAACCGTTTCAGGATCTGTAGCCCGTCCTCGCCTGGCAGCCACCAATCCAAAAGCACTAGGTCCCAGGTTTCGGATTGCAATCGCAGCCAAGCATGTTGACCGTCGGCTACATGGGTAACCGCATATCCCTCTTCCGTCAGTCCGCGAACCAGGAAGTCAGCGATTCCTGGCTCGTCTTCGACGACCAATAGGCGGATACTCATCGAACGGCTCGTTGGAAAACAGAGATGTGGGATTCTGGTCCCAGTATTGTTGGCCGAAGTAAGCGAGAAATGAACCCAAGATAAAGTTTTCTTTATCAGCGAGATTTCGGCGGTGCTACCAGCGGCCACTTTGGGCCCAATCTAAAGTCGGTTTTAAGTTCGCTTTAGCTCGGGCTCACGTTTCAGTGCGATAGTTCTTGCAACGAAAGTCGTCTGTGATCCATCCGCCGGAGCCAAACATGACAAACCTAGTAACCATCGTTCACCTTACCGCTATCGCGACTGCGGTCGTATTGATGATGGCCAGTTTTGCGGGATTTCTGCGGACGCAAACCCAACGTCTGGGGGAATCCAGCGAACCGGTGGGGCAAAACCACTACGATCCGCAGTCGCGTCGTTCGAGCGATCCGAATCATGGTCGTCGAATCATCAATCCTTCCGCACGGGTGCCAGATCGATGTCTTTGAATTTGACGACGGTGGGGTCTGCCGGCAGATCGATCGGGTCTCGCTTAGCCAGCGATTCGTCTTCATGTTCAAGCGAGCGGGGCGACGGTTTCGGTGCCAAGACACTCGATTGAACAAAGAACGTTCAGGTTCAATGTGCTGGCTACTGGATCACAATCTTTCGCGACGAGAACGACGGCGAGTGAATTTCGTAAATCCGTCCGTCTTCGCTTTCGACAACAAAAACATTCCCGATGCGTGCCTGGAAGGTTGCACGAAGCGACGCTTTGATTCGTTTGACGCGGCCTCGTCTACCCGAGGGTGTGATCGGATACACCCTCAGTTCTGTTTGCGTTTGGTTGCTGATGATCATTTCCGCACGCCACCTGCCCGGGTTCGGGTTCGAATGGATGGCGGGGGTCATCCGCAGTTCTTGGGGTGGATGGGACTGGACCAATTGTTGCGTCAAGCGATCGATCAGGTCGGTCGACGCGGTGGGAAAGATGTTTTCGCTTTCGATATCGATCGTTCGATGATCGTAGAGTTCGTGGTCGGTCACCTGACCGGTGTCGAAGTCACGCCACTGGACGAATCGATAGTCGCGCGTCCGCATCGAATAGCCCATGTATTGGCGACCATCGAACTTCCGATAGTACTGACTTGTCGCTGCATCACGCACCGCGGTTTGGGGATCTTTCAAGACTGGCACCAGACTGCGGCCGTCGATAAAGTCAGGGGTTTCGATCCCCGCGAGTTCACAGAGGGTGGGGTAAATGTCCAGCAATTCAGCCAGTTGATTGGTCGTCTGACCTGCCGTTGGTAGCGTGGGGGCAGCGATGATCAACGGCACCCGGGCATCGATTTCGTAGTTCGTCATCTTCCCCCAACCGCGATTCTCGCCGAGCTTCCAACCATGGTCGCTCCACAGCACAACGATCGTGTTTTCGGCCAGTCCTTCGTCGTCCAAGGCTTTCAGCAGTCGGCCGATCTGTGCGTCCACGTAGCTGACGCAGGCGTAATAGCCGTGCATCAAATGACGCCGTTTTTCAGTCGACAGTTCCGTTTCGTCCCACGGTTTCGGCATGTCGATCAGGTCAACGTAGTGTGACAGTTCACTGTTATTGCTTGGTGCGTAGCCAGGCGTGTCAGCAATCACCTGTTGATCCTCCAAGACCGGCAACGTGGTCGGATCGTGCATCTGCCAGTATTTCTCGGGGGCGACCCAAGCCAGGTGCGGTCGGATGTATCCCATCGCCAAGAAGAAGGGTTCGGGTTGTTTGCCCAGGCGACGCAAGTCGTCGATCGCCATGTCGGTCCTAGCCCCGTCAAGCAATTGGTTGTCGGCAAGATCAGCCGCAGCGGTGCTAGGGTTTCGCAGGTTGTTCTTTCGCCAGTCGTTGGCAGGCAGATTCGTCATCGCTGCCTGGACGATGGAACGGGTGCCTTCGGGATACGGATTGGGAAGGAACCCCAACGCGCGAATCGGCTCGCTCCATGATTGTGGATCGGGCGTTGGGTTGTGATAGATTTTTCCGTGGCTGACCGCGGTATAGCCGAACTGCCGAAACCATTGTGGCATCGTTACGGCGTCCGGTTTGGCCTCGCGAAAGTGGATGGGCAATGTCCACACGCCCAGGTTGTCCGGACGGATGCCTGTCATCAAACTGGCTCGTGACGGATTGCACACCGCGACCTGGCAATAGGCACGATTGAACTGCACGCCTCGGGACGCCAATCCATCCATGTTCGGGGTGATCGCATGGGGGTCGCCATAACATCCCATCGACGGACGCAAGTCATCGACAGCGATGAACAAGACGTTCGGGCGTCCATGGGACGAGGTTTGGGATGTTGATTCAGATGTCGGCTGATCCGCAAACCCGGTCGCGAATAGGCATGCAGCGAAGGCCAATGCTGCCGCTGGGGTGGTCGTGTGGGTCATGGATTGCTTTCGGGCCGATGGAGGAACACATCGATGGATGCCATCGGAATTGGCGACTGCAATGTCCGCTCAGTCCTGCCTACCTGCTTAGAGGTTCAAGAACTTAAACTCGAACTCGAACTCGAACTCGAACTTAAACTCGAACTCGAACTCGAACTCGAACTCGAACTCGAACTCGAACTCGAACTCGAACTTTTTTTTTCGGCGCAACATCAACAGACGCAGCGCCGACCGTTCGATTGGCATCACGCCTGCGGACGCAGGGCGGTGCGGCGTTCTCGCATCTTCCGAGCATGGAGAAGAAGTTCGAGTTTAAGTTCGAGTTCGAGTTTAAGTTGGGGGCAGGGATAAGCAGGTGGCTAGGAGTCTTTCGGTTGATTAGCCGTTGGCGATCTGTTGCATCAGGACCGATACGTCGGGGTCGGCGTAGATCTGGTTGACCAGCCGCTGATACGATTCGGCAAATCGTGCGTTTTCGGCCAAGTCGCCGAACACCGATTCGATTCGGATGAACGCCAGCGGGTCGGTGGGAGTCTTCTTGGCTGCGGATTGCAGTTCGGCTTGTTGTCCGTCGACGACTTCCAGGGCGTTGCCGTGTCGGTCCGCGTGGCGATCGCTGTAATAGCACCAGGCGGCGATTACCAACGCCGCGTGATCCACCGACTTGCCTCGTTTCAAGTTCTCGCGGACCGTGGGGATTAGGAACACCGGCAGTTTGCTGGAACTTTCCAGACAGATGCGTTCTAGGCGATCTTTGATGTTGGGATTGCCGAATCGTTCGATCAAGGTGTCCTTGTACTGATCCAGGTCAATCCCGTCGACGGGATCCAAAACAGGGGTCGCCTCGTTGTCCAGAAAACTGCGTAGGAAGATCGCAAACAGTGGGTCGCCGATCGTTTCGTCGATGGTGGCGTACCCATAGACCGATCCCAGCAAGCCTAGGACGGAATGGCCGGCGTTTAGCAGACGCAGCTTCATTTTTTCGTACGGCGTGACATCCGAGACGAACTGCGCACCCACTTGTTCCCACTCGGGACGACCATTGGAAAAGTTGTCTTCGATGATCCATTGGCAGAACGGTTCACAAGTGACCGGCCAATCGTCACGCAGTCCGAACTGTTGGTCCAGGGATTCGATGTCCGACGGAGATGTCACCGGCGTGATCCGGTCGACCATCGCGTTGGGGAAACGTACCTCGGCCTCGATCCAATCCGCGAGCGCCGCGTCTTGCATGCGAGCGAATTCGATCACCATGCGGCGGGTCAGGTCACCATTGTGTTGGATGTTGTCGCAGGATTGGATGGTAAAGGCGGGCTGCCCGCGGTCACGCCGCAGTTTGAGTGCTGCCGTCAGGTAGCCAAACACCAGGCGAGGTTGTTGTGGGCTGGACACATCATGCTGTGCATCGGGATTGGTGGCGTCGAAACCGCCTGTCTTGGGATCGACGTTGTAGCCGCCTTCGGTGATCGTCAGTGATACGATCTTGGTGTCCGGGCTGGCCATCTGCTGGATCACCGCGGCCGGATCGTCACAACCAAGCAGGAAATCGACAATGGATCCGATCACGCGATGTTCGACACCGCCGCCGGGTTCCTTCACGATCAGCGTATAGAGGTAGTCCTGTTCTTGAAGCACGGTGGCAATCTTGCGATCGGCTTCCCGCAATCCGATCCCGCAGATCCCCCACTGCGACGCATCCCCCGGTTCGGTCCCTTCGCCCAATCGCATCCATTGATCGGTGTAATACGCTTCGTGGGACCGATGGAAACCACCGATGCCGACATGCACAATCCCGGGTTTGATCCGCGATCGGTCATAGTTGGGCGGGTGCAGTTCGGCGGGCAGTTCAGACAGGTTCTGTTGGTTCAATCGCATCGGATGTTCCTTGGGTTCAAACGGCAGAGGCCGGGATGACAGCAGTGTTTTGGACAGCCTTGCGTCGGTGCAACGCCCAGTAAGACGAACTGAAGTAAGTGATCGTGAAAATGAATGCCCAGGTGCGGAAGAAGGCAACGTTCTTGTCATAGGTTGCCATGTCCGGACTTCGGAACATCACGATTGTCGCTAGGATCGCCGTCAATCCCAAGCTCGTCCACGCTACCGCCCGCAACGCCTTGGTCAACAGCGACGTGTCGATGGCAGGTTCGCCATCGTCGATCGCTTGTTGATCCTGCATCGCCTTGATCGCGTCACTTAGCTCTCGATCAGCCGCTCGTTCGGCAGTGTAACTCTGTGCGGCCCCGTACCGGCGAGCCAAGAATGTGTAGAGAACAATCGTAAAGATCCAGGTCGGCAGGAACAGATAGAAGAACGACATCACCTGCATCGCTTGCAGGCCAAATGCGAAAACCAAACCGGCTGCCCAAGATGCCACCGCAGGCGTGCTGTGGGTCAGGTTGCGGTAGTGTGCCCAATATCGAGTCAGCCCGATGCGTGGGAAAATGAAGTGTTCGGTGAACACGATCGCGCCCACGGGAACCACCAACAATCCCGCATACGTCAGCAGTGGCAGAATTTGACTGAACACAAACGGGAAACAAGCGACCAAGACCGTGATCACACCCACCGTGGCAGTCACTTGCATCCGCGAATGATTATGGAAAATGGCTTGGGCTGCTAAGCCGGCCCGGTACAGGTTGGCGTTTGCGGTGGTCCATCCAGCAACAATCACGATGACATAGCCCGAGTAACCCAGGGCTTGAAACGCGACATCGCCGGGGTCCAGTTGCACGATCGTCGACTTCAGCAGCACGGCGGTTCCGGCGCCCATGATCCCAGCGGCAATCCAAGCCACGTAGTGTCCGAACAGCATTCCGGCGCTCGTGCACAATCCATAGATCGGGCGTTTGGCATAACGCAGCAGCGCCATGTCGATCAAGCCAAAGTGAGTGATCGTGTTGGCCGCCCATGCAAAACCTACGACTTCCCAAAGGCCGATGCCAGGTTCACCCTGGCTGTTGACGCCCGTCCAAATCAGTTGATCGCCAATCGTGATGAACTCAGAAAAATGATCCAGCCAGGGGCGTCCCAGCACCGATTCGGCCAGCGCTGGGAAAAGAGCAAATGCACCGCTGACAAACATGACGACCAACCAGGGTCCACAAAGTCCCGAAAACTCTGCGACCGCATCGAATCCATACATCGCAACGACGACCACGATCGCCCCCACGGCCAAGACCACCATCACGAACAGACTGTTGGTGGGATACCATTCCAGTTGCGATGGTATGTTGAACAGCAATCGTACCGCCGTGCAGGAAACCGTAATCATCGCTGCGGAAATGACGGTGAAAATCAGCACGTTGGCCCAGTTGTACAGCTGGGTCATCGAGTCGCCGGCGATCTTGTCCAAGTATGTGTAGAGACTCAGACGCGTTTGGACTGCGATCGGCGCGGTGATCAGTGTCCAGCTTAGAACCGCCAACACATTTCCGATCAGCAGCCCGATCAAAATGTCAGTCGTGGTGGCCCCCAACGCGACGAAGGTCGCACCGATCACAAATTCGGTCGCCGCGACATGTTCGCCAGCGTACAGTCCGGCAAAGTGCGTCCAGCGATGCAGCTTGTGTTGCGGGATCGGCAACTGCTCGGGCTTCATCCCTGCAATGATCTTCTGTGTCGCTTCAGTGCTCATGATGGAAGCTCGCGAAAAGTGTTCGAAAAGAACCCGTGACACGCCGGTCAATCGCAGATCTTGGGCCGTCCAGGTCTTTGATTGTAGCAATGAGGGGCAAGCACGTTGGCCGCGTGTGAACACGCAATTTGATGGTGGCACCAGCTAGTCATTCATCGACGATCGCGATGAACGGCGAATGTCTCTGGATATTCGGTAGCCCATCACAACCGCAATCAAGCAGCCTGCGAAACCTGGTAGCGAAAAACCGCCGATCATCGGGGGGACCTGGTTGCTCCACAAGGATGCCGAACCAACGAACAGGGCCGCCGCTAAGATTCCCATGACCAGTCGGTTGACGATCGGTTCGAGTCGGCGGTGTTGCAGATGGATGTCGAACTTCCCGCGTTTCAGATTGGTCAGGATGTCGGCGACGTCCTTCGGAAGAATGCCGAACAAATTCTGCCAGTCATCCGCGTTGGACTTCAGCCGACTGTACAGATGCCTGGGCGAGAAGCGTCGCAACATCGCCTTCTTGGCGTACGGCGTAATCAATTCAACCAAGTTGAATCGCGGGCTTAGTTGGTGCGCGGTTCCTTCCAGCATCACCAACAGTTTCAACAGCATCGCAACCTTGGCCGGCAGATAGACCCGGTGATCGCGGATGATCGCGACGATGTCTCGCAAACAACCGCTGAGGTCAAAGTCTTGCAGCGACTGTTGGCCATAGTCATCGATCAAGTCTTCGATCGCCGACAACATCGCCGGTTCATCAAAATCGCTGGGGACCTCGCCTACTCGGGCAACCACCTCCGCAATCTTTTTGGCGTCTCGCCCGACCGATGCGATCAGCGATAGTTCTAGGTCTTCGCGCAATTGATCATCAATTCGACCCACCATCCCGCAATCCAAAATCCCGATTGTGGGCAGGGGCACCGTCGGGTCCGCTGAATCCTGCGGGGCGGTCGATTCCTGGTCCAGCAAGATCATCAGGTTGCCCGGATGCGGGTCGGCGTGATAGAAGCCGTCGCGGAAAATCATGTCCAAGAATACATTGGCGCCACGGCACGCGATCTGGTCCAGATCGAATCCGGTTGCATCTAGTTGGGGCTTCTCTGAAACGCTGATCCCTTCGAAACACTCCATCGTCAGCACGCGCCGCGAACTAAGTTCGGGATACGGTTGGGCGAATCGGATCCCTTCCGCAGTTTCAAAGTTGCGCCGAAACCGCTGCATGTTTTTCAGTTCTCGCCCAAAGTCCAGTTCATTGGAAAGCGATTTGCTGAATTCACGTACCGTCTTCACCGGGCGATACTGTTGCAGTTGATTGGACTGTTGTTCGGCGATTTCGCAAAGCTTTTCGATGATCTCCAAATCATTCACGATCCGGCGTTCGATACCGGCGTGCTGAACCTTGACGACCACGTGTTTTCCCTGCAGTGTCCGTGCGTGGTGAACCTGTCCAATGGATGCCGATGCAAAGGCGACCGGATCAAACTCGCCGAACAGTTCTTCGATGGGGGCGCCCAGTTCCGACTGGACCATGCTGATCACCGTTTCGGGACGGTCGGCAGGTGTGTTGGCACGCAGTTGGGCGAGTTCTAGCGAAAGCGGTTCGCCAATCAGGTCGGGGCGCGTGCTAAGCACCTGGCCCAGTTTTATGAACGTCGTCCCCAGTTCCGTCATCGCCACGCGGATCCGGGCGTGCGTCGTCAAACCGTCGTCACCGAGGGGGCCGCGAAAACGATCCAACCATGACACCGGAACATTGGCCAGCCAATCGGCCAGTCCATGTTTGCCCAGCACGGTTACCACTTCGCGGAATCGATCCGCGTTGCGAACCAGTTGAGGAACGTCCGTCAGGTCCATGGGGGGGCCAGGTGATCGGGGGGCAGTGAGAATCGGATGCAGCGGTGGTCAATATTTCGTCCCAAGCCGGTGCGGAAGGACGCATGATACAATATCACGGCGATCGCTTAACCATCGTCGAAGTGGCGCCCGAACACGCTTCACACCGGGGACCTCGGTGCGCGTGCCGGTTGTCACATCCGTCGGTGGGGTGTATCAGTTCAGGTGATTGAGAAGCGGTTCATCGCGACCGTTGTGCGTTTCATGTACTTGGGAAGCGGTTGCAGAGAACCGTTCGAAGATGGTTGATGCTGATGCAAAGTGAAAACTCTCGCACCCAATTTGCGATCGCCATTCTGGCGATCGTTGCGATCATCGTGCACGTGACGCTGCGATTTGGCATTTCGGCGCCAGAATCCTGGCTTGTGGTGCCGCTATGGGTCGCACTGGTTTTGGGGGGGATCCCGCTGGTTTGGGACCTGTTGATCAAGCTGCTGCACGGTGAGTTCGGATCCGACCTGTTGGCTGGGATTTCGATTGTCACCGCCGCTTGGTTGGGGGAGTATCTTGCCGGGGTCCTGGTCGTGCTGATGCTCTCCGGCGGTCAGACGTTGGAAAGCTATGCCGTGCGAAGCGCTTCGTCTGTTCTGGAAGCCTTGTCCAAACGCATGCCCTCGGTCGCCCATCGTAAAGTGGGGACCCAAGTCGACGATGTTCCGCTCACTGAGATCGGCATCGGCGATGACTTGATCGTGTTCCCGCATGAGGTCTGTCCGATCGACGGAACGGTCACCGATGGGCACGGCACGATGGACGAATCGTACTTAACTGGCGAACCGTACATGATGTCCAAGGCTCCGGGATCCACGGTGTTGTCGGGTGCGATCAACGGCGAAGCCGCGCTGACGATCCGCGCCGACAAACTGGCTGGCGATTCGCGTTACGCCCAAATCATGGCCGTCATGCAATCCTCACAGCAGCACCGGCCGCGAATTCGTCGACTCGGTGACCAATTGGGGGCCATCTACACACCGGTGGCGGTTTCACTTGCCGCTGCGGCTTGGCTTATCAGCGGTGATCCGATCCGATTTTTGGCCGTCTTGGTGGTCGCGACGCCCTGTCCGCTGCTGATCGCCATCCCCGTTGCCATCATCGGTTCGATTTCGTTGGCGGCCAAGCGAGCGATCGTGATCCGCGACCCGACTGTCCTGGAAAAACTAGACGGTTGTCGAACAGCGATCTTCGACAAAACCGGTACGTTGACATACGGCCAACCGGAATTGATCGGCAGTTTTGTTGCCGACGGGTTGGACGATCACGAAGTGTTGTCGCTTGTCAGCAGCGTCGAACGTTATTCCAAGCATCCGCTGGCCGAAGCGGTGATTCGCGCGGGCGAACAACAGGGGGTGGCATCGGCCCAAGCAACTCAGATCGTTGAAAAGCCGGGCCAGGGGTTGTTTGGGACCGTCGCGGGCAAAGCCGTTCGGATCACCAACCGCAAAACACTGCTGGCCGAACAGCCCCAACTTCGTGAATCATTGCCGCCGCCGTCCGCAGGATTGGAATGTGTAGTGCTGGTCGGCGATGTTTATGCGGCGACCTATCAGTTTCGTGATGCACCACGGCGCGAGGGAGCGTCGTTCATCGACCACCTGGGGCCGATGCACAAGATCAACCGAGTGATGCTGCTATCCGGCGATCGGGAATCCGAAGTGCGATACTTGGCCGATCAGGTCGGTGTCACCGAAATTTATGCCGACAAGAGTCCAGAGCAGAAGGTCGAAATCGTTCGTCAGGAAACCAAGCTCGCAGACACGCTGTTTGTGGGAGACGGCATCAACGATGCGCCCGCCTTGATGGCTGCGACGGTGGGAATCGCGTTTGGCCAAAACAGCGACGTGACGACCGAGGCGGCGGGGGCCGTGATCTTGGATTCTTCGCTGCAAAAAGTCGACGAGTTGATGCACATCAGTCGTCGCATGCGACGCATTGCACTGCAAAGTGCGGTGGGGGGCATGGGGCTAAGCGTGATCGCGATGTTCGTGGCGGCCGCGGGGTACTTGCCGCCGGTGGCCGGAGCGATCACGCAAGAAGTGATCGATGTCCTAGCGGTCGTCAACGCACTGCGCGTCGCTGTGAACCCGGGCCTGTTGTCCGACTATGAATCGAAGCCACCCGCCGCCGGGGCCGACACACCGGCAAGCGGTTGATTCGCAGGACCGGCCCGTCGGTCGCCCCGCCTTTTCCATCGGGAACGCGGACTTCCCCATCGGTCGCCGTTGCGCTGTACGAACACGCGGGCAAAACGTGTGGTCAAAACGTGTGGTCAAAACGTGTGGGATACGGATCATCGCGGGGGCAGAAAGGCAGGGTTTGTGGCTTGGCGACCTTCCATAGGCGCGCCGGTTGCATAGGAACCTCTGACGGATGTTTTTCCGTTTTTTACAAGGAACCTATGCATGACTGTCAGCCTACATTCCGCTGCTGCAACGCACGCCGATCACCGTCAATGGAAGAACGATCTCGAAACTTGGGAAAACGACATCGCCAACTGGCGTCGCGAACACGAAGATGCTCTCGCCGCGTTGGAACAAGTCGCAGATTGCATTCGGCTGCACAATGAATCGCTGGACGATCACGAACAGGCACTGCAAAAGACGGCGTTTGGTCTCACCGCGCATGAGAAGAAGCTGGCGGATCTCTTGCAGTCCAGCGGTCCATTGGATCTGGATGATGATCTGCAGCAGCAACATCAGCAGGAAGCGGCGCAGCACCAGTTGAACAAAGCTGCCCATGAACGGATCAAACGCCACCATCATCGTGCGATGGCACAGGTCGCAATTTTGAAAGCCTCGGTCGAAGCAGCGCTGTAGAGGGAGCGTGAGCCAACGTGCGTTGACGCCCACTTTGTCGTGCGAACAAGCACGGTAGTCGGCGCAAATGGTCAAAGTGATCGCAATTCTGCAGCGGTATCCGCTTTGCGAACTCTGTTCATCGACCGGTTCATCCATCGCAGCAAAGGGAAAGTACTATGCGAGTTTTATTGGCAAACGACGCGTCGAGTCATAGTCACGCGGCGGCGGAGTATCTGTTGGCGATGCCGTTTCGCAAACCCATTGATTTGGACATCGTGTCTGCGATTGCCCCACCGATCTGGATCGATGGTTCCACGGGCGGGATGGCACTGGACTTGACCGAGTTCATGGAGGAAGAGCGCGGGGTGGCCCAGCAGCGCGTCGATGAAGCGGCCACCAGTTTTCGCGATGGTGCTCGTGGCAAGTCTCTGCATGCGGTTCACACGCATGTGCCTGTCGGGCCGCCGTCCAGCGAACTGTTGAACTTGGCGTCGCAAACCGATTGTGATCTGGTTGTCCTGGGGGCCGTCGGCCATTCGGCTCTCGGCCGCGTGCTACTGGGAAGCGTTTCGGACTATGTGGCGACGCACAGCGACGTATCGACCTTGGTCGTTCGTCCCAATCAGGATTCGGATCAGCCGCCTTCGCTGGAAAAGATCGTGATTGCACTCTCGGGCAGCCGCGAAGACCAACGGATGATTGATTGGCTAGGGAATTTGCACCTGCGGCCAAGCGTGGAAGTTCACCTGATTCGCATTCTGCGGATCGACACGCTTTACCGACAAGATATTCGGCAAAGGGCGGCCGCGTCGTGGGGTGTCTTTGTCAAGGAAGCTCAGCAACAGATCCTGGACATGGAAACTCAGCTTCAGGCGATGGACCTGAATACCGAAACGCATCTGGTCGAAAGCGGCCATGTCGGCGAGGCACTGATCGACTACGCCGAGATGCACGGCTGTGACCTGATGATGACCGGCGACAGCGACAGTGGATTGCTGACGCGAGTTTTCATGGGCAGCACGTCCCGCTACGTCCTGCGTCATGCGATGTGCAGCGTGCTGGTGGTCCGAGACAAAGAGGAACGGGCCAAAGCAAAGCAAGAGATCGCTGCTGGTTTTCAGACCAATCCGATGATGATCTAACACTCCGCTGCCCCATCGACTCGCGCAAGCAGGGCGTTGGCTCGGCAAGAACCATCGCCAGGTATCCATTGTCAGAATCGGCGATCACGGATTGCTGTGCCAGAGGCCTGCAGGCGAAACTTTCTTGCCTGCTGGAATCCGTTTTCCGCCGGTGTGGGAAACACTGGCTGGTCGGATTCGTGATCATCATGGCACCGACGTTGGTTGGGGGTGAACACGAAGTTGGTTTGGGTTGAACATCTAGGGGCGGGCAGCAAATGAGAGGGGCGTACCATGCGATTCTGATCTCGGGTCAGTTCGTCTCGTCGGCGATTCTGGTGATGTCGGCCACTTGGTCGCCATTTCCGTTCCACGCGTTGCTGATTGCCAGCCCGGGCATCGTTTTGGCCGTGTGGGCGTGGTTCACGATGGGGCTGCTGCGGCTTCGTGTGGGTCCAGGCACAACGCAGCAGACTCGGCTGGTTCGCAGTGGCCCGTATGCCGTTGTTCGTCACCCGATGTATGTGGGACTGCTTTGGTTCACGGCGGCATGGTTGCCCTTCCCATTGGCGTGGTGGCGATCTGCGACGTGGTTGATGTTGCTGATCATTCTGATCGCGAAGACACGGGAAGAGGAAAAAGCAATGTGCGATCGTTTTGACCAGTACCCGAGCTACCGCGATCAGGTGGGCGGTTTGTTTCCGAAACTGCCCACCGCCACCCGATCTGGCTAGTGCCGTACGGCTTGGGATAGCGTTCGCAATCGCACGCCTTGGTGGTGTGGACTGTGCGGTCACGCTCGGATGGATGCGGCGCTGGGGCCCATTTTGTGCCGATCGGGTGGCAAATGGAAACGAATGCATTCGGCCCGATCTTTGCTTGAATCAATGATGGCAAAAGCGATTTGTTTTTGCGGTCCACGTTCCTCCCGTTAGAGGCAATTCGATGTATGAAAAAGACGTTCTCCATAGGCGAGGGCAAGCACTTGAAGACGAGTTCTTCCGACGGGTGGACCATAAGCTTGGCGAAGAACTACGAGCCAAGATGGACCGCGACGAAGCACGGATTCAATTGGCGTCCGCGACGGGGTTCCAGGACGAAGAACTGTTGGACCACTTGATCGACGCAGGATTTTCTCAGGCTTCCATCGCTGCACTCGCGTTGGTTCCCGCTGTGTTTGTCGCTTGGGCCGATGGAAACGTGACGCCTGCTGAACGCCAAGTCATCTTGCACGCCGCCCTTCGCCGTGGCGTCAAGCAAGAGCCGTCTGCGTTTGCGATGCTAGAAGACTGGCTTCACGTACAACCAAGTGATCTGCTGTGGAGTCTTTGGACCGAGTATTCGCGTGCCGTGTACCAATCGGTAAAGCCCGCCTTCGCAGCCATCCTGCAGAACGAGATTTTGCGATTGGCGACGGTCGTTGCCGAGGCGTCGGGCGGCACTTTCGGGCGCGGGCAGATTTCGCCTGCCGAAAAAACGATTCTGGACCAGATTGCCGCCGGTCTGTTGGTCGACGATTAGCCAGAGACGTCGCCCAAATCATGCGAACATCCTAGCTCCCCGCGGTTGGAAAATCGTGGGGAGCCAGGCCCGAGCCGAACCGGGCCGTGGATGTCAGACCCAGGGCCGGGTGAATGAGGGCCGGGCGAACGAGGTCCGGGCGAACCAGGTCCGGGCGAACCAGGGCCGGGCGAACCAGGTCCGGGCGAACGAGGTCCGGGCGAACGAGGGTCACCCGAGGCTGTCCTGGTCGAGGTCGGCCCAGCGGCAACGAACCTGCGTGCCGTTCGTCGCTACTCGGTTTCACGCAGCGATTGGTGGCATCGAACGCAACTGACCGTCAACTGGTGATAGGCCAGCGTGACGCCTTCGATGTTTTCTTTCTTTGCTTGGCGAATCACTTCGTCGGTCATGCGTTCAAACGACCGTAGATGTCCTCGGTAGCCTTCGAATCGACTTCGTGCGAAGCCTTCCACCTTGTTCAGCACACGCATCTTGTTCGCGTTGGCTTCGATCTCTGCAAAATCACCCATCGAAAGTCCTCGCAAGATTCCGGTGGAGTAGTCCAGTTTCTTTTTCATCCAGAAGTCCAGCGGTTTATCGCTGGTATCGGAGTGGTCCGAATCCGCGGTCGCTGCTGCTGGCGTTGTGGATTCCTCTTGCGCCACTGCAGCGCTGCAAAACATGATCGAAAACGTCAGCAAGAAAAGACTTCGCATCACAAAATTCCTGGTCATCAAGGTTCGGGTTGAAACGGTCGCTCGCTGACTTAGGCAAAGGTCATGCCGATGTTCCAATCCCGGGTATGCGACATTGCCTGCGTGCCTGACGGCACAGCGTGCAGATGTGCACGACATCGTGAGCGAAACGTCGGTCTGGTGGTCTTCGTTTCGATTGGTCCGGGGATTGCGAACGCTGCGTCCCTGGTTGCGAGATCGGGAATGATCGAGCCAAGGAAGTAGCCTCGCTGCGGAAGTACGCCACCATGACCAATATTGCTTCGGACAATCCAACCTTGGCTGCCCCGCCGAAGCCACCTCACGCCGAATCCGTGTCCTCGATTCTGGCGACGATCAAGACATCCACCAATACCGGCCTCGACAGTGCCGAAGTCTCTCGGCGATTAGCGAAGTTTGGTCCCAACACGATCCCGTCGTCCGATACGGTTCGCTGGCATCAAGTTCTGTTGCGGCAATTCACCGACGTATTGATCGTGATCTTGGTGGTGGCTGGGTTGGTGTCTGTGGCGGTTGGCGAGGTCACCGATGCGATCGTGATCTTTGCGATCGTCTTGCTAAACGGATTGTTGGGGTTTGTTCAAGAGTGGAAAGCGGAGCGATCGTTGGCTGCACTGCGCCAAATGTTGGCACCACGTTGCCGCGTGATACGCGACGCAAGCGAAATGGAGATCGACGCTGCCGAATTGGTCCCTGGCGACATCGTGCAGATTGAAACGGGCGATCGTGTTCCAGCCGACCTGCGACTGACGCGATGCATGAACTTGCAGATCGACGAATCGGCGTTGACCGGCGAATCGGTAGCGGTCGATAAGTCGACGGATTCCATCGAAGCGACGACCGATTTGGCCGAACGGACCAACATGGCGTGGACGGGAACCGCCGCCACCGCTGGGCGAGGCATCGGAGTCGTTGTGGCCACGGGCCAGAACACTGAATTTGGTCGGATCGCCAAGCTGACCGAAACCATCGGACGCGACGCGACTCCGCTGCAACAGAAATTAAGTGTCCTTGGCAGGCAGCTTGGCGTCGCCGCCATCGTGATATCGATCGTCGTCGCCGTGACCGGTTGGGTGATGGGCAAGCCGATGACGGAGATGTTCTTTACGGCTGTGTCGTTGGCGGTGGCCGTCGTCCCCGAAGGATTGCCCGCCGTGGTTACCCTGACGCTGGCACTTGGCGTGCGCGAGATGGTGCGTCGCAAGGCCCTGTTGCGTCGCTTGCGGGCGGCCGAGTCGCTCGGGTCGGCGACCGTCATCTGCACTGACAAAACGGGCACGCTGACGCAAAATCAAATGACAGTCCAACGAATCTGGTTGGCGGCTGGTGAAGTCGACGTGACAGGGGTCGGCTATGACCCCGCGGGGCACTTCGAATCGGCAGGACAAAAGATCGATTTTCGTGACCGCAGTGATTTGTTGGCTCTGTTGCATTCCGGCCTGCGATGCAACCACGCCCGGCTAGTCAAGAACGCCGATGGATGGCAACCGATCGGCGAACCGACCGAGTCAGCGATCGTCGTCGCGGCGCACAAAGCCTGGATTGATCCGCGTCAATGCGTCGAGCCAGTGGCCGAATTTTCGTTCACATCCAATCGAAAACGGATGACGGTGATCACGCAGGATCAAGGGCAGATGATCGCCGATGCAAAAGGGGCCCCCGAGATACTGTTGCCGCTGTGCACTGACATTTTGGAGGGCCAGTCCCGTCGTCCCTTGACCGACCAGGATCATCAGAACATCACCGCGGCGATCGAAACGATGGCCGGGCGCGGACTGCGGACTCTGGCGATCGCCCGGCGAGAACTATCCGCCAGTGATCCGTGTGACGAAAGTGCCGTCGAGGACAGCATGACGCTGCTGGGGATCGTTGGCATGATGGACCCGCCTCGGGCAGAGGTCCCCGACGCGATATCGCTGGCCAAGGCCGCGGGCATTCGGGTCTTCATGATTACCGGCGATTCGCCTGTGACCGCGACCGCCATCGCTCGGCAAATCGGTTTGCCAGTCGACCAAGCCGTGGTCGGCGGCGAACTGGATGCGATGGACGATCAGGCGTTGGGGACCGCACTGGCTGGCGACGTCGTCTTCGCTCGCACCACGCCGGAACACAAGCTGCGGATCGTAAAACTGTTGCAGTCCCAAGGTCATATCGTCGGCATGACCGGCGACGGAGTGAACGATGCGCCGGCGCTGAAGAAGGCTGATATCGGAATCGCGATGGGAAAACGGGGCACCGATGTTGCCAAGGGAGCCGCGGATATCGTGCTGACCGACGACAACTTCAGTTCAATCATCGGTGCGGTCGAAGAGGGACGTCGGCAATATGACAACATTCAAAAGTTTGTTCGATACCTGTTGTCGTCCAATACCGGTGAAGTCGTCGCAATCTTTCTGAACATCTTGATGGGCGGACCACTGTTGTTTTTGCCTGTGCAAATTCTGTGGATGAACTTGGTCACCGATGGGTTGACGGCCGTGGCGCTCGGATTGGAACCGTCTGAAAAGAACACCATGTACCGGCCTCCTCGACGACCCGATGAACCGGTGCTGACGAAGTCTGGGATGGCAATGATCGCGGCATTAGGAACCTACGTCGGACTGGCATCGCTATGGCTGTTTCATCACTACTTGGACGATGCCGATCCGAGTTCGATCGCGATTGCCCAGACCGTCGCATTCACTGGCATCATCGTGGTTGAAAAAATCAACGTCCTGAATTTCCGTTCGTTAGGGGCACCGATTTGGACGGTCGGATTTTTGTCGAATCCTTGGGTGTTGTTGGCGATTGGAACCACGATCTCGCTTCAAATCGCGGCGGTCTATGTCCCTGTGATGCAGTCGGTCCTGCATACCGTTCCACTATCGCTTGCCGATTGGGGGCTGATCGTCGTGGTCGCGATGCCGATCTTTGTGTTGGTGGAGATCATCAAAACATTCGCGTGGATGCGATCATCCACCGAGTCATCTTGAACCACGGGGTTGGCTGGGTTGTGCGTTACCGCACATCCACGTGGTGACTTTGCCGACATTTCCGGACTGGATCAAAAATTGCATTGTACGGCTGGCAACACTACTTTCAACCGAGGGGAACGAATCATGTCGCAATCCATCACTGAACTGCTTGGCGAAGACGCCGACCGCTTGTTGTCGCACCAATGCCAAACGATTCCACAGGAACACCTGCACATTCCCGGACCGGATTTTATGGAGCGTGTGGTTATTGACAGCGATCGCAATCAACGAGTGGTCAACAATTTGGCTAGGTTGTTCGGGCATGGGCGATTGGCGGGAACCGGATACGTTTCGATCTTGCCGGTGGATCAGGGCATCGAGCACTCGGCGGGAGCTTCGTTTGCACCCAATCCTGAATACTTTGATCCCGCGAACATCGTACGCTTGGCGATCGAAGGCGGCTGCAATGCGGTGGCTTCGACGATCGGTGTTCTAGGGGCAGTGTCACGGCGGTATGCACACCGGATTCCGTTCTTGGTGAAGATCAATCACAACGAATTGCTTAGCTACCCCAATTCGTACGACCAAGTGATGTTTGCCAGCGTGGATCGGGCTTTCGATTTGGGGGCAGCCGCGGTTGGGGCAACGATCTATTTTGGATCGCCAGAATCACGTCGACAGATCGTCGAGGTCGCCGAAGCGTTCGAACGGGCTCATGAATTGGGCATGGCGACGGTGTTGTGGTGCTATTTGCGAAACCCTGGGTTCAAAACCGACCAAGACTATCACGCGTCGGCGGACCTGACCGGCCAAGCCAACCACCTAGGCGTGACATTGCAGGCCGACATCATCAAACAGAAGCTGCCTACCAACAACGGTGGGTACGTCGCGATCCAGTTCGGAAAGACTTCGTCATTGGTCTACAAGAAACTGACCACGGACCATCCGATCGATCTGTGTCGCTATCAGGTGGCCAATTGCTATATGGGACGTGTGGGGATGATCAATTCAGGCGGGGCGTCCTCGGGGGCATCCGATCTAGCGGATGCTGTGAAGACCGCTGTGATCAACAAACGGGCTGGCGGCACCGGATTGATTTCAGGTCGCAAGGCGTTTCAACGTCCGATGACCGAAGGCATCGAACTGCTAAACCAGATCCAAAACGTGTACCTGGATTCATCGATCACGATCGCATGACCGACGCTCTGGAATTTTGACGAATTTCACCGCGGCGCAGGTTCGATCGCTGTCAGGACGGATCGGTGGCTTCTGTCCACCACGACACGCATTTCCCGTGCGTTGCTAAGCCGTCGGATGTCCCCATCGGTCGGATTGTTGGTTGGGTGGCGTGACCATGGATTCGGCGGTGTCGATGTGTGCAGTCAAAGCGGTGATGTAGGCCGCCCGTTCTTCGTCGCTGTTGAATTGCAGCGGTCGCTGAGTCCGCAAATCCAGCATGGATTGCATATGATGCGATTCCATGAATCGCGTCAGCCCGTCCAGCAGGTTACGAATGACGTTGGGACCTTCGCGGTAGATCGCCGAGGTGACCATCGCGACATCGGCTCCCGACAGCAGCGTCTTGATCAAGTGATCGGCATGACCGATGCCACCGCTAGCAGCTAACGGCATCGCCGGGCAATAGCTGTGGACTTGCATCAACATGTCCAACGATTCGGGTTCTTCGTCCGAACGGGTCAAACGCCATCGGCTGGCCAATTTTAGCGTGTCCAAACATAGGTCCACCGTCGGGGCGCGGCCGTGCAGCACCAACCCGGATGCTCCGGAAAGCAACTGACGGGCGACGTGCGGGATGCTGGTGAAGTTGCGGCTGACTTTGACGAACAGGGGAATCTGAATCGCTGCGTTGATATCACGGACCGCATCCCGAATGGTCGCCTCGATTTCGCCCGAACTTTCGTAATCCTCTGCGCGGCCATGGTGCACGTTCAATTCGATCGCCGCGGCGCCAGCAGCTTGCAGTTCGCCAGCAAAGTCCATCCAGCCGCCTGCGGTGAACCCATTCAAACTGGCGATGATCGGGATGTCTTGCAGCGTGCTTGCTCGGTTGACCAGTGCCAGATACGAGTCCGCGTCAGGGCAGGCCCAGTTGTGTTTGGTGCGTTGCGAATTGGCCATGATCGTCTTTTCATGATCCGTCACTGGGCGGCCAATCTTCAGACTCCAAGGTATCACCTGTTCTTCAAACAGTGACGGCAAGACGATTGCACCGGCGCCCGCGTTCTGCATCGCCAATCGAGTGTGCTCGTTCATCGACATCGGGCAAGCACCGACAATGACGGGCGAAGCTAAGCGTAGGCCGCCAAAGTTTGTGTTCAGCTGAAAGGGCATGACGAGATTCCTTGATCGGAGAAGAATAGGGGAGGTTAAAGCTGATCGGCGATTTGGTTTGATTGGGGGATTTCGATGACATGCTCGCGTTCGGAATCCGAAAGCGGCTGTTGATGGGACAGTTGATATTGAAGAACGCTTGGATCGGCATCCGAAGCGTCATCGCCGCGGGCGGACCGATCGGCAACACGTTGGAAAAGCGTTCGTCGATCGCTGCGGCAATCCAGGATCGCAAAGTCAACGCCCTGCCTTCGAGCCAGATCGTGAAATCGGTTGCGGTCGGCCTGCTTTAGAAACGTTGCGTCGATGATGACGCTGTAGCCGGCTTGCAAGATCGGGCCTGTCAGATCGATCAGCCTTGCGTAAGTCCGGGCGTTGGCATCATCCGAGTACATGGTCGTGGCCAGTTCGGCGGATGGCCGTTCGGTCGGGGAAAGCCCGAACAGGCGTTTGCGTTCGACGTCGCTGCGAAGCCGAAACGCGTCGTGACGTTGAACCACGAATTCGCTGAGCGTCGTTTTTCCGCTGCCACTGACGCCATGGGTGATCCACAACCGCGGCGCTTCACGCAACGTAAATCGGTAGGCGAGATCGACATGATCCGACAGGTCGTCGGCGTCGGATCGCATCGACGCCGCCAATGCTCGTACCAGCGATCGGTAAAACAAAAAAAGTCGCAGCAAGTTGGGCGACCCATAATCGCCCGTCTGTTCCAGATAGGCGTTCAGGAAAGACCGAGACAGGTCGAGATGCCCTCTGGCAGCTAGGTCCATCGCCAAGAAAGTGGCGTCGCTTAACACGTCGATCCAGCGAAGCTGATCGTTGAATTCGATTCCGTCAAATGGCACCAGCGAATTTTGCCAAAGGACGACGTTGTCCAGATGAAGATCGCCGTGGCATTCGCGAATGAAGCCACCGTCGACCCGATCGGTGAGTTCCTGCAGATGGCGTGCGAAGAAATCGTTGGACCAGGTGTGCAGTCCTTTTAACGTGGCTTTGGTTTTGGAATCCGCTGTGGTTTCCAGCGTGGCAATGATTTGATGGACATTCTTGACGATGAAATCTGGCCACTGGGATGCAACGGCGTCCCCGCAAACGCTGGCGTCGCGATGAAACTTGGCGATCACTTGGGCAAGTTGAAAAACTTCTGCGGTGGTCAGTCGGCCGCTGTCGATACGTTCGCTCAACAAATCGCCCGCTGGGAATCGCCGCATTTTGACGGCATATTCGACGGCGTCGCCTTCGCCGCCGATCGCAAACGTGCCACCGACACGATGGATCGGAACGACGCCAAGGTACAAGTCCTGGGCATAGCGGCGATCCAGACGCACTTCTTCTTCGCAAAAATGCTTGCGCTGATGAAGCGTGCTGTAGTCCAAGAAATTTGTCTTGATAGGCTTTTTGATTTTGTAGGCGTATTGGCCAGCCAAGAATACGACCGAAATGTGTGTCTCGTGCACGACGACGTCCCCGCCGACATCATGTGGGTACGCCGCCGGGTTTCGCAGCGCCGCGATCAATGCGTTGGTCGTGATCGAGTCGTCGGTTTGTGTTTTCATAAGACTTCGACTCTATGAAAAACAACGCCAGCGGGCGCGGGCAGAGTCAATGGGGCACATTTGATTCTAACCGACTCTCCCGCTGACGTTGAAGTTCTGGTTCGGAAAACGCCTGTTCACGAACGCGTCACTTGGCACTCGGTTTTGTCGGCGTGCTGCGGTGTTTCCGCATGTAGGAATGGCATTCGACGCAGCGGACCGTCAACGACACGTAACCCATGGTGGCTCGGTGAATGTCCTTTTCTTTGGCCGCTTCGGCGATCAAGTCGGCGGCGCGTTGGAAATCGCGGCTTTGGGCGGCGTACTCGGGTGTTTGAATCACGTTCCAGCCGGATTCCATGCTTAGTAATCTTAGCGAACGAGCGTTGACGGCGATCTTGTCAAAATCTTCCAACGACAGCCCCTCTAAGATCGCCTTCGATTTGTCCAGCTTCATACGCATTAGGGGCGTCAGCTTCGTGGGCGGATCCGGTGATTCGTTCGAAGACGGTGGATCCGCTTGAAGCGTGGACGCCAAGATTGCCACAACCAGCACGGACGCGAAAATGTTTTTCATAGTTTTCAATCACAGCAAAGGGAGAGGTTCGTCGTCTTCGATCAACAAGGTGTGTGACGCTTCGACGGGCGAAACGAAGCCGTCCGGTTTGAGCGCAAGTAGCGAGCACGTCAGGTCGGGAATGACAGTCTCGGCAGTGTTTCCGATCAGGAATCCTGCGACACCGGTGCGGCATACCGTTCCCATCACCATCAGGTCGGCTTGCACTTCGTCGGCGACGCTACGTATGACCGCGGCCGGGGATCCGTGACGCAGATGCAAGTGCACATCGTCTGCTTCGGCATAAGGTGTTTGCAGCAGTTCGTCCAACGCACTGTGGACCTTGGCTTGGTGATCCTTGCGGATCGAATCGACTGCTTCATCACCCGCGTGACGTCGGATCGAATCTTCCATCCACAATTGCCAGGCCGCGACGACGTGAAGTTGAGCCTTGTCGCGCTGGGCAATCGTATACGCCAGTTCCAGGATCTTGCGATTGAGATCGACGTGCTGTTGATCTTCAGAGTTGACGTCAATCGCTGCTAAGACTTGATCAAAGTCGCCATGAGCCTGGGGTTTCAGCAACCAAACTGGACAGGGGCAGATTCGTAGGATTGATCTGGCGATGCTGCCGAACAGACGGTTGGCGGGGGAACTGCCATCCGCCATTTTGATGACGAGGTCATGTTCATCGTTGATCACCTGCCGTGTGATCTCGGTGGCCGGGTCACCGATCGCGACCACCACGTCCATTGGAACGTTGGCGTTGGAAAAGCTTTCGGCGATTTCCAGCAACCGTCGGCGTCGGTCGGCAGCAACCAGCCGTTCGAGTTCCTCGGGCTTGGCGACGTCGGTCATCATCCCCAACGCTTTGGGGATGGGTTTGACGACATCCATCAACGTTAGCCGAGCCTTGTTTTCGACGGCCAATTCGATCGCTGCTGGGACCGTCGTTTCATGTTGCTCGGTTCCCGCGTAGACAAGAATCTTTTGGAACGCACGCATGGGTCTTTCCCTGGCTATTGGGTTGCTGTTTCAACATGCGATGCATGCTTATCGATTCCGTGAATCATTCGATTGCGAGTGATCCAGACGCTGCAGGGTGCGTGACGCAGCACAAACCGTGTCATGCTGCCCATCAGGATGCGGCCGAGCCGAGTTCGTGGCGTTTCGCCAACGACGATCAAGTCGATATCCTCGGACGTGATGTAACGAATCAACCCTTCGCCGATGTGATCGCTGTGAATCAGTTCGCCCTTCACGTCCGTGGCGACCTTTCGCAATTGATCCACTGCCGCATCGACGAACTTGGTCGACGGACCTTCACGTGGCACGTCGTAGAAACCGAGTTGGTAGGTCACCGAGACGACGCGTAGGTCCGTTTGCCCCGCCCAACCGAATTCAGAGAATTCTTCGAGTGCTGCCTGAGCCGGGCCGTTGTCCTCGTATCCGATCGCGACTCGCAGTCGATGCGTCTTCGCTCGGTCTGGGTTGGGCCGCACGACCAAGACGCTGCACGGTGCATGTGTGGCGACATAGTCGCTGGTGCTGCCCAGCAAGACGCGAGCGATCGCCGATTGTCCGGTCGCGCCGATCACCAGCAGTTCAGGTTGGACTTCCTGCGAGACTAGGATGATGGTTTCGCCCGGATTCCCCTCACGAACGATGTGGTTCAGCGAGACGTTGGCTCCGGCAAAGATCGATTGGATCCTGGCGAAGGCTTCGTCAGCCCTTTTTCGTTCCTGAGCCATACAGGTTTCGAACCAATCGCCTACCAAATAGGTTTTTTGGGTGCCCGGAACGTACAGCACCGAAACAATCGTCAGTTCGATCTTTTCGTCGTGCGGCAGGTGGGCCAGGAACTTGGCTGCGTCTTCGGCGACAGAGGAACCATCGGTCGCCAGCATGATCTTTTTCATCGTGAGTCTCCTTCGTTAAGGGAACTCTTAACGCAGCTACAGTGCCAAGGCGGAAATCGCGTTAAAATCAGCTGTCCTGAGTTGGACAAGTGTGCTCGGATGCACAGGCGTGCGATGGGGCCCGGTTCCGCCGGACGTCGGCATGGTTGTGTTGGATCCGTGGTCGCTGGCACGCACTTTGCGATCAGCATTGGATCGATTCGGCTCCCCTCTTGATTGAAATGACTTTGATGACCGCCACCAATAAACTTTCTGATTCTGCCCGCAAAGCCCAGACTGAAAAGTTCTTTCAACAACTGGAACAGCAAATCCTGCAGCGACTGCGTAACGAGGCCAGCAGCCCACAGGGACGCGAGGAGTTGCTTCGTGCGACGGGGATTCACGACGAGCATCTGCTTGATGAATTGGGCCAACTGGGGGTCACGGCCGATGGCTTGATGGCGCTTCGTTTGTTCCCGCTGGTGTTGGTCGCTTGGGCGGAAGAGAAGGCGGATGAAAGCGAGCGGAATGCCGTCATGACTCAGGCCGTCCGCCTGGGGATTCGCGAAGACACCACCGCGTGGGTTTTGCTGGACCAATGGCTGACCAAACGTCCGCCGGGATTGGGTGTGGATGCCTGGAAGCAATACACCCACGAAGTGTTTTTGACGATGTCGGAAGTGGCTCGGAACAGGCTGATCCAGTTGACGGAGACGCAGATGACCGAAGTCGCCAAGGCGTCCGGCGGACACTTTGGATTCGGCAAGGTATCCAAGAAAGAACAAGCGGTGATCCAACAGATCGTGCTGTCGATGAAAAGATGTTGATCAGGCCATGACTGCACTCGGCGCCTGTTTGGGGGGACGCCGCGTCGGTCGATGCTGGCTTGGTCAGAGGCCGCGATTCATTGGGAATGCCTTAACCGTGGACGCCCCGTTGGCGTTCGTCTTCGTTCCACGCTGGCGTCAATTCGGAATAGGGGGCGTGGCGAGCTTGCGGTTGGTGATAAGCGTTGTGTCGTCGGTAATAGTCTTGGCAATCGTCTTCGCGGCCACGGACGATGCGCAACCCTTTCAACTTGCCAAATTTGGACGTGATGATTGTCCAGCGTCCGTGCGCGTTGGCATCGTCTCGGTAAACAACAACCCAGTCATGGGTGGCGTGTTGCTGATTGGCATTGGCGGTGTGCGAAAACATCGCGGTATAGTGCCGGCCATTGCGCTGGGCATGCACGATGGGCGTCTTTTCGGTATGCACAGAACCGGTTTTGGCCAAGCTGTCGTCGTTGGCGCGTTCACGGTATTCCCGATCGATGTCCAGCAGTTCGTCCACCGAAATCCATTCGTTGGTTGTGTTCGCCGCCACGGACGCAGTGGGTTGATCGGTGCGATGTGCAAGGCAGGCCCGGATGGCTTCGATTCGTTTTCGGCCGATTCCAGGGACGTGTGCGAGTCGGCCGTCGGCGGCAGCTGCCTTCAGTTCCGCAAGCGTTTCGAGGTGCAGATGTTCATGGATTCGGTGGGACAGATGGGGCCCAATGCCAGGCAGTGTTGCGAAGAAATGCTCGGCTTTGGCTTGGCCTCGCAAGCGGTCCAACAGCGGCATTCGTTCGATCCGAAGCGCCGATTCGATCAGGTTTGCAATCGAATGACCGATGGTCGGAAGGGCGACCAGTCCCGGCACGCCATCCTGTTCCAGGGTCTCGCGAATGGGAGCCTGCCGATGGGCGATCGTTTCGGCGGCCGCCCGGTATGCTTGGACACGGAACTCGCTCGCTTTTTGCTCTTCCAATAAATCTGCGATCTCTCGCAACTGACTGGAAATCTTTTGGTTCTCTCGTACACCTTCTATTTGCTCGACCGCAGAGATTGGGTCGCAGGATTCGATGATCACCATGGCTATTTCCTACTGGGTGCGGTGGCCGTATGAATCGCCGGTCTGCTGGGGGACGGCCGGCGTGGGGTCAAAGTAGCTATCGCCTCGTGTCAGCGGGTCGACGTATTCCAGACGCATCGTTCGCTCGGAACCGACGTCGGCCCGTGGCATCGCCGCTTGGAATTCTCGCAGCGTCGTGTGAGGACTGATTTGGATGTGCCTGGCGATGCCATCGACCATGTTGCGAACGACATCGGGGCCCTCGCGATAGACCGCCGAGGTCACCATTGCGACATTGGCGCCCGCAATCATCGCTTTGATCGCATCTTCGCTGGTCGCTACACCGCCGCTGGCAGCGATGGACACGTTCTCGTCACCGGCGCGGACCCGAACGATGCCTTCCAAGATCCCGCCCATTGAATCGGCCGGTGACAGTTCCCATCGAATCGTCCAGTGTTGTCGGTCGGTACACACGTCCCATTGGGGAAGGTGCGTGAACAGCACGATCCCCTTGGCTCCCGCCTGCGTCAATTGACCGGTCATGGACGCAAGATTCGTGTACCGCTGGCTGATCTTTACCGCGACCGGAATGGACACTCGTTCACAAACGTCGCGAATCATGTCAGCCAATCTGGCTTCGATCGCACCGGCCGGTTCTCGGCCTTGGGGAACCCCCGCCTGCAAGTTGAATTCCAGCGCGTCGGCACCGGCTGACTGCAGGTCGCCTGCATACGACAGCCAGTCGCCGGGGGATGATCCGTTCATGCTGGCGATGATCGGCACACCCGCGGTGTCCTTCAAAAGCTGGATCGTCTGCAGGTACGCTTCCACGCCGCCGTTGTAGCGGTCTTGCTGAGGTTGATAGCCGCTGTTTGCGATCGCGCCGAGCGGATCGTCCTGCTTCATTTGGTGATGCACGATTTGTTCCTGAAGCATCGACGGCAGCACGATCGCGCCAGCACCGGCACCCACAAGCTGTCGGACGGTTTCCGGTTCCTTCGTCAATGGGCAGGCTCCCACGACGATCGGTGATGCCAGTTCAAGCCCAAGATAATCGACCGCAAGTTCACCTGACATCACTTAGCTCCGGAAAGAAAAGATTGCATTTGCACCACTCAACGAAAGGCAAACTTCATGCCCCCACCTTTTGTGCCCTCGTTTGCTCCCAGGGGCGCGCCGTTGTGACAAGGTGGACCACCGCGGTGGTCATCCATGGGGCAACGCATCCGGAAACGGACGCATTTCGGGATCGGCACAAACGTTGCCTTTGATCCCTATCGAACGACGGCGGTTGGTTGACCGTCGGACATGCCTTGGACATTTCGACTGAAGCGAAGGAGAAAAATGATGGCGAACACAATGACCAAACGCGGCACTCGCGGATTGTCGCTTCCTGCGATGGAACTGTTTCCCCAATTCCGGTCGATGGAAAACATGATGTCGCGGATGTTCGATGACACCGATGACAGTTGGCTGGGCGGAACTTTGACACCGACTTTGGACGTCTCCGAAACCGATAGCGAAGTGGACGTGAAAATGGACTTGCCCGGTATGAAGCCCGAGCAAATTGACATCCAGGTCCACAACAATGTGCTGAGCATCCGCGGCGAACGATCCGAAGAATCTGAAAAGAAGGGACGCAAGTTCCATCGGGTGGAACGGCGTATCGGCAGCTTTGCAAGATCGGTTTCGCTACCGTCGATCGTTGACGAAGACAATGTCGATGCCAACTACAACGACGGTGTATTGACGATTCGCATGCCAAAAACCAAGGAAGCCCAAGCCAAAAAGATCGCTGTCAACCAGCGTCCATGATCAGGGGATTCCTTTTCGATTCGTGTCGACGCAGTGCCGCCCCGGTGCGGCAGTGCGTCGATCGCCCGCGTTTGCAACATTCCATTTGAACACCTCGTAAAGGAATCTTCCCATGCCTGTTTCCGCTCGACGCCTGATCTCGAACATGCTCGACGACCTGAAAGAAGAACGCGATGAACTGGCTTTGCAGATTCATCTCGGAAAGCAGGACGCGAAAAGCGAACTGAATAGGTTGGGGCAAAAGCTTGACGAACTGGACCAACGCTACCAGCCGTTGAAAAATGCTGTTGAAGAAACAGGCGGAGACGTCTGGGATGCATTGCAGCTTGTCGGCGACGAAGTCAAAGATGGCTTTCACCGCATCCGCAAATCAATCACGTAAATCTGATGTTTTCTGTTCTCGAGGAGCTTTCCATGCGTCGTGTCATCCCACTCGGTTTCTTGGCCGTTTTTGTAGCCGTCTTCACTTCGTCCCATTCCGGTGTTTCCGCAGAGGACGCGGTCGTCGATGGCAAGGGCCAAAAGGTCGTGGTTCACCTTTCGCATTTCACCGATGATCTGCATCGCTGTTTCATGGCGGTCAAAGTCGCCAATCTGATGCAGGAGTACGGTGCCGACGTGACCATGTTCGTTGATTTGGAAGGTGTTCGTATTGCCGAGCGAAGGGAGCATTTGAAGTTCACCTGGGGCGAAGATTCCCCCACGCTTGCGGAGTTGTACGAGAAGTTCGCAGCCGGCGGCGGCAAAGTCATGGTCTGCCCGCACTGCGCCCATTCGGCTCACATCACCGATCCTGGGCTGAAACGAAATGCGGAAATTGCTACGACCGCGATGCTCGGAAAGCTACTGATCGAAGCCGATAAAGTCATGGACTATTGATGCGAATCGGAGTTCTATGCAGCGGTGGTGACGCACCGGGAATGAATGCCTGTCTACGATCGGTCGTCCGTGCGGCGACGTCCGACGGGCACGAAGTGATCGGGATTCGGCGTGGCTATCAGGGGCTGATCGACGAGGATTTCTTTGCCGGCGGAGCGGACTCTGGATGCATGTCGGCACGCAGTGTTTCACACATCCTGGAACGTGGTGGAACGGTTCTGCACTCGTCCCGTTGCCAAGCGTTCACGACGCCGCAAGGATTGCAGACGGCCGCTGCCGCATTGCGACGAAACGGTATCGATGCGTTGATCCCGATTGGCGGTGACGGAACCTTTCGAGGCGCCGTCGCGCTGGGGAAAGTTTGGAGCGGTCAGATCATCGGTTGTCCCGCGACGATCGATAACGACCTGGTCGGAACAGATTTGACGATCGGATTTGCTACTGCTGTCGCAACCGCGGTCGACTGTATCGACAAGCTTCGCGATACCGCCGAAAGCCACGAACGAATGTTCTTGGTCGAAGTCATGGGCCGAAATTCGGGACACCTGGCACTGGCGACCGCATTGGCAGGCAGCGCCGAAATCGCTTGTGTTCCCGAAGTGAATGTCGATGCGGATTCGATCGCCAAACATGTTCGAGAACTACGATCCCTAGGCAAGCAGTCGATCATCATCGTGGTGGCCGAAGGCGATGAACAGGGCGGCGCGGTGGCGCTGAATCAGAAGCTTGCCCAAGCCGGATGTCCCTACGGCACGCGGACCGTGATCCTGGGGCACGTCCAACGCGGTGGTAGCCCGTCGCCACCGGACCGGATCTTAGCGACACGCTTGGGCGATTTCGCGGTGCGATCGCTGGCCGCAGGGGCCACCGGAATGATGGCCGGTGATTCGGCAGGCCGATGTCGGCTGGTGACACTGGCCGAAACGTTCGCCACCCACAAACCGTTGCCGGAACATGAAGTGGAATTGCTGGAACGGATGTCGTGCTGAGTGAAATGGAATCGGGACAACGCAGGTTTTGGTCCCATCGCTAGAAGCGATCAGCACCCATGTTCACAGCGCCCATGTTCACAGCACCGATTCGCAGGCAGACGATTCGTCCGACGACGTGGCATCGGATTTCCCGGTGAACCGGTCTAGCAGTCGGTACAGTTTGCGGCGGTGAATTCCTAGTTTACGAGCCGCGCCAGCCTTGTTCCCCTTTTCCTTCTCCAAGACCTCTAGCACGTGCACGCGGGCGATGTCGTCCAGTTTGAAATCGGGATCACCCAGCATATCCCGGGGATGGGCGGACCGGACTTCGATCGCGGCGGTGGGATCGGTTGGTGTTGCAATGGGGAACGGAGTTGCCGAAGTGTGGCCGAAGCCCACGATTTCAGTGGGCAAATCGTCGAGCGTGATCTCGAACTCGTCTGCCAAGATCGTGGCCCGGTCGATCACGTTGATCAGTTGTCGGATGTTGCCTGGCCACGGATAAGCATTCAACGCTCGCCGAGCGGCATCGTCGATGTGAAACGAGGTTGGCAAAAAGTGGTCGATCAATCGGTTGATGTCGCCTTCACGTTCACGCAGTGGGGGCAACAGGATCGACAACACATTGATGCGATAGAACAAGTCTTCGCGAAAATTGCCATTGTCAACTTCGGTCTGCAGATCACGGTTGGTTGCCGCAATGATGCGCACCTTGACCTTGCGCTGCCGATGGCAACCGACACGGCGAAGCGACCCGTCCTCCAACACCCGCAGTAACTTCGGCTGTAACGACGGCGGCAGTTCGCCGATTTCGTCGATGAACAAGGTTCCGCCATCCGCAATTTCAAACAACCCGGGCTTCTCGGCTGTCGCACCCGTGAAGGATCCTTTTTGGTGTCCGAACAGTTCGCTTTCGACCAAGTTCTCTGGCAATGCAGCGCAGTTGACCGTGACGAACGGCTTGTCGGCGACCCGGCTGGCCTGCTGAATTGCTTGGGCGACGACCTCTTTACCAGTGCCGCTTTCGCCTTGAATCAAGACCGGTTTGTTGGTCGGTGCAACCTTGCCGATCAGCTTTGCGACCTCACGCAGCGATTTCGATTCACCGATCAACTTCGCCGCCGGTCGCACCCGCGAAATGACGGCTTTTAGTTGCTTGTTTTCTTTCTTCAATTCGTGCCGTTCGCGAGCCCGAAAGCAATGATGTTCTAGATCGCCCAACGCACAGGGTTTGCTAAGGAAATCGCAAGCACCCATCTTCATCGCCGAGACCGCCGTTTCGACGGTGCCCTGTCCGGTCAACATGATGACTTCGATGTCGATGTTGTCTTGGTGAACGCGTTGCAGAAGTTCCAGGCCCGACATGCCCGGCATATTCATGTCGAAGACGCCAACGTCGAACGATTCACGCTCTAGCAAGCTCATCGCTTCGGCGGCGTTGGACACATCGGTGACGTCGTGACCTTTGCGGGTCATCCATTTCGCCGATGAACGACGTGAATCTTCCTCGTCGTCGACGAGCAGAAGTTTGATTGGCATATCCGTCATGGGGATTCCTGGAGCAGTGGACTTTTCCATCGCGACAGTGCGATCGGCGTGCCTCTCGGAATTGTCACGGATTTGCGTGCATATCCGCACGCTCGTGCAGCGATGCACCAAGTTTACTCTCTTTCGGTGCTTGCCAGATCCGACCATGCGGGACTGTGATCACGAAATCGCAAAAGCCTGCGAAGGGCTTGGCTTTGCTCGTCGTCGGGGAGCGCCTTCAGGTGGCTCAGCAGCGATCCGCACGCGGCCGCGTGATCGAGGCCGTGGTGCAGCCTGTCTTTCAGGCTCTCAATGGCCGAATCGTCCAAGTTGGCGTCTGGTTTCAATTGGCGTATTTCCACCAATGCATTCAGGATTTCGGCATGTTCCTGGTACAGCTTTCCGGTGTATTCGTCGCCGCGTGATTCGCCGACTTTGGGATACAGGAACGATTCTTCGAACGCGATGTGGGGACCGGCCAATTCGTCCAATCGCTTGGCTTCGCTGGCCGCACCGGTAAAGTCGCGTTCGTCTAACAGCTTCAATAGGCTGACGTAGCCTCGAGTCAAAGTGCGATGGTCTTCGATAAACGCCCGCTGCAACTGTTTCCAAGCCTTGTTCATGGGATGACCTCCTGAGTTGCTTTTTAGGATTGCAAACACCGTTCCTGGCCAGTGGTTGTCATGCAATTCGGCGGTATTGGAACGCGGCATGCAACCAGATCGTTCCATGTGCCGACTTTATGGATTTCGATCGAACGAACCAACCAAAGTGGAGTGCACCTTGGTTCACGCTCAGAATGCGCTCTTGATCCAAAGTCGGTCTGACGAGATCGGGCGATCGCATTCCGACGGTTGGGGGATCGGGTACTACGAGGATGGTTTGGCGTGCGTCGAACGCAGTGCTGCCGCCGCTCACCACGGATTGCATTTCAGCAACACCGCCGAACGGGTGTATTCGTCGACGGTCATTTCGCACGTTCGTCTGGCAACCGTCGGCACGCCCGCGATCGAAAATTGCCATCCGTTTCACTGGGGCAATTGGGTCTTTGCGCACAACGGCACCGTGCAGGGGATCGAAACTTTGCGTCCCGCCATGTTAGGCGAACTGTCACCGACCCATCGCAGTGCGATCCAGGGCAGCACCGATAGTGAGCTGTTGTTTCACTGGTTGATGCAGCGGTTGACCGACAGCGGCGTCGTGTCCGAAACGATTTGCAAGTCGCTTGACGAATCGGCTAGCGTGATCGCCGAGAACTTGTCGCGGCTCGATTCGCGATGCCGCAGCGTGATGCCAGAAAAACCGGCACGGTTGAACACCGTTCTAACCGACGGCCACGTCATGATTGCATCGCGGCTTCGAAACTCGCTTCACTGGACGCACCGCGACGGAGTTCGTGATTGTGAAATCTGTGGCATTCCTCACGTCGATCATCAGATTGGATTTCATTACCGCGCGGTGGTGTTAGCTTCGGAGCCACTGTCACACGAAAAATGGGTGCCCATCCCTGATGGCACGGTCATTTCGATCGACGATGATATCCGGACGCATTCGATCCCGATTCTGGGCATCGAACCGATCCGATCGGAGGCCACATGAACGACTGGTTTCCGATTGTGGATCATGCCTGCTGCCAAATGAGTTCGGATGAACGTGAGTTTGCCGATCGCGTCGCTGTCGATGTCTTGGAACGGCATCCTGAGCTAAAGCTAAGTTCCCTGCTATCGGAATTTCGTGCCACTGAACTGGTACCGGCGCCGTCGCTGCATCTGGATGACCTGAGTGAAATTCGACGGGTTGAAAATTCGGATCAGTCGTTCTTTCAAGAGCGTGCTCGCGTCCGCGCAGGCGACGGTGATTTTTTGGCTACGTCGTGGCATGCTGATGAAACGTACGAGCAATACTGCCGCGGAAGTCTTCATCTGGGCAAAGTCGATCGCATTCATCCCCGCCAAAACGAAGACTTAGAACACAGCGACGGTGTCCATCTTGCCGAGGCGTTGTGGAAGGACCGACGGACGCGGCGTGACCTGATCCGGGCGATTCGCCAGGACGGGTTGCGATACCTGCATCCCCACATGGGGTCGCACGCGGTTTGGCATTTGGCGTTGCTGCTGCACCAAGCCAGTCACCGACCGTTGAAGGTGATCGGTGCACCCCCAGAAGTCACCGTGTTTGCGAACGATAAGGGGCAGTTCACACGATTGGTGCATCGTATGTTTGGCCCGACGGCGACTCCGCCTAGTCACGTGGTTTGGAATACCGCCAACGCGGCCAAGCGGATTCAACAGATTGACGGCGAGGCCTGCTGCGTGGCGCTAAAACTGCCCAATGCCGCCGGTGGTGAGGGCAACTTGGTGCTTTCGATGGAAACGATCCGGAACCATTCGTTGACAGAAGTCGATCGATTGTTGCGGGAACAGTTGCCGCAGCTGCGATACGAAGATGGTGATGAACTGCTGGTCACGACATGGCAGACAGGCGTGATCGCGGCCCCGTCGGCACAGCTTTGGCTGCCGCCCAGCGTCGACAAACAGCCGATTCTAGAAGGCCTTTTTGTTCAACGGATCGAAACGGGGCAAGGACGGTTCACCGGATTTGGGGCCGCCGACATTCCACACGATTTGCGTGCGCGAATGACGCGGCAGTGTCTACAACTAGGACGCGTCTATCAACGTCTGGGATACGTCGGCCGCTGTTCCTTTGATACGGTCCTGGTGGGGCCAGACCTGGAATCTTCCCAGATGCAATTCATCGAATGCAATGGTCGTTGGGGCGGAACATCACTGCCGATGACGTTGATGAATCGAGTATTTGGGGACTGGAAATCCCAGCCCTTTGCGACTCGAACGCTGAAAATACCCGGTTCGCGCAACCTTTCGTTTCAAAACGTTTTGGCAGCCATTGGCAAAGATGTCTACGATCACCGCTTGGAAACCGGCGACGTGATTCTGATGAACCCGCGGCGGATGACGATTCGCGATGAGGTTTCCGTGATCGTGTTGAGATCGGCTTGGACGGACAACCCAGACGATCGATTTGCGGAAATTGCCAATCGAGTGGCCGACTGCGTGGCAGCCGCACCGAAGGGGAAACGTCCGCCTTCGGAAAACGAATCGACGCCCTGATGAAAATCCCCGGCATGTTGCCATGTCTTGGGAACTGACAACACGCTCTCGGCCGATCGGTCTTTGTGGCGATCGATCCATGCGGCGTGCGTGACGCGTGGATGCAACCGTTGATGGTCAGTTTGCCGCAGCAACGTCATCCACTTCGGCGGCGGCTTCGTCCGCGGTCCAGTGATGTCGCGAGATCCAGACGCTGCACGGAGAGTGGCGAAGCACGTATTTCGACGTGCTGCCTAGCAACCATTGTCCCAGCAGACTGTGTCCGGTGTCACCGACGATCACCAAGCCAGCGTTGGATTCCTCTGCCTCGGTCACGATGGCGTCGCCCACGTGAGTGGCAACAGGGGTCTTGGCGTTGGTATGCGGAAAGTGGTCGGCAATTTGGCTGGCCATCCGTTCGGCGGCCTCGTCCAAGCGATCGACCTGCTTGGGGTCCACCGTGATCGGTACGTCGATATAGCCTTCGCCGGCGTACACGATGGGCTGCATCACAACGCTGACAACGTCGATTTCAAGATCACGCGGTAGTTTCCATTCGGTCAACTCTGCCACGGCTTCGCGAGAGGCAATCGATTGGTCGAATCCCAGCACAATCTTTTTGAAATCGCTGCCCGAATCTGGCTTCGATCGCACCACGACAACGGAACACTTGGCGCTGGTCGCAACGCTGTCGGACACGCTGCCCAGTAGAATGCGTCGTACCGCGGAATGTCCCTTTGCACCCATGACGATCAAGTTGGCTTTCAGCGATTCAGCCTTTTCTAAGATCGTGGGCACGGTCGCGCCGGAACCGTGAACCAGCGTCACCGATCGGCAAACACCATCCAACGTCTGCTTGGCGCTGTCCAAAATCGATTGGGTCCGCTTGTTTTCTTGTTCGGTCCATTCCGGCACCCACGGTTGCATCGAGTAGTGGGCTGGGTTGTAAGAAACCGTCATTGCGACCACATCAACGTCGCGGTTTTGGGCCAGCGTTTTCACAAATTGAACGGCATCGTTGGCGGCCTGAGAGCCGTCGATTGGCAAAAGAATCTTCATCTTGGATTTCCTACATTGAATTTGCAAACGGTGCGACGAAACAGTGATTCGCAGTTGTTGTGCCAAGCGGAGGAATGCGAGGGATCAAGTGGACTCGTGCGCGATAGTGCACGCTTCTGGATGTTTTGTGCGTGGGTGCACGGTTATTGGCGAGGGGGGAGGTCCGATTGGGGGGCCACTTTCGCACCGGGCTGGATCGCTTCGGTGGGATGCATCACCAAGACGTCGTCGGGGCTTAGGCCAGCGATGATCTCGGTTTCCATGCCGTTGGATCGGCCGACGTCCACCGTGACCAGTTCCGCCAAGCCCGCGACCACGCGGTAGGCCTGCCATCGTTCGCCATCGCGAAACAGGACTCCGGCGGGGACCTTCAACGCGTCGGTCGGTGTTTCATCGATGATGATTTGGGCTTCGATTCGATAGCCATCGCCGAGTGATTCCCGGTCTTCGAAGGGGCTCACGAAGTCCGCGATCACGTTGACGCGTTTCTCTTCGACGCCAAGTGCCGATACTTTCAGGAATGCCGAGGGTTCGACCAATCGCACGACGGCGTCCAGTGGTGCATCGCCGCCCCAATGTTCAACGATCACGGGGGATCCCGGTTGCACCTTGACCGCATCGGTCGACAACACATCGATGACCAGTTCTAAATCCGTCGGGTCTCCGATGCGGACAACCGGGGTGCCCGATGCGATCACACCCGAGTCTTCGCGGTAGACCTCTAGCACCTTGCCTGAGATGGGAGAAACCAAAGTGAAAAAGTTGTCGTCGTTGGGATCGAATGTGCTTTTGATGTAGCGCACCGTCGCTTCGGCTTGATCGATCTCGTATTGGGCCACCCGTAGGGCTGATTCAGCTGAACGGACATCGGCTCTGGCAAGCCGCAGACGGTTCTCTGCCGCATCGTACTCGGATTGCGAAATGGCTCGATTGGGCAACAGTTTTTGTGCTCTTTCGAATTCTTGCTCTGCCAATTTCAACGCTTCTTCGGCTCGATTCACGACCGTATAGGCTTGCCCGTATGCCGCCGTGGTGACTCGCACCCGTGCCTGTGCCTCGGCACGCGTCCGCGCATCCAACAAAGAGGGGTCGGACGGTTGAATCCGAGCGATCTCGGTCTGGCCCGCCATCACCGGGTCGCCGGCATCCAATTCGACTCGCAACATCTTTCCCGACACGGGTGCTGATAGGACGTACTTTTCACGAATCCGAGTTTCGCCATCATCATTGACCGAGATGGCCAGCGAACCGATCGTCGGCGCAGCGGTTTCGACTTCGATTGGCTGCGGGATGAATCCATAGGCGATCAGGCCACCGATTCCCGCGATGACGATCCACCATCCGATCCTGCTTCCCATTCGTCGCGTCATTCTTTCACCTTCAGCACAGCAACCAAGTCCAACGAGTTCAACATCCGTCGCACATACAGTGCCGACAAACTGGCCGCCGCGATGACCACGACCGTCGAATACGAATATGTCGATCGTTCAATCACCAGTGGGAAACGGTGGGTTTCGGTATCCAGCGCCAAGGTGGTCAGATACGACAAGCCATAGCCGATGGGCAGGCCAACGGGAATCGCCAGCAGCGTGATCACCGCCAGTTCGCCCAACAGCACCAACGACACTTCGTGGCGTCGAAAACCCATCACCCGCAGCGTCGCTAGGTCTCGTGCCCGTTCGGCAAGAATGATGATCGCACAGTTGTAGATCACTCCCAACGCGATCAGTCCCGAGAAAATTCCATTGACGATCCGCATCAGCGAAGTGCTGCCAGCCACGGTTTCGCGAAAACTAGCTTCGGCGGCATGTTTGTCGACCACCCCGGCAATGCTGGGCATCTGTTTGACCTCTCTGTAAAAATCAATCATCTGATCCGAATCGACCGATAGGAAGGCACCGGAATACTGTTGGCTTTCTTCGAGCAGTTGGTGAAGCTGATATCGATTCAGGTACGCCGACGGATCTGTGAAGTTCGGGAACACCTTCGCGATTTCGATTTGGTGGCTGGCTTGTGTGCGGTCAAGGATGTCCAACCAAACGGTTTCGCCAAGTTGTGCGTCTAGCAACTGAGCCATCTTTTCGGAAATGGTCAGCCCCCCTCGGACCGGAAACGAAACGGGCTGTTCATGGTCATCCAAGATTCGGTACAGCGTCGGTTGATCGTCCAGGCCCATCAATCCGACGCGGCGCGATCGAACTCCGTTGCGCAGTCGAACCGGCACCGATCGGTAGGGCTCGGCTGCGGTCACACCCGGCAAGTGCATCACGTCGTGGATCGAACTTTCCGACATGGTGTCAACAAAGGTCAGCATGACATCCTGATGTTGCGACTTCTGGAACTGAAACTGCATCACAAAGTCGATGGTGTTCTGCATGTACGACCCCAGCACCAAAACGGCAACGGCCAATCCCATGCCCAGCACAGCTAGCGTCGTGGCCAGCCGATTGGTTTCCAACCGCCGGACGACCATCCGCCCGACCGGCGAGAGCAGTTTGGACAACCCCGTTCGTTCGGCAATCAGACCGCGATAGTCCTTCGGTGCCGCCGGTCGCATCGCTTCGGCGGGCTGCAGACGAGTTGCCTTGCGAATGGCCGCAAACGTTCCGATCATCGCGGCACCCGCACCGATCCCCACGGCCGCCAACGCGTGTCCCGCTGCAAATTGGTTGTCGACGGTGGGGAAACGAAAGAATTTGACGTATTCGGACGTCATCCACCACGATAGCCGCCAACCGACGGCCCATCCGATCAGCGTTGCGATCGACACCAGCAGCATTACCATTTGGGTGTAGTGCCAGCCGATTTCCCGTGCGCGGTAACCGAACGCCCGCAACGTCGCGATCTGTTCGGTTTGTTGATTGACCAATCGAGTGAAGACGATGTTGCACAGGAACGCCGAAACGGCCAGGAAGATTGCCGGTGTGACGAAGGCCATCGTTTTCATTTGCGCCATCTCGTCGGCGACGCGGCGGTGCGAAATTTGGTCTTCGCGATCGTACGCGCCCGTGCCACCGTACGGTCTGGTCAGGCGGTCGACTTGCAGGATCACTTCGTCGGCGTTGCCACGCGGTTGCAGTTGGATCGACAATTGGTTGAACGCGCCTTCCATGTTGAATGCGGCTTCCATCTGGCGGCGTGGCATCCAGACGACGCCGAAGCGGCGGTCGTCCGTGATCAGCATGCCCGGTTGGACCACGTAGACGAACTCGGGCGACATGCCGATCCCCACGATTCGCAGCGTTTGCTTTCGCCCGCCCATGATGCAGTTCAGCGTGTCGCCGGGACGGAATCCGTGGCCCGCCGCAAACAGTTCGCTGACGATGACTTCGCTGCGGTCCTGGTCCTGTGGAAATCGACCCAGCAACAGATGGATCCCATTCATCGGTGTCGCTTCGCGAGTGTCGATGGACACCAACCGACATGACGCAGGTTCGACCATGTCGGGAATGTCCAACAGTACATCGCGAACGATTCGCGACTGAACATCTTGAACACCGGGAACGTCTCTGACACGCTCGGCCAATGAATGGGGGGCACGCACCAATACGGTGAACAGATCGGCAAAGCGATAATCGCGATAGTATTGATCGCGAGTCCGCTGCAGCGATAGCATCGAACTGTTGGTCATCACGAACAGAGCAATGCCACAGCCAAGCAAGATGCTGATCGCCAGACCTTGCCGCCACATTCGTTTCAAATCCGCCATCAATAGCCGGTTCACCAGACCAGATCCTTGGCTTCTTTGCGCATCGCATTGGTATGGACGTCGGCGATCTGTCCGTCCGACAACGAGATCACACGGTCGGCCATTTCTGCGATCGTCGCGTTGTGTGTGATGACAGCCGTCAACGTGCCCAGTTCGCGATTGATGCGGGCGACTGCCTCGAGTACCACCACGCCGGTTTTAACGTCCAACGCACCGGTGGGTTCGTCGCACAGCAACACGTCGGGGCGCTTGCCAATCGCTCTTGCGATCGCCACGCGTTGTTGTTCACCGCCCGATAGTTGGGATGGATAGTGATCGCGTCGGTCATAGAGTCCGACCAATCGCAATGCTTCGGCGGGGTCCATCGGGTTGCTGGCGATATCGGCGACCAACGACACGTTTTCCTTCGCCGTCAGACTGGCGATCAGGTTGTAGAACTGAAACACGAACCCGACATGTTCGCGGCGGTACTCGGTCAATTCATCCTCGTCGGCGTCGGACAAAGATTGATCGCGGAAAAACACCTCGCCCGCCGTCGGCACATCCAGTCCGCCCAGAATGTTCAACAGTGTGGATTTACCGCTGCCCGACGCACCTAAGATCACAACGAATTCGCCGGCAAACATCGACACGTCGACTCCACGAAGTGCATGCACATCGACTTCGCCCATCCGGTAGACCTTCGTCACGCCGCGAGTGGTGAACACGGTGGTGGGGGAAGTGGGCATCGATGGTGTCGAAAAAAGGGTGGCGCAGTGGGCAGACGAACGCCAACAACAACCGGGATGTCGCAGGATCGGGGATCAAGCGGGTTCTGGATTGCAGCAGGCACTCGCCATCGCAAGCACCCATCATGCCGCTTCGAAAACAACGCGGGTGCAGAACCGCCGAACTGCAAAACGTGCGTAGTTGCACGCAGGCGCGCCCAGAGGACGCAATTTCTACTCGTTGGCGTCATCTACATCGGGCAATCGAGATCGGAATACGACGTGCAATTGAAACAATGGTTTGACTTCGTCCATCCGCACCTTCGAGATCGCATCATGCCAGAATCGCTGCAACACACCCTTCGGCAGCTTCACGAACAGTTGAAAACGCTGGACGAACTGGATCCAACGGAGCGAGAACAGCTCGAAACGGCGGTTCAGGAAATTCAAGACAGCCTAGATCGTTTCGACATCAAGTCGTCTGACTTGGCCAAGCGGTTTCATGAGTCGACCGAGAAGTTTTCTAGCAACTACCCGCACCTAACACAGACCGCAGGTCAGTTCGCCGACATGCTCGCGCAGATGGGAATCTGAGTCGATCGTTCCTCCCACCAGGATTCGTCGAATGAATCACCACGAAATCACCACCGTCCACCGAATCGGACCCAAGCGACTCAGGGCGGTGCTGGCGGTTCCCGAGTCTGCCGTCGGATTGGTTATCTTTGCACATGGCAGCGACAGCAGTTGTGTCAGTCCTCGCAACGAACACATCGCCAGCCGATTGAATCAAGACGGCATTGCGACCCTGCTGTTCGACTTTCTGACAGGGGCAGAGTCCAGTGAACGCGAAAACTCGTTCAAGCCCCCGTTGCTGGCCGATCGTTTGATGGAAGTCATTGCGTGGACTCAGCAACAAAACGCTTTGAATGGGTTGCCGGTGGGCCTGTTCGGGTCGGGCACCGGGATGGCGGCAGTGATCGTGGCGGCGGCCAACCAACCCATCCCATTGCGAGCGATTGTGGGACGCGGCGGGCGGACTGACTTGGTGTCGCGATGGCTGGAACAAGTCACCGTCCCGACATTGTTCATTGTTGGAGAACTGGATCATTCGCTGTTGATCGCCAACCAGATCGCCGCGCATACAGTCAAGGGGGAAAGCCGGTTCCAGGTCATCAACGGTGCCTCGCATCTGTTCTCCGAGGCGGGCAAACTGTCCGAAGTCGCGGAAATCGCAGCCGAATGGTTCGTGACGCACCTCGACGCGACCGCACCAACGTCCGTCCCGCCCGGCTAAGTGTTCAACCGTGCGCTGGTGCGAGGGGCGTCACATCTTGGTCGCTTTCGACCGGAACTGCCAAATGGTATCATTGCGACGACGCGGGGCATCAACGATGCCGCAATCCAAACCATTCGTCGCGGGCCGGGGCATGAAGAACGAGTTGGAAATTTTACTCGTCGAAGACGACCCAGACGCCCAAGCCAATTTGTTCGACATCTTGGAAATGGACGGTCACCAAATCCGAGTGGCCGGCAGCTTTGGCGATGTGCGGGCCAGCGGTCTGCAACCCGATGTGGAACTGGTCATCCTGGATCGACGGTTGCCCGATGGGAACGTCGAAGACGCTTTGCCCGAACTGACGGCTTTGTTGCCGAACGCCGAGTTCATTGTGATCACGGGCTTTGCAGACATCGAAAGCACGATTGCAGCTTTCCGGTTAGGCGTCACCGACTATCTGCTGAAACCCGTTCATCCCGATGTCATCCGCCAAAGCGTCGCGAGACTCGCTCGGCAAAAGCACGTCGAAAGCGAACTGAACCGCGAGCAGCGATTCGCCAACCAGATCCTGGATACTTCCGAAGCACTGATCGTGGTGCTGGATATGGACGGTTGCATCGTGCGTTTCAACCCCCACTTCACTGCGATCACGGGTTGGACGCTGGACGATTTGAAGGGCAAAAGCTACATCGATCACTGCATTCCCGAATCGGAACGGGATCGGCTGCGTCAAGTCTTCCGGGAAACAGCAACTGGCAAACATTCGACCGGTGTCTGCAACGGTGTGCTGACGTCCGACGGACGCATACGGCAATTTCGGTGGTCCGATTCAACGCTGACCGACGAAGATGGCGAGATCACTTCGGTGCTTGCCATCGGAATCGATGTCACGGACGTCGTCGAGGCTCAGAACGCCGCGGCAAGAGACCACCGGCTAGCCGCCATCGGTCAAACCGTCGCCGGGTTGGCTCATGAAAGCCGCAACGCGTTGCATCGAATCAATGCCAGCGTGGAGATCCTAAGGCTCGACATTCCCATCGAATCGGAATCTCGCGAGGAGGTGGATTCGATCGCGCGAGCATCCTCTGAATTGCAGCTCACGTTGGAAGAGGTCCGTCAATACGCTGCGCCGATCCAGTTGCACCGTGAACCCGTGATGCTGCACGAAGTTTGGCGACGCGTCTGGGGGTACCTTGCCAAAACACGCGGACAGCGAGATGCCGAGCTGATCGAGGCACCGGGTTGCTGTGATTGTTTGGTGGACGTTGATGTGATGCGGATGGAACAAGTCTTTCGCAATCTGTTCGAAAACTCACTCGCCGCTTGCGATGATCCCGTTTGCATTCAAGTCGACTGTAAATGCGATGATCAGGGAACGGTTCAGTTGGACATTCGCGACAATGGCCCAGGATTGTGCGCCGAGCAACGCCAAAAGTTGTTCGAACCGTTTTATACGACGAAGTCGCGTGGGACTGGCTTAGGAATGTCGATCGTTCAGCGAATCATTGATGCACACCATGGCGATATCCAGGTCGGTGAACCCACCGATCGCGGTGCCCGTTTTTTGATTCGTTTGGGAAAACAAAAAGCGGTCTTCGCAAGCTCAAGTTGGCAGGAAGCGGCAGCCGATGCGTGATCACGAACAACAGGCCGTGCTGGCAACGGTTCTAAGAACAGCCGTCGACGCCATCGTCATCATCGACCAGCGCGGGACGATCGAATCGGTCAACCCGGCAACCGAGCGGTTGTTCGGGTATTCCGCCGACGAAATGCTCGACCAGAACGTCAAGATGCTGATGCCGTCGCCGTATCAAGAAGAGCACGACGGGTACCTCGATCGCTATCACAAAACAGGCGAGCGGCGGATCATCGGGATCGGTCGGCAGGTGATGGGCAAGCGAAAAGATGGCAGCACATTTCCGCTGCATCTAGCCGTCAGCGAAGTCGATGTTGGGCAGCGAAAATTGTTTGCGGGCATCATTCGCGACATCAGCGATCTGAAAGCCGTGGAAGACGAACTGAAACAGCTAAACGCGACTCTGGATCAGCGTGTCAAAGATCAGGCCGATCAGCTGTATCAAGCTCAATGTGATCTGCAAGAAAAGGAGCGGTTCGCGATGCTTGGCCGAATCTCGGGCGGCATTGCTCACGAGATCCGTAACCCGTTGAACGCGATGAAGACGTCTGCGTATTACCTGCTGAATGCGAAATCACCCTCGCAAGCCAAGGTCCACGAACATCTGACTCGCATCGATCGGCAAGTCACTGTCATCGACAGTGCAGTGACGGCGCTGTCCGATTTGGCGAGGCTTCCCGAACCCAACGCCACGGCAATCGACGTCGCTGCCATGTTGGACGAAATTCTTTGCGATAAGAAACTGCCTGACGACATTGAGGTCGAACAGGACTTCCCGGATGATCTTCCGCTCGCGTTGGCGGATCAGAAGCAGTTGCCCATTGTGTTCAGCAATCTGATCTCGAATGCCAGGGATGCGATGCCCGACGGCGGCGTCCTTCGATTATCCGTTCGGTCCGAAGGGCAACAAATGTTGGTAACCGTGTGCGACAGCGGAACCGGGATGGCACCCGAAGTTCTCGATCGAATCAGCGAACCATTCTTTTCAACCAAAGCCCGGGGGATGGGATTGGGCATGGCCATCACGGTCGCCATTCTGGAAAAGAACCGTTGCCAAATGCAGATGGAATCCGCTGTTGGCAAGGGCACAACCTTTTGTATCGCGATACCACTTGCCGGAGACATCGCGTGAACGGAAAGCGCGTGTTGATCGTCGATGACGATGTGGATATTTGTTCCAACATCAAGGATATCTTGGATGACTTGGGCTATTGCACCGATGTGGCCTACGATGGTCCGGCGGCACTCCGTTTGGTCCGCTGCAACCCGTACGACGTGGCCGTGTTGGACTTTTCCATGCCCGGCATGGACGGTGCGACGGTGCACCATGAAATGATCAAGCTGCGACCGGAAATCGCTGCCATCATGGTAACCGCCCACGCAGACGGCGACGGTGCCCAACGGGCTCGCGATGGCGGTATCCAGCAGTTGCTTCGTAAACCGGTCGACCTTGGCGAACTGTTGCCGTTGATCGATCAATTAGCGAATTCACCGATCGTTCTGGTCGTCGATGATGATCCGGAGTTCTGTCAAACGCTATCGCAGGTGTTGCGAGAACGATCTTATCGTGTGTGCATGGCGCACAACAAAGAAGACGGCGTCTCGAAGGCTGTTGGTGCGAATTACCAGGTCGCGTTGATTGACCTCAGCCTTTGCAATGGAGCAACCGATGGCTGCGAGGTGCTCCGGCAAGTGTTGCAAGTCAATCCATCGGCACGCACCATCCTGATCACGGGCTATCGTGACGAAGCCGACCAAGTGTTGGACGGATTAAGGGCAAACGGATTGGCCGACGTCTGTTACAAACCACTGGATTTGGGCGTTCTGATCGACATGATCGATCGCCATCACTGATCCGCATGACTGATTGGCGATTTTCTTAAACCGCTCTACTGGGTCGTCATCGATGGATGCCGCTGCGCCGCGGATTGATCGTTCCCGGCATCGGTGTTGCCCATCATTGCGTTTGGCGAATTCGTGACCGGTGGATTCGTTTGCCGCGTGTTGTGAACGATCGTAGCGAAGTCGGCGGCAAAGGTATCGACCGCGTCCCAATTGGTGAATTCGTAGTCGCGATCCATTTCGGTCTGGCGGCCCGACTTGTCCGCGATCCAGTGCATCAGCCGTTTCTTGAACCATCCGTATTTGGAATAGCGAAGCGAGCCGGCAAAACAGGCACGTAGTGAAGGCTCGAATTCGGCTTCTTGCAGAAACTGGTCGGCCAGCATTTGGACTTCGGCGCGATCCTTGTAGTGTTCGCTGACGATCCCCAGGCTGACGGAGAAGAACGCCGTCGGGATTTCAGTGAGTCGTTGTCGGTTTTCGCCGATACACCATGCGATCCGTGGGTCATGTTCGGCGAAGTGCAGCGACGATCCCAGCACCACCGCATCATAGGATTCGACTGCCAACGGGTAGACGTCGTTCCGCGCGACGTCAAAGGTGTCCGTCGGCACACCGTGCTGCGTCAGTGTTTTCGCGATCCGATGGGCAATCCGTTCGGTTTGTCCTTCGCAAGTGGCGTAGATGATAATCGCACGCATGGAATTTGGCCTTTGACGCAGAGTTTGGTGGTGGTGATTCAATTACTGGCAGACGCGGATCTGATTTCGAATCTGCATTCCAATCGCCAGCGGCCGCACCGATTCCTGGGCGATCTGTTTCAGGTAGTAAGACGGAACACGGCCCTGCAAAACGATCCATCCGTCCATCGCCTTGGCATGGACGTCGGCCAAGCCACGACGACCGACTCGGCGGATCTGAGCTTCGACGGCCTGTGATTTTTCGTCCAACGAATCTGGCTGTGTGCGGCCGACCGAAACCGGGACCAGATGTTCCGCCCGACTAGAAGGGGTTTGTGTCATTTCCACGTTACGACCCTTGGGTGAATGTTGAAAAAGATTGAAACCTTCGATTCCTACAACCGACAAAATGCGAACAGCGTGCCGAAGAACGTTTGGAATTTCTCGGCACCGATGCAAATCTGGCACTCGCTGTGCATTCGTAGTGGAAACGCAAGGAAGCGTTCACCGATGGCGAGATTCAATATGCAGACAAATACCAACCCATTGCGGCGAAATCGACTGGCTGACTTGCTGATGCAAACATCGCCTGCGGCGATCGTTTTGACCGATTCCCGGGGAATCATCGAGGCCATGAACGATGTCGGCGAGCAGTCGTTTGGCTATCAAGAGACGGAATTGTTGGGGCAGCCGATCGATTTGATTTTCCCAGGCGATTCGTCCAGTGCCGATGCGTCACACTGTGCGTGCATTTTGTCACAACTGGGCGATCCCGACCCCTCGAAGATCCTGTTTCTTGGCGCTCGCCGCAAAGATGGATCGACCTTGCCGACGCAGGTAACGCTGCACGCTTTGACCACCCCCAGCGGGGAATCACGGCTTGCCAATGTGATCGACCTGACCGACGAAACGCAGCACCCCGCGGCGGCTCGTCGCTGTATATCGAATCACGAAAAGCGGATTCAGGGCGAGCGTTTGGCGGCCGTGTTGCAGATGGTGTCCGGCCTGGCGCACGAATCACGCAATGCTCTCCAACGGGCTCAATCCTGCCTAGACCTTTTGCAGTTGGACCTGGTCGGGAAATCGGATCTGTTGGACCTGACGGACCGCATCGGGGATGCATTGAAGGATATTCATCGCAACTACGAAGAAGTCAAAAACTATGCTGCCCCCATCACGCTCGTGCGAACGACCGTGGATCTGGGACAGATTTGCCAAGACGCATTCGCTGAACTGATTGAATCCCTTGGCACCGATGTCCCGCGATTGGCCGTGCAAAGCAACAATCGTTGCCAAGACGTCAAATTGGATGCCGACCGAATTCGCAGTGTTTTGCGTCATCTGTTGGAGAACGCCATTCAGGCCAGTCCAGCTGATAGCGTGATCGAATTTGAATTCGACTGCACCGGTACCAGCGACGAGGGGGAACTTCAGATCCGTGTACGGGATCACGGCGAAGGCCTGACCGCCGAAGTGGAGACCCGCATGTTCGAGCCATTCTTCACCACCAAAACGAAGGGCACCGGTCTAGGGCTGGCCGTCTGCCGCCGAATCGTCGAGGCACACCGCGGAAGCATCCAAGCGGTCAACCACTGCGGCGGCGGCACGCAGGTGACCATCCGGATCCCACGCGGTCGCGTCCCCTAGGCGTGAAAGTAGGCGATCCCCCCACTTCGGCGGTGATCCTCTTTGGCCAGGTTTACAGTTGTCTCGACGCGACGTGACCGTTCGCTCGGTTGCATGGGATGCGTCACGCCGGATGCCGTGCCGGTACCATGGTCGTTCGGCACGCAGATGGTGGTAGGATGACAAGGCATGCGCGCCCGTGACCAAGCTGGATGATGGGGCCTGTCTCGCCGAACCTACTGGGACAATGATCGATCCGCTTCAGTATCTTGATCTTGATGTTTCGCCCGAGGCGTTATTGATTCCGGCGGCGCTGCTGTTCATCCACTCGCTAGCGGTGGTTTCGGCCTTCCATTCGTTGCTGCACGTCCGCACTTCACAAGCCGCGATCGCTTGGGTGGTGGGGCTGGTCACCATCCCCTACGTGACGTTGCCACTGTATTGGATGTTTTCTCGCCATCGATTCGAGGGCTATCGAGAGGCGATTCGAGAGGTCGGGGATCAGCATCAACATTCCGTGACGGCGATTCGTCGTGAACTGTTTACCGAGCAGGCCGATCGCCCCACGCTGTCTGCGTCGTCGCTATCACTCGTCGCCAGTGTGCTGGAGACACCGATCAGTGCCGGCAACGAATTTCGTTTGCTGATCGATGGGAAAGCGTTCTTTGATGCGATGTTGATGCAGATTCAGTCGGCGGAACGATACGTTTACGCTTCTTTCTACATCATCCGCGATGACCAGATCGGCAATCAGTTCGCAGACGCGCTGATCCAACGGGCCAGGGCGGGGGTGACGGTTCGGCTGTTGTATGACGAGGTGGGGTGCCTGCGGTTGTCCAACGGTTACCTGCGTCGCCTCGTTGACGCCGGTGTGGATGTGCATTCTTTCAATACTCGCCAAGGGTGGGTGAACCGTTTCCAAGTCAACTTTCGCAATCACCGCAAACTGCTTGTCGTTGACGGCAAACGAGCCATCGTTGGCGGTTTGAACGTGGGCGATGAATATCTTGGCGACGTGCCTTCGATGTCGCCTTGGCGGGACACCAGTGTCGAGGTGGTCGGCAACCTGACTCGAAAAATTCAAGCGGTCTTTGCTGGTGACTACTACTGGGCGGCAAGGTCCAACTTGCCCGAGGCGGATTGGCAGTGGGACCCTGATCACGACGTTCCGGATCCCCAGGATGTATCGGACGCAGGGGACACGCAAGGATTGGCCGTCGCATGTGCAACTGGGCCGGCCGATCATCGCCCGCGGGCGGTGATGATGTTCGCAGCAGCGATCGGCGCGGCAAAGGAACGACTTTGGATCAGCACACCGTACTTGGTCCCGGATGATGCGTTGTTGGTCGCGCTGGCGATGGCCAAGTCACGCGGAGTCGATGTGCGATTGTTGATCCCCACGGTTGCCGATCAATGGGCCGTCTATTTGGCCGGGTTCTATTATGAACGTGAGTTGGCGGAGATCGGCGTCCCGGTATTCCGATATACCGAAGGCATGCTTCACCAGAAATGCGTGCTCGTGGACGACTCGCTGGCGTTGATCGGTTCGACCAACTTTGACAACCGATCCCTCTACCTGAACTTCGAACTGCTGATCGCGATCGCGGATCGCCCATTCGTTTCGAAGGTCGCAGCGATGCTGGATCAAGATTTCGACAATGCGAAGCATAGCAACCAGTCCGGTCGGCCCCTGCGTCCGTGGTTTGCACGTGCTGGAACAGCGGTTGCGCGTCTGTTCAGTCCGGTGTTGTGATTCGGACGTCGGTGACGATTGTCCAAGTTGGCACTTCGATTGCAGTGTATTGCGGGATCACAAAAGGAATCATCTGCAATGAAGAAAGTCATCCTGGCCACAGACGGATCGGAGCTTGCTGAAGATGCCGCCAAATTTTTGGCTCATCTGCCGCATTCCGAACAAGTCGAACTGATCGTGTTGACGGTCATCCCATCGCCACACGTCAATCCTGCCTATCCGTTGTCGGATTGGGAATTCAAGGTTGTCGAAGGCGAGAAGGCGCTTGCCAACGAAACTTTTCACAAGGTCGAAAAGATATTCGAAGGTGCCAACGTCCAACTTGGACACGTCGTGCGGGAAGGGGACCCAGGCGATTGCATCGTCCACTTTGCGACCGAGCAGCGGGCTGACTTGATCGTCATGGGCGCGCGAGGGAAATCGGCGATCCGACGAATGTTGTTGGGAAGCACAAGCGATTTTGTTGCCACACATGCCCATTGCAGCGTGCTGGTCGTTCGCCCCCGCAGCGGTGGCGATTCCGGCAGCCCGCTGCGTATCGTCATTGGTTTCCAACAGACCGGACCATCGCAAGCCGCGGTGGAAGAGTTCGCGGAAACCCATTGGGGCCAACAGTCAGAAGTGGACGTCGTCTGTGTTGTCTCGTCCATGCTTGATTCCGATGATCTGCGTGGCGAAGCCCAAGCGTCCGCGCAAACAGCGGTCGATCGACTTCGCAATTCATCGCCTCGATCCACCGCTCGCATCGTCGAAAGCGACCACGTGGGCGAGGGGTTGGTTGTCTTTGCAGAAGACCACCAATGTGATTTGGTCGTGGTGGGCGAAACGCACCGCAGCTTTCTAGGACGGCTGTTGATTGGCAGCGTGACAAGTTTTGTACTGCGTCACTCGCCTTGCAGCGTTTGGGTCACACGCAATCGAATCCCCGAGAAGTCGCCCGCGCCGACGCGGCACGGGTGAACGTCTGAATCGACGTTGTGCCAGCGGGATGCGGATGGGTGTGCTGAAGCCGCACACTCGTCAACGATTTCTGTCTTTTTCCGCTCGGCACTGAAGTTGCATTACCCCAATGAACCGCCGCACTGCTCGGCGCCCGCCTGCAAATAAAGTTCAACCAAACAATCAAAGGCAAAACGATGAAAGATCCATTTGTACTGTCCGAATGGGACCGGCTATGCGATCGCCTTCGGAAATGCGCCGAGTCGATCGCCAGGGATGTCGACGAGAAGGCCGAATTCCTGCGTCAATCGGATCAGTTTGCTCAGCAGTCACCCCCACAACGCTATCGCGATCTGCTGGAACGAACGGCCGCAGCGTCAAGGCTTGCTGTGCAGTGGCAAGATGAGCGGGCCGTCGGATTTAAGCATGAGGAAGAAATGATCGACGAAGCATCGGACGAAAGTTTTCCCGCCAGCGACCCGCCGACTTTCACGCACGCTCACGCCTAGCTGCCACACGGTATTTGACAGTTCCACTCAAGCGACTGTAGCCATCGCGTCGATCCGAAAGGGCAATGGGGACTCAATGCGGACCGCCGTGACGTCATCGCGATCGTCACTCGGCATTTGCCTCTCTTGGACTTGGAACGACGTATCTGGACGTTGCGCACTCGCGCTGTCACCCTGTGTTCGTATGCACAAGTGCATGCCGTGAACCGGGCGGAATACCAACTGAGTCACGGATGACCTGTTTCGGCACAGGCATTGCAAGAGAGACGGTGATCATCCTTTTGGTTTCCAGTCAAACTGAACTCAACACCATTGGTTTTGCGAATGAATGCCCTGCTTGAGCTTGAACGCAGAAAAGATGAGTGTCGATTGGCCGCACGTGGCCGCGAACAAAGAATCCAGCAGCGTGTTCGAGCCGAGTTGTCGATCCATCAACCGTCGGCTCTGCGCAGTGTGACCTGCCGATATCAGCGTGGGATGCTGCAACTTCGTGGCGAAGTCGACTGTGACTATCTGAAACAGTTGGCCCAAGAGTACGCTCGCCGTGTGGACGGAGTCACCCACGTCGTCAACAGCATTCACGTCATCGACCCATCGGAAACGGTCTCGACGACATCTTTCTGATCGCGGGAAGCGTTTCGAACGCTTGATCCTGAACCCGGCGGTTACACCCTGATCCACGGTTGCGTCTGCAGCGGTCACGATTCCGATGCACCGGCGACGTCGACTTTTCGGGTAATCGCGATTGGAGCGGTTCGTGTTGTAACGGCGATGCCGGTTACCGCACTCAGAATCACCCGGCTGAAACATTCCTGGCGGGTGTGACGATAAGCAGGAATATCGCGAACTGTCGTTGAAATTCGGTCCTGCCGTGTGCAGGGCGAAGCGGCATCGAACTACCACCACCTGCGTCGTCCAGGATCTCACGAATGCATTCACGTTATCAAAGTACCGTTGCTGCATTGCTGGTCGGCGTTACCGGATGTGCTGGTTCCAGTGCCCATCGTATGGCGATGAATCCAACGTCTAGCGGGCCAGTCGCCGCAACCCAGCAGCAGATCCACGATGTCGAAACCGCGGATCTTTTGTCGCCAGTTAGCCTGGTCGGTTTTGCCGACGATTCATCGGCCGGCAACACCACCGCGTCAGATTCGGGATCGCTTGGGGAAGCGGGGCTGAATGGTGCGAATCGGGTTGGTGAACAGGAACCGATGCCAATCGTGATCGACAGCACTCCATTCGTATCATCGGGCGGCGAATCACTGCAAGACGCGTGGGCGATGGCGGTCGCGGTCGATCAAAAACTGCAATCCAAAGCCAATGTGACCGGGGCCGCCGTCTACGCTCACCAAGCAGCCAAGTCGGCGCGAAACCCATCGCTGCGGACCTTCAATTCCTACACGGCACTGGATCGAGAGCCTGGGATTGGTGTCAACATTCCTGGACTCTCGTCACTCGGGTTTGGTTCACTTCCGATTGGCGAGAAAGACTTCTTTTCCTCCGCGACGCTGGCATCGGTCCCCCTGTACACCAGCGGGCGTATCAGCAGCACGATCGACGCGACTTGTTCCAATGTGCACGCATCGCGATTCGATGAACGTTCCGAAACGCACGACCTGAAGATGGAAGTTGCCCAGGCGTACGTGGGTGTGTTGAAAGCCGAAAAGTTAGTCGAGGTTGCTCGCTTGAGCGTCACCACACTTGAAAAGCACCTCGTGGACGTCAGCGACTTGTTCGACGAGGGCGTGGTCGCTAACAGCGATGTACTTGCCGTCAAGACAACCCTTTCCGGAGCTCGCGACAAGTATCTGCAAGCGAGCAACGGACTGGATCTTGCCAGTGCCGCCTACAATCGGTTGATCGGACGGAATCTGGATGCACCCGTATCGCTTGCCGAACTGACGACTTCGCAACCGACCAGCTCCGAAATTGCGGTTTCTGGACTACCCATTCAGGCTGGTCCGGATGAACTGGTCGCGATCGCTACGGCGCAACGATCGGAATTGCAGTCCGTTGCCCACAAATCCAACGCGCTTCGTCATCAAGCGAAACGCGAACTCGCGGCGCTCGGACCGCAGGTTGGTGCTGCTGGTGGTTACAGTTTTCTGGAGAACGATAACTTAACTCACGAAGGATTTTGGTCCGCCTCGCTGCTGGCCGAATGGACCGTGTTTGACGGTGGAGTCGCTCGCAATAAGGCAGCCTCGCTGAGGCAACAGGCATCGGCGCTGGCTCGGTTGAAACGCGACTTGGAAAGCCGGATCGCACTGCAAGTGCGGCAAGCTTGGCTGAACCTGCAGAATGCGAATGATCGAATCAAAGTCGCCGAAGTGTCAGTCGAACAGGCCGAAGAGAATCTGAAAGTCGCTCTCGATCGCTACCGAAAAGAGGTTGGGACGAACACCGAGGTGCTCGACGCGCAAACGTTGTTGGCGGAAACTCGCAACAACTATTTCGCAGCCACCTACGATGCCACGCTCGCCCGCGTGACGCTCGATCGTGCGACCGGCAGTCTGTAGCCGTCTTTCCGCTCTGAATGACCGGGCAAATACGCTCATTGCCCGCATGTGGGCGGCGGTGTTTCCTCGTGTCGGCGAAAAGCCGCCATAACGTGTGCGGTAGTGACCCTGATTGCCCCATGGTGACAACGGCACGCGTTCTGCATCAGACGGTCATTGTTCGTCGTACTCGGACCAGACCAGTGCATCATTCGTTGTTGGACTTCTTTGGGGGGGAGTCGATTCTGTGAACGATCCAGTCGTCGAGGGGTCCTTCATTCGATCCACTACGCAAACCCCCAAGATTCCAACCGAGATGAATCACTGGGCGAAGCGCATGTGCAACTTCGTATCGAGCAACGGCGATGGTTTCCGCAATCAGGATGCGTCGCGATGGCGAAATTGTTCAAACGTGTTTTCATGCTGCTCCTGTTCGCAGGAATCGCATTTGCCGGGTATTACGCTTGGGATCGTTGGGGGCGGGTCGAACCGTTGCCTGAGGGGTTGGTGCAAGCCAACGGTCGAATCGAAGGCGACCATATCACGGTCGCCAGCAAGTTTGCCGGCAAAATCAATCAGCTACTTGTTCGCGAAGGCGACAGCGTCAAGGCGGGCCAGGTATTGGCCCGGTTGGACAGCGAGCAAGTCAAAGCGAAGCTGCGACAGGCACAGCAAGCAATCGAAGCGGCTCGAGCCCAGCACCGCGCTGCCCAAACCGGGCTCGACCTGTTGAAAGAGGAGGTGCCGTTGATGATCGACGCGGCGCAGGCTTCCTTGGAACACGCCAAGGCCGTCGTCGCCAAAGCACAAGCCGCCGAGCAGCAATCGGCCCGTGATGCATCCCGATTCACGGACTTGGCATCGCGTGGAACGATCGACAAACGCAAAGGCGAAGAGGCTCAGCTCGCTTGGACAGTCGCAAAAAACGATGTTCGTGTCGCTGAAACCGCGTTGACGCGTGCGGAAAAGCAACTGGCCGAAGCGAACTTGGGCAGTCGCCGCGTTCACGCCAAGGCTCAAGAAATCGAGGCTTTGGCCGCCCAGGTCGCTGGCGCCGAGGCCGTTCGAGACGAGGCCCAAAGCGTCCTGGACGACTTGACGATCACGGCCCCGGCCGATGGCGTTGTCACCACTCGCGTCGTCGACGCCGGTGAAATCGTTGCCGCCGGATCACCGCTGTTTGACCTGGTCAACTTGGATCGTCTGTATTTGAAAGTCTACGTGCCCGAAATTGAAATCGGCCATGTGCGTCTTCAATTGCCAGCTCGCATCCATACCGATGCGTATCCCGAAAAACCGTTCCCGGCCAAGGTTCTGTATGTGTCCTCGCGTGCCGAGTTTACTCCCAAAGAGGTTCAAACGTCCGACGAACGCGTCAAACTTGTCTATGCCGTGAAGTTGTACTTGGACGAAAATCCCGAACATCAACTGACACCTGGTTTGCCAGCCGACGCAGTGATTCGGTGGATGGAGGACACACCGTGGGCGAAACCGCAATGGTAGGTGTCAACCGAAGTGATCCCCTGGATCACACTTCGGCATCGGTTCCCGAACCAATCGTTCGTGTCGCTGGGTTTCGAAAGTCCTATGGAAGCACCGTCGCTGTCGATGGCGTTGATCTGGAAATCGGACGTGGTGAAATCTATGGGCTGATTGGTCCCGATGGTGCCGGGAAAAGCAGTCTGATGAAGGCCGTTGCCGGGGTGCTGACGTACGACAGCGGAACACTGGACGTGTTCGGTACACGCGTCGACTCGGAACGATCCGCCGAGGCGATCAAGGACCGTATCGGTCTGATGCCGCAAGGTTTGGGGTTGAACTTGTACGCGGATTTATCGATCGAAGAAAATGTGGACTTCTTTGGGCAAATCCGACTGGTTCCCGACAAGGTGCTTCAGCAGCGAAAGAAACGTCTGTTGGGAATGACACGACTGGACAAGTTTCGCGACCGAGCCATGAAGAATTTGTCGGGCGGGATGAAGCAAAAGTTGGGGCTTGTGTGTTGTCTGATCCATCATCCACAGCTGGTCATCTTGGACGAGCCGACAACGGGGGTGGATCCCGTGTCCCGCCGGGATTTCTGGAGCATTCTGGCTCAGTTACTTCGCGAGGAGCAAATCACCGCACTGGTGTCCACCGCTTACATGGACGAAGCCACCCGCTTTCACCACGCGGCTCTGTTGTTCGACGGCAAGGTGCTCGCGCGTGGTGAGCCGAGCGAAATCGCGGCGTTGGTGCCGGGGCGTATCGTTCAAACAAAGGCAGAACCGCAGGCAGAAGCGTTTGCATTGTTGAAGCAGAATTTTCCTCAATCCGAAGCGGTCGGTCCGTGGCTGCGTGTCTTCGTCGATGACGCAGACGATCAACAAGCCAAAGACGCTGTCACCGCCCGCATCGCAGACTTTTCGCCGCAGCAAATGCATGTCGCGGAACCCGATTTGGAAGACGTGTTCATCGCGTTGCTGCGAAGACGTGGATTGACCGACCAGGATGAAACAAAATTCACCAGTCAGGTTCCGCAATCCAACGCTCGGCATGACGACGGGCTCGCCATCGAGGCGAACGATTTGGTGCGACAGTTTGGAACCTTCAAAGCCGTCGACCGCGTCAATTTTCGTGTTGCACAAGGCGAGATCTTTGGATTGCTTGGTGCCAACGGAGCGGGCAAGACAACGGTCATCAAGATGCTGACCGGATTGCTGCCGCCGACCGCTGGAACGGGCCGAGTCGCCGGCGCCGACATGCGTCGTGCCGGTCAAGCGATCAAGGAACGAATCGGCTACATGTCCCAAGCGTTCTCGTTGTATCAAGATCTAAGCGTCGTCGAGAATATTCGACTGTATGCGGGGATCTATGGGCTTTCACGACGGGTGGCACGGGAACGAACCGATTGGATCATCCACATGGCCGGACTTGTGGGACGCGAGAAAGCATTGTCGGGAAGTCTTCCCATGGGTGTTCGCCAACGCTTGGCCATCGGTTGCGCATTGGTTCACCGGCCCCAAGTGCTGTTTCTGGACGAACCGACATCGGGAGTTGATCCGATCGGACGCCGGCGTTTGTGGGACATCATTTTCGATCTGTCTCGCAATGAAAACGTCGCGATTCTGGTCACCACGCACTACATGAGCGAAGCGGAACACTGCGATCATATTGCGATGATGTATGCGGGCAGGGTGTTCGCCGATGCATCGCCAACGGAACTCAAAGCCAGCCTTCGCGAAGAATCCGGCCAGCTTTTGGAAGTCACCACCGACAACCCGCTTGCCGCGTTGGATGTGATGAAATCGGGGGGATTCGCAGGCGTTTCCTTATTTGGAAACCGTATCCACTTGCTTGCCCCCGACCCCGACCAAGCCGAGCAACGTGTCCGAAAAGTCCTTGCCGACAACGACATTCACGTGTTGGCGGTTTCGGAACAACCGTTGACGATGGAAGACGTGTTCGTCAACCGTGTCCTGGCCCTCGAGAAAGCGGATGAGGGGAAGAAGTGAACATTCGACGCGTTGCCGCCGTTGCATCAAAAGAGTGGCGAGAAATCGTTCGCGACCGGATGTTCCTTGCGCTCACATTCCTGGTGCCAGTGTCGCTAATGCTGGTGGTTGGCTATGGGTTGTCGCTGGATGTGGAAGACATTCCGTTGGCGATTGTCGATCGTGACGGAACCAACCTCAGCCGCGAATATGCATACCGTTATATCGACTCGCGTTACTTTGACTTCCAAGGGTATGCGCTGGATCGTCATGATCTGCCACCGCTACTGGCAGACAACAAAATTCGCGCCGCCATCATTATCCCCGAGAACTTTCAGCGGGAACTTTTGCACGGCCGCCCGGTCGTGGTGCAAACGTTGATCGATGGAACGTTCCCGTTTCGTGCCCAGACCACCAAGGGCTACGTGCTGGCGATGAACACCGACTTTTCTAGCGAAATGATCGCATCGTTCATCTCAAAGAAACGAGGGATTCCGCTCGCCCAAGCCGTCACCTCCATTCGTCCGGTGAAGTTGGAATCGCGGTATCTGTACAACCAGAGTATGAAAAGCGATTGGGCACTGGCGCCGCGGTTGATCATGGTGATCCTGATGATGACGCCTCCGTTCTATACGGCGCTGGGGATCGTTCGCGAGAAAGAACGCGGTTCGATCTACAACATCTACTCATCGACGGTCACTCGTCTGGAATTCCTGTTCGGCAAGCTGATTCCCTACGTTGGGATTTCATCTGCCAACGCAGTGATCCTGTGGCTGATCGCGACTCAAATGTTTGGTGCACCGTTCAAGGGAAGCCTGTTGTTCTTCATTCCAGCGACGCTGCTGTACATCATCTGCACCACGGGGTTGGGACTGGTTGTTTCGGTTCTGGTGCGTACCCAAGTCGCCGCAATGGTGGTGACGTTCATTGTGACGGTGATCCCATCAATGCTCTATTCGGGAGTCATTGTGCCGATCTCGTCACTGAGTGAAACGGCTCAGGTGACCGCTCACGCACTGCCCGCAATGTACTACACAAACATCATTGTTGGTGCGTTCATGAAGGGCGTCGGCCTGCGGGAACTTTGGGTCGACGTGCTTGTCTTGGCCGTCTACGCGGTTGGATTGATGACGATCGGATATCGGATGTTCCACAAGAGGCCGACCACATGAACGACGCATCGTCAGGGAATCTGCAGGTACCGCCGCAGGACACCGAATCATCAAGCGAAACCAAACGCACCCGTCGCGTCCGCACATTTATCGTGTGGTGGAATCGGATGCGCGTGATGACGATCAAAGAGTATCTGCAACTGTATCGTGATCGCATTCTGATCGTGTTCATGATCTACGCATTCACTGCAGAAGTGTTCCTGGCTGGGTCAGGGGTCAGCATGCAGCTTCGCAACGCATCCTTGTGGGTTCATGATTCAGACCACAGTTTCGCTTCGCGAGAATTGATCCACCGGTTTCGACCGCCCCAGTTCAGCATCGATGGCGAAGTTCTCAATCACGGCGAAAGCGTCGATTTGCTTGATCGCGGGGAAGCAATGATGGTGCTGGACATTCCGCCTCAATTCCAGGAATCGTTGCTGGCCGGTGAAACTGCCAACGTGCAACTACAGATTGACACCTCGAATCCTGTCTTGGGGTTTCTGGCGACCAGTTACGGCGAACAGATTGTCGGACAGTACGGGATCGAAGCTGCGATGCAGCGAGAAGGCATTGGTTTGAACGCACAGGCGGCGCCCATCATCCGCGAAGAACACCGTGTCTGGTATAACGCAAATCAGAACGACGCGTGGTTCATGTCCGTCGTCGAAATGCTGAACGTGATTACGATGTTTGCGATTCTGCTTCCCGCGTCGGCGATGGCGCGAGAAAAAGAACGCGGCACGGTCGAACAGTTACTGGTTTCGCCACTGTCCACCTTTCAAATGATGTTTCCCAAAGTGCTGGCGATGACCAGCGTGATCCTATTGGGCACTTTCATCACGATTCATTTGATTCTGCAACCGTGTTTTGGCGTTCCGTTTCGCGGCAGTTTGACGTTGTTCATGTTCGTGACTGCGATCTACGTCTTTGCGACCGCGGGGATCGGAATGCTGCTCGCTACGATTGCTCGGAACCTTGCCCAGGTTGGAATGCTGACCGCTTTGATTTTCATCCCGATGGTGTTTCTATCGGGGGCCTGGACGCCACCGGAGAATATGCCGGCGATTCTGCGTGCGGTGAGCGCGGTGGCGCCTTTGCACCATTACATTGACGCCAGCCTTGGCATCATGCTGAAAGGGTCCGGTGTGGGGCTGTTGTGGGATTCCATCCTGTCGATTGGCTTGTTCGGTGCCGCCATCTACGGACTAAGTATGGGCTATTTTCGACGACAATTCGGCTGATCTCCCATGCATCGCGACCTGATTTCTGCGCCATTCGAGATCCGTCCATTCACCCCAACACCCCAAGAAGAATTGAAATGGGAATTCGATACGCCGTCCAAATGAAATGCGAGCCCAACATCTGGGACGCCATGGTTCTAAGTAAAGGAGCCTAGCGATGTCTGAATTGCATTCGGAAGATTTAAGCGACCAATCACCCATCGGAAGATGGGTCGCCCAGCATCCGGAAACGGCTCAAATCTTCGAGACATTGAAGATCGACTACTTTGGTAGCGGTGACGAACCGCTGGACGTTGTCTGTCGCCGGAACGGATTGGATGGACTACGCGTTCATTCATTGTTGCAACGCACCATTGCTCACATTGACGATGGGAACATGGATGATTGGCTGCGTGCACCCCTAGCGGATCTATGCGACAACATTGAACAGACTCATCACGCGTTCCTGAAAAACTCCCTGCCGACGGTCACTTCATTGCTGGCCGCGGTGATTGAACGTCACGGCGACGACCACCCTGAATTGTTGAGAGTTCACGAGTTTTTCGGAACGTGGAGAGACGAGACTTTGGAAGTGATGCGGGAGGAGGAGCGGTCGTTGTTTCCCGCCATTCGGCTGATGGAGAGCCAAGGCAAAGGTGGTGGGCGTGATTGGCGTGGGATCGCCAAGTTGATTCGGCGTATCGGATTCGAACACCAAGACATCGGCGATGCGTTACGCAAGGCCCGTGATGCATCGGGGAACTACGCTGAACCACCAGATGCAAGTCCCGCTTATCGACAGTTATTGGGGTTGCTTCGACGAATCGAAGCCGACGTTCGCCATCATGTCCACAAAGAAGAATTCATTCTGTTCCCGCGAGTGCTGAAATTGGCACGGCAGGACGTTGGTTGATCAGTTGATTTTCCCTTGGATGCAACCATCAGGCGGCACTCTTGGAAACGATCGGGCGTTGGCGATCGGGCGTGAAATGTTCCAGTAACTTGCTGGAAAATGGGTCTTCGAGTCGGATCCGCAGGGAAATCGCCGCTGAATGCATCCACGCGGCGATGCTACTGAATCCCGTGCTTCGCCAACATGCGGTAGAGTTTGCGGCGTTCAACGCCCAGAGCGCGGGCTGCTCGGGTCTTGTTGCCGCTTTCGCGATGCAAGACTTCGGTGATGTGTTTTCGTTCGAGCGCAACGAGAGATCCGACCTCCGGCAGTGCCTTGGTTGGCAACGTAGTGTCGCTTTCGCTTCCACGTGCTGAATTTCGTAGGGCAGGGGGGAGATCGTCCATGGTGATATGACCGTCGTCCGTCATGACGCTAGCACGCTGCAGCGTGTTGATCAGTTGTCGCACGTTGCCCGGCCACGAATATTGGATCAGGGACTGTCGAACATCATCGTCAAGTTCGAAGCCCTGTTCGAGGAAGTGGTCGACAAGCAAGCCAATGTCGTCACCTCGTTCCCGCAGCGGAGGCAGATCCAAAGCCATCACGTTGATGCGATAATACAGGTCTTCGCGAAATCGCCCTGCGGCAACCTCTTTGGGCATGTCGCGGTTGGTCGCCGCGACGATTCGCACGTCGACGCGTCGCTCCTTGTGCGATCCGATTCGACGTAGGGAACCGTCTTCAAGCACACGCAATAACTTTGGCTGTAGTGCCAGCGGTAACTCTCCGATTTCGTCAATGAACAGCGTGCTATGATCGGCGACCTCAAAAAGGCCCGGCTTCATGGCCGTAGCACCGGTGAACGAACCTTTTTCGTGGCCGAATAATTCACTTTCAACAAGGTTCTCTGGCAGCGCTGCACAGTTGATGGTGACCAGCGGTTTGTCCGCGCGTGGGCTGCCCGCGTGGATGGCTTGGGCGACCAGTTCTTTCCCCGTTCCGCTTTCGCCCTGGATCAACACCGCCTTGTCCGTGGGGGCCACTCGTTCGATCAAACGCCCTAGCTGATGCATCGATTCGCAAGTTCCGATCATCTGACTAGCCGGTTTCTGGGTACGGCTGATGACTTCGCGCAGCTGTGTATTTTCTTTTCGAAGCCGACGTCGGTCGACGGCGGCTAGGCAGCGCCGTTCTAAGTCTCCCATGGGAAACGGTTTCGTTTGAAAGTCGAAAACTCCCAATCGCATCGACTCGACGGCGTTGTTGATGGTTCCTTCCCCGGTCAACACAATCAGTTCCGTGTCGGGGTTGGATTCGCGCATTCGTTGGACCAATTCGATGCCGCACAATCCGGGCAGATTCCAATCCAGGATGGCGACATCAAAATCGTGCTTGGAACATCGGTCGATGCCGTCCTGGCCGCTGGTGGTTTGGGCCACTCGGTGTCCCTTTTTCTCGAACCAGCGGGCGCAGCCTTCGCTGAACTCGACTTCATCGTCAACGAAAAGGATGTCGATTGTCTCTGTCATGGTTCCTGTCGATATTCTTGAGGCCACTGATGTGCCCAAATGTGCGCGCCTAATCGTGCGAATGTGCGCGATTCTTGACGATTGATTTCGCGAAAGAACGCGATGTTTCCTTTGGCCGCGTGTCTTTCAGGATCCATTCATCGTGGATTTGCCTGTGGTACGTTGGTTGCAATGAATCAGGACGCAAACGGGATGCCGAGCGAGGAACCGGAGCGGTCGATCGCAGATTGTCTTCAAGAACCCGGCGTGTCACATGTCCAGCCGAAATCAACCAGGCATTGGCAATCTGGATTCCCATCTCCCCTCCGTTGTATCAATCGAAAGACATGGACTTGCCGGCTTCTTCTTGTAGCGATGACCTTCGACAGTTTGCTGACTCGCTGCCTTTGATGGTCTGGGGGCGTAGGCCAGATGGGTTCGCCGATTTCTTCAATCAACAGTGGTGCAACCAGACCGGTCAGACACATCAGCAGGCACAGGGCGATGGGTGGATGGATGTGATCCACTGCGACGATCGGGGTCGCGCGGTCGCCGCCTGGCAAGACGCTGGACAGTCGTTGACGAAGTACGAAATTGATTTGCGATACCGCATGGCCGATGGCAACTATCGTTGGCACCAGTTGCAGTCGACGCCGACAATGGACATCGATGGAGGTATCAAATCTTGGTTTGGGATCAGCACCGATATCGACCAGCGTCATGTGGACGACGTGATCACCCGTGCAATCGTCGAATCGGCCGTCGACGCGATTGTCACCATCGACGATCGAGGCATTGTCCAGTCCTGCAACCCAGCGACCGAGCAGCTATTCGATTACCAAACGTCGGAGATCGTTGGGCAGAATGTGGCGATGTTGATGCCAGAGTCGTACGCATCGAACCATGATGGATACATTGCAAACTACTTGCGAACTGGCGAAAAGAAGATCATTGGTCTGGGGCGAGATGTCGAAGGCCGGCGCAAGGATGGGACCACCTTTCCGATGACGCTTGCGGTCAGTGAAGTTCGCGTGGATGGGCATAGTCTGTTTGCGGGAGTGGTTCGCGACATCAGTAAACGCAAGGGGATCGAGAACGATTTGCGTGGCCAGACGCGTGTGCTGGAATCCTTGGCACAAGGTAACCCGCTGGGGACGGTGCTGCACACGTTGATCGAAGTTGCCGAGCAGTCGCGTCCAGAGATGATCGGGTCCATCCTGTTGGTGGATGAAAAGTCCGAATGTTTGCGACATGCTGCGTCCCGTCGGTTACCGGATTTCTTCCGTGACGCCTGTGATGGGATGGAGATGGGGCCAGAGGCTGGCAGTTGTGGTACAGCTGCTTTTACGGGGAAGCGTGTGATTGTCGATGACATCGACGTGCACCGATTCTGGGTGAATGATCGTGACATCGCCCGTCAAGCTGGTCTGCGGTCCTGTTGGTCCGAGCCGATCGTGCATTCGGATGGGCGCATCCTCGGCACGTTCGCAATGTACTACCGCGAACCGCGAAGTCCCAGTGAAAGTGATCTTGAATTTGTATCGAACGCGGCAAAGTTGGCGGCTCTGGCCATCGAACGCGCGGCCGCCGATAGGTCGCTGCGCGATGCTGCTGCGATTGTCGAATCGACCAATGACGCGATCATCCTGAAGAACCTGGATGGCATCATCGAGAAGTGGAACCAGGGTGCGGAACAGGTTTACGGATACACGGCTGCGCAGGCGATTGGCAAACCTATCCAGATGCTCGTTCCAGAGGACCGGCTTTACGAATTGAGTGCGAATACCGAAAAAATTCAACGCGGCGAACGGATTGACCATTTCGAGACGATTCGCTTGGCCAAGGATGGCCGACGGATCCACGTTTCGTCGACCATTTCGCCGGTGCGAGATGTGGATGGAAATCTGAGGCACTTTGTCGACGTGCAAAACGATATCACTCGGCGAGTGCAGGCCCAAAGTGAGATCTCTCGTGAACGCGCGTTTCTTGATACGATCGTCAATGGAGTGCCCGATGCGCTTGGCTTTTCAGACCTGGACCGAAAGTTCACGCACTGCAATCAGAAAATGCAGCAGGTCTTTGGATATGAATCCGAAGAGTTGATCGGGCAGTCAGCTGCTGTTCTGTATGCCGACCCCGCGGACTACGAGCATCAAGGTGCACAGCGATTCAACCCGACGGCAAAGGAAAATGTGGAAGTCGTCGAGGTCGATTGGCGGAGGAAGAACGGCGATGTGTTCACGGGTGAACTGGTCGGAACGATCATTCGAGATGATTCGGGAAAGCCGCTGGGCTATCTAAGTCTGGTTCGCGATATCACTGATCGAAAACACGCCGAAGCTGCGATTCGGGAGAGCCAACGCAAGCTGTCCACGTTGATGAGCAACCTTCCAGGTGCGGCGTTCCGTTGCTCGGTTGACGATAACTTCACCTTTGAATTTCTGAGTGATGGATGTTCGGAAGTGTTTGGCTATTCGGCATCCGAACTGACCTCGGCCAGGATGTTGATTCCGCCCGACGAATTTGAACGTGTCTCCGCTACGGTCACACAAAGTTTGGCGGAACGACAGTCTTTCGATTTTGTCCATCGGATTCGACATCGATTAGGCGACCTGCGTTGGGTTTCGGCAAAGGGCCAGGCGATCTTTTCGCAACAGGGCGATTGGGTGGCAATCGAAGGGTTCGTGTCGGACATCACTGATCTGCACGACGCCCGCGAAAAACTGGTGCAATCCGAACGGCTTGCCGCTGTTGGGCAAATGCTATCGGCGATCGCTCATGAAAGCCGCAATGCGTTGCAGCGAATCCAGGTCGGCGTCGACATGCTCGGATTCACGATGGACGAAGACGACGACGCCCACAAGGACCTTTCACGAATCACGAAAGCCAAATCTGATCTGCAACGTCTGTTGGAAGAACTGCACGGCTATGCGTCTCCACTACGACTGGATTGCAGTATTTGCAGTTTGGCGAGTATCTGGCAACAAGCATGGAATCAGATCGACGACGTGCATCGTGATCGAGACGCTGAATTAGTCGAAAAGACGGGTGACGTCAGCTCGATGGGGCAGTTCGATGCTTTTCGGTTGGCTCAGGTTTTCCGGAACCTGTTCGAAAACTCGCTGGCAGCTTGTCGCGAACCTGTTCGCATCACCGTCCACTGTCGCGAAACTGTGTTGGATCAAAACGACCAAACCCGCGTGCCCGCGCTACGCGTGACGGTCCGAGACAATGGTCCCGGATTGAACGAGGAGCAAAAGCAAAAGGTGTTCGAGGCGTTTTACAGCACAAAGCCCAAAGGCAGCGGTTTAGGCATGGCGATTGCTTTAAGGATCGTTCAGGCCCATCGGGGAACGATATCCGCAGGAAGCGGTGTTGGCGGTGGGGCAGAGTTTGTTCTCGTGTTACCTCGAAAACTTCCATGAAGCCACCCACACGAACCCTGAGAATCGCGATTGCGGATGACGAAGTTGACATTCGCGACTACTTCACCGCGCTGTTGCCACGACTAGGACACCGCTTGGTGGGGGCGGCCTGCAACGGTCGTGAACTGGTCCAGCTGTGCTTGGCTGAAGAAACCGACTTGGTCATCACTGACATCATGATGCCAGAGATGGACGGTTTGGCCGCCGCAGAACAGATCGCACGGCACCAAACTGAATTGGATTCCATGGTGCCCGTCATCGTGATGTCGTCGCACGACCGACCCCAGACCAAAGACAAACCATGGATCGTGGACTACCTGGTCAAACCCGTCACGATCGATGACCTGAAAGGGGCCATCGACAACGCTTGTCATTTGAAAGACTAGGCCAGCGGTGGGAAACAACTTCGGCATTGGCGCAAACCACCTACCTTGCCGCGAACACGCAAATGGCCGATCAAGTCGACCGAGGACAATGCGCCAGCAGACGAGATGTGCTGGATCGATCACGGTTCCCCATTGGGCGTCGCATTGTTTCTGTGCACGTATCTGCGCGGTCACAGTGTGCATCGCACGCTTTGCGGGGATCGTTATGATCGGGAATGTCGTGGTTTTACGTTGTCCCACGCAAATTTGAGTCAATGGCACGGTGCATGCGGTAGTGGATTGGTATCAATCGTATGACCGGATTCTTGCACTGGACTGACACATGTTGAAATCACGAGAGAACCTTGCATTCGTTCTGGCGGGTGGCGTTGGATCGCGACTGGCACCGCTGACTCGCGATCGCGCCAAGCCGGCCGTTCCTTTCGGTGGACAGTACCGGATCATCGATTTCACTCTTTCGAATTGTTTGCATTCGGGGCTTCGTCAGGTCTATGTCCTGACCCAGTACAAGTCCAACTCGATGCACCAGCACCTGCGTGACGCGTGGTCAATCTTTCACAAGGAAATGAACGAGTTCATCACCGCCGTCCCGCCGCAGCAGCGAACGGGGGATTCCTGGTACTGCGGAACCGCCGATGCGATCTACCAAAATATCAACCTGATTCGTCGCAGCAGAGCCAAAAACGTCGTCGTTTTGTCGGGCGATCACGTTTACCGCATGGATTACGCCGGTATCATTCGCCAGCACAACGAAACAAACGCAGACCTTACCGTGGGGTGTTTGGGGGTTGGGCTCGAAGAGGCTCGGCAGTTTGGCGTGATGTCCGTCGATGGTGACAGTCGTGTTCATGCTTTTCATGAAAAACCAGACGATCCACAGCCGATGCCGGGATCGTCGGATCAATCGCTGGCGTCGATGGGGATCTACGTATTCAACGCTGAAATGCTTTGCCGGGAACTCCAGCGAGATCACGACGACCGGGACTCGACACATGACTTTGGCAATGATCTGTTGCCACGGCTAATTCATTCGCACCGCGTCTACGGATTTCACTTTGGCGCCGGCGGCAATGCCTATCGCTATTGGCGCGACGTTGGCACGATCGACTCGTATTTTCTTGCCAACATGGACCTGCTGGAAGACCGTCCACCACTCGATTTGCATGACCCACGCTGGCCGATTCGCAAGTACGACTTACCCACACCGCCGGCGCGGATTTGTCGGGACGATTTCGGTGTCTCGGGGGTGGTATCAGATTCGATTCTTAGCAACGGAGTTATCGTTCGGGGCGGCGTGGTTGAAAATTCAGTGCTGTCGCCCAGTGTCAAAATCGGTTCGGGGGCAATCGTCGAACGCTGCGTCTTGTTGGATGACGTCACGGTCGGTGAAGGGACGCACCTGCGAAATTGCATCGTTGACAAGGGAGTGGTCATTCCGGGTGGCGAAATCATCGGTGCAAATCGCAAACAGGACGAAGCCAGATTCACGGTTTCCAAGAATGGAATCAGCGTGATCCCCAAAGACTATGACTTTGCGGCGAAGTCGAATGGTATCGAATCGGAACCGGTTGAAACATTGATTCTGGATCGCCAACATCAGCGACTTGCGACGATTGGCATTTCAGCGAACATGGCCAACCGGGGTTCTTCGTCGACGCGAGTCGCCCGGCGCTGCGCACGTTGATTGCCCCTTGCATCCATCACGATCGTGATTCGCCTCGCTTGGTACCCGCAGCGTCCGATTCGGTTCGGACGATGCGGGGGACGCTAAGGCTTTACCGCGCACAGCACGACGATGGATCGTGATTGCACGGAATAGGTGGTTTGGTTGACGACATAGGCTGTGGTGTCGGCAAAGTCTTCTGGGCTGGTCAGCGATGTATCGATGACGCGGTGCCATGACCCGGGCGTCCCCTCCTGGATTCCGAATTCGGCGGACTCGGTGCCAGCGTTGATCATGACGTAGAGGTCCGTGTCGTCTTGTGACGCTCCGTGCAGACCGTAGGCGAGTTGCCGCGACGTGGGCGACATGTCGACTAAATGGCCCGTTCCATACCATTTGACGTCGTCACGCCAGAATCTTGACCGACTGATCGATGGATGGCTTTTACGGAACGCAATCATTCGTTGGACGAAACGATGGACGTCGTGATTGGCCGCTAGCCGATCCCAATCCAACCAACTGGTTTCGTTGTCTTGGTTGTATGGATTGTTGTTGCCGCCTTGCGTCTGCAAGAACTCGTCGCCCATGCGGAACATCGGCGTTCCATTGGATAGCATCAGCAGGCAGATGAAGTTCTTGATTTGTTGCCTGCGCAATTTAGAAACCGCGGGCGGTACGTTTTCGTCGCCTTCCCAACCACTGTTCCAAGGCAGTTCTTTGGAACCATCGATGTTGTTGTGGCCGTTGGCCCAGTTGCGTTTGTTGTTGTACGACACCAAATCGTACAGAGTGGATCCGTCGTGCGAGGTGATGTAGTTGATGCTTAGCGGTGGTTGGTAGGCATGAAAACGATCGTCGGGGAAAAGATCGTCGCTGCCGTAGATTCGAGTCATCAATTCGGCGACCAGCCCGGCATCGCCACGGACAAACCGCTGCAACGTGTCGCGGTAGTGCGCGTTCCACTGCATCCAACGTTGGCCAGGAAACTTTTGACCAAGTTGGAACTCGCCTCCGGCGTCCCACGGTTCGGCGATCAAGCGGTTGTTGGTCAAGTCCGCGTTGGTGCCGATCTCGCTGACAATCGGCGGGTCGTCCAAGTTGATCGATCCGTCGCTGCGGCGAGTGAAAATGGATGCTAGGTCAAAGCGAAATCCATCGACGTGCATCTCGCTGTCCCAAAACCGCAGGCTGTCGACAATGTGGCGACGAACCGCGCGATTGGCCGTGTGCATCGTGTTGCCCGTGCCGCTGTAGTTCGCAAACGGAGCCTTGGGGTCACCGGTCATGATGTACGCAGAACTACTGTCGATGCCCTTGAAGCTGTAGGTCGGTCCGGTGTGGTCGCCTTCGCAGGTGTGGTTGTAGACCACGTCTAGGATGACTTCGATGCCCGCGGCGTGTAGCGATCGAACCATCGTGCGGAATTCGGCCTGAACGCAGCAAGCGTCCGGATCGCTGGCATAGGCATGGTGGGGCGAATAGAAATTCAGCGGCATGTATCCCCAGTAGTTGTCGTTGTCCGGATCAAACTGAAAGACTGGCATCAGTTCAACAGCGGTGATGCCAAGGTCGACCAAGTAGGGGATCTTGTCGACGACGCCTAGGAAAGTTCCGCGATGGGAATCGGGAACGCCAGAGTTTGAATGTTGGGTGAATCCGCGGACGTGCAATTCATAAATCACCAGATCGCTGCAGTGGCGAGGTTGTTTGACATCTTGCCAATCGAATTCACACAGTTCGGTTGGCAGAACGCCCAACGCTGCTTGGCCTGCATTCGATCCCGGCCGACATGCTGCGCGGCGACTGAATCCGTCCGGGAAATAGACGCTGCGAGCACAGGGGTCTAGCAACACTTTTTCAAAGTCAAAACTGTGCCAATTGTACCTTCCCTCGGGAGCCGGTCCGTCGACACGGTAGGCGTAGTAAGCGGCGTCCGCGGCGTCGGACTTGTTGACCCGGCAGTGCCAAACCGGACCGGACTTGTTCTTTAAGTAGTCCATCGAATACTCGTACACCGGATGCACCACGTCACTCTTGCTGAACAGCAACAAGTGCACTGCTTCGGCATGCTTGGAGTACAACGAAAAGTTGAACGCGTTGTCATCCGCGACCCAATATGCCCCTAGCGGATACGGCGTGCCTTCGATCTTTTCCCATTGATTCATTTTGGATTGCTCTTGGTGTGTTGCGGCAGCCGAAGTGATTCGACGGAATGTTTTTGCTGGGGCGGCCCGGGGCCGCTACGTTCGCGACGTGGCCGTCTATCCGCTTAACCGTTTTTGGAATCTGGACACGCTAAGGGAAAGGACGACCACACCGCAGATGGTCAGTCCCAGCACCCATGGCATCAGGTCGGAAAGGTCCGCACCCCGCAGAACCACGCCCCGCAGTATTTCAATGTAATAGGTCACGGGAATCAAAAAGGTGACCAGATAGATCGGCAGCGGCATTTCACTGCGTGGGAACACGAAACCCGATAACAAGACCGATGGCAGCATGATGACGAACGCGAATTGAAATGCTTCGAGCTGAGTTTTGGATATGGTCGAAACCAGCAACCCCAACGCCAGCGAACACAGCATGAACAACATGGAAAGGGTTAGCAGCAACGTGATGCTGCCGCGGATGTTGACCTGGAACACGTAGATCATGACCACCAACACGGTCAGGAAAGATACGAATCCAACCATCGCGTACGGCAATAGCTTTCCAAGCAGTAGCCCCGTTCGACCGACGGGAGTGACGAATAGCTGCTCCAGCGTGCCCAGTTCCCGTTCGCGAACGACGGCAAACGATGTCAAGAACAACGTCACCAGTTGCAAAATGATCCCGACCAATCCTGGGACAAAGAAGTGAGAACTGTCCAGGTCCGGATTGTAAAGCATTCGCGTTCGCACCTCGATTGGCAGAGTGCTCTGTCCGGATGCGTTGCGAGCCGGGGCTAACTGCAACGCCTCGCCTTTGGCCGTCGCCATCTGAATCGACAGGTTCAGGCCCAGAAGTTGTGCTGTGCTTTGCGCCGTCGTGGCGACCTGCGAATCGCTGCCGTCAATCAACACTTGCAACTTGGTTTGTTCACCTCGCAACAGTTGGTCGGTGTAGTTGGGCGGGATGCGAATGCCAACCTTGGCGCGTCCAGAGGATAGGGATCGCTGAAACGAATCTTCGTCCCAAACATGCCCGTCGATCTGAAAGCGGCGTGTGTTTTCAAACGCTGCGGTGAGTTCCCGCGACATCTGGCGGCCATCCATATTGAAGACGACGGTCGGGATGTTTTCAATTTGAGTGTCGATCGCATAGCCGAAAATGATCGTCTGCATCGCTGGGATCACCAGCATGAAGAACAACGTGGTTGGTTGCCGGCGAATGTGCACCAGTTCCTTGATCAAAACTGCCCCAAGCCCCGTCCATGTACCACGGTGGATCCGGGCCTGGTTGCCAGTGGCAGAGATCATGTCGGAAGATGTCGTGCGGATTGGTTCCGATGAACTCTGCTGGTGGATGGGTGGTTTCGCCGCGTTGGCTACCGGTTTGTCGTCGACCGGTCTATCGGCTAACACAGCAACCGTGGCTGTCTGGACAGCGTGATCCGACTTTTCGTCCGGATTCACACCTTCCGCGTTTCGTTTTTCGGCGTTGCTGGTAAGTGTGACGAAGACATCTTCCAAACTGGGGGCGATTTCCCTCGTGTCTTCCGAAGGCGGTAGGTCTAGTTGGTCAAGGATCTGCTCCGGCGACCTGGATTGGTCCATCAGCAGATGGATGGTTTCGCCGAACAGCGTCGCATCGTGGATTTCTGGGACTTGTCGCAGCGCAGCGAGGTACTTGGCCGGACTAGGCAGTCGAATTTCATACCGCTGTGTACCCGCGGGATTGACTTCGGGAAGCTGTTTCAGTTGATGCGGTTTGCCCAGCACTAGCAGTCGCGACTGATAGATGTAGCCAACCTCGGAACACCGTTCCGCTTCGTCCATGTAGTGAGTGGTGACGAACAGCGTGACGCCACGTCCCGACAACTCGAACAGCAGGTCCCAAAGGTGTCGTCTTGCAACCGGATCAATTCCCGCGGTCGGTTCATCAAGGAACAGAACCTCGGGTTCGTGAATCAACGAACAAGCCAGCGCTAATCGCTGTTTCCAACCACCTGAAAGAGTTCCGGCCAATTGTGGCAATCGGTTTCCCAACCCGGTTAGGCCGAGCACTTCTTCGCGTCTGTCTGCCAAACGTGTTCGATCAAGCCCGTAGATGCGTCCGTAGAAATCTAGGTTCTCTTGGACCGACAGATCGCTATACAGGCTGAACTGCTGGGACATGTATCCGACGCGTGGCTTGATGCGTTCAGCGTCCTTGCGGATATCAAGTCCCAGCACGCTGGCATCACCGCCACTGGGCGGGAGAATTCCCAGCAACATGCGAATGATCGTTGACTTTCCGCTGCCGTTGGGACCAAGCAATCCAAAGATCGACCCTTGTTGAACCTGAAAGCAAACGTCCTGAACGGCCACCAGCGAACCGAATGAACGTGACAATGATCGGGCATCGATGATGGGCTGGTTCATTGTCCATCGTCCAACGGGTGAAGCCAGACATCGGCCATCATCCCCGGTCGCAGCATGTCGTGGCGGTTTTCAATCGCCACTTTGATGCGAAAGACCTGTTTCGACCTTTCTTCCAATGTCTGAACGTTATTGGGCGTGAATTCTGCCTTCCTAGCGACGAACGATATGGTGCCCGTAAACGGTTGGTTCGGGTAACTATCGACTGTCACGCGTACGCGTTGCCCAACCTTGATGCCGACGCGATTCTGCGGCACATAGGCACGCACCCAAAGATTGTTCTTGTCCAACATCGACAACACCGGCGCACCGGACGCCACGATGTCGCCAGGCTGTAGATCCAGCGATTCGATAGCCCCGGCGATCGGGCTTTGGATGCTGAGCTCTTCTTTCTGTCGGCGGATCGCTTCGAGTGCCGCGTGGGCGGCGTCTCGAGCGGCTTTTGCCTGCTCCTGTTCCTCGATGCGATAGCCATGTTCCATCAACTGCCAAGCTTGGCGGGCTTCTTCGACGCGTGCAGTGGCTTCACGAATTTCTTCGATTCGGGTGCCTGCTTCCAACAGGTTCAGTTCTTGTTGCCGAACCACAACGTTTGCAGTCGCAGCCTGAACAGCCTCGTTGGCGTTGTCGAGTTCCTGTCTCGAAATAGCATCCTCTTGCGATAGTTTTGTCAGCCTGGTGGATGTCTTTTCAGCGAGTGATTTTTGAACCTCTGCCAATGTCAAACGCCCCCGCGCGGCTTCAATCTCTTCCTGCCGCGGTCCCGCCTTCAGCAGGTCCACTCTGGCCTGCAGTTGTTCCAGTTTTGATTTCGCCTGAGCCTTCTCTTCAACACGGTAGCCTGATTCGATTCTCTTGTAGTCGGCCTCGCGGGCCGCCAGCGAAAACTGTAACTGCGCTTCCTGTTCCAATAGATCGAATGGTTCTAGCTCAATCAGTTTCGCGCCGGATTCAACGGTTTCACCTTCCGTGACGTAAACGTGTGCGACGCGGCCGCCAACACGCGAACCAAGCCGGATTTCGTCGGCCTCGATGAACCCCGATACTCGGTCGGGTTCGGGATACCATTTGCTATAGAAAACCAGAAGCAGCAGGATAATGACCCCGAGTACCAGCAAAGGAAATCGCTTGGTCATGATACTTGCGTCTTCGTCGCGGGGGCCAATGGAAGGATCATGCTGATAGAGCACCTGGAACGTAGACTGCATCTTACCGAAATCAAACTGTTATCGGGCCATTGGTAAGCAGCCAGCGACGATGCAGACAGTACGGTTGAGCTTGGTGGAGTTACTCCTGGGTTTGCCCCAACATTCGATAGGCGATTTGTTTCAAAACATCATTCACTAAGAAACAAGCCAGGGCGTAGCCCCAAACCAGTCCTGCCACTTTCCATCCGATCGGTGCCATCAAAATCCCATAGACGGCGATCAGGGTTGCGATCGCCTGCGTCCCCAAAACGGCCAGGAACAAGATCTTGGCCGGGCGGATCGACCAAAATGGGCCACGCGTTCGGGTTGCGAACACGGTCAGGTGGCCGGCGACCGAAAGTTTCAAATACATCAACGATTGAATCGTTTCTCGATCGACCAGGTAGACGCGTTCAGCCAAATAGAACAATCCAAATGAGGCGGCAACGCCGGCAAGCCCCAGCACACTGGCGACACCCAGCACCGTCCGCATGTCCCAATGTTCGGGAGTTTTCGAACATCGCACCCGGTCATAGGCGATTGACAGGATGGCGCCGTCGTTCAGCAGAGCCAACAAGACGATCATGACCGCGGTAACGGGGTAGAAGTTGAACACCAGAATCGACAAGGTCATGAACAACAACACGCGGATGGTTTCGGCGATGCGATAGATCGCATAGCTGTTCATCCGTTGAAAGATCATGCGAGCCTCTTGGATCGCATCGATGACTACCGACAACCCCGGTGCCATCAGCACAATGTCGGCGGCGGCGCGGGCGGCGTCGGTCGCGCCGGAAACCGCGATCCCACAGTCGGCCTTTTTCAGAGCCGGGGCATCGTTCACGCCATCACCCGTCATGCCCACAATGTGGCCGCGTTTTTGCAGCACGTCGACGATGTGGAATTTGTGCTCGGGAAAGACCTGCGCGAACCCGTCGGCCGCCTCGATCATGTCGTCGACGCGAGACGATTCTTGATAGCTGGTGCCCTGGAAAATTTCGGCGTCGATCAAGTTCGCACCCATATCCAGTTGCTTTGCGATCTCACGCCCGATGGCCAGCTGGTCGCCCGTGACCATTTTTACGTCGCATCCCATTTGTTGAGCCGACGCAATGGTTGATTTGGAATCTTCGCGGGGTGGATCCGACATGGGCAGCACACCGAGGAACCGCCACTGGTTGACCTCGTCGTACTGGGCCACACCAAGGGCGCGGAACCCTCGCTTGGCAAAACTATCGATTGCGGATTGAACTTGCTGGCCAATCGCGTCCGCGTTCGGGACCAAGCTCAGCACGACCTGGGGAGCACCTTTGGTCACCTTGAACGAACCCCCGTCGCTGGCATGCACAGACGCTTCGGTTCGCTTGTGAACGGGATCGAAAGGTTGGAAGTGTTCGACTTGATAGGAATAAGTTGGAATGTCCTGGCAGCCTGCGATGACTGCCGCATCGATCGGATCCTTGTTCTCGGCTCGAGATGCCAGGCAGGCGGCTAACAAAATTTCTTCTTTGGTGATGCCGTCCATCAGGAACGGGTCGCCTAGGGTGAGTTTGTTTTGTGTTAGCGTTCCGGTCTTATCACTGCACAGCACATCCATGCCTGCAAGTTCTTCGATCGATGCCAGTCGGCTGACGATCGCTTGTCCGCGAGCCAGCGTTTTCGCGCCCACGGCCATCGTGACGGACAAAACCGTAGGCATCGCGACGGGAATCGCCGCGACGGTCAGCACCAACGCAAATTGCAACGTCTCGGTGATCGGATCACCACGGAACAATGCCACCAATAAGATCAGCGTGACCATGACGACGGCGATCGCGATCAGAAAGTTTCCGATCCTTAGAACCGCTTTTTGAAAGTGGCTGGTCGTTTGGGCGGATTCGACTAACTTGGCGGTTTTGCCGAAGAACGTCTCGCTGCCGGTTGCGGAAACAATCGCATCGATCTCGCCCTGTTTGATGATCGAACCGGAATAGATGGTTTCGCCCGGCTTTCGCGTCACCGGGAACGACTCGCCCGTCAACGCGGATTGATCCACATCCACCGATTCGCTGTCCACCGAGTCGGCGTCCACCGAGGTACCGCCCATCAGGTCTGCATCGGCCGGAACAATGTCACCCAACCGCAACCGAATCCAATCACCGGGCACCAGTTGGCGCGCGGGCACGTTCGTCCAGCGGCCGTCGCGTTTGACGCGAGCTTCCAACGCCAGTTGCGATTTCAACGCCGCGATCGCATTGCCGGCTTGAAACTCTTCCCAAAATCCGACCGCCGCATTGACGATCAGCAGCACACTGATGATCGCAAAATCAGCCCAGTGCTGAACGACTAACGAAAGCACTGCGGCGATCTCGATCATCCACGGTATCGGACCCCAGAAATAGGACAGCAGCTGAACGAATACGCTGGTCTTTTTCTCCGGCAGTTCGTTCGGACCGAATTTTTCGAGACGCCGCTCGGCTTCGGCCTGCGTTAGATCCATCGGTGCGGTTTTGTTCGGTGCGTTCATCGGGGCATCATCCGTTCCACGACTCGATCACGGGATCGTCGATCCGATCGTGTTGGTAACACAGCACACTTCGCGATGCGGTGTTCAAAATAAAGTGATGGCCCATCTGGACGGGCAAACCGATCCAGCGAACACCCAGCACGCGGCCGAAATGGCTGTGTGAAAACAACGCAACATTGCCATCCAGCGTGACAAGTCGCCCGATCAATCGATCGCATCGTGCGGAGATTTCGGCAGGCGATTCTCCATGGGGGCAGCCATCGCGAAACAGATTCCATCCGGGCCGCTGCTTGAAAACTTCGGCGTGCGTTTGTCCGGCATAGTCGCCGTTATCCCACTCGATCAGATCAGGTTCGATTTCGGCACGTTCACCACAGCCGGCAAGTTCACACGTGTGGCGAGCCCGCTGCAGGGGGCTGACCAGCACATGATCGAACTTGGTTTGGGCAAGACGATCCCCGAGCCGACGTGCCTCACGTTCGCCGTTTTCCGTCAGCGGAATGTCCACACGGCCGGTGTGTTGGCCGGAGGTCGACCACTCGGTTTCGCCGTGCCGCATCAGGAATATTCGGAGTGCCATCTAAGAAACGCTCCATTTCCAGTTTCGAACTTCCGGCATGTCGAGCCCGTTCTTACAGATGTATTTGCGGTGTTCGACAAGTTTGTCGGCCATTTGTTGTTTGACGGTTTGTCCTCGCTTGCCTGTTTTGGGCAGCCGGTCGATCGTATCCATCACCAAGTGAAATCGATCCAAATCGTTCAGCACGGTCATGTCGAACGGCGTTGTGATCGTGCCTTCTTCTTTGTAGCCGCGGACGTGGATGTTCTCGTGATTGGTGCGGCGATAGGTCAAACGATGAATCAACCACGGGTAAGCGTGAAAGGCAAAAATGACCTGTTTGTCTTTCGTGAACAATTCGTCGAAATCGTCATCGCTTAGCCCGTGCGGGTGCTCGGTATCAGGTTGCAGTTTCATCAAGTCGACCACATTGACGACGCGGATCTTTAGTTCCGGCAAGTGTTCTCGCATGATCGACACCGCGGCCAACGTTTCCAAGGTCGGTACATCGCCACAGCAGGCCATGACGACATCGGGTTCGCCGCCATCGTCATTGCTGGCCCAGTCCCAAATGCCAATGCCAGCGGCGCAGTGTTTTTCGGCGGCTTCCATCGTCAACCACTGTGGTGCGGGATGCTTTCCTGCGATCACCGCGTTGACGTAGTGCCGGCTGCGTAGACAGTGGTCCATCACGGACAACAAGCAGTTCGCATCCGGCGGAAGGTACACGCGGACCACCGACGCTTTCTTGTTGACGACGTGGTCAATGAAGCCGGGGTCTTGGTGCGTGAATCCGTTATGGTCTTGTCGCCACACGTGGGACGCCAACAGGTAGTTCAAGGACGCGATCTTGTGACGCCAGGGCAGGCCGTTGGTCACTTTCAACCACTTGGCGTGTTGATTGAACATCGAATCGACGATGTGGATGAACGCTTCGTAGCAGTTGAACAATCCGTGCCGACCGGTCAGAAGATAGCCTTCCAGCCAACCCTCACATTGATGCTCGCTAAGCATTTCCATGACCCGTCCAGCCGGGGCAAGGAATTCGTCGTTCGGGGCGGTCCTGGCATCCCATTGTCGCGAAGTGACATCAAAGACGGCTTCAAGACCGTTGGATGCGGTTTCGTCAGGCCCAAAGACGCGGAAGTTCTGTTGATCGGAATTCATCTGAATCACATCCCGAATGAATCGTCCCAATACGTGGGTGTCGCCAATGCCTTGCACGCCTGGTGTGGGAATGTCGACTGCGTAATCGCGATAGTTGGGCATCTTCAAGTCCCGCAGCAGCATGCCGCCGTTGGCGTGTGGGTTGGCGCCCATTCGTCGGTTGCCTGTGGGAGCCAATTCGGCCAGTTCCGGTTTCAGCCGACCGCCGTCGTCAAACAATTCTTCGGGGCGATAGCTTCGCAGCCAATCCTCAAGCAGCTGTAGGTGTCCGGGATGCGCCGCAGGATTCGATATCGGAACCTGGTGTGCATGGAATGTGCCTTCGATCGGCACCCCGTCGACGACTTTGGGGCCGGTCCAACCCTTGGGTGACTTTAGGACGATCATTGGCCAACGCGGACGCTTGAGGTTTCCGTTTTCTCGCGCGTCATGCTGGATGGATTGAATCTGCTGGATGCACACGTCCAACGCCTCTGCCATCGCTTCGTGCATCAACTCGGGATCGTCACCTTCGACAAAATACGGTGTCCACCCATAACCACGGAACAGTTGATCGAGTTCTTCGTGTTCAATGCGTGCCAATACGGTTGGGTTGGCGATCTTGTACCCGTTCAGATGCAGAATCGGCAGCACCGCACCATCGTTGGCGGGATTCAGGAACTTGTTGGAATGCCACGCGGTCGCCAGCGGACCTGTTTCGGCTTCGCCATCGCCGACAACGCAGGCAACGATCAGATCGGGGTTGTCGAAGACGGCGCCGAAAGAGTGGCTGAGCGAATAGCCGAGCTCGCCGCCCTCGTGGATCGATCCGGGACATTCTGGGGATGCGTGACTGGGGATCCCGCCGGGAAACGAGAACTGAATGAACAGTTTCCGCAGGCCGTCTTCGTCTTGGCTGATTTCGGGATAGATCTCGCTATAGGTTCCTTCTAGATAAGTGTTCGCGACCACTGTTGGTCCGCCGTGACCGGGGCCGGACACATAGATCATGTCCAGGTCAAACTGTTTGATCACGCGGTTGAGGTGCGCGTAGATGAAATTTTGGCCCGGGGTCGTCCCCCAGTGTCCGAGCAACATCTGCTTGATGTCAGAAAGTTCCAGCGGTCGCTTTAGCAGCGGGTTGTCGTAAAGGTAGATCTGTCCAACGGACAAGTAGTTAGCGGCTCGCCAGTAGGCGTCGATCTTGTGCAGCATCTCGGGCGTCAGCGTTTGTTTTGCTTTCAGCATGTTCATCGATCGAATCCTCGGGTGGTGTGATGGTTCGTTGTGGTTCGGGTGGGGGCGATCGGGGGACCAATCGGGCGGCACCTTTTTTCAGTGCTGGCTTTCGGTTAGTTGGGCGACTGAACGGGCAATGATGATTTCTTCGTCGGTGGGAATGACTCGAACACCCACTCGCGAAACCATCGGAGAGATCACGGGTGCGTTTTCAGCGTTCCGTTTCTCGTTCAACTCGATGCCGAGAAATTGCAACGACTTACAAATGCGGTCTCGGATCTGGGCAGCGTTTTCGCCAACTCCGCCAGCAAAAACGAGTGTGTCGATTCCGCCCATGGCCGCCGCGTAGGATCCAATCAGCTTCTTGGCTTGGTAACAGAACAATTCAATCGCTTCGGCGGCTCGGATGTCGGTGGATTCGATCGCCAATAGGTCACGCATGTCAGAACTTGTTTCCGATAGCCCTAGCAAACCTGATTCTTCGTTGGCCATCTGATGGAACTGGTCGGGAGTCATGCCTTCGTGCTGGATCAGGTAGCGAAACACACCGGGATCAAGGTCGCCGGACCGAGTTCCCATTGGCAATCCGGCCAGCGGTGTGAACGCCATGCTGGTATCGATGCATTTGCCATCGCGAACCGCTGCCATGCTGGCACCGTTGCCAAGATGCGCCAGGATCACACGACCGCTGGTTGCCGATGGATCGCCAAGTCGGCGCAGTTCCTGCATCAGGTAGGAATACGACAAACCATGAAACCCATAGCGTTGGACACCCTTGGCTTCATATCGACGTGGGATCGGCAACTGGGTGGCCACCCGAGGCATGGTGCGATGGAATGCCGTGTCAAAGCAAACCACTTGTGGGACGTTCGGGACACGTTGCCCAAAGGCCTTTAAAATTGCCAATTCGCCCGGCAGGTGATCGGGCGCGTAGGGGCAGACCTGATGCAATTCTTCGATCAACGCGGGCGTCACGATCTGGGGCTGCGTCAGATGCATGCCGTGAACGATGCGATGTCCAATCGCGGTCAAGTCGGCCAGGATCTTTCGGGAGTCCAGCCAATCGGCCAGAAACTCGACGGCGGCAACGTGGTCCGAGGCCGTGCAATCGACGGTTTTCGTTTCATTCACATCGTCGTTGAAGGTGAATTGCGTCGATGCGAAACCGATGCGATCGATCTTTCCCGTCAGACCGCGTTGTAGCGAATGCCCGAAATGGTACACGGCGAACTTGATGCTGGACGAACCGCCGTTGATGGTCAAAATCCTTCGGTTGCTCATCGTTGCCACCGGATCAGGTCCAGTTCTAGCGGTACGTTGACGCCGGCGTGTTGCGGCACCAGACGTGGCGTGAACTCGGTCGCAGGACGGGCAGCCGGTACCGTTGTCCGGTAGGTCGCCCAATGCGAATCCGCATTGTCGGTGGATTCGTTTCGAGTCATTTCTTGACGAACGATCGGCGATTCGTCTTTCGAATCTGCGTACAGTTCCACTCGCACAAAGCTGGGGTCTAGACCATCTAGATAAAGGTCCACGTCGAAGACATGCTGTTCCGGGGTCGTTTCAATGCGCACGTCTCCGAATTTTAACGAAGCCCATTTCTCACGCACGGATCGTTCCCAGTGGACAATGTTGGTACCCACGGTTCCACCCAGCAAAGTTCGATCACGCAGGTTCTTGGCAGCCGGTAGGTAGTGTTGTTCGGTGTACTGGCGAACGGTCCGAACGGCAGAGAATTGGGGCGTCAACTGGGACATGCTATTTCGCATGCGGGCAAGCCATCGGTTCGGGATGCCTTGGTCGTTGCGTTGATAGAACTCGGGGACGACCTCGTTTTCAAGAATGTCGTACAGTTGTTCCGCTTCGACGGCATTCCAAGCCGGATCGTCGCCGTGTTCTTTTCCGTCGCCGATCGCCCAGCCAACGTCCGGCGTGTACGCCTCCGCCCACCAACCGTCCAATTCGGAAAGGTTGATTCCGCCGTTGACCAGCACCTTCATGCCGCTGGTCCCGCTGGCTTCCCAAGGCCGTCGAGGCGTGTTGACCCAAACGTCCGAACCTTGGACAAGATGTTCGGTCAACAACATGTCATAGTCGCTTAGGAAAATCACGTGCTGTCGCGCGATCGGATGTCGGATGAAATCGATCCACTGGCGAATCAGATCCTGTCCGGCGTTGTCGGCTGGATGCGCCTTTCCCGCGATGATCAGTTGCACGGGGCATTCGGGATTGGTTAGCAAACGTAACAGCCGATCCGGGTCGTGCAGCAATAGATTGGGGCGTTTGTAGGTTGCGAAACGGCGCGCGAAACCAAGCGTCAGCGTGTTGGGGTCAAACAGATGCTTGGCTGCTTCGACGTCTTCCGCAGATGAACCCGATGCCGCCAATTGCCGTGATAGTCGTTGACGGGCATAGTTGATCAGCGAGTGAGTCGAGTCGATGCGAAATTGCCACAATGTTTCGTCCGACACTCCGCCAATGTCACACGCCAATGTTTCACCGGTGCCAAGCCAACGGTCTTTGCCACAGGATTGCGTCCAGACTTTGTCGGCCGTTGCCGAGTCCCAGCTGGGCATGTGAACGCCGTTGGTGACGTGCCCCACCGGCACTTCATCTTCGGGCCAATGAGGGAACAGTGGGGTGAAGATGCGGCGACTGACTTCGCCGTGCAAACGACTGACCCCGTTCACGCTGCCGCTGCCTCGGATTGCCAAATAGGCCATGTTGAAGGATTCGGATGCGTCGGTCGGGTTCTGTCGCCCCAGTGCTAACAAGTCATCGATCGAAATGCCCAGCTTGGCCTGCGCATAGCGCCCCAGGTACTGTTCGATCAAGTTCGGTGCAAAACGATCAAATCCAGCCGAGACTGCGGTATGGGTGGTGAACAGGTTGCCGGCTCGCGTCACCGCCAACGCGACATCGAACGGTTGACCTGTGGTTTCCATGAAACCGCGGGCGCGTTCCAGCACGGCAAAGGCGGCGTGCCCTTCGTTCAGATGGCAAACCTCGGGATCGATTCCCAGTTCCGTTAGCAGCCGCCATCCGCCGATGCCTAGAACCAGTTCCTGCTGCAAACGCAGTTCGGCGCCACCGCCATACAATTCGCTGGTGATGCCGCGATGGGCCGGAAAGTTGGCTGCGTCGTTACTGTCAAGCAAATACAGCTTCACACGACCCACTTGAACCTGCCAAGCACGCAGCCAAACCGAGTACCCAGGAAGGTCCACCTTCAGACGCAACCATTCCCCCTCGGCATCACGCAGCGGCCGGATCGGTAGCTGGCCGGGGTCGTTGTAGGGGTACAGGGCATGCTGTTGCCCGGCGTCGTCGATGGATTGGCGGAAATAGCCTTGCTGATACAGCAGTCCCACGGCTACCACCGGCACGCCCAGATCACTGGCCGCCTTCAATTGGTCGCCGGCGACGTTGCCCAGACCGCCCGAGTAGATGGGCAACGCCTCGCTAAGCATGAATTCCATGCTGAAGTAGGCGGCACACTTCAGTGGTGAATCGGCGTGCGTTTGTTGGAACCAAGCCGGTTGCTCGGCCGTTTGCTTGCGAACGTTTCGCAACTGATCGACCTTCGCACGAAAGTCGACGTCCGCCAGCACGTGTTCGATCTGCTTTCGTGAAACGGTTTGCAGAACCACCCACGGATTGTGCGTGATCTCCCAAAGCTCTGCATCTAGCCGACGCCAAATTTCGTCGGTCGCATGGTTCCAGGATGACCGTAGATCCAAAGCCAATTCGGCCAATGCTTCGAACCCGTCAATTTTGACAGGAAGCAGGTCGTAGACCGGGTTCACATTTCGTGGGTTTCCAGACATTCCTTATTCTGCCAACCATTTGCGAGCTTCGTCGATTTCGCTGACGTCAAAATAGCGAACGGAACCTGTCGTGAACGGTTTGCAAAAGATCGCCATGCCGTGTTCCCACTTCTTTTCGCCCACGATCGCTAGCCGTTCAATGTCATTGAAGTGCTTGGCGTCAAACTTGACGTCTTCCCACAGGGCGGCGGCTTCCCAGCCATGGAAATCGTGCATCTGAAACAGGATCCTCACTTTGCCATAGGCTTCGATCTGCCGTTCGACCGATGGCGTAAAGAGGGCGTAGGCAGCACGGTCCAGTTTCCCAGAGACGCGAATCTCCAACAGGTTTCCATCTTGGACTTCACTCAGTTCAACCGACATGACATCACCTTAGGTTCGGAATGGATACAACGATTCAGCGTCCGAAGCGAACGCTGAATCGTTGTATCGCAACTGAAGTGCCAAAGAACAAACGGCGGAGCCCGGACCGTTGAACGGGGCATTGGGGACCGTTCTCTGCCCGGTATCGCGCGAACCACATCGATGGCGTCCCATTGGGGCCGTAGACGCACACCTCCTGCGCCCGTATGTGCTCAGTCGAGCGTTTGGCCTGCCATTTGTATAGATTATCGCTGTCCCAGCGAGCCTTCACCGCCAAAGTCAACTCCATGAACTACGCCGAAATATTTACACCCACCGCTGCAGCCATGCTGTTGGGGGGCGTCATCGGAATCGAACGACAAATCAGCGGTCACTTTGCTGGCTTGCGTACGCACATGTTGGTGTCCTTGGGGGCGGCGCTGTTCATCTTGAGCTGCCGAGAGTCGACGACCGGGGCCGAGTTTGACTTGACCCGCGTGGTGCAGGGAATCGCTGCTGGTGTCGGGTTCATCGGTGGCGGGGCGATTCTGAAGACCGGACAAGAGCACAAGGTGCATGGATTGACGTCCGCAAGCTCCGTCTGGCTGTCCGCGGCAATCGGTACGACCTGTGGCCTTGCCCAATATCCGTTGGCCGTGACCAGCGCCGTGATGGGGCTCTTCATTTTAACGGGGCTGCGCCCGGTCGAAGGTCTCTTTGCGAAGCCGAAGAAAAAGACCCCAAAGTCGCCGCACGGTGGCACGCCGAAGTCGTCTAGCAGGGACGACCAAAGTTTCACGGACGACTAAGGCTACTCGCCACGTACCGGCATGCGATTCGGCTGCACGCTGATTTCGCTGCATACTGATTTCGCTGCACACTGATTTCGCGACACACTGATTTCGCCGTATCGTGAACGAGCCAATGCGGCTTTGGCCCAAGTGAGTCCTGCGGGACTGGGTTGCAGTTCCGTGATCCGTTCAGGCGGGGGCCTCGATCAATCGTAGTTGATCATGATGCCGAGACGATTTCGTCTTGCAACAAGGCATGGAACTGAGACGCATCCAACGTCTCGGTGCGTAGCAATTCCTGCGCGACGCGGTCGAGTTGTTCGCGGTGGTCATCCAAAATGCGTTTCGCATCCTTGTAGGCGTCGGCGAGCAACTGTTTTACCTCAGCGTCAATGTGATCGGCCGTGTTGTCGCTGCAATCAAGACCGCCGGCATTCAAGGACGAATCGCCCAAAAAGACGTTCTCGCGGCGCCCGCAATGGGTCAGCCCAACGGCATCACTCATTCCGTACATGCAGACCATTTGCCGAGCCATCGCTGTTGCACGTTCCAGGTCGTTTTCCGCACCGGTGCTGATTTCGCCAAACTGAACTTCTTCGGCGGCCCGGCCGCCCAGCAATCCCTTCAATCGGTCCAGCAGCTCTGCCCGGGTCATCATGAACTTTTCATCGGTTGGCAGTTGCAACGTGTATCCCAACGCCGCCTTGCCTCGCGGGACGATGCTGATTTTGTGCACGGGATCGGCGTGCTGGCTGTAGGTGCCGACCAACGCATGCCCCGTTTCGTGATACGCGACACGCTCTTTCTCCTCGGCGCCTAAACGTCGACTTTTACGTTCTGGCCCGGCGACGACCTTCTCGACCGCTTCCTCCAGATCCTGTTGCGAAATCGTGGACGACAGGTGCCGCGCACTCAGCAGTGCCCCCTCGTTCATCACGTTCGCCAGATCGGCCCCCGAAAATCCCGGTGTTTCGCGAGCGATGCGTTCCAAGTCAACGTCGTCGGAAAGTGGCTTGTTGCGAGCGTGAACGGTCAAGATTGCTTTGCGTCCGACAAGGTCGGGAGCGTCCATGACGACTTGGCGGTCAAATCGACCAGGCCGCAGCAAGGCTTTGTCCAGAACGTCGGGGCGGTTCGTTGCGGCCAACAGGATGACGCCGACATTGGCTTGGAATCCGTCCATCTCGACCAGCAATTGATTCAATGTTTGCTCGCGTTCGTCGTTGACGTTCCCGACATGCACACCTCGTTGGCGGCCGATCGCGTCGAGTTCATCCAAAAAGATGATGCACGGTGCATTTTGCGTCGCTTGACGAAACAGGTCGCGAACACGCGATGCACCGACGCCGACAAACATCTCGACAAACTCGCTGCCGCTAAGCGAATAGAACGGCACCTTGGCTTCCCCGGCGACCGCTCGGGCCATCAACGTTTTGCCGGTTCCCGGCGGCCCCACCAATAGAACACCTTTAGGGATTTTGGCTCCCAACGCCGTGTACTTGTCGGCATGTTGCAGGAAATCGACGACCTCCTGCAGTTCGTACTTTGCTTCGTCGCATCCGGCAACGTCATCGAACGTCACACCGGTATCGCTGTTCACCGCCAGCTTCGCTTGGCTTTTGCCAAATCCCATCACGCCTTGGCCGACCGAGGCCACGCGTCGCGAAAGAAAAGTCCACAACACGAACACCAGAGCAATGGGAAGCACCCAAGAGATCAGGAAGTTGGACAGAAAGCTGGGCCGTACTCCGGTGTACGTTACATTCGCCGCGGTCAGTTCATCGACCAACGTCGGGTCTTCCACGCGGACCGTTCGGAAATGGAGAAGGTCTTTGGCGTCCGCTTTCTGCTTATCGGAGGCAACCTCCGTGGACTTTGCGGGGGCCGTGTCGGATGATGCGGCCGCCTTAGAATCGGTGTCCGGCTTTGTTTCGGCAGGCTTCTTATCGCCTTCGTTCGAACCGGCATTTTGATCGTCGGGGACTTTCGCCTCGACTGGTTCCACCGCTTCCGCATCGGGGACGTCAGCCGACCCCAGAATCTCGGTTTCCCCGATCTGGCATTCTTCGATCACATCGCTGGCGACGTACGATTTGAATTGGCTATATGGAATCGTGTGGATGTTCAACGCTCGCGAAAAGTCTTGCCAAAGCCAAACCGTCATCAGCGCCATCATCGCGAACCAGATCATCGAACGCCAATCGTTCGATAGATCGGGTTTCGAGTTCGGCCCCTGATTGTGTGTCGTAGGGTCTGAGGGGGAGTCTGCGTTTTTGTCCATGTTGCCGATCGTTCCTGCCTACCTGTTTAGTAGTACGGGTAATACTGGGTTGGCTCGTACGGGGTGACTTTGTAATGCGATTCCAAGAAGGTCACGAGGTCCGAGAGCTGCGTGATGGTCAGTTCGTCGTTGTAGGTTCGCATTTTGGACTTGTCGCCGTCCTTGATTTCATCGTCCGTGTAATGCACCGCGAATCGGTGCGACGGGTTGATGATGGATGTGACTAATTCGCCGTAGGTGACGACCACGAACTTTTTACCACCCAGGGCAACGATCGTTTGGTCGGGATTCTGGGGCTGATCGAACTCGACACCATCGACGGTGTGACAGGCGGCGCATTGCAGTTCGCTGAACAGCTGCTGACCGCGTACGGGGTCACCTTCGGGCAAACTGAATCCTCTGCCGGATTTCGGATCGGGCGCGCAACCGCATGCGGCCAACATCAGCAACGCGATGGGGATGATGAGAACTTTCATGGGTGGGCCTCTTGCTGGGATGGTGAGGGAACAAAACGTAAATCGCTACCTTTGACCGTATCGTTGGACAGCACGGGGGGCGGAACAACGCCGTGTTTCGAAAGTTGCGAAGGGATCGATTCACGGATAGACGTGGCGGGTTGGATCGCATCGTTGACCGGGATAACGATGGGTACGCCGGTCGGGATATCCAGATGGACAATCTCGTCATCCGAAACGTTATCGAGATATTTGACGAGTGCTCGTAGTGTGTTTCCATGAGCAACGATCAAAACGCGATTGGCGGCATCAAATGCTGGGACAATCGACCGGTGCCAGTACGGCAGCGTCCTTTCGATTGTGTCCTTCAGACTTTCGCCCAACGGCAGTTGATCGCTCCGCAACTTGGCATAACGTGGGTCACACCCTGGGAATCTCTTGTCACCGACGGTTAACAATGGTGGCCGAACGTCGAAACTTCGGCGCCACCGTTGAACCTGTTCTTCGCCAACTCGTTCCGCCATCTCGTGCTTGAATTCACCCTGCAGCGATCCGTAGTGTCGTTCGTTGAGACGCCAGCTACGCTGCACGGGGATCCACATTTGATCCATTTCTTCTAACGCCAACCAAAGCGTCTTGATGGCTCGCTTTAGCACCGATGTGAACGCGATGTCGAATTGGATTCCTTCGGTTGCCAGTCGGCGCCCCGACTGGATCGCTTCGGCGTGTCCCTGGTCCGACAATCCAACGTCGGTCCACCCGGTGAATCGATTCTGTAGGTTCCAGACGCTCTGGCCATGCCGAAGCAGCACCAGCGTCTTTTGCGATGGATTATTCATTGAACACGATCAATGGTTTTAACACTCCGTCTTCTTTGGTTTCCATCAGATGCAACGCCTTGTCGACATCATCAAAGGCGAACTTATGAGTCGTCAGCGGTGACGGATCGACTCGTCCACGCTCGATCAAACCTAGCAACCGAGACATGCGGACGTTTCCGCCGGGGCACAGTCCCGTTCGGATCACCTTGTCGCTCATCCCGACGCCCCACTCGACTCGCGGGATGTCGACGCTGTCACCGTGGCCAAAGTAGCCGGCAACGGAGATCGTTCCGCCTGGGCGAGTCGCTTTGACGCACGCCTCGAAGGTTGTTTGCCCGCCGAGGCATTCGATCGCTGAATCAACGCCGACGCCGCCGGTCAGCTTGCGGATCTCTTCCAGCGGATCGACTTGGGTGTAGTCCAGCGTCACGTCCGCACCGAAATGACGCGACATTTCCAAGCGTTTGGCGACACCATCGACTCCGATCACCAATCCGGCACCTAGTAGTCGAGCACCCACCGTGGCCATCAAACCGACGGGTCCCTGCGCGAAGATGACGACCGTGCCGCCCAGCGGGATGTTCGCGTGCTCGGCCCCCATGAACCCGGTCGACATCATGTCGCAGGCATAGACCGCGGTGTCGTCGCTGATCGAATGAGGTATAGGAGTCAGGTTCGCACTGGCATCGTTGACGTGGAAGTATTCGGCAAAGTTACCGTCCTTGGTGTTGGCGAACTTCCATCCACCCAACATGTCTTCGCACTGCGACGTGTATCCGCGTTGGCAGTTTTGGCAGTGAAAGCATGGCGTGATCGCGTTGACGGCCACCCGGTCCCCCTCCTGGAACCCGCGTACCTCGCTGCCCAATTTGGCGACCACACCCACCGCTTCATGGCCGAGAGTCAGGTTGGTTCGGTCTCCGATCGCGCCCTTCAACGTGTGGACGTCGGATGTGCAAACCAACGCGCGAGTGGTCTTGACGATGGCGTCGTTCGGGCCGGGTTCAGGAATGGGCTTGTCTGTGAACCCGACTTTCCCGATTCCTTCCATCACAAAGGCTTTCATCATCTTGGCCATCGCCGTCTCCGCAAAACTAGGTGTGGGTAACATTTTGAATCTGGCAGACTGCGTAAACGCAAACACCGTGCCAGCGGAATGTCGGGGCGATGGCAACCCCTTTCTACGCTGCAGTTGTGTCGCTATCGCTCGGTGGCACATCGCGGTGTCCACTATCGCGCGAATGTGCAAACGGGATTCATCGATAGACGTTGGGAAGTCAGCAAGACATCAGGTGTGGGGACGCCGCACGCTGGTCGACAACCGACTTTGGCACGTGACATGCGTAAGCCGCTCCCGATGAAGTCATCTCTTTGTTCAGTGCCACTCGTTTGAAGACGTTCGGTCCCCATGGCATCGAAGGTTCTCTTCGGTTTTGACAAAGGGAATGGCTGTTTCCGCACAAACATTGTTGAAGGTAAGCCGAGCGATGAGCAATACTTCTCAGTCGACCACCCAGGTTTCACCACTGCGTGGCGTGCTGGTTGGCGTCGATGGCAGCGTCCATGGCCATGTTGCCATCGACCTGGCCGTGCAACTGGCCAAACAACATGGCAGCCGATTGGTTGGAATCGATATCGTTGACGAAGACGCCACGCAATTTGGTGACTACGGGGTGATCGACGAGAAGGCGGAGGCCGAACGCAAGGAAGAAATTCAACGCATGATCCAGCGGGCCAAACAGAGCCTGGACGTCTTTGAACAACGCTGTGGCGAAGCAGGAGTCAACGGCATTCGCTGCCGAAAGGCCGGTGATGCGGCTCAGCAAATTGTGATCGAGGCCCAGCGTTGTGACTTGATCGTGCTAGGGCGTGAAACGCATTTCTATTCGGAATGGCGTCCCGACACGATCGTTGGCAATGTGCTGCGTCACGCGTCGCGACCCGTCGTGACGGTCCCGTTATCGCTGCCGCGTCAGCAGAATGTGCTGGTCGCCTTTGATGGCAGCCGTGCAGCCGGCAACGCCTTGTTCGCATTTGTCGCATCGGGACTTGGCATCAGCCAAAAGGTTCATGTTGTGAATGTTGGCAGCGATGCGGAATTGGCGGAATCGGTTGCAAAACCAGCCGTCGATTTTCTGGATCTGCACGGGTACGACTGCGCACTGCATGCCGTCGTGTCCGCTGGGAAAGCCGACAAAATCTTGCTGGATCACGCCGCCAAGCTGGATGCCGGCATGATCGTCGCTGGGGCATGCGGCCATGGGAGGCTTCGCGAGTTCATCCTTGGATCCGTCACAAAAACGCTGATTCAGGAATCGCAGGTTCCCGTCTTCCTGTTTCACTAAGCGGCGGCAATGCCTTCCCTGGGATGCCTCCCCCACAGCCGGAATGGAGGCAGGCTGAATGCCTACTTGGCGGTGTTGGCGAACTGGACAATTTGCTGAGCGTTGAGGGCACCGGACTGTCTTGAAACTTCCGTTCCCTGTTGGAACAGGATCATGGTCGGGATTCCTGTAATTGCGAACTGCGATGCTGCCACGGGCGCCGCTTCGGTGTCCAACTTTGCCAAGATGATCCGCGGCGACAACTGCGCCGCTGCGTCTGCGAATGCGGGTGCCATCATTCGGCAAGGGCCGCACCAAGGTGCCCAGAAGTCCACAAGAACGGGCACATCGGTTCTGGCGATGAATTTGGCGAAACTTGTCTCGGTCAAATCAATTGGACGCGTCGGCAACAGGGCCTGTTTGCACTTTCCGCAGACAGGCTTGTCGTGCAACTTCGAATCCGGCACTCGATTCACGGCCGAACATGCAGAACAGACTAGATTCATGATTCGGATTCCTTTTTTGCTTTCGCCAATGTTGTTGATTCTAAGTTGATGCTGAATAGCAACCGAAAGCAACCGGAGTGCCAAGTTCGACATTCTTAGTTTGGGAATCGATCGGCGGATCAGAAGGGCAGCAGGCACAGCGGTTTGGATGTGCGAACGCGGTCGTGTTGTGCGATACTGCACACCTTGGTCAGCGATGGGCGGCATGCAAAGCAGCCGAGGGATCGCGTTGGAGAACCAACCGGATCGTCCATGTCATCAGCGAAAGACCGATCAAGCTGGTCTTCCGCATGGTCGACGCCATCTTTGGACGCAGTGTCACGATTGGACGACTCGTATGATTTTCTTTACTTGCCATCTGTCGCCGTGCATCACGCGTTGGCATAGCAAATGCAACCCAAGTGAAGGGTCGCTCGGAAAGTTGCTGACGGACGCCGACGCATGAATGGAATTTGAACGTCGGATATTTTGCATCTACTAATTGTGTGGCCTAGAGAGTCTCGAGACATGCCGATTCGGAATTTAGACAAGATTTTTGCCCCCCACAGCGTTGCGGTTATCGGGGCGAGCAAGCGTCCGGCCAGCGTTGGAAACACGGTTCTGTTGAATTTGGTCGATGGCGGATTCACCGGCTCGGTGTACGCGGTGAATTCAAAGTACCAAGAAATTGGCGGCGTGGCATGTTTTGGTGCGGTCGGCGAAATACCCGACCCAGTGGACTTGGCCGTCGTCTGTACTCCGGCGGTGACGGTGCCGGATATCGTTCGCCAGTGCGGCGAAGCGGGCATTCGCGGCGTTGTGATTTTGTCGGCCGGTTTTCGGGAAGCATCCGAAGAGGGTGCGAAACTAGAAGCTGAAATTCTAGCCGCTGCGAAGCATTTTGACGGCATGCGGATCGTCGGCCCAAACTGTCTCGGCATCATGGCTCCGCATCAGTCGCTCAACGCAAGCTTCGCGAGCGATTCGCCTCAAAAAGGACGTGTCGCGTTCATCTCTCAGTCGGGGGCACTGTGCACGGCCGTTCTTGATTGGGCGATTCAAGAAAATGTTGGCTTTTCGAACTTCGTCTCCGTCGGCAACATGCTGGATGTGGGGATCGCCGATCTGATCGACTACTTTGCGACCGATGGCTATACCGAATCGATCATTTTGTACATGGAATCGATTAGCAAGGGCAGGGAGTTCATGTCGGCGGCTCGCGCGTTTGCACGTGAAAAGCCGATCATCGCGTACAAGGCAGGCCGGTTCGCCCAGTCGGCCAAGGCGGCCGCGTCCCACACCGGTGCGATGGCGGGCGTCGATAGCGTTTATGAAGCAGCGATGGCACGCGCCGGCATCGTGCGCGTGTTCGACGTCGACGACTTGTTCGATTGTGCCGAACTGCTTGCTCGCCAAAAAACTCCATCCGGCCCTCGTTTGGCAATCATCACCAACGCGGGCGGCCCCGGTGTGATGGCAACCGATGCCCTGTTGGATCGGCACGGCGTTTTGGCGGATCTTTCCGAAACGACGATTGCCAAGCTGAACGAGAAACTTCCCGCGTCCTGGTCGCACGGCAATCCCGTGGATGTGATCGGCGATGCCCCGCCCGAACGTTTCTCGGCGGCGGCGGAGATTGTGTTGGCCGACGAGGGCGTCGATGGCGTGTTGGTGGTTCTTTCACCTCAGGCAATGACAGACCCAACGGGTGCGGCCAACGCTGTCATCGAAGTCGCGAAACGGTCTCACAAACCACTGATCGCGGCGTGGATGGGGGGCGGGAAAGTTCGCCAAGGGATTGAACTTCTGAATGATGCGGGGATTCCGACCTATTCGTCGCCGGAGAAAGCCATCCGCGCGTTCATGCATCTTGTGTCGTATGCGCGGAACCGCGAAACGCTGTATGAAACGCCGCGAGAGGTTCCCATCGAGTTTTCGCTGGATCGGAAAAAGCTACGCGATGTGTTCGATACCGTTTTCAATGAAGGGCAGGACGTTCTTAGCGAGTCAGCATCCAAGACGCTTCTAGAAGCGTACGAGATCCCCGTGACGAAGACCTCGGTGGCTCGGTCAGCCGAGGATGCGGTTCAGTGTGCCACCGCCGTTGGCTATCCCGTTGCGCTGAAAATCTTCTCGCCCGATATCACACACAAAACGGACGTTGGCGGTGTTGAGTTGAATTTGGCAAATTCCGATGCGGTTGCCGGAGCGTTCAATCGAATCTTGAGCCGAGCAAAGCAGCATCGACCAACCGCACGTCTTGAAGGGGTTACCGTTCAACATATGTTGGTTGCACCCAACGGACGCGAATTGATCATCGGTGCCAAACGCGATCCAGTGTTCGGGACGGTCTTGATGGTGGGGGCCGGTGGCACCAACGCAGAACTGTTCCGCGACCTATCGTTGGAACTTCCGCCGCTCAGTGAACGTCTTGCCCGACGCATGCTGGAATCGCTGCAGGCGTGGCCACTGTTGCAGGGGTATCGCGGCCGTCCCGGTGTCAATCTGGATCGGCTGGTCGAGGTGCTGATGCGTTTGTCGTACTTGGTGGCGGATTATCCCGAGATCGTCGAACTGGACGTCAATCCGCTGCTGGTGACCCCCGATGACGTCATCGCTCTTGATGCCAGGATCGTGCTGGACCGTCAGACGATTCTTCATCCCGTTCGCCCGTACTCGCATCTGGCCATCCGGCCCTATCCGAATGAATTTGCCAAGATCGTGAAGCTGAAAGACGGAACGTCCGTTTTGCTACGCCCGATCAAGCCAGAAGACGAACCGATGTGGCACGATCTGGTGGCCAGCTGTTCGTCCGAGTCGCTGCACCTGCGTTTTCGGTACATGTTCAAGGCAACGACGCATGCAATGGCAACTCGTTTCTGCTTCATCGACTACGACCGAGAGATCGCGATCGTCGCTGAAACCCAAGTGGACGGTGAGCGACGACTGATTGGCGTCGGGCGTTTGGTGGCCGATGTCGACCATCGCGACGCAGAGTATGCGGTGCTTGTCAGTGATCCTTGGCAGGGGAAAGGGCTGGGATCGTTTCTGACGGACCACTGCCTAGAAATCTGCCATCAATGGGGGATTCGATCCGTGATTGCCGAAATGGCCATGCAAAACGATCGCATGATCCGAATGTTCGATCATCGTGGATTTGAAATCGATCGTCGCCATGCTTTTGACGCCGTGGTGGCTCGCAAGAAACTCGCAGTGCAAAAGAAATAGCCCCGCATTGCCGGTGTGGCCAAAGTCGCTGAACGCTAGTTGGTTCGCGGCGTAGTGTGTCAGTTTTCTTCTAGCAGTTCTTCCAAATGAACGGTAACGCAGTCCGACAGGGCGTGTGGGTTGTAGCCTCCTTCGAGCACGCTGACTAGTTTTCCGTCGGCATGTTCGTTGGCGACATCTAGAAGCGCACGAGTGATTGCTTGATAGTCGTGCGTTTCCAGCCCCAGCGAACCGACCGGGTTGTCCTTGTGAGCATCAAAGCCAGCGCTGACCAGAACCAGTTGTGGCTTGAAATCGTTTGCAAAAGATTTCAGTTCACGTTCAAAAACTTTTAGCAATTCTTCTCTCGTGGTTCCTTGTCGGATCGGCACATTCAAGTTGGTACCGATTCCCGCACCGGCGCCGATTTCTGTCGCCGATCCGGTTTCGGGATAAAGAGGGGAACCATGAATCGAGAAGTACGCGACGCGCGGATCTTCCCAAAAAATTGCTTGTGTGCCATTTCCGTGGTGGACATCGATGTCGACGATCAAAACTCGTTCAGCGCCCAATTCTCGCGTCGCGACCCGGGCACCAACAGCGACATTGTTGAACAAGCAAAACCCCATCGCGTGCTCTGGCATCGCGTGGTGCCCAGGTGGGCGAACCAGGCAGAATGCGTTTTTGTCTTCGCCGCGGACCACTCGTTCCACCGCATCGCACACCGCGCCCACCGCCAAACGAGCGACCTCGTACGATTTCTCGCTCACCACGGTGTCTTCTTCGATAAATCCGCCACCGTTGGTTGCGAATTGTTGGACGTATTCCACATGTTTCAGGGTGTGGGCGTAACAAAGCCTTTCGACCGACGCAGGCTGCCATGATGGACGGCGACAACTTGCATCGAGTCCGACAAAGCTCAGGTGCCGAACGACAGCGCGAATGCGTTCCCCGTTTTCGGGGTGGTCGCCCGTCACGTGTTCTTGAAAAACCGGGTTGTAGTAGAACAGTGTCATTTGGTTAAACGTTTCCCCATTGCTGCCCTCGCAGCGCTCTCTGCAGTGTTTGGTTCCGATTCAAGTGTTTGTCTTTTTCGTTTGTGTTGGCCGAGGATCAAGCTAGCGTGCGGGCCGCTTGTTGGTAACCAAAGTCGATCAATTCGTCGGCGCGGTGGAACTCCAGCATTTTGCACCGGTTTTTCGGGATCACAATCACCTTGTCCGGTGGAGATGCCGCAATTTTCAATCGCGCGATCGTGGATTGCATCGCATCGAACGCGTCGTTGACCACGTCAAACGCTGCCCACTCTTGTTCGCCCGAGCTTCCCAGCGATTCTTTCATCTGCGAAATGAATCCCTGTAGCCGATCTCGAATCAATGACGGAGCCGTCTTTTCCAGCGGCAGTTGCGTCTTTGGGTCGATCGGGTCATCCACCGATCCGCCCGCGTCCACCGCAATGGTCATGTCCGTGTGATCGCGAAAGGTTGGTGCGATCGGCATGGGGTTCAACACACCGCCATCGATCAAGTCGACCCCGTGCCGTCTGAATGGGGTGAACAGGATCGGCAACGAAATCGACGCGCGGATGGCGTCGAATAGAGGACCTGATTGAATCCAAACTTCTCGCTGTCGTTTCACGTCGGCAGCCACCGCAGTGAACGGCACCGGCAAGTCCTCGATCTGTTGGTCACCCACCAGTTCGGCCAAAGCGTTGATGATGCGGTCTCCGCGAACCAACCCCGTTCTGCTCCACGCCACATCCAATAAAGTGACGATGTCCAGACGGGTGATGGCCCGTGCCCACTGTTCGTATTCGTCCAACTTTCCGGCGGCATGCACACCACCGACCAAAGCCCCCATCGAACATCCCGAGATGGAACGAATCTGGTATCCGTGTTCCTCTAGCCAGTGAATCACTCCGATATGTGCAAGCCCGCGGGCACCGCCACTGCCCAAAACCAGTGACACAGTCTTTTGCTTTTCGATGTTCATTGACCCCTAGACTGCCGCTTCCAAGGCAGCCTTCAGAATCGCCACTTGCGCCATCGCGGTGTGGTGGTGTTTCTTGATGCGTTCATGAGCCTCTTGCTGAGTTTGGTGTAGTTGTGCCTGCTTGGCGTGTTGGGCGTTCAGCGGATCATCGGCGACATTTTCAGGATTATCCTTCAGGCACGCCGCCAAGCTCTTCTCGTGATGCTCTAAGCTTTCTTCGAGTGCCAGCAGTGTGTTGGCGTGGCTCTCTAGAGACTTTCCATGATCTTGGATGCGTTGCATGGTTTCTTGCAATTGAACCAGCGCGGTTGAGTGTTCTGTTCGCCAATTTTGAATATCGTCTTGCCAACACGCCACATCGCTTTGCCAGTGACGGTGGTCTGCATGGGTTTCAGCGGCTGATTGTGTCTTCACGTTCATCGTGCCAGTTCCTTGGGGCTATCGGGCGGTTTCTTGTTTTCGGACAATAAGAAAAGCAACACACGTGCCAAACGGAACCGGATTCGCTTGGGGACAGGAACCAAGAGAGAGCTGATTGCTGCCGAAAGACGTCCTGCCAAAGCCGTTCGATTGTGTTCGCAAGTTTCGATACACCCCAAGTTCATAGGCACGAGGTATTCCAGCTGATGTCCAAAAATTTGGGTTCTTTGTTGGAGGAGATTCACGAGCTGGAGCGCGCCGTTTCGGACAAAATCCAACAGACGAAGCAAGATCTGCCGTTCGAAATCGCACATGGGCGGGCATTCTTTCGCCCAGATGTGCGGCGGCGTCACAAGATCATGGCTAAACGAGCGTGGCGGACCATTCGCGAATCTTCGTTTCTTACCTTCGCCACGGCGCCGGTGATCTATTCGTTGCTGATACCGATTTCACTGCTGGACCTGCTGGTGACCGTGTACCAATGGACCTGCTTTCCCATCTATCGGATTCCCCGAGTTCGCCGCGACGAATACGTCGTTATCGACCGACATTTGCTGGGCTATTTAAACGTGATTGAAAAAATCAATTGCATTTACTGTGGCTACGGCAACGGCGTTTTAGCGTACGCACGCGAAATCGCGTCACGGACAGAACAGTATTGGTGCCCGATCAAACACGCCAAGCACGTCAAAGGATGTCACGCACGCCAATGCCTCTTTTGTGAATTCGGAGATGCCGACGGGTATAGCCGCAGTTTCACCTCACTCAGGACCCAGTTCAGTGACTTGGAGGCTCCCGAAGCATCGCAGTAGAGCGTGATTCACGCTGCGATGATCGTTCAAGTGCGATCTCACATCTGGGGTTTCTGCACGCAATTCTTCCGGTAACGGTCGACTTGCGTCGCGGGTCGTCCGACGGTCATGGACGAGGGTGAAGCACTTCGGTGCGATCGATTCCAAGGGATTGGCACCGTAGTTGCATTCTAAGATTTCTGAAAACGACTTTGAAATTAGGATGGAAACCATGGCCACTCGTATTGATCAGAGAAGCACCGCTGTCAACGAAACGAACGAACCCGATCTTGGGGAACCGGATGCGCATGTGATATCGCGTCATTTGCGTACCGGCACTCGTGCGCTGCTGATCGCATTCATTGCGGCAACGATTCTGCTGTTTCTGTTCTACCGACAAGCTGCCTATCTTGCTGCCATCCCGGTGCCGATATTGGCTGCTGGGTTGATCATCGTGAACGAATTGGAACGTCGATCACGAGCTTCGGCACTGCGGGAAGCTCATCAGACGCAGATCAGCCAAAGTGAGATCGAAGCGGACGTCGAAACGGCCGGCATCGCAATGGCTTTGAAGATTTTGGGAGTCCTGATGCTCGGTACCTTCGTCATCGCAGCAGCGTTCTTTGACTCGGCAGTCTTGGGGATCGGTGCCGCCGTCGCGCTGCTGTTGGTTCTGTTGATCGAACTTCCGTTTTTGCCCCTGATGATTTCCGAGTCCCAACGGGACGAACGAGAAAAGTTGACCGGAAAACGTGATTGATCACGTGTGGGCCCGGTGAATCGCGTGGGAATCGCTGGGCTTCGCCGTATCGCTGCTTCAAAACGATGCCAGCACATCGTCGGATCGAAGGCGTCGATTGTCGTCGATGGCTTGAGCAAAGATCCAATCTCGGCCGTCATCACCGTCGAACTCGTCCTCGACTCCGTCGCCTTCCCGCGTTGCGGTAAGATCGGCCAACAGATCAGCCATCCGGTCAGCGACCGTTGTGCCGGTATCGATCCAGCGACTGGTCAAAGCCGCTGCATCGTTGACACCGACAGCCGTACGCAGCGAACCGGTGATCATCAAATCGTCGCCGGAACCGCCATGCAGTCGGTCGGCCCCTAGGCCACCGATCAGCACGTCGTCTCCACCGTGTCCATAGACACTGTCGTCGCCCGACCCTGCATCCAGGAAGTCACCCGCGGCGCCGCCTCGCAATTTATCATTGCCCGCGCCACCAAAGATGCGTAGTGGAATCGTAAGCCTTCGGTCCGACGTCAGATGGTCATCGCCGTCACCACCGAAAATGTCGATGCGGCTGATGTCCTGATAGATGGTTCGAAGCGAGTTGCGTCCCGATCCCAAGCGTACTTCGACTGAATGGGGCTGGTTGCGGACATCGTCTAGGCGGATGTCATCGTCCAGTTCGGTTCCGCCCAACACCAAAATGAATTGGCCGGGGTTGTCCCCATCGGGAATCAATCGCGTATCGACAACGGTCAACGTGTGGGTGTCCACGCCCTGTCCGTTCTCGGTATCCGTTCCGATGACCGTGATTGTGTAGGTCCCGGAAACCGTCGGAATGAATTCAAATTCGTGAAGCGATCCCACGGCGATCAGGTTGTCGTTGGCGTCTTTCACTTCCCACAGGAACCGTGCGATGGCTGTCACCGGCAGATCGGTCGTGGTTGCCACCAACACAACCGGTTGGCCAGGCACAACGATATCGATGCCCGTGATCTCGACATTCCTAGCAACGGGGGCTAACGGGGTGTCCGGGTCGCCGTTTTCCGTGCCGGTGTTCCCGTTCGCCGCGGTATCGCTGATCCAATCAGCAGGCGTCGATGCGCCAGCAGCAGCGTCCAGCAACAGTTGCTTGGTCAACTGGGGCATTGTTTCAAAACGGAACGCTCCGATCGCGTTGCCCAGGTCCAGGTTGGGATAGTTGCCGCCGTCGCGACGTTCGACATCATTTCCCGATCCACCGCGAAGCGAGTCGTCGTCGTTTCCGCCGCGGAGCGTGTCGTCTCCGGCATCGCCATCGATTTCGTCATCGCCGACGCTGCCAAGCAATTCGTCGTTGCCTTCGCCACCGCTGATCGTGTCTTCGCTCAACTGCACGTTGACGTGTGCAAGCGCCGCGCTGTCCAAGAACTCTTTCATCGCGTCTTCGAGGTATCCGATCTGATACGTCGAACGCCGCAGGGTCACTTGACGTGCGGGATCATCAACCATCAATGGCGAAACGATGGAAACGTTGTCGCCGATCACAATGTCGTCGCCGTCGCCCGCTTCGATTGCATCGTTGTCGATTCTCCATTGACCTGCGATCGCACCATGTCGGTTGGCGGGCAGGAATGCATCCGTTCCCGCTTCGGCAAGTCGTGCTCGGGCGACGTGATGATCGAAGCTGGTTGGTGCACTGGTGCGATCATTCGCAGCGATCTCGTTGATCAATCTTTCGACGTGTCGGTCCAGGTCATCAAGTTCTAGTTGGGTTGTCGGGGCCGTTAGAACCAATGGAGAAACAATCACGCTTTCGCCGCCTGCGACGACGTCCCTGCCAGTACCTGATTCGATGATGTCGTTGTCAAGACTGCGGTCGAAACCGGGAACGTACGCAATTCGATTGATGGATGTTCGCAGTGACAGCTGTTCAGCCATGCGAATGACCCGCGCACCGCGTCGTGTCGACAACTCGTTCGACTGAACTGCCGCAGCAGCGTTCATCTGGTCCAACAACAGATTCAAACTGTCGGTGTCCAGCCCGTCGGCCAAAACCGACGCAGGGAAGTCGCCCAGTGTCCCGGTAACCAATGGAGCCGAGAAGATCGTGTCGCCGCCCAGCATCAAGTCATCACCGTCATCGCCGCGAAGCGAATCACCGCCGATGACCAGTTCATGATGCTGAACGTAGTCCGCCGTTGCCGCATTGATCGCTGGCAATCCGGGGCGTGATGATGCCGCATCGGCCAACAGTGTGTCGATGATCGAAAGGTGCGCGATATTGATCAGATAGGCCGCGTCATCCCCGATGGTTTCTAAATCAGCAAACTGTGCTTGCAGCGCCATCGCGTTTTGCGATGGGGTGCCACCACCGGGCAATATGTGTGTGGCTGGCAAACGATAGACCGCGTTGTCGCCAACGACCGTGTCGTTTCCGTCACCCGCATGGATCGTATCGCCGCCGATCGTGATGATTGGTTCGTTAACCGGATTGCCGTTGATTTCGTATTGAACCACGTCGCGGTCCAGTGCGAGTCCTTCCAAAGCGTAGAGCGTCGCCGCGACGGTTGCGGTCGCACGATCCAGCGATGCTTGGATCGGGGCGATACCGGTCTGTAGGTCGCTGGCAACGATCAACTTGTCACCCACCAATACGTCCGATCCGTCGCCACCGGTGATGGTGTCGCTTCCGTCCAACACGTCGGTGTGGCCGGCGAATCCAGCAGTCACCACGATCGATGGATTGATTCGCAGGTCGACGCTGGTGATGAAACTGTCTTCGCTGGCGATGCGAGCGATTTCCGCATTGACGTTCGTGACGCGGTCGAATCGTGGTAGATGCGTCACCAACCCATCGGGTTCGCCGACAAATTCCGGCACGATCACGTGTCCGAACGCTGGTAGAACAAGTTCAATGCCCGACAACGTTTCCGCGCCTGCCGCGACACCGATCAAACGAATTGCATCGACCATCTGTGGCAAGTCGGTTTCCATGGGCGCGACGTGGATACCATGATCGCCCACGATTGTGTCATCGCCGCCTGCGCCGCCCAAAGTATCATTGCCGTGCTGGCCAAGGATCACGTCGTTGCCATCGCCGCCATCGACCACATCATCACCCGCCGATTCGTTCGCGGTGGAGTTCAGGTCGATCAAGATCGCGGTGGTTTCCCACTGGCGTGTGAAGAATTCAACGTTCTTGAATCCGGATGGCAGCGTGACGCCGCCGAAGACGATCCGGTCGGCTGCCAAAAGTTGATCCGCCAAATCGGTCGGCAATCCAGCCAACCCACCGGGGCCCATGGGGATGATGTTGGTCACGCGGCCGATCGACTCAGTGATCAGATCTCGGTGCCAAGTCCCGTCGCTGTTCAGTTGCGGCGTGCCATCGGTGCGCAGGTCACGCAGGATCTGGCCTGCATCGGAAAGAATGAAATCTTGCCCAGCGTCGCCGAATAGCGTGTCGGTTCCCAGTCCGCCGATGATTTCGTCATCATCGTCGCCGCCATGAATTTCATCGTCCCCACGCTGGCCATCCAGAACGTCCATCCCGGCGTTGCCGTGGATGATGTCGTCGCCCTGGATCAAGTCGCGATCGTCAAAGGCTTGGACATCACGAACAACGATCGTATCGAACGGGGCTAGGTAGTTTTCCCAAGTGCCCAACTGTGTGCTGATCAGGATTCGAGAGATCAATCCGTTGTCGCCCAGGATCGCATCGCTGTTGGCGTCACCACTGATCGTGTCATTGCCGTCGGCCCCGAAGATCACATTGTGGCCACCGACCAAATCATCTTGTCCATCGCCACCGTTGATGACGTCGTCGCCTTGTCCGCCGAAGACAAAATCGTCACCTCCGTCGCCGGTGATGATGTCGTTTCCGCCGCCATCGGCCGACGTGATGAATCGGCTAATGACGTTGCGATCGGTAGGACGCGAGTAGTCGATTTCGGCGTGGTCGCCAAAAATCACATCATGTCCGCCATCGCCACCAATCGTGTCGCCAGCGGTCCCGCCGATGATGATGTCGTTGTCGTCACCGCCAAGAATCGTATCAGCATCGCCGAGGGTTGGATCCACGGTGATGATGCGATCAACCGAAGTCGCGTCCGTATCAAAGAAGATAAAGTCGATCATTCCGTTGTCGCCCAGAATCACGTCCCGCGAATCGCCGCCGGTGATCGTGTCGCTGCCGCTGCCGCCAAGCAGAAAGTTGATGGCGTTGCCGGCGGTGATCGTATCGCTGCCGCCAATTGTGTGCGTCTTGGTCGTGATGCTGGTGTGGATTCCGGTCGCCGGATCAAACACTGCGATCCCTTCATCTCCAACAATGATGTCGGGTGCTGCGTCGCCACCGGCCAACAGCACGTCGTCGCCGGCACCGCCGAACAAAATCTTTTCGCCATCGCCAGCAGTGATGAAGTCGGTGCTTCCGAACGTGGGTTCGTTGGTTTCGATCCGGGCCAGAATGGCAACGCCGGTTGTTGTGTCGAAATCGGCTTGTCCACCATCGCCCAGGATGATGTCGTCGCCTGATTCGCCTGCCAGCGGATTCTCGCTGCGGTCGTAGTTCACATAGTCGGTGCCGAAGCCTCCGAACAGGATGTCGTTGCCGTCGTCGCCCGAAAGTAGATCGTCGCCGCCGGTTTCGGGAGTCTTGGTGCGAACCCGATTGAGTGCACTGGTGACAACGCGAGCGCTGATGACCACTGCGTCGCGATTGATGGTCCCTGTGTCCCCCAGAATGATGTCGTTCCCGGTTTCGCCGTTGATGTCGTCATTTCCCGCACCACCGAAGATTTGGTCCGAACTTGCACCGCCGCTGATCACGTCGTTTCCGCCCTGCAGGTCATTGACCGTCAGAATCAAGTTGGCATCACGAACGATCCCGTCGGTCTGGTCTTCTGGAAACGTCGAAATTCGATACTCACTGGTCAAGTCCAATGACTGGGTGAACTCGGGCGAGATCATCAGGGAGGTTGCGTCGTTGCCCGTGATTAGCCGTGGCTTTTCCAGGTACCCCGTTCCGTTGTTGATGTCGACGTAAAGTCCAGCGAGTCCAATGTCGAAATCATCGGCCAATGGGAACGCGGCGCTGGCGTCCCGTAACGTGGTCGAAACGCCAAAGTCACCGGTCGCACTGCCCAGAATCGGTTCCGGAGCACTTCCTAATCGGGTGACGATTCGCGGGTTGCCAAACTCGTCGTCTTTGCCAAAGAAATCGACCCGCCCTTCATCTCCGAACAGGATGTCTTCGCCGGCACCGCCGATGATCGTGTCGTTGCCTTGTCCGCCGAAGACGACGATTCCACGGTTCGATGCGCTGGCGTCGATGATGTCGTCGCCACCTTGCGTATTGATCGCGATCGCGCCGTCGGCCGCGTTGGTGACGACATAGGTGTCGCCGATGGTTGGCAATTCAGCCCACAGCCCGTCGATGCTTAGCGTGTCTGCGGTATTGCCCAGGATCGTTCGCGTTTGGACCGTTCCGACCGAATTGGTCAGCGTGACTTCGTAGCCTGCCAAGCCGTTGTCGGATCCGAACGACGCGCCGGTGTCAACTAAGTTCGCAAACGCGGTGGGGGTTGGATTCGATCCGCCGGTGGTCGTGCCTGTAAATGAGACTTCGTCGTCGTGGTTCACTGCGACGTTCACGACGTCGCCTTGACGGTTCGTCGGTGCCCAGAAGACATCGTTGCCGGTGTTCAAAAACGTCCATGTTTGGAAGCTTTCGTCTTTGTCCGGTGTGGCGACATCATCGCCGCGGCTATGAGTGCCAAGGACTTGGAAATCGTTGTTGCCGCTGCCCAAATCAATCTGCAGCACTTCCAGGTTGCCATAGCGGATGCCGCCGGCTTGCAAGCGGCCGCCAATTGCAATGTCGGGACCCATGTTCAGCCCCCAGATGCGGTTCGCGGTCAGATAGCCGGTGCTGTCGGCGGGACTGTCCTCGTCGTGAACGAACATGAAATCGACCGAGTCGGATTCGTCCACAAAGAAGTTCAGGCTCTCGGACGTGATCGCGTAACTTTTCACCAACGCTTGGCGGCTTCCAAAGCTTTCGTTGATCGTCAGCGAAATCTTTCCATCAACGATTGTGGCGTCGGTGATCAATCGGAAACGCCCAACCAATGGATCCTTGGAACTGCCGACGGTTGCGGTCGGGAATTCGGCCTGCCAATCCACCGTCGGCTCCGTCGCAACGACCTCGATCGTGTTCCCGATCAGAATCCCCACGTTGCTTAGATCCGACGCGATCCCGATGCCGGCCAACTCGATCGCCGTCAGCGTTTGCAGCGTGACGTTGGTATCAGCGATCGAATCCACATCGCCGGTGCGTTCTTTGACGTTCGTTTCGCCAGGTAACAATTCGGGCTGGCCCAGTCCTTCTAGCGATCCGTCGCCGCCGCCACCGTCGATGATGACCGGCCCCAGGATCTCGCTGACCGTGTTGGGACCGTTGGCGAATACTTTGGTGTCACCACCGTCGACTTTCGCATCATCAATGGCTCGCACGCCGATGCGAACGGGTTGGTCCCAATTGGTTTCATTGAACGTGACGATCAAGTTTTCCGGATTCGATGGGTCGACGGCGACCCGGTCGGATGGCAACCCGTCCAGGTTGTAGACCTCGACTTGCTGGGCGTCGGTGCGAACGCCTCCGGTTCGAGTCGTTTTGGTGATTTCGGGTGTGATCGTGATCTGTACGATGCCGGTTCCGTTGCCGCTGCCGTCATCGGGTCGGCCCGTCAACACGACTTCATATTCGTCCAACGCGAAAGATTCGATCAGCGTTCGACTGACGATGAGTTCGACGGGCGTCACGGAGTTGGTCAGCGTGTAGGTGCCGGTCTGCGTTTCGAATCCCTGTGCCGATACGTACACGACACCATCGCTGGTTGGGGTGAAGGTGATCCGCGAGTTCTGGTCGACACCGGGTGTGATGTCGTCGTTGCTGTCGATCAAGATGCCGCTGGAATCCAGCAACCGCAGGAACGGATTGGTTAGCGATCCCGACCCAACTAAGTCAAACGTGTATGCGTTGCCCGCCGAAACATCGACGGCGTACCAGTCCTGGTCACCGGACGAATTGATTTCGTTGACGGTCGAACCGGGGGCCTGCAAGCGAGCCGGCGTGGATATGGACGCGGGGATGTCCGACAAAAAGCTAGATGTCAGCGTGTAAGTGCCGGTTCGGTTGAAATAGCCGGCCGCGGCCAGAACATAGTTGCCCGTCGTCTGCGGTGTGAATGCAATGCTTGAATTGAGGCCAACCCCGCTGTCGTCGTTGGCGGCCAGAATGCGACCGCTATTGTCGTGCAGGTACAAGTACGGATCGGGAAGCGTGCCAGCCCCGGTGTGAGATCCTTCAAGTGAAAACTGGTAGGTCGCACCGGCGACCAATTGGATCGCATGATTTTCGCGTGCAAACTGGGTAGCGATGTTGCCGGTCACACTGCCGAAGGTGGACAGCCCGGTGGGGACTTCGTTGGACAACGTCAGTTTGCTGGTGTTGTCAACTTGGACGCTCCAAAATTGATCGATGCTAATGGTCGTCGCGGTGTTGCCTGTGATCGTCGCGGTCTGGCCCAAACCAGTCCCGTCGGCCACCGTCACGATGCGACCGACCAATGAATCGTTGCTGAAGTTTGTGCCAGAGACTTCAATCGCCATGAACGATGCGGCACCCTCGACAACGTCCGTGGATCCGCCACTCTCGCGAACCAAAACGGTCGGTGCGTCGGCGTCGCTGATGCGAACCAAAATTGGCTGCGTGAACGTGGCGTCAAAGCCGGCATCGGTAAATTGGTAGGTGACATGTAAGTCGCTGCCCAGAACCCTGGCGAAATCGTCGCCAGCACGGAACACGATCTTGTTCGAAACCGATTCCCAGGCCGGCATCGCCGGTGTTCCCGGATGGGTGGATGCGTCGTATGCCGATAGGGTTTGCCCGTTGTAGACCACCGCTGCGATGGACGACGGTTGGTGGCTTAGACCGACGAATTCAACAGGTTCGTTGATCGGAATCACAAAGTTGTCGGTGTGCGTAACCGATTGATCGACATCCGCAGATGTCGTCACCATCGTGATCAAGGAGGTGTGGAACCCTTCGCGAATCAAATCATGGAGCGCCGTGACACGAACGGTCTGGTACGTGTTCCAATTCGTTGTCGTGAAGTTCAATTGGTTGGTGGGGATCGGCGAAGAGTCCAAGTTCTGAAGCGACAGTTGAATGCCGTCGTATTCCAGCGTCACCGTGACACTGGATGTCGGTTGTCGCGAAAGCCGAACCTGAACAACTTCTTGCTCGCCCAGATGGTCTCCGTCACCGCCTTCGATCACCGCAGTAACGGTGTCGAAATCTTCGGATACCGAACCGGCGACTGCGGAATCGAATGCCTTGGTCTGGTCGACGATCAATCCGGCCTCGTCGTTGTCGTTGACTTCCACCCCAACACTGGCAACGGCCAATCCGTCATAACGCGCGATCCGATATAGGCTTTCGCCCGCAACGGGATCCGTGCGCCAACCACCGTTCAGAATCAGTGTCGTGCTATTGATCGATGCGATCACCAATCGTTGCTGTCCAGCACCCGGTCCGCCAACGATCTCTAGCGTCGCACCACGCAGTCCCTCGGGGCCGAATGCGGGATCGTCGAAGTTCACGCTGGTGTCTGTGAACGTTGTTCGCGTGTCCAGTTCGGCGGGGAAACTTGGATCGACGGGCAACCCCGTCGGCGTTTCATCAATGCCGGTGACCTTGCCGATCAGCGAGTCGTCGATGCGGATTTGATACTGGCTGTTTCCATCGGGAACATCACCAACATTCCAGCCGCGATCCAGCGTCAGGCTTAGATCTCGCAGCACACCCTTGTTGAAATCTGCGGTCGCGGCATTCACAGTGAACTGCAAACCGTACGACAACGACGAAGATCCGTAGTGAGCATCGAAATTGTTGACGTGCGCCGATGCGGTGAAGGTCAGGTTGATTTGCCCATCATCCACGATGGTTTGCAGTTCAGCCTGCGATAGTTCGATCGAGGCCGTCATCTGCTGATAGAAACGTCCGTCCAAACCACTGAACAAGACGGCCCGGTCGATCCCGTCGATCGTGGCGGTCAAGTTTTCGCCGGAGTAATCGAAGTCACCCGAGACAAATAGGCGTAGGGTGGCACCGGAAGTGACGTCGACCTTTTGGTTGCCTTCGGTTAAATCGAGTGCAAACGAGGCCGGGCGACTCGTGTAGATGCCAGTTTGTGAACCCGTCAGTGCGATGACTCCATCGGCCCCCGTGATGAAGCGGCTTTGGCCGGTGCCCAATCCGTCCACCATCGTGACTTGGCGGCCCAGAAGATCGTCCGCAGTATCAAGGAATGGATTCAGCGGATCCAACGGGTCCGTGATTGCAATCGTTGCATTGGCGGCGGCCAGTGGATGGCCGGTCAACGGTGCGCCGTCCAGATCGATGGAGAACGTGCTGGTCGTGTCGGGGACTCCTGCACCGGCCAGCCATGACCGATCCACGCTTAGAACCATGTTCCCGTCCACCAAGCGAGCGCCAAGAATCCGTCGGTCTTGAATGGTGCTTTCGTCGGCCGAGGTGACGCGAATGCTTTCGCCCAGGAACTCGTAGAACGGACGATCGGTGTCGATCGTGATCGTCGGGCTCCCGTTGACCGAAATCGGGTTGCCTTCGATGCTGGAATTGGCGGACACGACCAAGTGATTGATGACGCCGGATTGTTGGCCTTCGGAGGCATCGTCGTTGTACGTGAAGTTGACGCTTTGTGACAATTCGGGACGCGTGAATAGTCGACCAGTGTCTACCTGCACCGCATTGTCTGCTCGCATTTCGACGCGTTGCGGGATCTGCCAATTGTCGGCGGTGAAGCGCAGCGTGACGACCGACCCATCCGCCTTTTCGTCCGCGCCCGGTGCAGGACTGGTCAATCGGAATGCGAATGCACCGACCTCGCGGCGATCGGGACTCGGCAGCGGGGCCAATGCCTTTACCAGCACGTCAAAGCCCAACAGGGGTGCCCGCGACAACAAGACTTCATAGAAATCGATCAGCGAAGAATCCGATGATGCGGTTTCGCTGATGATGCTGGATCCGCCGCTGGGGCGAATCACCACGAATGGTTCGTCGTTGTCGGCAACGTTGGCTGAAACGCCGTATACCTTCAGATCTTCGTAACGCACATCATTTGAAAACGTGACGCTATTGGTCACGATACCGCTGTGCCCCTTCAAGTCATTGCTGACCACCGGCGGTGTGTCGCCCGACGCATTGAATGTGTCATCGCCCAATCCGCCGAACAGTTCTGTGATGAATGTTTCGTTGGTGCTTTGCAAATAAAAGCGATCGTTTCCTTCGGCCCCGTCGACTCGCAACGATTCAATGTTTGTAAAGTTGATCGTCAGTCCGGCACCATACACACCCGTATTGGCGATCACAAAATCGTCGCCGAATTCGGTTCCGATCACGGTGAGTGTGTCGAAGCCGTCGCCGCCGTTGATATTGACCGGTGCATTGACCGCGTACTGGACAAGGTCAGCACCCGCACCACCGGTGATGTCTGTCCGTTCACGTTCGGGCTCGCGAGAACCGACCAGTGCGAAGGCGCGGACTTCGAAATTGTCATCGCCTGCATCGCCATTGAGTGACAGAACCGCCTTGTTATGAAAGACCACAAACCGGTCGCTACCCAGACCACCGTTGATCGTCATCGGCGCGCTGATGCCGTTGGACAGGAATCCACGGGTGGTTTCAATCGTCGCGAAGACATCATCCACCGACACGTTGGCGTCGACTTGATTGCGTTCGCTGCGGAACAGTTGCCCGATCTGGAACGTGTCGTTGCCTTCTTCGCCGTTGATCGTCACTTCCGCCGATGTGTCATCCACGGCGAACCGGTCATCACCAACGCCGCCGTTGACAATGATGCGTTCGACACCCAAGTAGTTGATCCGTTGGACCGATGGGTCGTAACCGGCATCGTCCGATGCATGATCGGGATCCGAAAGCATCGCGACAAAGGCGTTGGCACCACTGACGCTGGCACGCAGCAAGAATTGGTCGGCCCCAAGGGTTCCGTTGGCGACAAAAATGTCGGTGTCTTCGGCCGGCCCGCTATCGATCACCTGGATGAACGAGACGGCTTTTCCGGCAACGAAAAATAATTGATAGGTGTCGTCGCCTGCATCGCCATCGACGATGTCATTGCCGTCGCGGACGTTCAGCAGATCGTCGCCGTCGCCCCCTTTGACACGATCGCTGGCCGCACCACCGTCAAGCGAGTCGTTTCCGGCCGCCCCATTGATCGTATCGTTGTGTTGTTCGCCGAACAGTTCGTCATTGCCGTCGCCGCCATCGATGGTGTCGTTGCCCAGTCCACCATAGATCACGTCGTCGCCGTCGCCGCCTTCGATGATGTCCGCGCCGCGACCACCTTCGATGCGGTCACGTTGGGCACCGCCACGAAGCGTGTCGCGTCCGACGTTGCCCAGTACGATGTCGATGCCGTTTCCGCCGTCGATCGTGTCGGATCCTGTGCCGCCGTCGATCACATCGTCTCCGTCGCCACCGTCAATTTCATCGTCATCACGCCACCCACGGATGATGTCGCGATCGTTGCCGCCGGAGATCGTGTCGCGTCCATCACCGCCGAACAGAATGTCCAAACCGGCTTCGCCAAGGATCCAATCGTTTCCCAGCCCGCCGTCGATCAGGTCGTTGCCGTCGCCGCCACGCAAGGTGTCGTTTCCGCGTCCGCCGACCAAAATGTCGTTCCCGCCGCCACCGGAGTAATTGACCGGAATCGTTACGCTATCCATCGTCAACAGCATGTCGTCACCGAGGCCGCCGGTCGCCAAAATGCTAGAGATGTTGGTGAACTGCTGCGAGTATCCGTTGCCCGAAACGGTGATGTTCTGACGCCCGTTGCTATCCGGTGCACTGGCCGCGCCAATGTAGCGCACATTGTTGGCGCCCCCATCCAGAGCCAAAGTTAGGCTGTCACCGGCGACCGTTCCCAGGCTTGTAAACCCGACCGTTTTGAACGTGATTGGGATGGTGAAGCCGATCGTGATCACGTTGATCCGAGCACTGAAAAGCTTCTTCGAAATTTTCAGTCCCAATGGTGGTGACTTCTGTGACAGGAAGATGCCAACGGTGACCACTGCGAACACATCGGCACGCACTTCAATCCGGATTCCGTTGTCAAACGCGTCGACTCCGTCACCGTCATAGGTGCGGTCGGTGTCGTTTACGGTATAGTCGGTCAACGCATCAAACTCGTAGGCACGAATTCGTCCGTCGTCATTGGGATCGGTAAAGTTCAAATCTTGACCGACGAATAGTGCTAGTTCGAAGCCAGCCGATGCGGATATGAATTCGGCAAGCGCTCCGCCAAAGACCACGCGGAACGGGTCGACTTCAATGCCCATGCCGATCCCACCCAGGATCCGCACCTGTGGTTCGTCGGATCGTGTTTGCGCACCTTTGGCGCCCAAGCCCGTTCCCGCGCTGGATTGGTTTCCTGCGCCGACGCTGACGTTTCCGATGGCGCTAGGGTTGGGTTCGACGCCTTCGTAGTCATCAAAGTAGAATCCGTTGATGATGTCTGCCGGATTTCCGGTGATCCCGTACTGCTGCAATCCGGTGGTATCCATCGCAAACGCATAGTCCGCTTTGGCTTCGAAGGCGATGGACAAGAACGGAACAGCGTACTTCGCCCGGTCCAATGGCCGTCCTACGAAGATTCCCACCAAGCCGCTGCCGGTCAACGTTTTTAGCACCTTTTCCCAACTCAACGGGAACATCTGGTACAGACGCAAAGACAGTTCCGGTGTGCTGTACGTCAGCAGGTTGCTGTCGCTTTCGCTTTGTCCGTTGAAACGGGTTTGTCCAAGCAGCAGACCAAACGAATGCTCCAAGATCGGCAACTTGATCGGCTCGATGGTGACATCGGGCAACGTTCCTAGGCCGCTGAATGTCGGCAGGCTGGCGTCCAACAGTCCGCCAAAACCGCTGACCTTATCGAAGCCGGGCAACAGCTGGGTCGTCACAAAGCTTTGTGCTGCGTCACGGGCGGTGCTGGTGCGATCACGAGCGATTCCAGCGATCTGGCCCAGAATCGTACCCTGTCGATCTCCGTTGGCATCCACGATGACAATCTCGGCGCCCGCAGACTTGGTGATCGTTTCGGTGGTTGTAAATCCAGGGCCTTCAATCGTCAGGACCGTGTCGGACACGGATGCCACGACGTAAATCCCATCGTTCGCGCCGCCGCTCACTTCGAACCGGTCTCCTGCTTTGAACCCGGCTGAGTTCCAAGTCTGCACGTTCGATTTTAGCGACGCATTGTGGGTCCCCGAGGCGAGCGCCGGAACAATGCTGCGGGCCTTCAGGGTCAATTGGTTGGTAGCAACGCTGGTGATTTCATAGTCGCCGCTCATCGCCCCCGCACCCGTGATGGACAGGGCATCACCGGAAACGAATCCAGTGGTGTCAAATCCAGAGGCCGAAACGAAGACCGTCAAACCAAAGGGTCCGCTGGAGAAATTCAGGGAACCGTCGTGCGATGCATTGGATCGTGTGATCGTCGTGCCATCGAACACCAGATCGGGGCTGCCTGTCGATCGCATCGGCGCGTCGCTTAGTTTCCCCAGTTCGCGTTCGTTGTTGGTGGCTCCGCTTAGCAACGACGCAATGCTGCGACGACCGGAAGACGAACGAGCTGCGGTGGCATCGATTTGGAAACTGCCAAGATCGATCCAGGATTCGCCGGTCAACTTTTGGATTGGGACCAAAGTCATATCGTCGAATTCGCCCGATCCACCCAACAGGTCTGCCAGGAATTCGCCGATCACGTCTCGTTCGAATGGCTTGCCACCGTTAGCGAGTGCTCGCAGTGCAATCACGGCTCCCGTGAAGTCGCCCGTTTCGGCCTTGCCGCCAAATGCCGAGGGCGCGTCGGCGTAGGTGGTTGTGTCGAAGATCAACGACAGGATCGGCAAGGCTTCGCTTTGCAGAAACACCATAATCGGATCGACCGCTTCCAATGCCACGCTGGTGCGAGTGATGGTGGGGCCCAAGAAATCTCGGACGAAACCAGTCAGTTCGAACTGCACCTTGTTGAAAGCGATGCTGGGGGGGCTGAGTTCGGTCAGCAAAGATGCATCCACCCCCCAATCCCATCCGGTGACGTCCAGTTGCATGCGATAGGGAGGGAACGCGGCGCCCTCAGGTAGGTCGGTTTGCAAGAGCAGCGACAGATCATGGACGACGAACTCGCCACCGGATTTTTCAGTGATCGTCATTAGGTTCGGCAGAGGGTTCGCCGTGAAGCCGTCGACCGGGCGAATCGGAAACGGTGATTCTGAAATCAAATCATTCAACGACAGTCGGGCGTTTCCGCCGATGACCGATGGATCAATCAGGTCGACGGTGAACGTGCCGCTGATCACTGATGGAACCGCGTTTTGGTTTTGAATCCGGAAGGGCAGGGTGCCCATACGGGCGGCAAGTCCGGTTGTCTGATCGCTTCGGATGAACGCGGATCCACTGGTTTCATTGACCAACACGGAATCCACCGAAATGGTCTTTCCTGAATTGCTGATCGCGATGATTTTGAAGTCGCCATTGTTGGACGATGTTCCGGTCACCGAGACGATGTCGCCTAAGCGAAATCCGTCGTTTCGCCAGTCGCCGGTGGATCGCGTGATCGTGTCCGGATTGTCGACCAGTTCCGTCACCGGCGCGATACCCGTGAATTCGGGGAACGTGTAGGTTCGACTTTCCACCGCGTCGCTGAATGTTAGCGACGGACGCTCGGTTTGCGAAATATGCTGAACCGTGACGTGGACGCCGCTGACGGGGCCTTCCGGAGACACGCGGTCACTTGCCAATGCGGTCGGAACGAACGCATCATCGGTCGCTTCCAGTGTCAGTGTTCGTCCGTCGGAATCGATCTCGCGAACGATGTACCGACCGTCATTTGCACCCGAACCGGCAACCGTGATGATGTGGCCCGCCTGAAAACCATCTAGCGTCCAGTTGCCGCGTTCGCGAACCATCGTGGGTCGATCGTCGGCCGGGTTGGCGAACGTCAATCGCGGGTCGCCTGTCATCGAGACCGTGGACGTTGGCAGCCCCACGTCCAACGTGATCTCCAAATCCGCCATCGAATCCACATCGATGTAAACGCCATCGGCGATGCTGATCCCGACGGCCAGTGGCAGATCGAATCCGAATTGTACGTCGGCCAACGCATCGATCTGCAAACCGAGCCCCGGCAGCAACAGGTCCAAATCGACCGGTGCATCAAGCGATTGCGGTGACGCCGCCAAGTGCATGTTGTATTCGACGCCCACGACAAGTTCGCGTCCGCCGACGGTGATCGATTGATTGATCACCGTGACATCGTCAATGTTGACGATGGAATCGCCCGACGATGGATCGTTCTGCAGCCAATTGAATCCGCCGGGACCAAAGGCGTCAAAGAACGATTGGCGGATCGATTCGGCAGAGATGGAACTGCCGTACAAATTCAAATTGTCAAAGACCGAATCACGCATCTGAGTCAGGAAGTCGGCCGCATCGGCTAGCTGATCGCGGACCAGCGGAAGATCCTGGCCCAACAAGGCCACATCCAACGCTTCGTCTAGTTTGGTGAACAGGTCGTAGTAACCGAGCTTGAAACCTTCCATCGAATCGGCGAACGAAAAATTTTGCGTCAAGGTTTCGAACGTCGGCCATTGGTTACTGCCGCCGACCAAGTTCGTGGTCAGCGTGCTGTTGCCGATGGGTGTCTGAACATCATCGATCGAAACCGAAATGCTGGGCAGTGTGTTGGGCGCGTCGTTGGGGATGACCTGTTGAGGAAACGCCAAGTCAAAGGTCGCATCCAGATTGCCGCTGATCGAGACGCTGGTGATGTTGCCGTCACCTGCCGATAGGATTGCCGACGCAATGGCAACGTTGTTTTCCAGGTTCACTGCATACGTCGCGGGCGCGGTGGACGTTGTCTCGCTTCCATCAGCGTCCAAAATGAACGATCCCGTCAATACTTCGACAGGGATACTGCCCAGCAACGTAGTGAATCGAAGTGAATCGTCGTTGATGGCGCGAAGTTCGAACGAAGCTTCTGTTCCTGATCCCGTCGCACTGTCACCGACCAAGAACGCGGCAGGGGTGGCAGGGGTGGAAAGGTCGATGCCCAATTGAACCAACACGGATCCGTCGGCGGTGACATCGGCGGGGCTGGTGCGAAGGGTATCGACAATTGCTGCAACCTTTTGCAGTCCCAGCGTCTCGCGATCGAGTCCCAATTTGGTCAGGTCTAGCGATACGGGAACGGTTGTCGAAATGGCATCCAGGTTCAGGTCTAGATCGATCTGCAACTCGCTTGTCGCCGCGTCAAATTTCAGCCCTGCGGTCAATGTGGCGCCATCGATGGGGGCAGACAACGCGGCGTTCAATTCTTGCAGCGAACCGGGGCGAATGTCATCGGGAAGATCTCGCAGTTCCTGTACCCGCGCCTTGAACGCGTCGCCAAAGGTGAACAGGTCGCCCAGGCTGGACGACAGTCCCGGCAGACGGCTGGCCAGTTCTGATTGAGTTTGCAGGGTCAGCAAGTAGTCGCCAGCCGATTCCAGATAGTCGAACACGTCATCGACTGACAGTTCTTCGGTGGCGATCAGCAACTTTTGCACATCGTCGGTACTGCCCAGCATTGCGGTGACGGTTTCGACGTTGTCGCGGACGTTGTATAAGTCGGCGATTGCGACCGTTACGCCGGTGTTCAATCCCGCACTGACGCCGTCCACCGATGGTTCGGGGCGAACGTCGAAGCGAACATCCAAGGGGTTGTCAAAGGAGACTTCGTTCCCGACCAACCAGATGAATGGGGCAGCCAGACCTGTCCACAGCTGACTGAGATTGGCAGGTTGCAACGTCAGCGATGTTGCCAAATTGGAACTTGCCGCGTCGATTTCCAAGTTCGTGAAGTCGACCGAAAGAGGCCCATGCATGCCGGTTCCGCTGCCGCCGGTGCTGGCTAGTCCAACCTCGAATTGGATGGTGGGCGTGACACTTTCGGAAAAGCCCAAGTGGGCGGCGGCGGTGTCGCCGTGCAACGCCTGGCCGCCAATGATTTTGTAGGGCGATTTCAGCTCGATTACGAATTCGTCGGCAAGTTCGTCGTCGACGGGTGATGTGAAGTCGACGTTGTTGTTCGTTGACACCGACAGCCCCAAGTCCTCGACAACAGAACTTCCCACGCCGTTTGTGATCGTAAAGGTCGACAGGGTTGTGCCATCGGATCGGCCAATCAACGATACCGTTCGACTGCTGGGATCAATGATCGAATCAAAAAGTTCACGACCAACCAGTGCATCGCGAGCCGCGTCGACGATGCGATCGGCGACGTCTTCGATGGTTTGCAAAGCGGGGGCTGCATCCAAGTCGACACCAAAACTGGTGAAGCCGTCCATCATCAACACCGTGATGTCAGGAGCGCTTGATTGGTTGGTGCGTAGGACGATGCCGCCGCTTCCGTCAAATAGCAAGGCGTCGGCGGATGTGTTCTGATCGTCTGCCCCACCACCCAGACCCAGGCCCTGTTTCGCTCCTGAATCGTTCAGCGATTCGACGGTGATCGTGGCGCCACCGTCGGTTCGGTCGACCAGCACGATGCCGTCGCCCAAAATTTGCACGTCGAATTGCCAATCGTCAGCGAACGACGAACTGGATGCTACCGACAATCCTGTGTCCACCGCAGCGGCTTTGGTCGTTTCGATCAAATCGCCTAGCGACACGATCGAATGATCGATTCGATAGACGCTGGCGCCGTTCAAATTGACTTGTTTCGCCGATCCGTGAAGGCCCAGTGATGACGCGGCTGTTCCCGATACCGCAAACGTAGGCGAACTCGACACTTCGCTAGGATCGATCAACGATAACGTGCCTCGGGTCGAATCCAGAGTTGCGAACCCGTCCAGCCGATTGATGGACTCGCCCGACGGTGCGACGGAGGTTCCTGCCACGGCGGCTGATGCTTCAATTGCTTCGACGACTTCGCCCAGGGTGACGGGAGCCGATCCGGTGGAGTCGATGTTGGCGTCTAGGTCGACGGTGAATACGGTTCCGTCGTTCAGGATAAAGCTGAGGTCGCTTGCTGAGTCGCCGGATGTCGTGATTCCCGAACCGCTGTTGAAGCTAGCGAGTGTCTTGGCTGCAAGATTCTGGTCCAGATCCACTTCAAAGCTGGTCCCGTCAGCCAAGTGAATCCGAAAGTCGTCTTTCCCTTCGACAATTGCGATGCCGTTGCCCTGATTCAAATCAGAGACTTGCGTGGACGGCGAAAGTGGCGTTTGAAAACCGATCTTGTTCAGTGTTAGTTCTAACGGCAGATGCAGCGTCAACGTTGGTGTTTCAAGATCCACTGTGTTCGTTGTGGCCAATTCGGTAAACGAACCAAAGTCGGGCAACAGCAGTGTGTCGACGGAATTCGCGTAGACCTTTTCGATATCGACCGTTAGTGTGAACTTCGACGAAGCGGCGTCATAGGCCATCGCCCCGATCGTCGTGTATGCAGAATCGGTCGCCAGCGTCACCATCTCTTGCAGCGTTTGGAAATTCGCCAAGGATCGTGGTGCAACGTCGATCAGATGGTCCAGTGCTGCGTCACCGGTCACGTTGCGAAGACCTGATCCCTGGGTCAGGCCAAATTTAGAAGCGAAGGTGTAGTCGTCGTCGCTGGGATCCTTGATGGGGACAATCTCGAAATCGTTGTCTCCAACGGCGACGCTCTTGTCGACCAGCATCAAGCTTCCGTTGGCATTGTTTACGACATCGAAGACGGATGCACCGGGCGACGCCGCCGCAATTCGGCTGGTCAAGCCCGAGACCGTAGTCACGCCGTCCACATCGACATCGAACGATGACCCACTGCGAAGATGGACCGTGAATTCGGGGGTCGCATCGACACTGGTGCCCAAAGACTCGCTGTCGCCAATCAGATCTGCAAGCAGCGTGCCCCCCGCGTATCCGGGCTGACGAATCGGTCGCAGAAATTCGTCGCGGAACAACGTTTCGACATCAGCCAATTCACCAATGGTCTTGGTTTGTCCAATCAGAATCCGTTCGTTCTGAAACGCTTTTTGCCCGAGCGCATCCAGGTAGTCGCCGACCTGTTCCATCACCTGGAACACGGATCCGGAGTCGAGGTTGAAAAAGTCGTTGATCGGCAGTGTCGACAAATTTTCGGATAGCGCAGCGGCCGCCGAATCAAATTCGTTGACCGCGTAGGAAATGGTTCCTGTCACCGAATCTGTCACGCCGGACACATCTTTGGCGATTGCAAATAGGTCCATGTTCACGTTGGCCGTCGCAGATGCGTCGGCGACCAGGCTGGATAACCCGTTGGCGGCTTGCAGTTGGGCCGTCGTTCGCATTCCTAGCACGCTGGTGTCGATCGTGGTGTCGGCATCGAAGCGAAGCGTGCTGTTGCTGGAACTGGGGCCGTGGGCGCCCACTTCGAGTTCCAACAATCCTGCATTGATCGCGAATTGCGCATCGGTCAAGTTGACGTCGGCGGTCACTTGGATGTCGCTACCGAAATCAGCAAAGAAAAACGGTGCAGCGCTGGCGTCGATGCCGATCGAAAAATCCCAATCGAACGTTGTGATCACATCGCCGGTTAGACGCGATGGAACCAACAGGCTGTCAAGTGTTCCATCCAGGCTGGTGATCGTCGGATCCAAATCCAACGCGACATCGCTGTGAGTCAGCGTGGCATTCAATTGCAGATCAAGCGTCGTGACATCGCCATCGATCCGGCCAACCGTGTCCAGTGTGAACGAAAGAGTCCCCGTTCCCGCGTAGGTGTTTCCGGCTGTCTTGATCGCCTGAACCAATCCGGCCACATCGGGATCCTCTGCGCCGGTGCTGGCTAGGTAATTGGTTGCAGGTTGAACCAAGACGGAATCCATGACGTCGCCGATCGGCGTTAGGTCACCGATCGATTGTCCATTCAGGATTCTTAGCGTCTGACCCATCCGGTCGTGTTCCGCTAAGTCATCGCCGATCGACTTGATCGCGGTCAAACCATCGTTGAATGCCGTGATGCTAGCAGTGGAATCGAATACGGTGGGCGAAAGGTGAAAGGATCCATCCGCGGCAAAACGCACTGAGTTGCCACCGGACTTTTGCACCGTGCTTTGTCCGCCAGATGCATTCGACGACAGCGCCCCGCTGACGGATGACAAATCAATGTCGCCGCCACCGGTGTCAACGATCACGACTTCGCCCCAAGCGTCCCCCAGTTGATAGGTGTCATTGCCTGCTTGCCCAAACAGATCGACACCCGTGATCGAGTTGACCGCCACTTGGACCGTGTTGTCACTGGGGTCGGTGTCCGTGAAACCGATCGCGGTCAGAGTGCTGTTGTTCGAAATCACATAGTTCGCGCCAGTGATCTCGACGGACAATTCATCGTTGCCACCGGTCGTATCGGTGACCACCAAGCGATTGCCGGTCAATTGAACATCGGCGGCCAGCATTCGCCGCAGTTCCAAAGTTTCAAAGAGGGATCGTCGAACCCTGGTAGTTCGATGAGTGCTGCGATTGCGAACAGGGTGACCACTTCGGGAGACAACAGGGCGGTTTCGCAACTGTTGATACAGACGTTCAAGCTTCATCAAGCTGATCCCAAATCCATTCGGGGCATGCAATCGTTGTTTCCACGCACCGTCCTGGTGCGTCGGGTCGTGACACTGAGATTCGACTTGAGCCAAACTTCGCAATTTGTGCCAAAAACCCGATTTGCGGAGTGTAGTCAGTTTCACGACAAGGCGAAAGGCAGTTTCGCAGCGAGTTTTACGCGCCAAAAACACGTGATTTCCAGTGAATTGGCCTACCTGCTGACCGCCGTGCCGTGATAGTCACACCTTTGACGACACGTAGGCTCCGCTTGCGAACAATGAACACCTTTGATTCCACTTGATGATTCCAGCTATGCCCACAGCTATGAAACTGCGTCGTGAAACTGACCCAGCGATCCACTCCTGGCTGATTCGCACCGCCATGGGACTGTTGTTGATCGCGCTGCATAGTTGCCCGAACCAGACTGCGTGGGGACAAGACTTTTCGTTGGACGGTTTCTCGATCAGTGATCCAAAGCCGACGGACCAGGATTCTGCGGCCGGCGAAGAAGCGATCGCCAAGGTTGGTTTCAACGAATCGTTGGCCATGGGCACCGTCCAGTCGCATGAAGATCTATTGGCAGAGGTCGCTGGCCTGCGGTCGCGCATGCTGCAGCAGGAAATGAAGACGGCGTCGCGCGATTTCAAAGCATTCGAAGCAGAACCCGGTCGTCGCTGGTTTGCGACGTACGAAAACCTGTTGATTCAACCACTGCAAAGCAACTCGACGGCCGTCATTGTGCAAACCGATGACGGGTACACCCATCTCCAGTTTCCATGGGAACTGTCCTACAGCCCCCGTGTTCAAATTGGATCCGAAGCGACCGGCGGGCTGTTGGGGTGGCGCGTCCGTTACTGGCGTTTCAATCAAAACGAACGATTCTCGGCGAACGATGCGAACGGCTTGATCCCGACGGGCAGCTTTGGCAGCGTCGGATTCCTGAGCGAAGAAGGCGACATCGTGACCGGGGTCCGCGACTTAGCCGAAGGTTCGTTCAATAGCGAAGTTCGGGCAGATGTGATTGACTGGGAACTGCAACAACAACTATCGCCATCGTTCGACGTGTACGCTGGGATTCGGTACGGGAAAATCGCACAAAGTTACCAAGCGAAAACCGACGAAGGCGACGTCTTCTCCAGTTCAGAGTTCCGCGGTTTCGGTCCGACCGTTAGTTTGCGGATGCGACGAAGTCTTCCGGTGGACCACATCAGTCTGTTCTGTAATCTGCGTGGATCGATGCTGCTTGGTCACAAAGCGTTTCATGCAGATGACAACATTGTTGACAATTTCAGTCAGTCGATCGGAGCGGTCGACCTGCGTTCCTATGCCGATGGCATGGACACCCTCGTCGGCAATGCTGAAATTCAGCTCGGAGTCCTGTTGACGATGACCGAATGGTTGAACATCAGTGTCGCGTTGGAAGCACAGCACTACGGGAACGTTGGTGGTGCTAACCCGACCGCCGTGTTCACCGGCGACGATGGTGGAATCAACGGCGACGGTCCCATGGACGACGGAATCGGATTCGCAGGCGTCAGCGTCGGCAGCGAAATCAGCTGGTAGGGTCAACTCGACCTGCTGGTCTCTCGCGAGGCATCCATCCGTGATGCGTGTACGAGAGACGTTGTTGTGAATCAACAAGGCGTCGAAACTTCTCTGACCAAATGCCGAACGTCGTTGCCCTTCCAGATCAGGCGGGATCGGATTGCGGCAGTACGCCTCGCCTGCAGACTCTTGGCAGGGTGTCGTTATTCGCCGTCCCATGGCACGGACCGAATTTTGCGTGCGGAAATCCATTTGACCACTCCGGCGGCTATCGCCCAGGGCAATGTGATCAGGTCGGTCCAACGCCGGTTGCCGAGAACCAATCATGAACGGATGGCGGGGGGCAGCCTGAGCCTGTGGCGTTGAATCAAACGGTGCGGGGGGAACATAGGGGTTCGTCACGTGAAGGCATTTGATTCTAGAGTTGCAAGGCGGTCACTCGTCGAACGGCATCGGCATTCTTAGGTTTCGCGATCAAACCGGAACCATCCGGGCGTGATTCGAGTCCGCTGGCTGGTCGACGGATCCGAATCGACGGAGCCGGGCGTTCGATAAACCCGACTTTCGAAAAACACGCTCCCTAGGGCTCGCAATCTGGTGGACCATCATTTTGGATTTTCAACCCGAAATGAATTTGCTGGGCGATTTCTTCAAAGCCCATGCCGCGGTAAAGATGGTTTCCGGCTGCGTTGTTGGTCAGTGTTTCGATGCGTGCCACGGTCAGCCCGAGGGAATCAAAATGATCCAATGCTTTCTGGATCAAGGATCGGCCGAGTCCTTTGCCCTGCTGATGACTGGCGACGGCTAGGTTGGGGATGTAGCCGACACCGGTTTGTTGGTCATGCCAAGTGGTGATGAACCCGCATAGGTCATTCCCTAGGACTGCGACAAACGCGCCGTCTGGATCGCGACGAACGTCCTGTTCGATGCTAAACGCTTTACGAACCGTCCAGTCGGTTTCGCCCAAGATGCCAAATCGTTGCTGCATCTTGCGGTCAATCGAAACCTCTGCGAATCCTTCGATCGCAATTCGCTGCATCGCGATTAGATCGGCTGGTTGGTATCGGCGTAGAATCATGGCGTCGCAGACGATTAGAGTAAATCAACGAACAGGATTTTGGCGGAAATCAGTAGCAAGACGATCAATCCTAGGCCTGCGATCCCGTTCGTGATTGGGCCGTTCGTGTTTTCGCCCATCACGGATTTGCGATTGGTCAGCCACAGAAGTGTCGCTGCGATCAACGGCGATGCAACCACCGTGGTTGCCTGGGCCGCCACGATCAAACCTGCTGGTTTCCCAACCCCCATCACGATCATGTACAGGGCCACGCCCATTCCGGAAAGCAGCACGATGGCTGTCATGATCCGAGGACCACGGTCATTGGGAAGATTCCCAAGCTTCAATGCATCCGCCAGCACAAATCCACCGACCATCGAGTTGACGATGAACGAAGAGTACGCGGCCGAGAACAGGCCAATGCAGAAAACGAATCGTCCGGCTGGTCCGAACAACGGTTCCAATTGATTGGCGATTTTGGAAACATCGTTGATGTCGTCCAGCGTCATTTCGCCAGAGATCAATTGCGGATGAAACACGGACGCCGACGTGCACATGATCATCAGCGTGATGACGGCCATGATCGTCGCACCGACGCGCGCGTCGAACAAACCAAGTTTCATGTCGTTGATTTTCCAGCCTTTGAAACGCACCAGATAGGATTGATAAAATGCGTTGGAAACGATGAAGGTGGTCCCGATCAGGCCCATCAGCGGCAAGCCAATCTCTGTCGTTCCAGCAAATGGATTCAGTCCTTGCAGGATCGCCATCGGGTCCGGCCTTGCGAAAACAAGGTTGATGGCAAACGCGATCAACATCACGCCAACCAACGCCGCCATGCACCGTTCCAGCACCGCGTACAAGTTTTTGAATCCAAACAGAAACATCAACGCCAACGCATTCAGGATCACGATCCAGTAGTTCCAGGGGATGAATCCGTTGATCGCTGCATGAACGCCAAGGTTGTTGCCGAACTGGTATGCCGCCGCGATGAAGAAGACGGAAACGCCAACCAGGATCGATAGAAATCGATGCGCGGCTTCGGCGATCACGTCGCCGGCGGATCGTTGGGTCACGACGCCCAATCGCACGGCAAGCGTCAGATAGACCGACATGAAGATCACCGAAACGATGACCACCCAAACGTTGGCAAATCCTGCGGTAGCGCCAACGGACGAACTCGTGACGATGCTGCCGGGGCCGATCACGACACAGGCCGATACGAGTCCGGGGCCAAGGATCTGAAAAAAACGCCCGAATAGCGAAACGGGTTTGGCGTCTGGTGAATCAGTCAATGTGGTGTGTCCAATGGTTCAGCGAAACTGGTCAACCGGTTCGGCAGGGAAGGTGAGGGCAGGCTGGTGGCGAGACTCTGGGCGAATTCCGCAACGGATGGTGGGAACGTTCGATTGGAACCGGTCTGCCCGGTCGCTCGCCCTTTCGGACCGAGATTGGTCAAACGTCTGTTGGTGGGATGTCGGTCATGATGCGGGCAGCGTGACTGCGCCGTCGGTGCTCGCATGATCGTGTCGTTCTTCTCTGTCGCCCGAACCTCGTTGCACGATTTGTCGGGCACAGTGGAGGACTTGATCGCATCCATCTTAGCTGCATTGTGCATTCGAATGGGCATCCGGCCGCCGGGTTTCTGAAAGACCAAAAACAACCTGACCCCGTCGGATGATGCTCGTGGATTGTGGATTGTGGGGCGTGGGATTGAACAAGCTCCGCTGGCTTCCCGGCCAACGCGTCATCGTGGTTCATCGGATGGCTGCGTGTTTCGAAGCGATCGTTGGATCCGAACTGCCGGTGGTTGATAACGCTTCGTGTCGAAGACGCTAGGTTTTCGGTTTTCGATAGGATATGCTGATGATCGGGGCGAGAAAGGGGGGCGTAAGGCAAAGCGAGAAGTTCAATCGCGAAGCCGTTTCTAAGCAGATGTTGTTTCCGGAAACAGCGTCATCTTCATCTAATGCGACAAGTTGTTGGCACATCTATGAAACATCACCTTTGGGTCGTTCACGTACTTGTCTTTGGAATTTTGGTCTCGCGCGGCTTTGCTGCTGAACCGCCAAATGTTGTTTTCATTTTGAGCGATGATCATCGATTCGATTTCATGAGTTGCATCGAAGGTTGTCCCGAATTCTTGAAGACGCCCAACATGGACCGGATTGCCAGCGAAGGAGCGGTTTTCAAGAACGCATTCGTTTCGACCTCGCTTTGTTCGCCCAGTAGAGCGTCGATATTGACGGGCCAATACATGCACCATCATCGCGTGGTGGACAACCAGCGGGATGTGCCGGTCGGTACCCGGTTCTTTCCCTCGGACTTGCAGTCCGGCGGATACAACACGGCCTTTGTCGGCAAGTGGCACATGGGGCATGACAGTGATGAACCCCGCAGCGGATTTGATTACTGGGCTAGCTTTCTGGGGCAGGGCGTCTATCACGATCCGACGCTGAACATCAACGGCAAACAAAACTCGTTTTCAGGGTACACCACCGATGTGCTGACCGACCTAGCAATCGACTGGCTGCGGGATCGTGATTCGTCGGACAAGCCGTTCTTCTTGTATCTGTCTTACAAGGCGGTTCATTACCCATTCACTCCGGCGCCTCGCAATCAAGGCAAGTACAAAGACGAACCGATTGACTATCCCGAGACGATGGCCAATACCGAGCGGAATTATCGCACCCAACCGAATTGGGTGCGGAATCGTCGCTACAGTATTCACGGCATCGACCACATGGAAACGGGTGCATTTGATAACGACCCCGTGCCGGACTTCGACGATCTGTACCACGCTTACGCGGAAACTGTGTTCGGGCTGGACGAGAACGTTGGTCGCGTTCTGGACTACGTCGACCAAGCTGGCCTTCGTGACAACACGATCGTGATCTACATGGGCGATAACGGTTTTGAATTGGGCGAGCATGGATTCTATGACAAACGAGATGCCTTCGAGCACTCTATCCGTGTGCCGATGCTTGCCAGAGCACCGGGCAGAATCGCTGCGGGGACGATCGTCGAGGAAATGGTTCAAAACATCGATGTTGCGGCGACGATCTTAGACGTCTGTGATGTGCAGCCGTCCAAGGATGTTCAGTTTGATGGAAGATCGATGCGGCCACTGTGGGAAGAGACCGCCGAATCCAAACAAGCCCTTGCGGATTTGCCGTGGCGGGATCATCTGTTGTACGAATACCACTGGGAATGGAATTTTCCCGCAACGCCAACGACGTTGGCGATCCGGACGGATCGGTTCAAGTACATCTACTACCACGGGGTCTGGGACCAGAACGGGTTCTACGATCTGAAAACAGACCCGCACGAGCGGCACAATTTGATTGATGTGCCCGCGTATCAGCAGCAGATCACTTCGCTGCAGAATCAACTGTTTGACGAGCTGCAGACGTCCGGCGGATTGGCTTTACCGATCCGTCCACCTGTGGGGGAAAGGCTTGGGCAACGCAAACTGCCCAGATAAGAGTGCACCCGAAATGCTCTCGGCTTGTTCCGTTGCCATCCCAACCTTTTTGGCCAAGGCCACTGAAATGAATCTCCCTGATCAAATCGATAGCGAATCACAACTGGACCAGTTGCTGGCACGGCCGAGCGAGCGATTGGTTCGCTGGATGTCGGCGATGGACGGTGACGTGATGATTTTAGGGGTGGCTGGGAAGATGGGAATTAGCTTGGCGCAATTGGCGGTCAATGCAATCGAGCAAGCGGGAGTGAAGAAGACTGTTTATGGAGTGGCAAGATTCTCTAGCCCAGGTTCGCGTGCGTTGCTGGACTCGCTAGGCGTCAAGACGATTGCATGCGATCTGATCGACCGTGCTGCGGTTGCGTCGCTGCCCAGAACCAAGAACGTCGTATTCATGGCGGGACGTAAATTCGGTACCAGCGGTTCGCAAGCGTTGACCTGGGCCATGAACACGATGGTTCCAGCGAACGTGATCGAGCATTTTTCACAATCCCGTATCGTCGCCTTTTCGACCGGGTGCGTGTATCCGTTGGTTCCCATCAACGATGCTCCCGACGAAACCGTCGAACCTGCACCGGTTGGCGAATACGCTCAGTCGTGTTTGGGACGTGAACGTGTGTTCGAATTTGGCAGCGTATCGAACGGGACCCCGGTCTGCCTGTTCCGGCTGAATTACGCCGTCGACTTGCGATACGGAGTCATCTATGACATCGCCGAAAATATTTGGAACGACCGGCCGGTCAACAATGGCGTCGAAGCGTTCAACATGATCTGGCAGGGAGACGCGAATCATCAGGCTCTGATGTGTCTTGATCAGTGTTCGTCGCCTGCCAGCAAGATCAACGTCACGGGCACCGAAACGTTGCGTACCGAAGACGTCGCTCGTCAACTCGGGGAATTGCTGAACAAGCCCGTGCGTTTTACGACCACCGCCAGCCAGGTTTCTTATCTCAGTGACAGTGCAAAGGCGACAAGTTTGTTCGGCCCGCCATCGGTGACCGCCGAGCAACTGATTCGCTGGCAGGCTCATTGGGTCAGCGTCGGCGGACGCTCGCTGGGGAAGCCCACACACTTTGAAGTCGTCGACGGCGGCTATTAAGAAAAGGGATCAATCGAGTGCAGATCAACGAAATTCCAAAGCCGATTCGCGACAGCGTTCAGAAGGGAATCGTTATCCCCGCAATGCCGTTGGCGTTGGACGCCCAGCGTGGTTTGGATCGGCAGTGCCAAGCCGCGCTAGCACGGTACTATATCGACGCGGGTGTGGGTGGCATCGCAGTGGGGGTTCACACCACGCAATTCGCAATCCGTGACCCCGGCATCAATTTGTTCGAACCGGTTTTGAAGCTCACTTCCGAAGTGATCGACGACTATTCAGCGGCTCAGGGCCGACATGTTTGGAAGGTTGCCGGCGTCTGTGGAACGACCCAGCAAGCGGTCCGGGAAGCGACGTTTGCTGTCGACCATGGCTACCACAGCGGTCTATTAAGCCTCGCCGCGCTTGCAGGCGAAAGCCACGACAAGCTGCTGGACCATTGCCGCGAAGTGGCTGCTGTCATTCCTGTGATCGGGTTCTATTTGCAGCCAGCTGTGGGCGGATGCAAGTTGCCGTATTCGTTTTGGCGTGAATTCGCGGAAATCGAAAATGTGATCGCGATCAAGATGGCGCCGTTCAACCGCTACCAAACATTGGACGTGGTTCGTGCCGTCTGTGATTCCGGATGCGAAGACAAGATCACGCTGTATACCGGAAACGATGATAACATCATTGTCGATTTGTTGACCGAATACCGAATTGCTTGTGATGCGGGGCCAAAGTCGGTCCGCATCCGCGGTGGTTTATTGGGGCATTGGAGCGTTTGGGCTCGGGCGGCCGTCGAATTGCTTGACGAAGTGCATGCTGTGGTCGCCAGCGGCAACGGGGTCCCGTCGGAATTGCTTCGACGCAACATTGAATTGACGGATTGCAATGCGGCGTTCTTCGATGCGGCAAACGATTTCGCCGGCTGTATCCCCGGGATTCACGAGGTCTTGCGACGTCAGGGATTGATGCGAGGAACTTGGTGCCTGGATCCCAACGAGGTCCTTTCCCAAGGACAGTCTCAGGAGATCGATCGAGTGACAAAGGCGTACCCGCATCTGAACGACGACGGGTTTGTGCAGGACAACCTACGCCGGTGGTTGTCGTGAACCGATCCCCGATGTGTGATTGATTGGTTGATTCGGCGCTTGACGCGTCTTTGCAGCGACCCGAAAATCTGTGCGACTGCGGGGGGAGACTAGTATCCTGATTCCAAGCGAACTGATTCCATACGAATGACACCTAGGTGAGACAGCAATGAGAAAACTTTTTGTAGCGGCAATGATGTTCGGGCTGTTAGTGCCCTGCGGTCCGACTGCGCCAGCGGCAGACGTCGAAGATGGCTTCGTTTCACTTTTTAACGGAAGTGATTTGACCGGTTGGGTCAAGCGCGGCGGGTCTGCCGAGTATGCGGTCCAGGACGGATCGATCGTTGGGAAGTGCGCGCCGGACACACCGGGAAATACGTTTCTGTGTTCGGAAAAAGAATTCGGAAACTTCGTTCTGAAGCTGCAGTATCAATTCCTGGAAGACGGGAACTCCGGCGTCCAGTTCCGCTCTGCCGCGCGTCCAGAGGGCGATGGCCAGCGGGTTTATGGTTATCAGTACGAAATGCGTCCCGGTGGCGACATGACCGGCCGTATTTACGACGAAGGACGCCGCGGACATAAGTTCGGCATCATTTGGCTGGACGCACACACACCTCAGGATCGAATGGATGCCGCGCAGGCAAGCAATCAGGCGGGGCAGTGGAACGACGTCGAAATTCAGTGTGTCGGCCCGTCCATCAAGACATGGCTCAATGGCAAACTGGTTGTCGATATGTTCGACAGTCTATCGATGAAAGGATTTTTGGGGCTGCAGATTCACGCAGGCAAATCCGGCAGTGTTGCTTGGCGGAATATCCGCGTGAAGGATCTGGGCGAAAGCAAGTGGGATTCATTCTTCGTCAAAGGCGACGACGGCAACTACCAGCTTTCTAACGCCAAGTTCGTGCTGCCGGAAGAATGGTCTTTCACCGAAGACGGTGTTTTGCATGGCGTCCACTCCAAGAGCCAGGGCAAGGATGGGCTCGTCATTTCCACCGATGATTACGACAACTTCATCGCTCGCGTCACCTACCGAATGCACGGCGGCAACAGTGCGTTGTATTTCCGTGCCGAAGAGACGAGTGCCCCGTGGGTACTGCGCGGATTCCAGAATGAAATCGCCAACAACGGCAAAGACTCGGCGCTCTGGCACACCGCCGGCATCATTGATGGGAAAACGATTCCCGGTCGCGGTTGGATCGTCGCCAACGACGAGCTTGTCGAAACGGTTCGCAACAAGAACGACCAGTGGAATACGACCTGCACGGCCGCGTATGGCGACCGACTGGTCCAGACGCTGAACGGATTCTGCACATCGGACATCGTCGACGAAGAGTGCGAAAAGACGGGCAAGCTGGGCCTGCAAATGCACGGTGGAACCGACTGCGAAATGTTCTTCAAGGACTTCGAAGTCATGCCGATCACCCCAGAAATGATGAAGCTGATCAACCGGAAGTAGGTCGTTAAGCCGGTGACGCAAGAGCACCCCAAAGCCAAGTGGCCCCGTAGGACGGCCTTTCCAGGCTGTCGTTGCTTCTCCATAGACGGCCTGGAAAAGCCGTCCTACATGAGCTCACAGACGGCTTGGAAAAGCGGCGAGTTCGCACCGTGGAAGCGCATCAAGTTGTGGCCGTGGACTCGTCGTCCTTCTATGCGATCGCGAACCACACGATTGCTCGATACGACAAGCAATCCGCCAAACGCCTTGTTCGCTGGGAAGCGCCCGCCGGATCGGGGGATCCAGCATCTCAATAGTGGCGTCGTGATTGATGGGCACCTGCACTGCGCAAACGCCAATAGGCCAACGAAACCGCTTGAGATCACCATCGAAATCTTTGATGCCGAAACGTGCACGCCCGCCACGAAGTCGTCTTCATGTGGGTGTCAGCGATTGTGCTACCACAGCGGGATTGGTTCCGTTTGGAAATGCGATTCCGAGTCAGATGCGTCGGATTTTCCAACGCTTCGTTCGGCAAGCCTAAGGATCGACTAGATCCAGGTTGGTTCCCAACCTTTTCGGTAGGGCTTGGTGATCCACTTTTGCGCCTCGGGCTGGTTGGTGATCTTCATCGCTTCGGCATCCCAAGCGAGCTGTTGGCCGGGGAATCGGATCCCGATGGTGCCCAGCAACACAGTCTCGGTCAAAGGGCCGGCGTAGTCGAAGTGGGAAGTGGTTTTCGCTTTGCCCATGCATGCATCGGCCCACTGCGTGTAGTGGTCAACGCCTTCGATGACAGGCAACTCGTTTGCAGGAAATCGATCTTCTGGAAACAGCACCGGCATCGCCACGTGAGGAATGACCAGCGACCCTTTCTCGCCGACCAGGACTGATCCCGCAGTCGGCAGCTTGTAGTCCGCGGGGATGTCCCCCAGTTTCTCGCGTGGCGGCAATACGCCGGCCGCGTCGTACCAGGTGACCGGCAGTGTGGTGCCCAGTGTGTACTTGGTTCCAGGGAACTCGTAGCTTACGCTCGCGCGATCGGTCCAGGTCTCTGGAAGCAGGGTTGGTGCTTCCACCGTGATTTTGGTGGGTGAAGTGAGCTGGAGCGATTTGAACACAGGATCCAAAATGTGGCATCCAAAGTCGCCAAGCTGGCCCGTTCCATAGTCTTGCCAACCGCGCCAATTGAACGGATGGTACATGCCCACCTTGAACGGACGCTCGGGTGCAACGCCTTGCCATAGGTCCCAACGGACATGCTTGGGCACGGGATCGCTGCCTTGGGGTCTGGCGATGTTTCTTGGCCAGGATGGTTGGCCCCCTTGCCACGAGTGGACCTCCGTGACCTTGCCGATCAGGCCTTCGTGAACCATGTGTACCGCTGTGCGATAGGCCGAGTGCGATTGGATTTGGTTGCACATCTGCGTCGTGACATTGTATTTCGCAGCGGCCGTTTTCATTTGCCTTGCTTCGTAGACGGTGTGCGTCAACGGTTTCTGGCAGAAGACATGTTTCCCCAAATGCATCGCAGCCATTGAAATCGGAGCGTGCATGAAATCGGGCGTCGACACCATCACACCATGGACGTCGGCCGATTCGTCAAGAAGCTTGCGCCAATCGTCGTATTGTCTGGCCGAGGCGTACTTCTGCGCGGCTTGACCAAGATGCTTTTCCGAGCTGTCGATGTCACACAGTGCGACTACTTCCACATCGGGGCTGGCGGCCACACCATTCAGATCGCTCCATCCCTTTCCGCCGGTTCCGACACTGGCGATCCTTAGTCGTTGGTTCGCGCCGTAGACGCGTGAATACGACATGGCGTTGAGTCCGATTGCTGCGCCGGCCGCAGTGGTGGACTTCAAGAACGAGCGGCGGGTGGGAAATGTGGCCATGGCCATTCTCCGAGGTAGGTTGGGTGGGGCGGGATCTGTCTGAAAGGCGGGAAGCGGCACGGAATCCAATCGAATTGTCGGTCGTCGTGTGCCAGCGGCTATTATGCTAGCTCGCCCATGCACGCGTCACAACAGAAGCCGGCGACTTCGGTGTCATTCGCAAAGGATCGATCCCCGCGACGGCGGTGAAACTAGTGGTTGCTTGGACCAAGTGGTTGCCTGTGCACTGTTGAGTCGTCGCGGGGCATGCGGCAATGTCCATTGGGATGGACCGCGATACGCGGATGTGTCGCGATCGTGTTCTACTTGTTCGCAATGAAAAACGTCATGGAGAGGAAGCATACATGCCCATTCATTTGACCAGTCTGCGTCGAAGATCGTTCTTGCAAACGTCGCTTGGCGCCGGTGCCAGTCTGCTGACGTTCGGCCCAGCATTGGGCGACCAGACGTACGATGCAACGGAACATGTTGCGTTGCTGTCCGACACGCACGTGGATGCGGACGCGACGAAGGTGGTTCGAGGGTCCGTGATGTCGGCGAACCTGGTGAATGTGATCGAGGATGTTCTTGATCAAACGCAGAAGCCAACGATCGCGTTGATTGACGGCGATTGTGCCTTCAACGTCGGCTTGCCTGCGGATTACAAGACACTGGCGTCCATGCTGACCGCGTTTCCTGCGGCTGACATTCCGCTGCACATGACGATGGGAAACCATGACGATCGAGTCGCGTTTCACAAACAATTTGCCAGCCACGGCAAGGAGAACGCGGCCGTCGATGGGAAACACGTTTCCATGGTCGAAACGAAATTTGCCAACTGGTTTTTGATCGACACGCTACAGCAGGTCAATCATGTAACCGGCGAAATGGGCGCGCAGCAGATCCGTTGGCTCCGCGCGGCACTGAAGGCCAATGCTGGGAAGCCCGCGATCGTTGTCGGACACCACAATCCACAGTTCAACGTGCCCGACGGTGGCCGTGTGACCGGTCTGCAAGATTCGGTGGCGCTGTTCGATTTGCTTGAATCACAGCCTCACGTCAAAGCCTATGTCTTTGGACACACGCATAGCTATAGCGTCAAGCAACGGCCCAGCGGCCTACACCTGATCAACTTGCCTCCGATTGGCTACGCCTTTAGCGAGACCAGCCCCATCGGTTGGGTCGACGCGTCCCTGTCGGCGACGGGAATGCAGTTGACTCTGCGATGCATCGACAACGGACACGATCAACACTTGGCAACCGAAACCGTTGCTTGGTAGCGTGTCGGTGTACCTTTGGCGTCGCTGATCAGGATCGGCGAGACCCGATTGTCGTGTTGCACCGTATGGTAAATTCGGGTGGGTGCCGGGATGCTTGATTGTCGGATCTGCGTCGCTGCGCTCCTTCATCCGGCCTACATGGCTACGTGGGTACACCTCTACGTCACCTACGCGAATTTTGTCGTGCCGGGGATGGCGACTTTCCACGGCGGGACGGGAGTGTCCCAGGCGATGTTGTCGGGCATCAGATCCTGCTTGGCATCCAGGGCTTGCTGCCAAGTGATTTCTTGACCGGTGTAGGCCGACTCGCGTGCCATGATGGCCATCAGGGTTGATTTGGCAAAGTAATCACCATTGTTCAGGTATCCGCCGGATCGTAGTTCCCGATAGAACGCATCGTGTTCGGTCTGGTGTCCGACCTGCTTTTTGCCGTTTCCCTTTCCGGATTGCCATGCGGTTGGGCCGGCAATTTCGTATCGCGTCTTGCCCGCGCCGATGCAGGTTCCCTTTGTCCCCGCCAAACGCATGTCGAATACATTGGCACATCCTTTCTGTTGTCGGCTGGTCGTGTAGAGCTCGGAACCGTTGGCAAATTTGTAGAGAGCCGCAAAGTGATCGTAGGTGTGTCCGTACATTTCTTCCGTTCTGGTCTGGCGGCCGCCCGTCGCCAAACAGGACACCGGATAGCCGCCCATCACCCAAGCCATGCGATCGATCTCATGCACAAATTGCTCGATCAGAAAGTCACCGGAAAGCCAAGTGTGATAGTGCCAATTCGAAAGTTGGTATTCAACGTCCGTTTGACCAGGCTTGCGCGGCTTGACCCACGTTCCACCGCCGTATCGCGACATCCGGCCATTCAAGATTTCGCCGATGGCACCGTCTTGGACGCGCCGGGTCATCTCGATCGTTTCGGGTTCGTATCTCGCGTGCAAACCGGCGACGATGAACAGGCCCTTTTCCTTTGCTTTGGCCGCCGATGCCAACACACTGCGGATTCCGGCTGGATCGACGGCTGCGGGTTTTTCAGCAAAGACGTGCTTTCCGGCGTCGATCGCGGCACTCAGATGAAGGGGGCGAAACCCAGGCGGTGTGGCTAACAACACGACGTCGATGTCGGTCGCTAGAACTTTCTGATAAGCATCGAGTCCCGTAAACTGCATTTCCTCACTGACGTCGATGCGGCTGCGAAAGTCCTTTTGTCGCTGTAGAGTTTGCAGGCAGCCCTGCAGTCGATCTTCGAATGCGTCTGCCATCGCGACTAGCCGGATTCCTGGATCAGCTTTCAATGCATTCAGTGTGGCCCCGGTACCGCGCCCGCCACAACCGATCAGTCCAATCCGAATGTCGTCGTCGACACTGACATGCGGTGTCTGTGCCGACGATTTTGTCTGGGCAAGTGTGGCGCCCACCAAGGCACTTCCCGACGCCTTCAAGAAGGTGCGGCGACGCGCTTGCGATGCGATGTTCGATGGTTCAGGAAGTTTGCGATCGTTTTGCATGGCGGCATTTCCATTGGGTAAGAGAGGCGTTGTTGAAGACATCTTAGGAGGCATCGACTTCACTCGGTCAAAGGTCCAGCACCTGGTCCATCCAGTGCGAGATGCCGGCGATTCGCTGAGCGTCGCCGCCTGCGACTTCGGCCGATGCCCAGCCCGAAAAATTGACGGTGGCGAGTTCCTGGCGGACTTTCTGCCAATGCACTTCGCCGCCATCTGTGCCGACTGCTGTCTTTGACTTCAGCTTGGGGTTACCAAATACCGCGTGACCCCGGTCCTTGATGTCCAGCTTCCCAATCCTATGCCCCAGCACGTGTGCCCAGTGCTGGGCACTTTGCTTCGTCCAAGTGATTGTGTTGCCGGTGTCATAGTACGCACCGACCACGGGGGACTCCAATTCGTCGATGAAGCGAGCCATTTCTTCGGCGGTCTTCAGAAACGAAGCGCGTACGTTTTCAACCAGCAGGCGAACATTGTGTTTTTCCGCGTGCGGAATCGCTTTGCGTGCGATTTCGAGTGATCTGGCGAAGTTGTCGGCGTAGCTAAGTTTTGCAATTTCGCGAGCGATGATCAAAACTGAGTTGCCGCCAACCTGTTGGCAAAGATCGATCGACGCCGAATGGTCGTCGTCGTACCCATGGATCACACCGTGCACATCAATCTGGGTGGCATCGATCGCGGCGAGAATGTCTTTGACCGCTAGTCCGTCTCGCAGGCTGATCTCGACCCCGTCAAACCCGGATTGCTTCAGCAGTTGAAACTGATCAGCCAGCGGAAGTCGTTCGCCAATCATGGAGTATTTCAGCGACTTGGGAATCTTTCCCGTGAATGGCCCGCCCAGCAGTGGTGGAGCAGACGCGGCCATGGTGCCCAGCGCGATCCCGCCTTGGAGAAATTTGCGTCGATGCATGCTTGGGGCTCCGTTAGCATTCGAACTGCCGGCCGGCGGACAACACTGGTCGCGACAAACGTAATCGCGTTGCCGAGTCGCTTGGGACTGATGATACGGTGGACTGTTCAGGACCACTGCGTCTGAACACCTTGACCGCGAATGAACTTTTGGAAATCGTTCAACAATGGTTCGTTGGATCGAATCGCATGCGGCGTCTGCTTTTGTTTCAGCGCGAAGCTGACCAAGCACCCGACGGCCTCGCCGATTCCCCATTCCACCGGGTGCAGGCGGTAGCAGCCGCTGGTGATGTGCGTCGTGCCAATGTTCTTGCACGCCGGCAACAGGTTCTGCATCCTGGTCGGCAGTAGAGATCCGAGCGGAACCTGGAACGGAAACGTAGAAAAATCGATGTAGTTGTCGCCGCCGGAACTGGGGTGCAGGTCGATCGCATAGCTGCCGACGCCGACCGAATCCGCGAATGCTGCGGCGGCAATTTCGGATGTCGGTTTGCCAGTCACCTTGCTCCGGTTTTCGCGGCCGACGTGTTCTTCTAGGACAGTGAACTCGGCTTGGATGCGACGCGATTCGCGGACGTAGGGCGTCTTAGCCAGTCCATCCTGAGTGCCCATCAAATCAGGGCGAAGCCGCAGTCCGGGGAAACCCGTGCCACCGTCGGGGCGAGGTGCTTCGGTCTGCAACCAATACAACAGCGAAAGACTCAATTGTTTGGCGCGCGCGATATGCCGCGCAGATTCATCGTCAGACACGCCGACAAGATTGCCCAGCAGGTAATCGTTCTGTGGCCAATTGATCAGACTGATGTCGCCGGCGAACCGCCCCGGCGTAAACAGCGACCGATCGATCATCCGCCGATAGGTCCACAGGTTCAGTGCGCCCCCGGTGGATTTGCCGCCAAGGGGATCAAAGCCCAGTCGTTTGGGATTTCCCGTTGGGGGATGACTGTACGTCAGGTCTAGCAACCGACCCGGCCATGGCGGCACCATTGGCGGAACGAAGTCACGCCAGAAAGAGAACTCCTCTGGTCGATCGATCGTGTGGTCTTCGCCGGCAAGATGGTCGACGGCAAAACACATCGTGAATGCCTGGTGGTTGTTCGGATCCGCGGTTTCACTGGCATGCAGTTCGTTCGTCTGCGACTGTGCCTCCGATCCGGTGACAAACTCGGTCTGCGTGATGGGCAGCAGGTCGCCCAATTCGGTGGCATCGACGAAGTACTTCCCACGCAGCACACGCGATTGGCCTGTCTTTGTCGAGCGAACGCTGACCGCACGGACCTGGTCGTGTTGTACATCGGCAGTCGTCGCGACGTGGTCGCGTAACAACACAAGCTGTCCAGATGCTTCGTACGGGGCCAGCCATTGTTCCAGCACGGCCAACGAAACCTTGGGTTCTGCACACAACCGGGACACGTTTCCGTTGCCGGGATTCAAATGTGGATTTTGGCGAGCCGTGTCGGTCAGCGGGTAATTGTCGCGATAGTACTTGCGGATGCGTGATCGCAGTTCACGGTAGGATTGATTCGCACCGCTCGTTTCAATCAAGTGGTGTTCATCGGGCGGAACGCCTTGGCTAGTCAGTTGCCCGCCGATCCAGTCCGTCGATTCGGTCATGACAACTTGCAAGCCATTTCGAAGCGCCGCGATCGCCGCCGCACACCCTCCCAGCCCGCCGCCGACAATCACAACATCAACGGAATGTTCATGTTCGGATCCAGCGAACGATGGTGAAAAGGGGGCCGCGATCGCGCTACAGGCAACGGCAGCGCAGAAAGTCCGGCGTGTTTGACGGTTTCGGTTCATGGAGATTGCTTTCAGTTTTCGACGTGAATCTATTCGGTCAAGGCGACGGCTTTGGTCGGAATGATTTGCTGCTGCATCTGGTCCAGAAGGTAGGGCAAATAAATGATGCCCGAATAATGGTTGGCTAACATTTCGATGTGATGCGATCGATCGAGTCCCGCCGTGGTGGCCAAGATTTTTGCACTCGCCGGCGGTACCACACGATCAAACTGCGCTGAATAGATCCACGTCGTTGCCGGATCCAGCCGGTGCGCGATGCGAGTTGGCTCGACCGTTGCCGTCAATGATTTCAATTTGCTGCCCGTGATCCCTCGCTCGGCAAGCGATTCTCGCAGCCGAGCGGCATCCTTTTCGCCCTTTTCAATCACATCGAACAAGTCGCCACCGGCCAGCATGATAAAGACGTGGTTAAAGCCGCTGTCCAAGCTGGCTGCCGTCGCAGTGACGAACCCACCTAGGCTTGTGCCTTGGACCGAAATGTTGTCTGTCGCGATCAGCGGCAAAGCCGCAACGGCGTCTCGCGCCCGTCGCACATCCGTGACCGCTTGGCTGATCGCGGAAAACATTTGCTCGCCAGCCGGCCGATCGGAATTGACGCGGCGTTCTCCGTAATAGGGTAGCTGGATCATGAACGCGTGCAGTCCGTACTGCCGCAGCGAGCTGGCGATCAAGCGACCGACGGTCATATTGCTTCCCGATTCGTGGACGACGACGACCGCCGGGGCGGTGATCGGCAGACCGGCTTCGTCACGGGCCATGTACCATTCAAGGTTCACCACGTCGTTGGCCGCGTCCCCGGTCAGTGTCGGCGACGGAAACCGAATGCTCCAGTCACCACAGCGGTCATGCGGCGGTTGGCATTGAACGTCGAAATCGGTGGCCTGCCAGATCAAACCGTCCAGACAGGCTCGGGCATCCGCCGACGGTTCGTGTCCCGTGTCGAGTGTGTCCCGCGCCGCGAAGACCGCGCCAGCGACAAGCTCCGATTCACTCAGTTGTGGTGGCGTGACCGCGGACTGTTGGTCGGCGTTGGGCATCGTCTTCAACAATGCGTTCAAATCCATTCGTGCGTAGGGGCGTTCGGCCGCAGGCTTGTCATGGCTGGCGTTGGCTACATAGAAGACGCCCTCGGCAGGAACGAACAGCACATTGTGCAAGTTTGACTGCATCGCGACCGGCCGGCTCATCAACCACTGCGCGACATCGACATTGATCTGTCCGTATTTTTGCGACACCCGTTCTCTGAGCAGTTCCAACCGTGATCCCGCTGATAGCACGACGGCGTCTTCGATGCCCTCCCCAAGCAGTTCATGAGCTTCGCCTGGCTGAACGAACTGGATGCTTTCAGGCGTCGCGGCGACCCCCACGGCTTGATTGGTTTTGCCGTCGGCGAACACGTAGAAATACTCGCACGTGCGGGGACTGTCGGTCCATAGCGTCGTGACCTGATCGAGTGTCGAGCACTCTTCAAGAGCACGTCGCATCAGGGTCGCCATCGGCACGCCGTCCCACTGACCTTCGCCTTTTCCACCCATCTCGCCCAGCGAGATGCCCACCGCGTTCATGCCGCTGACACTGCCAATGAATGCTGCGTATCCGACATTGGCAAAGGCATGTTGCCCTTGGGGGGCAACGATGAACGTCGTCGCTGCATCTTGCAGTCCAATCGTGGTCATGTAGTCCAGCACCCGGCCGTGGTAGAGCGTCCCATCGGTTGTCGCGTTGCCGAACACGGCAAAGCCGGAGCAGTGGAATAGTTCGGGAAAGACGTTCAACGCTTCGACGAGTTCCGGATCGAGTCCCAAGCTGGCGGCCATCGCACGCGTCTCTACCCGGTGCCGCTCGGGGATATGGGGTGCCAGTCTCGCATAGGCGTCGGCCAACTCACTGCGAAACCATCGACCGGTGCGAATGGTCTGTGCTGTTCCGAACGTGTAGAGCACCGAGTCAATGCAGCGATTCGCCTCATCGGCCAACAGTTCGCCGTGTGCGGTGCCGATCTGCTGCGGTGTGCCGCCGAGTAAAACAACGCGTTGCCCGTCGATCCAACGCAGTTCGCCGTGGTCAACGCGTTTGGCCGTTTCAGGTGGCGAGGTCAAACGTGACGACGGCGCCAAAATTTCACCGGCACGACGAACGCCGCGAACCAATTGCCGTTCAAGTTCGTCTCGCGGCAATTCAACGACCTGCATTCCTGGCCAGTCTCCGATCGCCTCGACTTCGCCTGTCACGTCGCCGAAAGCCAACTGCACATGGGCATCATCCCAGCGCATGTCGATCGCCTGACCCTGTGCGGAAAATTCAATGGTGGTGTCGCTTCCCAGTCTCCAACAGGACGCCGCGGGATCGAACCGGAGCTTCGTCAGCCCGGTCAAAATCAACGACACACCGCCCGCATCGCCGCCTTGCAGGATCGGCACGTAAGTCGCAACGCTGGTGAATGGGCTGATGATGCGAGCGGTGATTTCTTTTGGCCGCAGATGGTCAAGGTCGTCGGTTTTGCCGCGGCCCACAAAGACCGTGTTGTGCAACGGCAGCAGCATCGCGGTCGCCTCCGCACGTCGGCGCAGCTTGACCGCATAGTCCTGGTGGACGAGATCCAGATCGAAGGCGTCGTCCGAATACCTGACGAACCTGGCATCGATCCGCTGCGGGCTTCCGTCAATGATTGCGTCGACCTGCGCCGTCATCGCGAACGCGTCACGCTGTCCGGAAAGGCAGGCGACAAGGGGCTGGATCTGTCGTGTTAGACGGTCCAAATCCGCTTCGGCACCACAAATCGGTTTCGAAGGGATCAGCACGGACAAGCAGAGTGCCACTAGCAGATGACAGCGCAACGGAGTGCTCATAGGGTTCTCGTCAAAATGCGACTACGTTCTTGGTGTGGTTCAACGTGCAGGTGTGGTTCGACTTGCTAGGCGATGCCGCCACCCGGCGAGGTCCAACGGCACGTCGGCTTTCGATATCGTACCTGACGCAATGGATGGAAGTTTCGAATCATTCAGCAGAATGCCAGCGTCGATGGTCGGAACACTTTCGCGGCCCAGCAATTCAGGGTTCGAAAATCGGTGTCGCGGAGCTGCCACGGAACAGTATGGCAGAGGCGAAATGGTCGGATCAGAGTGGTTAGAATAGGCAAGAAGCGGGTTGTCCCGGCCCCTGAATCGGCTCCTGCCCCTTTTTGTTCCAGTCAACCAAACGAGAGTTCATTCGATGAAACGTCGTGCATTCGTTCAAACGGCAGCCGCTGCTTCGGTTGCCGGACTCGCATCCCCAGCTGCGGTTGCTCAACCGCCTTCTCGGCACGATGCGGGGCGTGGGGAATCGTTCGCGATCGACGACAACAAAGTCACGTTCTTTACCAACGCCGTGCCGCGCCCAGTCAACGTCATGATTGTGGCGGACACTCACCTGTTCACCGATGACCAGCGAGGCGAGCCGTACCAAGAATTCAGTGGCCGAATGGCTAAGGCGTACAATTCAACGACTCACGTCCGAACCGGAAAACCAACCAATCCGGAACAATGTTTTGAAGAAGCTCTCGCGCGAGCGGAAACCGGAGACATCGATCTGCTGGCACTCGTCGGAGACATCTTCAGCTTTCCATCCGAGGCTGCCATCGAATGGGTCACTCAGCGACTTGCAGCCATTCAAACGCCGTGGTTGTATGTGGCGGGAAATCACGACTGGCACTACGAAGGCATGGACGGAACGCTGGATGAACTTCGAGCCGAATGGATTGAACGCCGATTGAAGCCACTGTATCAAGGGAGAAATCCTCTGATGGCGGCGTACGATCTGCATGGAGTTCGCTTTGTGGCGATCGATAACTCGCACTACGAAATTCTACCGGAACAGCTCGAGTTCTTCCGGACGCAGGTAAGTCGCGGTCAGCCCATGGTCCTACTGGTCCATATTCCGTTGTATGCAGCGGGACGTTCGATGGGATTTGGTTGCGGAAATCCGGAATGGTCCGCCGCCACGGATCGCAACTTCAAAATCGAACGCCGCCCCAGGTGGCCGGAATCCGGCCATACTCAGACGACGCTCGACTTTCATCGCGAGGTCTTCGAAGCCGCCAACCTGATGGGGGTCTTTGCTGGGCACATTCATCGGCAGTCCGTGGATGTTGTCAACGGCATTCCTCAGTTTGTGACCAATGCCAACGCCGTGGGAGCCTTCATGGACATTCGCTTTGAACCGCAGGTTTGATTCCCATCGCCAGTGTCCAGTTGCGCTGGTTGATCCCACCCATTCCCTCGGTCGTCCGATTGGCTCCGCATTCTTTTTTTGTTCCACCGTCAAGCGATCGAGTAATCGTCCGCAATCGGACCAGGTAGCACAACAACATGAAAGGTTCGTTCATGCCACGACAATTTTGCTCACAGATCTTGGTCGGTTTGGTTCTTGCGATCTGTCCTGCACTTCACGCCGCTCAGCGTCCCAACATCATCGTCATCATGGTGGACGACATGGGGTTTTCCGACATCGGGTGTTACGGCGGCGAGATCCCGACTCCGCATTTAGATTCGCTGGCGACAGGCGGCGCACGGTTTTCGCAGTTTTACAACACCGGTCGATGTTGCCCCACGCGAGCCTCGCTGCTGACCGGTCTGTATTCTCATCAAGCGGGCATCGGTTGGATGACCACGGACCAGGGAGTTCCTGGGTACGCGGGGCGATTGAATGATCAGTGTGTCACGATCCCCGAGGTTCTCGGTGGGGCCGGCTACTTCACGGCGATGACGGGAAAATGGCATGTTGGATTCAATCACGGAGTCACTCCGTGGGGCCGCGGTTTTGATCGCTGTTTAAGCTTGCCGGCGGGAGGTTTGCATTTCTCCAATCAAACAGGATCCAAGGGCGGCACGAAGTTGTTTCTCAACGGCGAGGAAGTTTCGCGAGACGACCCCCAATTCAATCCGCCATGGTACGGAAGTGATCTGTGGACCGAGCAGGGGATCAAGTTCGTCGATGAAGCAATCGCAGAGAACAAGCCTTTCTTTTGGTATCTCGCTCACGTCGCGCCGCACTTTCCTTGCATGGCTCCGGAGGCAACGATCGCCAAATATCGGGGGACCTACATGAAGGGGTGGGACGTCCTGCGCGAAGAACGCTACGCACGTCAGGTCAATGCAGGGTTGATCGACAAGAACTGGGATATGGAACCTCGGCCGGACGAAATACCGGCTTGGGATTCGCTTTCCCCCGAAGAACAAAAACGCTACGACGACATGATGGCGATCTACGCCGCGATGATTGACGAAGTCGATAAGAATGTTGGCAAGCTGGTTGATGCTCTCACCAAACGTGGGCAACTGGACAACACCCTGATTCTGTTCCTGGCCGATAACGGTGGCAACGCGGAAGCGGGAGTGAAGGGGAAGTACAACGGAGACAACCCGGGCGATCCGCACTCTGATGTGTTCATCGGCCGCTGCTGGGCCCATTTAAACAACACGCCATTTCGGAAATACAAACACTACAACCACGAAGGTGGAACGGCATCGCCATTGATCGCTCATTGGCCTGCTGCGATCAAGTCACGCACTGGTTGGGTTGAAACGCCCGTTCATTTGATCGACGTCATGGCAACTTGCGTCGATCTTGGTGAAGCCAGCTATCCGGCTGAGTTCAAGGGCCACATCATCACGCCTGCACAGGGGCAGAGCCTCAAGCCATTGCTGACTGCCAGCGGAACCTTTTCCGATCGCCCACTGTTCTGGGAACACGAAGGGAACGCGGGAATACGCGTCGGAGATCGCAAATTGGTTCGGCTGGGCATGAAAGGCGAATGGGAATTGTTTGACCTGAAAGCTGATCGCACCGAGCAGGAAAACTTGGCGGCGGAAAACGTCGACGAAGTCCAATCGCTCAGTCGTCAGTGGCGGCAATGGGCAAAGTCGGCCAACGTGTTGCCCAAGCCGGAACCAAAGGCGAAGAGGAAAAGAAGACAACCCAAGGACGCGGCAAAGTGAATGTGCCGACATCGGGCGTTCGCCTGCTCGGCACATTCATCAACCGGTGGGAATCGGTTCGCCAGGGCAGGCCTCTGCCAATGGCGTGATACAATTCATGCCGCTGAACAAGCTTGCCCATGGGAACCGCAGTGGGGGGGCAAGCGATCGAGGCTCTCCACCCGCGAACCCGGACCTTGCACGAGCCGCCTGTGTCGGTGAGGCGAAAATGGGGGGCGTGGCAGCGACAAACACCTTTCTCTCGTTGCGTTTGATTTGGAAGAACATGTTGAACAGACACTCCCTGCCCGTTTGCTGTGCTTGGTTGTTCGCAACTGGGATGCTGATTCCTTGCTCGGCCGCGGATGCTGGCGACCGCCCCAATATCGTGTTCTGCATGGCCGATGACTGGTCGTGGCCGCACGCTGGGGTTCTAGGGGATCCCGTCGTCAAAACGCCGAACTTTGACCGCGTGGCGAACGAAGGTGTGCTGTTCCCCAACGCGTTTGTTTCAACGCCATCTTGTACGCCCAGTCGTCTAAGCGTTCTGACCGGACAACATCACTGGCGATTGAAAGAAGGCGACAGTCTTGGGGGATCGCTACGAGAAGACTACGACGTGTACACCGAGATGCTGCAGAAGTCGGGTTACCATCTGGGACGTTTCGGCAAGGGAGTCTGGCCCAGCGAGCATACCTTTCGCAAACGAGATTCATTTGGCCAGCGTTACCGATCCTTTGACCAGTTCATGAAGGATCGCAAGGCGGATGAACCATTTTGCTATTGGCATGGTGGTTCGGACCCCCATCGTCCATACGAACTGGGGATCGGAAAGAAGAGCGGAATCGACTTGACGAAGATCCCGATTCCGGCCTGCCTGCCCGATAACGAGGTCGTCCGGGGGGATGTCGCCGACTATTTGTGGGAGGTGCAACGTTTTGATCGAGAGGTCGGTGAGATTCTTCAAAAGCTGGAGGCGATCGGCGAACTGCAGAACACGATTGTGGTTGTCAGTGGCGACAACGGTATGCCGTTTCCTCGTTGCAAAGCAACGCTTTACGACCAGGGAACTCGCGTGCCGTTGGCGGTTCGTTGGGGGGCGAAGGTGAAGGGCGAACGAACGGTGACGGATTTTGTCAGCCTTTGCGATCTTGCCCCGACATTTCTTCAGGCAGCCGGTTTGGACGTTTCTACTCAGATGACCGGTCGCAGTTTGTTGAGCATTCTTCAATCCGATCAATCCGGGACGGTCGACGCTACTCGCACGTTCGCTCTGGCCGGCACGGAGAAACATGTTTACGCGTATCCGAGACGGTCGCTGCGAACCAGCGATTTCCTGTACATCCGCAACTTTGACCCGAGCGCATGGGCAACCGGGCAACATGGTGCCGGGACCGAACAGTACGACTTTGCCAAGAATCCTTGGCCGACGGGCAAAGGGGCGTTTTCCTATGCGATCGATCCGTCGCCAACCAAACAACTGCTGCGGCTGCAGCGCCACCAATCGCAGGTTCAACCGTTTGCTGATCTGGCCTTTGGGCAGCGGCCCGACGAGGAACTGTACGACCTGGCGGACGACCCCGACCAACTTCGCAATGTCGCCGCGAAACCCGAATACGCCAGTGCGCTTACCCGTCTTCGACAGCAGTTGACCGCTGAATTGATCAAGAGCAATGATCCGCGAGTTTCCGTGGCCGGGTATTCGTCGCGTGACGTGGAAGGCTGGCCGGTTCGCGTCAGTGACCGGCTGATCAGCGAAAAGGGTGACGAGACGGATCGTGCACTTCAGTTGCTGGCGTCGCAACTGCAAACCGTCAAACAAGTGGTCCCACCATCAGCGCTTGGCCGCATCATCAACGTGCCGATTTGGTTGTCACCACCCTACGAAGGAGTTCGGCCAACGGGCGAGTACCATCCGGGATCGGCGTGGCTGAAACGACAGGGACGCCCAAGTGCTTTGCACCAATGTGTGGAGTTTACCAACACGGCCATTTTTGATCGTGAAATCAAACGCATGCCTGTGATGGTGCTGCATGAACTCGCACACGCCTACCATGATCAGGTGCTCGGGAACGACAACAAGGAAATTGCAGAGGTCTTCGCAAGCGCCAAGGAAAGCGGGATCTACAACATGGTTCAGCGGGAAAATGGAAAGACCGAACGGGCCTATGCGATTACGAACCCGATGGAATATTTTGCTGAGTTGACGGAAGCGTTGTTTGGACGCAACGATTTCTATCCCTTCGATCGCGCTCAGCTGCAAAGGCATGACCCCGCCGCCTACGACGTGCTTGTGCGTCTGTGGAAAACAGAGTCTGTCGATTCGGCTGATGAAACGGCGCACTATCGAGTCGAAAAGCCGCCGGCCGACCTGCGATTGAAACCCTTTTACGAAAAGTATGTTGACGCCAGCGGTTATCCGATCATCGCCTCGTCCAAGGTCAATGATTTTGCGCTTCTAGAGGCTGCCTACCTGGTCGACATGATGCTGGCCAAGCGACCCGACATCCGGGCAGCAATGGTCGCCAGCGGATCACGGCTGATCGTGATGGCGCACGACGAATTCACGACCGACATCCCCGAACACTCGCATTTACGCCCCAGCGATTACTGGGACGCAAGAGCACGCGGGTTAGGCGGATCGCGGGATGAACCCGTTTGTTCGTGCGGCGAAGAGAATCTGCTCGGTTTCGACGGGGATCCCTATTCAACCGAGAATATTCTGATTCACGAGTTTGCGCACAATATCCATTTGCGCGGTCTCGTGAATCTGGACCCGGCGTTTGACGATCGATTGAAACTGGCGTACGAACAGGCGATGAAACGCGGCCTTTGGAAGGGAAAGTACGCGTCGACCAACCACGCCGAGTACTTCGCCGAAGGTGTGCAGTCATGGTTCAACAACAATCGACAACCCGATCACGATCACAACCACGTCGATACGCGAAGCGAACTGCAGGAATACGATCCCGGGCTGGCCGCGATTTGTAAAGAAGTTTTTGGACCGACACAGCTGGTCTATACCAAACCGGCAACTCGAATCTCGGGGCACCTTGAAGGTTACGATCCTGAACAATCGCCTCGTTTCCAGTGGCCAGCACGACTCAAGCAAGCCAAGTCGAAGATCCGGAACGATACGACGAAACGTGGCACGAATCGACAAAAAGAATACAAGAATTAGGTTCTGTCGAACTCTTTTGCGAGCCATTGCGAATGCACAAAGCAATCTTCTCGACCCTGGCAATGATGGGGCTGTGGCTATCGCCGGCGGTCGCTGTTGCCGAGGCCGACAAGCCTAATGTCTTGTTCATCGCCGTCGACGACCTCAATGACTGGATCGGTTGCTTGGGCGGTCATCCCCAGGCAAAGACGCCGAACATCGACCGGCTTGCGGCCAGCGGAGTGCTCTTTACGAATGCACATTGCCCCGCTCCTGCCTGCAATCCTTCACGCAGCGCGATCATGACCGGCATTTCGCCTCATGTGTCTGGGCTTTACGACAACCGCAGCAGTTCCCGGCGGTTGGCTAAATCCCGTAAAATACGGTGTGGTGATTTGCTAGCGTGTCGCGATTGGATGAAGCCTTGATTGGAGCCGGGGGTTGACGCTCCAATGGACGGCTTTCGCTCTCGTCCAAGGCGATCGATCATGACCCGTCCGGCGCCCCCGTTCCCCAAGTTGCGGCGATTCCTTTGCGCTGATGCACTCATCGATACGTTACGCCGGAGATTTCAATCGGTCCCCGACGCGCGGGAACAATCCGGGACGGTTTATCCAATGGTGGATACTCTCTTGGCTGCGTTTGCGATGTTCTCACTCAAAGACCCATCACTGTTAGCTTTTGAAGAACGGTCCGGCGAACCTGCCATCAAACGACTCTTCGGGATCGACGCTATTCCCAGCGATACGTCCATGCGAGAGATCCTTGATGGTATCGATACAAGTCATCTCAACGAAGCCTTTGCAGACATCTTCCACGAACTTCAACGCGGGAACGTCCTGCGAGAGTTCGCGTTCCACAACAATCATTACCTGCTAGCGATCGATGGCACTGGATACTTCTGTTCCTCAAAGATCCATTGCCCCGAGTGCTTGGAACGTAAAACCAGTGGTGGCAAGATTCAGTATGTGCATCAAGCGGTTGCCGCGGTGCTCGTTCATCCCGACCAGAAAGTCGTCATCCCACTGGCAATCGAACCCATCGTCAAACAAGACGGAGAAACCAAAAACGATTGCGAACGCAATGCGACACGACGCCTATTGAGGCGAATTCGCTTGCTCTATCCGAAGATCAAGCTGATCGTGGTCGAAGACGGACTGGCCAGCAACGCTCCGCACATCGCCGACCTGAAAGATCTGAAGATGAGTTACTTGCTCGGTGCAAAACCGGGTGACCACGCTCACTTGTTCGATCAAGTGATTGCTGCGGGCGACGAAGACCGAATCGAAACACTCACACGGGTTGACCCGATCGGTAACCGCGTCATCCAAAGCGAGACCCAGTACGTCAGTGACCTGGCGCTCAATGCGTCGAATCAATCTCTGCGAGTGAATTTTCTGCAGCACTTTGAATACGACAACGATAGCGGCGAAGTGAGCAAGCGATTCAGTTGGGTGACGAACGTCACGTTAGATCGTTCGCTGCTATCGAAATTCACCGCGGGAGGTCGTAGTCGCTGGCGGATTGAGAATGAGACGTTTAATACGCTCAAGAATCAAGGCTATCACTTTGAACACAACTACGGTCATGGAAAGCAAAACCTATCAACGGTACTGATGCTGCTGATGTTTTTAGCGTTCATGGTTGACCAAGTACAGCAAGCATGCTGTCCGCTGTTTGCCTCGGTGCAGGAGAAGTTCAAGAGTCGCCGAGCGTTGTGGGAAAAGCTTCGCAGCCATGTGAATCACTTCGTGTTTGAATCGTTTGCCGAACTTTGGCAAGCGATGCTCAGTGGATCGGCGATGGGTGTTCCGCCGCCTCGTGGATAAGATCGGCCAGAAGTAGCGTAACCTCAGCGGTCTAAAACGTCGATTTTGGCCTCAGCACTGGTGACGCACGCGCCCAGCCGAGCACTCTCACTCCGATTTGTCGTTAGGGACGCCCCACGAGCGTGGGACGTCAGTTCCGAAGGCACGAAATCACCATCGCAGCAGGCCACGACAACTCGACCAGCCTTCAAATGCACCTCCACTCCACGCTCACCACCCAATAGCGAAGGGCGACCGGGAACTGCTGCGACAACCGCCAAAAGATGCGCGAGTGGATGCCGGATGCCGAGCTGATGTCCAAGTACTTTTCTAGCAACGGGTATTGGTCGGCTGGTTCCGGAAAGATCCTGCACTACTTCATTGATGCGCCGTCTTGGGATCAGTACTACCCGGCTAAGGAAACCGAGGACCCTTTTCCTCGCACGTTGTATCCCAAGGATCGGCCGGTCCACCTTCCGCTGGGTGGGCCATGGCAATACAGAGAAACCGATTGGGCCGCGCTGGATGCAACCGACGAACAGTATGGCGGCGATTGGCTGGTGTCCAAATGGATTTCACAGCAGCTGGCACAGAAGCATGACAAGCCGTTCTTTCTAGCCTGCGGAATCTATCGTCCGCATGAACCATGGTTTGTGCCGAAGAAATACTTCGATCCATTTCCGATCGACGAGATCCAATTACCGCCCGGCTACAAAGAAGACGATTTAGACGATCTGCCGCCAGCCGGCAAAAAGCACGGTCCCAATCGATACTTCCCACATATCCGTCGGCATGGCCAGTGGAAGCAAGCCATTCAGGGCTACCTCGCATCCATCGCCTTTGCCGATGCCATGGTCGGTCGCGTGATGGAAGCGTTGGATAACGGGCCGAATCACGAAAACACGGTCGTCGTCTTGTTCAGTGATCATGGTTGGCATCTTGGCGAGAAACAGCATTGGCAAAAGTACACTCTTTGGCGAGTCTGTACGCGAGTGCCATTGATTGTTCGCGTTCCGGCGGGGACGGCTGGATTGCCTCAGGGCACACGGGCTGGGACCACGTGCGATGCACCGGTGAACCTATTAAGCCTTTACCCCACTCTGACAAATCTCGCAGGTTTGCCCGACAAGCAGAGCAACGATGGACCGAGTCTTCTGCCGTTGCTTGCAGACACCGGAAGTGATTGGCCGCACGTTTCAATCACTTATCTTGGCAAGCCCAGGAACTACGCAGTCAGCGACCGACGTTGGCGTTACATCGAATACGACAATGGCGATCGGGAGTTGTACGATGTGGACACTGATCGGTTCGAATGGGTGAATCTGGCCGAAAGACCAGAACACGCAAGCACCGTGTCAGCCCTCCGATCACGTGCAACAACGGAGTATGCCAAGTTCGTGGCTGCGAGTGATCAGTCGCTGCCCAAACTGAAGTGGCACCCGGCTGTGGATTCGACAACGCTTGTGTCGAATCCGATCGGCGACCAGTTCGATCTCGTTGTGACGAATGAACGCGCCGGTCCAGTCAAAGTGTTCTGGATGGATCGTCGCGGCAATCGCAAATCCTTCGGCACGCTCGAGGCGGGTTGGCGAAAGCCGATTCGGACTCGTCCAGGATCGGTTTGGCTGGTGACCGACGCCGACGAAAAACCGATCGGGTACTTCCGAGTAGGCGACCGGACGGCGCACGCCATTGTTCCGGCTGAATGAATGTTTTCAATCAACGTCCTAAACCGGGGGGCAGGGGGGGGGGCATCGCAGCCGGATCGATCGTGTGGCTGTGCGTTAGGGTCGTGAAAACGGGCAATGCGCGTCGTCCGATGGTGTCCGCTTTTCAATAACCGAATGTTGGAAACTGCAGGTCATTGGCAAGTATCATGAGCATGCTATCGTTGCGAAACAGGTTTTTTCGCGGTCTCCGTGAGACTCACCGATCGCCGCGTATGCCCATGTTGCCTCCTTCAAGAGACGAATGATGCTCCGACGTCGCCGCTTTTTTTCGATATTTACACACTTTGGCGCTGTGGCCTTTGCCTTCGTGGGCAGTGTGACGTCCGGGGGCGCAGAGCCCGCCGTTCCTGTCTTCAAGGACGGAGAGGCTCAGGTCGTCAAAGCGTTTGAAGATTCCGACTACTGGATCCGACATGATCTGTGGGTCGAAACCGAATTCGACTCTGACGACGATGGCAAGCCCGATCGGATGCACGTCAGCGTAACGCGGCCTCAGCAAACCGAAACCGAAGGTTTGAAGTTGCCGGTGGTGTATGTGTCGAGTCCGTACTTCGCCGGCACCGGCAAGAAAGGGCAAGAGTTCTTTTGGGACGTCAGACACGAACTGGGGGCTACCCCGCCGGAGCGTAAACACGTCCCGGGCGTCGAGCGAAAAGGATCGCGACCGATCATTTCAAAATCGCACGTCAAGGAATGGGTGCCGCGGGGATACATCGTCGTTCATTCGTCTTCACCTGGGACGGGCCTCTCGCAAGGCTGTCCTACCGTGGGCGGTGACAACGAATCGCTGGCGCCCAAGGCGGTGGTGGATTGGTTGTGTGGCCGTGCGCACGGATACACGACACCCGGTGGTGACGAAGAAGTCGTTGCCCACTGGTGCACCGGAAAGGTCGGCATGACGGGAACCTCGTACAACGGCACCATCCCGTTGGCTGCGGCAACGACCGGAGTCGAAGGGCTGGAGGCGATCATTCCGGTGGCCCCCAATACGTCGTACTACCATTACTACCGATCCAACGGTTTGATCCGACATCCGTTTGGTTTCTTGGGCGAGGACATCGACTATCTGTACGACTTCATTCATAGCGGCAATGAAGCGAGGCGTGATCACTGCGACTGTGAGGTGCGCGACAATCAGATGTTGGCAGGTTTTGATCGAGTCAGCGGCGACTACAACGATTTCTGGGCCGGTCGTGATTACCTCAATGACCTAGAACCACTGAAGGCGGCTGTCTTGATGGCGCACGCGTTCAATGATTGGAATGTGGTTCCCGAGCATAGCGTGCGTATCTATGAAGCGTTGAAAGCGAAGGGAGTTCCGGCTCAGGCGTTCTTTCATCAAGGCGGGCATGGTGGTCCACCGCCGATGAAGATGATGAATCGTTGGTTCACCCGTTACCTGCACGGTGTGGAAAATGATGTCGAGAAGGACCCGCGTGCCTGGATCGTTCGCGAAAACGATGAACGCGAGAAACCGACTTCTTACGATGATTACCCCAATCCAGCCGCCTCGCCTGTCAGCTTTCATCTTGCTGCCGGTGCACCCCAGCGAGGACAGTTGACGACCGATCCGGCGGCCGATCAAGGAACCGAGACGCTGGTGGACAACTTTTCGTTCGATGGGGCATCGCTTGCACAAGCGGAATGGACCAAGCATCGCCTGATTTATGTGACGCCAAAGTTGTCAAAGTCAGTGCATCTTTCAGGAACCCCACACATTTCCATCCGGCTGGCAAGCAACAAGCCTGCTGCCAACCTTTCGGTTTGGCTTGTCTCGTTGCCGTGGACTGAGGGCAAAGATTCGAAGATCACCGACAACATCATCACCCGTGGTTGGGCCGATCCGCAGAACCATCAATCGATCACAGATGGCCAGCCCCTCGTACCGGGTGACTTTTACGACGTCCGTTTCGATTTGCAACCCGATGACCAGGTGATTCCGAAAGGTCAGCAAATCGGGTTGATGATCTTTTCCAGCGATCGCGATTTTACCTTGTGGCCCGATCCCGGCACCGAGATCACGGTGGACTTGGACGCCACCTCGCTCAGCCTGCCAATCGTCGGCGGAAAAGAAGCTTTCACAGAGGCCGAACAAGAGTCTGCGGAAGCGAAGTAGTCCCCAGAGACGTTCTCCACGCATCCGCTGTGCCCTGCTAGACCACGGCAACTCGCCCTCGTTCAGGTCCACGTTCAGCCACGCGGCAGTCGATGCAGCGGACGCAATCCACACCAAGATAGAATTGCAGCGTTTCGTACCAATAACGTTGCTCTTCGGCGAAGAACAGGAAAGGGCGATCGCAATCTCGGCATCGACGTTTCAGGTCAAAATAGTGCGTTACCGGAAATGTCGCGTTCGGTTGGCGTGCGGTGTTCGCGACGATAGCAGTATCGGGAACGCGTTCATCGGGCCGCGCGAGCCAACCCAGGTAGACTCTTCCCAACAGAAAGTCTTCTTTCGGATGAAGTCCGGTAACGCGAGGAAGCTTTCCGTAGCGAGGGTGTTGGACAAAATCGGCGTAGGCTTCGGTGCGGCGTTTCATTGGATGGGCGTCGGTGAACAAAGGGGCGCTGATCGGAACATCGCGATCGCAACAACTGCAATGTCATGGAGCTCCTTCCAGGGCATGAGGTTCGCTCTGTCCGCTAACCCCCATTTCAAACTCGATTGACAGGCCACCCCAAAATCAGCTTCCGATCCGCCGCATAAGGGGCAAGCCTATTTTCGGCACTCCAAGCTGATACAAGGCCGCGATCTCATCGCCCGATAGGGGTTCTTGGTAGATCAGGAATTCGTCTACGCGGCCGTTCAAGTTTCTGATTGGCAGCGGCGCGCCTTCGAGTGGCAAACCCCAGTTTCCAATTTCGCACGCTCCGAACGTTACTTTGCGTCCGTTTCGATGATGCTTGCTGTCTTCACGGCTGACTTCGTCTCCGTCGAAATACTGAACCGCTTCACCAGTCATTGCATCGAAAGTCACGGCGACGTGATGCCAACGCCTGTCGCTTGCGCCAAAGATGGGGGGGATTAGAAAACCTGGCTTTGGCGATCTTCCTGGTCGGGATTCCCGCCCGGAGGCAAGGCGCGATCGTAACTGACCGAGAACATCAAGCGTCCCGATTGGTCAATTTGCCAATGGGGTTCACCGTCTTCGTATCCGTCGGACATGAACAAAGCGTTGTACTTGCGATCGAGTCCGTCGACGCGAATCCAGGCCGCCATGGTTAAACCCTGATACTGATCATTCTTCAAATGGATCCGGACACGGTCACCGGGACTTTTGAATTCCATCGCATCCTTCGTCGGCCAGCGACCTTCTACCTAGCGCGTCCCTACGGCAGATCCAGCATACGACCGGTTTTTGGGTAGTGCGAAGTTGTTGATCAGGCGATCCCACCGGCCGTCTTCCCGACGTTTGAACAGGTAGCACCCCAAGATGCGCGGATCCGAACGGTGGGGTTCCATGGAACCCCACCAATTAGCGGACTTTCGTTTATGAAAAGACTTGATGCGTTGCTCGAATTGCTCGGCACTCGGGAAATTGACTGGCGTCGCCTCGCCCGACACGAACGTTTGGGCTTCGGATGATTCCAGACTTTCGCCTTCGCGGATGATCTGCATTGGCGAACCCGGTACATGAGCCTCGACTTCACCGTCAAAGACGTGCAGAGACGAATCTGCCCCGTCGACCTCGACACCGAACTCGGTCCCAAGATCGACGACCTTCATCCCCGGAAGCATTAGACGGGAACCGATGGCCGGTGGCGGCATGTGCATCGTCACTTTTCCTCGAACACACTCGGCCTCCCATGAACTGACCAGGTTGACCTCGGTCGCTTCATCTATCAGCATCGTTGCGCCACTGAAAAAGTCGACCTGCACGGCGCCAGAAATCAGCTTCAGCGGTCCCGGGGGAAGAGAGTCACCTTCGCGATAGACAGCTCCATCAGCAAACTTTGCATCAACGATGCGAGACAACAACGCACACCCCGATTCGACGACTTCATTCGATTCGACTGCACGAGGATCCGAGAGGGCGATTTTTGTTTGTGGACGACGGTTGCCATCGCGTCCGATTCCGTAGCCGATCGCGAGCAGCAATACGGCGGCGACAGCGGCGACTAGCCCCAGCCAACCCACAGCACGCATGCCCTTTGCTCTCGTCGGTGCTCGCAGAGGATCCGATGCAACAGGCGTTTCGATCTCGACGTCGCTCATCAACCGCTGGTCTGTTCGACAAACGCAAGACGCCCGACGAAGACAAGCAGGAATAGAACGAACGTCAGGTATCGGCTGCGGTGTTGATTCATCCGGTGGTACCGCTGTGTGTTGCTGGAGGTGGTTGAGTCCAATAAAATGGCGGCGCCGTTGGCGCACGATGCGTATCGGAAGTCGTCAGCGGTTTGTCGATTGAGTCGAAGTTTTCGACGCCAATGGTGAGCCACTGGCCGTCAGGTCACGGGCATTCTGGGGGGGATTCCCGGCCGCTCACGCGATCACGGCTCACTCAATCGACGAACCCTCAAGACTTTCGCACATTGGCAATGCAATCGAAACTCTTGACGAGTTGCTGCAAACAAGTTGCTGGCGATCAATCCAACGAGGGTTGTGATGGAAGCTCTATCGTGGACGTTCTGGCGGTTGTTTGTGTCGCTTCATTCTTTTCAGCCTTGTTCACTCGGGCTTGTTTGCAAGACGTTCCACAAAGAACTGCACCGTGCGCTGAATGATCACTTCCCGCGATGGTTCGATGTCGGCATCCACTTTGCGCCAGTTGTGGCCGGCATTCTTGATGATCATGACCTCCAACGGTGCCTTCGTCGCGTCAGCTTTCTGTTGCATATGGTGCGCGTGCTTCACCGGTATGGTCGTGTCCTTGTCACCCTGAATCATCAACAGTGGCGGACTGTCTTTGCTGAGGTAGTTGATCGGACTGACTTCGCGATAGCGTTTCCGTTTGTCGGAAGGTCCGGTGTCGGATCCCAAAATGCGAGGGCCAAACCGGTCTCGGAAGTCGGCTCGGTCGTCATGGTTGAACAGGCCAGTTTTCTCGAAGTCGCTTGGTCCATACCACGAAACACCTGCCAACATTTTGTAGGATGCTGACGCAAGGTTTTTGTCTCCCGGCAATTGCTCGGCCGATGCAAGCAGCAGCATCTGTGCGATGTGGCCGCCCGCTGAATCCCCCATCACGCAGATTTTCCCTGCATCGATGCCAAGGGATTCGCTGTTTTTTGCGAGATAGCGAACTGCATCTTTGCAATCGATGACGCAGTCCCGCATCGCTACGTTGCTGTCTTTTTTTGCCAAGCGGTACGTCACGGGTGCGACGGCGAATCCTTCTTCGAGCAATCGCTGGAACACCACCGCAAAGGATCCGCTGGCCGCCTTGTAGCGATTACCAGCGGCCCAGCCTCCGCCATGGGTGAAGACAACCACCGGGCATTTTTCGCCGGGTTTCGCGGTCGGGTAGTACAGGTCTAGCTTCAATTCCTTGCGTCCAACCTTCTTGTAAACGACTTCAAGTTGGCGCTCCCCGTTGGTTTCAAGGTACTTGGCTGATTGAGGTCGGCGCGTTTCCTTCTGTTCGTCCGGGGCGTGCTGAGCTGTTGCTGCATTCGTCGACAGGACGGCAGTCAAAAGGGTGATGATCAGTCTGTTGTTCATGTTTTGTCCGGGAATTGATAAATGTTCCACATTGGCGATAGTCGACTTTGCCAGAAGTCTCGCCGGCTTTGATTGTTCGAACATCGTGATGCTGATGAATTCCACTGCGGTTGCTTTAGTTCTTTACCAATCCAACCTTGGACATGTCGAACTGCACTAGGCCCATCTTCAGTGCCGGTGAATCGGGCTTGAATCGGAAGTCGCCGTTTGCGGAATCAATAAACAGAGGGTCAATCGCAAGTCCGTGTGCATCAACTCCATCTCGTTGCTGTTTTTCCAGCATCTGTACGCCCAAATCGGGTTCGCTGGCGCAGAAGTAGATGTTGTAGTCCGTGTCGGCCTGCTTCGATGTGGCCAGTTGCCGTCCCCGACGATCCTCGGTTGTTCGCCGTTTGCCAGGTGGCAGCTCATCGATGAAGGTACAGGCGTTGGACGACGAGTAAAAAATGTTCCGCTGAATCGTAGCCCCCGTCATCGGTCCTTCGCGCAGAGAGAGGTAATATCCACGCGGCGGAGCGATGATGTCGGCGACGATGTTGTTTTCGCAGCGATTGTTCAGCTTTAGAATGATTCCCTGCGACGTGCACTGGTAGATCAGGTTCTCGGCGATCAGTGTATCTCGTTGCCCTCCGTCGGTACGTATCGCTGCCTGCATCAGCATGGGAGCCACGAGGTGATGGATGTAGTTGCGGCGAATCACGTTGCCCGCTCCGGCGCCGCGGATGTAGATTCCGTTGCCATCCCCAAGCATTTCCATCGCGTGATGAATTTCGTTCGATTCAATCCGATTGTCGTGGGTATGAAGATAGGGCCGCACGTCTTCGAGTTCCGGTTGCTTGGGCAAGCGAGGGATCTCATGCCGTCGGATCGTCCTGCCGAGTTCGCGCCCCTGGCGTTGGAAAAAATCCGTCATGCACCCGGAAATGATGATTCCGGTGTAGGGCGTATGGTGCACAAGGTTATTCATGATTCGATTCTGGCCACTTTGCCAGACCATGATTCCGGGTGAGTGCGAATAGATCTGACCGACATGATGGATGTGATTGTTGTAGACCAGATTCTTTTCGTTGACGTCTTTTGTCCCAGGGCCATAGCCGCATAGCAGGATGCCTGTTCCCCCAATGTGTTCGATCAGGTTCCCAGAGAACGTGTTCTGTCTGCCGTGCAGATCGACGCGAATCGCACTGCCGCCGCTGTCAGCGAACCGGCAGTTTTCGATGCGACACTTTTCTGTTCCCCGCAGACGAACCAGTGCATTGGCTTTGTCGTGCATGTCCCAGTCGTGCTGCAGGCCCGCATCCTTGTCGGTGATGCTGTAACGCTCGCCGTGCATGAACGTTAGACCTCGGAAATTCAGGTTCCGAACCGGCCGGTCGTTTGGACCTTCCTTGTCAATCTCCCCTTCGATGCGAATTAGTTCGGTCAGCTCGGGAACCAAGACTGGCGAGTCGTTTCGCGGCCAGAGATAGAGTTTGCCTTGCCGTGTATCCAGAGCCCACTCGCCCGGTTCATCAAGTTCCTCCAGTGCGTTCTCGACCCAGCACGACGCCGTTTGCTTCAGAAAATGGAGGTGGTTCATCGCGTAGGTTGCATCGATAGACGTGCGAGCGATCTGTCTCTGCTCGTCGACGGATTCCAGCGGCAAGATGTTTACAATCCAAGCATGATGCGGCCGAACGACAATTTCGACATCGTCAACATTCGGCCAGTTCTTCAGACGGCCAGCTGGAAAGTGAAGCTCGTTTCGACTTCCGCCCTCGAGTGGGATGAATCCCTCGGACCGAGCACGCGGCAGCATTCCGTCAGCATCAAATAGCGAACGGAAACGCCCGGCGACATTCGCGACCTGCACCTTGCCGATGGCTTCTGTTGGCAGGCCATGCGGTGAATCCGCAAATGGCTTCCACTCGGTAACCTCCCGGCCAGAACTAAAGACCGGAGTCTCGCCGGGATAAGCGGCGTACGTGATGGTCGAATCACTTCGCGGAAAATCATGTATCCCAAACACAACGGTTTGATTCAGGCGGTAGGTTCCCCCACGGATGAGAACGACGACATCGCCAGAGCGATCTTTACCTGATTCCCGTACGGCGTCACGCGCGTGCTGCAGCGTCGCAAACGGCCCATCCGTTCGTTGACCGTTCGGTTCTGGCAACGTCCCCGACCACGTGTCAGAACCGCTGGGCGACAAATAGAAGTCAGCGGTTGACTCCGCGGCGCAATTTGCCCCTGCGGCCAGCATGGCACTGACCAAGAGGAGCGTGAAGATCCGTCGCGAAAATATGGGGTTCGTCATTCGTAATCCTTTGGGCGATTCATTCGGTCGTGCCGTGGCACACTGATCGTTGGCAATATCAGTGAAGTCAAGTGTCTTTGTCAAATCGCACATAGACGCGTATAAAGCAGGTGTCGACACCTTTGTCCCATTGGATCTTGACGTCGCCGCCTTGGTCGACGTTTCTAGTCGCCGTAATCTGGACACAGCCTTTGCCGGTAAAAGCAATCTTGTCGTTTTGTAGGGCCACGACGCCTTTGCGTGCGATTTTGAACGGGGCATCAATCCCCGATTCAAAATCACTGGCGATGATAACGCGCTCGTCTTTGCTGATGCCTTCGTCGTCAGGGTACTGTTCCGACAAGTTTCTTTCATCGGCGGCGTGCAGCGTGTCGCTCAATTGCACCGTTTCACTTCTGATTGTCTTTGCCTTTTCGCCCAACGCGATCGTTGTATCGAAGCTCACTTCCCATTGTCTGCCAATGCCTATTTGGCGGTTCGGTTGGCAGGCGTTTCGACGACAAGTGCGGCGGGAAACGCTGCTGCAGACTTTCCGCCAATGTCACTCCAGCGTTTGTTCTGCGACCCGCCACGGGGCTGGTTCATCGGGATGTCCATCCCTCCTGCATCCCCTAGCATTTTGTACAACTCATTTTCCATTTCGATCGCCACGGACTTGTACGCGGGATCGTGAAGCAGGTTGTTTTTCTCGGCGGGATCCTTGCTCAGATCGTACAGCTCATCGGTATCCCAGACGCCGTAGTAAGTGATGTATTTGAAACGATCTCCGCGAAGAGCATACTGTGTTGGCGTTTGCGGGTAGTTCTTTTCCCAATAGTAGACGTAGAGGAAATTCTTGCGCCACGTCATTCTGGGCGTGTTGGGCAGGTCCAGGAAACTTTGTCCGTCGATGTAGTCGGGCGTTTGCAATCCAGCAGCGTGCAAAATGGTGGGGCCGATATCAATGTTGCCGATCACATTGTCAACGACCTTGCCACCTTCGTAAAGATCTGGGCACTGCATCATCATCGGCACTCGCATCGATTCTTCGTAGGAAACCCGCTTGTCAATCAGCCCGTGCTCGCCCCACATGAATCCGTTGTCACCCATGTAAATGACCAATGTCTCATCGTGAATTCCCATCTTCTTCAACTGATCCAGCACTCGACCGACGCTGTCGTCCACCGAAAGGACCAATTCGCAATAGCGCCGGTAAAGCGTGTCCAACCCGATGTCGCTGTGATAGCTAAATTCGATTCCGTGCCATGAGTTCTTTTGATCGCGAACCCAACGAGGCGAGTTCTTTTCAGCTGTGATGCCTTCGCCGCGAGGCAAAAAACTGAGATCCTTGTCCTCGTAGCGTCCGACATGACGCTGGGCCGGAATGTAGTGCCCGTGAACAGCCTTGTGCGATAGATACAGAAAGAACGGTTCGTCGCTGTGCTGCTGATCTTCCAGCCAATCGACTGCATAATCGGTTAGTTCATCGGTGATGTACCCCTTTTGCTTGACACGTTCACCATTGACGTTGAGCGTGTAGTTGGGATTCGGGGGCAGGTAGTGGCCTTGCCCACGAAATGAAACCCAGTGATCAAATCCCGAACGAGGCTCATCGGAATGCCCGCCCATGTGCCATTTCCCAATGAACGCCGTCGCGTAACCGGCACGCTGCAGATATTCAGGAAAGAAAATGGTTCCCTCGGGCACAGCACGGTTGTTGTCGATCACACGATGCTTGTGCGTGTACAAGCCGGTCAAGATGGATGCTCGCGACGGTGAGCACAACGAAGTGGTGACAAACGCGTTCTTGAAGTGAACTCCATGGGATGCCAGTGAATCGAGATGGGGAGTCTCTAGGAACGGATGCCCCATGAATCCCATCGCATCGTAGCGGTGGTCATCGGTCAGGATAAAGACAACGTTGCGAGGCTTCACCCCGTTCCGGCTAGCGGTTGCGGGCAATTCAGATGCCGACAGATCCGTCGCAGCGATAGCGAAGCTCACTTGGCTGATCATCAGACCGATCCGTAGGGCAGTCCATGTTGGAAAGTGATGCATCGAGTTCCTCGAGGTTGGTTGGGGATGATTGGGTCGGCAATGACCCTAGGTTCGATCAAGTGCCCGAATGTTGCATGGCATGGCCAGGGATACGATACAGCATCGCTATCGGGGCAAACTGACGAACCATATTCGGCAGGATCATCCATCGAGGTGAGGGGCAGGGGGGGCCAAACCGTTCACTGCCCAATGTTCATCCCGACGGACTGAATTGGAACGGTCCGGGAAATTCGCCATTCACGTCGTCTTGGTGACGACTTCCGGTTCGCTGTTCGACGCATGGGGCAATGGCGAACCGGCACTCGTCGATTTGGCTCTGCTGATTCACTCTATCGGCAAGTGCGTCATTGCTCATTCGATGAGGGTGACCAGTTGTACGGAGGTGATCGTTGCTCCGCTTTGCGCTTCGATGATGATTTCGTTTTCGTCGCGCAAGATGTTTGCGGGGATTTCCAAATCCATCGGGGCGAAGAACTCGCTGAATTCGTTCGAGTCGCCGGTGTTGACCGTCAACCGCTTGCCGTTGATGCGAGCGGTTAGAGGCTGGGTCAAACCGCCTCGTCGATGGATCCCGATGATCAGCTTCGCGGATTGAATGGATTTTACGTTTGGGACGCCGATTTGGAATTCAGCAAATTTGCCCTGGCTTGCAACCGCCGTTCTGCTGGCATACCAACGATCCAGTCTCAGCGTTCCCGTGGGTGCGAGCGGTTGTTGCAGATTCAGGCGAATGATTGTGGTTTCGTTGACGTCGACTGGAATTGCCGTCGCGTCAACCGAGTGTTCGGGCTCGAAGACGACCTCGCCCCGGTGATAATTCAGTCTCGTTTGGGTTGCCTCTTTGACGCTCAAGCGAGCGGCTACACCAGAAAGGTCGACGGCGATCTGTCGCCCGCCCATGTTCGTTACCGCCAGCGAGATTCGATTCCCGTCGTGAATCGCCACCACGTCCAACCAGTCGCGGTCGAACGAAACCGGAAGTCGTTGCCCGTCGAAGTCACGCCACAGTTCAAAGTAATTTGCGATCGTGGTCGGATCGAAATCGTCGATGTCGACGTGGCGGTCGCGATCCGCCTTGGGAGTGAACGCCGCATCACCGCTGAGCGGATTCCAGGACATGTGCAGGAAAATGAATGGCACAAACAGGTCGATCTGATCGGGACGCTGCATGGACTTGGTCAGGTAGGCGTTCCAAGCGTGCAGTCGTAGCCAGTTGTCGGATGGTTCACGACCGTTTTGCAGCGATCCGGTTTCGGTGATCAGAATCGGCAGCACGTTGTCAACGCGGTGCATGTCGGCGCGAAGCATATCCAGAATCGCTTCATATCGTCCGAGCAAGTAATTGGAGTAACCTTCGCCACGACGCTGGTGAGCCCCCAGCGTCAACGCGTTCTCGTAGAAGTGATGCGAGAAGAAGTCGAGACGGCCTCGTGTTTCCTCGATGAACCGGGCTTGTTGCTTATACAGGCCAAAGTCGTTCACTTGCACTTGCATGTAGGCAGACGACGGACCACCGACTTGGGTTGTTGGCGACTGTTCATGCACCGCGTCGGCAACGCGATTGTGAAAGTCGGCGAGCAAGCCCCAACCGTCGACATCCTTGTTTCCGTGGTGAGCCCACTCGGACGCCACGCTACTCTCGTTTTTGACTTCCCACCAAGCCGCCGTCGATCCTCCATCTGCGATCTGATCGGCGACGTACGCCGCAGCCAATTCGGCGGCGTCGTCGAAATGCTCCACTCGCGGCGTACCACGGCCCTTCAAGGGAACGGACATGAACTCGGGCCAGTCGTTGAAACACAATGCGAAAGGCGTCTTCTGCCACGCGGGCAACGCTCGGCGTTGTCGTTCGCCTGCGTCATAGCTGTCGAAGAAGCTGAAATCCGCCGCACCCGGTTTGTCCGCACGCTCTTGCAACGTCTTGGCTCCTTTCTTCCAGCCACGGGTCAGCGCCGGGTTGAATTTGAACGCTCCTCGTCCCGGTCCAAAGTTGCGATCATTGGCCCACTTTTCAAAGGACTCGTGCACGACACCAGGCGTTTCATGAATGCGAAACCATTTGGTTCGTTGCAGGTCGGTCGTTCCACTGATCGAAAGTTCGTGCTGAGTGTCGACGTCAATGACGACCTGCTCACGAGGGAACTCGGAACCCAGGTCGCGATACGGGATGGTGTCAAAATCGGGTGGAATTTGCTTTTGAGCGTAGAAAACAAGATCGTCAATGCGACAAACAGATTGCGCATCCTTCATCACGAACCGAATCTTCATTCGCTCGAACGGCTTGTCCGTCAGTGGCAACGACGGCATCTGAACGCGATAGAAGTCCTTGACCTGGACGCTGCGCGGGGGCGCCTTGTCGGGCGAGAACGGAAAGACACGAACTTCTTTGATCCGGTCGAGCCCCTCGCCGTGAAAACCGAAATGCCGAAACAGCCCCGCAATTTGCTCGGCTCCCGCGGGCAGCAACAGCTCGTCGCCATCGCCGATCTCGGAAACTTGCTCAAGAACGTTAAGGCTCTTAAGGCCTCGGTCGTGTCCCTGCCCGACGTATTCGGTCTTACGTCCCTCGGCAAACGTATCGAACAGGTAGTCGTGAACAGCCTTTCGTCGTTGTCCCTCGCGACTGAGCTCCTGAGCTTGCAGAATCGACACTTTGTCGGCCGTCAAACAGGTTGACAGAATGCATAGCAAGCTGGCAACACAGAAGTGTTTTCCTATCATGAGTTTGGAATCCGCTTAGAGTCTTGTGTTGGGTGAGTGTGAAACAACCTCTTCATCGGCTGGCATTTCTTTGCGGGATGCGTCACTCGCGACTGCCACTCACTGCTTGCTGACGACCGGTGCCAGATAGATGTCGCGGTACGACACGGTGGTGTGGTCGCCCTGTAGGTAGATCGGGCCCGGTGCGGCGGCGTTCGTGTAGATGGCTCCCGCCGTTGGGCCATCGATCGGTTGGTTGTCGATGACCTTCACACCATTGAGGACAACGGTGACGTGCCGATCGACAAGAGTCAGGTCGTAGGTTTGCCATTGGCCACCGGGATTTCCCGCATTGACGGACGGTGCGATCGCACCGAAGATCGCGCCCACTCCCTGGATGCCTTGCATTCGGCTGTCGCGATCAACCACTTGCGCCTCGTACATCCCTCGCAAATAGATGCCGCTGTTTCGTGCTTCTTCGACCAGGAATTCGATGTGCAGCCAGAAGTCTTCAAACTCAGCCTCGGTTCGCAAATTTGCGTAGGAACCGGTCGGACTGAAGTCGGTCTTGGTGGTGGAGTTGACCAGCATTCCATCGATGACGCTCCATCCATTTGTCTTGTCGGACTCGTAAGTTCGCCAGCCGCTGATGTCTTTGCCGTTGAAGAGTGAGATCGGATGGCCGAATCGAACCTTCGACAATTCGGGAGCCGACTCGGGCATCGGTGGGACCCGCTTTCCTGTGAACGCATCACGCTGCGAAGTTCCATCGGCGAGTTGGCGATCAAGGACACCGTCGAGCTTGCCATCGTTGAGGCCAACATCCACTCGGGTAACCGACGCTTGTCCGTTCTTCTTTTTGGGGTTTCTGCGGATTTCAAACTTCAAACGTCCGTCAACCTGCTCGGCTTTATAGGGGCCGGTTGGGCCGATATACAAACGCATGTAGACCAGCGACTGTCCATCCTCTTCGACCACTCGCATCCAGGCGGGCAGGCCGGATTCGAGCTCAACAGACCAGTCGCCGCTGAGGTCTTCGGCTTGTGCGGTTGATAAGAAGCTTGCGACGATTGCCAATGCGACGAGCCAGCCGCGATTGAAGCTGTTGAAGTCAGAGACTTGATTGTGATTCATCGTGTTCGGTTGTTGGTGTGGCTGGTGGATTGGTTCAACTGGGCAGGTTCGATCTCGTAAGCCGTCGGCTCAGGAGGGCGTGTTATTGACTTTTGTCTGTTTCGCTGGATTGAAGGGATGGATTGAACAGATCTAGGGCGTAAGTCGCGTTCTTTTCGGTGGCTTCCGCCCGATCCATCCGCTTGGGAAATGAGCCTTCGATGATCAACCATCCTTTGTACTGCATCGATTCGAGCAGATCTTTTACTTTTGCAAAGTCGATGTCGCCGTTGCCGAGCAAATCACCATTCTCTTTCAGGTGAATTTCGCAGATGTTCTCGCTGCCAAGGCTCTCGATCTCGCGATAGATGTCGTAGCCCATCCGCGACGCGTTCCCCGTGTCGTAATAGATTTTCACGGCGGGCGATCCGACGCTTGCAAGGATGTGGCGGTGGTCGGCTTCGTTCAGCAGCGTTTCCAAGGCCAGGGTGAAACCGTGCCTTTCCGCCAGCGGAGCGACTCGCTTCAGCTTTTCGATGACTGTCTGGATCAACTCCGGCTTGCCGTTGATGTCCGCTTTGCCGAAGAAGGCCAGCAATACGATGTTGGGTGAGACCTTGGCCGCCAGATCACGATCCTCCAGTTCAGCCGCTTCCTCTTGAAGCTTTGCCATCGTTTCGATGCACTCGACGACCAATCGTTCGGCTTCGTCCGTCGTCGCCAGCGGGACTCTGTTCAGCAGCCCGATGCCCAGCGAAGAAATTCCGACTCCCGTTGTTTGGACTGTTTCGCGGATGATGTCGCGATTCTCTGGAAGACGCAGGTCAAGGCCTTCTTCTTTCGCATCGAATGAATATTGAATGCCTTGCAGTCCATTACGCCGAGCAAACTCAAACGACTCAACCGACAGCGGCATTTGGATCGACCAATCACAGGTGCCAATCTTGAAATGATGCGTGCTGTTATCGTCGGCGAAACACCTGGGCATCAACGATACAGCCGCCGCCAAGACAGCGCAAGCGATGACTGCCATTCGACGATTCATCCAAAGCAGACTTTTCTGATGCATGTTTTTCTATTTCAGTAAATGTTGATTGAACCAATTCACGAATTGCACTTCATCGGCTTCCTTGTTGGGCCAGCCGTGCTTGGCACCTTCTTTGATCACCAGCTGGATCGGCACACCTTTGGACTCGGCGACCGTCTGGAAACTCTGCGACTGATACAGTGGCACGATCGGGTCCGCGTCGCCGTGGATGATGGATACGGGCGGTGTCTTTTCGCTGACGTGGTAGATCGGCGACATGTGGCGTCCAAGCACTTGGCGAGTCTCGGCCGTTTTCGATTCATCACCGAACGCAGGCTGCCAACGTTGTTGCTTGCCGACGCCGACGCAGTCGTCGCCTGGTTCGCTCCAATTCAAGTAGTCGGTAGGCGGATAGAAAACGCAGGCGGCCTGGACGGCGCTACTGGCGCGATCGACCGGGTCGTTCGCTTTCGGATCGCCGGGTCCGCCCTTGGTGGCAAGAATCAGGCTGAGGTGGCCGCCTGCACTGCTGCCAGTGACACCAATGCGATCGGGATCAATGTTCCAGCGATCCGCGTTGGTGCGAATGAACCTGACGGCGCGATGCATGAATCCCATGATGTCGCGGACTTGGTATCGCGGCTGAGAACCGTGAAAGACGGCAAAGACCGTGTACCCTTGATCGGTGTAGGGACTGGAAAAGCCGTCCTTCACTTTGGAGTGATTCGACTTCCAACCGCCGCTAACAATCTTGATGATCCCGACGCCGTTCGGTTTCTCTGGCACAAACACATCCATCGTCAACGCAACACCTTCGGTTCGCTGATAGATGATGTCACGCTCGCGCAGCGTTTGGGCTGACAATAGCCCAGGCGAGAAGAGTGCAATCACGAAGGCGAAGATTGGTTTGTTCATCCGGTTTGGCTCGCTATGGGGTGGGTCGAGTAGCTTGTCAGTCAGGCAAATCGAGAGGTCAGGCAAATTCAAACGATCGTCCATCCTCCATCCACGACCAGCGTGTGTCCGGTGATCATCGATGCGGCAGAGGAGACCAGGGGAGAACTGCTGCGGATGTCCGTTCGGGTTCAGCAAGATCACGCCGCAATGGATGCTTAGTCTTAACAGATTCTGCAAGCTCCGGCTTCTGTTTCATGGCCTGCCTCGCCAGCGGGCGAACGCGTCACAGTCGGATCCGCAGCATCGATACGTATGCCGTGCGGCGACCCTTCGCCCGCCATGGTTTCAGCGAGATTCGCGTCGTCCGCAGTGCGCACGGGACTTGCGTCGTCTGCTGCGCGCGTCTTTGTCTTCGCCCCCATCGTGTTCGCTGGCGCTGCATCGCCAGCGGGCCGTCGTCCTTGACGTCGGCGTCGTCATCAGCTTGTCGAGCAGTGTGGCTGAATGCTTACAACAAGGAGACGTGGATGCCTCCGTTTCCTGTGCCAGACGATAAGAAAGATTGCGTTGGTGCTGGACGATCTGGCCTACGTCGGTCGAAGTTTCCCGCATCCCCTGAGCCGCAGGGCGATAGCCCCGGTTCGGGAGCCAGAACCGCCATGCCGAAAACCGGGGCTATCTCCCTGCGGCTCAGACGCCGGTTGAACCGAACCGCCGCTTTGCAATCGCGCAGCGGGGCAGGGCAGGGCTGTTCCGCGGATACCTACTTGATGCTGCCTAAGTGATCGGGCGGTACCGCGGCACAAAAAACAATTTGCGAACGACATTCAAGAGAATCATTGGCCGAGCTGGGTTGCCAGTCTTCCTCAGGTCGTTCAGAGAATTTCACGCAAGCCGCCGCACCCGATGGGAGCATTGCGGAGCGATTGCGGAAGCCCACTACCTGCCCGCGGTCGCGGGCTGTCAGGGGGTGACTTCGACCGGGCGATAGCCCTACCGAGCTTCGGTGGAGGGCAGTCCGTAGGCCAATCCACGGGGGCCACAGGAATCAGCAGCCATCAACCCACAAAAAAAGCCCGGTAAAACCGAGCTCGTGATGTCCACTGACGGGCCAGGGGAGGCCGCAAAATACACCCGGCAGGATTCGAACCTGCAACCCTCGGTTCCGAAGTTCAGAATTGCCACCAGCCGTTTATCGCTAAAAACCCCGTTTCTTCGTGTTTTCAATGTACTGCGATCGTTGCACCTGTCTAGATCAGTTGCATTGAATCGCAGTATTGAGAGGTTGTTCGGTATTGTTAGGTAACACGCCGGCCAACCGTTAGCGGCAGGTCGTTAGCGCAGGAATTCGTGATGAGCTTCGTCGAGGCGAGGCAGCAGGAAAGTATGAATGGCCTTTGGGGAGCTAACTGGCTCGACGCTTCGGTTTCCTCGATGGGAGCAGAATCCGAAGCCGGCGCCGAAGATAAGAGGCGAATTCCAACTGCGTGAAAATGGATTTGCGCACCGTGCCTTTAGCAAGCCAGACGATCGCCCCTGAGTTTGAGTCCTGAAACCTATTCTTCGTTCTATGCAAAACTTTCGAGCGAATCCTCAGTTAATCGCCGCTGCTTTTCATTACATTGCTATCGGCTTTCCATTCCACTTCGTGGCTAACCGATTCCACACGACAAAGTCGCGTTGACATAATCTCAACGTTGTTTTTTGCAAATATCACGCAGTTGTGGCCGTTCGGATTCATGGCGCTTGAGTACAAAAGACCATCAATGCCAGCCGCATGGAGATGCGCACTAAGGACCTGCGTCGTCGCGTATGCAGCCGCATCCTCGGGATGCATCGGTTCGGAAAAGTTCAGGCAGATGACTCTGTTCCAGAATGTCGAAAAACTCTCGTTCTCTGCTTCATTCTTGAACACGTTCCCCAGATATCCAAGACGCAAATCTGCGACTCGCAGCTCCTTGTTCGTCTTTATTTTCGCAGTCGTTAGGTATGCTCCTGGCGTGCTCCCCAAAAGCTGATCCATGAGTTATGAGAGTTTACCGGCCGATGGTGGCCTTGGAGATTCTTGAAATGACGAATGCACGAAAACGACGAAAGCCTGAACAGATCGTGAAGGCGTTGGCTGAGGGCGAGGCGATGTTGGCCGCTGGCAAGACTGCTGCGGAGGTCTACCAGAAGCTTGGGGTTGCCGAATCGACTTGGATGCGTTGGAAGAAGCAGTTTGGCGGCATGAAGTCCGATGAAGCCAAACGACTCCGCGAGCTCGAGATTGAGAATCAACGACTCAAGGAACTGCTCGCCGAAGCAGAGCTCGACAAGAAGATGTTGAAGATGATCGCAGAGGGAAACTTCTGAGCCCGGCGCGACGACGCGACGCAGTCTGTAAGTTACAGCACAGTTTCGCCGTCTCGGAGCGTCGGGCTTGCAGGACGCTCGGCCAGCCACGTAGTAGCCAACGCTACGCGGCAAAAACCAATGAAGAAGAACCGCGTCTGATCGCGCGGATTCTTGAGCTCGTGGGTGAATTCCCTCGCTACGGATATCGACAGATTACACGCTTGCTCCGGCAGGAAGGTTGGCGTGTGAACTTCAAACGTGTTTATCGACTTTGGAAGCAAGAGGGACTCAAAGTACCCGTGAAAAAGGCAAAGAAGCGACGGATGGGAAATGCAGACGGGGGTATCAATCGCCGAGCAGCTGAGCGTCCTAATCATGTTTGGTCGATCGACTTCATCTTCGACCGAACCGAGAACGGTCGATCACTGAAAATTCTTTCGTTGATCGACGAGTTCACTCGCGAGTGCATTGCCCTGGAGGTTGGTCGGAAGTTTACCGGCGATGACTTGGTGCATTTACTGAGCGAGTTATTTGTGATCCGCGGCGTCCCGTCATTCATTCGTAGCGACAACGGGCCGGAGTTCATCAGCAAGTCGGTTCGCTCGTTTCTCGACTTCATCGAGGTAGGCACGTCTTACATCGAACCGGGAAGCCCCTGGCAGAACGGATACGTCGAAAGCTTCCACAGTCGGTTCCGCGACGAGTGTTTGGCCTGCGAGTTGTTCGGCAGCCTAGCTGAGGCTCAGGCCGTGATTGAATCCTGGCGTCAAACGTACAACCACCGTCGTCCACACAGTGGTCTTGGTGGTCTCACCCCGGCGGAGTTTGCCTCGCAGTGGGCTGCTTCCGCTACGGTCGCTGCGCTCCCTCCGCGGAAGCAGCCCACTGCGAATTCTGTTACCCAATCCCTACTCTCATAACACTGGACCAGGAATTGGGGGCATTCCACTCCGACCCAAGGCCGAATTTCCGCGATCGCGGTTTTTTCGTCGGAAGCAACGTATAGCACTGGCAGTCCTGCCGGGCTGATTCTGCCCGGCTTAGCTAGTTGTTCCGGTGGAGCGAGCATTTGATCCGCTGGAAACTTCGTGGGCTTGTATTCGTAGCCGAGGTACGGCACGTGGGTTGCCGTAGATTGTGCGGGGTGCACTCGAGCTCGAAAGAATTCTGTTCCAGAGTCGATTGCGTCACTGCAATGTTCGTTCGCAATTTTGACGATTGATTGAACATACTCCCGATCACGCTCATCGAGTACGAAACGATTCTGGAATTGGACATGCTTCTCAAACGAAACGTGGCGAATCAGCCAATTCAATTGGAGAGGTGCGAGTTTCAGTTTTTCTGACATGCTACTACTCGTGCGGCTAGATTCAAGTTGCGGGCTGTGTGGACGTGCTACACAAAGACCTTGACATCAAAAAGTGACTGGAAGTTCCGAATGATCGGCGTCAGCACACGAACGAAACTACCTGAACTCGCATCGCTCTGCGATAGCTCCTAACCGCCCCACAGAGCTCCCCGATGGACCAAAAAATTGCGATATGCGGCATGGTGGATCGAAGCCCACCCCTCTAGAATGCCGCCCCCTTTAGCTTTCAATCTTGGAGCCGCCCAAAATGGATGTCGTTTCGGTAATAAACTACAAAGGTGGCGTTGGTAAAACCACCACCACAGCGAATCTCGCTGCGGAATTGGCTGTGCGTGGACATGACGTGCTGGTTCTCGACCTAGATGCTCAAGCCAGCTTGACATTTTCTTTTGTTAGCCCAGACATCTGGCAAGAGAAATTGTCGAAAGACAAGACGATCAAAGCTTGGTTCGATTCGGCCTCGAGCAGTAGCCCGATTCCTCTAAAATCACTGATTTTTGAACCACCAAAGGTGAAAGCCAGACTTGAAAAGGTGAACAAAGATGCGGGAAAGCTTCATTTGGTCCCATCTCATCTGGGTTTGATCAACGTGGACCTGGAGTTAGCGACAGAGCTTGGTGGCGCCACTATGTCTCAAGCAAAAGCGAAGTTTCTAAAACTGCATCGCCGATTGTCTGATGAACTCGCGAACCTTGATCCAGACGAATATGACATCGTGCTAATTGACTGTCCGCCAAATTTCAATATCACCACGAAGACAGCCATCGTTGCAAGCAATCGAATTCTGATTCCCGCAAAGCCGGACTACCTCTCAACGCTAGGCATTAGCTACCTGATCCGCAACCTGAACGCGTTAGTGAGAGACTACAACGAATATGCGACGCATGATCCAGATGATGGAGAAGAGATCATTGAGCCAGAAATTCTGGGTGTTGTTTTTACCATGATCCAAATTACTTCGGGGCGCCCGATCTCAGCACAGCGACCGTTCATTGCAAGAACAGAGAGTCTCGGTATCAAAGTATTCCGATCACTAATTCGCGAGAACAAGACGATATTTGCCGACGCAGCAGAGCAAGGAGTGCCTGTCGTCTTAAACCAATATAGCGGGACGACACATCCGGATGTTGTAGCCGAGATTGAAAACTTCGTAACGGAATTTGAGGGGCTTGTTGGCCTTGAGTAGGAATAAAAAAATGGCACGTTCGGATAAAGATCTATTTGTTTCGATTCTCCGAGATCTAGCTCGTCAAGTGGCCGCCCTCGATGATGCAGATTTCGAAGATATTGCAAGTGGTGCAGCAAAACTTCAGCTGGGCTTGCAGGGTCGTCGTGGTCAGGCTACCGCCAAGCCTGCAGCGAAGTCGACAGAAGAGGACTTTCGCGAGCTCATCAAACAGCTCCAAACTGTCGCCACTCGGGAAGAAGGCGAGAAACTGCTAAACGAAGAAGCGGCGTTGAAAGACGAGCTGACACGACTAGCAAAATGCATTGATGTTCCCGTTCGCAAGGGTGACCAACTCGATCTAATTCGTTCACGAATAATCGAAGCGACCATCGGTTACCGCCTGAGCTCAGCAGCCATTCAAGGCTCGCATGAACCTGACGAGTCGTCTACCGAGTAAGGGAAATGCAGGTTCAGCTTTGGGAGTGTCACGCACCGGACGCGCCAAGCTGGCTTCCGACAAACTTCTATTTTGCGTTTTAGAGCAACATCTTCATCGCTTAACTTATCACAGCCTGTACCGAAGGCGGTCGCTTGCCAGCAGCTTCTTCTGAACGGACATGCTTATTCGAATTGGGCCATTCACTACAGCAAGAAGCGAACGCCTTCGGTCTAGCGTTTCCCGAAATCCAAGTTTTGGCAGCGGATTCGCCTCGGCACTCTAGAGCAGTGGACGGGAATCTTGCTGAGGTGTACGGATTGTGACCCGGTGGCGAGCTGAACGCGGCCACTATTCGTGGCTAGCGAATTGCGATTCCTAAAGGTGGGCACATTTCTCCTAGTTTGCCAAGGCTCGACGTAACGCTCTATCCGGATCGCCGTAGAAGACCAATTCGAGGTTCTCGACAACTTCCTCTGGTAAAGCAGCAAACTGGTTTTTGTTCGCGATGGGGACCAATGCTCTAGTCGCTCCGTTGTCTACCGCGACTTGAAGTGGTTCGAGGATGGAACTGAGCCCTTTGATGTTCCCTTGGATTGTGAGATCTCCAAGGATCACCATGCTGGTATCGACGGGACGATCATGGATGGCCGACATCATGGCGATAAAGAACGGAATACCACAGCCGGCTTCAACTCTTCCGCCCGTAAGCTCGACAGCTTCAATCATCAGGTCTTTCTGGGCGATCGATGTCGTTAGGCCCATTTTGTCTTGATTGACCTGCAGGTAGGAAAACGCGCGTTGAAGTGACTCCTTCAACGTCTTCTCCATGCTGGCCGGTGATTTCAGTTTCCCAGTGCCCGGCAAGCAATTGACTTCGATCCGGTACAGACCAACATTGGCTTCCAAGTCGATCACACCGGCATAGACAGAACCTGCCGGCAATGGATCTTGGCTGATTGAACCAGTTCCACTTTGTTCGGGAACAGCGACCACAACTTCGTGATTGGTTTCATTGTCGATGTACGAAAAGCTGGTCTTGTGAAATTCCGTGAAGTGTCGCTTCTTCAGCTGTTCTTTCACGCGACGGCGACCTTCTAGCGCCAACTCAACGTACTCTCGCACCTCTTCCTTCTCGTACTTTCCGTCTGGATGTAACAGCTTCACGAAGCCGCTCACCGTTCGTCGGACAGCTCTGGCATCTCGGCCCTCGACGTGATTGCCCAGCCGGTAGAACTTCTCTGTTGTGTCTGTCTGGTTGCTCTTTGCCAGATGGCGAAAAGCTTCAGCCAGATAGTCTGTCACGAATCCGTAATGCTTAGTCAGGATGTCCGTTGAATTCTTCGGCACTTCCCAGCCGGGCAGGTAAAAGTGCAATCGGTCGATCAATGCCAAGTCGAATTCTTTGGGCAATGGCTGGAACAGGTCGGTAGCGGAATTTGCGACCAAAGATTCCACCGGCTGATTAAGGTTGCCGACGAAAACCAGCGATGCCTCGGCGGTAATCTGAGCCACGCCCCGACTGAATCGTCCATTTGCCGCATAATCCTTCATGATCTGCATCACATCAGGATCACTGACCTTCATGCCGCCCACTTCGTCAAACGCAACAACATCCCAGTAGCCAACTAACCCGACTTTCCGCCGAGCATTGTTGTAGAACAGGTTTGCACTGCTGGCTTTGCCACCTGAAATAAGAATGCAGTACGGGGAGAACTCGCTGTATGCGTATGACTTGCCTGTGCCGCGCGGCCCGAGTTCAATAAAGTTGTAGTTGTGTTCGACGAATGGGATCAGACGCGACAACAACAGGAGCTTTAGCCGACGATCAAACGTCTGCGGTTCCAAGCCGACGCTACGAATCAGGATGTCAATCCATTCATCGGTGCTGAACTCTGAACGAAGCTGGGCATATTCCTCGAAGTCGAATCGAGCAAGCTGGACGGGTTTGATTGCCGCGATGTGAAAAGGACTGCCTTTTGGTCCGTCGTCATTTGCGTGGTATTCGACATCTGTGATTGCCCAGATGCCACCTTCAAGCAAGCGCTCATAGCGGCGGTAGTATTCCTGTGCGACGTGGATACGGTTGAATCCAAAGTTGTCCATCGAAGCCCAATACTTCGATTCGCTTGCCAAGAATCGAACGTCGATGCGATCGATAAAGCGATACTTCCCTTTCTGCTCGACAAGCGACTGCGCCTTGTTGGCTTCGTCGTGGCGGAAGTAGTTCCGAGTCAGCGTATCCTTGACGGCCTCGATTCCAAGTTTGATTTCCTGCTCGTCATCGGACGCGCAATATTTTCCGAGCAGGTACTCAAGCACGTACGAAGGAACGTTCTCTCCACCTTTGAGTTGATGTAGCAGATCCTTACGCACGACTTTGCCGGCGAATATGCGAGTAACTTTTTGATCAAGTGCGTCCATCGACACGGTATTTTCCCTACATCAACATTTTGTTTTTCAGTGTTTTTCTTGCCAGAACGACACCCGGTCCATCGGCGGCGATCACACGCACTTCAATTTGCTTTCCTTCAAAGTCATCATCAACTCGCAGAGGAACCTGAGTCTCGCCTTTGCCCAGCGTAATCAAACCTGTATTCGGGTCACGTGCGTCACAGTCGGCTGCTTCACCAATGGAATTGGCCTTCGCACCGGTCCCATCATACGCTTCGAGTCGAATAAGCAACGCCTCATCAAACAAACTATTGTGAAACAACTTCAGTCCGATGATCGGACTGGTGAAGCTGTCGGTTCGGTAGCGGATCTGTATGTCCGTCGAACTTGATGTTTCTTGTTTGGCCTTGGTTGATGTCAAAACAACGATCGGAAGAACGCACTCCTGCAGTGATATCCCTTCATGGAAGTATCCGGCACCTGCTTTGAAGACGCGGAAACCCGATGCGACGGCCATTTCTGGAACAGGGACATCAATGCCCAACTTTTCTGTCTTGATGATCGTCACCCCGCTGGCCGGCCCGGTACTGTGACCGAGCAGGCAACGTCGCTTCTCAAGTTTCCATTCTCCCGGAGGTTTCTTGATTGCGTCACCAGCAGCGATCTCGGGAAGAAGTACATGACCGTGATCCGCCACGTACACGAAGTGCGTGTAACCCAGCTTCGCTAGGCGGTTGGTTGCAGTCACCAATTCACCAAGAATACCACTCATGTGCTTACGAGCCTGATACAGCGGCATCACTTCACCGTAGGCATCCATCTCCTGAGTACGAACAACGACCAAATCTGCATTGGCAATCTGTTTTGGAGGCCGCTTGTCTTTGATCGTAAGCACGCTCTCCAGTGTGGCATCAGCAAAACGGTCACCGAATCGACTTTTGAGCAGTGACTTTCTCTCTGTCACTCCCGGCATCACATCATCGCCAAGGGCAGGCAGCAGGTCGTTCTTCTTTTCGATGATCTTCCACGCGGCTTCAGCACCGGGCATGAGTGCGGACATTCCGAATGGCGTCACCGTAGGCAGAATGCTGACTGAGGACTCCACGCGGACGTTACCGTGACCTTCCAAGCTGGCTCCCAGATCATGACCCATTTCGTAACGCATAGAGTCAACAAGGAAGTAGGCGACTCGTCCGCCTTCTGCCAGAAGAGGTGCAACATGCTTATCAAATGTTTGCGTGTGCCGGCTCGTTGCTTCAGGGGGCCATCCGTCGCGGGCGACAGCTTCCAAGAACGAGTCCTGTGCCTTGCCGGCGATCGCGAAATACTCTTTGCGACACAAATCCACCAACGGTTCGATTTCCTCGTCTTCCGAACAACTCGCTGAGCCATGTTCTACTAATCGCTGGTGTTGGTCGATCAACCACAGCCCGTTATCGCGACTGACATAATTCTCGACGTGCTGTTTGGGACTTTGCGATGGTGGCAGGATCTTCTTGGCACATACCTTGGCTATTCGCAGGAAATCGACACACCTCTCTGCGACCTTCCACAACAGGGCCCGTTCCCCCAGAGATGACCAAACCGAACTGCGTCTTGCGTTGATTATATTGGCAGCAGCATCCAAGTCACCTGACTTGACCAGTTCCGGCAGACGCTTCAGGAACCTTTGTTCCTCGAAAGGGAACGTGTCACGAACTCCAAGTTGGTCGCAGTCTGCAAACGATTCACGAAGCTTCAATTCGTCTTCCAACCGCTGAGCCAAACTAATGTAGCCCTCACGGAAATCATCGTTTCTTCGCATTCGATCGCAGACTGCAAAGATTCGGTCTCGGTGAGCAGTGTCGGCAACGGTTAGGTCGCTCAGTCCATCCGGCACTGCAGTCTGCAAGTCGAATACAAATTCTGACAACAGCACATACGCACCCAACGGGGCTAGCTTCGCTTCGACTTTGGCCTTGCGCGGTGGAGGCGAATAGCCGTACTCGTCGTGCAACATCCTCTGCAGTTCATCAATAACGCCGGCAGTCCCTTCTATCTTGCCGACAATTCCCTTTTCACAAAGAACCTTGGCGACCACATCCATCGGTGAATCGGTGCCCAGACAATCCTTGATGAGCGGAAACGACTGTCCGACTTTTAGATTGTCGAGCATGGTAAGCGTTGGCTGACCCTCATCGAACAGTCGATCGATTTCACCAGATCGATCGGGCATTGCCTGCCGTGCCAACGATTGCAGCTTGTCACCTTCGTCGTCACCAAAGGCCGCGCCAATAACAGCGAAGACCTCAAACGGGTCTTCGTACCTTTCTTCTTCTCGTTTGCCACGACCTCTAGGACAGTAAACCAGCAAATGTTTGTGCTTCAGTTCCGAATCATCCGGGTTGTTGATCCCAGCCAGAACACGATCGGATTCACGTCGAGACTGGAGAGTTGACAGCGATGTATCGACGACGATGCAGTTGGGTACGGTGAGTTTCGCGACCAATTCCGTGAAGGACTGTTCTGCGTCATACCAGACGACGACACGCTGCTCTTCAAGCAGATCGACCAGTCGGCGGTGAATGAATGTGCTTACGCTCATATTGCCTCTACGCCTTTTTCTTTCGTGATCGTTTCGGTGCCGCACTTGCCACGAACAGTTCTTCTCGATCATGCGCAATGGCAAGCGAACGATCCGATCGGCATTTTTCTGTTACTTCGTCGGTGCGAATGTTGAACGCCAAATGCGACCAGTCATATTCACCACTCTCAATCGACTGCCAGCATTCTTCGCAGTCATTGGACCAAGGCCGGTGACGAAACAGTTCATGAAGTGGCGCGGCGTTGATGATCACACCATCGTTTAAGTCTGGGCGGTAAGGCAGATCAGCGATCCGAAGCAATTCGGTCTTCAAATCATTGAGTTCATTCAGAAATGCCTGCTGTTCAGTAAGTTGATCTTTCAGACGCGTTTGCTCAGCACCGCTCGCCCCAGCCAGTTCTTCTTCCGTTCGTGTTACTGCTCGCTGAACCTCGTCAATCTTTCCCAATTCCAGATATTGGTTGACGATGGTGTAAATGGTCTGATCGGTAAGCCGGTGATAGTAAACCCAAACCGTGTATGAGCCCGATGCAGTAGACAAAGGCCAGTAAATGGGAGCCTGACGCCGGCTCTTCTTGTATCGTGAAAGATGATGAGCAAAGAAATGACTTGGCGTCCGAAAGAACTCTCGGATTGATTGCACACCAAGCGTTTGGCAAATTTCCAGTTCAATCGCTTCTGCGTGATGCGGCCAAATCTGAGCGATGCCATCTCGCACGCGGCTCACAATATCCGAGTCATGAGGGCGGTGTCCGTCCAGTCCGGGATCATCGACAAGAATGCCGTTGTCGGCGATTGTAATGGGGTAGCTTGCAGGTGCCGCCGTGAGCGGCAAGCCGTCATCGCCGACGAGCATACCCGGTGAACACGCAGGAAGTTCTGCAAACGGATCAGCAAGGTCGGGACGAAGATTAGGATCAATTGCTTTCCGTAAGTCCCACCGTCCGAATGCAGCACCAACCAAGTAACTCAGCGTCCCTGCCGCTACTTCCTGCAAATCTTCTGAACGCAGAAGTTCAGCTTCCTGACGAAGTTCAGCAAAGCGTGCTGGTGTGATCTCGAACAAACGGCAGATTGTTGCTTCGGAACGAAGTGATTGTTGCTTCTTACGACGAGATTCCACTCGGACATCCGCAGAAGCATCTTCTCCACCGGGAAGACGGTCGCCGGGCAACACCTTTTTGGTCAGGTACGCGTCGCGGAACACGTCAGCATCAATGGCTTCAACGCATTCGAGTTGGTTGAGTGGGAACTCCAACTCCTCACTCATTATCTCAAAGTCGCTCTCCGTAAATCCGAAGGCTGCGGCTACGACACGATCGAGTCCTTGCTCAGACTCAGACCATTGAATCAGTCGGTGTTCACGTTCCACTACCCATTGCATAGTAGATTGACGAATTGTATTTGCAGAAAACTTGACTGCAGGTGGAACGGTGAAACCGGTCGTCGTTTCATCGACATCAAACTGCGCGATACGGACTGCATCAATTGCTTGATTAGTCAACTCTCCGATTCGTCGTTCCGCATCATCAGACAAATCCGGGTATGGGAGAGCCCCGATTAGTCCCACTTCATATGATTTAGAGGCCGAGCCGGGCGCGTTGTCGCCAGCACCAAGGCGGACTGAGAGAAGTAGCCTGCTCGGACGGGTCGTGAGGATTCCAAGTAAAACGGCTGGCGAATAGCCTGCTTTTGTGATTGCGGCTGGGCCCTTATCGCCGAAGGCGCACCCTCTGGAGAACACTCTTGGCCCAAACGGACTTGTTGTGCGGCGAGGCCACGTAATACCACTTGACCCAAAGAACTGCGTGTTCTGTGGGCGTCCACTACCTAACGCGATAAGTTCTTCGCCATTGCGAATCCACTTTAGGGTGAGATGAATGTCGTCAAAGAAAGGCGAGTATTCACCGCCTTTTGCAAATCTGGGCCAAGTACCCTGCAGTGACAACTCCGACGGAGGAACTTCCCAAGCCAAACGCAGGAAACGAAAATCTTTTCCGCTTGCGAGTCCCTGCTTAACATCCGCAACATCTGGTTTGATCGCATGTTTTGGGGAATATAGTTCGATCAATTCGGTTGACATCCAGTATCCATAGACGGCTTTCGGCATGTCCAAGAACCGTTTCGCGTTTGCGATAAACGCGGATGGATGCAACGTGCCATTTTGCACCTGCAAAATAATTTCGGACAGCATCTCCTCTTTTCGTCGAGTCTTTAAGAGTCGCGTCCATATCGCTTCCGTTTCCTCGGTCGCACCTTTGCCAATTATTGTCGCAATCGTTTCTACCTGTGCCTCCAGTACGAAAGAGCCGAGGTCTGCAGCAGTTTCGATGGCCCCAAGTTTGGTGAATACGTTCGTGCGGAGTTCCTCAAACGTGGGTAAGCCCAGCCAAGTACGATTGGTAATTGCGCCTACCTTGCCCCCCTCGGAAAGCCATTGAAGTGTTCGTTCAAAGAACATTCCGTAGAGATCGTTGCTCGTTAAAGTAAATGCGTCATCAAAGAACTTTTCGCACTTCACCGGGGGCTCACCAAAGGGAGGATTCATTAGAACGACATCGTATCGATTCCGACACACGTCGATGAACGCGAACCCCTGAGCGGCATCCTCTTGAAACAACCCACGACGAACCGATGCTCCATTTGTAGCCTGATCAGCGTACCGACGAAGTGCATCGACAATCCGGCTCTCTGCTTCGTGCCAAAATTGGTCATCTGTGACATCAGAAAAATCCAATGTTTGCTGCTTGTCCTCTTTGATGGCGTCCAACTCGCCGACGGAGAACAACAGCTCATTTCCTTGTTTGTCTCTTGCTTTCTCCCATTGGTTCGTCCATTCTTTTTGCGCGGCAGCGATCGATTCGCTGATCAACTCGTCCACTTTCAAAAGTGAACCTGCTTCGCCGGCAAGTTCCATCGACTCGAAGACACGTTCAACCAGTTGTCCGAGTAGTGGTGGCTGTAGCGTTGCAATAAACTCAGCACGCAGGTCTTCTTCTCCGGGCATCGGCTCAGCAGTCACAATGTTCGACTTGCCGATTCGCGGACGATCCGCTGGCGATATTTGCAGTTTTTCATAGCTGCGTTGGGCTCGCAGCCAAAGTGCGAGAGAGGCAATCTGACATGCGCGTGAATCAACATCGATGCCATGCAGGTTATGACGAAGGATCAATTCTGGTATCGCACGTCGCAGCTCGTCTTCGGTCGGGTAATCGACCTTTAACGTCCGCCCCGTCGCTTCGGATGCCGGTGGCCGTTGATCTTCCCATGCTTCAAGATAAATCGTCTCCAACAAGTCGAATGCATACAGCAAGAAATGCCCGGAGCCACAAGCAGGATCGAGCACTTTTAGATCGCGAGGATCTTTCTTTGCACGATACGGAACGAAAAAGTCATCTTCGAGGGATGGCTCCGTGTCATCGTCGTCTGACGCAGGTGGTTGTTGCCCCGATGAAAGGAACACTTCATTCATTCGACGCACGAGAAATTCACATTCATCGGTGATTGCCGTTTGACCAGTACGCATCTCGTACCAGATTCGGCCCAGAGTATTGTCCGTCAAAAACTTGACAACGTATCGTGGCGTAAAGAACTGATTCCGCACCGCCAGTTCGCGTGAGTTGCGAGGCGCAGAAACTTTACGCATCTCCCGCCGCTCTTTTTCGTCATTAAAGTCCTGATAGATCCAGCCGATGGTTTCATCCAACTTCCAAAGGTTGGCAACGTCAGGTTTGTTGAGTTCCGTGACGACGGCCTTCAGGCAGTCTGGACCCGGAAAGATCAGTGATTGAACGGCTCGACGATCGAAGAGCAACCCGAGATCAATCGCCAGCTCGTCGAACATGTGTTCAAGGAAAACTCGATAGGTCGTCTCTCGATCACCGATGGCATTCCTTGCCAACTGCTCATACAGCTGAAACCCTGCCGATTCCATCCCCTTCGAGACACATTCGATGATCAGGCCACGCCGTCCGTCCCCACGTTCGGGACATTCGCACGTCCGCATGGCGGCAAGTCGATTGAGAAAAGTAAATGCGGTTTCGTGCTTGATACGAAACACAGCATTTTTCCGGCGTGTTGCCTCATCGCCAGACGAATCTGAAACTGCCAAGTGGTCGAGCCACTGCCGAAGCGCGGTAGCGATCTCTCGTCCTCGATCATCAAGTCGAAGTTTCGTTACATCCGATGCCGTACCATCCGGCTGAATGCCGTAAACCGACTGCAGTTGCGTACCGATATCAGCGGAGAGAAGCCGCCTGCATTCAGCGACCATTCCTGCGAGGTGGTTTCGAGTTGTCTTGTCAAATGCCATGCTAACGTCTCGCCCTGCGGTTTCTTCGCGCTTGCTGTGTGATGCGTTCCAGACGACTCAACAGTTTTCCGTACGACGGCGAGTAGCCTGCCATGTACGATCCAAAACCGAGTGCCGCCGTCAGTTGCGGCTGATGCGCAGTTGGTGAATAGGGCTTCGTTGTTGCCATGCACTCGGATACCTTGCGTTTCGAGCCACCAGGTTCTTCGACATCGTAACCATCGCGGAACTTCACCTGAGTGTGAAAAACGCCGCGTTGCTTCAGTCGGCGGTAGCCTGCGAGAAACCATGCTTCGTATTCACGATTCGCAACAACAACCTCTACCGGAATTCCATCCGCTGCCGCTTGCGCTCGGCGCGTCAGTTCTGGGCCAAGTTGTTGGTCAGCAGGTTTCCCCCGACGCTGAATGCACTCTTTGTCGGAATCCAATATGACCAAGATTGCATCTGGCCGTGCAGCACGAGCCCGTCGCACATAGTGCTCAATGCCGTTTTCACGTTCCGCATCGTACGGAGCGATCATCGCACTTTGCGGTGCGAAAACAGCTTCGTCGGTCGTGTGGAAATTGAAGAAACGCCGGAACTTGAACCAATTCTTCAGGAGGATCGGCACTGCGTCTTTTTCCCCGTCGCCTTCCACGATTGGAATGATCAAGTACCTAGTCCTTCCCGTCATCGGTGCCCACCTGAAAAAGATCTCCTATAACTTCTGAAGGCTGGTCTTCCTTCCAAAGCGAATTAGAACGAAGCAACCGACCCACGGTTTCAGGCGGTTCCAGTAATTCACGCGTGCCTTCACCAATCCCAAAGACGTAACTCCTATCCGACTGCCAATCAACAATTCGCACATTGTCGGCGTTGACAGTTTCATGTGACAGTGCGTCCGTGCTGTGTGAAGAAACGACAACTTGGCAATGATCAGTGCTGGTTGCTTTAGCAGCATTCATTAGCGATGAAAGCGCCGCTGTATGAATGGAGGCTTCAATTTCGTCAATGAAAACCAGCGATGGTGCCGGCTTCTGCCGCAACGCGACTAGCACTCCCAAACTGTGAAGTGTTCCGCTTGACATGTCAGTCGCCACGAACTCGGTGTCTTTCCCGCCCATCGTCTGTGTGAAACGAACAACACGCCTTCCCGCCGAAGCGCCTGCCCGGATTCGACAAATATCGCGCGTCACGGCATTCATGTGAGCGATGATCCAGTCCATCTCTTCTTTGTCGTCGTCTAAGCGTCGCAACACGTCGCCAAGATTTGATCCATCGCGAGCGAGCGACTCCTGACTTCCAATCCGCGGCTCTGACTGCATGATTTGCGGTGAAAGATCGTATACGAGCATGCGTCGCAGAACGTCAAGCGTCATCTGCCAGACGTCCTCTTCCCCAGCCACGAGCGGAAGGACTAACGACTCGCGATGCACCGATGGCTTTGCTGATCTGATCTCCGAGTTGAAGGTTCGACCCTCCCGATAAAACGAAAACGATTCTTTCGGATACGTTCTGAGATACTCTCGCTTGACCTGAAACCCCGAACGTCCGCGATAAGGACTAAGCGTGAAGCCATACAGCACATTCGTATGCGTTGTTGGTGTCAGCGGGATCTGTAGGTCGATTGCAATTTCCAAGTCTTTGCCAACGGAACGTTTAGTGCCTTCGACCGTTTCGACACTTTCTGGGATATCGCCGGAACTGCTCGGGCGATGCAGAATCGAGTTAATGCCACCACGGCGTTCCAACGCCGTCAATACGGAATGCGTCACTGCGTCCTGCACAAAGTCAATCGCTTCCATCAGCGTGGACTTACCGGCCCCATTTCGACCAACAATCACCGTGAAATCGTTAAGCACCAAACGTGCATTCTCGAAGCCACGAAATCGTCGAAGCCGCAATTCACGAATATGCGGTCGCGTCAGTTTCTTTTCGTTTTCCATAATGCCCCGCTAATCCTTGAAATGGATTTCTTTGTATTCACTCAAGAGCGTCACCAATCTCTCTCGAAGATCACTGATCCACTCGTCAAGGTTTTCCGACGTGATCGTCACCGGCTCTACAAGTTCCTTTGACGAGATGTTGACGATTGTTTCAGACTCTTCTTCACTCAACTCTTCTTCGGGTTGCTCTTCGGGAACACGTTGTTGAACCTCATGCGATAACGTGTCCATCAGACCTGCAAGGCCCATTCGACGCGTGAGCAACAATCGCAGGTCGGCGAGTTCTCTGTCTGGTCGAGGTTGGGATGGCAATTCCGATGATGTCATTCGACCAGCAATATCCTGACGATCATCGGGACTCAATTTGACCCAATCCGGCAAGCCTTCTAATTCGTTGCGAGAGTCTTCAAGTTGATCGTCGAACTGCTGTCGCAGTTCTGTAAATCGTGCGGAAATGTTGTCATTGATTCGACGGACGGCTCCACGTAACGCAGGCAACTGTTCAAAGAAGTTCTCACTCTGCTTGATTGTCTCAACCGTCTGACGCTGATCTTCTTCAAGAATCACCGAGGACTCGCCTTTGAACAGTTCGTCCAACTCGTCAATCGCGTCGAGTTGTTTTTGTGCTTCCCGGATAAGCCGTTCTCCGTCGTCGGACAGAGCTTTCAGCACCAACTTGGACCACTCGATGTCAGCTGGCAGTTTGCAGTCAGAAGCCCCTAAGACCATCGCCGCACCGCTTGCGTCTTCTTTCAAAAGGTCTGCACACGTTTGAAGCAATTGCTGAGCCCGATCCCGTCCCGGAAGTTGCAGCAAACGGAGTCGATCTGGCAGCGAGCCAACACTTTCGAGAACTGTTGGGATGTGTGTGCGTACGGCTCGACTGATGTGTTCTTCCAATGGAAGAACTTCGATGGCGAACAGTTCTTCCAGTCTTCGAGCAGCTCTGTCCATTGCATCAAGTGGCGGACGACTATCTCGAATCGAAACACCAGCTCGATTGAACGATGTGGTTGACTTGAAGGCTTCAATTGCCTGTGGGCCGGGAGTTGTGACTGTCCCTTCCCCCGTGTGCAGTTGAACTTCACCTGCTCGAAACAGGGCCGCGAAGATGTATCGTGTTGCATCCTTCGTCCAACCGTACTCCGATTGGAAAAAGCGATCCTGAAGGACTTTGCCTTGAATGCGACCAGACCCGGATGCTTCGGCAAGCTCGGCAAAACAGCGTAGTGCTTCAACCAAGACATCCTTAGTTGTCTGAACGGCATATTTGCCACCAACTTTTGCAACGAGTTGCAGTGGATCTTTCTCGCTGGGCATCCGGTCAAGACGCTCGACTTCCAAAAACTTTGCCGCGATGTCAGTGTTTGGACGAATCGGAGCATCTTTGAATTTGGGAAAGACTGTTTTGGCAACTTCACCCACGATCTGCCGGCAAGCTGCATCGAGAGTGCTGCCAAGCTCTTTCACCGGCTTTGGTTGTGATTTGAAGATGAATAGGCCCTGCTGCAACAGCGTCTGCTCAATCAGCTTTTGAGCATCCTCCTGACTCTTGTTCATCAGGGCGCGTTCACTTCTCAGGAACTGTGCTACGTCTTTATCGGCGTCACGTTCAGGGATGGTGCCGATGATGAAGTCGGAACGCCGAGCTTCGATGAGTTTCTCCTCAATCTCTTCCGGGAGCGTGACCAAGAGTGCCACAGTGTTCTCAAATTCACGCGTGTTGTTCGTAGAGAGCAACAGATCTTCACGACGAGTATCAAAGCTCTCGGCAGAAGCCGGCTCAATGCGAATCTGAATATCGTTGCCTTCGCCCACAACCGGCGTCTTTTGGTAGCAAATCCCAGCTTCAACCTTCTTGATATTCTCCAGCATTGATGACGGCAGCTGTTCAAATATCCGTGCCAGTAACTGCGAACGAAGGCGATTGATCTCACCGCCTGTCGGGTTGTATTCGTTTCGCTTGTCGCGATAGACCTTGATTCCTTCGCTGAGAAATCCGTAGCCCCCGGTCTGAGGATCGTTTACCAGTCCCGATTCTTTCTCTCTAATCAGCTTGGCAAGTGAATCCTTAACTGGTTGGTCTTGAGGTTGCTCACCCAATTCTGGATACAGCAGCGCGGCAATGTTCTCTTCGGTTCTTGGGAAGTGTTCCTGCAAGGGCTGAAGTGCTGCAATGGCCTTCGCAACACGAACGGTAAAGGGATCGCTGGCGAAGATTCTCTCAACCTTTTCAATCCCGTTAAGAACGTGTGGAAGCACCTTGCCGATATCGTTACGCAACGTATCAAAGAAATCGTCAGCGCAAGCGAGTGTTCCCACGGGCCGATCTGCCAATGGCTTTTTTCCAGCTGGCATTGGAGTTCGACTGACATTAACCAACAAGTCTTGGATTACTCGAATTGCCGATCGCAAGCCTACACCGCCGGTCGAGCGTGCCAGCGTTCGGATCAACTCCATCAGCAAATCAAAGTGCTGCGGAAGGAATGGGTAGAAGCGGGCAAACGTATCTGGGTCCAGATCCGCTTTGAATTGCGACCACCCTTCGAGCTTGGTCGCAGCGATCAGCTTCTGACCTTGCTTGCCAAACCTTTCCTTGAGTGCTTTGTGTGAATCTGGATCTTTGGTGAGAAGACGTAGGTACGTGATTTCCTTGATGTCACGAGCGTCCAGCTGGATGCTGATTGGAAATCGATCTCGCAGTTTGTTGAGTTCCGCAGAGTTGTATGCCGCTTGTTCGACAATTTCCTGAAGCGTTTGCTGACCGGTAGCCGCAATCCAAACACGCCCTTTGCCAAGCTCCTTCAAGTTTCGAGCAAGACCATCAAGGTTGAGAATCAACTCACCACGCGGAGCAACATACTGGCCGGCTTCGTCAATCAGGAATAGCACGTTTTGGTGCTTGAAGTGCCGACGAACCAAATCCACCATTCGCTCAGCAAGCTCACGAACGTTCAATTCCAACTCGAACTTTGTGCTTCGGAATTCGCCCGGTTCGTACTCAATGAAAAACTGTGGCACCAACTGGTCAGCGCGTGCCATTGCGATCAAAGGGTCGTTATGGATGTCACTCCACTCACCTTTGTTCGGGAACTTCTTTCGGTATGCTTCCTGAAAGTCCGCGTATCGACCTTCTTTGTCGAGGCGAAATTCCAGCTCTGCGAGTTTCTTTTCCTTCGAGAAACCGATCTTTTGCAGCACCTTCCAATACAGAACTTTTGTGACCGGGGCCGTTGCTGTGTCGGCCAACTGTTCCGCTCCGAGGTCGAGCATGATGACAGCGGTAGGCTCGTTTTTTGCAAGAGTCTTAAGTTCAGACTCAACTGCAGGTGAGTTGAGGCGTTCGCTCAGAAGATCAATGAACGGTGTGCCATTGATCTTCCGATCTGGATCAAGCGCAAAGCCAAGGTACTTAGTAAACGAACTCTTACCAGATCCATAGAAGCCGGAAACCCAAATCCCAACTTCTGTAATGTCACCGGTGCGCACGCCGGCACCAAAGTGCTCGACAAACTTGCTGAAGCAAGCCTCAACATTGTCGGTGACTTCGTACTCTTTGATTTCTCGTTCGAGCCAGTCGGGATCATCACGCTGATAATCAATGACCTTCTCAATTTCCCGATCGATCTTGCGATCAGTTGAAAATAGCTGCCGAATCGTTTCGCTCATGCTGTTCCTCCGACCAACGTTGATCGGTAGTTTCCGTCAACTGAGTAAAACCCAAGAAATTTGAGGCCATACTGCCCCGATCTCTTTCCCGGATAGAAGATGACCATTGGCACTTTCACTCGATCGTGAAGTCCGCTTTCCAATGTGCGAACTCGAAAGTACGGGTGCAGCAGTCCGGTGTCCGTGAGAAACAGAACGCGATTCTCAACTGGTTCCGAGACCAATGCAGCGACTTCCCCTATCAGTCCGTCATCTCCGCGCAACACATCTCTCATGGCACTGTTGATCTCTGTCGGTTCAGCATCTGGTTCTGCTTCCAGCCAAGATTCCCAGCGCCCCGACTGGTCGATGATCTTCCAAGCCAATTCGGCCATCGATGCGGTTTGTACTTGCAAGTCGTCCTGCCGCAGTTTCGCCGCCCAGAGAGGCAGCTTCTGCTTTAGTTCGAGAGTCTCTTCTGGCGCATGGATGAAGTAAAAGACAGGATCACTCTTTGCTGGATTGAGTGCGTCTGTCCCCTTCAGTTGCGACCGAAGAAGTTCAAATGTTGATTCCAACGAGGACATCGACTGCCTCCTCCATCGTTGATGCGTTCCACGTGATACGAACGACATTGCCCGCAGCCTGAAAGACCCAGAGTCCGTGTCTGCTGAGTTCATCAAGACTTTCACGAACAACTGCTTTGTTGCACTGCCAAATCGACCAGTCTTGATGAGACGCAACGCCGGCATCTGACTTGCCTGAAAAGTGCAGGTCATAAGCCAAATAGGCAACAGCGATAGGATGTGGTCGAAACGAAAGGATCTCACGAGGCTTACGTGAGTTGGTAGACAAGAGACCGAACTCTGCTAGTGCTTTGAGCACCCCGCGAGAAACCTTCTTCTTCGTTTCTGCCGCCCATGGCGATTCCATCATGCCTTTTTCTTCGGCTTCGCAAAGAAATGCAGTTGCCGTATCTACCGTGACTGACAGCCGTCCTTCGTTAATGGCGTCCGTCAAAAACACAGTGATCGAATCCCGGAGAAGACGATCTGCGCGTGCGGAATACAGTAGGCACAGATCTCGGAACCAATCGTTTGAAGATCGGTTCTCAACCAGACGCTTCATGTGACGAGCTGGACAGCCGGCGGGGCTCAGCAACCTTGGAGCGAAACATCGCTGAACGATGTCTCGAACCCGACGAGCCGTTGCCTTACCGAGCAAGTCCGCTTCAAGAACTCGTTCCGCGAGGCTTGCCGCATCTTCATCAACTTTCCATTCGCGCAATAGCATCCGGGTCTCTGGAAGAAGGGCCGCTCCTTTCGAGATGCGAATCGTATAGGGATCGCTTACCGTTTTTGCCATTACGCTACTCATCATCCGCCGCCTCGAAGTAGGGATACACTCGCTGGTTCTTCGCGATAGACGCGGCGTACAGCGAAGCAATATCCCTTGGCGTCGAAGCCTTTTGTATCTCTGTGATTTTTCCTAGCGACTTCGGTCCCTTGGAAAACTTGATGTCGCTTCCTTCAGACATCTCCTGCAGTAATTGAACAATGTCCGTAGATTCTGTTGGCAGCGTCCAGTCAGCCAGTTCATTCGCAACGTCAACGAGCTGGTGCTCAATGCTCGATGGGAATCTGAACAGATGAAATGAGCGGAGGCCGGTCTTGTCGTCATGATCCTTGCGAGCAGCGACCGTCGCAGACGAAAGAGCGGCCACTCCGGTGCTTCTAGGGAAGATGCGTTGACCGATGTTCATTCCCGCTGGTGTAAGAAACTGACTCTTCCACCAAGGTTCACTGATACGCTCACCCAATGCCGCGACCAGCAGTCGTGCTTTCAAGAGTCCGTCGATAATTGAATTGTTCGCCATTGCTGTTTCCTGCCGGTCTCACTCATCGTCCGAGAGCGATGGGCTTTCCAGTTTCTGCCGCAGTTCTTCCAAATCAGCCCGCTTGTACAGGCGGTAGTTGTTCACTGCGTGCCGATACTCCGCAATCTTTTTGGCCGCGCCCCAGCTTCGGAGCGTGTTCGGTGACACGCCCAAAAACTCAGCCGCTTCTTTTACTGTCATGAACTCGCTGTCGGTGCTCATGTTTCCCCCATTTCGGGATGGAATGAGTTAATCCGTCCAATGCCACGAACCTTACCAAAGGTTCCGAACATTGGCCATCCGACGGAAAGTTTCGGCGAGGTGTTTACGGGCAATAAAACGGTTTTGCGTGCTGTGCTGAATGACTCCGGTAACATTCCCGATTGAGCAGGATTTCGCAGTTCTAGGGAGTGTCCGCCTGAAACTTGGAACCAGCCAATAGATCGCAGGCTTGGCATTGGTGGGGTCGTTGCGGAAACAGAAATGCGGCTTGCAGAACACATGACCTCAATTGGAAGCCCCGACCGTACGACGACACATCGACAATGTCCGCAAAGCCGATGATCGCACCAAAGTTGAACGCGTCGCGATGAACGGAATCGGATCCTGTCGTCTTTCGAATCGCGTTGACGACTTGGGCTGATGTCGAGGCATGGATCGCGATTCGGCCTCGGTGCTGTGTCGTCCAGGTTCGGTTCTCGACAGTTTTGATTCCCGCACAGATGCCCCACGCCCAGGGCTGGCGAACCGATAGGCAGCGGATTTCCGGGGACATGCATCACCTGCGATAGCGAGAACATTTTTAGAACGGGGCGCGATTCGGCAAACTCAAAATGTATCAAGCCGCTTAATTCGAACCCACTAGGCTGTCGCGAAGGCGACAAACCTCATGCATTGGATCATTGAGGATCCGAGGTACCGCTTCAATCCGGCTGGAGTTTGGTCATCGAACGGGGCTGATGTCCATCGCCGCTAGAGAATGTGACGCTGCAGGATCGCATTTAACACGACGCCCGCCGGCAATGGTGAAATCAGCGACGGGCGTTCGAGTGGTGGAGTACGATGCGAGAATCGCAGACATTGATTGAATTGGGGGATTGAAGCGTCCCTGTCAGTAAGCAGGACCGGAAATGGCATCACACGATTGGTTCCTTCGCCACAACGACGGCGAGGTTCACGGCCCCTTCACGCTGCAGCAACTGATCGACGCTGCTTTGGTCGGAAGCGTTGCGTTCGATACCGAAGTGATGAGTGAACGGCACACAAGCGGCAGATGGATTCTCGCGAGCCGGATCAAGCAGATTGCGGCCGCGATGGCGTCGATGAACGTTCCTCAGGCGCCGCCGGCAGAACCTCGACCGGCCGGCAATCGTGAATCCGATGGGCAGCCGGACGTTGATAGTTTTCACGTTAAAACTGTCGATCGACCGCGGCACGCACCGATGATTGTTCCGTCGACAATCGGTGCGGCGTTCTTTGCGATATTCGACTTTCGCTTCCGCTACTACATCACGCCATGGATCATTCGTATTCAGTGGGCTGTTTTTGTGACGGCGGTCGTTCTCCTGATGGCCATCGTGACATTCACTACGATTGTCGCACCGTTTGCCGAGTCGCTTTCATCAAACCTTCCAGACACTGCCAGCAGTCGAGCTTCACGTGACAATACCGACGCCGGAAGTCGATCCTCGTCAGCATGGGCGCCACAACCACCGTCTCCGTCGGTATTGCCAGGTTGGATTGGTGGCGTTGGCAAGTTTGTAGCTAGCAAGCTGGGGCAGGCCGCTGTTCTGCTTTTTTTCTTCGGTGGATGCATCGCCTCACTGCTCTACGTGCGATTGATACTTGAATCGGCGATCGTTTTCTTCCGTATCGCTGAAGATATCGCGAACGTGCACGACATCGCCAAGAGATTTCGGAAAGAGACCAGGCGATCGAGCGAATGAGACAGCTCTGTCGCGGAGTTGTTGCATGGTGAAACGGACGGGACGGGACGGGCCAGTGCGAGCCGGCAATTAGCGATGCATGGGACGCGTGACGTGCAGCAAATCACGCTGTTTTGCTTCTTTTTTGGGCCGCTGGTACGTCACCGTCAGCCGCCCGCCCGACGCCGAGGCCAGTGCAGCGAGAACGGCCAGTGATGGACGTTTAACGCCCGTCTGCTGCCGTTGCAGATGGAGCCGCTTCTGCGTTTGTTGCACGCTGGGCGTCGCCGCCGGTTTCATAGTCGCTCGATCCGTACAGGGATTCCTCTAGCCGCCAAAAAAATTCAGTTCGCCGATCGAAATCTAGCACGGCGGATTCTTCTTTCGCTTTTCGATGTACCCCCGGGAGCTTCTTCAGGTCCCGATGAATCGTTGCGCGATCGACATTCAGTGATTCGGCCAGTCTCGATTGCCAGCCACGTTCACCGACGTTGACGTTGCGAAGCAGGGCAGCAAGTTTGGATAGCCGAAGTTCCGCGGCGACCTGCCGACGTCGGTTGTAGGCATCGCGGGCAGCGTTTCGGCGAATCTTTCGATCGCGTTCACTCAAATTGTTTGTTGCACACTCATGTCTCATCGGGTTGAGCCCCTGCAGGAGTAGAGTTCGATCGCCAAGCTGTAGCCAACGCAAGCCGGCAAAGCGGACCAATCCCATCCAGGCGACGTGCCGAATCGATCGTTTGGCGTTTCGTTGGTTTGGAAGTTCATTTGTTTTGCTCGCTAGTTCTTTCGGGTAGATTTCTTTAATAGGTATTCTTTTTGTTTTCTCCGTTCTTTTGAATCTATTTCCCCACTTGGTCCTCTAGGTCCCTACTTTTCGACAAAGAATCTCACATAAGAGAATAATAGTAATGGTTCTTGTGTTCCCTTCCCTATGTATCGAGTTACTCCCGCAGAATTCTTGGACCGTGTGGACCGGACTATGATTCGCCTCCCAGAATTCTTTTGAGCGAAATTCCTTCCATATGCCTCGGTCTATTTGGCATCTCTGTTCTAGGGCGCGTGATACGGATTCCTGGGATCGCGTCGCGGACCTTCTGCGAAAACGCCTGAACGCCTAGCTTCCACGCGATGTGATTTTCACGAGCCCAGTTGCACCACGCTTCGTGCAGGTCTTCGATCGCGACCGATCCTTCTAGTGCACAGCATTCGTCCATGAACGAGCTCACTGGGGCCACCATGCGTTGCATTTGGTCCTTGGTGTCCTTGCCCGACTCAGGTTGGATGAATTCGCCGACTTGCGTCAGCGATGCCCTGCCAGCAATTGCCCAGTTAAGAATCCCGGGTAGCTCCGATTCGACCTTCGTCCCTAACGTGCGATCTTCTCGGCCGTAGTACGTGTTCGGCATCGAAAGGAACAAGAATCGCGACATCAGTGCCGCCGATGAATCACTCAACTTCGGGAGCATGTTCGAGGATATCGTGAACCGAATGTTGAACTTGTGACTGTGGATCGTTTCCAGGTACTTCCGCTGCACGTCCAACGCATCCTCGCCGCTGATTGCCAGAAGCTTCTCAGTGATCTGTGTGTCGTCCACACGACCGCTCAGACGCAAATCACCGATGATGGCCGCGGACTTGTCCATCATGCCTTGGAGCGCGTACTGGTTTGCCAAGTCTCCGAGGCAAGGGTTGGCGACCGATTCGCGGCCTAGCATGTCCATCAAGGCACGCATGATGGTCCCTTTGCCTGATCGCTTCTGCCCGATCACAAACAGCATTTTTTGCTGCGAAGTGTCGGGCAAGAGCATGTAGCCAAACCATTGCTGCAGAAGAACGATTGAATCTCGGTCCTGGTTGAAAACATCTTCCAGAAAAGCTTTCCAGATAGGGCAATCCGCTTTGTGATCGAAGTCGTAGGGGAGTTTCATCGGCGAAAACCAGTCTGCCGAATGCGGCAGCAGGATTTTTTCGGGGTCGGGGGTTTCCGAGAACATTTCGTCGAACGAAAGCATCCCGTTTTTCATCGACAAGTAGTTTCGTTTCGTCCGATCCGGCAACCAGCAAGGCATTTTTATGCTGTTGGATAGCAAGCACAACGATTTCATCGCGTCGATGACGTTCGAAGTCAAAACCCGTTTGACCGGCCGAACCTTCGGCGGCCCCTTGTCCAACTTTTCGTCGAAGTCTGGCGATTCCAACCAAGCGTTGTAGTTTTCGAGTTCTTCGTCATAGAGCGACTCGAATTCGCGGCGGATCGATGCGTGAACTTTGGCCGATACTTCGCTGTCCGAAACATGACGGTGAACGCCTTCGCGGTATTTCCACCACTGTTGCCTCCAGAATCGCAATTCCCCGCCGTGATCATCGCGGTAGTTGTTCATGTTCATCACAGCCAGGCGATTGGGGTCGTCGGCGGCTTCCAGTCGCTCGGCCGCGGCCGGTTCGTCGGTGGCTTCTTCGTCGTCATCGTCGAATTGATCTTCCAGCGTTGCGCCATCATCTTCGTCTCCGTCGTTGGATTCGACGCTGGAAGGGGATTCCCCCGCCGGCAAAACGAGCGGTGATTCCATGGCCAGCCTAAACAATTCTTCGTAGATTTCGACTGGATCCAGGCCGGCTTTCTTTTGTTCCTCGATCCAGTCTTTCAGGTCTTTGCCTTTGGATTCTTCGATCGGGTACGGCAAAACAACGTTCCTCACCGATTTCGCGTGCTTTGCAATTTCGGGTGCCCAACCTGGATGGCGTTTCCCGTTTCCCATCGCACCCTTTTGGCCGGGCTCGTCGCAATCGTGAACAACAATCACCTCTTTGCCGGCCAGTGCCCGCATGAAGCCAAGAGTGTCGGGCTTGTCCGGCCGTTCCCCGGCGCCGCAAGCGTTGCAACACACCGCATGGCCTGCCGGCAATCCAAGCCCGGCAAGAGCTAACGCATCCGGCAACCCTTCGGTTTTCCAGACGACAGTGTCCGTGTCGGCGATATTTCCGATGTATCCAAATGATTTGTTCCGATCCCCGGTGTCCGATTCTTTGATCGTTTTGACTTTGAGTTGTTCTTCTTTCTGGATTCTCGCGTTCCATTTCGGAATGCATCCTCCCCACGCGTCGTAGATCGTCCGGCCAATGGTAGGCCCGCCTTCTTCGCCCTTGATTGGGAACGCAACGACGTATTGGCGGTCTCTGTACTTCGCCGGGACTCCGCCCAACTGCTTCACGGCTTCTTGTGTCGTTTTCTTGTAGTAAGTGAAGTATCTAAGTATCACTTCCGGCTTTGGAAGATCGAACTCCAGTTGCTCTGTTGCTTTGTTCCGCTTGGGTTCTGGTTTCGGTTCCGTCCCTCTTTCGGCCGGCTTCCGGTTGGCCTTGGCCGCTGGGTTGTTGGCAGCTTTGTTGGATGCCTTCCGCCGTATCCCTTTCTTCTCGACTCCCAGGAAGTCGCCGACTTTTTTCAGCGCTTGCAGGAATCCGATTCCCAGGACTTCCTGGATGACTGCAATCCCGTCTCCAAATTTTCCGCAGTGGCTGCAGACTGCGCCGCCGGTTTCGTCGAAGTCGTCAAACACTCGCCAACGGGTGTTTCCCTTGCACATCGGGCACGGTCCGTGACTGGTAGATAGATACTCGTCTCCGACCCCGCCAACTCGGCCAACGATCCTTGGCCAATGTCCGGCCGCGGCGTCTTTGACGTCGCTTAGTTCGTATCCCGATGAAGTTTGTTTATTCGCCATGGTGAAAGCTCCCTGTGGGACTAGGAGCAAGCATGTCGGTGCCATGGCTTGCGCAACACGCTGGCCATGGTGTGTCGGTCCGATGCATCCAGTCAGCCTCGGGCAACTTCCGACACGAATTGGCAACGCTGACTAGCGTGCTCAGGGTTCCGTCTACTTCCTGCGGTATCTGCAAACGGGAAGCGGCTGCGATCATGGCGCCATCGGAGATATAAAAGCCGGCCCAGTTTTCGGCCAGATGCTTTAATAAGTACGAGTCGACCTTCGGCGACCGTGAAGGCTCGGCACGACTGGTCAGCCAGTCCATCGCCATCGCAATCTCAAGCTCGGTTGGCGGCGGCGAAAAAGAACGGAGCCGACCGGGCCCGACAATACCGATACTATCGACGAGGAATTCACGCCCGAGGAGAGACTGATGTCCGGCCTCCGAAATGACCGTCGGGTGGCTAGGGTACTTGTGTCGGCCGGCCGCCATTGGGGCAATGGGCGGATAACTATTTGACTCGCCGGAACCATGCGTTAGCATTAGGAAATCCTTCTGGTAGTGGGGGGGCGCAGCAATACTTTGGTCAGTGGTCGCTGCGATAGAAAACAGGCCGTTGTTTGTCGTGCATCGACAGGCAGCGGTTTTTTTGTGATTTAGCAAAAGCCATATATCCAACGATCAATCGGCGAAAGCATGGCTGCGTTGGTCTCTCGCCGGATTCAGGCTATGCCCGTGGCTAGAGACCTCTCCTGCTCAGCTACCCGATTGCCGGGTGCGAGCTTCGATGAAGCGGGTTAACGCTTGGCGAGAGACCAAGATTTGGTTTCCTAGCCGGACATGCTCAAGCTTGGTTCCACCGACACCGTGGTGGATCCAGCGAGTAAGGGTGCTCTTATCTGGACGGCGTCCAGTGGCTCGGAATAGCTCGGTGCGAGCTTCCGGTAAGGTCAAAACGTCCTCGATTAAGATTCGGGACGTCGAGGTAGCGGTTGAAACAGGCATTGAAAATCTCAAAAAGCGGTGCGGATACGGGCAACGCAAATGAGTGTCTGTTGTTTTTTTCGTAGCGTCGGATCAGGTGTCGTCTTTTTGTGTCGTCTTCCACTGGTCCGGGTTGTCATTTAGGACACGATGAATAGAAGTGATGCTTCCACCTTGCTCGTCCACGTATTCGGCAATGACGTGCTTTAGCGGCGTTCTGCCTTTGTCCGCTTTGTAGCGTCTCGCGCAGTCTGCCGCTGCAGCGTTCATCGAACGTCGAGGTGTCTTTTTTTTGCGTGTCGTCTTTGGTGTCGGGTCATGTCGCTTTTCCACACCTCGATGCTCAGTTGACACACCTGCCCCGTTAGCCCCGCCAAGTGCTTTTTCGTCGTCAGATTCGCTCACCAAAATCATCGATGAGACAGTTCGAAGCATCTGTGCCCACGCAAGTGATTGCCGCTTGTACCACTCCCGGAGTTCATCTGGTGTTCGATCGGCAGTGACGTGCGTTGCATCGGATTTCACCCAAGTCCTGCCATCCGATTTTGAAGTCCATTCGGATTGCTCTTTTCCAGCCTCCGTATCATCGCCGGAAATGCTTATCGGCTTAAAGACTCTCCGTTTGTGCGGTGGGGCGCTGTCTGGGTCAAATTCTGCGGTCCAATGATCACGATGGATTCCAGTCACCAGCCGTAGTCCATGCCAGTTCAGATGCTTTCCATTCCAGGTTGCAATGCCGCTCGCAGATTCGCTTTCTGAAGGGAAGAGCCCCGTAGATATCGCCAAGTGCATTCGGCTAGCAATCACGGCCTTAACGTGTTGGTTCGTGGCTCGTAGATCAACCCACGAAAGGCACTGTCGCGAGTGGTTTTCCAGCCAGTCGGCCCACTCTTCAGCGTCTGCTTTAAATTCGGTCGCGTTCATCGAGATACCCTTGATTTTCGGGCCGATCCAACCAGCCAGGTATAGGGTTCACCTGGCTGGTCGTATCGCTCGGCGAGGATCAGTCGCCTGCCCGTCGATCGCCGCACCGTCGCGCAGCGATGTTTGATTTGGTTCGCCGACCGTCGCCGGCGAACGGGTTCGCCACATCAGCCGTCACCGATGTGGTCGTTGTCATTGTTGGCGAATCAAAGTTTCGGGGCAACCTTCGCCGCTTCGATGGAGCGCTGCAGGCTCCTTTTGGCGTAGTGTTCGCTCATGGCTCGTTTGGAGTGTCCATGCATCGCTTGTACTGCTTCGATACCGAGTGCGTCACAGATCACCGTCGCTGCGAGGTGGCGGATTTGGTACGGGTGCCATCGTTCAACTCCGGCTCGTTTGGCAGCACGTTGGATCGATTGCCGGTAGCTATGAGACGTGAAGCATTCGCCTGGTTGCTTCTTGGGATTCGGCTTTGCCCGGTTGATTTGGCTCGGCTGCACCTTTGATTTCCGATTCGCTCTCTTGTTTGATTGGACCCACGCAATTGATTCGCGAGGCGAAAAGCAGGGCGCCTCGGGGGCTCGCTGTAGGTAGTCCGTCACGGCATCTCGCACATCACCGACAAGCGGTACGGCTTTCGTCTTTCCTTGGTTGGCAGTTTTGTGTTTGGCCAGTCGGTACACCCATACTTCGCCCGTTCGGTCGATGTCGCACGGACGCATCCTGCAGACCTCGCTCGGTCTCATCCCCGTTCCGACCTGAATGCGGATCATGGCTTTGAGGATCGGAGACAGTTCGGCAGCTGTTCGCCGCACCACGTCGATGTCTACGGGTTCCACATCGGCGACTTCGGGAGCTTCCGTTTGGCCCATTCGGAGCGGGTCGACGGACCGCAGGCGGAGCCAGCACGATTCATCGACTAATTCTTGCGATACGGCATACTTCCAGATCCGCACAATTAGCTTCGTTAGCGTGTTGCAGTACACGCGGGAGTAGCGTCGTCCGCTGCGAGCGTCTTTCGACTCGACCCATCGTTTTCGCTGGCGTTGCAACGCCAGCGGGCCGTAGTCTTTGGCGTCGGTGTCGCCGTCATTCGCGTCCAGGGCGGCGCAAACTTGGGTCAGTCGGTGCAATTCGGAATGGCTGTCCCGGTATCGAACGTTCGCCATTTCCAGATAGTTTGCCGTGACATGGCGCACCAAGATCGGTTGGCCGGTTTGCAGCGACGTCGTCGCGGTGGCGTGGCCCAGCAGTGCGGCTACTCGGTCTTCCAGGGATGCCAGTTCGAAATCGTCGGGCAGAGAGAGCCCGCCAGCCTGGTAGGTTCCGATCAGAACCGCATATCGAGCGATCGCTTCGGGGCTGTCGTGGGGGCCAAGATAGAAGTCGTTGCCAGCAATGGTGACAACGGATTGGCCGCTCAAGTGGTAGCGGCGGGCAGGTGCTTTTGCTTTTGGACGTGCCATTTGCGGAACTCCCGTTTGGAAGGTGTACCCGTCGGTTAGGACAGTTTTTCGGTACAACTTCGATTTGAAACGGGGCCGCTCGTCGCTGAGACGGTAACGCTTGGAGGCGTTCCAGCCGGTAAATCACGGTCTTTTCTGAAAATACACCCGGCAGGATTCGAACCTGCAACCCTCGGTTCCGAAGACCGATGCGCTATCCAATTGTGCCACGGGTGCCTTTGTGCGGACAGTTTAGCGTGCTTTGGGCTGTGGTTCTAGAGGCCAAAGTGGATGCTATTTGGCGGCTGGGGGGGAGGCTTGTGGGGCGATTGTTCGGTCGAACTGGGATTTGGTCGATGCGGTGAGGCTCTCTTGCAGCAGGATCGCCGTGTAGGCGGCCAGGTGCCCGAGGACCAGAAAACCCGCTGTTTCTCGCAGTGTTGGGCACAGCAGCATCCCCGCAAGGCCCGCCATCGCACCCAGAATCATGGGGTGGGGGAGGGTGCCATAGGGAAATCGCGATATCGCTCGCGGCGCATCGAAGCCCAGTTCGGCTGAAAAATAGCTGCGGCGAAAACCCAGCACCCACGTCGAGTAGGTCGCCAGAGTGAATCCGCCCACCACGACCGGGATCGAAACGGGGGTTTCGAGGGCATATCTGGCGTAGATCACCGCCAGGATCGACATCGCGATCGTTTTGAAGAACACGGCGTTGCGTGCAAATTCGCCAAACGCGATGGATTGCCGATGCCGAAAAGTGGCGGCATAGATCCAATAGTGCACAAAGCTGCAGCCGATCACGAAAATCCAAGTGTTCTGGGCAACCAGGCTGGCGATCGCCAGGGTGGCCACGTAGGCCAGATTGGTCCAACCTGCGAAGCGGGCGATCCATTCAAAAATCTTGGTCCAGCCCAGCACCCAACAGGCTTTCATTTTCTGCCAGCCACTGTTCGGGTTGATCGTTTGCAGAAACAGTTGTCGAGCACGGATGTCGTAGTGCGTCGTCAGGCTGTCCAGCCATCGGCCGTACCAGGGCAGCTGTTTGGGGTAGGCGACAAAGTGCAGTTTCAAATTGATTCGCGGCTGGGTCTGCTGAGGGGCAGGCTGCCGGGTGATGTAATGCAGTTCGCGGTTGAAGTCAAAAGCGACCGCGTCGCCAGTCTGCATTTGGTAGCTGACTGGTTGGCGGTAGTCAGGCCCCAGCATGGGGAAGTGAGTGGTGACCTCGGTGTTGGGGCTGGCGGCCAGCATGCAGCGGTACAGACGGACGCCCGGAAAAACCGCCCACGGTCCATCCACATGCGGCATGTAGAACACCGTATCCGAGCTGGCCGTTTTGGGCGGCCCGGTAACGTACAGTTCATTCATCCCCAGCACCGGGCGAACGGTGTAGCCGCTGCCATGGAACCGCCCGATCATCGACAGCAGCGAATCATGATGGCTAAGCCGATCATACGCCGCCCCCGCATCATCGCCGAGTTCATGTTGCCACCAATGGGTGCTCTGTCGCAGTGTGGGATGTTCCCGTCGCACCCAGTCGCAGATCGAATGGAGGTCTGCCCGCGAACCGCAGTCAGACAACTTGGTTGGCAGCACTGCTGAACGCGACACCAGTAAACGCAGCGGAGATTGCCGAGTCCGACTGCAGGCCATCAAGATCAGCGGCAGCAGCAGGATCGTGTGTTCGACCAACCTTGTGATGTTTCCCCGTTGTCCGATGTATGTGCTCTGCAGCGTCGGCTCGCCGGCCATCCAGTGAGCGGCTTCCTGCGCGGTATAGCCGGCTGCAAACATCGCGACTGAAGGAATCCACCCAACTGGAAGTGAAAGGCTGGCAATCCCGATCAGTGAAAGGACAATCGCCGTTGCGAGCCAAACCCATCGCGGCACCAGCGTTGCAAGGATGCCTAGATATCCGACCACCGCACCCAGCATTAGCAGTGGATTGACGAGATTGGCAAGGCAGCACAATCCCAGCAGTGCTAGCGGTGTGGTGACTGCGTGCAGGGCGACGTTGATCGGACGTCGATGGCACCGAATGAATTCGCGGCACAGTCGGACCCACGGCGATACGGCGGTCTTGCCGCGATGGTCAGTCGGGCTGTCGCAGTAAGGCCGGTCATGCGTCATCCGGTAGCCGGCAATGCGTTCATCGACCCAGGTATCAGTGGACACGATCTGGCCTATTGGGTGCAGAGAGGTTTGTGTCGGCGGAGACTTGCAAGGTTGGAGTCGCGATGGGTGTCGAGTCCGCTTTGCGCCCCATGAATAGGTAGTAGGGGGCTCGGGCCATCGGCAGGTAAGGCACGCTTCCGAGCCGTTCTTCGCATCGCTGGATTTCGAATCGTCGGTCTAGCATTGCCAGGTGGTCGCCGTTTAGAAAGACGTTGTCGGCGGCGAACCAAAGCGACCAGAACGATCGACGTAGCCAGCCGTGTTGACGGCGATCCGTATCGGCATGTTTACGAGAAACATAGAAGTCCGTCACCGCGATCAACCCACCAGGTTTCAGGATTCGGTGGGCGGTTTCGATGGCCGCAAACCAATCCGGGATCATGGTCAGTGAATACGAGAACGTGACCACATCGACGCTAGCGTCGGGCAGGTCCAACAGGGTCGCATCGGTGTGGTGAATCTGGGCGTTGTCGATCTGGTTGGCTTGGATGCGTTGCTGAGCGACCTGCAGTAGCGACGACGACAGATCGACCAGGTGGATCTGGTTCATTTTTACAGCTCGGGGGCCCGCAGCGAACAAGTTGTGTCCGGTGCCAGCACCCATGTCGACCCAAATCCCCTGGTCGGGAAACGGGATCCAAGCGATGAGGTCCGATCGGCCGTGCAACATGCGGGCACGGAACGAATCGTAGTCGTTGGCCTGGCCTCGATAGAAATTCTCTAGCCGCCGTTCGTGCGTGTCCCCGTGGACCGGACTGCACAGCAGATGCCACAGGATTCGCAGGTCGGACCAACGCGAGATCGGTTTGCTGAGGTCGATCATGCGGCGACTCCCGCATCGGTGCTGCTTGGGTGGGTTCCGTCGCGATGCAGGTCGGCGATATAGAAACTGCCGTAGGTATGGACTCGATCGCGGGCATGCAGTTCGCTGGCCAGTTGGGTTTGGTAGCGGAGTAGTTCGCCCATCCGCATCGATTTGCCGCAGTCACGGATCCATAGTGGATCCACGAAATCGACGTTCAGCGCGGCGCTGCGCCACAGGATTCGGGCACCCGGTGCGGCGCGATCCAGAATGCTCTGCCACTCGGACGCCAGTCGGTCGGGGAAGCGGTCATAAAGCCAGTCCATGTGGTCCAGCAAAACAAAGCGGCTGATTGGCGAGTGGTGTTTGGAGAGGAATCCTTCGACGGTATTGGTGATGGTCTGGACGCTGTCGACTAGTCCAGACTGCAGCCGATCGAATCCGTCGGCGGTTAGGTATTCGGGACAGCAGTCCGGGGTGTAGCTGCCGGTCAGGTAGACTCGCCAGAAATAGTTCTCACGCAGCGGCAGCTTCTTGAATACCGCTTCGATGCGATCTTGGATAAAGCGGCCGATCCCACCTGGGTAGCCACGGTCAAGTTGTGCCCGTTGGCTGGCGGGAACGCCAAGCATTGCGAGCGTGGTGTCGCGGCGGAGTGCCCAGCGAAGTGGCTTGCTCCACAGCAGGTCGTTGATGCCTCGGTCGTCGTAGATCTGTTGTTGTTGCTGGACCGATTCTGCATTCAGGATTTCGTCGATGGCATCCTTTAGACCGGCGGGACGCTTCAAATATCCGTTCATCATCCAGGCAAAAAGTCCGGACGTGCCGCGGAAATAGAAGCTTTTTCGGCGTGTCGATCCATCAAAGAAATCCGCTCGCCGATCCCAGGTCGATTGATAGGCCTGAGGCAGATGGGGGCGAATTTGTTTCTGGTACAGGGATTCCCAGTCGGGGTGGAAGCCGCGGCCGAAGATTTGGAAAAAGTCGTCGTGGTCCAGGCCGCGAATCGCCGCCATCTTGAGTTCTAGCAAAGCGTTCTGCAGCGGGTTCATGTCGACCGCAAAGACGTCTTTGGGACCCTGCAATGCGTAGTCCAACGCGTTGCAGCCGGCCGAGGTGATCACCAGCACCGAATCTTTCGTTGTCAGGTCGAGTGCCTGGCGGTCGATCCGAGGGTCTTCCCAGCAGGTGTTGTAGACGAGGTTCTTTTGGTGAACGACCGAGAAGCATTTGTTGCCAAGCCACTGGGTGACCATGCCATTATCTTTCGTAAAGAGCGTGAGTGAACGAAACAAGTTCAGACGGCAAATTCTTTGGCCGCTGCTTCAAAGTTGGGTGCAGAAGAGAAACCAGGTTCGGTAAGGACGAGGCCCGGATCGATGGCTATCGGCAAGGGGTGATCCGGGGATTGCCGTGCGGGCAGGTCCAGAATGATGTCTTCGTCATAGCGACGGACCAGCTGGATCTGGCCATCGTGGCATTCCACCAAACCGGTACAGTTTTCGACCCAGTCGCCGGTGTTGCAGTACCACATCGAATCGGTGGTAACGATGTCGGGGGTATGGATATGGCCACAGACAATCCCGTCACAGTCGCGGAGGCGGGCATGGTCCAGGATTTTAGATTCGAAGTTGCTGATGAATCGGATGGACCGTTTCACGCGATCCTTCAGCACGGCACATACGCCGTAGGGGTTGCAGGATTCGGCGAACGTATATCGGTGCAGCCACCAGTTCAGGCTAAGGCAGGCGTCGTACAGAGCCGATGTGCCCTTGGAAAGCCACTGGGCCTGCATCTCGACACAATCGAAAAGGTCACCGTGAGTGACCAGGAAACGCCAGCCGGCGAGGGTTTCGAACACAAATTCGTTGGCGACTTCGACCCTCGAAAATTCATCGGGCAAGGCGCTTCGCAGCACCGAACTGCGAAGAAAGGCATCATGGTTGCCCGGTACGTAGAACACTTTGGTGCCGCGTCGGGTCAGCTCGATCAGGTGCGAAATCACGTTGTCGCAATCCTGGGTCCAATGCCAGCCGGTGTTGATCTTCCAGCCGTCGATGAAGTCGCCCACCAGGTAGATGTTCTCCGGTGCGAAGCCTTGCAGGAAGTTCAGGAATTCTTTTGATTGCGAGTGTTTGCATCCGAGATGGACGTCGCTGACCAGCAGCGTACGGACAGGTTTCGCATCAGCCTGGTCCATGGCAGCTTTTCCTTTCTCATTGGTGGCAAACGCTTGTCGTGGAGATCGGTCTCCGGCTTGGAAATCGGCCTCACTGGCGACTCGGTCAGCAGCCTAGCAATGGGGTATGTGAATTGAGTTAAGTCCAGTCGCAGGTTGCCAGAAGTTTTTGCGACGGGGCGGGAACGTCGGGGTGGGAACGTCGGGGTGGGAACGTCGGGGTGGGAACGTCGGGGTGGGAACGTCGGGGTGGGAGACGGCGATTCGGGGGGGCGTTGGGGGTGGACTCTCTATCTGCGGTCGAATTGCTACAATTTGCCGTTTGGATTCCTGCTGACGACTTGTTTCACCGCGAAGGATTTTTTGATGTCGACGATCGGACCTATGTTTGCTGCCTCTGCCAACTTGGGCTTGGCGAATGCGGAACGCATGTTGAAGGGCATCGCGGCCAGCGACTTTGGTCGTTTCGCGCGGCCAGGGGGGCAGGTGATCGTTTCCAACCATCCGGCATTCATTTGCGGGCACCTCAGTTTGTACGTGCCGAAGGTTTTGAATGATCTGCAGCAGGACGCATCCGCTTTCGAACCGAGCGCAAAGTACGAGGAATTGTTTTCCAAGCATGCCACCTGCACCGACGACCCTGATTGCACGATCTATCCTGGGAAGGATGAATTGGTCGACCGTTTGCTGGGCGGCTATCAGGCGGCGGCAGCGGCGTTGATGACCGCTCCTGACGAACTGTTCACGGCCGAGTATCCCGACGAAGCGATGCGGGCCAAGGTTCCGACCGTTGGCGCCGCGGACAATTTCTATGTTGGTGGCCACTTCATGCTGCACATCGGCCAGTTGAGCGCGTGGCGGCGAGCGATGGGCATGGCACCGGCCTAACCCGCGGTGCTAGCGACGAGACTGATGGGTTAACGACACTGGTACTTTGCAGAGACTGAATCTATGAACGAATGGCAGCCATCATCGTGGCGGAGCAAGACGGCGTTGCAGCAACCGATTTACGCCGACCCGCAAGAACTGGATGCCGTCGTCGATGAACTCTCTACGCGTCCACCTTTGGTCACCAGTTGGGAAGTCGAGCGGCTGAAAACTCAGTTGGCTTCGGCCGCGCGTGGCGATGCGTTCTTGTTGCAGGGCGGCGATTGCAGCGAGAGTTTCGATGCCTGCCGGGCGGACCCGATCGAAAAGAAGTTGAAGGTCTTGCTGCAGATGAGCTTGGTGCTGGTGTACGGGATGCGCAAGCCCGTGATCCGGGTCGGGCGTATCGCAGGCCAGTACGCCAAGCCGCGTTCGAGCGACTTGGAAACTCGCGATGGAGTTGAGTTGCCGTCCTATCGTGGCGACTGTGTCAATCGAAGTCCGTTCACTGCACAGGATCGGTGTCCACAGCCCGCGAATCTGATCGGTGCATTCGATCGTTCGGCACAGACGTTGAACTATTTGCGAGCGCTCACCGAGGGTGGGTTTGCGGACATCAAGCATCCGGAAAATTGGGAGCTCGATTTCGTGACTCAGTCGTCGCGATCAGGCCAATATCATCAGATGGTCCGTGGCATCAGCGATTCGTTGGATCTGTTGGGGGTGATCGGTGGGGTGTCGCGGTCGGACCTGTCGCGGGTCGATTTTTACACTTCGCACGAAGCCCTGTTGTTGCCGTACGAACAAGCGTTGACCCGGCGGGCGATCGCACGGGACGGTTGGTACAACCTGGGCACGCACTATCCGTGGATCGGTGATCGCACGCGGCAAATCGACGGAGCCCACGTCGAGTACTGTCGTGGCATTCGCAACCCGATCGGCGTGAAGGTTGGTCCCAGCACCACGGCCGATGGGTTGATCGAATTGTTGGACGTTCTGAACCCGTCACGCGAGGCCGGTCGGATGACGTTGATCTGCCGCTTTGGTGCCAGCAAGATCGCGGGCTGCTTGCCCGCGTTGATCGATGCCGTTGTCGCTTCGAAGCATCCCGTTTTGTGGTCCGTTGATCCGATGCACGGGAACACGATCACGACCGACCAGGGCATCAAAACAAGGCATTTTGATCAGATTCTGGACGAGGTCCGGCAGGCGTTTGCGATTCACGCCGAACAGGGGACCGTGGTCGGCGGGATTCACCTGGAATTGACCGGAAATGAAGTGACCGAGTGCATCGGCGGATCGGGTGGGCTGGGAAGCGGAGATTTGGTGCGAGCGTACGAGAGCAGCGTCGACCCGCGGTTGAACTACGAACAGGCGATGGAGATCGCGTTTTTGATCGCCGGCCAGGCTCGCGAATCGAGCTGAATGGACGGTGATCGCGGCTTTCGTCGCCGATTACTGTAACCTTGTCGGCCCGTAGCGGTAATCAGAGTTGGACCGGTGTAGAATTGGTCCCCGTGCTGACTCTGATCGCCCCACTAACCGTGTTCCGCTATGAATTGCCGAATTTTCTTGCTGCCCTTGGTCGTTTGGGTGCCAGCCGTTTGGATGCTGGCTGCGTCGTCGCCTGCCGAAGCCCAGCAGTCCTCTGGCAGCGACCGTCCCAACATCCTGTTCATCATGTCGGACGACCATACGGCCCAGGCCGTGGGGGCCTACGCGACGTTGTTGAAAGAGATCGATCCGACGCCGAATATTGATACCTTGGCCGCCGAAGGGATCTGTTTTGACAACGCGTTCTGCACGAATGCGATTTGCACGCCATCACGGGCCTGCATCATCACGGGCCAATACGATCACATCAACGGCGTCTTTGACCTGAACGGCAAGATCAAAGGCCCCGATCAAATGTTGCCCATCGCAATGCGAAAGGCCGGCTATCAAACCGCCATGATCGGCAAATGGCATTTGAAGGAAGAACCGAACTACGACTACTACAAGGTGCTGCCAGGTCAGGGCAAGTATTTTGATACCGAGTTCCGAATCCAGGGTGACAAGGATTGGCCGAAGAACACGGTCGCGTATCCCGGTTCCCATTCGACCGACGTGATCACCGACGCGGCGCTGGATTGGTTGAAGAACCAACGAGATCCCAGCAAGCCGTTCTTCATGTCGCACCACTACAAGGCACCGCACGATTATTTCGAAAGCAACCCTCGCTACGATGACTACTTGGCCGATGTCGATATCCCCGAGCCCAAGTCGTTGTGGGAACTGCCCGAGACCTGGGGGTCGATTGCGACACGCGGTTATCGCGACGAACTGACCCGGCACATTGGCACATCGATTGGACGCAGAAACCTTCGTCGTTCTTATGCCGAAGATTTGCCCAAGCAATTCCCCAACGAATTCAAGTGGGATTTCAATGATCCGAATCTGTCGGACGACCAGATCAAACGGATGGCCTATCAGGCATACTTGAAAAAGTACCTTCGCTGCGTCAAAGGCGTCGATGAAAACCTAAAGCGATTGTTCGACTATCTGAAAGCCGAAGACCTGTTCGACAACACCTTGATTGTCTACACCGGCGATCAAGGATTCTGGTTGGGCGAAAAGGATTTTCAAGACAAACGTTGGGCGTACGATCCGTCCGAGCGGATGCCATTCATCGTCCGCTACCCCAAGGCGATCCCGGCTGGCATTCGCAGCGATGCGATCATCGAAAATGTCGACTTTCCTGCCATGCTGTTGGATTTCGCCGGAGCCGAGGTCCCTGCGTCGGTGCAAGGTCAGTCGTTTCGACGGATCTGTGAAACGGGCAAGGAACCAGAGGATTGGAAACAGGCCACGTACTATCGCTACTGGATGCACATGGCCCACCATGACAATCCGGGCGAGATGGCCATCCGCACCAAGACGCACAAGCTGATCTATTTCTACGGCTGTAACTATGAAGGTGGCGATCAGACGCCGCCGGCTTGGGAACTGTATGACTTGGTCAAGGATCCAGAGGAACTCAACAACGTCTATGACGACCCTCGCTATGTCGAAGTGCGTGATCAATTGAAGTCCCAGTTTGCTGAACTTCGTCAAGCCGTCGGCGATGACGGATCGCACTATCCGGCCTGTGAAGAGGTGGTCCAAGAGTTTTGGGACTACGATGATGCGGACCGCAAGAAGGCGATCGAAATCTCAGCCGACTTTCGCCAGCGCCGCGAAGCTCAGTTGAAGAAGAAAAAGAAGTAGTCCTCTTTCTCTCTCTCTCTGTGAAAGCACGTGTCCATGCGATGGGGAACCCTTGCCGCGTTGTGTCTGGCCGTGTCGTGTTCGGCCGCCTTGTCTTTGGTCGTGGTGGATGCGATTGCCGATGACGGCGCCACGCCCGGCAGGGCGGGGGCGGTTGACCGTGATTCGGTCCAACCCGAGGGCGCGTCGCGTGCGATCGACGCGATGCGTAAGGCGGCGGGTTACTACCACGGTACCGTCCAATCGCATGGCGGGTACGTGTATCACTATGCGTTGGATCTGCAGAAGCGTTGGGGCGAAGGCGAGGCTAGCAAGGATCAGATTTGGGTTCAGCCGCCGGGGACGCCCACCGTGGGGATGGCCTACCTAGATGCATGGTCCGCCACCGGCGACGCGTTCTATCGGCAGGCGGCCTTGGACGCCGGGCATGCGATCGTTTATGGACAGCTGAAATCGGGCGGATGGACCAACGCGATCGACTTTGATCCCAGCGGTGGTCGCGTGGCGGCCTATCGAAACGGTCGCGGCCGCGGTCGTGACCATTCAACGCTAGACGATGGGATCAGCCAGTCGGCGATGCTGTTTCTGATTCGATTGGATGAAGCGGTCGATCGCTCGGACACATCGGTTCACGGCGCGGTCCAGATCGCTCTGAAATCGCTGGTTGCGGCCCAGTTGCCCAATGGCGGATTTCCTCAGGTGTGGACCAGTGATCCGCCGCTACGTGATCAGCAAGCGGCGGCTGGGGTGTCGGCCAGCTATCCAAAGTACGATTGGCGAACCGAGAACCACGTCAAAGAATATTGGAACCACGCGACGTTGAATGACAACGTCTGTGGGTATGTTGCACAGGTGTTGATCGAAGCCCACCGGGTGTATGGCGACCAACGGTATCTGGCTTCGTTGAAGCGCCTGGGCGACTTTATGTTGCTCGCTCAGATGCCTCTGCCCCAGCCGGGATTCGCACAGCAGTACAGCAAGGAAATGCATCCCGCGTGGGCACGTAAGTTCGAGCCGCCGGCGATGGCGAGCGACGAAACTCAAGAAGCGATCGCGACCTTGATCTTGATCGCCGAAACCACTGGCCAGCCGAAGTACCTGCAGGGGATTCCGGCGGCACTGCAATGGCTTGGGAAGTCACGTCTGCCCGATGGATCGCTGGCTAGGTACTACGAACTTCAGACCAATCGCCCCTTGTACATGAATCGAAATGGCAAGCGGTATTTCCTGACCTATGACGATTCCGATTTGCCGCGACACTATGGATGGAAGATCGATTGGAAGGTGGATGCGTTGACGAAATCGTATCGCCGCGCGGTCCAGGGCATGGCATCCCCCGTAGATCAGGGCAGGGTGGATCAGGGCAGTACAGATCAGGGCAGTGCAGAGCAGGGGACGCGGCCCCTGGATTCGGTGTCGCGATCGGGTTTGCAGAAACAGGCTGCTGAGGTCATCGATGCCATGGATTCTTCGCATCGTTGGGTCGACCGGTTTGACGGACGCCGGTTGGTGGGACAGATGAAACTGCCGGTGGGGACCGAGTACCTTTCCAGCGAAACGTTTGCCAACAACTTGACGCTGTTGAGCCGATGGGTGTCGGCGTCAAAACCGTAGCCGAGCCGTCACTTACGCGGACGCTTGATCGTAAAACGATTGGTCTTTGCTGGTCGCGCCGTGGATCGTGCAAACCTGCGATGCAAACTTGGCAGCCTTGGGCAGGATTTCGCGGATCGGGACGTTGCGAATCAGGCCCGCGATGGTCGCGGCGGCGAATGAGTCACCCGCTCCGACGGTGTCCGCGAGCGAATCGACGGGAGCCACGGGCGAAAATTCGTGCGACCCGGCGCTGCATGCGTGGGCGCCTTCGGATCCGCAGGTGACCAGCACTGTGTCAATGTCGAAGCGGCCTCGCAAAGTTTCGCATCCCGCCGCGATTTGTGACTGATCGTTGCAGGGGGCGTCCACCAATCGGCTCAGTTCGGCTTCGCTTAGTTTGACCCATCGGGCACCGCCCAATAGCGTGTCGAGCCAAGCGACGTCAAAGAACGGATCGCGGATATTGATGTCGACGAAACGGTCCAGGCCGGATTGTTGGATCAGGTCGGTCAGTGTGCGCCGAGTCGTGGGGCAGCGGAATGCTAGGCTGCCGTAGCAGAGCATCGAGAATTCGTTGGCGGTGATCGGGAACGAGGGTGGTTGGATGAAGTCGAACGCGACTTCGTTGACAATGTCGTATTCGGGCTGTCCATCGACCATCGTGACCGACACACGGCCAGTGGGGTGGTCAACGATCTGCAATCCCCGGGTGCTCATTCCCCAGGATGTCATTTCCTGTTGAATCAATTCGCCTTCGCTGTCTTTGCCGACTGCCGAAATGAAGATCGACGGTACGCCAAGTCCTTGCAGATTCCAGGCCAGATTCAGGGGAGCCCCGCCAAGGACCCGGTTGCCGTCCGGGAAATGGTCAAACAAGACTTCGCCTACGACAACAGGCGGCAGCAGCGGTGAGGTGGAAGGCATGATTGGCGGTGCAATGGTGAGGGATCGTAGGCGCAAGATCAGCAGTTCCCCTAGCGTCTACGCATCGGGTGTGGGGGTCAACCCATTTCTTGCGACCATGCGAGTGGACTTGGCAGTGAATGCCCCAAACGCGATGAACGTGGTTTGGGACGCGGCGAACAGGACGCCTGCGCCCGGTCAGTGCAGCTTTTTGCGAAGGATCGTCGCGACATCTTCGGTTGCCAGGACGCCGGTGTCGAACAGTCCGGCAAAGTGGATGAATCCGTGCAGCATGCCGTCGTACCGTCGCAGGGTTGTCGGTACGCCATCGTCAGAGAGTAATCGAGCGAACGATTCGCCTTCGTCGCGAAGAACGTCGTACTCGGCCGTGACAACATGAGTGGGCGGGAGCCCTGCCAGCGAAATCGCTTTGGAGGGTACCGCCAGCGGCATTTTCGATGCTGGCGATTCACCGGGGGCGGCCCCCAAATACTGTTGCCAAAAATACTGCATCGTCGCACGCGTCAAACCGTATCCTTGTGCGAATTGGACGTACGTTTGCGTTTCGAATTTGGGTTCAATGACGGGGTACAACAGCAACTGAAATTGGAGGGTCGGCCCATCTTCGTCACGTGCTTTCATGGCGACAGCGATCGCCAAGTTCGCCCCGGCGCTGTCACCGGCAACCGCGATCCGATTCGGATCGATCGAAAGGGCATCGCAGTGATCGACGATATGTTTCAGCGCGGCGTAGCAATCGTCCACCGGGCCGGGGAAAGGGTTTTCAGGCGCCAGACGGTAGTCGACGGCAACGACGGTGCATTTGGAAAAAGCCGCCAAGCGTCGGCAGACTGCATCGTGCGATTCAAGATTCCCAAGCACCCAACCGCCACCATGAAAGAAAACGACTGCGGCGGAAGGGCTATCCGCGTCGTGGCCGTACACGCGAATTCGAACACCGTCGCCAGCATCATGGTCTTCAACGCGAGCCAAGTCGGGGGCGTCTCCGAACCGCTCGGTCATTCCGGCAAAGGCGATGCGTGCTTCCTCGGGACGCTGGTCTTCCCAGCCCGCTGAATCCTGCTGGGCAACCATGTCCGCGAATGCTTGGGCCTGCGGATGAAGCGGCATCGTAGGTGTCCATGAAAAGGAGAGGATCAAGAAAAGCGACCGATGGAAAGCGATCGGCACCCATTTTAGACGAAATCGATGGGCGATGCGGGGGTCTAGCCCAGCAGCAATGCGACAGTGGTGATGACGATGGATGCGTAGATATTGAGCGCGAAACCATTTCGTGCCATGTCGGCGGTGCGAATTCCGCCTGCACCAAAGATGATCACATTGGGGGCTGTCGCCACCGGCAACATGAACGCGCAGGACGCGCTGATGGTTCCCGGGATCAGGACGGACTGCGGGGACATGTTGGTCGCGTCGGCGAGGCCCGCCAGGATTGGCATCATCAGCATCGCCGTTGCGGTACTGCTGGTCATTTCAGTCAGAAAGGTCACCAGCAGGCAGACCGAAAGCACGACCACCCACGACGGGGCTGTGTTGAAGATCGTCAATTGGTTGCCGATCGATTCGCTTAGGCCCGTCGATTTGAATCCGTCGGCAAGTGCGATGCCGCCACCGAACATGATCAGGATGCCCCACGGGATGCCTTTGGCGGTCTGCCAGTCCAGCAACGTCGAGGTTGGCAAAACGCCGCTGGTTAGTTTGTCGGGTTTCGGCGCGGGTTCGCCGGATGGGCACAGGAACAGGAACAATGACGCGGCCAGGGCAACGGTGGTATCGCCGACGGCGGATCCGCCATCTGGCAAGAACTGTGACCAGCCCCCAAAGGGAGCCAAGCGGAAGATCCAGGCGGCGGCCGTGAACGCAAACACCCATAGCACTCTGCGTTCACTCGGTCGCCAGTCGCCGACTTCGGGCATGACAAGTGGCATGGCGTCTTTCAGACTTCGCGTCACCCATAGCCATATCGCGGGAAACAAGATGCAGGTGATGGGAAGACCGATGGACATCCACTGTCCGAACGTTAGTTCGATGTCGTACTCCGTCTGCATGAAGCTCATGAAGTACACGTTGGGCGGCGTTCCAATCGGCGTCGCCATGCCACCGATGCTGGCGGCATAGGCGATCCCCAACAAAAGCGGCGTCCGCAACTTCGGGTCGTTGGCATCCGACAGGACGGCAAGCGCGATGGGCAGGATCATCAATGTCGTTGCCGAGTTGCTGATCCACATCGATAGCAGCGACGTGGCCAGCATGAACCCCAGCACCAGCCGCCGACCGCCCTGGCCACCAACCGCTTTGACCATCGACAGGGCAATTCGTCGGTGCGCACCGCTTTTTTCCATCGACGCCGACAGGAAAAATCCGCCCATCAACAACAGGATGATGGTGTGTCCGTAGGACTGGGCGACACGTCCATGGTCCAACACCCCCAAAACCGGAAAGGCCACGAAGGGCAACAGTCCTGCGATGGCAATGTGTGTGCATTCGAAGATCCACCAAAGCGCACAGGTAATCGCAACCCATGCACAGGCAGACGCGGGGGACGTGAGGCCACAGCGGTGTGCAATGAGGGCGACGACCAACGCAATGATCGGGGCGGCAGGCAGCATCCAGCTAGATATTTTGTTCAACATGACGGCGATGATACTCCGCCGGCTAGGCGGATGCGACAACGCAGAGCGTCATGGCCTATCGAACCGCTGTGGTTGGTGCTGTTTTCGTCGATCGTTCGCGTGCCCACGACCCACCATTCGGCCTCAGCGGGTCGTCATCAGTTCGTTGATTTGTTGGGTCAATCGATCAGGGGTGCCAACGATCCGGACATAATGGTCATCGCCTCGCCTGTCGTATTTCCACCGGCTATGCCCATCGGAATCGATCACCACTCGGCCGGCTTCACTGGTCTGCCAAAAGGTCGGATCGGTTCCGCGAACGGCTAGCAAGACTGCCGCCTGGTCATGTGCAGGCTTGCCGTGGTCGATTGCTTTGCCATCGCCAAATGGACGCAGGGCGAAGGCCAGTTTGACAGGGTTTGAATCCGGTTGGCTCTTCAGTGTATCGCCGCAGATCAATGCGGCCCCGACTTCGAAACCTTGCCACAGGATCGGTGTGGGCCATCGGTTGACGACGGCGACCGCGGCCGATGGGTCCAGCCGAATGTTGGTTTCGGGTCTATCCGATTCGGGGAATTGTCCGCCCATGACCACCAATTGCCGGACCTTTTGTTGGACAAGTTTCAAACCGTCGGGCGATTGGATCAGGTCTTCCAAATTGCTGAGGGCGCCGACGCTGCAGATGACAACCGATCCGTCTTCCTGTGACGAAAGCACGTCGCGATAGACGTCCCCTGCATCGGGCATCTGGTCGTCGGGCAACGCGTCGTGTGGGAATCGATCCCGTAGTCCAGGCGTGAACGCACTGCCGCCTCCCCAGGATGTTTTGTGGCCGTCCTTGTCGCTGCCGATCGGGATGTCGCCACGACCATAGAAAGTGTTGATGGTGTCCACCGCAGCACAGGAAGCGTTGGTGGATGCTTTGCAATTGGTGACCACTGCCAGGATTTCGGCTTCACCAGTATCGGCAAGCGCATGCAGCACCGCGATCGCACCCGCGTCGTCGCAGTCGCTAGCCATATCCGTATCAAGGATGACTTTGACCGGGGCGGCTGCGTTGGCGGATACGCACGAAACCATGACGGTGGCAAGCAAGATTGGCCAAGCAAAGCAGGTGGGGCGTGACATCGATGGGGGCTTTGGGGCGGGAAGGGGTGGGGCGGGATGCAGTTCGTGCAGATCACTAGCGGTGGAGCTTGGCGTTCGACGATCGGGACGACGATCGGGTTGGCAGGGCCGCTGTCAGCGACAAGATACTTGCAAGTGCAACGGGCTTCCATTGCGAGTCTAGGAAAACCCTAATTCGCAGGCGTCGCTGATGTTCGGGGGGAATGCGGACGACCAACCGACACATGTGCCGAATCGATCATCTTGGCGTTGGCGGTCTCGCTTTCCGCTTCGCGTGTCTGTTCGGATGCTTCTGTCGTCGCCTCGGGAACCTCCGCACCTAAGATCATCGCCATCGGTTGCAAGCCATCGTACCCCTCGCACGCCATTCGGGCGGCGATCAGGATCGGAACGCTTAGGAAGACGCCCATGATTCCCCACATCCAACCCCACAACACAATCGACAAGAACACCAAGATGGGACTAATGCTCATCGATCGTCCAAGCACAACAGGCGTGATGAACTGGCCTTCCAACGACGTCAGAGTCAGAAACGTCGCGGCAACGACGAACGCGTAGTACGTCGGATCAAAACTGACCAACGCGACCACAAAGATGATGACCGCCCCGGTGATCGCACCCAGGATCGGAATGAAGTTAAACGTGAACGCCATCACTCCCCACAGGACCGGCGATGGCATGCCCAGCAACCACATCGCGATACCGACGCTGACGCCAAGGCATGCATTGATGGTCGATATCTTGGCTAGGTAGGTGCCCAGACCTTCCTGGACGTTCTGGATGACTTCGATCAACTTTCGCCGGGCGGTGAAATCGGGCAATGCGTGCATGATGCTACGCAACAGGTCGTCGCCCGTCGCGAGCAAGAAGTACAGCAGAGCGATGCACACGGTTACGAACGAAACTAGGTTGCCAGTCCCGCTAAGGTAGGTCCAACCGCTAGTCCAACTGGGTTGCTTGATCTCGACGGGGACTGGTTCGTCTTCCTGGGGATCGTTTGACGCACTGTCTTCCGCTTCCGCAAGTTCCTCGGTTGCCTCGTCAACATCCTTCAACCGCTCGGTTACAAACGACAGTTTCTGTTTCACTACCGACAGGTGTTCAGGAGCGTTGGCGATCGTTTGCTGCGCGGGGTCAAAGACAAGGTAGGTGCTGAGTCCCAACAGCAGGGTGATCCCCGCAATGATGCCCGTCGCACTGGCCACCGGCGGGATACCAAACCGCCGCGCACGCCGGACGATCGGTCGCAGTGTCAGATACAGAACGAGCGCTGTCATCGTGGGGATCACGAGTGATCGTGCGAAGTACAGCGCGTACAGGACCAACATGGCCGCACAGATGCGTGTCGAAACAACACCCGCCGCCTTTGACGGCTTGGACTCGGTCGTGCGGTCATCCGGTTGGCGATTCATCGGACTGACTTATTCCCCGTCGACGTCGACTTGAACTCCGCCGTCGCCTACTTTCACGTCAACGTTGTCGACTGCGTCACGTAGGTTCTCGCGGCGCTCTTCGCGACGTTCCAGCCGGTTTTCGGCCGGGGTGTCGACATCGACGTTGACACCATCGGTGGTTGCAGGCACGGGGCCGGTTTCGTTGACGTCGACGTCGCAGCCCGTGATCGCTAGGGCAGTCGCCAACAGTCCTGTGGCAATGAAATTTCTCATCGTTTTCGTATCCGCGTAATGGTTAGGGGGGGATTCAAGCAAGTTCTGTCAATGACGAAAGGCCGCCGCAGGTACGCATACCCGCGGCAGCCCAACGCTTACAGCATTCATCCGTGACTACTGGTTGTTGTTTTCACGATTGCGACGATTCAATCGATCTTTGGCATCCATGTTTCGCTTCACGCCGTAACGCTTGTCCAGGTCGGCGGCCCATTTTCGGTCCGCCATGTCCGGCCAGTTGTCTTCGTCAAAGCCTTGCTGGCCGTCGAGTTGTTCTTGGGTGACATTCAGAACCAGGACGTAATCGTCGGCGTCGATGTCGTCGTCACCGACTTCGTCAGGATCCACTTGGACTTTGAAAGCCTCGAACGGGACAGCAAACAATTTGTTGCCGACGCCCAGGAACCCACCGTAGGTCACCGCGGCGTAGCGGACCTTGCCGGTGCGGCTGTCGATCACGATGTCGTTGATCTCACCGACGCTTTCGCCTTGCGAGTTCTGGATGTTGTATCCAATCAGTTGGCTAACTCGGATGCTGGTCCCGCGGGTCTTGGAGTCGAGCCGGCCAGCGTCCGCTGTTTGAGATTGCACGCGGTCCCGCGTCACTGTCTCTTGAGCCTGTGCAGTGGGAAGCATCAGGCATGCGGCGGCTGCGGTCGCGGTGAATAATTGAATGGTGCGTTTCATGTTGGTTTCTCCGAATGGAATGTGGATGGATAAGTGGAAGGGGGATGGAGAGTTTGCACAGAACCGTCTAGCGACCTTCGCTGTGGGGACGGGATTTCAATGCACTCCTCCATCGCCCAAATGGCTAGCAGTTGCAAGAGGATTCAAATTCTTTGACTTGCTTCTCGGCTTCTTCTTTGGCAATGCCATAACGTTCCTGGACGATGCCAACCATTTCTTCGCGTTTGCCGTCGACTCGGTCGAGGTCATCATCGGTCAGGTCGCCCCATTTCTGTTGGGCTTGGCCTTTGGCTTGTTTCCATTTGCCTTTGATCTGATCCCAATTCATCGTTCTGTTCCTTGGTTACTAGGAATGGATACAGGTGACTCGTTTGCCGCTTACGGATGCGGGCTAACGAAGATGTAGTGGTTGCACTTTGCGGGCCAATCGAATTGTTTCGGCAAATTTAAATCGTGTTGTGGCGAATACACGCGATTCACGTGCTTGCTAGACCGTGTAGCCCATTTCTTGATGAACGCTATTCGATCAATGCCGGTTTCCGTTCCGACCTGATCGCAATTCGTTCACATTGGCAGCGCTGTCGCCAGCGGCTTGCTGCGTCAGTGGTCGCATCTCTATCGGACGTGCGTGGCGATGGGGTGCGTGGCGATGGGGTGCGTGGCGAAGCAGATGGCTGCCGCCCAGAAACGCAAGTCACCCGGATCGGTTGCGTTAAGACAGGAAGCTTCTTCGGGCATTCGCCACGGCGGCTGTGGCTGCGGCTGCCGTCTCGCCGTCCACGAGGCGTGCGGCACGGAAGATGCAACGTCATAGCGATGTCCCCGTGAGCGATCTGCCGAAGGCCGTGCGGGGCTGATATGAAACACAAACTCAGGAAAAAGCGATGACGGATACAAACCAAGACGCAGGCATTGCCGAGGAAACGAAGAAGGCGTTCACCGAGGACGTCGAGGTTCCAATCGACAAAAAGGTGGCCGGGTCCACGTTTTCGTTGGTGGCGCTGTCGTACATGCTGATCCTGGCCTTCGGTGCTTTCGCACTCGCGGCCGTCATGTGGATGTCTGGAGCAGGCTCGGACGACGATTCCGAAAACGCGGTCCAGAATCCGCCTGCGATCATCACGACATCGCCCTCGCTGAATTTACTGCAAAAGTAATCGCGGCAACGATAGGTTGTCGGACAATTATCCGGTACGCGGGGGGGCTTCTCGCGGTCGGACCTCAGGATGCGTCCGAATCGAATTGGCACGCCGCGACCGCGATCTATCAATCTTCGACGTGTGTTAACGTAGTGCGGTTCGGATGGCGTTGATCAAGGCTTGCTTGTCCATATCGCTGCGGCCATCGATCTGCAATTCAGATGCTCGATTCTGAAGCTCGTCGATCGTTCTGTCTTCCAGCAGCGTGTTTGGAAGTCCGGTGCCTTTCTTTTTCGCCTTGATTGGCCGGCCGTCGGTACGCCGACGCTTTTTGACCGGCGGATCGGCCGCCTTTTGCTTGGTATCTGGCAAATGGATGCTTGGCGATTCGCCTTCGCTGATGCGATCGTCGGTATGGTTGAATTTGGGCATATCAGGTCGTCTCATATTGGATGGTTATGGCTTCGTGCGAGGCAAGCGGCCAGGATTCGTTGGGTCGATTCCCCGTCTGGGCGACCGCTGCCTATGGGTTGCTAGAGCCGTGTGGGCGATAGCCCCGGTCGTTACGGGGGCGGAGCCGAGGCTTTGGCCTAATGCGGCTCTCTTGAATCGCCAGATGACTCCTAACCGTGCGATTGCCATGCCAAGTTGGTGTCAAATGGATGACCCTAGGCGGGCTAGAAAGTGCGTTCCGCCAGTGGAAACCCGTGCAGGGATCGACTGCCAGCGACGTTGCCGCGACACCGAATGCTGCCAAATGACGATTCACCTAGCCGAACTGATCGCGTGCGGAACGATCAGCGACCATCTTGGCCAACCAACACGCCGTGAAAACGTCCAGCGTGTCGGCGCGACATTCTTTGCCGATCAATCCGGCAATGGCAGTTATGCCGGCTGCACGGGGACCGGATTCATCGTCGGCTGTTGACTGGCCAACTGGGCGATGGCGTGCAGCTGTTGCAGTAGTTGTCGGTCGCTCAAGATGGCTCGACGTTGATCGTGGGGGATCTCTGCGATGCTGCGATGAGCGGCTTGCAGGATCTGGTCACGATCGGTCTGGGACATCTCAACGTTGGAATCGCTAGCGTCCAGCACTCGATCATGCAGCTTGTAAAAACTTGGACTGGTCAGCAACCGCTCGAACCGGGACATGTCGTCATCCGTCGCGGCGGTAGTGTAAGACGCCAAGGTTTGTTGCTGCAGTCGGCTCACTTGCGGTCGTGCAGCCTCCTGCGGAATGCGGAGCAAACCCCACCGGCTTAGCAATTGACCGATCGATCGGCTGCCCAGCATCATGGCCAAAGGGATGGCCAGAATCAGTCCCGCAACCAACGGTGCCATCCACCAAGTCAGCGGAGTTGCCCAGATGAACACGACCGTGGCGACGGCGATTCCCAATAACGTATGCACACCGTAGTCGGTCGCAGCGGCCGTCAACGAAACGCCTTGTTCGCCACGATTTTGTGCGTTCCAACGGACTTGGCGACCAAGCAGCGTTGTGATGACGAATCGTGAATGCAGCACAGCCATCAGGGGTGACAGCAGGATCGACATGCATGTCTCTAGCAGCGCGCTGAGGGCCAATCGAATGGGGCCGCCGAATTGGTCGCTGCGGCTTTGGGCGATGATCGCGATCACGCCATACAGTTTGGGAATCAGCAGGAAGCTCATCGCGATCAGGAACAATGCAAACTGGCTAGGCAACCAACTGGTGCGGCCCACGCTGTTTGCGGCCGGTTCGATGAACCAACCCGCCACCGCAAGGGCAGTCCACAGCAACCAGATCGGGGATGCCGCGTACGCCAGCACGCCGCTGAAGAAATGCAATCGACTGGCCGGATGAAAGCCTTCGCTAAGGATCAAACGGCTGTGCTGCAAGTTGCCTTGGCACCAACGTTGATCTCGCATCGCATAGTCGGTCAGCGTCGTCGGACATTCTTCGTAGGAACCGCCTAGATGATTCGCTAGGCGGACGTTCCACCCGTCGCGAACCATCAATGCGGCTTCGACAAAGTCGTGCGACAGGATTTCGCCACCCAGCGGAGCTTTACCGGGCAGCAGCGGCAAGTCGCAACTTTCGCAGAACGCATCAACACGAAGGATCGCGTTGTGGCCCCAATAGTTGCCTTGCGAACCAGCCCAGGCGTCAAAGCCACGGCAACTGATCTGCCCATAGGCGGCTGCCGAAAACTGCTGCAGACGGGCAAAGTAGGATTCGCGACCGATCGGTGTCGGGGGAACCTGCAGAATGCCCAGTTTGGGATCCGCTGCCATGGTGTCGACCATCGCCACCATGGTCGCAGGTTCCAGCAGGCTGTCGGCGTCTAGCACGATCATGAACGAATACGGTGCGGACCAGCGCTCACAAAAGTCTGCGATGTTGCCCGCTTTGCGAGCGATATTTTTGCTGCGATGCCGGTAATAGACGTGCGGTGGTCGATCGATCTCGTCGCTGGTGAGTTGTTGGTTTAGCCGCGACCAGGCAAGTTCTTCGGCCAACCACACTTCGGGGTCAGTCGTATCGCTAAGAATGTAGAAGTGGAAGTCGGATGCACGGTCGCATCCGAGTTGATGGTCCTGTTCTCGCAACGACATCACCATGGCGGCGACACGAGCAAACACGTCGTCGGGGCTCTCGTTGTAGATCGGCACCAGCACCGCGGTTGGACCTTCGGCCGGTGGATGCACCGGAGCGGTGGTGGATCGATCTCCGATGGCCGAAATGAACCCGACTGTCGACGCCAGGAACGAGAACACGATCCAGCCGAACAGGATTGCGAACAGTGGGAATGCGGCTACTTCGAACGGGTTCCAACCACCGGCAGCCAAGTTGGCGGCGTACACAGCGATGCCTGCCGCGGTGCCGACCACCGTCAAGCTGGCGATCCACCAACGCACGGCGCGGGGGGATTGTTTGGCTGTTGAATGAACCCTCGTTCCGGCGTCGCCGGACGTCGGATTACGATTCATAGCGGGACGCTCCTAGCGACGACATGCTGGAACGGGCACGCCCGCGGCTCATATCGGGTGTTGCAAAACCGCCGACGCATTTCCACGCCAGTCCTAACCACCAATCGCCTCGCAGGGGTGCGATCATCGCCGGCGTTGGATTTGGCTTCATGCGGCGTACCTGTGCCGGAGGGATGACAACGCACGTATCGGGCAAGCCTCGAAGCAGAGAAGTGATCACGGTTGGTTCCGCTGCATCAACATTTTGGCGCGACGGTGCTGTCGCTTGCAATGTGGCGTTCATGGCAGTCACTGTGTGTGATTAGATTCGAAAGAGAAGAGTAGGACTGGAAAGTCGATGAGTACCGACAAGTTCAAATCCTGCGCCAAAACGGCGCTTTGAAGAGAAGAGATGAAAGAAAGTGTGTGACTGGATCGGTGGATTGAATACGGCGATCTGAGGGCACGCGTCACAAGGGTAACTTTGGGCCTCGTCGACGCTGGATTAGGTTCGCTGGATCGTTGTTAGGCTTGATGAAGATTTGCGGACGAGGGTGCACCGGCCATTTCGATTGTTGTGCCGTTGGGGTGGGCGTGTTCGGGGGGGCGATGACCCGTTGCTCGATTTCTCACCACGTTGAACTCTGCTTCGCCAGACGATCTGGCAGCGAAAGGGCCTTCGCGACTAAGAAGATCGGATCCGCTTGTATTTCGAGGCTGGACGAACTTCGCTACCGCGTCGAATCGCATCGTTCGCGAGGGGCGGGATTTCGGGCTGTTTCCGTCGCTTTCCAAGGTATTCATCGGTTTTCAACGTCGCATGAGAGTACGCCCGGCGGATTTCAATCGCGCAATTGGGGTTTCGGATCCTTAGCCGGTCATATAATGGAAGTGTCTGCGACCGTACGTCTGTTGTGCGTGCTCGGACGCCCCCCGCCTGATCCCCCCACCGATGACTATCGTTACTAGGAATCGCATGAAGCGACGTCTTTTTCTAGCTGCCGGTCTGGTTACCGCGGCATCCCGTTTGCATCACGCCGGATCGCATTCAATGGCCGGTGATCGATCACGCGATCCGCAACAGGCCTTCAATGCCCAAGACGCTTGGACGCTAGCCATGGAACGCGACAAAGCCGAATTCTTAAGCGACGTCGGTCGGCGTTGTTACCGGTATTTGGTGGAAGCGGCCCACCCGAAGACCGGTTTGGTGGCTGACCGTGGTCGCACCGACGGCAGTCAATTCAGCGATTGCGCCAGTACGGCCGCGTGTGGGTTTGCTCTGGCCGGTCATGGCGTGGCGGCGAATCAAGGTTGGGTTGATCGGCCATCGGCCAAAGAACACGTTCGACGGATGCTGGGCAGCCTGTTGGAACTTGCCCAGCACGAACGCGGGTTTGTGTATCACTTCATTGACCGAGGGACGGGCAAGCGAGCGATGCGGTGTGAAGCGTCGACGATTGACACCGCCCTGATGGTGGCTGGTGCCATGCACGCGTCCCAGGTCTTTGCCGACGATGCCGACATCGTGTCCATGGCGGGCGCGTTGTACCGCCGGGTCGAATGGCGTTCGATGCTTGGCGATAACGGCTGTTTGCACATGGGGTGGACCCCGGAATCGGGGATGATAAGCCACCAATGGGACACGTTCAGCGAATTGACGATCCTGGTACTGTTGGCGATCGGTGCACCGACGCATTCGATTCCCGGCGAGTGTTGGAATGCTTGGCGGCGGACGAAGACCTTGCACCACAACGGCCAGCCATTCTTGTCCTATCCGCCCCTGTTCGTGCATCAGTACCCGCACGCATTTTTTGATTTCCGCAACGTTGTTTCACCAAGTGGCCGCAGCTATTGGCAAAATTCGTTGACCGCTCACCAAGCCCAAATCGCGTACTTAAAGTCGCTGTCGCAACAAAGTGCCTCGCTTGGTCACTATGGCGACGACCTGTGGGGGATCACCAGCAGCGACAGTGTGGCCGGTTACCGCGATTGGGGTGGTCCCTACGAAGATGGTGTCACGCGTCCCGAACGGGGGATCGATGGCACCGTGGTGCCAAGCGCTGCCGGTGGTGCATTGGCGACCGTGCCGGAGCAGTCCTTACGAACGTTGATCTACCAACGGGATCATTATGGGCAAAAGGTTTACGGGCGGTATGGATTCACCAACGCGTTCAATCCGGCGACCGGGTGGATCGGCAGCGACGTGATTGGAATCGACACCGGAATCACACTCCTGTCGGCCGCAAACCTGACCAATGAAGGTGTTTGGAAACCGTTCATGCAGCACCACGCGGCACAACGGGCGCTCGATCGAGCAGGTTTTCGTGCAACTGATGTCGAAGCGCTCAGTTGATATGCCACCCACTGTTTGGGGCATCCACCGCGGCGGGGGCCGTGAAGGCAAAAGCACTTGATGCCCCGATCACGCAGAGTCCACGTCCAGAGGGCGCCTCCGACAAACGATGCCTTGCCCCGATTGCCTAGAGGTTTGTCGGTGCGGATGATGTTGGCGGGATGATTCTTGCTCGCATTGGAGAAACAGCAGATGTTTCGCATCTTTCGACTGATCTGGATCGCGTCGTTTCTGTTGGCCGGATCGGTGGCCGATGCCGAGGATCCGCAAACCATCTCTCAATATACAGACGTGCATGATTTTGATGACTTGATCATGCTTGCCGAGTCGGCGGCCAAGAATCCCGTCGCACCCACACCTGAATTGCCCGAACTGTTGGCGTCGTGGCAGTACGACGACTACATCAAGACATCGTACAAGTCGGACCGCGCGACTTGGTTCAATCAGGGGCTTCCGTTTTGGTTGGAAACCTTTCACCGCGGTTTCGTGCAAGTCGATTTGGTGGATGTGTTCACGCTTTCGCCGCTAGCCGATGGGGACGCTGTCTGCCAACGCGTCAAGTTTTCCAAAGACGACTTCACCTACGCAGCACCGTTGGACCCGGCGACGATCCCGAGCGCGGGGCATGCGGGGCTGAAGGTGGTCGGGCAGTTTCCAGGACGTAGCGATGCCGAAGAAATGCTGAGCTTCTTGGGTTCCAGTTACTTTCGGTCGCGCAGCGCTGATTGTGTCTATGGTGCCTCGGCTCGCGGATTGGCGATCAACATCGGAATGAAAGCGACGGAGGAGTTTCCTGATTTTCGAGCCTTCTGGGTTCGCATGCCAACGCGTGATTCGAAAGACGTGACCGTGTTGGCGCATCTGGACAGCCCCAGCGTGTCGGGCGCCTACGAATTTCGTTTGACGCCGGGCGATCGGTCCACGGAAATCCATGTGGATGCCAAGCTGTTCTTTCGTGATGTACCCGACAAGGTGGCGCTGGCGCCGCTGACCAGCATGTGGATCTGGGGAGATGGCTTGGCGGGGCCCCCGAAGGACGCCCGACCATCGGTTCATGACAGCGATGGATTGTTGATTCAATCGGGAATCCAGCAATGGTCTTGGCGGGCATTTGCCAGACAGGACTATCCATCGGTGACGTCTACCGAAGTGGAAGCGGTCCACGGGTTCGGGCTGATTCAACGCAACCGAGCGTTCTATCACTATGACGATCACAACGCGCGTTACGACAAGCGACCAAGCGTTTGGGTGACCCCCGATTCGCCTTGGACCAGTGGACGGATCGGGTTATTGGAACTTCCCGGTGCACACGAAGGCGTGGATAACCTGGCCGCATATTGGTTGCCTCCGTCGCTGCCCGAATCGGGTGAACCGCTGTCGATCGGTTACACGGTCGAGTTCTTTGCCGGAGACCCGCCCGCCCACAACCTGCTGGCCCGTGCCACCAATTTCGCGGTGGACCGGGGGCAACAAGGGGACCCGATTGAAATCGAAGTACGCTTTGCCGGCATGTCGCTTCGGACGCTGCCGGAGTCCGTGCCGCCACGTATCCAGGCTGATGTTCTTCGCGGTCAGGTGACGGCGCAAAAGGTGACTCGAACGGAGACCGGTGATTGGTTGCTAACGGCGACGGTCATTCCAGCCGAGGATGCGCCCGTCGAGCTGGCGTGGCAATTGTTCAGCGGCGATGATGCGGTATCGGAAGAGTTTCGCTACCTGCTTCCGCCAAGCGAACCCGAATTCGTGTACCCCGCCGTCTACACGAGGCAGGAGTAACGGCGGAATACCAAGCAGGCGTCAGTTCACGCGAAAGCGTTCCGTTGTGGACTTCGCCAGAAGACACTTGTTTGTCCGAAAGGAATTCTGGCGAATCTCACGACGGGGTGATTGCGAACGGATTGGGCAGATGGATGCTGCCCTATCCAGGTTCCTTCTACATCACCTCGTTTAACGAGGCTTCTGCGTTCGCGTATTGACGCGGGTGTAGGCGTCCATTGCAGCTGGTCGCGCCTCGTCCCAAGTCATGTGGTTCGATCCGCCCTCGTTCTCCCAACGCTGGCGGGCGAGTGCTTCGCGTGCTTCCCAGCCTTCGTTCGCATCGGCGTCGTACGCTTCCCATCCGGCTTGGTAGGCCGTGCGATAGTGATCGTACTGATAGGCGTCGTTGTAGTAGGGCCGGTTGGTGTGCTGTTGTTCCCAGTAGGCGGCTTCGACCGTTGGGTCGACATTCTCGGCGACCGCTTTGCCGGCGTAGCCGCCCGCGACGCCACCGATGATCGCACCGGCCACGGTCCCGACTGGGCCGGCGACCGCACCCGCTGCTGCTCCGGCCGCGGCACCACCGAGTGCTGCACCGACACCGGTTCCCACGGGATGGGATCCGGCTTCGCCGGTGATGGGGTCTTCGTTTCGAAGTTCTTCGCGGGTCTCTTCGCGTTTCGTCTTTTGAACCGACATGATTTTGATTCCTGAAATGGGAGGGCAGCATCTGAGTTGCAAGCCGATGGCTTGAACGGTTTTCTACTGAACCCTTGTGGCTCAGCAATGACTGACCAACCGTTGCATTTGTCGTGCCGATGCACCCACCGCGATTGCAAGGATCTGCGATTGGCAAGCCGCGGACCACGCTTGTTTACGCGGGATTTGCTCGCCCGCACATAGGATTTCCAGACCTGCAGCGACGTCGGCGCAGAAAAAAGGCGGCCGTAGGAATCGCTACTGCCGCGGGCGGTGTGGGGAGAGATGATGGCCCCGAGCGGTGCGATCGTAGACCAGCGTGGTCGATCGCCGTACGAGGCCAAGCAAGCAACATCGCAACCGCGGCAATCCCCAAGGAAGGAACCTGCCCCCCCAACGACTCAAACTTAAACTTAAACTCAAACTCAAACTCAAACTCGAACTACTTTCGATCCTGAGTTCGAGCACAGGTTCAGGACTGGAGTGTTAGTTTTGCCTTGGAGGTTGGGAGACGAGAGTCTGCAAGGTTTTCAGGACGTGTTTTTGTTGGTCGGCAGTCATGGTCAGGTAGCGATCGCGACCTTCTTCGTTGGGGGTGAATCGAACGAATCCATCATCTTCCACACTGACTCGGCCGGGCTGAGATCGGCCGAAGAAATTGCCATCGGGGCGGACGGCATCTAAAACACTGGTCAGGTCCCAACTGGGGCGGTCGTGGTTGGGACCGCAGTACAGCAGGTAGGCTTCGCGAACGATGTGGTGCGGGGTGTAGGCAAAGTCGCGGGCGATGCTTTGGCGTGGGTACGGCAGCGCGATCCCAATCTCAAAACCGCTCCAGATGACCGGGACGTCGTTGGGCCACTGGTCAGCGAAACGCTGCATCGATTGGATGCCATTGCGGACATTGGCTTCCAAGAAATGCGTTTTGCCATCGATGGTTTGGAATGCCCCGGCCATCACCTGGACTTCCCGAACCTTCTGCTGGATCAGTTCGCGTCCCGACAGGTCGCTGATGTCGTCGGCCTTGGATTCCACTAGGTCGGCCAGATTGGCGGCTAGGCCCACCTGAACCATCACGACCGAATGGTCTTCGGACGACGCCAGGGTCCTTCGAAGCACTTGGGTTGCGTCGGGCAGTTCGTCGTTGCCGGTCACATCATGGGGATATCGCAGTTTGCCTTCGTCGCGGGTGTCGACCATCGCTAGGTACTTGCTGTCGCGAACCTGTGCATCGCGGGTCACACCGATCGGGATATTGGGGCGACCATAAAACGTGTTGACCGCGTCGACCATTCGACCGGTCAACGGATGGATCTTGGAAATCGTCACCGCACGCAGTTCGCATTCTTTGTTGTCGGAAAGCGTGTGCAGCATCGCCAACGCCAGCACATCATCGACGTCACCGGTGATGTCGGTATCAAAGATGATGGGGGTTTGGCAGCGCGCGATGGTCCCTGTGCAGGCCAGGGCAAGGAACGTGACGATGGTGGTTAGACGTTGGTTTTGCATCGGTGGAGCAGGAGGGAGTGAGGTGGGGGGGGAGGGAGATGATCGCTCGTTGCTAGACGGTGGGTTAGTTGGTGGACGTGTCTAGTCGGCTGCGCAGTGCGTCTAGTAAGACGGCGATCACGATGACGCAGCCGGTAATGATCTGCTTCATCGGATCCGATACGCCGATCTGCGCCAGGCCGGTTTGCAATACCGCAATGATCAGCACACCCAGGAACGAATTGACAACGCTGCCGCGACCACCCATCAGGCTGGTGCCGCCGATCACGCAAGCAGCGATCGCAGAGAGTTCGATTCCAATCGCCGCGTTTGGGTCGGCTGTCGAAAGCCGAGATGCGTAGGTCAGTCCGGCCAACCCGCAGAGCGCACCGCTGATCACGAACACGCCGATGGCGTAGGGAGCCGCCGATATGCCGGACATGCGAACCGCTTCGGCATTCGTGCCGATCGCGATACAGTAGCGCCCGAACACGGTTCGCGTCAGCAGCAACTGCCCCCCGATGACCGCCGTGATGGCCATCAGGAACGCGGGCGACAACGACAAGCCGGCAATCGGTTCGCCGATTCCTTCGACCGCCGAACCGATGTACTTGGTTTGAGAATCGGTGACCAGTTTCGTCGCACCTCGTGCAATTTCCAACATTCCCAGCGTGACGATGAACGATGGAATTCGGGCTAGCACGCTGACGCATCCGTTGAACAATCCACAGGCGGCACCAGCGGCGACGCAGAACGGGATCGATGCCCATAGCGACCATTGCCAGTCGACCATCAACGCACCGAGCACAGCGGATGAAAACGCCAAGATCGATCCGACCGACAGATCGATTCCGCCGACAACCAGAACTAGCGTCATGCCGACCGCGATCAGGGTCAGGTCCGGGACCTGATTGGCGATCGAAATGAACGTCGACCACTGTAGGAAATTCTCGCTCAGCGAACCGAACACGATGACCAGCAGGACCAGCACGCCCACCAAGCCGGCATACTGGATGACGCTTCGCAAATTCATGGTGGATGTCACTGGCGGGGACGTCGATTGGGTGGGGAGCGATGGATCGGGATTCATACGGCGGCTGTCGATTGGTGTGCGAAGGCGGCCTTCATGATCTGTTCTTCGGACCATTCGCCACGGTCGAATGTCGCGGCGATTCGTCCAGCCGACATCACGGCGATGCGGTCACATGTTTGCATCAGTTCGTCCAGGTCGCTGCTGACGATGACGATTGATTTTCCATCCGCGGCTAACGAATCGAACAGCGAATAGATGCGACGTCGCGCCGCCACGTCGATACCCCGCGTCGGTTCGTCAAAGAAGAAAACCTCGGCTCCTTGCAGCAACCACTTCGCGATCGCCACCTTCTGTTGATTGCCGCCGCTAAGCGACCCGACCGATTGCTGAACGCTGTTGCAGCGGATGTCCAAGGACGTCCGCATCTGTTCGGCGGCATCGTGTTCGGCGTGACGGCGGATCCAGCCCGCAGCCGAATAGGTAGGGCTAAGCGACGCCAACGTCGCGTTGACACCGATCGACTGTGACAGCAACAGCCCGTTCTCTTTGCGGTCTTCGGTGACCATAGCCAATCCGGCCTGCACGGCGTGGCGGGGACTGCGAAAGGGTTTGCCAAGTGGGCCATTGCCGATCGCCAATTCGCCGGCATCAGCGGGGTCGGCTCCGAACAGCAACCGCAGCAATTCAGTTCGCCCAGCGCCGACGAGTCCGGCGATCCCCAATCGTTGACCACGCTGCACGGTGAACGAGACATCTTGAACGAATCGGCCACGCGTCATCCCTTGGACACGCATGCCGATGGCGTCGATCGCAAACGACTGAAACTTCGATGGATCACTTGGTCCGGTTTCGCCGGTCATCAGGTCCACCATCTGGTCGTGCGTGACGCCATCGGTGTCGCGAGTGATGACGTGTTTTCCGTCACGCAGCACCGTGATCCGGTCCGTCATGCGGATGACTTCGTCCAACCGGTGTGAAATGTAGATGATGCCGACGCCCTGGCTGCGAAGTTGATCCAGCCAGATGAACAGCGTTTCGGTTTCGCCGTGGCTTAGCGCGGCGGTGGGTTCGTCCAGGATCAGTATTCGACAGTCGCGGTCCAAAGCCGTCGCGATCTCGATCATCTGTTGTTGGCCGATGCCCAGCGATCCGGCCAATGTCGTCGTGGCGATCTCTTGCAGCCCAAATCGATCGAGTGCTGCACGCGCATGCCGGTGCAGTTTTTGTTGCTGGATGAACCCCAACTTGCTGGGGATTCGCCCGATCAAAATGTTCTCGGCGACCGACAGGGTGGCGATCTGGTTCAGTTCCTGTTGGACAATCTGGACCCCCGCAGCCTCGGCCGCCGTTTTGTTGTCCGGCGCAAATGGGAATCCGCTTAGGTGCATTTCCCCGGATGTTGCCGGCGTCAGTCCGGCAATGATCCGGCACATCGTGCTTTTGCCAGCGCCGTTGGCACCCAGCAACGCATGGATTTCGCCCGGCCGAATATCCAACTGCGCATCATCCAACACTGTGACCGCGTAGGTCTTGGTCAGACCACGTACGGATAGCAGGGGAGGCGATGTCATGGGGCCAGCGTATCAGCGGTGATCAGGTCGACCGGCGTCTGCACGTCATCGGTGGTTGAATCCGTCGAACCTAGGATCTGCAGTGCGGTTTCGATTCCAAAGACCGCTAGCTGGTCGCCATGTTGGTCGGCGGTTGCTAAAACTTTCCCTTCGCGAATCAATTCACCGACGGCGCCGATGTTGTCGAAACCGACGACCAGGATCTGGCCGGTTTTTCCCGCCGCTTTGATCGCCGCGACGGCACCCAGGGCCATCGAATCGTTGGCTGCTAGGATCGCTTTGATTTCGGGGTGTTCGCTGATCATGGACGCGGTGATCGTATTGGCTTTGTTGGTTTCCCAATCGGCTGATTGGCTGGCCACGATTTCGATGCCCGCGTCCTTCATCGCTGCTTCGAATCCCAGCCTTCGCTCGATCCCGTTGAACGCCGTCGTCTTGCCTTCCAGGACACCGACCTTGTCACCTTGGCTAAGCGATTTTGCCAAGTGGTCGCCCACGGTCTTGGCACCCGAACGGTTGTCGGGGCCGACGAACGGTATCGAAACGTTTTCCTGTTCCAAAACCGATTTGTCCAATCGATTGTCGATGTTGACGACCACGACGCCTGCCTTTTTGGCTTTGCGGAGCGCTGGCACAAGGGCCTTCGAATCGGCAGGTGCGATCACGATCACATCGACTCCGGAGGCAACCATTTCGTCGACCAAGGCCACCTGACGGCCCAGGTCGGATTCATCTTTGATGCCGTTGGTGATCAGTTCGTATTGGTCGCTGTGTTGGCTTTGGTGTTCTTGGGCGCCGCGTTCCATGGTCGAAAAGAACTCGTTCGCCAGCGACTTCATGATCAACGCAACCCGTGGCCGATCCGGGTCCGCGTCGGCATTTCCATCGGCAGGCGTGGATGACCGGGAACCGCAGCCGATCGGCAGCGACAAGCACGCCGCCATTGCGATGGAGATCGCGTGGCGGCGGGTGAAGGGGCGGGCCAATGGTCGGGCCAATGGTCGGGCCAATGGTCGGGCTGGGGGAGGGCAGGGGAGGGTAGGGTGGTTCATGGTTGGCTTTGTGCGAGTGTTTGTTCAATCTCGGTTCGGTGGGGCAGACCCGGTTGGGCGCCATGTCGGGTTGCAGCGATGGCGCCGGCGACGGAGGCAAATCGGGCGGCGTCAACGGTGCTGGCGCCTTCCGCCAATCGCACCGCCAGGGCGCCCGCGAAAGCATCCCCCGCCGCGGTTGTGTCAACTGCGCTGACGATCGTTGGCGGGATCCATTGCTGGTCGCTGCCATCGCTGACCAGGGCGCCTTGATCGGCCAGCGTCAGGATGACGTTCTTGGCCCCCAGTTCGTGCAGGCGACGGGCGGCCCGTCTGGCATCATCGACACTGTCAACGGCGTGGCCAACGATCGCCGCAGCTTCGGATTGGTTGGGGCAGATCACATCGGCCGATAGCAGACCATCGGCTAGTTCCGGTGGCATCGGGGCGGGGTCAAGCACGATGCGAACGCCCGCATCGCAGGCGATCTTCATCGCCGCCAAGACCGTCAATGGCGGGACTTCCAATTGCACCAATAGGATGTCAGCGCTGGCAATCCGTTGACGATGCGTCTGAACGTCTTGGGGGGACAGTGCAGCGTTAGCGCCTGGCACAACCATGATCGAATTTTCGCCGCTGGATTCCACCGCGACGATGGCGATCCCGCTGGGGCTATTGGCGGTAGCGATAACGGATTGCGTGTCGATGTTGTCCTGGCCAAGGTTGGCCAATAGACGGTCGGCAAACCCGTCATCGCCGATTCGCCCGATCATCGCGACGTTGCCGCCGGCTCGCGCAGCAGCGACGGCTTGGTTGGCGCCCTTACCACCGGGAACTTCATCGCAGGAATCTGCGATCACGGTTTGGCCAGGCAGTGACAGGTGTTTGCACCGGATAACCAGGTCCATATTGATCGACCCCAGGACCACAATCTTGGGGCGACGATCCTGTGCACCGCCACCATCGGACGACGGCATCATTGCTTCGCAGGTTCGCTGGAAAGAGCCACCAAGACCTCTGTGACACGCAGCTTCTGGGCGTCGGTCAAGGTCAGGTATTGATCGCGTCCATTGGCGTCTTCGACAAAGGTGGTCAGTCCATCATCGGCGACTGTGACGATGCCTTTGGGGGACAATCCAAAGTAGTCACGGTTCGGACGAACCGCCTGCAGCACGCTGGTCAAATCCCAAGTGGGGCGGTTGTGTGGCGGTGGGTTGTAGGCAATGTAGGCTTCGGACAACGGATGATGTTCGACGTAGCCATAGTCCTGTTCAATGCTTTCGTGCGGATAGGCAACCGCGATACCGATCTCATAACCGCTCCACAGGATTGGCGTCGGCCAGTCCTTGGCGATCGCTTGGGCGGCTGGGATATCTTTGACGATGTTGTATTCCTTGTGGTCATAACGATTGCCCTTGCCGTCGGGGATCTTTGTGAACGCGCCGGCCATGATCGAGATCAGACGAACCTTTTGGGACACCAGTTCTTTGCCGTTCAATTGGCTGATGTTGTCGGGTTCGGATTTCAGCAGGTTGGCCAAGTTCGTCGAGAAACCTACCTGAGCGATCACAACGCTGGCGTCATCGGCAGCGGCCAGCGCGGTTCGCAGGACGGTGACGGCATCCGGGGCTTCTTTGCCGGACAGCAGGTCATGCGGGAATCGAAAGTCGTCGCCATCTTTAATTTCCGCCAACGGATTGAACTTGCCGTCATGCGTGGTCACGCCGCTATTGCAAACTCCGATCGGGATTTCGCCACGCCCATAGAACGTGTTGACCGCATCGGTAAACGGAGCCGCCAATGGGTTGTCTTTGGTGATCGTGACCGCCAACAGTTCGCATTCGCCCCGCGTCTGTAGAGAATGGATCACCCCCATGGCCAAGACGTCGTCCACATCGTTGCCGATGTCAGAATCAAAGATCAGCGGAATCGGCTTGGTGGGTGACTGCTGGGCCTTCCCGATGGAGGGGGCCGCGGCAATCGATAATAGTGCGGCCAAGACGAACGTAGAGCGTGCAATCATGGTGTACAGATCCTTTGCAGGAATGGGGCGGGCAACGTCAGGTAGGGAGGGCTGGACATGATAACCGAGCCAGCCATCGTTGTGGATCAATCTTCGTCGATCATCCCCGATCTTAACTGCCGGTACTGGATTCGACTCGTTTGCAGAAATCGCGATAGCTTTCGTGATGGAACTGGCTGTTCCGGGGCACGAAAACGTATTCCGAGCGGCCGCTGCAGACGATCAGTCCATCGCGTGTCCTGTACGTCTTCAACGATTCGTTGGGCCAGCAGAATTTTCCGACCGGCGAAAACAGGGTGAACGTGTCCGCCCCACAGGCGACTTGGCACTGCGAGTCGGCGACCAATCCCATGGTCCGCTGCTGGTTTCGGGCCGCATGTTTTGTGTGGTGGATGATCGCAAGGTAGACAAACGCCGCCAACGACATCGATCCGATCAAGGCAACGATGAATGCGCGTTCGCCCAGGACCGTGGCCGAACCGATCGACACCAAACTCAGCACAATCATGGCCAGCGAGGCCAACGTTAGACGCGTCAAGTGAGTCCGCAACAGAAACTGTTCTTCGGCTCGTCTGATATGACGACGCGTCAAACGATACGAAACTTCGGCGACCCCATCGTGAATGCAGGTTGGCTGGTCATCGGTCGGGGGGGGCGGCTGATACGGGTTCAGTCCGTTGTGCATCGATTCCTACGCTTGGCAGCGATCGGTCCACTGTTGATGATCGATGACGTCGCTGATGAACATCTGCTGGGCCACCAAGGTCGCGGTGTGAAGCTGTTCGCCCGTGACACTGCCGCCTTCGTTTTCGACGGCAAGGGTTCCCGTCGCGTCGCGTAAAAATTCGACTTTGAATCCGCGGTGAAAAGCTTGGCGAGCGGTCGTGTCACAGCACATCTGAGTCATGTAGCCAGCGATCGTGACCGTATCCGCACCGATTTGTTGTAGCCAATCGCCAAGGTTCGTCCCGGTGAACGATCCGGGCATCTGTTTGTCGATCAGAATATCGCGGGGCCGAGATTCCACTTCTGGGTGCAACTGCCACATGTCCGAATTCTTGCGAAAGATGGGCGAGTCGGCGGCGGGTTGATGGTGGCGAATCACCGCCGTTGGGATCTTCTGATCGGCGGCAAAGTCCATCACCGAAAGGATCTGTTCTAGGTGGCCAACCGGATGCGTGATCGGCAGGGCGCCGTCGAAGTACTCGCGTTGGATGTCGATCACAAGAAGTGCACGGGACATAGAAGATCAGTACCTGGTCAGCGGAAACGTCGGGATGCCGTTGGCTAGCGACAGATCGGGTGCGCCAACGCTGGGCCAGTTTACCATGTCGCGGTCCGCACGGGATGGTCGAAAAAGGCTCCGGCCGGAGTCGAAAGCGTCACGGCGTCCGCATGCATCCGAGAAATGCTGGGCGCATGTCGACGCTGGCCATCATGCACAGACGCTTTCTTGACCACCCCACGATTCGTTCGGTTGGGTGGCCGATTGAAGGGGGGGGACCGGCGTGCTCCGATGAACAGCCGGCGTGCTCCGATGAACGGATTGGTACCTGGTGCTTTCGGTGCTTGGACCGGGGGATTCGCCCATCGACGCGTCTACGGCAGGTCGCTGAATTTTGCCGACGAAACCACAAAATCGTCCAGCGTCATGTAGCTGGTCTGGCCGGCAGCAAAACTGGCATCGCCACCGCCGTGAAATGGCGCGACGAACATCAATTCGGTTGCGCTGCGGCCCTCGGTACCAAAGCGAAGATCGTTTCGGTCGACGACCAGTTTCGGCTGTCCGCCGTCCTGGCTGGCCCAGACCTGCAGGATCCCGTTTTTCTGGCTGCCCGTGTTTGCTTTGATTCGCTGTGTCAGCGTGTAGTCGACACCGGTTTGAAACTTGAAACCTAGATTCAACACGTCGCCGTATTTGCTTCGTTGATCCATGTGGTAGAGGTACATCGCCGCTTCGTGCTGGCGGTCCCAGATGAACCGCGACGTGTACCCTTGGCCTTCACGCGGAACGTTTCCGCCACTCCAGTGGGCGCCGCTGCCGAGTCCCACAATTTTCCCCGTCTTGACGAACGAAAACCCCGGTTCGAAGCGGATGGTCACGCGCTGATAGATTTCGTCATGTTTTCCAATGGAAACGGCTGCGTTTCCGCCCGTCTCTTGGTGGCCAAACTTGCCCTTCGGAAATGTCAGCCTTAGTTTCTTGTCACCATGATCGTCGACGATGTTCGCTCGCCCATGAAAATGGACCCAACGAACCTTGCCCCAATCACGGTCGGATTTGAACGCGTCGTCGGTATAGGCACCGATGGATTCGTCCGAGAAATCATTGCGAAGAATGATCGCTCCGTCGGTTTCCGTTTTCGATTCCCTGGTTTGCGGTTGGTCCGCGCGAAGAACGCCGCATCGGTATGCCGGCGCGGTCATGCAAATCAAAGCGACCGCGGCGATCTTCATGGACGCTGGTTGGCGGTGTCTTGTGTTCACGAAGGCAGTTTCCATGGTGATCGGTATTCGTAGTGCAACATCTCGTTGGCTTGATCGTCATCGATAAACCGTTCGTTCGCGGCGTCCCATTCCAATCGCCGGCCCAACGTCAAGGAAATGTTGGCAAGATGGCAAAACGTTGTACTGCGATGGCCAATTTCGATGTCCGCATTTGGCTCGCCGCGAGTGGCCATGCAGTCCAAGAAATTTCTAGCGTGCAGCGCTGTCAGTGCGTGGTTGTTGTTGCTGCCCAGACTCTTTTGGGGCTTGGACATCTCGTGCTTCGGAGCAAACTGGCCACGGTTTTCGGGAATGATTTCGTATCCCTTTTCAGACAGGAATGCGGTCCCAAGCGTTCCTCGCAGTTCGACGTCTCCGGTCGGGATCGTCGAATTGCTGCTGGTTTCGTACATGCCGAACACCGCCATTCGTCCCGACGGAAACTGGAACGTGACCTCCATCGTGTCAGGAATGGTTCGATCGTCGTCGACGGCAAAGCGACCACCCATCGCCGAGATACTGCTGGGGGCCTCGTCGCCGGTGCACCAACGGATCGCGTCCAAATAGTGGACTCCCCAATTGCCCATCTGCGAACTGTAGCCTTGCCACCAACGAAATTTGTAGGGTGCGATGTTGTCCTGGTACGCCTGTTCCGGGCGTGGCCCCACCCACATGTCCCAGTCAAGATGGTCAGGCGGCGTCGATGTGGGCAGCTTGCCGATCCCGGACGGAGCCATGTTGCTAAGCCGATAGGCTCGTGACATGCACACTTTGCCGATCAATCCGTCTTGGACCCTCGTCGCCAGTTCGGCGTATTGAGGACTGCTGCGCCGATGGGTGCCGACCTGCACCACGCGTTTGTACTTGCGAGCCGCTTTGACCATTTCACGTCCTTCGTGAATCGTCACCGCCAAGGGCTTTTCGACATAGACATCTTTGCCCGCGGCACAGGCGGAAATGCATTGAATGGCGTGCCAGTGATCGGGTGTGGCGATGACAACGGCGTCCATGTCATCGCGGGCAATCAGTTCGCGAAAGTCACCGGTTTGAAAGGTGTCGTTGCCGACCTGCGCCGCAGCTTTGGCAAGTGCATGGGAATCCACATCGCAAAGCGCGACCGTCTGGCAGTCGTCGTGTTCTGCGAACGCTTTCATCAACTGGCTGCCACGATTCGCCACACCGATGAAACCCAGTCGAACTCGGTCACCCGTGCCAGCGGCGGAAACGCTGGTCAGTGTGGTGGCGGCGGTCGCGGCGACGGTCGCCGCCGTTCGCTTTTGAAATTGCCGACGAGAAAGGTCTTGCTGGGGCATGGCTATTCGGACTCGCAAAGTCTTTGGGCGGAGGTGACATGAAACCGAAACGACGAAGGTTCGTTGGGATCTGATTTCGACATGGGCGTCACCCGGGTACCGACCATCATAACAAACCACGATGGGGACTTTTTCGAATCCGGGGCGAAAGCACGCGATGGTGGGGGCGTCGGTGTGACTGGCCGCGTCAATTTTCTTGTCTCCTTCACCAACGGGACATTCTTCGCATTGGCTGAACGATTAGACTGTTCACCTTCATCGATCCCACCCCACCTTTGGAAGTCCTGCCGCCATGCCAGTGAAGTTATTGTTTTTGTTGAGTTGTCTGCTTTGCACGACGCTGTATTCGCAAGACAAGTCGGTCAGCAAGATCGGCGCACTCGACCCGGAAATGGCTGCTGACAAGCAAGCCGGCGACGGCCTGGATTGGCATGACGTCACCACCTGGGGTGTCGAAGGGCGGATCTTGCCAGATCAGAAACGGTTGCGCTGGTTCGACCGGCTGCCCGCGTCGGCCGAGCAGACGGTGACCAAGGCGGTTTGGAATCTGAGTCGTCACAGTTCCGGGATGATGGTTCGATTCAAAACCGACGCAACCGCCATCCACGTGGACTACAAACTGCTGAACAGCAACCTCGCGATGCCCCACATGCCGGCCACGGGTGTCAGCGGAGTCGATCTGTACGCCCGCGATGCCGACGGAAACTGGCGATGGGTTCAGGTAACGCGGCCTTCGAAGCAAGAAGTGAAGTCCGAATTGATCAGCGGAATGGCACCGGGATTTCGTGAATTCGCGGCCTATCTGCCGCTTTACAATGGTGTGGAATCGATTCGTTTTGGTGTCCCGTCGGGCAGCAAGTTCGAATCGCTTGCACCACGCAGCCGGCCGATCGTGTTCTACGGAACCAGCATCACGCACGGCGCCTGCGCCAGTCGTCCCGGAATGGTGCACACAGCAATTTTGGGCCGCCGGTTTGATCAGCCGGTTGTGAACCTTGGCTTTTCCGGAAACGGGAAAATGGACGCCGCGGTTGGTGATTTCTTGACGCAACTAGATGCGGCCGTTTACGTGATCGACTGTCTGCCAAACATGAACGCCCAGATGGTCGCGCAGAAGTGCGTGCCACTGATCCAACAGCTGCACGCGGCAAAGCCCAACACGCCCATCGTGTTGGTGGAAGACCGACGCAATACCAACAGCTGGATTCTGCCATCGCGTGACCAGCACCACACTGCCAACCACGAAGCCTTGCAACAGGCATTCAAACAATTGAAATCGGAATCCATTCCGAACTTGTTCTACGTGGATGGCGACGCCTTGTACGGGACCGATGGTGATGGGGCAACGGACGGTTCGCACGCCAGCGATTTGGGGTTCATGCGTCAAGCGGATGTCTTCGAACCGGTCCTGCGTCAAGCGATGAACGCCGCGGGCCAATAGAGAACGACCTGTTGATGGCGACCCGTTTCGGCGGCAAGTCTTGTTCAACGCAGGGGAAATCCAGGTCGGAACGTCCTGGTTCGCCCCTGCGGGGCCGGTGCATTGGGTTGTCCCGATTCGCCGCTATAGCGAATCGAACGCATTGCCACGCTGAGTCAGCGGAAAGCTGATCTCTTTTCCGGCTTGCCGATGGGATTCGAAAACGGCGCAGATCATTTCAACGGTGGTCAATCCGTCGCGTGCATCGCACAGTGGCCGCCGATCATCGTCACAGGCCTGGATCAGGTCCTCGACGCCCAGGATGTGGTCGTGCACTTTGGCAACCACGTCTCTCTGTGTCTCGGGTTTACCAAGTCCAGCAGTCGTGATCGGGATCCAGGGACGATCCCCGTTAGGCCGCTGGAACGGATTTCCCGGCAGGAAGTGGGCGATCGGGTTGGCATCGATGTGAAGCATGATGACGCCTTTGCTGCCGATCATTTGCAGACAAAATCCTTTGGCCGCGGTGCCATCATTCGCGAACGAATCGTAGTATGCCGTGATTCCCTTTTCGGTTTCAAAACGAGCCCGTACCTGATTCCCGGCCATCGAGCCAAGACCCTCGGAACCTGGTTTGACATCGTCGGCGGTAACGGGGCGTCCGTCCTGGAACACACGTGCCGAACAGGACTTGGGATGACCGCCAAAGTGCTGGACCAAGTTCAATACATGGCTGCCCAGCACCCACAGGTCTTCGGGGCCGCCACGGTGGTCGCCTTTTCCCCGGCCACGAAATTCAATGATTTGGCCAAGGTCGCCGGACTGAATGATTGCTTCGATGTGTTTCAACGCCGGGTGATATCGATTCCGATGGGCGACCGCAATCTTCGCGCCGTGCTGGTCACACGCAGCGACCAATGAATCCGCCTCTGCCGGAGTGCGGCAGAACGGTTTCTCGATATAGATCCCCTTCACGCCAGCCTGGATCGCGGCCATCGCCATGTCATGGTGTTGATCCGCGTGGCGTGGTCCCACCGACACAAATTCCGGTTGAACCTCGGCCAACATCTTTCGGAAATCGGTGTAGCCTTTGGCGACGCTTAGTTTCTTTTGAGCCTTCGCTAAACCTGCTGGGTTGGCATCCGCGACGGCGACGATGGTAGTCGACGGGATCTTTTGCCATACCGTATCGAGTCCATGACCGTAATCGCCTCGCCCGGTGTGCCCGATCACCGCGACACGGCGTTTGGTGTTGCCGGTTTCCGTCGGGGCCGCGGCGCCCGCCGTGGACGCATCGTCACCGCAGGCATCGTGACCGCCCGACAGTCCGGTTGATCCCAGCATCAGTCCGGCGGTGGCTGATTTCAAAAACAGTCTTCGTTGTGCAGTGTCCATGACGGTTCGGTGGGGCTGGAAGTGGTGGGATGGAAGTGGAGGGTGGGTGCGGATGATGTCGAACTTACTTTGGCGATGGATGCGAGTACGTGAACACGCGGATGCCAGTAGGTTCGGCCTGACGCGGGTTGGTACAATGCAGCCCCCCATCTCGGTCTGGCTATGTTAACCCAGTGGATGATCCTTGGACGCCAGCGGTATCGCAGGGTGTGCCAAGCGGTCGATCATAGTCGATCAAGCTCCCCGCCTCTCGATCGCTCAAGGTGCCCCGCCATGTTTGCCACCGTGTCACAGCCGAATGTCCGTGTTGAGGGATTGGTTCGATGGCGGCGATTGGGATGGATTGGTTCTGTGGCCATCGCCATCGTCTGGGGGAACGTGTTCGTCGGGACGACGCCGCTGGTACACGCGGATGAATCCGTCGCTGTTGATTCCAATGCGGATGATTCCGGTGTGGATGATTCCGGTACTGGTCATTCCGGTGTGGTGCCGTTTTCGATCGAGCGAACGGTGATGGCCAGCGGTTATGACGGTACCCGATGCTGGGTTCATGCGCGGGCCGGTGCCATTCCAGCGGTCGATGCCAAGTCGCCGCCAACGGTGGTCGTCACCAGCCAACCACTGATGATCACCGGATCGGACGTGTTCTACGCACTCAACTCGTCGCTGACCAACGACCTGGGGCAGACTTGGTCGCCGTTGACCGAACAACCCGGATTCCAGCGTTGGGCGATCGATGACCGTAGTGAGGAAACCATTTGCGACTTCACGCCGGCATGGCACGAAGCATCGGGGAAACTTTTGGGCACCGGTCAAACGGTTCGCTACCTTGACAACAAAGTGATGCATGTTCGACCACGCTTCACCGCGTACTCGGTCTATGACCCGGCATCAGACGCCTGGGGGAAACCAAAGATGTTGAAGATGCCGGCGGGATCCCGATTCGAAAACTGTGGTGCCGGCAGTGTGCAACGATACGATTTGCCGAACGGCGATATCTTGTTGCCAGTGTCCTTCAAAGAACCCAAGGCGACGCAGTACTCCGTCGCTGTTTGTCGGTGCCGGTTTGATGGCACCGACCTGACTTATGTTGAACATGGCAGCGAGTTGACCATCGATGTGAAACGTGGATTGTACGAGCCGTCGATTACCAAGCACGGTGACCGTTTCTATCTGACGATGCGCAACGACGATCATGGCTACGTCGCCACCAGCAGTGATGGGGTGAATTTCGAAACACCGCGGCGGTGGACGTTTGACGATGGCACGGACTTGGGCAATTACAACACGCAACAGCACTGGGTCACGCACGCCAATGGTCTGTTCCTTGTCTACACGCGGAAAGGGGCTGACAACGATCATGTGTTTCGTCACCGTGCGCCCCTGTTTATTGCTGAGGTGGATCCCGAGAAGTTGCAGGTGATCCGATCGACCGAGCAGATCGTGGTGCCGCAGCGCGGCGCCCGTTTGGGAAATTTTGGCGTCGCCAATATCACCCCCGATGAAACCTGGGTGGTGGTCACCGAATGGATGCAGACGTGGCGTCACCCCGATGTTGTGATCCCAGTCGACAACCCCTACGGCGCCGACAACAGCATCTTTGTCGCGAAGATCCACTGGAACTCGGGCAGCGAAGAACGCTAGAGAAAGGGTGCGTCAGGCAGCGGTCGCAGCAGAAGCCCTCTTCGCAGCGGAATCTGTGCCCATTGGATAGCGTTGCCGGGGGTGTTTTTTGCCACCTGGGACGTTGATCGCCATGATTTCGGGCCGCATTCGGGCGTCGCTTGCGAAACTTTGTTGCTCGGACGTGGTTTAATGATCGAATCGTTCGCAATCGGCGGGCGGTTCCTTTTCGCTCGGCTCTCCGTTCTTTTCTTTCTATCGAGATCAACCATGCAGCGTCTGTGGCTTGCGACCTTTGCAGTTGTCGCCCTTTTTTCGGGAGTTCAAGCCGCGGATTGGCGAGGCTTTCGTGGGACAGACGGATCGGGGGTCAGTCCGGATGGTGACGCCTTGCCCACACAGTGGTCGCCCCATGCGAATGTTGCGTGGAAAACAGAGTTGCCGGGGGCAGGTGTTTCCAGCCCCATCGTCGTTGGCGATCGTGTTTTCGTGACATGCTATTCGGGCTATGGGCTCGATCGCGAAGCACCGGGTGAAATTGCGAACTTGGTTCGTCATCTGGTTTGTTTCGACCTGACGACGGGCCAGCAGTTGTGGCAGAGCGACGTCGCCGCCACGCTGCCTGAGGACCCCTATGCCGGAGTCGGTGTCACGGCCCACGGTTATGCCTCGCACACGCCCGTCTCAGATGGCAAATCCGTGTTCGCTTACTTTGGCAAAAGCGGTCTGCATGCTTACGATCTGGACGGCAACCAACTGTGGAACGTCAGCACGGGGCAAGAGTCGGATCCTTGGGCTTGGGGATCGGCGTCCAGTCCCGTCGTCTACGAGGACACGGTGATCGTGACCGCGTCGGCCGAGAGTCAATCGATCGTCGGGATCGAAAAATCAACCGGCAAACAGTTGTGGCGACAAGAAGCGTCGGGCTTGGATGGAATGTGGGGAACACCCACGTTGGTGAAGATCGACGATTCGCGAACCGACTTGGTGATGAGCGTGCCCAAGGAGATTTGGGGGCTGGATCCCAAGACTGGCAAACTGCGTTGGTTCAGCGAAGCGACGGGGGCTGACCAAGCACAGTCCAGCCTGGTTGTCGCGGACGACACGGCGTTTGCCTTTACCGGTCGCGGCGGCGGAAGTGTCGCCGTCAAAGTTGGCGGTGCAGGGGACACCAGTGACGACGCGGTGCTGTGGAGCGGTCAGGAAACAACCCGGTTTGCTTCCCCGGTTGGTTACCAGTCACGCTTGTATCTGATTGCAAACGGAGTCGCCACGACGATCGATGCAAAGTCGGGCGACAAGCTGGGCCAAGTCCGACTGGAAGGCGTTGCCAGCAGCGGCGGAGGTTTCGGTTCGCTGGACTACCCGTCGCCGGTCGTCGCAGCCGACAAAATGTACTATCTGAACGGGACGGGCCAAATGTTTGTTTTCCAGCTTGGCGATGAATTGGAACAAATCAGCGTGAATCGTGTCACGGCCGATAGTGAAACCTTCGGCGGAACCCCTGCGATCAGTGATGGACGAATGATCCTTCGCAGCAACAAACATCTGTACTGTGTCATGGACAAAAGTGAATCGGTGGATCCCGCCGACAACGTGGTCGCCAAAACGGAACCAGCCGGCGAAGGACGCGGGCGAGGCGGATTCGGTGGCGGGCGACCGGGCGGTGGCGAAGGCGGCGGTCGCGGTCGAGGTGGTGCTGGCGGCGGACGCCCCGGTGGTGGATTCGGCGGCGGTGGATTCGGTGGCGGTGGTCGTCCCGGCGGTGGACGACCGGGTGGAAATCGCGACGATGACACTCGCCCAGATCGGCCTCAGCGACCAGCGTTGGCGGAATGATCACCGCTGGATGAATCGTCATGCCGTGGGATTCGCCAGAATTCCCTGCGGGGTAGAATTTCGGGCGAAGTTCACGGCGCTGCATTGATGGATGGACGTCCGTTGTCGTTGCAACATCCGTCGCAATTCTGTGATCGCCCTGTTTCCCACCCCGATCGACGATTCACTCCCGCATGTTAAATCCTGTTCGTTGGCTGCTTGCCCTTGCCGCTGCACTGATTGTTCCCCATCTGCACATCGCCAGTGCGGACGAAGCGACGGTGGTCGTCTACGGTGCCACCCCAGGTGGTTTCTGTGCCGCGATCGCGGCCGCTCGCGAGGGAGCGTCGGTGACCCTGTTGGAACCGACATCGCATGTCGGTGGCGTCAACACAGGCGGGCTTAGTTTTAGCGATTCGAATCAAACGGTCCGCAGCACCGTGATGGGATTGTTTGACGAATGGCACACCCGGATTCAACGCGACTATGCCGATCGTGGAATCGAATTGCCGTACAAGGTGAGTGTCAAAGATCAGTCGCATTGGACCTACGAGCCGCACGTCGCTGCGCGGGTGACTCAGCAAATGCTAGACGAAGCCAAAGTAGTCGTGCTGACCAATCGCTATCTGGATTCGGTGACGAAGGATGGATCTCGAATCACATCGCTGGTGACCAATGACGGTGCGTTCGATGCCGATGTCTACATCGATGCCAGTTACGAAGGTGACCTGATGGCGGCCGCCGGTGTCAGTTGGACGATCGGCAGGGAAGGGAGGTCCGAATTTGGCGAGTCGCTGGCGGGCAAACAGTATCCCAAGGCAAAATTGGACATCGACGGATTCGACGCCGATGGCAACCTGCTGCCGCTGATCACCACGATGGATGCGGGCCCCGCCGACGAAGGGGATTCCAACGTGATGGTCTATAGCTTTCGGCTTTGTTTGACGGCGGATCCCGAAAACCGCGTACCGTTTCCCGAGCCAACCGATTACGACCCTGGTCGTTTCGAAGTCGTGCGACGCTATCTGGAAAAAGGGGGATCGGTCGGGTGGGATATGTATCCGCTTCCCAATGGAAAACTGGATGGAAACAACTCCATCGGTGGCCAGTTCTCGCTAGGGTTGGTCGGTGCATGCAATGGATGGTGCGAAGCGGACCAAGCGGGGCGGGTCGCGATCTGGGAAGCGCACAAGCAATACACGTTAGAGTTTTATCACTTCCTAACCACCGATCCGTCGGTCAGCGAAACGACTCGTGCAAAGTACGCCCGGCTCGGGCTCTGCAAAGACGAGTTTCCTGAATACGGACATTTTTCACCGGCACTGTATGTCCGCGAAGGCCGCCGGATGCGTGGCCAGTATGTGCTTCGTCAAAAGGACATCCTGGACGATCCGGTGAAGCACGATCCGATCGTGATCTCTTCGTTTCCCATCGATTCGCATGACTGCCAGCGAGTCGCGATTCGAGGCGGCGGGGTGATCAACGAAGGCACTATTTTTCCGGTTCGCAAAAAGTATCCCAAACAGGGTTACGCTTACCAGGTTCCCTATCGATCCATTCTTCCGCACTCGGATCAAGCTTCGAATCTGCTGGTCCCCGTTGCCCTCTCTTGCACGCACGTCGGCATCTCCTCCATCCGTGTCGAGCCGACTTGGATGATTCTTGGTCAAAGCGCGGGGATCGCGGCCGCCATGGCAGCGTCCAGTGAAGTGGCAGTTCAAGACTTGCCCTATCCGAAATTGCGTCAGCGACTTCTGGATCAAGGCCAAGTGTTGGAACTTCCTCCCGAAGAAAAAGACCCGTCCATTCAGCCGGGAGTCCTGGATGATGCAGGCGCGGCGGTGACGGGAACTTGGAAACACTCCACCAACTTCAAATCCTTCATTGGTCAGGGCTACCTGCATGACGATGCTGCCGCCGATGGCAAGGCGACCGCGGTCTTTCGCTATCGATCCAAGAAGGCGGGGCCGCACACGCTATCGATGGCCTATTCCGCTCACGAAACTCGCGCCACCAACGTGCCTGTCTCTGTGACCAGCGGTCCACATCAGGTGTCCGTCACCGTCGACCAAACTCAACCGATCCCGTCGGGGCAGTTGTTTCGTACCATCGGCACCGTTGACCTGGTGGACGACATGGATACTGTCATCCGAATCACCAACTCGGGGACCAACGGCTTCGTCATCCTCGACGCGGTAAAACTGGTCCTCGTCGCCGACTGAGCAACAAAACGTAGCCTAGGCATCCTGATTGGGTTTAGGGTCCCAACAGACTGCAAGCCTAGGCCACAGAAGCCACCGCTGGCTCAATGCAGCCAGCGATGCCAATCCTGCTCCACCGTTTCAGATCGCGTTGGACGATCTCTTGCGGCGTCGATACAGCACGCAAGCGCCAACGATCCCAGCCAACGCAACAGCGCTAGTCGGTTCGGGAACCGCGGTCACTTGTCCGCGAGCAAGCAGTCCGCCGGAAATGAGGAGCGACGCTCCTGGTGAGAGCTCTTGCATGTCGTCAATGTCCATGCTGAATACAATATCATAGACACCGCCATTGAGTGTTGATGTGATCGTTCCATTCCCAATGCCGGGAATATCAGTGTTATCAAGCTCCAGCGTGTCGGTTGACGCGGGTGCCACGGTTGTCACCTCGACAGTGCCACTAGTTAAATGGATGAAATGATGTGTCGCATCGAACGTTGAGCCAGTTACTTCGGAAAACGTGTTGATGGGGTCGCCAGTGTCGCTGCCGCCAGTCCCGTTCGCGACGCTTGTATCAAGCGACATATTGGCGACTGGTATGTTCATTGTCCAAGCGCTGGTGGTTAGCGAGCCGCCATCGAGCTTGAACGAAGATATCACTCCTGTGCTGGTGTTTATTTCTAGCAAGGCAATGATTTTGCCGGTAATTTGGGTCTCGGCCGTGCTGCCGAAAAGCGACAGGTCGAGCGTGTTGTTTACGCTGTCCGGAGTGTCGAAAGTCAGTTCAGTGGTCACGATCGCTGCTTGGCTGGTTGAGCAGGCGCTGACGGCGATCGCCAGTGCTGCCAGTAGGAAACGCATTTTCATGGGAGTACTCCAAGGTGGATTCATCAGAAAATTCCGGTGGTACACACTAACCCGCCGACCAATGAGAATCAGCCATTCCGGTGCCGAATTTAACGGAAATGTGGGTTTGATGAGCCAGGACGCTCCCTTAGTGAGGTTGCGTCCCCGTCGACAAACTGTCGGGAAACCGTCACTCAACAGCCCATCGCCACGAATTGGCGAACTTCCCAAGCTGTGGGATCAACGCCGCGGCGTCGTCAACACGCTGTTGTCGGAACGTCCAGCAGCGGGAATCGCGTGATCAGGAATGAAGGGCTCAGCGGTGGCAGAGACGTGAAATCGTCTTGCGCGATCTCATGCCCAAAGGCGCAAGACTTTTCCAGCGGATAAAAGTGGTTGTAGTTTTTCCGCAGCCGATTGACCTTGTCCAATCCAGCATCCGTTAGGAAACGCTCCCAGGCACGATTGAATCGCAGCGCAGAGTCCAGGAAGTTGCGAAGCAGCGAACGGTCCGTCGATTCAATGCCATGCAGGTCAAAGCTGTTTCAGAACAATGTCTTTGAACTGCACCGTCATCGGCTTGCCGGATCGCAACTGCAATCCGAGGATGCCTTCGAGGTCAAAATGGCCTTCTTCGTTATCGATCAGTTCAGAGCAGATTTGGCCGTTGATTCGCAGGGTGATGTGATGGCCTTTGGCGGAAACGTGGTATTCATTCCATTCGCCCTGTGGCTTCATTTTGGCTTTCGAGTCCAAGTCAGTCGAGGTGCGGTTTCCGGCCTTGTCGATCACGGTCTTGGTACCGTTGGCGGTCAGCAGTTCGGGGCCTTTGCGTGAATGCATTTCATCACAGACGCCGCCCAGGTAGGGACCGCTCTGATAGATGTCCGCTTGGTATCCGATCGCCAAGCCGTCCGGATTGATTTTGCTGCGGAATTGGACGCCAGTGTTGCAGCCGTTGTCAATGGCTCGGAATTTTAGCTTGACTTCGAAATCGCGGACGTCGCCGCCCTGCCATACGATGAATTGATTCGATGTGCAGGGGACTTCGGCAGTCGATTCGCCCGTGATCGCGCCGTCTCGAACCGACCAATACTTCATGTCGATCGCGTTCCAACCCCGCAGCGTTTCGCCGTCAAAGATCGACTCGAACTCGCCCGCCGACGCGCTACCCGTCGCCAAAATCATACTGAACAGGAACACAGAACACGGCAGACGTCGAAGTGGTTTCATGGCGAAGCTCGACATTGTCCAAAGAGAATGCATCATGGCTTTGATAGGTCAGGTGATGCCTGAATCAACCGGATAGCGACCGTCACCACGGGCTAGCGCCTTCCAAGCGACCCCGTGGCCAGACGCCCTATGGCCAGACGTCCCATGGCCAGACGTCCCATGTTAAGGGTTGATGCAACAGGATGTGCGGCGTCGTTGGTCATTGGCTCATAAAGCCAGCCTTCGCCGCGAAAATCGGCAGCGTGAAATCACCGTTAGCATCGTTCGATATCACCAACGAAACGACCACGTTTTTGATCGGTGGATTTCCAGGAGTTGCCCCAGAGTAGAAGACCGATGACGCCAAACTGGCACGAGGGGGAAGTCGTTTGTATTGAGCGATGCCTTCAAGAACCGAGGCCAGGTGCTCTGGGACTTTGCCTTGCGTCAGACCCGTATCGATTGCTGCGAGAACAAGGGTTTCGGTGATGGGCCCGTCGTCGCCTTCAGCGACCTCAGGGATCTGGTTGTTGATTTGTGCGATGGATTGGGATAGCGGAGTCGAGTCGAGCCAGTCGAACAATGGCTGCGCGGTCGCTAAAAGAAGGGCCGCCACGGCGATCACGGTGATCAGAGTCCGTAGGCTAAATCGCATGACAGGTGATCGAGTCGTTGTTTCTTGTTTCATGGGACCAAAGCGTTTCGCAAAGATTTCGACGTGCGGTGGGGCAATGCCTCATCGTTCCTGCTTCGTCTTGGATCCATCCGGCTGGATGAATCGATCATTCCGTCGCGGCGGGTGGTCGGATTCGGCTTCCAATGAAATCACGGAATTTGGCAGGGTCGCCATCGTCATCGCCAACCAATAAATAAAACAACATTCCACAATCCGAAATGTCTGCAATGTGCCCACGGTGTGCTTCGACGCGTGAGTACATCCATTGAACGTCGGGTTCCGGGTGGTCACGCATCCAGTGCCAAACCGAAAAGTCGTTTCCCGAGTTCCAAAGATGGTTCGGATTCTGTTTGCCGTTCTGATCTTTGATCTTTTGGTACTGAATCCGATTCCCGCTGATCTGTTGAATGTCTTTCCAGGTGTGATGGCCTTCGCGGCGACGCTCGTTTTCATTGAATGCACTATGCGACACCAGATGAACGTGCGTCAGCGAATCGGCTTTTCCGTCTCGCATCACCTCTTTCGCGGCAAGATAAACGAACTCCGATAGTCCAGCATGGATGAAGTACAGCGGATCGGCGTCGGTCGACTTCTCCATCTCGGTCGCCAAGCTTTCAACGGCTTGTTGCTGCTGTTTGGTGACATCGAAGAACACATCCCGGTCGAAGTCCCAGTACTTGATCGATCCGTCTGCACTGATCTTCAGTTGGTTCTTCGAATCGGGGCCTGGCGGCGCATCGATGAAGTTGTTGTACGAGCAGTGTACCAATTGCTTCTGTAGGCCCAGTTTCGCGATGATCGCACAGGATGCCGGGAGAGCTCCCCAATCGTCTGGGTCCCCGGTTGGCCATTTGTATTGGTTGTCCGCCGCGCTGTTGCCGTCAAAGCTGATCGCGATCCGGTTTCGGTTGTATCCCCACGATTGCGCAAGACACGACATTGGAAAGGAAGCTAACAGAAGCAGCGCCAGAGAGCGGATAGGGATCATCGATCGAATCATGTTGTCAGGACGCTGCCGATCGAAACCGAGGTTCGTTGTAGGCGGGGGAATTCGCGAAACGTGTGATTCTGGCTCCCCCGTTTCGAACGCCCGATTGGTTGGAAAAATTGGACGCCTCGCTGCGCTGCGATCATGCCGCCGGGCCGCGACGCGCCGATCAAACGGGGTCGAATAGAGAAGCCGTCAGGATACCGAGGACCGAGCCGAGTAACAAGAAAACGAAGTTCATTCCCGTCGTTGTACTGCTGGGATCGCGGCGACGATAAAGTGGCAGGAAGGCGACAGACACGACGAGGGTCGGCAGCGTTGCAATCAGCAAAGCGATCAAGGGACGCTGCAGTACCGATTGGGTGCCAGCGATCGGAATATCGCAAAGCCCATGAATCGTTAATCGCCAGCCTGCGTTATGACCAGAGAAGAAGATTGCAAGTAAACAGATCCATGAAAACGCCTGCACCATCCACGCCATCCAACGCCAATCCGGGTGGCACGCGGTGCGAGGGATCGTTTGGTGAACTGACGCGGTCGGCGACTCGTACGGGTTCTGGGCCAAATCCATTCCTTTGTCCGTTGCCGGACGTATCGAGGGGATCGCAGCTATCGCACCAGCTGCCGATCAGCCGATCAGCTAAAAGATTCCTGGCTACCTGTTTGTCAATCTTTGGATTTGCGTGACGATGTGGGGGGGTGCAGGAAACGTACTGGGCTCGATTCCAGATGGATCGCACCGATGGACGACTTTGGGATCACACGCTTGCCTTCTTGATCGCCGTCCATCTCCACCAGTACATAGTCCGTCCCAACAGCAGCGATCGTTCCGAATGATGCCCGAAGATGCGTCGTCAGCATCACGCGATCCTTCTGCTCTGGCGACATCGTTAACCGAGTTGCGTATTCATCAAATCGTTTGTGAATAGCCGGATTTTGTTTTGCGACGAAAGTGGCTGACGTTATCGAACGGCCGAACTTTGCCGCCAGGTTCTGGGCCACCTTGTCATTGTTGTCGGTATAGGTCTGGCCGAATCCGATACTTGACGATGTCAGTGCGAAGGCGAGTAAGAACATTCGAAGCATCATTTCAAATTCCCATCAACATTAATCTTCCAGGAAACGCCAAACCGGTCGATCACGATTCCATACCAGGATGTGAAAGCAGACTTCGCAAGCGGGATCACGATTTGGCCTTGGTCCGCGAGCGCCTGGAATGCAAGTTTCGCTCGGTCGATTGAACTTAGCCGCAAAGCGAGAGAGAAGCCAGCAAAAACGGCGTCCGCTGCACCTCGTGCGTAACCGACGTCGCTGGCCATGAATTCTGTTCCATCAATCCGAAACGTCGCGTGAAAGATCATGTCTTCCATGCCCGGTTGGGTATGCGACTGGTCGGGGCTGTCGCGAAACCGCATCAAGAACACGGTTTCGGCGTCCAACGCATGGCGATAGTGTTCCAACGCCTCTTCGGTGCGGCCGGCAAAGCCAAGCGTCGTGATCACAGGCATAGGATTGAATCGAAGAAGTAACGGGAAATGAGAAGACGCAACGTTCCGGTCGCTTCCCATGCGATGCAAACGTGATTTTGATTCAGGTGACCGTCAAGACTGCGAAAGACGATCAAGTGGACAGGCGTCAGACCCTAGCCACCGCCGCGCCATCGCACGCGATGGTTGTCCGCCATGGCCCGCTGCAGTGCCCACCAGGGTGGCACGAGTGTAACGCCAATCACAAGCAGCATGCAACAAATCTGCCAGGGCGGGGGATCTGTGACGGTGGTGTTGCCATAGGTTAGTTCAGCACCATCGCCAAAGCCCACCACGATCAAAACAAAAGCAACTGCGATCCCGACGATGACAAACGATCCGATAAGTCGTGTCAGCATCGTGGCGATGCGAACGCGAAACACAACCAATGTACCAAGCACAACCAGAAAGGCTGGAGACCAGTCAAGTGATGAGAAAGAGCGTGCGCCAGATTGCACGTTCACGGCAGCAAAATGGATCAGCCCCGCGATAGCAAGCCACCACCCTGCGAAGGCATGCAGATGCGATTCGCTCCACCTTGGCGAATCGGATGACTCCGACACCGTTGGTTCGTAGGGATTTGTCATGGCTGATCAATCAAATCCGGGTCGGTTGTTTCCACCGAGTAGTTGGTTCGCTTCGGGGCTATCGACGAATGTTTCGGTGGTGGCGTCGAACTGCAGCGAGCGACCGATCCGATAGGATGCCTTCGCCAGATTCACGCCGGCGACGTCAACCAGATGGTGTTTCATCGCTTCAAAGGATTCCGATGCAATCGGACTTTCGGAAAGCTGCTGAGGATCGTTGCGGAACGATGTCTGGTCACCCAGGCGATAAGAAATGTTGCCCAGGTGAGCCAAGATGGCTGTGCGATGCCCATCCAGGACATCCGATGCCAGGTCTTCGCTTTTGCGGCTGCGAACACAGTCGATGAAGTTTTGGAAGTGATCGCGTGCGTAGTCCTGCGGAAGTCCGCTCGGTGGGGCTCCTTCGATCACTTCTCCCTGTTCCTTCCCGTGCGGATAGAACTTGCCTTCCTGGATCCGCCCTTCGTCGGTATGGAAATCGATGCTCATCTTCAACGGCTTGTCGAAATGAAGGCCGCGTTGTTGGCACACCAGTTTGGTATCGCCGAAGTCATACAGCGTTAGCTGAGTATTGGGGGTGTCCGCTTGGTCTTCGTACCCGTAACGACCGCCCAGGCTGACAACGGATTTCGGATTAGCCGTTTCGGGCATTGCCCAGCGTGCCATTTCGAATTCATGAGCCCCTAGATTCGCAATTTCTCCATCGCCATAGTCCCACATCCAATGCCAGCGATAGTGAACTAGGTTTGTCCGATAGGGATTCATCGGTGCCGGCCCGGTCCAAAGCTCGTAATCCAATTCGCGTGGCGGTGGTACTGGGTTTTGGATGCCAATGCTTTTGCGAGGGCGGAAGATTTGAATGTTGGCAGTCTGCAACTTGCCGTACTTCCCATCGCGGATGTCGGTCGTGTAGGTCTGCCATTTCGGATCGGATCGCCACTGCGTCCCGTGCTGGACGATGCGGTTAAACTTTTGTGCCGCTTCGACCATTCGCCGCCCTTCCGAAATGTTGTGGCTGCAGGGCTTTTCGACGTAGACATCTTTTCCGGCCTGACAGGCCCAGATGGTCATCAACGCGTGCCAATGATTGGGCGTCGCAATCGAAACGGCATCGACGGATTGGTCGTCCAGGACTTCGCGAATGTCCTGCACGCACTTTGGCTTTTTCCCGGTCAATCGCTGGACCGCAGCGCTTCGCGATGCGAACAACCGGCTGTCCGGATCCACCAGATGCGTGATTTCCACGTTCTTCATCGCACCGAAGACGCCCATGTGGACTTGGCCACGGCCGTTGATTCCGGCAATGGCCACGCGGACCCGATCGTTCGCACCGATGACTTGCCCAGACGATTTGGTGCCAGAGATGGTTGCCGAGGCAGCAAAGCCAGTTGCAGCCAGGTGCTGGAAAAATTGACGACGATTGGGGCTCGCCATGGTCGATACCTTCGTGGTTGCGTTGTTCACTGGATTCGATCACCGACTTGTCAGTCAGCTTCGGTGCTGGCTAGGACAAGTCAGGCGTTTCTTCGTTCAGATAAGGACGCAGTGCGCCGAAGCGTTCTTCGATCTCTGCAATCCGCTGGTCGTCCAGTTTCAGTTCGGACACGATTGGCGACGGAGGAATTGATTTTTGGGGGCCATAGTCGCGAGACACCAAGTTCTTGAAGACGCCTCGTTTCTTCCAAATAAACAGGTTCGCGCCGCGAAGGCTGCCAGGCTTGACCTTGACCATTTGAATGAAGTTGTTGAACACGTCTTCCAGAGTCTTCGGGGCTTCGCCGCTCTGCTGCAATTCCCAAATGCGGGTTAGGACGTCGGCGTATGCGGCGCGTTCCGTGATCACGCCTTCGGATCCCAACTGGGATTCTTTGAGCCAATGAAATCCACCGCGAGCACTGAACACGCGGCGTACCGGTGGCATCGCGGCGACCGACGTGCGCATTCGCCCCAGCACGTCTCCAGCCTCTTCTTTGATATACCCAAAGTGTGGGAACTCCTTCGCCAATTCGATCATCAGTTCCGGTGACGGAATCGGCCCTTTGTAATGGACGCCGCCGGTTGTCTGCAGAATCACCGGCCGATTGACCACCGCAGCGAGGGATCGCCAGTATTGCCGCAGATCTTCCTCGGACTTTCCCGAATCGGGAGGTCGAGAGATGATTGCTTCCGGTTGCAGCTTCTCTGCATGCGCGGCGAAGGCCAGCATCTCTTCGGTATCCTTTCCCTGGACTCCCAGGCACAGTGATGTTGGCAGACTGCGTGCCGTTTCAGCCAGAACCTCCATGCCCTTCATCTTCTCGTCCATCGTCAACAGATCGATGCTGTCTCCCGATTGCGGCCAGATCATCCCAGGGCATCCACCCCAGGAGACGAACTTTGCTTCCTTCGCTAACACGCCGTAATCAACTTCACCCGAATCCGTAAACGGAGTGGATAGGATCGGGAACGGCCCACGAATCTTGGGGTCTGCCTGCGCTGTTCCCTTCTCTTGCGCGGCATTCGCGGGCTGCCACGGCAGAGTCGACCCTACAACGGCGCTCGAGAATCCAGCCAATGTGCGTAAGACGGCGGACCGTCGGGAGAGCGAATGTTTCAACGGCATGATGCTCCTCGGGTTTCAGATTGAACGCGGGGTATTACGTTAGCGTGCTGCGCAGGCAGATGCCAGCAAATCGCATTGAATCCGAAGGGCTGTCGCCACATCCGTAGCGCAAGTCGCCAAGACTTTCGGCCTGTGGGGGGGCGCTACCGAAACTCTTGGCGAGTCTCGCTACGGATTTCGCGTTTCGGTAGCGCAAGTCGCCAAGACTTTCGGCCTGTGGGCGTCGCTACCGAAACTCTTGGCGAGTCTCGCTACGGGTTTCGCCTTTCGGTAGCGCAAGTCGCCAAGACTTTCGGCCGGTGGGCGTCGGCTACCGAAACTCTTGGCGAGTCTCGCTACGGGTTTCGCCCTCCGGTCGCGCAAGTCGCCAAGACTTTCGGCCTGTGGGCGTCGCTACCGAAACTCTTGGCGAGTCTCGCTACGGGTTTCGCGCTTCGGTAGCGCAAGTCGCCAAGACTTTCGGCCGGTGGGCGTCGCTACCGAAACTCTTGGCGAGTCTCGCTACGGGTTTCGCGCTTCGGTAGCGCAAGTCGCCAAGACTTTCGGCCTGTGCGCGTCGGTTTCGAAACTCTTGGCGAGTTTCGCCACGGGTTTCGCCCTTCGGTAGCGCAAGTCGCCAAGACTTTCGGCCGGTGGATGTCGCTACCGAAACTCTTGGCGAGTCTCGCTACGGGTTTCGCCCTTCGGTAGCGCAAGTCGCCAAGACTTTCGGCCGGTGGGCGTCGCCCCTCTGTGCCAACATGCGTGAGACAACTTTGAATTTCATCAGAGTTGAGGGCATGGAGCATTCGCATGACCGATACCGCCAACAAAAAAATTGAAAAAGATCCCGAGGTGACACAGAAAGCGGCCCGTCGCCGCTTCACCGCCGACTACAAACGCCGTATCGCCCTGGAGGCCGAAAGCTGTACCGAGCCCGGTGAAATCGGGGCGCTGCTCAGACGCGAGGGAATTTACTCCTCGGTCCTGGCAAAATGGCGTCGTCAATTGCGGGAGGAATCATTGTCATCATCGAAAAAGTCTAACGGCAAAACTTCACCAGCCGATCAACTCAAACGTCTTGAACGTGAGAACGAGCGGCTCAAGGAGAAGCTCCGCCACGCCGAGCTGATCATTGACGTCCAAAAAAAAGTCTCGGAGATGATGCAGATACGATCACACGAGAAGGACGACTGACAGCCGCCAAACAACTGAGTGAAACAGTCGGCGTCGCGGCGGCTTGCCGTGCGATGAATGTGTCGCGTGCGACGTTCTATCGTCGCGGCGACCCCGATCGACAAGCCGCGCCGAGGCCGGCGCCCGCTCGAGCTCTATCACCGCAAGAACGCCAAGAAGTACTTGATCAACTCAACAGCGAGCGTTTCGCTGATCGGTCACCACGACAGGTCTACGCCAAGTTGCTCGACGAGGGCGACTACCTGTGCAGCGTGCGAACGATGTATCGCATCTTGGCCGACAATCAAAGCACACGCGAACGACGAAACCAGCTGAAGCATCCCGAGTATCGCAAACCAGAACTGCTCGCCACCGCGCCCAACGAAGTCTGGTCTTGGGACATCACCAAACTCAAGGGCCCCGAAACATGGACGTACTACTACCTCTACGTGATTCTGGACATCTACAGCCGCTGCGTCGTTGGCTGGATGCTGGCCGATAGCGAGAGCGCCGACTTGGCCAAGCAGCTGATCCAAACCACGATCGACAAGCAGAACATTCCACCCGAACAACTGATCATTCACAGCGACCGGGGACCTTCGATGACATCTCACAGCGTCGCGCAGCTACTCAGTTCGCTGGGCGTCACCAAATCACACAGCCGACCGCACGTCTCCAACGACAATCCGTTCTCGGAAAGCCAATTCAAAACGATGAAGTATCGACCTGAGTTCCCCAAACGCTTTGGCTGTTACGAAGACGGCTTGCAGTTCTGTCGCACGTTTTTCACCTGGTACAACAACGAGCACTATCACAGCGGCATCGGGTTGCTAACTCCATCATCGTTGCACTTCGGCCGCGCCGAGGAAGTAACTGCCGCTCGCACGCAGACTCTTCATGGTGCGTGGAAAAAAACACCCGAGCGTTTCGTTCACGGAATTCCCAAGCCAGCAAGTGTTCCCAAAGCCGTCTGGATCAACCCTCCCAAACCAATCGATGAACGCAAAAGGGAAGCCCCCGAGCCAACCTGCCCGGGAGCTTCCGAAGAAACGTCTTTGACGCACCCTCGATCCGATTATCCCTTGGACGGTTGCGTCCCCGCAGAGCCGCCTTCCGTTTCACCGGACGAATCAACCTTACCACCGAAAACACCTTTGAACACCCGAGCGATGCCTGAAAAAATCCCGGGGGTTTGGGGGCTGGCCCCCAAGTGCGCTGGCATCAATCACTGAACCGTTTAGAAAGTTGTCTCAATGTCGTTGACACATTCCGGCTACCGAAACTCTTGGCGAGTCTCGCTACGGGTTTCGCCTTTCGGTAGCGCAAGTCGCCAAGACTTTCGGCCTGTGGGCGTCGCTACCGAAACTCTTGGCGAGTCTCGCTACGGGTTTCGCCCTCCGGTAGCGCAAGTCGCCAAGACTTTCGGCCTGTGGGCGTCGCTACTACCGAAACTCTTGGCGAGTCTCGCTACGGGTTTCGCGCTTCGGTAGCGCAAGTCGCCAAGACTTTCGGCCGGTGGGCGTCGGTTTCGGAACTCTTGGCGAGTCTCGCTACGGGTTTCACGCTTCGGTAGCGCAAGTCGCCAAGACTTTCGGCCTGTGGGTGTCGCTGCCGAAACTCTTGGCGAGTCTCGCTACGGGTTTCGCGCTTCGGTAGCGCAAGTCGCCAAGACTTTCGGCCTGTGGGTGTCGCTACCGAAACTCTTGGCGAGTCTCGCTACGGGTTTCGCGCTTCGGTAGCGCAAGTCGCCAAGACTTTCGGCCTGTGGGCGTCGCTGCCGAAACTCTTGGCGAGTTTCGCTACGGGTTTCGCGCTTCGGTAGCGCAAGTCGCCAAGACTTTCGGCCTGTGGGCGTCGGTTTCGAAACTCTTGGCGAGTTTCGCTACGGGCTTCGCGCTTCGGTAGCGCAAGTCGCCAAGACTTTCGGCCGGTGGGTGTCGCTACCGAAACTCTTGGCGAGTCTCGCTACGGGTTTCGCGCTTCGGTAGCGCAAGTCGCCAAGACTTTCGGCCGGTGGGCGTCACTGCCGAAACTCTTGGCGAGTCTCGCTACGGGTTTAGCCTTTCGGTAGCGCAAGTCGCCAAGACTTTCGGCCGGTGGATGTCGCTACCGAAACTCTTGGCGAGTCTCGTTACGGGTTTCGCGCTTCGGTAGCGCAAGTCGCCAAGACTTTCGGCCTGTGGGCGTCGCTGCCGAAACTCTTGGCGAGTTTCGCTACGGGCATCGCGCTTCGGTAGCGCAAGTCGCCAAGACTTTCGGCCGGTGGGGGGGGCGCTGCCGAAACTCTTGGCGAGTCTCGCTACGGGCATCGCGCTTCGGTAGCGCAAGTCGCCAAGACTTTCGGCCGGTGGGGGGGGCGCTGCCGAAACTCTTGGCGAGTCTCGCTACGGGCATCGCCTTTCGGTAGCGCAAGTCGCCAAGACTTTCGGCCTGTGGGCGTCGGTTTCGAAACTCTTGGCGAGTTTCGCTACGGGCTTCGCGCTTCGGTAGCGCAAGTCGCCAAGACTTTCGGCCTGTGGGTGTCGCTGCCGAAACTCTTGGCGAGTTTCGCTACGGGTTTGCTTGGCAGGCGACCGACCTTTCGTCCTGATGCGCGCATAAAAAAACCTTCTTGGAACTTGCGTTCCAAGAAGGTTTTTTAAAATCCGGCAATACCTACTTTCGCACTGGTATGCACTATCATCGGCTCTTAAAGCTTGACTTCTGTGTTCGGGATGGGAACAGGTATAACCTTTAAGATATGGTCGCCGGAAAGCCACGACCACGGGTATTTCACCGTGATCGTGACGTGTTGTTTGGTAGTTGTGACTCATTTGCCTAGGCAAACTCGTCGCTAAATAAGATGCGGTTACAGTTGTTTTTCGAAGCAGGCTTGAACCTATACTTCTTCATTTGCTGAATCATTTCTGATTCACTTCTCGGCTCAAGCCACGAATTCCAACATTCTGAGTGCGGGATATCGATGGCCAAACCTTCGTCCGTTAGTACTGGTTAGCTTAACTCGTTACCGAGCTTACACGTCCAGCCTATCAACCAAGTCGTCTTCTTGGGGACTTTCGTCGCAATGACTTACAAAACCTAATCTCGGAGCGGGCTTCACGCTTAGATGCTTTCAGCGTTTATCCTATCCGTAGTTAGCTATCCAGCCGTGCCGCTAGCGCGACAACTGGTACACCAGAGCTACGTCCAACTAAATCCTCTCGTACTAAAGTTGAATCTCCTCAAGTTTTGAACGCCCACGGCAGATAGGGACCGACCTGTCTCACGACGGTCTGAACCCAGCTCACGTACCACTTTCATTGGCGAACAGCCAAACCCTTGGGAGCTTCTACACCCCCAGGATGTGATGAGCCGACATCGAGGTGCCAAACCGCATCGCCGCTGTGGACGCTCGGATGCGATAAGCCTGTTATCCCCGGAGTACCTTTTATCTGATGAGCGATAACCCTTCCATTCGGGATTACCGGATCACTAAGACCGACTTTCGTCCCTGCTCGACTTATGGGTCTCGCAGTCAAGCACACTTCTAACTTTACTCTCTACGCCTGATTACCGACCAGGCTGAGTGTACCATTGCACTCCTCCGTTACTCTTTGGGAGGAGACCGCCCCAGTCAAACTGCCCGACTGACACTGTCCTTTGCCCCGATTCAGGGGATCAAAGTTAGAATTAAAATATGACCAGGCTGGTATTTCAACAGCGACTCCTTCGACACTAGCGTGCCGATCTCAAAGTCTCCCAGCTATCCTACACAGAACATATCTCAACCCAATATCAGCCTACAGTAAAGGTTCACGGGGTCTTTCCGTCTAACCGCGGGTATGTGGCATCTTCACCACAACTACAATTTCACCGGGTCGGTGGTTGAGACAGTGCTCAAATCGTTACGCCTTTCATGCAGGTCGGAACTTACCCGACAAGGAACTTCGCTACCTTAGGACCCTCATAGTTAGGGCCGCCGTTTACTGGGGCTTCGGTCGCAAGCTTCGCCGTGAGGCTAACCTTCTTCCTTAACCTACCAGCACCGGGCAGGCGTCAGTCTCTATACATCCACTTGCGTGTTAGCAGAGACCTGTGTTTTTGATAAACAGTCGTTAGAGCCGATTTTCTGTGGCCCTCAGCAGCGTGAACCGCCAAGGGCGCCCCTTATCGCGAACTTACGGGGCCATTTTGCAGAGTTCCTTAACCACCGTTCTCCCGAGCGCCTTAGAATTCTCATCTCGCCTACCTGTGTCAGTTTTAGTACGGTCAAGTACACACATAACTTAGCTGCTTTTCTTGGACGTCCTTCCAATGACTTCGAGAACTTAAGTGCTCTCGAGCTATACCTTGGCTTATGTCGGGTCTTTTAACCCCCAACACCTCAGTGGTCGCTACGGACATTTCTAGTCGTACCGCTCACTTTCCGGACGCCGTCCCAGCATCGAATGTGTACCTGGCGTAGGAATATTGACCCACTATCCATCCCCTACGCCTTTCGGCCTCGGGTAAGGTACCGGCTAACCCTGGGCGGAATTGCCTTCCCCAGGAAACCTTAGGCTTTCGGCGAACAGGATTCTCACCTGTTTTATCGTTACTCATTCCGGCATAATCACCCGATGACCCCGACACCGCTCGTTACCGTACGGCTCGTATCTGATCATCGGCGCTCTCCTACCACTCTAGATAAATCTAGAATCCGCTGCTTCGGTGTACCACTTACTCCCGTTCATTATCGGCGCAGAAATGCTCGACTGGTAAGCTGTTACGCACTTTTTAAATGGTGGCTGCTTCTAAGCCAACATCCCAGCTGTCACAGCACTTCAACTTCCTTAGTGACTAAGTGGTCCTTCGGGACCTTAGCAGGCGATCTGGGTTGTTTCCCTCTCGACCCTGGAGCTTATCCCCCAGGGACTGACTGCCGAGGTACGGCTACCGGTATTCGGAGTTTGGTTCGGTGGGGTACCCTGGGAAGGGCCCCCATCCGATTCAGTCTCTCTACCCCCGGTAACTAATTAACTCGACGCTATCCCTCAAGATATTTCGGAGAGAACGAGCTATCTCCTGGTTTGATTACACTTTCAGTCCTCCCCACAAGTCATCCCCTCAGTTTTCAACCTAAGTGGGTTCGGTCCTCCACGCAGTTTAACCCGCGCTTCAACCTGCTCATGGGTAGATCACACAGGTTTCGCGTCTGCAGCAAACGACATACGCCCTATTCAGACTCGGTTTCCCTTGGGCTTCGTCCCGGAAGGACTTAACCAAGCCGTTTACCACAACTCGCCGGATCATTATGCAAAAGGCACGCCGTCACCCATTTTCTAGCAAGCTAGACCATAGGGCTCCGACCGCTTGTAGGCACATGGTTTCAGGTTCACATTCCTCCCCTAGCAGGGGTTCTTCTCACCGTTCACTCACGCTACTGGTTCGCTATCGGTCGTTGAAGAGTATTTAGCCTTACGGGATGGTCCCCGTCGATTCAGTCCAGGTTTCACGTGACTGGACCTACTCAGGTGCTCCTACAGTGTGTGTTTATTTTCGTGTACGGGACTGTCACCCTCTGTGGTTCTCCTTTCCAAGAGATTCCACTAACAACACACAATCCGATATTGGAGTCCTACAACCCCGGGAGGGAAACCCTCTCGGTTTGGGCTATTCCGATTTCGCTCGCCGCTACTGACGGAATCGATTTTTCTTTCTCTTCCTCTGGTTACTTAGATGTTTCAGTTCACCAGGTTGTTACTAACACACCTATGTATTCAGTGTGCAGCAGTCGGGTACCTCGGGATCATTACTTGTTTGTCAGCTCCCCCAAGATTTTCGCAGACTTCCACGCCCTTCATTCTTTCAACGCCAAGACATCCCCCATGTGCCCTTAATAGATTGGCCATCGAAATCCCGAACTCAGCTTTCATTGACACAGCCCCGATCGAAACCGAAACTACTTCAATGTTGGCTAAACCCGTAATCTCGTTAGTTATCTACAATTAACGATATCACATGTGCTTGATGCTGCCCTTAAAGACTAGCCCGTGAAGACTTCGCCAGTGGAACGACATCAAGCTCGCACAGAATCATGTTAGAATTCTATTGGCTAACTTCCGATCCGAAGATCTTTCATTAGCCGCGCTTCTTAAAGAACTATATTACTAGGCTTCGAATTCCGGACCGAAGTCCGTCGTCCAAAGCTTCGCAGTTGCTTCTTATTTAGATGCCAACTACCAAACAACCAAATTGTCAAATATCAGTTTTCGCCGCCGGCTTGTGGCCTTAAGAGCGAAGTCGCTGTCGTTGAAAACAGCCGGCCAGTTTCTTCGAGGTGAAGAAGTCGGCCGGTTGATTTCTCAGCGGGAGCGGAAAGATAGAGCGGCCAGACTCTGGCGTCAACAACGTACGGGGTTGTTTTCAAAAGTATTTCGCGAAGTTGGCACGGTTGGGGCCGTGGGTGCCGCGGTAGTCGCATCGAAAAGTGCGTAAAACACGGGGTTCTGAGGGTTCTGCTTGCTGTTGGAAGCATTTCAAGAAGTGTGAAAATTCATTTGGTTCGCATTCGTGGCGGTTGGCAAAGTGCGACGATTGGGAGAGTGAGGAGGAGTCACGATCGGTTTGCGAGCACTTTGGTCGCCAGCAGATCAGGGCGTCAGCGGCAGGCCCTGGATACCCAATTGAGAGCCGGATCTGGGCTGATACGCCCTGGATTGGCTCGGCGTGCCCCCGAGGTGGAGGGGGCGGGTGCTTCTGCGGGGTGTTTCTGGGCGTGAGGGCCGGCCACTCCGGAAACCGCGGGCGTTGGTGTGCGATCGTTTTCGTAGCGGAAGTCGTCAAGACTTTCGACGATCAGCCACGCCCATTGGCCGCAGCTTTTGGCGTTTTGCCGATTGAATCCAGTTTCTGGGTTGGATGTTAGCCGTTTGGGCGATAACCCCCGGTTCTTGGGTGCGGTAACCGAGGCTATCGCCTAGCGGCTCATCAAATCGACAAATCGTTGGCGAGTTTCGCTGCGGAAAACCGACTGAAACGTGCGGCGGTATGCTTCGCAGCGCCGTTTTTTCGCATCTTGCCGCAGCCGAAACGGGCAAATCGGCTGCGGGCTGTCCGGATTAGAATCCCTTGGCTTCGGGGCCCCAGGGATCGATCTGTTTGAGTTGCTTGGCCACAAGCTGGTCGTAGCAATCGGGGAGATCGAATTTGTCCAGCGCGTTGGGCAGCAAGGTCGACAGCGGCCATCCATAACGCTCGGTCTGGGCGACGTCGGAATACGACGTCAGCGCGTTTTTCAGTGTCACGCGGGTTACGTGGTCGGAAAGAACCGCCGCAAAGGTGGCCGGCAGTGATCCCCAGCCGCGTCCTACCAAATGAACCTCGGTGTGGCCGAGCGAGGCCAGCCAGTCGAGGACTCGCAGTGCATCGAACGTCCGCTGGCCGACGTAGGGGCGGTCGAGCATCAGGCTGTGGATCGCGTACAGATAGTCGCTGCCATAGGGAGAGTGGAACGTTCCCGGTTCGCTGGTGCCGGGCAGGGATTCGCCTATCCCGCGAACATCGCAGGCAAAGAACGGTGTTTCCGGATCTGCTTGGACCATTTCGCGAATCAGCGGTTCGTCGCGTAGTTCCTGGTCGCTGGACAGGTGCGATAGGTACAGCGTGGCGTGTTTGCCGGTACGTGGCGGACGGGAAAGCCAACGCTGGTCCATCAGCCGATAAACGATGGCTTGGATTCCCGGTTCGGTGTCGACGGTGTAGGCGGCTGCGAATTTGGTGGGATAGTCGCGCGCCTTCAGGTAGTTCCAGTTTCGGTAATCGGGTGCTTTGGGGGTGTTCGGAGGCAGTTTCAGTGCATCGCGAACGACCTGTCGAAGCTGCGTCGGGGCGAGGGGTTTTCGTTCAGCCGCAAACTGCTGCGATTTTTCGCGAGTGAAATCGAACACGGTTTTGGTGTTCGCATCGACACTGACCTGGCCTTCGGGGGTGCACCACAGGGTCTGGTCGGCTTCGATCGTGATTTCAGGCTCGGCCGCAAATTCGACATCGGCCGATGCATGCAGTGCCCCGTCGAAGGTTCGGTCGGTTTCTTCGGCCGTCATGCCGGCAGCCCGGTGGAACCAGGAATACATGGCTTCGCGGTTTTCCAGCGAATAACCGTGGCCGGTGGGGCCAACAAACAGGGCCACGTTGTCTTCGGCGCCCAGCAATCGGTACAGCCGACGCAGCCGTGCGTACGTTTCTTCCGCGCCGCGAACGTCAAAGAAATCGCGTTCTTTGGCCAGGATGACAATGGGTTTGGGGGCCATCGCGGCAAGGAAATCGGCGTGATCCAGGTCCAGGGCGAAGGCCGACGGCGGGCACTGTTCGGTGTCTTGGGGGAGTTCGTTTTCCAGGTTGCGGCGGAATGTGGTCACAAAACAGCTGGGTGCGGCCATCGCCCAGCGTGAATCCAGGCCGCACAGCCACGTCGTCATCGTGCCGCCGCCCGAATTGCCGGTAACGCCAATCCGCTGCTTGTCGACTTCGGGCCGTGTCCGCAGGTAGTCGAGCGCACGGATTCCGTCCCAGGCACGCCACGAGCCGAAGAATTCGCCGACCAAGAATTGCTGGTTCCCGGCCAGCAGGTGCTCGCGAACTCCGACACCGACGTCAGATTTGAGTTCGTCGTTGGCGTATTGCAGTCGTTCGCCTTGGCCGATCGGATCAAAAATCAGGCAAACGTACCCCAGCCGAGCCAATCCCTGTGCAAACGATTGGTAGGCAACCTCGGCCTTGCCGTTGTGCGAATGACCGCAGGTGCCCACCACCGCCGGCATCGGCTCGGTTTGCCCAGCGGGGATGTACAGGTTGGCGGTCACGGGAAAACCCGGGCGGCTTTCAAAAATGACGTTCTCGATCCGGTAGCCGTCTCGCTCGACCGTGCCGGTTACCCGTGGATTCAGTGGAGTGCGATCGGGATCGGCGCCGAACGATTGCCGAATCCGTGTTTTCGCGTCGCGAACATACGCTTCGGCGTCTGCTTGGGTTTCCAGCTGGTTCAGGCGTTTCAGGTGACGCTGCTCGGACGCGCGAGCTTGGCTTACCAAGAACTCTTGCACCATTCGAGGGAACCGATTCATCGGCTGGGATGCATCGGCTGCAAACGCAGACAGCGGGGCAGTCAAGCTAGCTAGAGGCAGGATGGCGCTGTGGGCCCCGATCGTGGTGAGAACTTGGCGCCGCGAGATCGCGTGACGTGTCATAGAAGGCTTTCCTGATGCAAGGTGGGGAAGGGTGCAAGGTGGGGAAGGGTGCGGGGGGCAAGGTGGGAACCGGCGAACCGCCTGGGTGGCCGGTCGCACCGAATGAATCCGTTCGGTGCGGGATTCGGTGTGCAATTCTAACCCAGCGCCACGGCCGAAACCCGCGCCCGGCCCACTCCGCCACCAGAACGATCGGATTTCTAGTTCAACGATTCTGGCCTCGTCTTTTCTCTCCCAGAGCGGTGCGGGCGGTGCGGGCGGTGCGGGCGGTGCGGGCGGTGCGGGCGGTGCGGGCGGTGCGGGCGGTGCGGGCGGTGCGGGGGCGGCTCTTTCCCTGGGGCCGCCCGTCCAAGCGAATTCGCCCCTCCATTCTTCTCACACACCGCGCAGCGGATCGGTCAGGCGTAACGCCAGCATGCAAGCGGCTGCGGTGCGTTTCCCGCTCTGGTTGCTGACGCCCGTCTCTTTCGTCGCACCGTGGTTTTCCGTTCCCTACAATGATTCGCAGTTGGCACGGAAGCTGCTGCTGTCGTCCGCTGGGTTCAACCGCTTGCTTGTTCCTCTATGGATGGGCGAGCGGGCGCGGCAGAGCCTTCTCTATCTCTCTCTATCCTCCACCTTTCATCCAACCGAATCGAACGGATTTGCACATGACCTACGAAGCCTGGGTGGCTACCGAAGCCGGATCGCCATTCACGAAGCAATCGCTTTCCCGAGAACCACTGGGGCCGGAAGAGGTCGAGATCGCGGTAGAGCATTGTGGTGTTTGCCATTCGGATCTATCGATGTGGGAAAACGAGTGGGGAATGTCGTCCTATCCCGCCGTGCTGGGGCACGAAGCGATTGGCCGTGTGACCGCTTTGGGGCCACAGGCGAAAGGCTTGACGGTGGGCCAGCGAGTGGGAGTGGGGTGGACGAGCGACAGTTGCATGCATTGCCGACAGTGCATGTCGGGGGAGCATCACCTCTGTAACGAAGCTCAGCCGACGATTGCCGGTCACTACGGTGGGTTCGCGAATTCCATGCGGGCTCATTGGGCCTGGACGATCCCATTGCCCGAGGGGCTGAATTTTGCGGATGCCGGTCCTTTGTTGTGTGGCGGCATCACCGTCTTTAACCCCATCGCTGCTTATGCGACTCCGCAAAGCCGCGTAGGCGTGGTCGGAATTGGCGGCTTGGGGCACTTGGCCATCAAGTTTGCCGCTGCGTACGGATGTGAGGTGACGGCGTTCACGTCCAGCCAAGATAAGTTTGACGAGGCTCGCGAATTCGGCGCCCATCATGTGGTGTCTTCGCGGGACTCTGACGCGATCATGGAGCTCGAAAAAACGTTGGATCTATTGATCATCGCGGTGAACGTCTCTTTGGACTGGGACGCGTACATCGCTTCGTTGGCTCCGAACGGCCGGATGCATGTCGTCGGCGCGGTGTTGGAACCGATTCCGGTGTCCATTTTTTCGTTGATCACCCGCCAGGGCAGCATCGGCGCGTCGCCCACGGGGTCCCCCGTGGGGATTACGGAGATGATGGACTTTGCGGCAAGGCATGACATCGCCCCCAAGACCGAACACTTTCCGATGAGCAAGATCAACGAAGCGTTCCAGCATGTTGCCGACGGAAAGGCTCGATACCGGGTCGTGTTGGACGCGGATTTCGAGTGATTCGCGGTTTCGAGTGATTCAGCGCGAGGCAAGGCGACGGCATTACGTGTGCTGTTCGACTTCGCGGCGGCGTTGCAGGATTCGTCGGTTGTACGCGGCGATCGTTTCTTTGCGTCTTAGAAAGCCCAGCAATTTTCCGGGGTTGTCTTCGTCGATCACGGGAAGTTCGTCCAGATTCATGGCGGTGAACTTTTGCAGGGCGTCGTGCAGGTCGTCGTTGGGCGATACGCGAACGAAATCGCTGACCATCACGTCTTCGGCATTGGCTAGCCGCCAAATCGCTTCGTCATACAGGTACCGCCTGACATCGTCATCCGAAAAAATGCCGACCATGCTGTCGTCCTGGTCAACGACCGGGAAGTAGTGCTGGGTGGTCTTGGCCAACCGGTGCACGATGTCGTCCAGCGTCGCCCCTTCGGGAAAAGTCGTGATTTTCCGATCGTGGCGATAAACGTCCTGCACACGAAGGCCCTCCAGCACATCGACCAAGAAATCGCCGCGGTGCGCCGGCGATTCCAATCGGGTGGAGACCTGTTTCTTGTAGATGGCGAATCGACCGGCCATCAAGAACATCAGCGTGGTGACAAATAGGGTGGGTGCCAGCAGTGCAAAGTCGCCGGTCAGTTCGCGGACAATCAGGATGGTCGAGATCGGGGCCCGGGCGACGCCGGCAAAGAATCCAGCCATGCCGACAATCGCACAGGCTTCGGGGCTAGGCGAGATTCCGGGCAGCCAGGCTTCGCAACATTTGCCGAATGCAGCGCCGGCGCAACCCCCGATCACCAACGATGGGCCGAACACGCCACCGCTTCCTCCGCTGCCGATGGTCATCGACGTGGTCAATGCCTTCCCGATGCACACCAACAGCAAAACGCCGAACGAAAGTTCCGAAGCGTTGGTCAGGGATGCTTGCAGGATTCCGTAGCCCGTCCCCAGTACCCCCAGCGATTGTCCGGCGTCGTCGTGCATCCACTGAATGGCGATCACATAGGTCAGGACTCCCAGCAGCCCGGCCAAACACGCTCCCACGCCCGGTCGCAAACCGGCCGGCCCCGGCATTTTGGCAAACGCCGCTTGAGATCCGTGAAAAAGTTTGACGTAGATGCCGGCCAGGGCCAGCAGGACCACCGTCAGCAAGGTGTACGGCATCAGTTCCAGAGGGCTGGAAAACGAACTGGCCAACTGCTGCCCAAATAAAGGCTCGAAGCGAACTTCCGCTGGCAGCGACTGGGTATAGACGCTGTAGCCGACGATCGACGCGATTGCCGAGGGCACGATCACGTCCGCTTCCATGTCCGAATCGCTATACAGGATCTCTGCGGCAAAGATGGCCCCGGCTAGCGGCGCGCGGAACATCGCCCCCACTCCCGCCCCCATGCCGGCTGCCAACAGGATGCGTCGATCGCGAACCGATAAACCCACTTTGTTGGCAATGGACGATCCGATGGCGGCGCCGATCTGAGCGATCGGGCCTTCTCGCCCACCCGATCCGCCAGTTCCCAGCGTGATCGCGGACGCCAATGTTTTGACCACCACGACGCGTGCTCGCACCATTCCCCGTTGTTGGTGAAAGGCGTCTGCGGATGCGTCGGTCCCTGCGCCAGCGGCTTCTGGGCAAAACCGGTACACCAGCCAGCCTGACACAAAACCGCCGACCGTCATGACCAGGACCACGCCCCATAGGACCGGGGTCAAGTCGGAAGCCTCCGTATTGGAGAACAAGCTTGCTTCGCCATCGGCAGAGATATCGTCGAACCAGGTCAGACGAAACAGCACGAATTCGCTGATCAGTTGGGTCAGCACGTCAAAGACGATACAGCAGGCGCCAACCAGTAATCCGACCAGGGCGGCCAGCAGCGACCAGCGGCCCGTTGTTCCCAGACGCCATCCACGGGCCAGCTTGGAAGGAGTCGTAGCTAAGAAGGAACGCAGAACAAACAATCGGTCACCACGAGAGGTCGGCAGATCTTGACTGGGCATCTCAAAAGTAACGCCAGTTCGCACATTAAAGGCCTGTCCGGCAAATGGCACCACCCTGCACGTCTATGTGTCTCGCAATCCGCGGGCGACCGCAATCATTGCCCGGCCAGCTGTGGGCGGGCCGTTATGGGCGGCCGTTGTTCCGTCGCGTCTTTCTCGCGCCGAGGGCGCACAGCCGTGCAGCCGCATCGACCCGCGTTGGCTGATCCGATCGCGTTTGCCCCTTTGAATCTCCGGTTTGTCTTCGGGGGGTTGATGGCAGAGACTCGTGGTACTGCAGCTTCCCGTGATCTGGGACCAGCCAAGTCGGGAGTCATCGATTCAGGGAGTCATTGACTGGTGTTGGGGCATGAATGCCGCTGCGGTGGCTGGGAAGTGTGCCGCCGCAACCTTCGATTCGGGGTCTGGCGGGTCGCCGTTCGTCGCGGTGCCCGCGGATGGAGGCGGAAATCGGCCTCGGCGGTCGGTTGAATCGCGCCGAAACGGTCTCACAGGGACTGTCCAAGAGGTTGTGGGGAAGAAGTTCTGGAAGTTTTCTAGACGCGTTTACCTCGCTGAGAGCGGGGAAAAACGCGTTTTCATCGAATCCTGCGAGCGAATTTATGAAAAGCTCCTCCAACGCCCTTGACGTCGGGCGTCCAAACGGCAATATTCCCGCCTCAGGTTTGGCACACGACTTGGTCGCAGCGACCAAGGGCAGAGTGCCAAGCTAATTGATCTTTGACAATTTGGTGATGAAACTTCTGTTGAGTTCAGATTTGCGAGGTCATTTCTCGTGATTCTGCGGCGGGCTTGCCCGCCACAGATGAAGCGAAAAAATGGCGAATCGCTGGAGTCTTTACCGAGGCTCCAGACCAGATCAGCTTATCGGTTTTAACTTTGCTTTCTCCCGGTGTGACTTCGGTCGCACTGGTGAATCAATACAAAATTGAAGGGTTTGATCCTGGCTCAGAATGAACGTTGGCGGCATGGATTAGGCATGCAAGTCGCACGAGAACTTCAATTAGCTTGCTAAGCGAAGGGACAGTGGCGAAAGGGAGAGTAACGCGTGGTTATGTACCTCGGAGACTGGGATAGTAGCGGGAAACTGCTAGTAATACCGGATAATATCTACGGATCAAATGGTGTGATTCCGCTCTGAGATCGGACCGCGTACTATTAGCTTGTTGGCGGGGTAATGGCCCACCAAGGCTGCGATGGTTACCGGGTGTGAGAGCATGGCCCGGCTCACTGGGACTGAGACACTGCCCAGACATCTACGGATGGCTGCAGTCGAGAATCTTCGGCAATGGACGAAAGTCTGACCGAGCGATGCCGCGTGCGGGATGAAGGCCCTCGGGTTGTAAACCGCTGTCAGTTGGAAGGAAATCCATGAGGGCACTCTCTCATGGTTGACCGATCTTCAGAGGAAGGACGGGCTAAGTTCGTGCCAGCAGCCGCGGTAAGACGAACCGTCCAAACGTTATTCGGTATCACTGGGCTTAAAGCGTGCGTAGGCGGCTTGGTAGGTGAGATGTGAAAGCCCACGGCTCAACCGTGGAATTGCGTTTCAAACCCCCAAGCTCGAGGAAGATAGGGGTGATGGGAACTTATGGTGGAGCGGTGAAATGCGTTGATATCATAGGGAACACCGGTGGCGAAAGCGCATCACTGGATCTTTTCTGACGCTGAGGCACGAAAGCTAGGGTAGCGAACGGGATTAGATACCCCGGTAGTCCTAGCCGTAAACGATGAATACTGGGTTGAGGGGACTTTCACATCCTCTCGGCCGTAGCGAAAGCGTTAAGTATTCCGCCTGGGGAGTATGGTCGCAAGGCTGAAACTCAAAGGAATTGACGGGGGCTCACACAAGCGGTGGAGGATGTGGCTTAATTCGAGGCTACGCGAAGAACCTTATCCTAGATTTGACATGCTTGAGAACCTCTATGAAAGTAGAGAGTGCCCTTCGGGGAGCTCTTGCACAGGTGCTGCATGGCTGTCGTCAGCTCGTGTCGTGAGATGTCGGGTTAAGTCCCTTAACGAGCGAAACCCTTATCTTTAGTTGCCAGCGGGTAATGCCGGGGACTCTAAAGAGACTGCCGGTGTCAAACCGGAGGAAGGTGGGGATGACGTCAAGTCCTCATGGCCTTTATGTCTAGGGCTGCACACGTCCTACAATGGTACGGACAAACGGACGCTAAGCCGCGAGGTGGAGCAAATCCTAGAAACCGTACCTCAGTTCGGATTGCAGGCTGCAACTCGCCTGCATGAAGCCGGAATCGCTAGTAATCGTAGGTCAGCATACTACGGTGAATGTGTTCCTGAGCCTTGTACACACCGCCCGTCAAGCCACGAAAGTTGGAAGGGCCCGAAGTCGTTAAGCTAACCCTCACGGGAGGCAGGCGCCGAAGGTCAGTTCGACAATTGGGACTAAGTCGTAACAAGGTAGCCGTAGGGGAACCTGCGGCTGGATCACCTCCTTTCTAAGGATTCTTAGAATATGGTGTTCTCGGGTGACCGAGATCATCGAATCTGTGAAAATGACACTCCAACTGACTCAACAGAAAACACCGCCCTCGGGCGAGCTTCATCACCAACATATCAGCGAAAGACCCGCTTTGGCACGTCGCCAGCCAAAGCGGGTTTTTTCGTGCGCGCACAGAATCGCAATTTCAACCTTCGCGTTCGACATACTCGCGTTCGCCAAACTCGCGTCGCCAAACTCGCGTCGCCAAACTCGCGTTCGCCAAACTCGTTGCACAAACTCGTAGCGCAACTCGCCAAGAGTTTCGGCCACCGCCCTCCTGGTCCAACGTTGGTGTTCGTAACAACAGCGCCCCGAACGTTTCATCACCCACGTCCCATCCGTGTCGTAGCACGGGAATGCACAATTGCCGGATGGGCGTCGCTGCGCTCCTTCATCCGGCCTACTTCATCCGCACCGCTGGTCCAACGTTGGTGTTCGTGACAACGACGCCCCGGGCGTTTCATCACTCGCTGCCGAACCGCCGATCATGGCGTTTGCCTTTGTTTTGCCGCGTGGGCATCGCGCCCCGGAGCGTTTGTGGCTACCGAAATCGCTTTTTCACCGGCTGTTGTGGCGTTGCTTTGGTGCGAAGGCTACCAGGGGTAGAATGGCCAGGGGCCGCTGGGGTTGGGGGATTGGTCGGCGACGGTGGGGGGGACTTCCACGAAGCCGTCGCTGTGAGACATCGACACCAGGTCGCCGGATCCCTGGCTGGGGACGATTTCAGCGGTCCCGGAAGTCGTTAGCCGGATCAGTTTCATCCAGTGAAGTGGCAGCGTTTTGTAGCCACAGTCCTCCAGGTGGATGAAAGGCGCCGGTGGTAGCCATTGATTCAGCCCGCTGATCTTTGCCAGGAGCGGTAGAGCCATGCGACGACAGCCGATCGTCGCGCTGACTGGGTTGCCGGGCAGTCCTAGGATCAGCTTCCCATCCGGGGTCGCGGCGCCCAGGATCGGTTTGCCCGGCCGGATCGGCAGTCCGTGGAAGACAACTTTGCCGCCGACGTGTCGGACGACGTCCGGGACATAATCGTAGTCCCCCATGGATACTCCACCGGTCAAAATGACGGCGTCCGACGCCGCCAATCGATCCGTCAAGGTCTGGATCAGTGTTTCTTTGTCGTCGACGCAGTGGGTCGACGATACCGTGTCGATCCAGGGGCGACGCAGCAGGCTGCCGATCGCTTGGCTGTTGCTGTTTTGCAGTTGCCATGGTTTGGGGGATTCGTTGACGAACATGCCGACTTCGTCACCCGTCGTCACGACACTGACTTTCACCGGGGCAAATACGTCCACGTCAAAGCAAGAGAAATTGATGGCGGCGGCGACGTGACCCGCATGGATCGAAACGCCGGCGGGGATGACTCGGTCGCCAGCCGACGCGTTCTCGCCCGCACGTCGGATGTGCTGGCCCACGCGAGTGGTCATCGCCGAATCGCTGAGCCGAATTTGGTGGCCGCTTTCCTGGGTGTCCTCGCGTTTGATCACCGCTTCGGCGCCCGGCGGGATCATCGCACCGGTAAAAATCCGAACAACGGCGTCTTCGACCATCGCCGGTGGTGGTTGGCCGGGGGCCGCTTGAGCCGAAATGGAGATGGGCCGACTGGTTTGCAGTTGGTGGATGCGGATCGCATAGCCGTCCATGGCGGAAACGTCGGCGGCCGGGCTGTCTCGGTCGGCCACGATCGGCTGGGCCAGCACTCGCCCGACCGCGGATCCGACTTCGATGGCGGGCTGGACCTGGGTGGTGGCAAGTCGGCCGGCCAAGGCGTGCAGGGCGTCGTCGGGGCGGTCAAAAGCAAACTTAGCGGCCATGGCTTTCGAATTCGTCGGGGGTGTTGATGTTGTGGCACTTCTGGCGATCCAGTGTGACACAGGTGAAGGGGATCCGCTTGGATTGCAAGAACCTGTATAGGCTGCGGTCTTCGCTTTCGGCAAGCTCCGCGATCGTGTTTCGTTGGGATGCCGCATAGATCGCGATCAGCGGTTCCATTCGATCGGACATCGCGATCACGGATTGCCGGTGATTTGTCCAGGCGGCTTTGATCTTAGCCAGATCCGTGGCACCTAAATTGGGCGTGTCGACCGGTGTGAATAGGCAGGCAACGAAGCCGTGTTCCAGTGCGTACCCGAGCGAGGCGGCGATTCCAACCGCCGGGCCGCCACCCACGTCATCCGGGGCTCGTGCTGGATCCGGGATCCGCGTGATTCCGGCATCGCGTGGCGGCTCCGCTGGGGTTTGCGAATCGGATGCATGCGGACCGCTGATCGCCACGCCATCGCACAGCGGGCCGAGGCGATCGATCGCTTGTTCCAGGTAGGTGCCGCCGCTGGGGTGCGGCAGGTCGGATTTGTCGCGTCCCATGCGAGTCGATTGGCCACCGCACAGCACGATGCCAAGCAGTCGTCGTTCAGGGGGGGGATCGGGTTGCGGCTGGGGCATGCTGGGGCTTGGTCACAAAGGGGCTTCGTCATGCAGGGGCTTCGTCACGCAGATATTTCGTCATGCAGACATTTCGTCATGCAGGGTCGGCGGGCGATGCTTTCGCGATCACGTCTTCGACCCAGGATCGGGCACGCATCATGGTGGGGAATCCAATCGTCGGCGCCGAAACCAGGGCCACATGACGCAGGTCGTCCGGGGTGCAGCCGGCTTCGAGTGCTTTGCGGCAGTGCGAGTGGGCGGCGCCTTCGAGCCCGGACCCCAACGATATGGCCAGCTTGACCAAGGCGACCTCGCGCGGCGAAAGCGGACCCGCCTCTTTTGCCGCCTTGCCAAAGGCTTCGTAGGCTTGCATCAATTCAGGATGTTGTTGATGCATCTGTTGGTAACGTTTCGGAATCATGCTTCGGCTCGATCAGGGGATGAGGTGGCTTGGACGATCGCATCGATCAGCGACTCGGTCGTGTAGGGATCGGCTTCGGCGTGAACCGAAAATCCCATGGCCCGAATCGTCGCTGACGTGATTGGCGACAGGCTGGCGATTCGACTGTGGTGCAGCGATTCGCCGAACATGCGGTGCAGGTTGCTGGCCGAGGCGCTGCTGGTGACGGTGATCCAGTCAACGTCGCCGTGTTGGATGCGATCCGCCATGCCGTCGATCGGCTGATCGACGTCGCGATTCTGGTAGGCCGCGATCTCGGCAACGTCCGCCCCGGCGGCGGTCAGTTGGTCCATCAGTACATCGCGTCCGCGATCGGCGCGAACGATCAGAACCGATTGTCCGGCGATGGCGGCGTTGTCTGCGTGCAGCAGCGATTCCACCACCGATTCGGCACGAAAGTCGCTTGGGATCGTGTCGGCGCGAACGTGATAATCCATCAATGATTGGGCGGTTTTGGATCCGGTCACGGCGATCTGGGCTCCGGCAAACCGACGGACGTCGCCACCGCGGTGGATCATCCGATCGATGAAAAAACGAACCGCATTATGGCTGCAGAAGATGATCGTTTGAAACTCTTGGAGACGATCGATCGCGTCATCGACCTGGGACCAATCATCGGGGGCGGCGATTTCGATGGCTGGTTGGATCAGGACTTCGGCGCCCAGTTCACGAAGCTGCGATGCCATTTCGGCTGATTGGGCGGCCGGTCGGGTGACCATCACCGTCTTTCCGAACAGGGGCCGGTGGCTGACCCAGTCCATGGATTCGGCCAATTCAGTCACCGGGCCGATGATCACGATCACTGGCGGGCGGAACTTGCTAGCGGGAGTCAGTCGGTCGGCGACTTCGTCCAATCGGCAGTGGATCGATTGTTGATCGGGCAGGCTGCAGCGGCGAACCAGGGCGACCGGCGTGTCGGCTGGCTTCCCGGCGGCGATCAGTGCCGTGGTCCAGGCCTCGGCCGTGGTGACGCCCATGTAGACGACCAAAGTGCCCGGGAATCTGGCCAGCGCGTCCCAGTCCAGAGCCGATTGGGCCTTGCCCGGTTCCTCGTGTCCGGTCACCAAAGCGACCGCCGAAGCCAGCCCGCGGTGCGTCACCGGGATCCCGGCGAAGGAACCGGCGGCCAAAGCGGCGGTAATTCCGGGAACAATTTCGAAAGGAATCTGAGCGGCCTTCAACGCGTCAACTTCCTCGGCCGTGCGGGCGAAAACTGCCGGATCGCCCCCTTTGAGCCGAGCGACGACGCGTCCGGCCTGCGCATGACGCAGCATTTCGTCGATGATCTCGGGTTGTCGCCAAATGCGAGTTTGCCCGTGTTTTCCCACACTTATGTGCTCTGCCGAAGCCGCGTGGGCCAGCAATTCGGTATTGCTGAGGCCGTCGTAGAGCACGACATCGCAGCGGGCTAGGAGCTCTGCCCCCCGGAGAGTGATCAGCCCCGCATCACCAGGGCCTGCGCCGATTAAATAGACTTTTCCGATGTTGGATCCAGTATTCATAGGTGCCTATTCTGCGCTTTTTATATCGACTCTGGACAGGAGGCGATCCGATTGGCATACTACGCGGCCCTAAGAAATACGTTTCACCTTAAACCACGACGCTTTTTAGTCGTCCCCAGCAATGCCAAATACTGCGAGCGCGAAAAAACGACTTCGCCAAAACGAAAAACTGCGTCTTCACAACCGCGCCCAACGCAGCAAGCTGCGTGGCCAGCTTCGTCGCGTTCGCGACGCTGTGAAGGCTGGTGATTTCGCCGCCGCCCAAACCGAAATGCGTTTGGCCCAAAAGCGAATTGACCAGGCTGCCGCCAAGAACCTGTTGCACGACAACACGGCTGCACGCACCAAGAGCCGTCTGAACAAGATGGTCAAGTCGATCGCTAGCTAGTCGATCTCGACACAATCCAATTGAACGAAGCCACGGGCAACATCAGCATGTCGGTGGCTTTTTTCGTGCGCCCATCGTTCGATGGGCTATCACACGAATGAAGGAGGGCATTGGGGGCGAGGGAATTCTGGCGAATCCCACTGCCTTCGCGGGGGCGGGGGATCTTAGAAGACCAGGCCGGCGTCGCCGAGGCGTTTTTTCGTTTCGGTCATCAACGCGTCTTCGTCGGCTTCGGTTGCAGCGACGTACGTGACGCTGAAACGCAAGAATGATCCGGCGTCATCCCAAGGCACCGTGACGATTCCGAACTGTTCGATCAGGTGACGCGTGGCGTCCTCGGCCGCAGCAAATTTCTCGCCGCCCGTGGTGCCCGTGGGCGACTTGGCGTACAGGAAGTAGGTGCCACCGGGGACTTCGCACTGGAACCCGCATTCTTTCAGGACCGTGACCAGTTTCTTCATGCGGCGAAGATACTTTTCGCGAATCTGTTCGGGGATCGAGTCGTTGTCCAACGCTGCCGCGGCTGCTTTTTGCGTGGCGATGAACTGGCCACTGTCGCTGTTGTCTTTGACGTCCGAGAACGCGGACACGATTCGCGGGTGGCCGCAGACGAATCCCATTCGCCATCCGATCATGTCGTAGCCCTTGCTCATCGAGTGGACTTCGACTCCGACGTCCATCGCGCCCGGGGTTTGCAGGAAGCTAAGCGGTTTGCCGTCGAACGACAGCAGGATGTGGGCGGCGTCCTGGACCACGACGAATTGCTTTTCTTTGGCCAGGGCGACGACCTTTTCGTAGAACTCGGGCGTCGCTGTCTTTCCGGTCGGCGAATTCGGGTAGTTCAGGACCATCAGTTTGGTGCGGCGATAGATGTCGTCCGGCACGGCATCCAGGTCGGGCAGGAAGTTGTTTTCGGCCAACAGCGGCAGTTTGAATACTTCGCCGCCGTAGTAGCGGGTGTGGGTGCCGGCGACCGGGTATCCGGGCACGGTCATCATCGTGATGTCGCCGGGATTGATGAACACGGCGGGCAGCATCGCGTAGGCTGGCTTGCTGCCGATGCAGTGATTGACTTGGGTTGCCGGGTCCAATTCGACGCCGAAATTTCGCTTCATGAAATTCGCGGCGGCCTGCTTGTACTCGATCACACCGTTGTCGGCGTAGCCGCGATTTTCGGGCTTGTTGATCTCTGTCGCCATGACATCGCGGACCGCTTGGTCAGCCATCGAATCGTTTTCGCCGATTCCGAAGTCCAGCAGGTGGCGATCGGGGTGGTCGGCCAGAGCTTTCCGCTTGGCTCGTTTGATCTTTTCGAACTTGTAGATCTCCGTGCCCTTGCCGTAGTTGGATCCGCCGATGCGATCAGCGAATAAGGACTGGAAGTACGGGTCGGAATCGCTGGATTCAGGCTTAGTGGCGGTAGACATTGGGTGCGTCAAAAGATCGAGTCGGTTGAGATGGAATCACGTCGGTATTTCATGCAACAGAGTAAGTGCGACGGGGGACGATCGGCAAGGGTAAGGCGATTATTCAGCGGCTGTCGCTAGAATCAGAGGCGTCGCTACAATGGACCGATAGGGTGGTTTCGCCACGCCTCCGTACTGCTCTTCCACGTTTTTTCCGATCGCACGACTTCTATGCCAGATCATTCGACGACTGACGATCGTGATCCGATGCGGGCCCGGTACGAGGAATTGGCCGAATTGGCGGGTTCGCTGGCGCACGAAATCAAGAATCCGCTGTCGGTGATTCACATGAACATCGACCTGCTTAGCGAGGATATCGCCGAGATCGATTCGCCGATCAGCCGCCGGTGTCTGAATCGAGTGGACATCGTTCGCGAGCAGTGCGAGCGGATGGAGGGGTTGCTGCGGGACTTTCTGCGGTACACCCGTCTGACCGACATCGACCTGGTTTCCGGCAGTCTGAACGATCAAGTCGAAATGGTGCTGAGGGCTTATCAGGCGCAAGCCGATATCGATCAGATCGACATCGAAAAGTACTTGGACGCCGATCTGCCAGCGATCAAATTGCACAGCGATTCGCTGCAGGCGGCGCTGATGAACTTGGTCAAAAACGCACTCGAAGCCATGGACAGCGGCGGCCAGTTGTGGGCTCGTACCTACACCACTCGCGGCGGCGTGGCGTTGGATTTGATCGATACCGGCAGCGGCGTCGATGACAACACCGTGATGCACATGTTCGAACCGTTCTACAGCACCAAGGACGGTGGCAGCGGTCTAGGGCTGCCGACCGCTCGCAAGATCATCGAGGCTCACGGAGGTCGCATCAGCGTCCAGAGTGAAGTCGGCCGCGGCACGAAGTTCACCCTGGAATTTCCCGTCCCCAAACGTTTGGGATGAAATCGATGGGGCAGGGGTGAAGGGGTGAAGGCGGAAATCCCCGATCCCTACAGCTGGATCGCCTGTTCTTCGCCAACGACTTCGGTCGCCTGTTCGCACGCGGTCGTCATTTCGATCTGGACGGCCCAGCGACCTTCGACGTCCGGAGTGATGATCCAGTGCGGTTGGACGCAGACGCTTTGGTGAACCAGTTCGAATCCGGCCTCGCTCTGGCTGACCGTTTCGATCGGGAACGTCCAAATTCCGCTGGGACGATCGATTTCTAGCGATACGTCGATGCCCAGCCAGCGATCCGAAAGGCTGATGCCGTGGCTTTTCTGTAGGTCCAGCGATTGACCAAGCTGTCCTAGTTGGTTGCCGTCGATATCGCTGAAATATCGGTCGTCGGCACCCGACGGTAGCCCGGCAAAGTTCATTTCGATGCCGAAATGCAGCGGTCGGTCTAGCGGCAGGTTTTCCAGCAGGTAAGCGATCGAAATTCGGTCACTGCCGGCGACCATCGTGACCGCTTTGGTCAACGTGATTGGCAAACCCCACGCGTTCCCGTCGCGACGCATTTGGACCTGCACCCGGTCGGCACCGCGGCGCAGTTTCGTTTCAAAGGGTCGCTCGACAAAATCGCCGCGTTCGACCGATTCGCCTCGCGAGACGGATTCCAACGTTGCGTCGTTATCGTAGAAGTGGTCCATCAGGCTCTTGCGAGCGTACGTGTCGTACTGCAATCGTTGGTCCAAGCCTTCTTGTTTGAAGATGACTCGGTCGTGAATGCTGGCACAATCGCCGTCGCCATTGCTAGGGCCGGCCAGGACTTTGCGATGGTAGCTTTCGGGACGCCGCTGCAGCGTCGCCAGCAGGTTGTGGCTGATGTCGCGGACATCCAATTCGTACATGCGTCCGCCACGTCCGGGCGCGATCCAAGCGCACAGTCGGTTGTTGCTGAGCCGGATCTCTTGCTGTCCGTCAAAGTTGAAATCTTCGGCGGTCGCTTGCACCGTATTGGATTGGACGCCGGTTGCACGATCCAGCCGTGTGTCGGCTTCGATCAGGTGCGTGTAGATCGCGTTGCGAAGGTGGGGCAGGTAGATCCCGCCAAACGCACCGTGCCAGTAGGGGCAATTGCACTGGCCGCGATACAGGTGGTCGCGGATTTCTGCCAGTTCGCCGCGATCGACCCCATCAGCCTCGGCTTCGCGAAGTCGACGGCTGACATGCATCATCCGCGCGTACATCTCGTTGGTTTCTTCGTACTTCGTTTTGAAGTTACGCCAATAGCCGCCTCGGACAAAGGATCGCAGATCGTTCCAGCGGGCGTGGTCGGACATCGAGTGGGAAACGTCATCGAACATCTCCTGGGCCTCGACCGGCAACGCCCATTCGGTCATCTCGCGATAGCTGCAATCGGGCAGGTAGACTTTGCCGACCGGTGGCGTCCGGCGGATCGCTTCGCCCAACGTGACGGTGTGCAGCCAGTCGGAATTGTCGCTCAGTGCGTCAAAGAACGATCGTAGCCAACCCTGGTCGTAGACATGTGCCTTCGTGTCGGGCCAGGTTCCGAACTTCTCGCCATCGTCGCCAAAGGTCAGTACTGCGCCGGGAGATCGCTCGGCCACTTCCCGGCAATAGTCGATCGATTCGTGGGCGGGCCGAAACGGAATGGTGTAACGCAGTCGTTCGGAACCCGGAAAGATGCTCAGCATCCGTCCGTTGTCTTCGGTCACATAGTGCCCGGTCAATTGTTCGTCGGTCAATCCGGCGGCGCGAAAGTGGTAGTCGTCCAGGACGGTATAGCGGATGCCGGCGTCGGCCACATCGCTGGTCATCGATGATTCCCAGACACGTTCCGGTGTCCACATGCCCGCCGGCGTCATGCCCAGGTTGCGGTTTAGCCAGTTGCCGTAGGCGCGGATCTGGCCGATGCGGTCAGTCGGCGGCAGCATCGTCATGATCGGTTCGTACTGGGGTCCGCCGACGATTTCGATGCGACCGGCTTCGACCAGCAAACGGACGCGGTCCAGGTACTCCGGATGGCGTTCGGCCAGCCACATCATCAGCGGACCCGACGTATGCAGCGAGATTTGTAGCTTCTCGTACGGCGCAAAGACTTCCAAGAACGGCAGATAGCTGTCCTGGTACGCTTGTTCGAACACGCCGTCAAAGTTGCCAATTGGCTGGTGGTTGTGCAGGACCAGACAAAGGTGAGCGCTAGCAGTCATGAGCGAAGGATCTTCAGAGAAACTGATTTTTAAGCGGCATGAATCGGGGGGCCGCGACGCGACAAGTGTCGTGAAACTCCCCGGCGATCCATGCACGTTCCGGCTGCGTGGAATCGGCCAACCATGATTGTCGGCGCATCCAGCCTGCTACTTATCGGCCACAACAGCCGTCAAGGTTTACCCGATTTGCATAATCGGGATTTCGTTGTGGTTGGTTCAGCCGCATGCCCACCGGACCGCGCTTTGATGGCCCGGCGCACGGGGCGATGCCCACGCGGTTAAACGATTTGATGCACGGGGCGTGTTCTCCTTGTCGTTTCACCGCGTGCCCACCGGGCCGCGCGTTTCCAGGACGTGGACGCACGGGGCGATGCCCACGCGGTTAAACGATTTGATGCACGGGGCGTGCTCTCCCTGTCGTTTCACCGCGTGCCCACCGGGCCGCGCGTTTCCAGGACGTGGACGCACGGGGCGATGCCCACGCGGTTAAACGATTGGGCGACCGCGGCGTGTTCTCCCTGTCGTTTAACCGCGTGCCCAGCGGGCCGCGCGTTTCCAGGACGTGGACGCACGGGGCGATGCCCACGCGGTGAAACGATTTGATGCACGCGGCGTGCTCTCCCTGTCGTTTCACCGCGTGCCCACCGGGCCGCGCGTTTCCAGGACGTGGACGCACGGGGCGTTGCCCGCGCGGTGAAACGATTTGGCGACCGCGGCGTGCTCTCCCTGTCGTTTCACCGCGTGCCCACCGGACCGCGCGTTTCCAGGACGTGGACGCGCGGGGCGATGCCCACGCGGTGAAACGATTTGGCGACCGCGGCGGCTCTCCCTGTCGTTCAGCCGCGTGCCCACCGGGCCGCGCGTTTTCAGGACGTGGGCGCACGGGGCGATGCCCACGCGGTTAAACGATTGGGCGACCGCGGCGTGCTCTCCCTGTCGTTTCACCGCGTGCCCACCGGGCCGCGCGTTTCCAGGACGTGGACGCGCGGGGCGATGCCCACGCGGTGAAACGATTTGATGCACGGGGCGTGTTCTCCCTGTCGTTTAACCGCGTGCCCACCGGGCCGCGCGTTTCCAGGACGTGGACGCACGGGGCGATGCCCACGCGGTGAAACGATCTGGCGCACGCGGCGTGTTCTCCCTGTCGTTTAACCGCGTGCCCAGCGAGGCTGTGAAAATTTTGTTTTCCCCAGCTTTGAGTTTCATTTTTGAAGGTGTTTTTCAAAAATGCGGGACGTGTGAATCTATTTTTGGGGTCAAAGCGGCTGACAGGCCCCTGGGACTCTCGAGCGTCTGGCCGTTTCGAGGTCTTGAGGGCTTCGAGAAGCCGCTCGAACCTCCACTTTGGTTAACTTTTCGCTGCTACAACGCATGGGTCCCCTATCAGGTTGGGTAAAAATCCTAGGCATTTGAATCGGTTGTAGTTATTCACTAGCACATGCCAAAGGGTCTGACTCAAAGCCTTTTTCGACCCACGAACCCGGTACTGGTGGAGCCCGCGGTTGCGACATTCGGCGTTGGGGAATTCGGCCACCGAAGGGCGTTGCTTATAGATCTTTTGAGCCCCCGCTGTGCCCATCCGTTCTCGAAAGCGTTTCATCGCAGCGCTGTCTCCTGGCTTGGGGAGATGAGGATCTTTGCCTTCTTCAATTTGCTTTTGAACGCCCTTCAATACCCCGTAAACGGCTGTGCCCGAGGCGTCCATCGAGTCGATATCGGTCGCCTTGGTAAAGCCGCCATCGACCAGGTATTTCCCGGGCATAACGCCGAAAGTGCTGCAGACCGATTGATACATCGGAAGCATTTGCCCCTGATCGCTGCCCTGGTTATCGACGCTCACGCCGACGACGATTCGTGTCTCGCCATCGCTGGCGAATTGAACGTTGTAGGCCGGCCGAAAACCACCGTCGGCCATCTTCATGCGCACCGCTTCGGGGTCGGTCATCGACGCTCGTGGAGTGGATTTGCTTTTGCGTGACCTCTTCTCCTTGCGACGCCGCTCTAGCTCTTCCAAGTTTTCTTGGGCCGCCTTGATTCGCTCGATTCGTTCCTTGGCAGCGCGCTGTTGGGCGGCCTGTTTTGCCTTGGATATTTTGGCTGCTTCTTCCTCGGTACGCTCACTGAGTTCGTTCAAGTAGTCTTCGGCCGCTGCTTGCAACCTTTGGAGTGTCGGTGCCGATCGAAATGAGCCACTGCCAGACGACGCTCGCACTCGCATTCCATCTTGTCCGATAGTTTCGAGCGTGATTAGCTTCTGGTTCAACAAGGCGGCAATCGAGTCGGCCAGCAGTTTCTCAAGCAGTTCGCTGTTCTCGCTTCGGAAGTCACTGAGCGTGTGATAGTTGACCGAGACTTTGCCACAGATCCACATGTAGTGAAAATCACGGGTGGTCAATTCAGCGACCCGGCGAGCGCTGCTGATTCCCTCTAGCGTCGCGTAAAACCATAAGGCGAAGAGAATCCGCGGATCAATCGAGTTGCGTCCCGCTTTGCCCTGTCTGGATTGAATGCGAGTGTAGAGAGGGCTCAGGTCGAGTGATTCGCAGTACTGCCACACCAATCGGATGCGATGGTCGCTGGCAACGAGTTGATCGAGCGAAAAAAACTGCATCTCGACTTGGGTGCGTTCTGGGCGGTTGGTGCGGGCCTGACCACGCTGCTGAGCATTGCTTGGAGTTTTCATTGCAGTAATTTAGCGCCAGAAAAGAAACTAGCAACCAACAACTCATTTATTCACAGCCTCAGCGGGCTGCGCGTTTCCAGGATGTGGACGCACGGGGCGATGCCCACGCGGTTAAACGATTTGGTGCACGGGGCGTGTTCTCCCTGTCGTTTCACCGCGTGCCCAGCGGGCCGCGCGTTTCCAGGATGTGGACGCACGGGGCGATGCCCACGCGGTTAAACGATTTGATGCACGCGGCGTGTTCTCCTTGTCGTTTCACCGCGTGCCCACCGGACCGCGCGTTTCCAGGACGTGGGCGCACGGGGCGATGCCCGCGCGGTGAAACGAGATGACGCACGCGGCGTGTTCTCCCTGTCGTTTAACCGCGTGCCCACCGGGCCGCGCGTTTCCAGGATGTGGACGCACGGGGCGATGCCCACGCGGTGAAACGATTTGATGCACGGGGCGTGTTCTCCCTGTCGTTTAACCGCGTGCCCACCGGGCCGCGCGTTTCCAGGACGTGGACGCACGGGGCGATGCCCACGCGGTTAAACGATTGGGCGCACGCGGCGTGCTCTCCCTGTCGTTTAACCGCGTGCCCAGCGGGCCGCGCGTTTTCAGGACGTGGGCGCACGGGGCGATGCCCGCGCGGTGAAACGATTTGGCGACCGCGGCGTGCTCTCCCTGTCGTTTCACCGCGTGCCCACCGGACCGCGCGTTTCCAGGACGTGGACGCGCGGGGCGATGCCCACGCGGTGAAACGATTTGGCGACCGCGGCGGCTCTCCCTGTCGTTCAGCCGCGTGCCCACCGGGCCGCGCGTTTTCAGGACGTGGGCGCACGGGGCGATGCCCGCGCGGTGAAACGATTTGACGCTTGCGGCGTGCTCTCCCCTGTCGTTTCACCGCGTGCCCACCGGGCCGCGCGTTTCCAGGACGTGGACGCGCGGGGCGATGCCCACGCGGTTAAACGATTTGATGCACGGGGCGTGCTCTGCTTGTCGTTTCACCGCGTGCCCAACGGGCCGCGCGTTTCCAGGACGTGGACGCACGGGGCGATGCCCACGCGGTTAAACGATTTGGCGCACGCGGCGTGCTCTGCTTGTCGTTTCACCGCGTGCCCAGCGGGCCGCGCGTTTCCAGGACGTGGACGCACGGGGCGATGCCCACGCGGTTAAACGATTTGGCGCACGCGGCGTGCTCTCCCTGGCGTTCAGCCGCGTGCCCAGCGGGCCGCGCGTTTTGACCCGGCGAATGCGGCGTTGCCCGCGCGGTGAAACGAAGATTCACGCCTACGTGGGTTAGAAGCGGCGTGGGTTTCGCGATGCCGAGCATTTGCGTAGCGATGCGGCTGCTTCTTCGGGCAAGATTGGGTTGATCATGCAACCGCTGCCCCATTCGAAACCTGCAACCTGGCTCATCCGTGGAAAGATGTCGATGTACCAATGGAATGAATCCGACGGATCGACGATTCCCGGCGGTTTGGTGTGCAGGCAATAGTTGTAGGCGGTGCCGGGACGCAGTTGTTCAAGCCATGTGATCACGCGGTACACCATTCGCGAAACCGATTCGAGTTCGCGATCGCCCAAGTCTTCGAAGCATGCCTGGTGTTTCAGCGTGGTGACGCGAACCAACATGGGCAGTTGGCTGGCGAAGGGGCAGGTTGCGATCACTGTTTCGTCGCAGGCCACCACGCGTTCTTTGGCCTTCCGTTCGGCTCGAACGACGTCACATCGTAGACAGCATCCCGTGTTGGCGCGATGTCGGCCCATGTTTTCGACGACCGAGGCAACCGGCTGTGGGATGCGGTCGGTCGCGATCAGCTGGCTGTGCGAATGGCTCAGCGAAGCGCCCGCGGTACGGCCGACGTTTTTGAAGACGCTGACATACTGAACACCCGCAACATTGCGGTAGTGCCGGATGCGATCGCGATAGGCTTGAAAGATCAAGTCGATCTCGGCGATGTCCAGCTCGGTCAGTGAGTGGAAGTGTCGTGGTGATTCGACGATCACCTCGTGGCCGCCGGTGACGGCGTTGGATTGAAACAGGGCCGACGGGCGGGTGGACGGCGCGGTGGATGTTTCGTCGATACTGTCAACGGCCGGGAACTTATTGGGGACCACGCGGACGGACCAATCTTCGTAGTCAGCGGGGCCGTCATCCGCCGAAAACAGGCGTGCTGTTTCCGGGATATGTTTGCTCCAGACCGCCGGCGGTGTCTCTGATTCATTCCCGCGACAGAACGGGCAGGCGACATCGGTCTTGATCGTCGGGCGATGTTCGACAAATTCGTCGGGGCGCTCGGTTCGCTGGGGAGCGAAGATCGACCATTGGCCAGAAAATGGATCCAGTCTGGTTTCCGACGCGGCCGCCTGACGCTTCGCGTTCGCAGAAGGTTTGACGAGGTCAGACTGTTTGATGATGTCCACGATTCCGTGCCTCGCTAACCGAAACTTTCTTGTACCGTAGCGTCGTCGGACATCTCTGTCCGGCAATCAGTGAGGGGTCAAGACTACCGGAAAATCGCGGTCTCCGCTGCTGGAAAAGTCTGAATGAGCGGTCTTTCATCCGCTATCCGGGTGGTGTTCGCTTTGGCGTGACTTTAAGGGCAAGGGTGCGTCCATAAAGTTCGATGTACTCATTCGCACTCTTGGTCCAAGACCAGTCCTGTTGCATCCCCGTGGCGACCAATCGGGCCCATCGTTGCGGATCGTGATACCGCATTCGCAGCGCCCGGCCGACCGCTTCGTCCAGTCCCGCCGGGTCGTTGGACGACAGATAGAAACCCGTCGCGGTGCCGTCGGCGATCGTGGTTTCGTTGCAATCGACGACGGTATTGGCCAAACCGCCGGTCGGTGTCACCACTGGCACGCTGCCGTACCGAAGACTGTACAGTTGGTTCAGCCCGCACGGTTCATAGTGGCTAGGCATCAGGAACAGGTCGCTGCTGGCTTCGATCTGGTGTGCCAGTTTGTCGCTAAATCCGATGTGCAGCGCGAATTGATTCGGGTGCGCCTTGGCCAGTTCACGCAGTTCGCTTTCATAGCGGGCGTCACCGCTGCCCAGCACGATCCACTGGGTCGGCCGCTGCTCGCTAAGGTGAGTGCGAATCAGCGGCACGATCGAATCCCATCCCTTTTGGCTGGCCAGCCGGCCCACAAGACCGATCATGGGGACTTCGTCGCTGGCGTCCAACCCGAAACTCTTTTGCAGCACACGCTTGTTCTGTGTTTTGCCCGATTGCCAGTTGGTGACGTCATAGTTGACCGGCAGGTTGGGATCCGTTGCGGGGTCCCAAATGTCCATGTCGATTCCATTGGTGATGCCCACCAATCGATCGGAGACTGATTCCAGGACGCCTTCGAGTCCGCATCCATGTTCTTGGGTTCGGATCTCTTCGGCATAGCGGGGGCTGACGGTCGTGATGACGTCGGACGATGCGATGCCCGTCTTCAAAAAGTTCAATTGGTTATAGAACTCGCACTCGTTGGCATTGAAATGGCTCCAGTTCAACCCTGTCCAATGAAACGATTCGCGTGGAAAGGAACCCTGGTAAGCCAAGTTGTGGATCGTCAATACCGTGGCCGCTTTGCGCAGCGATTCGGGCAGGTTGGGATCGGACTTTAGGATCGAAGGGATCAGGCCCGTTTGCCAATCGTTGCAGTGAACGATGTCGACGGACCAACCGATCCTTGCCATCGCCATGATCGCGGCCCGACAGAAGAACGAGAAACGTTCGTCGTTGTCGGCGTAGTCACCATGCGACGTGCCGTACAAAGCATCGCGATCAAAGTACTGCGGTTGATCGATAAACCACACCGGTGTGTCGCCATCGGGAAGAGTGCTTTTCAGCAGCCGGCAACCGACCAGCTTTTCGCGGCTCATGGGCACCGCAAAACTGATGTCCGTCGATTCGATCGGGATCCCGCTGCGGCGGATACTTCGAAACGCAGGCATGATGACCGCCGCCCGATTGCCAGCGGCAGCCACACGCGACGGCAGAGTGCCACAGACGTCCGCCAAGCCACCGGTTTTGGCGAATGGCACGGCTTCAGTCGTCAGGTAGACAATATTCAATGTTTCACTCGCGTGGACGTTTCAATGGATGCAGATCATGGCGGGCAGCCCGACCGGGACCGGCCGGTTTGCGATTCTTCCGTCTGGCCGATCGTCGCGCCGGATCGGTGGCGACCTTTTCTACTTAACCGTGACACAGATTAGATGGAAAAGCGAACGGGTCTATCCCTATCGCGATGCACACCGGCGACCGGTGCCGACGCAATCGGTACAATCGTATTCGTCTAACATCATGATCGAAGAAACCGACCGGCGTGGCAGGTTGGCCGATGGGGGGACGCGGTGGATCCATCGCTGTTGTTGACGTCGGCGAGATTTCCGGGATCGACTATTATGGCGATGCAGCGGCTAGTGGTCATTTCTTCTCCTTTTTTCCTGTTCTTGCGGCATGTCGATCGGACTTAGCGAATTTTGGACAAGACTCGTACAGGAGGGCTTCCTGGACGCCGCTGGATGCCGGAACCTGGCCGGAGACTTCGCCAACGACCACGACGGCACGCCAGCGGAGACAGCGGTCGAGTTGGCCAGTTATATGGTCAAGGTCCAACAGTTGACCCGTTTTCAGGCAAAGTCCCTGTTGTCCGATCCGCCCGGCCCGCTGCGGATTGGTGACTTTCGAATCCGATCCGACCAGTCGCCATCGCCGCTGACTCGGTGGGTCGAGGTGTCACCGATCGGTCCCGATTCCGCTGATTCTCGATCCGGCCAAAATGCACCCTCCGGATTCCTGCTGCGAACGACCCCCGAGAACCCTTGGTTGGACGCTCACCGGCGCATCCAACATCCCGCCTTGCAGCCGATCGAAGTCCATCCGGCGGACCCCTACGTCGCCGTCTACAGCCCGCTGCCTGCGGGCCAGTCGCTCGCCGAACAGATCCGCGCCGGTGGTCTGCCTTGGAACGCCAGGCGTGTTTGCCAAGTGGGCATCGAGATCGCAGACGGTTTGGCGGCCATGCATGCCCCGTCGTTGGTCCATGGTGGCGTGCGAGCCGATCGAGTTTGGATTGGAAACGATGGCCGTGCCCTGTTGCTGCGAGATCCGGCTGGCCCGCCGGTGACCGGGTTGGGCGATGCATCGTCCCAATGGCTGGACACGGACGATACACCCCAGTCCTACGTGGCCCCTGAAATCACATCGGGATCAGGTCAATGCACCGGAGCCAGCGATATTTATAGTTTGGGTTGTCTGCTGTACCGGTTGGCGTCGGGGGAATGTCCCTTCGACGGCGGCGACGTCCAGGCAACGTTGCAGATGCATCAATCCTATTCGCCGCCCAAGTTGGTCGAGGCGATCCAGCAAGGTGAACACGGCGATCCGCTGTACCGGATCATGGCCTACTTGATGGCCAAGGATCCGGCTGCCCGATTCGCAAGTGCCGATCAGGTTGCTGCCGCACTGCGCGCGGTGCTGCCGACCTTGGATCCCGATCCTGGTCCCGCGCCGGCGGCCACCACCGTCGAACCGAACACAGCCAAACTGCCGGCTGTCAAATCGAACCCCAGCAAGCCGCAATCATCGCCACCGAAGTCCAAGCCGGACCTGCCCGGGAAAAATGCGACCGCACCGACAAAGTCGCGCAAAGATATCGCGTCCAAAGATTCGGGGGCCGCAGGGAAACCAAAGAAGCCGCAGGACACCGGCAAACCAGACGGAAATGCAAAGACGCGGCAAGCTGGCGACGCAAAACCCGCCACGGCGAGTCCAGCATCCCCTGTCAGAACGCCCGCGAAAGACTCGGTCAAAGACAACGCCAAGGCGACAGCGAAGAAATCTGCCAAGATCGCCGCTGGGGTGGCGGCGTCAGAGTCTGGTCCAACAGACGCCGCGATTCCAGCCACCGCTGATGTCCCGTCCGACGATTCGAAACAGGTGTCTGCACCGGAAACGGCTGGTCGACCCGATCAAACTGTCGCACCTGCGGATGATCCGGTTGGGTCGGCCATCGCTGATTCAGGTCAGGCTAGCGATGCGGCACCGATGCGGACGGTGCGCCGGCGACGCAAGAAGAAGAGCAAGGCGCCGTTGGTGCTGACCGGTTTGACAGTCATCGTGCTGATGCTGTTTGTCGCCTTGTTGGTGACCGATCCCAGCCCACCGGTGGCCAAAAAACGCCAGCGTCCCACGATTCCCGCCGTCATCCCTTCGGTTTCCAATCGGTCGACGATGCTTTCCGACGAACCGGATCCTGGCCGTTCGTCCCCCGCTTCGCCGGTGGGCGGTTCGCAGGAGGAATCTGCTGACCCAGCCTATCAGTTGGTCGACGACGACCGCCTGTTGTTTGCGTCACCTTATCCGCCGGGATCGGACCAGGCCCCATTGGAACTGCTGCCGCCTGGGCCTGCCGCGATCGTGTCGGTCCGATTGGCGTCGCTGCGTGAATCGAATGGGGGCAAACAGTTGATGGCGACGTTGGCTCCCGAAATCAATGCCCTGATCGACGCAGCAGTCGCTCGTGCCAAGGTGCCGGTTGATTGGATTGATCGCTGCACCGTCGGTTTGTTTCCGGGCCAGCAGGGCGTTCCCGATTGGTCGTTGGCGATTGAATTGACCGCACCGCAGCCGATGGACGATTTGGTCGATCGTTGGAAGGTGTCGGCAGCCCAGACGCGGGATGGGACGACGGTCTATGCAGGCGATGCTGTGGGCGCCGATGCATTCTTTGTGAACCCATTGGAAGTCGAAAGCAAATCGGTGACGCGATTTGCCGTCGGCGGGCTGGATCGGATCACCGAAGTGGCATCGATCGATGGCGAACCGATTCCGCTGGCTCGATCGCTGCAGTCCCTGTGGAAGGGATCCAGCGCCGACGCCGATCTGGTGGCCCTGGTCACGCCGAATTTTCTGTTCGCCGATGGCAGGGCGATGCTGGATCAATCGGCACCTCAGTTGGTTCAGTCGATCAAGTCTGTTTTGATTCCAGATGTCTCTGCAGTCTTGCTCGTGATGGATTCGGTGGACGAACAAGTGTTTGCCGAATTACGTCTGACCCCCAGCGGAGGCATCAGCGAGGCGACGTTGATGCGTAACCTTCGCGATTCGATCAACCAGTGGCCGCAGTGGGCGGATCAATTTGTCATCGATGCGGTGCCGGATCCGTCATGGCGTCTGTTGGCGTCGCGGTTGCCGATGATGATGCGTTACGTGTCGGATAGGTTTCGATTCGGGATTTCGAACAACGTGATCGTCGCGAACACTTATGTACCTGCATCGCCGCTGTCACAGGTCGCACTGGCAACTCTGTTGGCCGCCAATACTCCGTTGTCGGCACCCACCGTGGCGACCACGCCGCAGGAAGCACTTTCGATCGACCAGATGTTGGATCGAAAGATGTCTGTGTCGTTCGATCAAGAGTCGTTGGAGTTCGCCATCGACGTGATCGTGGCGGAGTACGCACGGTCGCTGCCGGAGGGATCCCAATTGCCGCCGGTTCGAATCGTTGGTGGGGATTTGCAGAAAGCTGGGATCACCCAGAATCAACAGGTCCGCAAATTTGCCAAGTCGGATCTTCCACTGCGCACGGTGTTGACCGATTTGGTGTTGGGGGCGAACCCTGACAAAACGGCTACCGGCCCGGATGATCCGAAACAGGCTCTCATTTGGGTGGTTCACTCGGACCCGGATGCCGCCGAGAAGACCGAAATCCTGGTCACGACGCGAGCGGCGGCCGAGGGGAAATACGAATTGCCCACGGAATTCGTCGCCAAGCCATAGGTGTGGATTCTTCGGCGCGGTGACTCGGTTTTCCATTTCGATCGAATCGATACGCTGCTGATCCCCGCCCCTTGATTGTGTCAGCGGGGCAGACGGATGCAAATCAGTTCAGGGTTTGTCTTCAACATTGGGACGTCCAAGACTAGACTTGGGCGCTGTTGAGGGCGGTCGCTGGGCATCGTTGCATCCTTTTAGATACCAGAACGAGATTTGATTCATGCGCGTGATTGTGACGGGTTCCAGTGGTTTGATCGGTTCGGCGGCGGTGCGTCATTGGGATGCGTTGGGTGACGAGGTGATCGGCATCGACAACGACATGCGGGCGACTTTTTTTGGGCCCGAAGGCAGCACGCGTTGGAATCAATCGCGTTTGGAACAGGAAACGACCAACTTTCGAACGGTATCGTTGGACATCCGTGACCGCGACGGGATCTTGGACCTGTTCCGAAACGAGCCTCCGGATCTGGTCATTCACTGTGCGGCCCAACCATCCCACGACAAAGCGGCAGCGATTCCATTTTTGGATTTCGAGGTCAATGCGAACGGGACTTTGAACCTGTTGGAGGCGACACGCCAATTTGCACCTGAGGCAGCGTTTTGTCATATGAGCACCAACAAGGTGTATGGTGACGCGCCAAACGAATTGCCGCTGACCGAGCTCGAAACCCGTTGGGAATATGCCGACCAGGCGGATTATCACGGCATCGACGAATCTTGCCGGATCGATCAAACGATGCACTCGTTGTTCGGGGCATCGAAAACGGCGGCTGACGTGATGGCCCAAGAATACGGTAAGTACTTTGGCCTAAAAACCGGCGTGTTTCGCGGTGGATGCCTGACGGGGGCGAGCCATAGCGGGGTCGAATTGCACGGCTTTCTTAGCTACCTGGTGCACGTTGCCGTCACGGGGAAACCCTATACGATTTTCGGCTACAAGGGAAAACAAGTTCGCGACCAGATCGAATGCAGCGACGTCGTGAAAGCGTTCGAAGCGTTTGCCGAAAATCCGCGTCCAGGCGAAGTTTATAACATTGGCGGTGGGCGAGAAAACGCAGCCAGTGTCTTGGAATGCATCGCGTTGATCGAAGAGATCGGTGGGCACAAAGTCAATTATTCGCTGGGGGATGATAACCGAAAAGGCGATCATATCTGTTACATCAGTGACCTTCGCAAGCTTCGGCGTGATTACCCACAGTGGGACATTCGCGTGTCGCTAAGGCAGGTGCTGGAACAGATGATTGCATCGGAAGAATCCAAGCTGGACAGCGCTGGTTAGGGAGCTTGGGAACGGCCCATTGGGACTCGCCGAAAAGCCCGTTGCTGGGGTGTGTTGGGGCGTAAATGCCGACGAAGTCCGTGGCAGATGCCGCTTGATCGCCCTTGTTGGTTTTGCGGGTATTGCCATCTGTCGCGGCAACCTTGGTGATTAGGCATTCCCTTTTTGGATCGGGGGGGCATATATCCAATCTTGGGCCAAATGGCGTCCTAGTTTCTTAGTGGCAGGTTATTCGCCTCACACCGATTTCCTAGGTTCGCTCCCGATATGTCCGGCGTTGATTTCATTCCGATCAGTGTTTCTACACTGTTGCCGCGTGAAGTCGTTGGTTTGGACCTGTATCAGCGGGAAGCGAGTTCCGAGTCATTCAAGCTGTATCGAGCGGCGGACTATCCACTGACGATGGATGATCTGGGGCGGCTGCGTGGACGCGGCGTCAGCCGGTTGTACATCAGCAAAGCGTCGCAGTCGGTCTACCAAAGCTATTTGCGACGGGTCGCAACATCGTCAAAGAACGACGCTGTTCCGCTGACCGCTCGCGTGGGCGCACTGAACGAAGTGGTGCGAGACGTTCTGCAGACCGCGTTTCAGCGAGAAGACGTCGATAAAACCGTTCACGCCGCCGAAAAGCTCGGCTCGCTGGCCACTGAAATCATCAGTCAGGACGAGTTCACCGCTAGCGACCTGTTCGACGTGCTGCACCACGACTATGCCACGTTCACTCATTCGGCCAACGTCGCGTTCTATTCGGGACTGCTGGCTTCGGAACTGGGGTACAGCGAAACCGATGTGGGGCTGATCACCACCGGTGGACTGCTTCACGACCTGGGCAAGCTAGACATCGGCGAAGAAATTCTTTGCAAACCGGGCAAGCTGGAAGACCATGAATTTCGAATCATTCGCCAGCATCCCGGCTTAGGGTTCAAGAAACTGGCCCATCGCGAGGACTTGAATACCGGCCAGTTGATGATGGCCTACCAGCATCATGAACGTCTCGATGGCAGGGGATATCCCGTCGGTTGTGTCGAGGCAGACATTCATCCTTGGGCCAAATTGTGTTCGGTGGTGGATGTGTTCGAGGCTCTGACAAGCCAACGTCCCTATCGATCGCCGATGCCGCGTCGCAAGGCGCTCGAGCTGCTCGATCGAGATTGCGGAAAAGCTTTTGATCCGGAGGTACTTGCGTGTTGGAAATCGATTATCCATCGCGATTTAGCGAATTGATCCAAGCGGTTGATTGCGATATCGAACTGCCAATCGAATGGGCAAACTATTTCGATGAACGCGGTGAAGTGTCCGCTAATCTGAGCGATGACCGGAACAGTTTGCGTTTGAAAATTCGCACGCATGGGTTGATGTGGTTCGAACGATCATTGCCGTTTTGTCCACGATCATCAGACCCGGTGGTGATTTACACGCGAGACTTTTCGCGAGTCGGTGCCGGCTGGCTGTGTCCCTTCGAAGTCTATCCCGAAGAGTCCGTGCGGATCGTCTTGCCCACGTTTTGGGTCCAGTTGCGTGTCGCCCGAACACGGCGTATCACCAGCAAGTGTTACGAGATCGGTGGTGCCTTGATCGAAAGGCATGACCCCAGCCCTGATGCATTCGTGATCGACAGCGAAACGGTCTGTCGCTGATCCCGCCTGAATGCCGGCCTCGCCCCCAGCTAAGTCATCCGGTGTGTCTCGTTTCACCGCGTGCCCATCGGGCCGCGCGTTGATGGTGCCGTCGCGCGGGGCGATGCCCACGCGGTCAAACGAAAACCCGCGCGACGTCATCCGGTGCGCCTCGTTTAACCGCGTGCCCAGCGGGCCGCGCGTTGATGGTGCCGACGCGCGGGGCGATGCCCACGCGGTTAAACGAAAACCCTCGCTACGTCATCCGGTGTGTCTCGTTTCACCGCGTGCCCAGCGGGCCGCGCGTTGATGGGCCGGCGCGCGGGGCGTTGCCCACGCGGTTAAACGACGATTCACGTTGCGTCATCCGGTTTGGTCCGTTTCACCGCGTGCCCATCGGGCCGCGCGTTGATGGGCCGGCGCGCGGGGCGTTGCCCACGCGGTTAAACGAGGGTTCGCGCGACGTCATCCGGTGCGCCTCGTTTGACCGCGTGCCCAGCGGGCCGCGCGTTGATGGGCTGGCGCGCGGGGCGATGCCCACGCGGTGAAACGAAAACCCACGCTACGTCATCCGGTGCGCCTCGTTTAACCGCGTGCCCATCGGGCCGCGCGTTGATGGTGCCGGCGCGCGGGGCGTTGCCCACGCGGTGAAACGAAAACCCACGCTACGTCATCCGGTGCGCCTCGTTTCACCGCGTGCCCAGCGGGCCGCGCTTTGATGGTGCCGACGCGCGGGGCGTTGCCCACGCGGTTAAACGAGGGTTCGCGCGACGTCATCCGGAGCGCCTCGTTTAACCGCGTGCCCATCGGGCCGCGCGTTGATGGGCCGGCGCGCGGGGCGTTGCCCCCGCGGTTAAACGACGATTCACGTTGCGTCATCCGGTTTGGTTCGTTTGACCGCGTGCCCAGCGGGCCGCGCGTTGATGGTGCTGGCGCGCGGGGCGTTGCCCACGCGGTTAAACGAAAACCCTCGCGACGTCATCCGGTGCGCCTCGTTTAACCGCGTGCCCAGCGGGCCGCGCGTTGATGGTGGCGGCGCGCGGGGCGATGCCCCCGCGGTTAAACGACGATTCACGTTGCGTCATCCGGTTTGGTTCGTTTAACCGCGTGCCCAGCGGGCCGCGCGTTGATGGTGCTGGCGCGCGGGGCGTTGCCCACGCGGTTAAACGACGATTCACGTTGCGTCATCCGGTGCGCCTCGTTTAACCGCGTGCTTATCGGGCCTGGCGTTGATGGTGCCGTCGCGCGGGGCGATGCCCACGCGGTGAAACGAAAACTCTCGCTACGTCAGCGGGCCGCGTGTTTTTGCGGCACTGACTGCTTGGTGAGAGGGCCGTTGGTCGCCGGTCGTTCGAGCTGACATCTGGATGCCGTTTAGGCCAGTTTCAACTGCATCACTCGAATCGGATGCTCGGGATCATCGCTCAGCCCGATGCTGTGTTCGGTGTAATCCCATCCGCGTTTTTGGATCCAGTCGCGGAATTCGTTGGCGATGATTCGAAACGGATCACTTAGCAGCACTTCGCCGCCATCGGCCAAATGATCACGCAGGCATTGATCCAGTTCTGGCCATAGGGTGCGCAGATAGGTCACGTCGCTGCCTAGAATCAGCGGGAAATCGGGGGCATCCATTCGATCGATCCCAAACCGCAGCCGGGTCACGTGGCATCGTTCGGCCAGGTGATGGGTGCTCATTCGGACCAGCAACAACGGATCGTCGACGCCATCGGTCAGCGTGACCTGAGCCCCACGCGTGGCTGCTGCCAAGCCGGCGTGTCCGGTTCCACAGCCGAGTTCAAGCACGCGAGTTTCCTGGAGATCCAGACGATCGAGGTAGTGGTCCAAACCGGACGCCGCACGCCATGTCGCGGCCCAGAACGGATCGATCACGCCCTCTTCGCCGGCGTCCTGTCGCTCGCACGCATCAATCAGCATGCCGTCGGGATCCGAGGCAACTGCAAGTCGGCCAGATTGTCCGGCAATCATCGTGGGTTGCCAGTGCCAAGCAAACTTTTGACTCGCCTGCTGGCCCCATTCTTCGATCGTCATGGGGTCAGACGGGTTCATGCTTTCAGCCATCGGGCGACGTCCTCGGCAAAGTAGGTTAGCACGCCATCGGCGCCGGCGCGTTTGAATGCCATCAGGCTTTCCATCACGGTCGCTTGACGATCGAGCCATCCGTTTTGGGCGGCAGCCGATAGCATCGCGTATTCCCCACTGACTTGGTAGGCAAAGGTCGGGACGCCGAACGTCGATTTGACTCGCTGGACGATGTCCAGGTACGGCATGCCCGGTTTGACCATCACGCTGTCGGCGCCTTCGGCCAAGTCCAACGCGACTTCGTGCAGGGCTTCGTCGGATTGGGAAGGAGACTGTTGATAGGTTTTCTTGCTGCCGCCACCCAGGTTGCCCGAGGATCCGACTGCGTCACGGAATGGGCCGTAGAACGCGCTGGCGTACTTCGCCGCATACGACATGATCTGTACGTTGGCATGCCCTGCGTCATCGAGCGCACCGCGAATGGCGCCGATGCGTCCATCCATCATGTCGCTTGGCGCGATGATGTCGCAGCCGGCGGCAGCCTGGACGATCGCTTGCTGGCACAACACTTGGACGGTTTCGTCATTGACCACGTCGCCATCGCGGACCAGTCCGTCCTGCCCATGGCTGCTGTACGGGTCCAACGCGACGTCACAGATCACTCCCAACGCGTCTCCCACTTCGGCCTTGATCGCACGCACGCTGCGGCAAACCAAATTGTCGGGGTTGGAAGCTTCCGCGGCATCCTCGGTCTTCAATTCGGTCGCTGTGGCGGGGAACACCGCAATCGCGGGGATCCCTAATTCGACAGCCAGGGCGGCTTGCCGGCGGATCTGGTCGGTCCCCAATCGATCCACGCCTGGCAGGCTGGGGACAGGCTGTCTGCCGTCACCGTCGAACACGAACCAAGGCCAGATCAAGTCGCTGACCGAAACCTCATTCTCGGCCACCATCCGCCGAGACCAGTCGTGCCGGCGGACGCGGCGCATCCGGGTTGATGGGAACGGGCCGCGTAGAAAATCGGTCATCAGGGAAGGCTTCCTTTTTCGTTGCGGTCAATCCGCAAGGCGATCCAGTGATCGCTGTCGTTCGATGATTGGGGGGGCAAAGGTTGAGATTCAAGTTTAGCACTGCTGCGCAAGTTTGGTCAGGTCCAGCCGATTCCGATCTGCTAGCGCGTCGAGAGCGGATCGCGGTTAAACTTAGGTAGCCCCAGGCACCCCGCCTTTTGCCCCCCACCCAACGCCCCGTCATCGAAGGTGACCCGATCACCATGGTTCGAAGATTTGACTTCTGTTCCTTGCTGAATGCCGCTGGGCTAAATGCTGCGGGGCTGAATGCCGCTGGGCTAAATGCCGCGGCGATGAATGCTGCGGCGATGATCGTCGTCATGATGATCGTCGCGGGGACCAGTTTCCCTCGTGCCGCTTCGGCGGGGGGGCTGACGCCGCGTGAAGAGTTTTTTGAAAACCAGGTGCGGCCACTGCTGATCGGGCGCTGTCAGGAATGTCATGACGCGTCGCTGCAGGAATCGGATCTGCGTTTGGATAGTCGTGCGTTAGTGCTGCAGGGCGGGATCAGCGGTCCGGCGGCAATCGCTAGAAACGTCGATGAAAGTGCGATCATTCAAGCGGTGTTGGGGCAGGGCAATTTCCAGCAAATGCCTCCCGACGATCCGCTTTCGCAGGGCGAGATTGCGATCCTGAAAAAATGGGTGCGGATCGGCCTGCCTTGGCCAGGCGACGATGATCCCGTCGCGCCCGCTCTGGGCGACCAGGTCGCGATCGTCCGCGCCGCGCAGTCTCACTGGGCGTTCCTGCCAGTGGTCCATCCCACGCCTCCGGACGTTTCGGGATTGCCATGGGCGGGTGACCTGGCTTCAAGTGACCAGCGTGTTTCGGGAGACGAGATCGATTCCGCGAGTGCGGGGAGCGTCACGGATGTGCATCCGATCGACGCCTTCATTTGGGAAACCCTGCACGATCACCAACTGCAACCCAATCCACCGGCGGCGCGTCGGGTTCTGCTGCGACGATTGTACTTTGATCTGATCGGGCTTCCGCCGACCAGCGAACAGTTGGATGCACTGGAGCAAGACTCGCGTCCCGATGACGTGGTGCTGGGCGAATGGACGGACCGGTTGTTGGCCAGTGAACATCATGGCGAGCGATGGGCACGTTACTGGTTGGATCTGGCTCGCTATGCCGACACTCGCGATTGGCAGGCACAGGCTGAACTGCGGTATCCGTACGCCTATACGTACCGCGACTACGTGATCCACAGTTTGAATGACGACAAACCCTATGACCAGTTTGTCAAAGAACAGATCGCAGCGGACCTGTACCTTGATCCGGTTTCGACCGATCCAGCAGCGGTTGATTCGGTCGGGGCGGAAACGCTAGCGGCGCTCGGCATGTTGACCGTCGGGCCCCGGTTCCGAAACAACCAATTGGAACAGATGGCGGACAAGATTGATGTGGTCTGCCGCGGGCTGATGGGGATCACGGTCGCGTGTGCACGATGCCACGATCACAAATACGATCCCGTCCCCATCGAAGATTTTTACTCGCTGTATGGCGTGTTTGCCAGTTCGGTCGAACCGCAATCGCTGCCAATCATCCCGGGGCATCAGCCGGCCGGTGACATCGCAGCCGATTTTCAGGCCCAATTGGCTGCGGCCCAAGGCGTGCTAGCCGATTACAAGGAACGCCTGAAACAGCAGGCCGACAAGGCCCTGCGGTCGGATCTGCCCAAGTACTTCGACGGATTTGTGATGATGACGATCCAAAAGAAGGCCGATATCCGCGGCACGATCAGCAAGTTGAAAGTCGAAGACATCGTAATGACGCCGCTGAACAATCGCTTGGCTCAGTCGTTGAAAGACAAGCGGCTTGCCAAGCATCCGGTGCTGGCCCCCTGGCAACAAGGGTTGTCGATCTCTGCCAAGCAGTTTGCCGATCAACGCCAGGATTTGATTCGCCAGTGGTTGGCCGATCAGGATCTGAACGCTCGTATTCGCAGCGGAATCGAGTCCGCGCCGCCGAAGACTCAGGGCGATTTGGTGGCGATCTATGCGGATGCTTTCGACCATGTGATCGGAAACGCGAAAGCGGTCGGCAAAGCCAACGCCAAAGGCGATCCGAAGTCACCGCCAAAGATTGCCAAGTTGGATGCCGATGACGAAGCGATCCGCCGTTTGTTGTTGGGACCCGGTGGTTGGCTTGACTTGGATGTCGAGGCCGTCGCCAATGCGTCCAGGTTGACGGGCAAGGGCCGCAAAGCACTTGGCGACCGGCTGAAAGCGATCACAGAAGTCGAAGCCTCGCACCCCGGCGCACCACCCAAGGCCATGTCGTTGGTCGATTTGGAAAAGCCGGTCACGCCATTCGTCATGCTGCGAGGCGAGCCAGCCCGTCGCGGTGATCGTGTGCCAAGGCAGTTCTTGGAACTGATCGCAGGGCCGGATCGTCAGCCGTTTCGTGTTGGCAGTGGACGTCGTGAATTGGCCGAAGCGATCGTCGACCCCAGCAATCCATTGACCGCTCGCGTGGCCGTCAACCGGGTTTGGGCACGCTACTTTGGCGAAGGACTTGCACTGTCGTTGGACGATTTTGGGTTGCGGAGTGATCCGCCCAGCCATCCCGAACTGTTGGACTGGTTGGCTGCCGAATTCATTCGCAACGGTTGGTCGATGAAGTGGTTGCACCGCACGATTGTCACTAGCCAAACCTATCGCCAATCTGCCGCGGCACGCGACGATGGTTTGCTGGCTGATCCGACGAACCGATGGCTGTGGCGACAGAGTCGACGGCGTTTGGATTTCGAAGCGATGCGGGATTCGATGTTGTCGGTCGCCGGTGTCTTGGACCCAGCCATCGGTGGTCGATCGATTCGGCTCAGCGAGCAGCCGTATTCGTTCAGGCGATCGGTGTACGCCTACGTCGATCGAATTGAACTGGATCCGATGTTGCGGACGTTTGACTTTGCTTCGCCGACCGCGTCATCGGCATCTCGCGCCGAAACCACGATTCCCCAGCAGGCGCTCTTCGGGATGAATCATCCGCTGGTCGCCCAGTTGTGTCGCAGGATCGCAGCGGATTGTCGTGACGGCCTGGGACGGCCGGGCAACACGGATGGCACCGCACAGGTGCAGTCGATTTATCGACGTGTCTACGGGCGGGCACCGACAGCGCAGGAATTGTCGGTTTCGCTGCGTTTCATTCACCAGGCGGAGAATGATCACAGCACGTTCGAATCCACGTGGCAGTATGGGTACGGGCCACTTCGATGGAAGTTCGCACCGAACGGCACTCGCGGTCCCGCAAACGGCGGCTTCACGCCCTTGCCGCATTGGACAGGGGCGTTCTATCAGGCCAGTGATCAGTTTCCCGATCCGGTACTGAAACATGTGCGAATGACCAATCGTGGCGGGCATCCCGGCGATGGTGATGCAAAGAGTTTGATTCGTCGCTGGACCGCACCGGATGACGGAGTCGTGTCGGTATCCGGCACGCTGAAACATTCACGCGACGGCAGCGACGGGGTGGTGGCTGCCGTTCGAACCCGGGTGGATTCGACGGGTTTTGTAGCAGCCCAGTCAACGGTGGAAACGGCCGTCGATCGTATCGAAGTGAAGCGGGGCGACGTCGTCGACTTTGTCGTTTCAGCGGGGCCGACCACGCGCGCCGATTCGTTTGCTTGGACTGTGGTGGTGCAGGGAATCGAAGGCCAACTGGCAGGCCGGACGTGGGACTCGGTCAGCGATTTTCAGGGGCCGCCGCCGCCCCCACTGAGCCCCTTGGCCCAGTTGGCGCAGGGGCTGATGTTGACCAACGAATTTCTGTATTTGGATTGATTCGATGCATGCGAAATGGACCAATGATCGCCGTCAAATGCTGGCCCAATCCGGCTTGGGAATCGGCATGTTGGCGCTGGCCGGTGTGCTTGCCGACCAGCAGGGTGGATTGGCGGCGCAGCCCGGGGCGTCAATCGATGGCACTTCGTTGGGGGCGCGGTCGCCGCACTTTCCAGCGTCAGCCAAACGTGTCATCCATTTGTTTGCCAACGGCGGCCCCAGCCAGATCGATACGTTTGATCCCAAGCCCAAACTGGCCGAATTGGATGGCAAAACACTTAGCGACAAATTGGGCCGTGATCGCCGTTTAGGTGGTGTCGCCCGACCGTCTAAATTCCGCTTTGCCAAACGAGGGCAATGTGGAACCCAGGTCAGCGAGCTGTTCCCCCAGATCGCGAAACATGTCGACAAAATGTGTGTGATCCGTTCGATGGTGACCGATGTCCCCAACCACGAACCGGGGCTGATGATGATGAATTGCGGCGACATCGTTCGTCCGCGACCAAGCGTGGGTTCATGGGCCCTGTATGGGCTGGGGACCGAAAACCAAAGCTTGCCGGGTTACGTCGTGATGTGCCCCAGCGGGCTGCCCACCGCGGCCACTGCAAACTGGCGAAACGCATTCCTGCCAGGGATCTATCAAGGCACACACGTCGATACCAAGTTCACCGACCCTGACGATCTGATCGCCAATATCCAGAACAAGTTCTTGGTGCATTCCCAACAACATCGGCAATTGGATTTGGTCCAACAACTGAATCATTTGCACATGGATCGTCGGGATGATGATCCGCAACTAGGTGCTCGCATCGAATCGCTGGAGCTTGCGTTTCGGATGCAGGGCGAGGCTCGTGAAGCGTTCGATATCTCGGACGAACCGGCACACATTCAATCGATGTATGGCGACTCGTTGCAGGGCCGGCAAATGCTGATCGCACGACGGCTTAGCCAACGCGGTGTCCGTTATGTCCAGGTGTATCACGGTGCCGGCCAGCCCTGGGATTCCCATGCTGCGATCGACAAGAATCATCCCCGTTTAGCGAACGAGTGCGACCGGCCAATCGCGGCACTTTTGCAAGATTTGGACCAACAAGGACTACTGGACGAGACCTTGGTGATCTGGGGAGGCGAGATGGGACGCACGCCAACGGTGCAATTGCCGGTCACAGCCAACCCGGGACGCGACCACCACCATGACGGATTCACCATCTGGATGGCGGGCGGCGGTGTCCGCGGTGGGATGACCTACGGATCCACCGACGAAGTTGGATTGAAAGCAGTCGAAAATCGTGTCCATGTGCACGACCTGCACGCCACGATTTTGCACCTGCTTGGTTTCGACCACACTCGGTTGACCTACCGCTATGCCGGTCGTGACTTTCGATTGACCGATGTCCATGGAAATGTGGTTCACGACATCATCGCGTAGCGGCATCCCAATGGGCGATCGACGTCTGACGACTTGCCGAGCGACAGCAAGTTGGATGCGAAACTGCGAGAAATTTTGAACGCAGTGGTGGTTGGTGTAGTTGTGGTCGGTTTCAAAACCTGCACACTTAATGGGACTGGCACCTCCATGGAATTGCTGCTTGGCCCCCGTGGGGTGGTGGCGGCGGTTGCTGCGTTGCTTCGCCCGTGCGGTTGGTGTCGCTGGTCCTTTGCGATACCTTGCGTCATGACTGTTTCTGATTGAATCACTTGGAGATCTTTGATGAAGATTGCAACCCTATCCTTCGTTTTCCTGTGCGTATTTGCTCCTTTGGCGATGACCAGCGGATGCAGCGGCGGAACCGAACCTGTCGTCATCGAAGGTGGCGAAGAAATGATGACCGACGCCGAAGAAGAAGCGTACGAAGCTGAAGTGACGTCCAGCGCAGAAGACGAAAGCCAAAACTAGAAATAGCGACTCGATCGCTAAAACGGAATGGTTTCGACAGCGAATCTCGAATCGAAACCGGTTACCCCGCGTCCCGACGCGGGTTTTTTTATGCGCAGTTGGCTGCCGAAATCGGATTCCGCCGTGTTCGGACGAACCCATCCAGCGTGTCATTGGGGACTACAACGACCGGGGCGGGAACCTGCGTTCGCGATTTTGTCTTCCTCCTTCCCCCCCCACGCATCGGTTGGATCAGCCTTCTGTTTCAGGGGCCCGCGGATCGAATTTATCGCGTTCTGGGTTGGGATGCAGATCAGCCCTGGTTGCCGATGTCGCGCAGAGCTACGCCCGCGTGGATCGCGGCGGTTTGCCAAGGCTGAACGGCATCGCATGAGCCGGCGATGGGGCCATCCCCGCTAGTCCACGGCACCGAGCATGGCAACGCGGGACCCTTCGGGGGGGTGGTTCTGCGCCGATGGTTGCGGTCGTTCGTCGCACCCGTCCGCAATAATGAACCTCTCGGATCGCTGCTGCGGCGCATATTCTTCCGGAATCTTCTCTTTGGCGGACCTGCGACATTCCTGGTTGGGGGGCTTGGGGCACGCTGGTGGGATGCCGCCAATTCGCACGAAAACTGCACGAAATACGGTGTTTTTCGTCAATTGCAGGCCGGGGATCCACTGCGTCGAGTCCAGGAAATCGACGATCGAATGCCGAGATCTGTGTTGCGCAATATCACGCATTGGATGGGAAATTGCCCTTGGGCTTGATTAGTGGAGCCTGTAACGGCTAACCTGTTGTTTCCACGAGACGAAGGTCTCGATGGCTTTTCTAAACTTTTCTGTTTCTAGTTCTAGATTTTGGTGTTTCTATGAGTAGTCATCGTTCGCGTCAGGGTGGTTTCACTCTGGTCGAGCTGTTGGTCGTTATCGCGATCATCGGCGTTCTTGTTGGGCTGCTACTGCCAGCAGTCCAGGCGGCCCGCGAAGCGGCCCGCCGAATGAGTTGCAGCAACAATTTCAAGCAAGTTGGCTTGGCGTTGCACAACTATCACTCGGCCTTCAACGCGTTACCAACGCAAGCAGGCGGTACCTTCAACCCAGTCGGCAATGGCAGCAGCGGCAACAACGACGATTTGGACAACAATCGTCGTCGTCAAAGTTGGTTGATCGGCATCACGCCGTTCTTGGAGCAGCAGGGTTTGTGGGAACAGATCTCAAACCCACTGGATTACCAAGGCAATTTTCGGTTTGCCGCGATGGGGCCACGTCCTTGGGACGGTCGCTACACCCCTTGGATGACCGAGATGCCGACACTTCGTTGTCCAAGCGACCCAGGTGTGGGCTTGCCTGCGATGGGACGGACCAACTACGCGGCGTGTATCGGTGATTCATCCGACTGGGTGAACCACGGCTATTGGCGTTGGCAGGGTGGGAGTTGGAACCAGGGGCACATTGCCGCTGCCAATGCTTCCAATCGAGGGTTCTTCTACAACCGCCGCCAAATGAGGTTCCGTGATGTTTTGGACGGACTGTCCAATACAGTTGCATGTGGCGAGATCGCTACGGGGCTAGGCGACGGCGACATCCGTACCCAGCCTTACTTTGGAATCGGTTGGGGCACCATTCACGGCAACCCGAATGCTTGTCAGGATGATGGAACGTTGATCGACCCACTGCGTCCTCTGTTTTGGACCAGCGGTTTGACGACGGCCAATCCTGGTGGGCGAAGCTCCGGATGGCGTCGTGGTTACCGTTGGTCGGATTCGGTGCCGTGTTACACCAGTTTCACGACCATGACGCCGCCTAACCGCGAAGTCTGCATCGGTGGTGGTGGTGACTTTGATACCGGCAATTTGCCACCCAGCAGCCGTCACCAAGGTGGTGTCCACGTCCTGATGGGCGACGGTGCCATCAAGTTCATCACGGATTCGATCGAAGCGGGTGATTCGCGTCACCCAGTGGTCAAGGTCAACGGAACTGGACCGGGAACGGATCCAGGTTCACCAAGCCCCTACGGTCTGTGGGGTGCTTTGGGCACACGTGCTAACAAGGAAACCGTCAGCGGCGACTTCTAGGGTTCGCTGACTCCTGTTTCATTCGCATCGCCTCATCGATCCATCGGATCGGTGAGGTTTTTTGATGCCTCGCTGCAAGTGTCAGGTCTGGTCGATCATGGGTGGAAATCCGGCGGTTAGCTATGTGCCGGATACCAGTCCCTGATTTGGCGCCATGGATGGGTGTGGATGCGGTGTGTCGGCTTTGGCTCGGGGAACGCCATCGGTGTAGACTAGTGGCACGGATCGTTCCGCTGCCCCACCACTTGCCCGAACAAACAGATCGATATGAAAATGACACTTCGCCGGTTTTCTAGGAATGCGGCTTGTTTGCTCGCTTTGCTGCCCCTTTCACTAGAAGTTCGTGCAGCCGATGCGGAAGATGCGAAGCCGATATCGGTGCTGTTGATCGACGGACAGAACAATCACAAGTGGCAAGAAACCACGCCGGTGATCAAGCAAACGTTAGAGGCCTGTGGGGAATTCACCGTCGACGTCGTCACGGCACCCGAAAAAGGCGGCGATATGTCCGCCTTTGAGCCCAAGTTCGATGGATACGACGTCGTCGTTTCGAACTACAACGGCGAACCTTGGAGCGAGGAAACTCAGGGAGCTTTCGAGAGTTTTGTGGCCGGTGGAAAGGGCTTTGTCAGTGTCCACGCTGCCGATAATTCGTTTCCGAAATGGGATGCGTACAATCGCATGATCGGACTGGGAGGCTGGGGCGGTCGCAACCAGAAAGACGGACCCTATGTGCGTTGGAAAGAAGATCAGCAAAAATTTACCCGGGACATGTCGCCCGGCAATGGCGGGACCCACGGGAAACGAGTCCCCTTTGCCGTCGTCATCCGCGATAGCGATCACCCCATCACGCGTGGGTTGCCCGGGACATTCATGCAGACAGCCGACGAACTGTACGGCAAGCTTCGCGGGCCAGCCGAAAACATGCATGTTTTGGCAACAGGGTTCAGCGCACCGGCGACCGGTGGTACCGGCGAACATGAACCGCTGTTGATGACGGTGTCCTTTGGCGAAGGCCGTGTGTTTCACACAACGTTGGGCCATGACGTGGCAGCGATGCAAGGCGTCGCGTTTCAAGCCACACTAGAGCGTGGGACGCAGTGGGCTGCGACCGGCGACGTGACGCTGCCCGCGGTGGATGCGAAAACATTGACTAGCGAATCGGCAGCCCAACGCGATCCCTCGCAGGCATCAGCGGAACCCGCCGTCGCGGATTCGAAGGCCGTGCCGGATATCGACGCAGATGGTTGGGTGTCGTTGTTCAATGCAACGGATCTGACCGGCTGGACTCAGAAAAACGGCACCGCCACCTACCGTGTCGAGGACGGTGTGATCGTAGGACGCACCGCCGAAGGAAGCCCCAATTCGTTTCTTTGTACCGAGAAGGACTACAGTGATTTTGAATTGACGTTCGAAGTCATGGCCGATCCAAAGTTGAATACCGGGGTTCAGATTCGTTCGATTAGCAAGCCGGAATTCAAGAGTGGGCGGGTGCACGGTCCGCAAGTCGAGATCGAAGGTGCGCCAGGAGAAAGCGGATACATCTACAGCGAAGGTACCGGTCGTCTATGGATCACCAAAGATCGTCCAATCGACGATGCATTGGTCAACGGTCAATGGAACCGATACGTCATCCGCGCCAGCGGTGATCGGTTGCAGACTTGGGTCAACGGCGTTGCGATCGCCGATATTCGCGATCCCCAATCCAGCATGGTGGGATTCATCGGATTGCAGGTGCATGCGATCAAGAAAGAATCTGGGCCGATGGAAGTTCGTTGGCGTGATCTGCGGATCCGAGAACTGTAGGCTGAATTTCGCAAGTCAAATCATTGGGCGAATGACACGCCCGTGCCGATGGCGTTGGACAGCAACCGACGGACTTGGCGATTGCCCGAGTTGGTCGGATTGTTCCGGTCGGGTTATGAGGTTCGTAGCGCTGGAACATCATGTTCGGCGTTTGTGTTCTGTCGCGTTCGCTTAGGTCCTGGCGCATGCGATGGGCGGAAATGGATTTCACCGATCGGGTGAATGACAATCAGTCACCGGTTGGGGGCTGACGCGTCGATGCCAATTCTACGTGCTTCTAGGCGGATCATAAGGATGTGATCCATCGAGGCATCGATCTGAATTGGGATGCTTGTGTCATGGATGAACCGAATCGCAGCATGCGTCGAGCCAAACGTATAGCGATCGCAGCAATGATCTGTTGCTCGTCACATCACGTTTTGGCGGATGGTGCGGATTCGATCCAGCGATCCCAGGCAGGCGTCACCAGCGATTGGGCGTCCCACGCACAACCCAGCACGCTTGCCAGCCTATTGGCGCATGGCCCGAGTGGAACGACTCACCCAGTGGTGCAGCGTGCAACCGTTGCCCGCGAACCGGCTGCGCCGATGCCGTCCAGCATCGCTGAAATTCTGAAGCAATCCAAACCGCAGATTCCCCAACCGGATGATGCAAAATTCCGTTCGCCTGATGATCCGGATGCCACCCCAGTGGTCAATCGATTGGGCGTCAAAGAATCCAAGGACGCGTTGACTTCCCTGGCCGAGACAAGTGTCGCCAATGCCCAGGCGGCTTCCGAAGAGGCTGGGAAACGCGTCGTCGCGCAGCAATCTTCTGGGTCCGGATTCGTGTTGCAGCGGTTGATCGTGAAGCCGGTCGCTGCCAAGGTCGCTGCTACGAACGGATCGAACGCGTCGAACCCATTCCCATTGCCCGCCCGTCCGGAACCACCACGCCCGAAACCACCACGTCCGGAACCACCACGTCCGGCTACTGATGCGGCAGCCGAAATCGCACGCGAAGCAGAACTGGATTACCAATTCGCGCGCCAAACATTTCAGATGTTGGACTCTGGCCTCGCCGAACCGGCCCCAACTGCGAAACCGCCAGTGGTGGATCAGCCAACGGCGAAACAGGCCGCTGCGAAACAGGCTGCTGCGAAACAGGCTGCGGCGCGCGAGCCAGTGACGAATCGGCCAGTCACGAATAATCGGCCAGTCATGAACGGGCGCAGGCCGTCCTATGCCGTTTCAAATCCGCCGGCTGTCCAGAAGGCAATTGCGGACCAAGCGAACACGGTCCAAGCAATGACGGGCCAAGCAATGACGGGCCAGCCAAACACTGATTCGCCCCTGCCAGCGCAGGTTGACAGAGAGTCGGTGCCGCAGATCACATCGCAGGACGACGGCACCGCGTCGATCGCATCCCAATCGTCGGCCGCGCCGGTGGACAACGATGTTGCCATGATGGTCATGCCACCGACGGCGATTCCGGCACTGGATCGGACCAGCGATACCGCGACCGCACTGCCGTTGGCTAGGCGTACGGGGGTTTCGGTGCTGGCCCATTCCGAATTGATTTCGGAACGATCCGCCCTATCCACGGACGTTCGATTTCCGTCGCCGGTGGTTCCGGGACAATCTTTCGGGATGCATTCCGCTGGGGCTTCGGCACTGGGCGATGCCAATCGGCTTCGTGAAATGGCTCACATTGCACTGCAGGACGCCAAGCAAAGTTTGCAACGCGGTGCCACCCATTCGGCTCGCAAGCACGCGACCGAGGCGCTTCGGCATACGGTCAACATGCACGACGCACGCGAAGGTGGGAACCTGCATGCCAAGCATCTTCAAACCGCATTGGATGCGATTCGCGAATCGGCGGATTTCTGTGGTCGGTTCGGTTCGGTGGATTCGCGCTCGATGCAGCGAATGGTTGCTGTGCACGCAACCACGGTACTGAAGCAGCAAGACGTCAGCCGCATTTCGTCGATTCGGGCGACCGAAGCCTATTTGGATGTAGCGCGGGAACATCTGGTTTCCGCGGCGGGTGAATCCGTCGAGGCCTGTGATGCGTTGATCATGTTGGGGATCGTCGAAAAGAACGTTGCCGAGTCGGGGGATTCGCACGCCGGTGCGGTTGCCATCACGCTGCAACGTTCGGCGATTGAAGTTTCTCCCGGCAGTGCGGTTGGCTATCGCGAACTGGGGAAAACATATCTTGAACAGGGGCTGGGGGCACAGGCTGCTTGGTCGCTGCGCGAAAGTGTTCGTCTACGTCCTTCGCGATCGGCCTATCAGGGGTTGCTAGAGGCGTCACGTCGGATGGGTGACGCCGATACGGCTCGCCAATGCGTGGCAGCATTGAATGATCCTGATTTGCCCAGCGGCATTGCGGTCAAGACGCTGCGTCCCGAGGCCTTTGCAGCCAGCTACCATCCGTCGCCCGCGGCGATCCAAACCATCTCGCAGCGTTCATCGGCAGCGAATCAACAGGCCGCTGATTTGAAGGACGCCGATCCATCGTCAGCATCCGATAGCGATCCTGCCGCAACGAAAGATGATCGAGTCACCGCTCGTTCGATCTTCTCGTTCGGACGCCGAAAGTAACCCCTTTCCACCGGCGATCGATTTCGACCATCCTTTCCTGACGGCCCGCTTGAACGTGCCTTGTAAAACGAGAGACAGCCATGGTGAAAATGCCCCTTTCCCTGCGACAGAGTCTGTTGTTGGCTTGCCTGATTTTCAATGCAGGTGTGCTGGATGCCCGAGCGGCAGGGGATGAATTCGTTCCGCCGGCACCACAGAAAGCGACACGACCAAATTCGCTTTCCAGCGATGGGGAATCGTCGGCGAGCACACCGGTGCTGCCTGTTGGGTCCGCTTTGTCAGCCGATTTGGGATCCGCAACTTCGTCGTTGAATGCTTCGGCGGCGGTCCCGTCGTTGGCCGGCGCATACGCGGCGGCCGACCGGGCTGATGTATCGGCAAGTCTGGTGTCCCATGGATCGAGTGCCTGCAGTTGTGGCCAGTGTTTGCAGTGCACCGATCGGAGGCCCGATACCATGTTGGGCGGCGTCGGCATGGTGTTGGGGGTTGGGCCGTGTCCGACCGGATCGCAGTGCTGGCAATGCCCCTACGATTCACCATTCGACGTTCATGGACCGGGCGAGTATGCCGGCCCGTCACGGATGCATCGGATTCCCGAATACCGACTTCGAACCGGCGATTCGATTCAATTGACATTCATGGTCACTGCGCTGACCAGCGAAGGTGCCTATCGATTGGTCGTCGGCGATGAACTGTTGATTGAATCGGAGGCGGACGATGATCTGACCCGTGGGACACTGGAACGCGGGTTGAAGATTCAGCCCGACGGAACGATTACGTTGCGTTTGATCGGACAGGTCCATGCGGCAGGACAGTCGGTGGATCAACTGCGTGAATTGTTGGAAAAGAAATACACCGAGTTCTATCCGACGCCTTCGATCGATGTCACGCCGGTCAACACCGGTTCCGCAGCCCGCCAGGTCCGCGAAGCGATCAGCGGTGCCGGTGGATTTGATCCTCAGCAGATCCAACAGACGATCACGCCAGCCGGTGAAATTCGCCTGCCCAAGATCGGCAGTGTCCAATCGCAAGGTCTGACATTGGATGAATTGAAACAGGAAATCAATCTGCGGTACGACGCAGCGGTCGGTGGGCTAGAGGTCGAACCTTCGCTGTTGTCACAGGCTCCCCACAATGTGTTCGTTCTGGGGGAAGTCGGTCAGCCAGGTCGTTTCGAGATGGACAACACACCAACCACCGTGTTGGGGGCAATCGCCATGGCCGGCGGTCATCGCACAGGCGCGAACATGCGTCAGGTCGTTGTTTTTCGACGGGGTGATAGCTGGGAATTGACGTCGACGGTTCTGGATTTGCGTGGGGCCGTGCTGGGCCGCGAAGCGCACCCGCGCGACGAAATTTGGGTTCGCGATGGCGACGTGATCATTCTGCCAAGCACGCCGATTCGGCTGTTCGATAACTTTGTGCGTCAAGTCTTTACCGAAGGGATCTACGGCATCATCCCGATCACCGCATCCTATAACTTCGGCGGCAGTTTCAGTAACTAAGGACCATGTGAATCACGTCAAAAGCGAGCGAAACTCGCCCGGAGTTTGTCGATTGAGTCAGCCGCGATCGCGTAAGCGGCCGGGGATCTCCCCCCCCCCATGCCCGTGGCCTCACGGCCAGCGGCTCACCATTGCCGTTGAATGTTCGATTCAATCGACAATGTCTTGGTGACTTCCGCGTGCGCGACGCTGCACAGCGTTCTCTGCTAACGCCGGTTCTCTAGGACCGGTTCTCTAGGATCGATTCTGCGACTCGGATGCCGCTGTGGATGGCACCCTGGATGCTAGGGGTTTCGCAGTGATCGCCGCATACCCAGATACCATCTGGTCCGCCGTAGTCTGTGGCTTGAACCGATCGCACGACGGGATCTAGCTGACGATTGGGAAGGGCGTAGGGAACCTGGTACACCGCGATGCGTTGCCAGCGATCGACTTCGCTGCCGAACCAACCTCGCAATTGCGACCGCACGGCCGCGTCCACCGCATCCAGGTCGGTGCGATCGACGTCGGTATCCGAGGTGCCCAGGCTGATCGAGATCAGGGATTTGCCAGCCGGGCTGTACTCTTTGGCGACGTCGCTGATCACCGTGGCGGTTTGGATCGGTCCCGTCTCATCGCCTCGCAGCATCAGCATGCGACGTTTCTCTGGCGACTGATCGGCGGCGTAATAAAGATTGGTTGTATGATTCCATGGGGTATCGATCTGATCGGAACCGATCAACCGTGCCGCAGCGGTGCTTTCGGTCGCGACGATGATCTGATTGGCTCGAATCGTTGTGCGATCACTGAGCCGGATCAGGTTGCCGTCGATCTGCGTGACACTGGTGTTTGCCCGCATGCTTCCACGCGGCAGTCGATCGGCCAGTTGACGAGGGATTGCCGCCATCCCATCGGCGGGAACGGCAACGTCGCCGCTGGAAAACATGCGGAACACGAATTCGAACAGGCGGCTGGATTCGCTGAGTGATTCGTCTAGGAACACGCCGCCGATGAATGGCCGAAAGAACTGATCGATCATCGACTCGGAAAATCCGGCTTGTCGCAGGTAATCGATCGTCGGCTGATCGTTGCGCTGGTACAGGTCCTCCAGCGTGCCGCTGCACGCCTGGGTTCGCACCTTGGCGATACGAAGTTTGTCCAGGATGCTGCCGACGGGGTTCATCGCCGTCGCAATGGATTGCATGGGACGCCGCCATGGATCGCTAAGCGGATGGAATCGTCCGCCATGACGAATCAATGCACCGGGTTCGAATCGCCGCAGACGGAGGGCGTCGTAGTCCAGCATCCGCTGGCAGGCCGGATAGGCGGTCAACAACACTTGGAAACCATGGTCCAGTGTGAACCCATCGACGACATCCGATCGCAAACGACCACCGATTCGATCGGTCGCTTCCAAGATCGTGACGTGACGTCCAGCTTCGCCCAACACGACACCGCAACTGAGTCCCGCCAAGCCGGCGCCGATGATCACAATGTCTAACGACTCTATATCGGTTGGTTCGTATTGGTCCATGATGTTCGATCGCCAGTGGTCAAATGCCGTCTTCAAAACAGTGGTTCGAATGATGCCGGCGTTCAGCTTTCGCTGGGAGAGAAGGGGAGAGAAGGGCAGGGTGGTGCTGTGATTGGCAAACAGGCGATGCCGATTGACTAAACGACGGTAAATCCACGCTGCGTCAAGATTTCGGACAATACCTGCTTGGGCTGATAGTCGCCATGAACCAATCGAATTTGCTGAGGCGCGGAAGGCATCGTTTCGACGAAACGGACCAAGTCGGCTTGGTCGCCGTGAGCCGAGTAGCCGTGGATTTGGTGGATCTTGGCTTCCACATCATAGCGGCGTCCGTCCAGGAATACCCATTCACTGCCGCGGCGGATGAAATTTCCAGGCGTTCCACCAGCTTGGTAACCAACAAAAACGATGTCCGTCGTGGGGCTGCCTAAGAATCGCTTCAGGTAGTTGACGACCCGGCCACCGGTGCACATTCCGCTGCCGGCGATCACGATCGCCGGCAGTTTGCGATCCGCCAGATAGTTGACAATGTCGCGGTGTTCGCGGTGGTTGCCAACGGTGGTTAGGTTTTCGAAGACCAGCGGTTGGTCGTCGGTCTCTAGCAACCGCTGTGCTTCGATCCCCCAGTACTTTTGCATGCTGTGGTACAGGCTGGTGAAACGAGACGCTAGCGGAGAGTCCACGATCACGTCCACCTGCTTCATCAACGACCGGCCTTCGGTTGCTTGAACGTGTTCGAAGATCGCATTCATCTCGTACAGAATCGATTGAGTCCGTCCCAGACTGAACGCTGGGATGATGGTGATGCCTTTGTCTTGCAGAGTGTGTCGCAGGATCTTTTCGAGCGTCGCTTTGCGATCCTGGCTAGACGGATGCAGGCGATCGCCGTAGGTGCTTTCCATCACCAGCATGTCGGCGCGTTCGGGGCTGGCGGGCTGTTTCAGCAGGGGATCGTTGCCGCTGCCAAGGTCGCCGGAGAACACCACGCGTTTTCCATCCGGCAGTTCCACTTCGAAGATCGTCGAACCCAGAACGTGACCGGCCGGCAGCAAACGGATTTTGACATGGCTGCCGATGTCCAACCATTGATGGTACGGGGTCGGACGCAGCAATCGACCGACATGGCTTTGGAATTTCTTGATCAAGTTGCGCGACCGCGTGAAGCCGATCTTCAGCGAGTCTTCCATCACCAGCGGCAGCAGTTTGGCGGTCGGCTCGCTGCAATAGATCGGCTGGTCAAAGCCGGCTGCGATCAGATAGGGCAATCGCCCCACGTGGTCGATGTGCACGTGCGTTAGCAGCATCGCCAAGATCCCGGCGATCGAAAAATGGATCTCGGGATTGGGATGCTGTTTGGCGTCGTCGCCCTGGAAGATGCCGCAGTCGACCAGGATGCTTTGCCCCTTTTCCCAGAACAGTTGGTGGCAGGATCCGGTTACCCCATCGTAGGCGCCGTGGTGAACTAGTTTCATGTCGCGGGCCTATCCGGTGGATCGGTGACGATTTGGGAGGGTGCGGTGACGGTCATCAGGATCGAAATGTTTGTGACAAGCTACCAATCCGACGGTGCGGTGCCGACCCAGCCAAAGGTGCCCGGATTCGGCAGGTGACCAAACGTGTCACTCACTGGGACGAAGTATGAAGTAGCCCCGGCAATCAGCATCCCGCTGACCGGGGTGGCTCCCAAACTCTACGCTGAAAACCTCCATCCACGGATACCATCATGGCCAAGTTCTACGTTCAATCAGGCACGCTCCGCACAATCGTTCAAGCCGAATCAAGCCGCAAAGCTGCCCTGTGGGCCGTGCATCAAGCGATGCAACAAGTATTGCCCATGGAAGAAGATCTGGATCAGACTCCCGCTAACAAGAGCGAGCGAGCGGTTGTCGAGGGTTTTGCCGTCCTATCCCGCAAAGTCACTGTCAGCGAACGTGGTTACGATCGACCCGATGCGGTCGATATGCCCACGATCGAAGTGGTTGCGGAGTGGAATCAGATGGTCACCACTCTGGATCGCCTGGAAAAAATGCTGTATCAGGCTGCCTAATGGCCGCCCGGGCTCGTTGGATGCTAGCGAAAAAGGTGGTTCACTCCGGCGTCATCCCCCGCCGTGGGGTAGAATGGAAGCGGTGGGCGATCGTGTGACCGAGAGTTTTGCCGTGTGATCAAGGGGGCGATGGGCACAGCGGTTTCGTCTTGCTGTGAATTCTAGGGCTCCGCTAGATTGCACCTGCCCACCTGCGACTGCTTCCTTCCCACCCACGCCTTCCTCTGCAACGAACCTGGCCTGCGAAGGCCAAACGCGAGTCACCCCGCCTTTTTTTACAGCTCGCGCTGGATCGTTTGTCGTCGAGGGTCCCACCCCTTCCGACGGAACGTTCCCGATGTTCTTGCCCACCAAAGATTGGTCGTTGCTGCGTGCGCCTTGGTTCGCCGCAGCATTCTTGATGGCTTGGATCGCTGGCTTCGGCAATGCGTCGGCAGAGCCTTCGAAACAAAACCGGGCCAACCCATCCACGATCGCAAAGCAGACGTCGAAGTCGCACGCGATCACGTTCGCATCGGTCGACGGTGACGTTCAGATCACCAGCGAATTTGCGGGCGGGCGAATGAACGGTTGCCAACAGGTCAGCGCAAGTGAGTTCGCGATCACGATCCATCCCGAACGCGACCAAATCAACGACAGTGCCTGGTATGCATTCCGAATCGATTCAACCCAACCACGCGATGTATGCGTGCGGTTGAACTATGTCGGCGGATCCCATCGCTATGATCCCAAGGTCAGTCGCGACGGAAAGACTTGGATGGCGACGCCTCAGTGGGTCACCAAGCGTCATCCCTTGGGCAGCGAAGTGGAACTGTCCATCCCATTGGACGGCAAGCCAATCTGGATTGCGGGCCAAGAACTGATCGGCGGTGAAGTGTTGCAGCGTTGGACCGACACTCTGGAGTCGCTGCCGTACGTCAATCGATCGGTCATCGGTCAATCCGTCCAAGGTCGGCCGCTGCATCGATTGGACATCACCGACGCGGATCGGCCCGACTATGTGTTCATCGTTGCCAGACAGCATCCACCGGAGGTTTCGGGAGCGATTGGCATGATGCACTTTGTCGAAACGATTGCCGATGCGAGTCCGCTAAGTGAACAGTTCCGTTCGCGATACTGTGCCGCCGTGGTTCCAATGGTGAACCCGGACGGTGTCGCCCAAGGGCATTGGCGATGCAACGCGAACGGCGTGGACCTGAATCGAGACTGGGCTCATTTCAGCCAACCGGAAACCAAGGCCGTGGTCAATCAGCTGTTGGCGTGCCGGAAAACAGACGATGGCCGACTGTGTTTGTTCATCGATTTTCACAGCACGTTCGACGACGTCTTTTACACCACGCCGCCCAAAGCCAATCTGTTCCCCCAGGGGTTTACCGATCAATGGTTGGGAGCGATCCAAGGTCGATTCCCGGCTTACGAAGTCAACCGCAAAGCAAATCACAATCTGCAGCGATCGACCAGCAAAGCTTATGTGGCCCGAACCCTGGGGGTGACCGCAATCACTTACGAATTCGGCGACGAGACCGACCGGGAGACGATCCGCACGGTGGCAAGCGGTGCAGCCGAGGAAATGATGCGTTTGTTGGTCAATTTGCCGGCCGGAACAGCGGAGCCGTCGATCGCCGATCGCGGCGCGGCGGAATCCACAGACTTGGTGGCGGTCGGTGCCGATCCGAAACGGTAGCTGTTGGACGTCTGGCGTGGGGATGGATCTCGGCTGACCAAAATCCAATGCTGTGGAGCGGACCAAGCGGTGTGCCTGTTCCCGGGTTGTTTTGTGGGGAGATCGGGGGGCTGGATTGCCGGATCCGCGTCGCTCCGCTCCTTGATCCGGCCTACACCTTTCGTTTCACCGGGTGCCCATCGGGCCGCGCGTTGATGGGCTGGCGCGCGGGGCGTTGCCCACGCGGTTAAACGAAGATTCGAGTTGCGTCATCCGGTATATCTCGTTTAACCGCGTGCCCAACGGGCCGCGCGTTGATGGGCTGGCGCGCGGGGCGTTGCCCACGCGGTTAAACGACGATTCGCGTTGCGTCATCCGGGTTTGGTTCGTTTAACCGCGTGCCCACCGGGCCGCGCGTTGTTGGGCTGGCGCGCGGGGCGATGCCCACGCGGTTAAACGACGATTCGCGTTGCGTCATCGGGTGTGGTTCGTTTAACCGCGTGCCCATCGGGCCGCGCGTTGTTGGTGCGGCGCGCGGGGCGTTGCCCACGCGGTTAAACGACGATTCGCGTTGCGTCATCCGGGTTTGGTTCGTTTAACCGCGTGCCCACCGGGCCGCGCGTTGTTGGGCTGGCGCGCGGGGCGATGCCCACGCGGTTAAACGACGATTCACGTTGCGTCATTCGGTGTGGTTCGTTTAACCGCGTGCCCATCGGGCCGCGCGTTGTTGGGCTGGCGCGCGGGGCGTTGCCCACGCGGTGAAACGACGATTCACGTTGCGTCATCGGGTGTGGTTCGTTTCACTGCGTGCTTATCGGGCCAGGCGTTGAAGGGCTGGCGCGCGGGGCGTTGCCCACGCGGTTAAACGACGATTCACGTTGCGTCATCGGGTGTGGTTCGTTTCACCGCGTGCTTATCGGGCCTGGCGTTGATGATGCGGCGCGCGGGGCGATGCCCACGCGGTTAAACGACGATTCACGCTGCGTCATCGGGTGTGGTTCGTTTCACCGCGTGCTTATCGGGCCTGGCGTTGATGGTGCGGCGCGCGGGGCGTTGCCCACGCGGTTAAACGACGATTCACGTTGCGTCATCCGGTTTGGTTCGTTTCACCGCGTGCTTATCGGGCCTGGCGTTGATGATGAGGCGCGCGGGGCGTTGCCCACGCGGTTAAACGACGATTCACGTTGCGTCACCCGGTATGGTTCGTTTCACCGCGTGCTTATCGGGCCTGGCGTTGATGCGCCGGCGCGCGGGGCGATGCCCACGCGGTTAAACGACGATTCACGCTGCGTCATCGGGTGTGGTTCGTTTCACCGCGTGCTTATCGGGCCTGGCGTTGATGGTGCATACGCAGCGCCGATTAGGGGTGCTGGATTGCCGGATCTGCGTCGCTTCGCTCCTTGATCCGGCCTACTGAGATCCGGCCTGCTGATTGGGGTGGATGCCGGTGCAGCGTCAGGACGCCAGTCAGTTGGTTGACTCGGCGATCAAAGCCCAGACGTCGTGTGGACGATCTGTTTCGATAATGTCGACGCCCATTTCGATCAGCTGTTGGTACTTGGATTTTAGATCCGCCGTCGAAGTGTCGGATTCGTCGGCACTCGGGTGCAACAACTTGTCTAAGTTGCGTGACGTTCCGGCCATGCAACAGGCACCTCGCTGGTGGATCATCTCCAGCAACTGTCGATCGGCCGGTTTCTTGTGTCCGACAAAGGCGACGATGTTCGACCAGGGCACACCACAGCGATCGAATTGGTCCAGCTGTTTGCGGTTGGTGATGCCGACTTCCATCATGATGTCCGGGTTCAATCGATAGCACTCGGCGGCGTCTTTGATCGAATAGGTCAGCATCATCGTGGACGCTTCGGCTTTCAATTCGGTGATCATTTGAACGCGTTCAGCAACCGACGCGTCTTTCGAATCCAGGACCAGTACGCAGCGTCCTTGGGCCCACTGGATCGCTTGACGCAGAGTGGGGATCGATTGGTCGGTTGGTGCCGCATTCATGTCTCGCAAACGAATCGATGACAGATCGGCCCAACGATGCTCGGAAAGTTTTCCGGTCCCGGTCGTGGTGCGATCCAGGGTCGAATCATGCAGCAGAACTGGAACGCCATCGGCGGTCAGCCGCGGGTCGACTTCGATCAACAGGAACCCCACTTCGGTGGCACGCTGGAAAGTCGTCAGCGAGTTCTCGGCGTCCTGGCCGGTGGGGCCGCCGCGATGGGCGCTCAGCAGCGGGAATGCCGCATTGCCAGCCGTCAGCAGTTGTTTCAGTTCGGCGGGGGTGCTGGGGCAGTGGACCCGATTGGCCGGCGCTGAGGTCCGCTGTTTGGATTCTTGGGCGTCAATCGATGTGGTCAGCAGTACGCCTATCGCAATCAGCCCGAGATGCTGGAAACGTATCGTCGACATTCGCTGTCTGCCCTAGTAGATGATGAATCGGGGATTGGTCGTCCCACGTGACGATGCCAAGATACCTTCACCTGCGGTGGGATTTGCAAAATCCACGACGCCCGTGTTGGTTCCAGCGATCCTAGCTCTGTTTACCTTTCAGATAGCCAGCGCTGGTTTCAAAGTAGCGGGTTCGTCGGCGGGTGGGCTGATCGTCCGGCTTGGCGGCGGCCTGCATATCGGCCAGGTTCGCTTGGCAATATCGGCAACCCACGGTTTCAATATGGAACCGGATGTAGTCGGCCGGTTCGGGATCCAGAGTGCCCAGCAGGTAGTCGCCCATTTCGGATCTGGTGGGGCACGAGAGTCGGCCACGGCGCCAGATGCCACCGATCGAATGCAGACCCGCGGTCTCTCGTCCACGGACCTCGATCAGGCGGTTGCGGAGTTCTGCGCTGCTGCGCAGATCATGTTCCAGTTGGGACGACACCCCGGCTGGCAACGCCTCGTCCAGAAACGCTGCTAGTTCGGCATCACTGTACTGGTGCATCACTGATCGCCGGATAGTTAAGGGGGGGCGTGGGTTAGCCTTCAAAGCGGCTTAGGCACAGCGTCACGTTTTGCCCGCCGAACCCAAAGCTGTTGTTGAGTGCGTACTTGATCGATGCTTCGCGAGCGACGTTGGGGACATAGTCCAGGTCGCAAAGCGGGTCGGGGTTTTCGTAATTGATCGTGGGTGGCAGGACCGAGTCTCGCATCGCCATCAGGCAAACGATCATTTCGGTCACTCCGGCCGCTGCGATCAGGTGTCCCATCATGCTTTTCGTACTGCTGACAGGAGTCTTGGCAGCGTCTTCGCCAAAAACTTCCTTGCAGGCCAACGTTTCGACTTTGTCGTTGACCGTCGTGCTGGTCCCGTGGGCGTTGACGTAGTCGATCTGCGACGGGTTCAGTCCCGCGTCTTTGATCGCCATACGCATCGCGGCGATCCCGCCGTGGCCGTCTGGCGGGATGTCGGTGATGCGGTACGCATCGGCGGTGGTGCCGTAACCGGCGACTTCGCCATAGATGGTTGCCCCGCGCGCCTTGGCGGCGTCGAGTTCTTCTAGGATGACCATCGCGGATCCTTCGCCGAGCACAAATCCATCGCGAAGGCGATCAAAGGGGCGGCTGGCTTTGGTCGGGTCGTCATTGTTTTCCGACAGGGCGGTCAACAGGTTGAATCCCGTCACGCCGAAGGGGTGAATCATGCTGTGGGTGCCACCGGCTAGCATCACATCGGCATCGCCGCGACGGATGATCTCGGTCGCTTCGCCAACCGCTTGGCTGGACGCGGCACAGGCGGTCAGACAGTTCAGGTTGGGGCCCTGGGCATTGAACATCGCGGCCAAGTGGGCAGCCGGCATGTTGGGTTCTTGTTCAAGTTCCTTTTCAGGATTCAGCAGTCTCAGTCCTGCGCCGATGAACTTCGATGCGTCGTAATCGCCGTCCTTCAGCGCTGCTGCCATCATCTGGCTAAAGGTGGCGAAGTCCTGGTTGCCTTCGCCGCTGCCAAGGTAGATCCCAAAGCGGACGCGATCTTGGATCGAATCCAGGACACCGCTGTCTGCGATGGCTTGTTTGGCTGCGCCGACGGCAAACTTGGTGTGGCGACCACGCGAAGCCCACAATTCGGCCGGTTCGCCACACTGGGTGATGTCCCAGTTTTTGACTTCGGCGCTGATCTTGGTAGGGAAACCGGTGGCGTCGAACAGCGTCGTTTTGGCGACGCCGCTTTTGCCCTCTTTGAGCCCCGACCACACCGTGGATGCGTCGTGGCCCATGGGGTTGATCATGCCGATTCCGGTGATGACGACGCGGCGACGCATGAGCATGCTTTTCTGATTAAGTGAAATTCGGCAGATAGAAATGGAGACGAACAGCTGGCAATTCGATCGAAGCCGGTGTTCGCCGATAGCTACAGATTGTCGTACATCCGGACAGGATTGCCATCGGCGTCGACCGCGACATGAAAGAAATTCATCATCCGCAGCATGCCTTCAAGATCGCCGGGGGCGAACAATGGCCCGTCAGTGAACCGTCCCGGTTCCAGGAATGCGAACATCAGGTCGATTTCGGCCTGCTTTTGGTCACCACAGTGGCTGACGCTGGTCACCGTGGCACCGTGTTCCTGAACCGCATCCAGTTGGACGTGGTAGGTCAGTTGATCGCCGGTCCTAGCAGGTTGCAGAAACTCGGCGCGACCGACTTTGGCAAGCACCACGCGTTTTTCGAACTGGAAGTGTTCAGCCACCAGGATGCCGCCAATTTGCGCCATCCCTTCGATGATCAACGTCGGCGGCAGCATGGCGAAGCCAGGGCAGTATTCATCCACGGCTTCCTCGGCCAGCGTGATATTTTTTATCCCGCTAGCGTGCGAACCGCTCACGAACTCGGTAAATCGATCGACCCAGAACCAACGCATCAGTGATACCGAAAAAGGAAAAAGACCGGGCCGGCATTGGCCACGGTCCTAGGAATGGTCCCCTTGGGGGCGTTCGCCAAGCGAATTTTGCCCAGGGGGAATCAGGATCGACTGCCGCAGTGGCGGTCTGTCGATAACGTGACTATTCGCCGACCTTGCTGCCGACGTAATTGCAAAGGTCACCGACGGTCAACAGGTTGCCGAAATCTTGAACGCGTGGGCTCTTTTCGAACTCGCTGAGGTCGGCCCAAGGCATCCGTCGCTTCAGTTCGGCCATGCCGTCGGCGGTGACAACACCGTCTTGGACGTATTGGCTGTTGGTCAAAATGTCTTCGGGCGAAAGTTCTTCACGAGGGATCGTGATGTCGAACGATTTTTCCAACTTGAAAACAATGTCCAAGAAATCGATCGATTCCGCACCTAGGTCACCGACCAAGGTCGCTGGGCGAGTCACTTCGTCGTCGTCAACGCCCAATGCGTCGACCAATGCGGCTTGAACCTTCTCGAAAATCTCTTCTTGGGCCAGTGCCATCGGAAAACCTTTGTGGAAAACTGTTTGGGTGAATTGATTTAGAAAATGGATGGTGGGTGTCGGTTGGCAATCGGTGATTCGCTTCGGAAAGCGATTTTGGTCGCCGTGCCAGCGTCATTTCAGACCGAGAGCGTAACATCGCCGAACAATTCGCGGAATTGCGTTTCGGTCTGCTTTCGAATGTCTTCGTTGGTGCCCAATCGTTCGGGATCGTCGCTATGGCACTTTTCGAGCACCAATCGGGCGGTCACGGTCACTCGATCGCCCTTTCTAGCGGTGGCTTTGACGGTGGTCCGATTTCCGTCTTCTTTCAGCATTTCGGCCGTGATCGTCAACGTTTCGCCGGGAACCAGGAAATCGCCAAACTTGACCCCTTTGGCCTCGCGGAGCAAAACCAAGGGGCTTTGGAAGCCGTCGCCGGTGCGGATCAGCCAGATTGCGGCCTGATGCAGAGCTTCCAGCATCATCACGCCCGGCATCACCGGAAAACGTGGGAAATGGTCCAGCAGGTATTCTTCGTCCGCCCGCAGCGTCCGCTCGGCGACCAGCGATTTGCCGGGCACCAGCGAGGTGATTTTGTCGAGTTGGCGGTACTTCATCATCGGTCGGTGGCAATTGCGAGTTCGAATGGGCCAGTCGCGAATGCGACCAATCGTGTCGATTGGGGGAAATGGGTATCCACAACAGATCTAAAATAGAGGCCCGGAATTGTTGCCTCAAGGTAGGACAGCTCGGTTTGACGCGGTTTCCGAGCCTGCGAGAGTGTCGATAAGGCCGTTATCGGTCATGCCCAGATCTGAAATTCAGACATTCTTAGCGGGCGTGATCAACTGAGTTGTCCGTTTCAATGCCGGTTTCCTGTAGCGAACCCGCCACGGGAACCACGTCCGATGGTAATCGCTGCGGTACATTTTGCTCGGTTCGCTTGGCATACACGATCGTCATCAACCCGGCGATCAACAATCCGGTCCCGATCAGCCGCGTCGGGCTGGCCGTCGCTTGGGCGTTGCCCAACCACCCAAAATGATCCAGCAGTACCGCCGCGATCACCTGGCCGGTCATCAGGGCAGCGAACCAGGGCAATGATCCGACGCGGGGGACCAGGATCAGCGATGTCGAAACCACCACCACGCCAAACAAACCGCCCGTCCAGGCCCACCAGGGCATCGTGGATGGGGCCACGGTGAAACGCGGTGGGAAAATTCCGCAGACCACGCAGATCGCCAACAACGCGATCGTGCCGCCGGCGAATGAAATCAGGGATGCCTGGATCGGATGGGCAACATGTCGGCCAAGTTGTCCGTTGACGCTAGGCTGGACCCCTAGGACGGCACCGGCGGCCAATCCCACCAAAATCGCGATCAACAGGATGCCCGCGCCACTGGTGGCTGCGGTCACTTCTTCTTTCGCTCGCCGAGATACGGTTCCAACAACTCTTGGGTCGCCGGATCGCCGATCGCCAGTTTGCCAAATCCACGAACACAGCCGGCATCGATCGCCGCCTGTTGGTGCTCGTCATAATTGGTCACCAGCATCACCGGCACCGAACCGACCTCGGGATCCGCTTTGATCGCTCTGATCACTTCCATGCCGTCGGTGTAATCGCGGTCCAGTTTGCGGTTGACCGTCACCAAGTCGATTTTTTTGGTGCGGAGCATTTCCAGTGTGTCCTCGGTACCGTGCGACTGCACCACCGAAGCGTTGAAGTTGGAATTCACCATCTGGCGAATGGAATTGAAATCAGGACCGCAGTTACCGCAGTCCAAAAGTGTCTTTGACATAAAATCAGTTTCGAGGCGTGGATGACGGAAAAATGTTTGACCGCCATGGAAAGCCAGCCGTTGCTTTCCGTTGGGGGGGCCGCTTGTCAGTGGTCAATTTGCAATCGCTTGCTGCATTGCGACCGCCGGGGGAAGGGCCGAGCCTAAACGAGGATCGAGTGACCGCCAAGGATCCTCTCTATCTCGCCCCGGCACTCGCCTGATCCGGCGAGTGCAAGGCATCTTAGGCGAACACTCGAAAACGATCGCTGATCACCTTACTCGGGCAAACCGATCGCGAACAGCTTGTCTTTGGTGCTGATGTAGATCGTCTTGTTCGCACCGACAGGCGTGCTGTACACGCTGCTGCCCATGTTGATCTCTTCCATCGGTTCGTTGTTTTCAGCGCCGAATTCGAACACGGACACGTCGCCGTCTTCGTCACCGATGAACACACGACCGTCTGCGATCAGGGCACTGCCCCAGCTTTGGGCCAGCATGTCGTAGGTGAAGTGCACGATGGGCTTGCCATCGTCGGTTCCCTTGGCATCCAAACAGTGGACCAACCCCGAGAAGTCTGCGATGTACAGCACGTTGTCCTTGATTGCACAGGTGCCGATAGAACGGTGCATTTCTTCTTCGAAATCGATCTCTTCGTCGCCATTGGAATCGAACATCGAATAGTGCCAGACGACGGCCGAGTTCGGGTTGTCGACTTCGACTTCGCCGTTCTCCGGTTCAACCGCTTGCACGCGTCGGTGAGCGATCGGTACGCGTTTGCCGTCTTCCAGTTTCATCGCCAATGTTGGCGACACATCACCGCGTTTGTTGGGGTCGATGCACCACAGGTGGCCTTCGCCTTCGCCGTGTTCCGGGTCTTGTCCAACGGCGATGTAAACCAATCCGTCGTAAGCCACAGGAGTCGCGATCAGATTGTTGCGAGTTCCTTCGCCGCCCAGTTTCCAGACGGTGGTTTTAGGATTGCAGTCGAATTGCCACAGCAGTTCAGGTTTGCCGTCGTTGCCGCGGGTGGCCGCGAAGCTGTACAGGATGCCGTCGCCACCAGCGAACAGGACTTGGGGAACGCCTTCGAAAACGCCGATCGCAGGGCTGGACCACTGACCGTGCAGAATGTTGCGGCCCGGGGAAGCATCGCTCCACAGCAATTCGCCGGTGTTCTTGTCGATGCAGATGAAACTAGGTGCTTCGGGAGCAGGCAAATTCAAGTGCGATTCGTCCAACCCATTCGAAGTGTTCACGAACAGGAGGTCGCCATAGGAGGTCACGCTGCAGGCACACATGTTGTGCTGGCTGACACCCATCTCGGGGCCCATCATGTCGAACACCCAGATCACGTCGGCATCACGTTTGTCGCTGACGCCCAGTGCTTTGGTAAACATGATCCGTGGGCCGATTTGCTTGATCGTGATCGTGCGATCGGTGCCGCCGAAGTTGCCGGTGGCTTTCCAGACTTTGCCTTCGGTGACGGTTTCGACTTTGGCTTCGCCTTGGAGCGCTTCGCCGGCTTCGGCCAAAACCGATTTGGCGGCGTTCGAAAGACTGCCGTCGGCCAGTTCCGACAAAGTTTGTGCATGGGGTTCGGCGCCGGGGCCGGCGTTCATGATTTGGGCGACGTTGGCCGATTCGCCGACGACTGGACCATCGTCTTCACCGTCGTGGAATCCCTTGGTGTCCAAACAGCGGACTTCGCCGCGGTTGGTGACAAACCACAGTCGGTCGCCTTCGACCAACGGTGCACAGCAGATGCCCTGCAGGGGCCAGTCATGGACGCGGCCGGTGATCAGTTTCTCGCTGCTGTGTTGCCACAGGAAATCGCCGTTCTTTTCGTCAAACGCCAACAAGCATCCCAGGTCGACATCCGATGGGTAACGTTGGATGTGTCCAGCGCCGTTGTTGGTCCCAACATAAACTTGGCCATCCGCGACGACGGGGTTTCCGTAGGTTTGGCTGCCCAGGTTGGCGTACCAACGAATGTTTTCGGCCTTGGCGTTGTCCCAGTCGCCGGTGCGGCGATCGAATTTGCCGATGTTCCATGATTCCGGCAACCCTTCGACGCCGGGGGCGTTGTTGCGTTCACGGGTCCCGCCCCACTGAGGCCAGTCACCGCCAGCGGCTTGGACTTCTGCCGGTGGGCCCGGTTCCTTGACGTCCGAAGTCACCAGAGCGACGGCGGATTCAGCTTCGCTAGCTTTGGCATCGGCAGCCGCCTGCTTGTCCATTTCTGCTTTCTCGGCAGCGGCTTTGTCGGCAGCGGCTTTATCGGCTTTCGCTTTCTCAGCAGCGGCTTTCGCGTCAGCAGCAACCTTGTCGGCTTTCGCTTTCTCAGCAGCAGCTTTTACAGCAGCAACCTTGTCGGCAGCGGCCTTTTCAGCGGCGGCTTTCTCAGCAGCAACCTTGTCAGCGGCAACTTTGTCAGCGGCGGCTTTCGCTTCGGCAGCAGCAGCTTCGGCGGCAGCGACTTCGGTCGCCTTGGCTGCGGCGGCAGCGGCTGCGGCCATTTCAGCTTTGGCTGCTGTTTCTTCCGCGATCGCAGCGGCCTTCGCCTCGGCGACGTTTTCGGCCGGGGGCACCGGTTCGGCTTTCTTGGCAGCAGACTTTTCGACTTCGGCGGTTTCCGCTGCCGGCATCTCCACAGCGGCCGACGGGCCACCGGTGGTGACGTTGCTGTCCGACGTGGTCACGTTGCTGTCGGCGTCATCGTCGACGGACGTCGACGTATTGGCGGTGATCGGTTCGGGCGGTTTGCAGCCACTCATGGCGACGGTCGTCGCGCTTCCCAACAGCGAAGCGAACAACAGCAGGGCCCAGGTCGAGAGTTCTTTTTTAAGCATGGCGGGTGGGATGGTTTCGGCGGTGGAATGGTAGTTGGGGTGGATGGATCACGTCGGGTCGCGGCCTGTGATGGGGCCGCCGGTTCGGGGGGCGACGTGATCGCTTGGCATCAAATCGGTGACGCGGGATGGGCCGAGCCGAGCGAAAACGTTCGTTGTCGCCCGGCTGCATTGCCCAGGATCCGCTCTAGGGTTCGTCGGTGTTCGCGGTGACCTCGATATTGTCGAGATACAATTCGGCGACCTTTGCGTTGCCGTACAAGCCGGGACTAGCGGCTAGATTGGGCGATTCGTCGCGAGCGGTAATCGTCCATTCGTCGGGTTCTGGTTCATCACGTGGCCAAACCTTGCCACGCAGGATGGCGACCGCGGCTGGTGGTTCGCTCTCGATATCCGCGCGGAACTTCATTCGGTACCAAGTGTTTTCCTTCCACGGGAAATCGATCGTTTCGGCCATCCGAAGCTGAGCCGACCAAGTGCGGATTTGAATCTGCTGACTTTCGCCCATCAAATCCAACACATAGCCGTGGTTGGTTAGCCCGATGTCGGGCAACTGCTGGCTCATTCGCGATCCCATGGCGTCGGCAGCGATCGTGTACTCGGACACATCGCTGGGACCCATCCAAGCACGGCTGCGAGCACCCTTGGGGATGGTCGAGATCTTGGTCAACACGGCTGATCCGTCGACATCCTTGATGATGTGACGATAACGAGCACCGACCCAGGAAAGGGGAGGATCCTGCAGCCCGTCAAAGGTGAACTTCCAAGGCAATGGTGGAACGATACGAACCCGGCTTTCGCCAGAGACGTCCCCCACTTTGGCGGTGATCACGGCGCCGGTGTGGGCAACATCGGCAGGGGCCGAATAGGTAGACCCTTCGATCGAACCCGGGCCATCGACAGAAAATTGCAGGTCACCCGAGGCGTCCTTCAGTTCTTGGCCCAGACGATTGAAGAACCGGACGTTCAATTCAACCGATTCGCCTGGTTTGACGATCACTTCGTTGGGCGACAATTGGACCCAAGCGATGTCCGGGTTTTCGCTGATGGCGGTTTCCGTGCCCATCGTGTCGGCCATCGTGACGGATTCTTGAGTTCCGTCTTCGGTGCCCACACAGTACAGGGCTGTTGAACTTGGGAAATACAGTCGGCCGTCGGCCACGATGGGCGATCCGGCGAAACCGGTGTCACGGACGCGTCCCTTGTTCAGGACTTCGAATCCGTCTTCGGTCGGTTTCACGGTGGCCCAGCGGCCATTTTCGGTCAATACATAGATTTTGCCGTCGGCGTGCAGCAGGGCGGCGCGTTGGCGGCTGCCGACAAATGATTTGCGTTCGACGATCGTTTCGCCGGTTTCGGCGTCGAAAATCCACATTTTGCAGCGGTCATCGACCAGGTACAGCCGGTTATCGATCATCACCGGTTCGCTGTATCCGGAAACCACTTCCAGTTGTTTCCACAGTTCTTTGACTTTGGTTTCGTCGCCTGTGCCAGAGACTTGTAGTCCGACGACGGCGCCCATGACGTTATTGCTGGGGGCGACATTTTCTTCGCTGTGGCTAGCGAAAACCTTGTTTCCGACGACCAGTGGCGTGGCAAAGATGCCTCGCATCGACAGGTCGTAGTGCCACAGTGGTTTGCCGGTTCGCGGCTGGAATCCCCAAATTGCCCCGTCGCCGCCACCGATGATCAATTGGCGTTGGCCATCGATCGTGACCAGGCTGGGAGCCGAATAGGTGGTGTCGTAGGGCAGATCGCGGGTGCCGCTGAACCAACGCACTTCGCCGGTCATCTTGTCCATGCCGATCAAGCGGTGGTTGGGCTTGGCTTTTTCGCCCCAGTTGATGATCACGCCGCTGATGATGACCAGGTCTTCGTGGATGACGGGGAAATTGGTCCGGCCGCCGTAGGTAGATAGCATTCCGAACTGCTCGTGCAGCGGGACGCTCCACAGCGTTTCGCCGGTTTCGCCGTTGAAACACTGGAACACGTCGCAGGCACCCAGGGCGTAAACGTTGCCCGATGCGGGGTCGGCCACGACGCTGGTCCAACCGATCCGTTCGGCAGGGACGTCGGAAAGCCAGACGTTGTAGACGTTCTCCCAGATCGTTTCGCCGGTTTTGGCGTCCAGGCAGATGACCATTTCGCCTTCGTTCTTGGTGCCCGGTTGCGACCGTTGGATCATGTACAAACGGCCATTCATAGCGACCGGAGTGCATGGACCGCCGATATCGTCGCGTTTCCAAAGCACATTGCTGCCTTCGCCGCCATCGGGATCCCAATCGTCGGGAAGGCCGGTCGCGACCGCGGTGCCGTCAAAGCTGGGGCCACGCCAATACGGCCAATCGGCCGCGGCAGCCGGTTGGGTGACGAATGAAAACGCGGCTGCCAAGATCAGCAACCATGCAGCCAACGGGTGGGCGGATTGGGGCGGGGCGAATGGGGATCCCAGTTTCATAACACTTTGTTTCATGGGGGAAGGGCTGATCGTGTCGGGTGGAGCGAAGCGGTAGGTCTACCCAATAGTAGCCAGAGGTAAACTGACGCTAATCGAAATGTTCGTCATCAGGGTCAAAATTGGGGGTGCAGATGATCAGGACCGTCATTTTACCCCGTGCACAGTGCCGAACCCCTGGCGGGATCAGGACACAACAATGGGGGTGAACCGGGTGGGCGACCCCATCGAGTTCGATCACGGCATCCTGGGCACACTGCAAAACGACGTAAACCTCCGTGTGGTCGCGGTGATAGTGTTGACGGGCCTCGCTGCTGATTTCGGTCAGGTGGACAGTACCCGGAAATTCGTCGCGGTCGCCCAAAGCACGCCGGGCAATCCCACAAGGACATGGAATAGGGGGCAGGCTGGTCAGATCGACGATGGTGGCGGGGGCGGTCACGCGAGCGATATTCCGTTTCAAAGTCAGGCACCCGATCACACGTCGACGCAGCGAGGAGGGTGTCACGCGGGCACGTTTGGGGGGGCGGGAGTGTCGATCAAGGTCGCTGGCAGCAGTTTATACCGGTCGCAACGAATTCGCCACGCGCACAGCCCGGGGAATGCAAAACACCCGGAACTTTGGCTGCCTTTGCCCAGTCATCAAAGTCTAGCAACAGCCCGAAAATCTCCCAGAACACTGATTAGATCCCGCCCCTACGTCGATACCGTTAGTGACTCGCAGTTCACAATTCCCCGGCTCGTGGCCGACGGAAGTGGGAAGTGCGAAGGACCCAGAGACAAAGGCGTTGACAATGGATGTCACCGTCTTGTCATGTCGGGTGAAGAATCAGCGACTTCCTAGCCAGTGACCAGCGGCGACTTCCAAGCGGGCGAAAGCCTGACGAAAAGACGCCAATCGGAACCAGGGCTGGGGGGGGTGATGAAGAAGATTGAGGGAACTGAACGAAGTCGGCGGGCCGGGTGTCCGCACCCGGCACGTTAGTGTTCCCGAGAGTTGGATTGGGGGGTGTTCGGCGGCGACTTCGTCCACCGAATGGTTCCCCGGCTCTGGTCTTTCGAATATCGCCCGGATCAAAAGTCTTGATGCCTTCCGGCATGACGAATACCTACCGCACAGATATGAGTTTAGGGAGACGTGGCTCCAATGAAGCGGACTATCATGACTTTGACCATGGTTCTTGGCTGTACTTTATGTACCCAGAGCTTTGGATTTGACCTTCTGGATCGTATGCTCGGAATCAAGGGCTGCGGCAGTGCTGCCAGCTGCTGTGATACCGGTTGCGACATCCCATCGTGTGCAGTGGAGCCGAATTGCGGCTGCGAAGCACCATCCTGTGACACCGGTTGCAACAGCTGCGACAAGGGTTGCGGACTGTTGGGCAAGCTGCACGCCAAAAGCTGCCTCAGCGAGCCAAACTGTGGCTGCGAAGCACCAGCTTGTGGTTGCGAAGTGCCATCCTGCGACACCGGCTGCAACAGCTGTGACAAAGGCTGTGGACTGTTGGGCAAACTGCACGCCAAAAGCTGCCTGAGCGAGCCGACCTGCGGCTGCGAAGCACCTACTTGTGGCTGCGAAGCTCCTGCACCTTGCGGTTGCGAATCCGTTCCTTCCTGCGACAGTGGCTGTGGCTGCTCGACCAAGAAGTGTGGATTGCTGTCGAAGATGTTCTCGTGCAACAAAGGTTGCGACGCTGGCTGTGACAGCAGCTGTGGCGGATGTGCCATCGAACCGTCTTGCGGTTTCGAAGTTGCATCTTGCGACAGTGGTTGCGGTTGCTCGGCACCTAAGTGCAAGATCGGCAACGGCCAACTGCTGAGCCGCTTGTTCGGCAACCTGGGCCACAAGGGTTGTGGCTGCGACAGCGGCTGTGACGCTGGCTGTGGTTGCTCGGCTGAACCTACCTGCGGCATCGACGCACCTTGCGGTTGCTCGGCTCCTGCATCGTCCTGCGGTTGCTCCGGTGGAATGCAATCCGCACCAGTCGCAGCTCCTCACATGGACGCTGCTCCTATGCCTCCGGCCCCTATCGTGGACCCGAGTGCAAGCGTGACACAAAAGCGTCGCGTCGTTCAGGCCAGTGCCGTCTTCACCCGCTGATAAAGCGAAGTGAAGGTCCACTGATCACCTATTAAGACGTGACGTGCCAAAACGGCCTGCCGGGGGAAACCCTGGCGGGCCGTTTTTTTTGTACCCCCCGACAGTGCTTTCTAGCACCCAGCGGTCGATTCTGCCGCATGATGCCGACCACTGGTCCACACGCACCTGAAGTACCGCCGTCGCAATCCGCAGCAGCGTTTCGCTTGGTCCGGACGGCATCCCAGTGCTGAAACACTCGGCCCTGATGGGCACGCGGCTCAAAGACCCGGACGTCAACCAGACCTGAAATGGCTGTCCTGGCCTTCCCGGTTCGCCCCCATTGAATCGCAAGTCCGGGCTTCTGGCCGCTTTCGGGTTCCGGCGTCTTGTCCCACGGCAATCCGTCCGATCGATCCCTGCCAGCCGCCAACCGCTAGCCGCTAGCCGCCAGCCGTTGGGCGAAGTCCGACGTTGACCTCGCGGCCCGGTTTCCTGTACCGATAAAGATGATCGTTTCCGCCTCTTGCACTCGGATCGTCGTCGATGTCTCCGCAGCCTAAAAATATCTTCTTCTCCGTCGGCGAGCCAAGTGGAGACCAGCATGCCGCGCGGTTGGTGGAAAGCCTCCGTCGACTCGATCCGAGCATTCGGATGCAAGGGTTCGGAGGCCAATCGATGCAGGCCGCCGGATGCCAAATCGATCTGGATCTGACCCAACATGCCGTGGTCGGGCTGTTGGAAGTGCTGCCCAAATTACGGCAGTTCTTCGCCTTTGCCGACCAGGCCGAAGAAGTCTTTCAGGGCGGCGATGTGGATGCCGTCGTGCTGGTCGATTTCCCCGGATTCAATTGGCACATCGCCAAACGAGCCAAACGGTACGATATCCCTGTCTACTACTATTGCCCCCCGCAACTGTGGGCGTGGGGCGGATGGCGAACCCGGAAGATGCGACGGACGGTGGACCATGTCTTGGCTGTCCTGCCGGTCGAGGAAAAATACTTTTCGGCTGCCGGCATCCCGTCGACCTATGTCGGCCACCCGTTCTTTGATGCGGTCCATCAATCGCCGCTGGACCAACAATTGATGGGCCGACTGAAACAGTCGCGAACCACCAACGGTTCTCTGGTCGCCGTGCTGCCGGGGTCTCGCGACCACGAAGTCCACCGCAATTGGCCGATGATGTTGGAATCCATCCGGCGCTTGCACCAAAAACACCCCAAAACCAAGTTCTTGGTGGCCTCCTATCGCGATCGACAGTGTCTGTGGTGCCGTGATCAGTTGACCGGGGATGACTCGGGGCTGCCGATCGAATTTTTCGTCGATCGCACCAGCGAAGTGATCGAAGTGGCCGACTGTGCGATGATGGTCAGCGGAAGCGTGTCGCTAGAACTGATGGCGCGGCGGACTCCGGCGACCGTGGTCTACCGGGTTGGCCGATTCCTTTACACCGTCGGCCGGCTATTGGTGCAAACCAAGAGCTTGACGCTGCCGAATCTGATGAGCGACCGGTCGATTTTTCCTGAAATGGTGTCGGTCGGATCCGAAGAACCTGCGATCGAATTCTTGACCGCTTCGATCGACGCGATGATCGGCGATTCGTTCTATTATCAGTCCGTTTTGCGGCAAATGGATGAACTGAACGCCTTGCATGCCCGCCCGGGAGCCTCCGATCGGGCGGCCCAGTGGATCACCGACACTCTGGCAGGCAAGGACATGGACGCTGGTACAGCAAGCCATGCCGATGCGGCGTCGGATCCGGGGCGTCGCGACAAAATCAGCGGGGCCAAGCTGGCAGACCTGCCGCACCACGGGATCGAGCCTGCATCGCAGCCGGTAACCGATCGCCGTGGGGACGAATTTCGACGGGCTGCCTGATTTGCGGCAAACATTTTGCGGCGGTACTGCGTAGCATCCACGACGGGTGTCTCGACGTTCGAGTGTGCCCAGCACCGTACCCCCTGTTTCGGTTTTGACGCACCCATGACCGTGGATCCGAGTACCGATTCCGTTCCATCATCCGGGGATGCCGCCTCCGAGAATGCCGACAAGTTGAACACCGTGCCGCAGATGCGCGCCGAGACTGGTTTCGAGGAAATCGAAGCGGTCGCGCCGCTGCGTTTTTCCGGCTACATCTGCCTGCTGCTGGGAATTCTCAGCGCGTCGGCGATGTTGGGGATCGGCGCTTTGGTGGTCCCTGTGATCGCGATCTTCTTCGGTGCCTTTGCACTGCGACCCACCGGTGGTGGCAAAGCCTACGGCATCCTGCCCGCAAAGATCGGCCTGGTGCTTGCGATTGGATTCGGGGTCTGTGGCTACGCGATGCCGTGGATGAAGACCGCCACTTTGGGATCCCAGGCCAAGCAGTACACGCGGCAGTACATGGAAGTGATCGCTCGCGATATGGACCCGCTGGGGATCGAGTTGGGCAAAAGTTTCAACAATCGGTTCAGCGAATCGATGCCGCTGGAAGACTTCTATCAAGAAGGCAGCGAAGGGACTCAGCAGACGATGGATGAGTTCCAACAGAATGGTGCTCACAACGCCATGCGGCGCCTCGGTCCCGATGCCGACTGGCAACTCGATCGGCCCATTCGTGTCTACAAACAGTATGGGATTGATCGCGCCGAAGTGGTCTGGAAGTCGGCCGACACCGGCGACAAGGTCCAGTTTTTTATGCAGTACCTGATCGATGGCGATGACGTCGCCCAGTGGCATGTCGAAGTCGTGCAGATCTATCGCGAGCGTCTGGTGGCCGAGTCGATCCTGTAATCGTTGCCGAGGCGGTATCGGTTGCAGCAGCCCCCAGGATGGATGCATAGGATGGATGCATAAAAAAACAGCGTTCCCGATTCGTGTGAATCAGCAAACGCTGTTGTCGTTTCAATCGATGGCTGTCGCCGATGGCTACGGCACAGCCACAATTTCGCCGCTGGCACGAGTTCCCATCGCACCCCACAGCCCATAGGGACTGGCTGATCCCCGCGGTGTGTTGCTGGTGTTGACCGGCCACGCGGGTGTGTTGCGGCTTCGGTCCCCGGTGTCGATCGAACTGGTGATGAACTTGATCGCTCCGTCGCCCATCAGCACGTGAGCACCGCCGGGGTGCCGACTGCCCATCGTCACCATGGCATCGGATCCGTCACCGGCCCATGAACAGCTAACGCCGTTGGGCGGATTGATCGTGGTCACGCTGGTCATCACGGGGCGCCCATCGCACCATCGGAGGCCCTTGTTTTGAGACGCTTCCCAGCTGTTGGTGTTGGTTCCCTCGGCGTGGAATTTGGGACGCAGCGGATCGACCGTGTCATCACAAATATTGGGAGTCAGGAAGAATTGCGCGTCGCTGCCACGGTTGACCACGGCGCCTGCCACTTCGCGATTGCCATTGTCGACGACGATCTCGCCACACGCGATGGTGTTGCTCAACCCGTCAAGGACGTCGCGGAAGCCCACGGCAGTTCGCGACTGAAAGAAGCCGCGATTGAATGAACCGATCCGCGCCGGTGTGCACCAACCCATCGGTTCGCCCCATTCGTCCAAACACGAATGGTTGTTGCTGGCCACGCCGTCACCGATGCAGGCCGCATAGTTCGTATAGGCTTCGGTGTTGGTGGTGCTGACCGCTGGGTCACTGGGACAGCGATAGGTACCGATCTGGGTCATCCATGGGGTGTATTCGCGGTGCCACGGCACAGGTCCCATCGCTGGGAATGGTGGAGTCCGCGCCGATCCGTTGTGATTGACCGCGCGAGGGTTCGAGATCTGTTCCCACACGCCCTGCTGTTCGATGAACGGTGTCATCCCGACCAAATAGCTGAGCAAGTACCGGTTGCTGTATGTCGAGTCGGTTCCGTAGGTGCCCCCGCTCTGCATCATGTTCTTGTTGAACGCAGAGTGGTAATTGTGAAGTCCCAAGCCAATTTGCTTGAAATTATTGCTGCAGCTCATGCGCCGCGCCGCCTCGCGTGCCGCCTGAACGGCGGGTAGCAATAGCCCGACCAGGACCCCGATGATGGCAATCACCACCAGAAGCTCGACCAGCGTAAATGCCGATCGAGTCTTCATTTTTGAAAACATAGGATGTGCCTCCGAAGAAGAAAAAATAACATGACACAGCAAATTGCATGTGTCTTTGATGCCGGCTTTGATGCCCCACGCTGCCGACTAGCGACTGCCCGAATCCGCTTTGTATTGCTCTTCCATCGATTTCATCTGGTCTTCACTGAAGACCTTCGAATCGTCGACGCCGGAAACCGTCACTTCGTTGTTCGGCCCACCGCAACCAGCGGTAAAAAACAGTGGCAAAAGTGCCAGCGAGAGGATGCAAAAAATCTGTCGCATTTCAGAGTCCTTAGCAGTTAGCAAGGAGGAAGTGTGTGTAATATCACATGAGTGATGCAAAAACGCGCATCTGTCTTCAATCGAAGATACCAGCGTTCCAACACGGTTTCCAGCATTGAATGTCGGGAAATTGCCAAAAACTTCACGTTCAGGTGTTGATTCGGGTTGGGAAACCGCGGTTCAGATCTTATTTGCTTTGTGGTTGTTTAGCAAATGGCGAAAGCACTGCTTCGCTATCGGCGGGCGGGGGGAAGCGGCGTCGGCGCTTGCCCCTGGACCCACAGGTAGTCGCGGTCAGCGACCAGATCGTCGATCGATTGGCTGTGGCCGTTGGGCCACACCACTTCGGCGCGATCCACCTTCGCCGCACCGCCGATCCCGAAATGCAAACAGGGTTCGGCGGAACATTGATATCCGTTGCCGGCCAGCCGCTGATGAGATCGGGTCTGTTCGTCGATCGAAATTTGCACGGTGGTTCCGACCGCGTCCCGGTGCGTTTCGGTGGCGATCAGAAAGAAGCGAACGGATCGACTTGAATCGTTTGCCTTCTCCTTTGCCGGTTCGGACTCTTGCAGGTGCGATCCCAAATCGCCAACCGATGATCGATTCATCAGCAGCGAAACAGGGTCGTACAGGTGGGTTACCAGCATGTCGACGCGCCGATCGCGGTCGGCATCCACGGTGACCAGGGCACGGCCGAGCCGCATCGATTGGAAGTACGGTCCCACGGATTCAGGATCTGCCAGGACGAAGTGCATTGCCGAATCACGCTGGAACAACTGCATCGGCATCCGATAGGCCAGCCCGTCGGACGAAAAGTCATCGACGTTCCCGTTTGCTACCGCGAGCTCCAGTGTGCCGTTGTTGTCGGCGTCGATCCACTGCGTTCCGAAGCCCAGCATCGCGTTGGTGGAATCGACCATCTGTGACGCGGCGGTTCGGTCTGCCCAGACCCCCGGTTGGGTTTGCAGGTACAGCGTGTTGTAGTCGTCGGTGAAGTGCGTCAGATAGAAATCGATATCGCCGTCGTTGTCTGCGTCATCGGCCGCGATTCCCATCGATGCTTGCGAAACCGATCTGGCGTTGAACGCCAACCCTCGCGCCGCCGCCTGTTCGACCAGGTGAAAATCCGGCTGCCGATCACCTGGGTTGGGGTGCAAGTTCGCGGACCAAAAATGATTCGCGGTCATGTCGTTGGAAACGTAGATATCCATGCCGGGGTTTTCGTCCAACATGCCGGCGACCAATCCCAGTCCGCGACCGGGCCGCGACGTTGTCAGCCAGGTTTCGCTAGCGTCTGCAAAGCTGCCGTCCCCCAGTCCACGCCACACGCGATCCGCTTGGGCGGGAAAGACCAGTGGTCCACACGACCGGTGGACGGTGCTGTTGTGGGGGAAACATTTTTCATCGATCACATCGGTGCCGCCGATGTAGTTGACCGCAAACAAATCGGCAATCGAATCGCCATCCAGATCCGCGATCGCCAACGAAGACGTCCAGGTTTCCCCGTCGATTCCAGATGCCACGGTGACGTCGTCAAAGGTTCCATCGCCATTGTTACGGAGCAAGCGATTGGTCCCGAAATTGCCAACCCAAAGGTCTGGGAACCCGTCGCTGTTGTAATCCCCGACGGCGATCCCCTGGGTGTACCCGGTTTCGCTGGTGCCCGAATGGTCCGTGACATCGACGTACTGACCCGTTTGGTTTCGCCACAATCGATTGGGCGACGAATTCGATTGCAAAGGATCTCCGTCGGCGGCGGTCAGGTAAAAGTCGGGCCAACCGTCCAGGTCATAATCGATCACGCCAATGCCGCCGGTGTTGGATTGATAGATCCATAGGCTGCCTTCGCCGGTTTCGCTGCCGCGGATTCGGCAAGTGTGTTTCAGTTGACGTTGATCGGCTTCGTCGGCAAACCGAATGGTGCTAGCGGCGAAGGGCGATGAAAGAGGGGATGATGATCTCGGCTGCTCCGGTGCAATCGTGTGCAGTGGGTCCCATGACGGCATGGGGAACTGGCTGGTGTCGATTGCCGCGGCGATCTGTGAATCGGATGTTTGCCACGGTGTCTGTCCAGACATCGTGCCGCGGATTTGGTCGAACACACTTCGTGCATTCGGGCTGGGATCCTGGGTCATCATGACTGCGATTCTGGCCCAAGTCGCCGCTTCCCACACTCGCCCCAGGTCGTTCATCGATTCGGCGATCAGCACGGCGGCCCGTTGGGAATGATTGCGCCAAGAGAACAGCGATTCCACATTGTCACGCAATTGAGTGATCTTCTCCGCCCGGCCCAGCGCTCGTCGTGCATCATCGCTGCGTCCCAGTTCGGCGAGGCAGGTTCCCAAACGGTTCAACGCTTCGCCGTCGTTGGGATAGATGGTGGATGCGACCGAAAAGGCTTTGGCGGCTGCTTGGATTTTTCCGTGCTGTTGGGACCAGATGCCGGCCGCCATCCAATACTGGAAGTCGGATTCGATGTTGGGAGGGACCGAGGCCGCCCAGCGGGCGACCGATTCTTCGTCACCGATTTCGACCAACACGCGGCCCAGGTATCCCCAGGCTTCGACAAAGTCGGGTTGTTGGTCGCATAGTGGGTCCAGCAAATCGCGAGCTTCGTTCCACTGCTGGGTGTACGCCAAGGTGCTGGCCAGGGCGAAGTTTGGCAACAGAATGTTGGGATGTTTTTTTAACGCATACTCGCAAATCGCGGCATCGGTTTGAGGCCGATTTAGATCGGTCAGCCAGATCATTTCGTTCAGCCCGGCCTGTTGGTGCTGGACCAAGTACTGCAGATGAATCTTGGCGCGTTGCTGCAAGCCGAGTGACCCTAGCAGTCCCGCCAGATCGGTTCTGGCGGCCACGTGATCGGGGTGATCTGCGACGATCGATTCCAACGTGGCAACGGCGTCAAAGGGTCTGCCAAGAACCATCCACTGTTTGCCGATCTTGTCTTGCAAGGCTGCCGAGGGCTGGTCACGCAGGTCCACCGAACGCGAATAGACGTCCACTGCTTGTGCAGGCTTTCCCGTCGCAGTGAACACATCGCCGGCCAGTTCGAAAAGGTTGGCGTCATCGGGAACCAAGATCAACACGCCGGGGATCATCGCTTCGGCCTGTGCCCACTGGCCCGCGGTGGCTGCCGCTTTGAATTGTGCCACGGGATCCGTCTGCACGGCTTCGGGCTCGTTTTTTGGATTGCTGGTTTGTCCTGTGTCCTGTTCGGCGCTCCGGCGGCAGCCCATCGGAAATGAAACAAACACGCCCACCAGCAATAGGGCCCCGTAGAACGATGCGCTCAGTGGACCAGTCGGGATCCACTTCGCGACGGAGTTGATGGACATGACGGAAGCAAAAAATAGGAGAGAACGGGAGACGATCGCTAGGGGCTCGCCCATTCTACGCAGAAGGATCATCGAACGCGGACCTGGTGCACCAGCAGTTCCCGGCGGTTGGCTAAATCCCGTAGAATACGGTGTGGTGGTTTGCTAGCGTGTCGCGATTGGATGAAGCCTTGATTGGCGTCGGGGGGTGACGCTCCAATGGACGGCTTTCGTTCTCGTCCAAGTCGATCGATGGCACTGGATACTTCTGTTCGTCAAAGATCCATTGCGCCGAGTGCTTGGAGCATAAAGCCAGTGGTGGAAAGATTCAGTATGTGCATCAAGCGGTTGCCGCAACATGTCTTCTATTTCAGAATGCAGTGTCGCTTTCTGTATTCGCCGGGGGAGATGCCTTCTTCGCGTTTGAAGGCGGCGCCTAGGTATTCGGAATGCTCGAATCCAAGGCGTTCGGAAATTTCGAGAACGGTGAGTGCGGTATCTCGCAGCAGCTCCTTTGCGCGATTCATTCGGATTCGCTGGATCTCCTCATGGGGCGTTCGGCCCACCAGTTTCTTAAATCGATGCTCGAAGGCCCGACGCGACAAATTCACTACATCAAGAACATCGGCGACGCGGATGTTCGCTGAAGCTCGACGTCGAATGAAGTCGAGCGCCTTAGCAATTTGATCGTCTTCGATCGCGACCGTGTCGGTTGACTCGCGAAGTCGGACTCCTAGTGGTTGAGTGACGAGAGGTTCTTCGGTTGCAATGGCTTCTCCGCACATCATTCGGTCGAGCAAACTGGCCGCGTCGTAACCTGTGCGTTTGGTATCTGGAATGACGCTTGAAAGCGTAGGTTCCGACAATTCGCAAATCAAATGGTCGTCATCGACCCCAAGAACCGCTGCTTCCGTCGGAACAGAAATCTTCAGCTGTCGGCAAGCATCGAGAACCTCTTGCGCCTTAAAGTCATAGCACCCCATGATTGCAACGGGGCGTGGAAGCTGCTGGACCCAATCCATGATTCGTCGCTTCTCCGCGACGGCGTCAAAGGCGTGATCATAGCGTGCAACGGATTGATATTCGAAAACCTCGCAATCAGATGCTTTAGCGAACTGACGAAAGTGTCGGCCGCGCATTGATGACCATTGAAAGCCAGCATCTCCACAGTATGCGAGATTCCGAAAACCTCGCGCCGTAAAATGCTCGACTGCCAGGCATGCGATCGCTCTATCTTCGGTGTCCGCCCAGGGAATGCCCTTAACGTGGCGAGCCGCACTGAGGTCAACGATTGGGACACCGCAGCGTTTCAGCTGACGACCGACTGAATCCGTCTCAATCCTGGCGATGATCCCGTCCCCGCCCCAGGTTTCTAACCATGCGGGTGGCGGTGCGCCACGTTCCTGCTCAGTGAAATAAACCGACCAATTGCCGTGCTCTTTGGTAAAGGAAATCACCCCTTCGAGCAAACCGCGGCTGTAGCCGTTTGAGGTCTCAATCAGCAGGGCGACCGATCGTCGAGTCATCAGCTACAAAAAGAATAAGAGAGCGATTGCGAAACGCCGGCGTCAATATTGAGCGAGCGATTTCGGGATCCAGATCGATCCTCGGAGCCTGGCGACATAATGTTGTCACTGCATGTTGATTTCTTAGCCCTTGCGATTCTCTCGCGAAAAGAACGAATTGGCTTCCTCGTCACCGATGATTTCACGTTTAGTCTTCTTCCAAGTCGACGGCAGGCCTCTTTCACGCGTTCTTCCTCGGGTGCGCCGGCGGAGATTGCTCCATCGTGATCCGAGGACTTGATGCAGGAATAATCGGTCAAGCCGGACACGAGAAACCCGTAGTGGATCAGGGGGGGCAGCAACGCCATGCAGGTCCATTCTTGGCCGCCACCCCAAGCTCCGGTAGGACAGAAACCACAGCCGATCTTTCCGTCGCGTTTGCCCCCAATGCTATGCAGTCGGGCTTCGGTATCGTCAAGTTGCTGTGCACCTTCAGTAACCTGCTCCGCCATGCGCTGAGTGTTCGTGGTGTTGGAATGGTAAAGAGCCAAAATTTTCGTCACCGAGCATTCAGGTTGAGCGTGATTGAGTTACCAAGGATCAGCGACGTTCGCGATCTGCGGAGATGGTTTGCCAAGCGGGTGATTTCCACGGGCTGAGCGAGCAAGCGATTTTTTGAAGCAGGGAGATCAATGTCTCTGCCTCATCCGGTGTCAAGCAACCATACATGTCGTCACGAATGGATTGCCCGACCTTCCACAGTTTCCGTAGCTTTCGCTTTCCCGCCATGGTGAGCGTTACTGTCTTTGCGCGCGAGTCGGTCGGATGACACGCCCGTTCGACCAGTTCCAGCTTTTCCAACAACACCAACATAGCTCGGACCGTGCTCGGATCCGAGGACATGCGGTCGGCCAATTCGCGTTGGGTCAATGCACGGCCTTCTGACAATGCTAACAAGAGAACGAATTGATCTGCGGTCACCCCATGCTTATCAAACTCGGCGTCAGTGTTGCGGTGAAGCGACATGTAGGCAGCCCGAAGCGCCAAGGGCAGCTCACGCTCTTGTTGTGTCGATTCTTTCATCTGTTCAAACGATGCCAATGAGGTTGCGTAAAATACCTCTACCGACAAGCAGTGTACACAATAGCCCTTCGAGCTCGTAGACCCAACTTATGAAACCATCAACGGCCATGAGCTGGAGGTCAATTCCTGTCGGCAGTCCGCATGGTTGCCGACATCCCGCTCGTTGAGCGATGCGCTGATCCAAATACCACCGTCTCGTCAATTCCAGTGAATGGTCCGCTACTCGCATTCAACGGGGTCGGTTCCCGCCTAGTTGCGAGAGTTGGCTGCATTGCTCTTGTCATCAACCAGCCCCCCCTGACGTCCCACAAGCCGCGGCGAGAGTAAATCTGCACGCTTTGTTCCGGAACTTTCAGCCCCGCCTGGTGTTTATGCGTGTACGCACGTGTTTCGCCTGATGCAATTCAACGTGCCTTTGTGAAATATCTATGGACGCGTGCGCAATTTCTCATGTTCATTTGGCCGGAAGCGGCTACAACGAACGTTCACATCATGGAATTTTTTCGCTCCTTCTCATCCGCTCAACCTTTCTGGCGGCGCCGTTTCGACCACGGCGAATCAACCATTGTCTGTGTAGATAATGCCGCTGGAGTCAGGACCGTCAAACAAATCGGCTTACCGGAAACAAGATGACTGCACTCTTGAAACGCATTGCGACTGTATGTCTGCTCTTCGCAACCCTTCTTCTCAGCGACTTCGCGTCAGCGCAGGAATCGCAAGTCTCTGTGCTGATGCTCGGCGATACTGGCTTCCACAAGCCGTCCGAGTTCTATCGGAATTTGGTCGATCCGCTCAGAGAACAAGGGATCGAACTTCAGTACACCGAGAAGTTGAGCGACTTGAACGAAGACAATCTCGCAAAGTACGACGGGCTCATGGTCTTCGCGAATATCGAACAGATCACCCCGGAAGCCGAGTCGTCCCTACTGAGCTATGTCCAAAATGGCGGAGGACTGATTCCCGTTCACTGCGCGTCGTTCTGTTTTTTGAACTCCGACAGGTACATCGAGCTCGTTGGCGGGCAATTTCAAAGTCACGGTTTTACTCGCTTTGAAACCCAGATCGTGGCTTCCGGCCATGAAATCATGCGGGGTCTGAAACCTGTTCGGTCGATGGACGAAAGCTATCGGCACAGCAAGCTCAACCCGGACAAGACGGTTCTCGAAACGCGAAGTGATGCGTCCGGCCCCGTTAGCAATCCCGATGGCGAGCCTTACACGTGGGTCCGAACGAGCGGAAAAGGCCGTGTATTCTACACAGCTTGGGGACACGATCATCGCACTTGGTCCAACGACGACTTTCAAAAGTTGCTGGCACGCGGTGTTCGCTGGGCCTGTGGTCAAACGCTCACCGCAAGTTCCGCCGACAGTGGCAAGCCCGGCGATCCAAAAGCTCACGCGGTCAACGCCGTGAATCGCTCTTTCACGGCACCTGAAATAAACCCGCCTTCGGTCGACGATGAAAAGTTTTCGGCAACCGAAGTGGGCGCAAAGATCCCGAATTACACTCCGGGGGCTCAGTGGGGAACGCAAGCCGAACCGTTCTCGAAGATGCAAGATCCTCTTCCAGCGGAGCAGTCCCTCAAAGCGTACGCGACTCCGAAGGGAACGCATCTTGCGATCTGGGCCAAGGAATCGAGCGATAACTGGCCCGGCAATTCCGAGCAAGGCGATAAGTACGCGGGTTTAAGTGGTAAGCCAATCGCGATGAACTGGGACGAGAACGGTCGTCTTTGGGTGTGCGAAACCGTGGATTACCCCAACGAACTGCAAGAAAAACCAGCCGTGGGACGCGACCGCATCAAGATCTGCGAAGACACTGACAACGACGGCCGAGCTGACAAGTTCACTGTTTTTGCAGAAAACCTAAGCATCCCCTCGACGCTTGTTTGTTACCGGGGTGGTGTGATCGTTCAGGACGGCGAAGAGACCGTTTACTTGAAAGACATCGACGGCGACGACAAAGCCGATTTCCGCCAGTCACTGATCACCGGTTGGGCGCTGGGCGACACGCACGGTGGTGTCAGTAATTTCCAGTACGGCCCCGACAATTGGATTTGGGGAATGCAGGGTTACAACAATTCGCAGCCCGTGATCAACGGCGAGTCGCAAATGCGTTTCCGTCAAGGCTTTTGGCGATTCAAAGTCAAATCGGGTACGTCGGACAAAACAGCTCCGGCCTTTGCGATCGATGCGCAGAGCAGCAAAGTTGTTGCCGTAGAATCGAGTCAGTTTGATGAGCACACGATTCGCGTCGAGGCCTTGGAGTTCATGCGAGGAACCAACAACAACACTTGGGGACTTGGCTTCAGCGAAGAGGGCTACGTCTTTGGTTCAACGGCCAACGGATGTCCGAGCGTTCATATGCCGATTCCCAATCGGTACTACGATCAAGTCGCTGGATGGTCGCCAGAGACATTGCAAAATATCGCTCCGTCACATCGATTTGATCCGATCGACGATCGAATTCGACAGGTCGACTGGCATGGCGGATTCACGGCCGGATGTGGCTCGGCAATCTATACCGCTCGCAACTATCCACAGACTTGGTGGAATCGTATTCAAATGGTCTGCGGTCCGACGGGACATCTCGTTGGATCTTTCGTGTTGGAGAAAGACGGCGCCAGCTACCGAAGTCGAAACGCGTTCAACATGGTCGCCAGCATCGATGATTGGTCCGCTCCGATCATGTCGGAAGTTGGCCCCGACGGCAACGTTTGGGTCTTGGACTGGTACAACTACATCATCCAGCACAATCCAACGCCCAACGGTTTTCAAACAGGCAAAGGGGCTGCATACGAAAGTGATTTGCGGGACAAACGTTTTGCACGCGTCTATCGGCTGGTGACGGACGACGCGGGGGGGGCCTCTGCAACACGAACGTTGCAACTTGCAAATTCCGACAACGCCGGACTCGTTGCTGCATTGAGCAGTGACAATTTCTTCTGGCGCCGAACGGCACAGCGATTGTTGGTCGAAAAGGCGGCGACCGATGATGCGACGCTTAGCGCTCTCGTAAATTTGGTTAACCGTGCTAACGTTGACGAGATCGGCTTGAACCCATCGGCGATGCATGCGATTTGGACGCTTGCCGGTTTGACAGAAGCCGGTAGTGAATCAGCGGCAGTTGCTTTGGCAAAGGCATGCGAAGCCGGTTTCCACCATGTGTCCAGCCCCGTTCGTAACGCCGTGATCGCAAGTTGCAGTCATGAGCAAGTCGCAAAGGCGATCGACGAAGGACTGCAAAACGACGTCGATCCCAAGGTGCGATTGACGGTGTTGTTACGAGTCGCCGAGGGAACCGCGAATGCTGCGATTAGTGGAGACGACCTTGCTGGACTGGTGCCTTCGATAGTAGACGACGGTGTCTTGTTGGACGCTTGGACTGCCGCAGCATCGACCGATCCCACTGCGACGATCGTGGCGTTGAGCAAGATGGATCAATCCGCAGTGGATTCGCTAACACAACGGATCTCGGTCCTGGCGGAACACTTGGCAAGAAATCAACCGGCAGCTGAGCAAATTAGCCGATTGCTTGAAATCTCGCCCAATTCGTCGGTTGCCGTCACCGTGTGGGAAGGCTTGGCGAAAGGTTGGCCACGAGATCTAGTTTTGAATCTCCCCGAAGAGTCACAGCGAATCGTTCGAGAACAGTTCTTGGCCAATGACGCTTCGGTCGAGAGCAAGGCGGCGATTCTGGCGGTCGCTGATAAATGGTCGATCACAAATTTAAGTGAGATCGTCGGCGAGATTCAGGAGCAGCTGTTGGCGACCGCGATGGACGCGGATGCCGATTCGACAAACCGTTTGAGTGCCTGGGATCAAGCGATTCGACTTGCCCCGACGAGCCCCAAGATTCTTGACGCGGTTGAAGCGTTCTTCACTCCGCAACTGGCGCCAGAAATCGGGATCGCGGCTTTGAGCTCGCTGCAAGCCTCGCGGGTGGAAGGGCTTTCCGAAATGCTGTTGGACTTGAAGAAATCGCTCGGCCCGAAATTGGGAAGTCAGATTTTGACCTTGCTGCTTTCCCGAGCCGATGGCACCGAGGATTTGCTAGACGCCATCGCTGATGGTCAGGTACGGTTCAATGATCTGCAGTTGGATCAACGCCAAGCATTGCTAAACCATCCCACGTCCTCAATTGCCGGCCGCGCGAAAGAGTTGATGGAAACGCGAGGTGCGATGGTGACATCCAATCGCCAAGCGTTGGTTGACCAATGGATGCCAGTCACTGAAGTGAAAGGCGACGTGCAAAACGGATTGGCAATGTTTAAAAAACACTGCTCGGCTTGTCATCTCCATGGCGAAGTCGGAAAGGAGATCGGCCCCAACCTGACAGGCATGGCGGTTCATCCCAAAGAGGAGATCTTGATGAACGTTCTCGATCCTTCGCGTAGTGTCGAGAACAATTTCCGCACCTATCAAATCCTGACTGTCGACGGGAACGTGCTTTCGGGAATGTTAGCGGGTGAATCAGCAAACTCGCTCCGCATCATCGACACGCAGGGCAAAGAAAAGCTGGTGCTTCGCGAAGACATCGAGCAACTGACTTCGTCTGCCAAGTCACTGATGCCCGAGGGTTTTGAAAGTTCAATCAGTAAGACTGAAATGGCTGATCTGCTGTCGTTTCTTGCCAAGCGTGGCAAGTACGCGCCGCTTAATATCTCCGGTGTTGCGACCATCAACAGTGACAAGGGGCTTCCCGGATTCCGTGGCCGGCCCGGAGACAAGTTCTTACTTGATTCTTACGGGCGTGTGGAGGTCGAAGGCGTTCCATTTGAGCTGGTCGATCCTCAGGGAGATCGGATCGCCAACATCATCGGATTGCAAAATCAATCGTCGCGTTTCCCCGGCACGTTGCCTGAATCAGTCGGCATCGGCTGTGCTGGAAATGTGGAAACGATTCACATACTGGGAGGCGTCGCCTGGGCTGCCTACCCACGGTTCAAGGATGAATCGACCAGCATGATTGTTCGTCGTCACTATGCCGACGGTTCGGCAAGCGACTTTGAGTTGGTCAACGGCAAACACATCGTGACTTATCAGGCAGGTGACGATGTGCCGGAATCTAAATTGGCGATTGAGGCCAACGGCAAGCAGATTCGATACTTAAAGATTCCTGCCGACGCTGAGAAGGCGTTAACGAAAGTCGAATTCGTGAAAGGCAGTGACTTTTCGCTTCCGCTCGTCTTCGCCGTCACAGTCGAGTTTGCAGGCGAGAGCCCAACTGCAACCGCGAGTAGTCAATGTGACAAACAGACGAGAGAGATGACTAAGCAGAATTGTGAGTGATCAGTACGGAAAGTTCCAACCACAGGGTGATCAAATAAAGCGATTGCCAAACGACAACGCCATCTGATTTAAACGGCTCCTCAATGAGCTCACTTCTCCACCTTTTCAAAGTTGATGACTGTCCCATGAGAAAAATCCTGACTCTGATCTTGGTCGGCATGCTTCAGATTGCCAGCGTCGTTGTGCAAGCGCAGGAGCCAAATTCGGAACAACCCCGCCAAGGAAGACGTGGTGGCGGTTTCGGCGGCTCGATTGAACTTGGTCCCGACGACAAGCAAACTTACCCCGATCCCGTCGATAGCATCGTCGATAAGCGTGAAAACATACCGCACGGCAGGTTGGAGATGATCGACTACGAGTCGAAGACGGTCGGCACGACTCGCAAGATGAATGTCTACACGCCACCGGGATACTCGTCCGAGAAAAAGTATCCCGTTCTGTATTTGCTGCACGGCATCGGTGGCGACGAAACTGAATGGCAGCGTTTTGCGACGCCTGACGTGTTATTCGACAATCTGATCGCGGATGGAAAAGCCGTCCCAATGATCGTAGTCATGCCTAACGGACGCGCGCAAAAGAACGATCGCGCCGAAGGCAACGTGATGGCGAGTGCTCCAGCCTTCGCCGTTTTTGAGCAAGATTTGCTCGACGACGTCATTCCTGCCGTCGAGTCTCGCTATAGCGTTCAAGCCGATCGGGAAAATCGAGCTTTGGCCGGCTTATCGATGGGTGGTGGGCAGTCACTGAATATCGGTTTGACCAACCTGGATACTTTTGCTTGGATGGGTGGGTTTTCGTCCGCGCCCAACGCGAAAGCTCCCGAGGAATTGGTACGCGATCCGGAAAAGACCAAAACGCAACTCAAACTGTTATGGCTGTCCTGTGGCAACAAGGACGGACTGATCGGAATCAGTCAACGTCTGCAGCGATACCTCAAAGAGAATGACGTGCCGCACATTTGGAACGTTGACTCATGCGGGCACGACCCGACGCACTGGCGCAACAGCCTGTACCACTTCGCTCAACTACTTTTCCAGAAAACAACCGCTAACAAAGGGACAGCGGCCGATGCAGAGGGCACGACGAACGAGACGCCCGCCGCTGCGGAAAACAAGCAATCCAGCACAACACCCGAAGGCATCCAAGACGACTTCAAACCTGCCTCGACAAACCAGTCGGGCAAGGAATACCCGCAAGTCAACTCGCAAGGTCGCATCAAATTTCGCGTCGTCGCCCCGGAAGCAAAAAGCGTTGCCACAACCTTTCGCGAAAGCACGGAGTTCGTCAGAGGCGACGATGGCGCGTGGATCGGATATTCCCGACCACTTGATGAAGGATTCCACTACTACGAGTTGATCATCGATGGCGCGAACGTGCCCGATCCGAATAGCAAGTACTACTTCGGCGCGATGCGTTGGGGAAGCGGCATAGAAATCCCCGCTCATGATCGTGAGTTTTACGCACTTAAGAATTTGCCGCACGGCCAGGTTCGCGAAATCTTCTTCCATTCGGAAAGTACTGACACCGAGCGACGCGCATTCGTTTACACTCCTCCGGGCTACGACGGCGATCAAGAAACACGCTACCCGGTGTTGTATCTGCAACACGGTTGGGGAGAAAACGAGTACGGCTGGAGTGTGCAAGGGCACGCCGGATTGATCATGGACAATTTGATCGCCGAAGGAAATACGAAACCGTTCGTTATCGTGATGACCTACGGCATGACGAATGAAGTTCGCATGGGCGGAATGCGAAACTTTGACATCACAGACTTCGAAACGGTTCTGGTCGATGAGTTGGTTCCATACGTTGATAAGCATTTTCGCACGCTGACGGATCATCCTAATCGCGCAATGGCTGGTCTTTCGATGGGTAGCATGGAAACCAGGTCGATCACCCTCCGCAATTTGAACAAGTTTTCGCACATCGGGCTTTTCAGCGGCGCGACGATTTCTAAGGACGACGTTGAAAACACGGAAGGATTCAAGGACAAGGTCAAACTCGTTTTTGTTAGCTACGGCAGCAAGGAAGTGGGTGGTGGTCGGGCTCGTTGGGGCGGCGATCCAGGAGACACCGTCAAGAAGTTGAAAGAGCTTGGCATCAACGCCCACTACTACCTGTCGCCAGAAACCGCTCATGAGTGGCAATCATGGCGTCGCAGTCTGAAAGAGTTTGCGCCCATGCTGTTCCAACCTGAAGACAAACTTTCGGGGTCCTGGAATGTCGACTTCGATACTCAGATCGGCGTTCAGAAGTATGTCATGGCTTTCGACAAGCAAGGCGGTCATCTCGTGGCGAAAGCCAAAGCGGAATTAGCTGGCCGATCTCGTGACGTCGAATTTGTTGATGTTGAATTGCAGGACGATGTGATTTCATTCATTGAAAACCTCAACTTTGGCGGCAACGCAATTCGCATTGAGTACACCGGTGAAATTGCTGGTGATTTGATCGAATTTCAACGCAAGGTAGGCGATTTTGCAAGCGAAGAGGCCATCGCGAAACGCTCCCCTGCTGTCGATGATTTGATGTCCGAACGGATCCATCCCGCCGCAGACCGCTAGCTGTTCGAGCAGACCGACGCCTTGGTTCACTGGGCTGAGCAAGGCAATATGACCGCACACTGTCACACACTCGTTTGGCATCAGCAAACTCCGGATAGGTTTTTCCAAGGCGGTGACAAGGAGGTCATCAAACAGCGGATGAAGAACCACATTGAAACGCTTGTCGGTCGATACAAAGGGAAGCTTCAGAGCTGGGGCGTCGTCATCGAAGCGATCAATGATGGTGGCGATGCTCGGTCCGCGAAGACGGAGAATTTGCTTGACTCAAAGTGGATGCAAACGCTCGGCCCAAAATTTCTGACGCTCGCTTTTTATTTCTCGCACGCGACGGATCCGAAGCTGTTCTCTATTACAACGACTACAACATTGAGTCGGGGCCAAAGCACGAAAGCTGGATGGCACTGCTAAAGCGACTGCTTGCTGACGGGGGACCTGTCCATGCGGTTGGCATCCAGGGTCACTGGCGCAGCGGCGGCGTCCCGTTTGGAAATATCGAAAAAGCCATCGCCGACTACGCTTCGCTGGGATTGAAGGTCAGCATCACCGAGCTGGATGTCACCATTCGCGGTGCATCCGGCGGGCAATTCGCAGGTGGTTTCGGCGGTCGTTGTTGGCGCGGGAGCACGCCACCTTCGGTTGAAGACCTCAACGCACAAGCCGAAGATTACGCGAAGCTCTTTGCGATCTTTAAGAAACACGAGAACGTGATCGAGCGAGTAACGTTTTGGGGCCTGAACGATCGTCGCACGTGGCGTTGTGGTCAGCATCCTTTGTTGTTCGATGCGAGCAACAATCTCAAGCCAGCCTACGCCGCGATCGTCACCGGGGCATCGACGCTGTTCACGCAAGTCGCTTTCGTTTGGCTCATGTCTTTCGCGATGATGGGCGTGTTTCGTTGACACCTGTCTTCGGAAAGCCGCGTGATGCGGTATTTGTCGGATTCTTCCTGTTGGCTGTGCCTCGCCCATTTGCCGCTGGTGATTTTGGTTCAGCACTGGGTGAGTGGCTATCAAGTTTCACCGTTTGTGAAGTTCCCGATCGTTTGTTTAATTACCAGCAGGATTTTTGGGTCAGCTATCAATGGCTGGTTCGCTACACGCCGATCGGCAAGTTGCTCAACGGCAAGCGAGCGAGACACGTAGCGCAGACGGAGTGGATTGAGGCAAGGTTAGTCGACGCCATTCCGTTGATAGGGGATCTCGAAACGAGGAACTCGTTGTATGATTTATGAAGCATCGATGATCCGATTTGTGTTGGTGATGTGCCTGTTCTGGATGGTCACCGATCGCTCGCTTGCTGAGGATCCGCGGATCGAGTCCACGATGTTTCAAGGGCAGTCGTGGACGGGGGTGAACCTGCACGGCATCAAGAGGACAACGCATCGAGGACATCCGTCTTTACAGATCGTCAGTGGCCAACCGGATTCAATTGCAACCATCAACGGAGTTCATTTCCAGTCTGGGACCATTGAAATGGACATTTCGGCAATGAGCCATTCGCAGCCTACGTTGGCTCTGTTCGTCGATGAGTCGCGAATGCATTTTGACCGCGTCGTCTTCAGTCCGTGGCCTGTGTTCGCCGACGAACCGCTGCGACGTTTGCGACAGGGCATCGTAACGACGGTTGAACATCAATCAGTCGTTGTCAACTTTCATCACGGAAATGCGGTCGATTGGGAGCGCGAACGATTGTTTCATATTCGACTGGAAGTGGAGGCCGGGATTTGCCGAATCTTTATCGACGATGATGCTGAGCCGGTATTTCTGTTTGCCAATTCCGAGCGAGCGAAATCGGGTGGCTTGATCGGTATTGCGGCCTCATCATGCTTCATTCGCAATGTGCAGATCCTTCCGTTAGATCACCACTCCGCTACGATTCCGTCTCGAAAGAACAGTCTGGATCAATCGTCCGCGCATAGTTTTAAGCATGAATCGTCAGGCAATTTGTTTCGCCACCTTCTTATCCATCGCATCACTGCTGATCAGTGAAACAGTGAGAGGTGATGCGTCTTCGGTAGAACTTGCGGCGTTGGTCGAATCCATTTGCATCGACTGCCATCCTTGGCGAAGCGTTTGTCGGCGTTCCTTTGGTTGAGCATCCCCGATCATGAATTGATTCAACTCGCTGACGCAGGAAAGTTGAGTGATGACCAAGTTCTACGATTGCATGCCGAACGGATGCTATCGGACCCGAAGGCGGAACGCTTCGTGAACGACTTCGTGGGACAATGGTTGCTACTGGACAGGGTCAATGCACCGTCGCCGGACGAAAAGTTTTATACCGACACCGCCTTTCTGGTTCAAGAATGCATAGATCAAAGGGAGACAGATTCCTGATTCACAATACTGTGCACGAAGCATGTGCGAAAGTGTGTCGTTTCGTGCATTTTCTGGGGTCGGAAACTGTCTGGAACACCGTAGATGCGGCAATTTCCGACCGACTTCTTCGCATCCGCATCGCAGGGGATTCTGGCGAATCCCACGACATCGCTTAACTATTCGATCCTTTCCCAGCGTGTCTGCGGATACACTCGTTAGCGGAAATCTCGGGATCGGATCGTCAGTTCGTTGGTGGCTTTGTCGCGGAAATCGACCTCTTCGCCGAGCGAGACCAGGCGTCCGACGATCACGTGGATCACGCCACTGCGGCTTTCCAATTTTCCATCCACCAACCACGCGTTGCTGGTTTGGGCGATACGAAAGAACTTCTGGTAGACGGCTTGGAACAACACCAAGTTGATTGTGCCGGTCTCGTCTTCGATCGTCGCGAACACGATGCCTTTGGCAGTCGATGGTTTTTGCCGCAGCAGCACCAAGCCGGCAACCCGAACGTGTCGACCATCGCGCAGGTTGGGCAGTTCGGCGGACGTGACACATCGTTTTTGGTTCAGTTGATCACGCACGAACGAGATGGGGTGGGCCTTCAAACTAAGCCCGGTGGTTTGGTAATCGGCAAACACTTCCTCCTGCGGCGTCATCGGCACCAATCCATCGGGGGCGGGGTCGCAATCGTCGACGTCGTCAAACAACGGTGTGCCGCCGGGGGATTTTTCTTGTGCCAGCGATTCCCAGACGGCTGCCCGGCGATCCGTCGCGATCGATCCGAATGCGTCCGCATCGGCCAGGGTTTTTAGCAGCCCCTTCCCGGCGCCGGTTCGTCGCACCAGATCATCCATGCTTTGATAGGGGCCGGCCCGCAATCGCTGGGACACAATTTGCTCGGCATCGGTTGCAGGCATCCCGCTGATCGTTCGCAGTCCAAGACGAATCGCTGGTCCCGGTCGATTCGGATCGTCTTCTAGTGTCGTGTCCCAATCGCTGTGATTGACGTCAACGGCTCGCACGCGAACGCCGTGCTTGGCTGCGTCCGCAATCAGTTGTGCCGGCGCATAGAAGCCCATCGGTTGGCTATTCAGGATCGATGCGCAAAACGCGGCCGGGTAATGGCACTTCAGGTAGCACGATGCGTACACCAGTACGGCAAAGCTAGCCGCATGAGATTCGGGGAAACCGTACTCGCCGAAGCCACGGATTTGGTTGAAGACATGTTCGGCGAACTGGCCCGTTAGACCGTTGGCCGCCATCCCGTCGACCAGTTTGGTGCGGAATTTTTCGATCACCCCGGGACGTCGCCAGGCCGCCATTGCGCGACGAAGTTGGTCGGCTTCGCCGGGCGTGAATCCGGCGGCAACGACCGCTAGACGCATCGCCTGTTCCTGGAAGATCGGAACTCCCAATGTTTTCTCCAACACACCGCGGATTGCATCATTGGGGTACACCACCGCCGATGGATTTTCGCGTGCCTTCAGAAACGGATGCACCATGTTGCCCTGGATCGGGCCGGGTCGGACGATCGCAACTTCGACCACCAAATCGTAAAAGCACCGTGGGCGAAGACGCGGCAACATGCTCATCTGGGCCCGACTTTCGATCTGGAACACTCCGATCGTGTCGGCGCGACAGATCATGTCGTAGGTCGGCGTGTCGTTGGATGGCAGGTTCGCCAGGCTGAGTTCCCGCCCATGGTGTTTCTGGACCATGGCAAAGCAACGCCGAATCGCCGATAGCATCCCGAGTGCCAGAATGTCGACCTTCAAGATACCGAGTTCATCCAGGTCATCCTTGTTCCACTGGATCACGGTCCGGCCCGGCATCGACGCGTTTTCGACCGGACACAGTTCGCACAGGTTGCCAGCGGTCATCACCATGCCGCCCACGTGTTGGGACAGGTGCCGGGGAAATCCGACCAGCGTCTTGACCAGATAAACGAATCGTTGCCCCGTTTCGCTGGCCGTGTCCAAGCCGCCGGACTGACAACGTTCTTCGAAATCTTGGCCGTTGCCGCCTAGTTTGGAAATCGCATCGATCGCGTCGGCCGACACGCCCAACGCCTTGCCCACTTCGCGGACCGCACTGCGAGTTCGATACGACGTCACCACGGCGGTCATGCCCGCCCGGTCGCGGCCGTACTTGTCGTACAGATACTGCAGCACTTCTTCGCGGCGTTGGTGTTCAAAGTCGACATCGATGTCGGGCGCTTCATCTCGTTCGCGACTGACGAACCGTTCAAACAACAGATCCGTCTGGCTGGGGTCCACGCTGGTCACACCCAAGCAATAGCACACCGCCGAATTGGCCGCCGATCCGCGACCTTGGCAAAGGATTTCCTGGGACCGGGCGAAACGAACCAAGTCCCACACGGTCAAAAAGTAGGCTTCGTATTGCAGGTCTTCGATCAAACGCATTTCGTGACGCAGTTGGTCCAGCACCTTGGCGGGAACTCCATCGGGATAACGCTGCAGCGCACCTTCCCAGGTCAATCGTTTCAGGTGCTCCATCTGTGTCATCCCGGTGGGCGCTAGTTCCGCCGGGTACTCGTAACGCAATTCGTCCAGCGTGAAGTTGCACTGATCGGCGATTTCCATCGTCCGCGAAATCGCATCGGGAACGTCGCGGTAACGCTCGGCAATCTCGTCCAAGGTTCGCAGGCAACGTTGACTGTTGGCAAACCGCGATTCGGCGATCGCGTCGATGGTCGTGCCCAGACGGATCGCAGAGACAAGGTCATGCATCAACATCCGGCCCGGCGTGTGGTAGTGCACGTCCCCACCGGCCACCAGCGGGATGTCGCAACCGATCGCAAGACGCCGCAGTCGTTCGGTATACGCTTCGTCATCGACCCCCAGGTGCAGTTCGCAAAAGAGGTAACTGCGGTCGCCAAAGGTATCGCGGAACCGGGTCCGCAAGAAACGCTTCCAGCGGTTGTTGGCAGCTGCGGACGGGGGCGACTTGGACGGCGCTTTGGCGGCAATCGATGGCGGTGGATCCGAGTGCGGCATCGCGGCGGCAATCAGCCCATCGCTGAGTTCGGCGATGTCATCGAAACGTAAATCGCACTGACCCTTTTCGGCTCGCATTCGGCCTCGAGAAATCAGTCGGCACAGACGACCGTAGGCGGCTCGGTCGGTGGGCCACAGGACCATCGGCGGAGCGTCGCTAGGATGGATCTCTGTCCCGACAATGTATTTCAACCCGCACTCTTTTGCCGGCGCGAACCCGCGTACGACGCCTGCCATCGTCGCCCGATCGGTCAGCGAGATCGCTGAATAACCAAGCTGCGAAGCTCGCTGGACCAATTCGTCAGGATGCGAAGCACCCTCTAAGAACGAGAAATTGCTTTTGCAGTGCAATTCGGCGTACTGCATGCCAGATTCCAGGGACGACCATTGCGGGGTGATTTTTTGTTCATGTTAGGGAGTCCCGAGGGATCCTAAAACTACTCAGCGGACTCCAAATCAGCCGAACCAGCAGAAAAAACAGCCACCCGATGCATCCCGGATCCATGAAGTCCATGTTTTCTGACAAAGTACGCATTCCTGGACCAAGATTTGCAAACCTTGTCGGAATACACACCTGTGGCAATGGATCGGTGGACGCGACCAGTTTTCGGCATCCGCTGCCCACGACGCTGGACTGCTGCCCCCCCCGGCGTCCAGCTGACGAAGTACTCGCTAACCAAAAACGGATATGAATTCTCCATCGTTTGCGACCGACACCGGTCACGTCCCCGCTGGCCGCTCGAGTACCGATATCGCGCCAACTCATCCCGTCGTGGTCGGATACCTGTTTTGGATTCTGGGGATCTTCGGTGCGCACCGTTTCTATTTTGGGAAACCGTTGACCGGAGCGTTGTGGTTCTTCACCGGTGGCGTGTTTTTGATCGGGTGGATCGTCGACTTGTTCCTGATCCCATCGATGGCCGAAGAAGCCAATCAACGCTATCGGCCGGGTGGGTACGACTACACCGTCGTCTGGTGCCTGCACTTTTTCCTAGGACTATTCGGTGTCCACCAGTTCTATATGGGAAAGGTGTTCATCGGAGTTCTGTATCTGTTGACCGGCGGGCTGTTGGGCATCGGATGGGTGTACGACTTGTTGACGCTGAATGATCAGGTCGAAGAACTCAACCGCCGCATCGGCTGATCCGGGGATTTCGAGGCGTCGCAATTTCAAGAAAGGTGGGACGGTCTTGCCGCACTAGCTTTCTTGGACGAAAAGTATTTTTTCTTTCGTCATTGACGAACCATCGTCGTCACGGCACGATAGTACCGTTGTCTTTGGTCGGACCACATTTCAATCGCACTGCCTATTTCCAATCCAGGCATTGGTTATGTTGTCCGCTGTCCGACCTTTCTTGACGCCATTGCTGCTGTGTGCGGTGCTCTGCATCGGCCACGCGCCCGCATGGATTCATGTCAGTCGTTGCGGCCATGATCACGATGCGCTTGCAATGTGCTCGGGACATCATCACCCGCAGGGGGCGATGCACCATGAATCCTGTTCCGGATCCGATTCGGTAGGCCATCATCACGGTTGCACCGCCGATTCCACGTGCGACGTGGATGCTTTGCCGGGTGATCCGAATTCTGCACCTGATGCGAGCTCAACCGGCGCGACCGCGGCCGATTCATCGACGCGGTACCAGTCGGATCCACCTGCTGATCCGTCGGACTCTCATGATTCACAGAACTGTCCGGTTTGCCAATCGGTTTTCGCTCCGATCGGATCTGTCCAGACGTTCGATTTCTTTCAAGCATCGCTAGTTGCTGGCGATGGTTTGGTGTGTCGGGATGTTTCCATCGATGTGGAATCGCCCGTGTTCTTGCCGCCTTCACGCGGTCCACCGACAGCTTCCTGCTAGTCGGTTTCTATCGGTTTGCCAATCGCTTTGGGCTGTCTGCTTTGCAGGTGGTGTGGGTCGTTGATCCGGGGTTTTCCGGGTCGATGAAATCATGCCCCGGCATGCACCATGGCTGCACTGAATCCATGGCTTTCTGAATTCAACTTTCGTCGACCCTACAGCGCGACTGATCGCCGCTTTGGGGCAGGCTGAAATCAATCGAGAACACTCCGTTCGTGTGCGCGGGTGGCCCGGACAACGGTCCGACCAAACCCGCTCGGATTGCGCGCGCATGCGGCGGAGCCTTCGATCGTTTTCAGGCTGGTTGCCCATGCCTTCACACGAGTTCATTTCATGTTTCACCTTCAACGTCGCCGATGCTCTTGTCGGTCTGCGTTCACGCTGGTCGAGCTGTTGGTGGTCATCGCGATCATTGCCATCTTGGTGGGTCTGCTGTTGCCAGCGGTCCAATCGGCTCGCGAAGCGGCGCGGCGGATGACGTGCTCGAACAACCTGAAACAGGTTGCCCTTGCGCTTCATCTGTATCACGACATTCACCGCAGCATGCCGGTCAGCATGACGGGATCGGACCAGTTTGATGACGGGACCGCCGGCAGCGGTTTCCATAGTTGGATGGCCCGGATTCTGCCGCAGATCGAACAGACCGCACTGCACCAACAGATTCACTTTGAAACATCGCTTGCTGATCGGACGGACTATTCGACCGACGCGGACTATGCCGACTTTGCGATGTCGAGTTCCCATGTGGATGCCGGCCCGGCGGCGGCGATCGTCGCGACCTATCTGTGTCCGAGTGATCCCGAATCGGTGCCTCAGTTTTCGTTGGGCATCCAAACGGCACCGGGCAGTTACGCCGCAAACATTGGTTGGCCAAGGCAGTCGGTGGGACCCGGCGTAACAACACCCCTGAAGAAGCAGAACGGGGTGATCGGACTGCTGAATCCGCAGTCCAGCGATTCGTGGCAGCAGCCCCGTGTACGCATGGCGGATATCACCGATGGCCTGTCCAACACGATGGCAGTTGGCGAACGCGTGATCGCGCAGGTGTTCGAATCGGCCGATGCCTTTGGCACAACAAACATCTCGCAGCATACCCCGATTTCGATGCAGTCGTTCTGCGGCGGCGGATCGACGGGGCGGAGTTTGCAGAACTGGGTCCGCTATTGCGACAGCGTGTCTTTGGCCGATGCGCACTACAGCATCAGCCACGGGCATGCATGGATCACGGGGTGGACCTTCGCAGCGAACCATTTCATGCCGGTAATCCCCGTCAATCAACGCAACTGTCATGTCTATGGGGGCGAGGACGATGGCATGAATCTTGTCACCCTCAGCAGCCATCATGTCGGCGGCGTTCACGTGGCCATGGCCGATGGCAGTGTGCGATTCATGGCCGAGCAAATTGACCGCGAACTGTACTGGGCGCAGGGCAGTCGCAACGGAAGCGAGGTCCTGTCAGCACCCTGAACTCACCAACGGCCGTCGACGCGTTCGTTTCGATTCGGAAGGCAGGTTGCCTTTTCAGGCTCGGATCACTCTGCGCCGTTTCGGCTCCTGATTTTTCAACCAACATCCATTCCATTTAGCAACGAGAAAATCCATGAACAAGTTTCTACAAGCGTTTCCCATCCTGATTGCAGTCTTGGTCCTTCTGCTGCCGCGGACCGCATCTGCCGACGTCGTCACATACACATCCGGACACGGCGATATCGGACTGGCCTACGAGGGCGGTGAATTGGAACTTCACTATCACTTTGGCGATGGCGCCATCCTGGATGGCGTTTCCTTGATCGGGGATGCCGAGTTTGACCCCGCCGGCGCCGTCGTGTGGGTGAGCGACGACGCTCGCTCTACCACGACAAGCTCAATCGCGTTCTTGGGCACGAAAGCTGGTGATTCCGTATGGAGGTTGCCTCAGTCCAACACTGCGGGGCTCCCTTTCCTGGGAATTGCCGCCGAAGAACTGCTGCCGGCAGAGTTTTCCGCTGCAACCCTGCAATTGACTTCTTTCGATGGACCCGGGGAATTTGCACTGTGGCAGTCCGGCGGTTTCGGTGGTGCCGATGTGTTCTGGCAATCCAACAATGGTTTGGATTCGTCCGATTTGTTGCCGCTGACGATCGGCGGGCACGATCACTTTAACTTTGGGTTCACCAGCGAAGGCGTTTACGACCTGGGGGTGACCGCGGTTGCCAACCTAGCCGCAGGCGGGACCGTCAGCGATTTTGGGACGCTGCGATTCATGGTCGGTGACGCCGCAGTGGCGGTACCGGAACCGGCGTCGTTTGTCGCGATCGCAGCGCTGGGCGTCACCGGATGGGCGGTTCGTCGACGTCGTCGGCGACATGCCCGGCGCCGCTAAGTGGCACGGGAAGGCGTTGGTCATGGTCATCGTGGACGTCGATTTCAATGTCAGCCTCCGTATCGTCCACAGGGTTCTGGCCCGATGGGGATGGCTGACGGCTTAGTTGTGATTCGATTTCCCGGGCGACCAAGGACAGTCGGATTCGGATGGAATCCGTGTCGTCGACCATGCACAGGTCGACGGTTTCGCTAGCGGTGCGAAGGAAGGTCCAGGCCTTCTTTGCGTCGCCGCGACCGATCCAAATTCGGGCAACCCGGTTCCAACGCTCGGCAGCTTGGTGAGGGGATCCGGCCTGTTGGTAGGCCGCCGCTGCTAGTTCCAGCGTTCCCGGAATCTCGCGATAGTTGCCTGCCAAACGGAGGTGGCGGGCTTCGCGATCAAAATGCGAAGCCGCCTGGATGTATTCTTCTTTGGCAACATGGATCAACGCAGCGACGTCGTGCAGTTCGGCATGCAGTTCGTGACTGCATACATCGCCGGCTAGTTCGCATCCACATGCAAAATGTCGGGCTGCGGCGGATAGGTCGAATTGTTCGGCAGCCAAACGGGCTCGCGCCAGGTGGATCTGTGCTTGGAACTCGTGCTGACATTCCTCGTCGGCCCGCTTGGCTTGAATCTTGGCGCCGATGCAGGGCACGCCTTCCAGCGGACATTGACGGCATCCGTCGGCGGTTGGGCAGCCGCATTTTGCGTCGCCGTCGTCGCAGGGGGCTGCGGAACAGGTGCTTTGGTCTAAACAATACGCTGCATCGTTGAAACGACGTTGCTCGGTCGCGATGCGAGCTTGCAATAGCCACGCGTTGCCACGGGACTGGCCACCCCGACCCAGTTCGTGGTGCGCATCGGCAAGCCAGTCGCGAGCCAAGTCGCTGCGGCCATCACTGGTCAGGCATGCGGCTAAGTTGTATGCCGCGTTGCCCGATTCCGTCGGGTCGTCCATCGCCCAAGCCCGCAGCAGCGCCGATTGGTACTTGGCGATCGCCCGCTCGATGTCACCTTCGGCATACTGTTCTCGGCCGTCTTCGGCCAATCGGCGAACTCGCGAATCGACGACCGGGACCGCTTTGGGGGCCGTGCGGCAACCGGCCGGCAAGATCACCACGCAGGCAAACATCATCCACGCCAACCATGCCGGTCGGCGAGCGGATGAGAATAAGTTTGGGCGGGGCAGGGGAGTTGTCACCGTGCAAATCCTCCGCGGACGGTCGACGGCGAAACTTGCTGAGTCGACGTGGGGCGTTGGCTGGATCGACGCAGCAACCAATGGCCACGGATCTCGCCGACCAAGTCCTGTGTCTCGTTGACCGTATCGTTGACTCGCGCGGTCGTCCCGGGCAGTTCTTCGGCTTCGCCCCGTACGATCTGGACCACTTGCCGGCTTTCGATCGCCAACTGCCGGACCTGTTCCGATGCCTGTTGCAGTTGTTCCAGTGTTTCGGCAATGTCGACGCCGACATCGGATGAAGTTTGATTGGCAGTCTTCGCGGCGGCGCTGACTTCGTCGGTCGATTGGCGAACCTTGGCCAGCGTGGTCCGCATGTCTTCGTCGACCAAGGTTTCAATCTTTTTCGTTAGCGTCGTCATCTGAGCCTGCATCGACTCCGTCGCCTGCCGCAATAGTCGCAAGGTTTCGGATGCTTCGGGCCGCAGTCGTTCGTTGGTCTGCAGGAACGAATCCGACGCCTGTTGGGCACGCACAAAGGTCGGGTCGACGGTGTCGGTCAGCGAGGTCGAAAACTTTGCTGCTGCGTCGTCGATCGTCGTTAGCGTTGGATCTAACTTTTCTTGGATCAATCGAACCGATTCGGTGACCGATTCGACTTCTCGTGACATCCGTTCCAAGCGGTCGTCTTCACTGCGGAACGCGGTGATGGGTTGCCCAGGCGATAGCGGGACCAGGGGACCAGCGTTTGAACGTGGCCGGCGAATGTTCAGCACCGGTGTTCCGACGCCATACTTTCGCGCCGGGACGATCACCGAGTCTTCGAAGATCTGGTCGCTCTTGCCTGGATCGATGCTAAGTTCCACGCGAACACGGTCGGTGTCCTCGACGTAGCGGATGTTGTCGACCTGGCCTGCAAGCTGGCCTAGGATCATCACTTCGATGCCGGGATGCAGGTCTTGGATCTGTTCTTGCGAAATTTCAAACCAAAATGGTTTTCGTTCGACGAAGTAGTCGCTGGCCCGCAGCAGCAATAACGCCAACACGATCAGGAACAGCAACAATACCAACAAGAACGCGCCGACGATCTGATTGGTGTACCGCAATCGATAGGGTTCGTTCATCGTTGCCCTCCCAAACCGATTGTCGTGATGTCCGTGATGGGTTCCAATTTGCCGCCACTAAGACGGAAGTGTTGAACCGGATCGGTGAAGCTGCCGTTGGCGTCGGTTGGATTGCCCGCAAACCACAACACCGCCGTGCCGCGGTCACGCAGTTCGTTGACGGATTCGGCCAATCGGCTTAGCCAGATCGTTGGTACCGAACGCATCGGCCGTTCCAACAGCAACAGGGCAGGGGATCCGATCAAGGCGCGTACCCACTGGAACATTTGCAGTCGCACCGATTCCACGAAGGCCGGCCGCTGACGTGATCGACCGTCCAACGAGAATCGATCCGCCCAGTGTTCGATTTCTGATTGTGTGACGTCCGGGTCACGGCCTTGATGGTCGCTGGCAAGCGAAAGGTTCTCGGACACGTTCAAGTTGGCAATCCAACCTTGGTCTTCAAAGACTCGGCCGATGCTGGCACGCATCTTGAAATGACGGTCATAGTCTGTGCCCAGCCAATCCGATTCGCGAAACAGTACCTTGCCGTGAAGCGGGAATTGCAGGCCCTGGATCATCGACGCAGCGGCTCGCAGTCGCAGTGATCGATCGGGATGCACCATGACCATTTGGCCTTCGCGAATCAGCAGGTTGGCGTTGCGAAGCACATGGCGATGTTCGGACATGCTGCCAAAGGTGACGTCGCAGAGTTCTAGAACCTTCGGCGGCGGCGGCGGCGGATCCGCAACCGGCGGCGGTGGGTTGGATGTGCTGTTCATGGGGGCGACCTATAAAATCTTGAAGACAAGCAGACGGCCATAGATCAACACCGAAAGCACTGCGGAAACGGCGAACACCGCGGTCAATGCGCGAATCCCACTGCGGCTGGATACCCTGGGCACGTCCGTCATCGTTCCCCGTACATTCAACCCGTCAATGCAGCAGATCGCGCCGGCAAAGGCGCCCGCGATGATCGTCTTGGGCACAAAGAACAGCAGGTCCAGTGAATGGAACTGGCTGACGATCAGGTCTAGAAAGGTCGTCCACGATACACGGATGGCACCCATCACCCAGCCGATCACATAGCCGGTCACCACCATCGATGTGGCGATGATGATCGCCAAACAAAACACGCTGATCACAACACTTAAAATGCGTGGCATCACCAAACACGTCATCGGATCGAGCCCCTGTGCGTCCATGACCTCGACCTCGCCGCCAACCACCATCGTGGCTAGTTCGGTCGAGATCGCGATGCAGCTGCGGCCGATCACCACCAAACAGGCAAGCAGCGGCGCGATCTCGCGAACAATGGCCTTCCACAAGATCGGTGCGATGATCTCGGTCGTGACCCCCAACGCGTCAATCCACATCGCGGCCTGCACGATCACCAACACGCCCACCGCGGCGCCAAAGCGAACGCCAACCGAACTGGCGTCGACACAGGTGAACAGCAACTGTCTGCCGAACACCGATCGAACCGGGCGAGTCCAGGATGCGGGACGCAGGGCCAATTTGCCCGTTGCCCAAAGGATCGCCAAGATCGATGCGATGGTGGCGACGCGACCGATGAACTGGTCGCCGACGAAACCTGCCGCACGGGTCAGAGAGCGAAAGATCAGCCACGAAGCGGCCGTCGATGATGCATCGCTGGTAGACAAGGAGACTTTTCGGGGCAGGCGTAACGACGCGACGGATAAGCTTCGCCTATCCACACCACCGCTTGAATCGGCACCCACCAAGCCGATTTGCCAGCCAATCCCCCATAACCGTCTTTGCTATCAAATCCGATTGCCAATGCAACGGTTGCAACCGGCATAACCGGACCATCGCTGCCTGGAAGGTAGCGCCGCAGCAGCCGGATGATCTGATCCTTAACCGGGCCGGAAGAGAATTCTGGCGAATCCCATGACGGTTGGTTGGATGGTGGTCGGTGCGTGGGGCTAGGTTGCCCGCACGATGACTCGGGCGCCCTGTTTGCCGATGATCTTTACTGCCGTTCCCGATTCGACGAAGTCGCCTTCGGTGGTCACGTCGACCATGATTTCGCCCACCTGGACCCGTCCGCCTGGGCGTAGCGGCGACACCGCTTGACCGACTTGGCCGACCTCGACCTGTTGCCAACCCGGCAGGCTGGACGGATCGTTGTGGGCAAAGACTGCGTCGGCATCAGCCAGGACCGGTGGTTTCAGCGTCAAGCGACTCAGCCCAGGAATTTCGCCGATGTAATGGGACAGCAGAAACAGCCCGACTAGAAACGCACAGAAGGCGCCGACGACGGTCACGACGTCATAGCCCAGGCCGTTGAGTTGTTCGGCGTTCTGGGGGATCAGGACTCGCCGCGACGCCATCACCAGCGACCCCAACAACAGCACGATGCCGCCCAGTCCCGCGATCCCAAAACCCGGGATGACGAACAGTTCGCAAGCGATGAAAACCAACCCCAATGCGAACAACATCACTTCCAACCATCCCGACGTGCCGGCTGCAAACCGGCTCCAAAAGAACAGGCTGAAACAGAGCAGTGAAACCAATCCACCAACGCTGATGCCGGGGGCGGAAAGTTCGACGACCAATGCCAACAACCCGATCGCGATCAGGAAGAACGTGATCCAACCAGTGTTCAGTAGCCGTGCAAAGGTTTCGGCCCATGTCGGCGCCATGGTTTCGATCGCAGGGTCCACGCCAAGGATCTCTGCAATCTCGTCTTGCGAATTGAACGTCTGGTCGGCGATCCCCAGTTCCACCAATCGTTCACCGTTGGCGATAAAGAACATCTCTTTGCCGCCTTCACGGATCGGTTTGCCCTGTTCCCACTGATCGGCGTCGTCCAGAGTGGCCCATTCTTTGTCCGAAAAGTAACGTACTTCGCCGGTTTCTTGATGCGTTGCGGTGAAGACGACCATGTCCTTGTCCGTCATTTTCTCGGCCAACACGGCTGGTCGTCCGGTGGCTGTCGCGGTGTCTCGCGCCCGCTGCGCCACCATGCTTCGGCTCTTGGCTTCGGCGTAGCGAAATTCGCCGCTAAGTCCCAACACGATCACACCGGCATCCCCCAAACGGGCGCCGGGCTTCATCAGGATTTTGTCGCAGGCCAGGGCCATCAGGGCTGCGCCGCTGATCGCATCGCGGCGGATCATCGCGACAGTTTCGACGTTGTCGGCTTCTAGGATCATGTCCATCAACTCGAACGTCACATCCACGCGACCGCCGGGGCTGTCGATATCAAAGATGATGACGTCGACGCCGGATTCGACCGCCTGCTGGAAGTTGCGTTTCAGGATCGCCCCGCTAAGCGAGTTGATGTCTTCGTGCATCGGGATGATGACCGCACTGCGTCGGTTGTCATCGGGTTGCCGAAAGACTTGCGCCGCCGCTTGCGTGGCAGCAATCGTGGTGACGATCACGATGATTGCCGCGGCGCAGGTGGCGGCGATTAGATTTCCAGCAGTTTTGCCCATCAAATCAGTTTCCGATCGATCACGTAAATTCGGCCAAGGATCTGGCCGTTGGCAGTCGCCGGTGTGTTGGCGAACCATGGATTCGGTCCACCAGCGATCCGAGTCCATTGTACCGGCGGTGAAGAACTAGGCACGAACGCGAGCTAAATGCGGCGCCAAAATGATGGGATAATCAGCACTAAAACGCTGAACACTTCTACTCGACCCAACATCATCAGCCAAACGAACAGAAGTTTGGCTCCCTGGCTGAAACCGGCGTAGTTGCGTGTTGCACCAACCACCCCGAATCCGGGGCCGATATTGTTCAGCGTGGCCGCTACCGCACTGGCCGAATCCAATAGCTTTTCGTCCAGCGTGTTTTTGCGAACGATTCGTTCGATCGAATCGGGGGACATGTCGATGGACCCCGTGGTCGCCGCTTCGGTCACACCCCAAGTGCTGTTGGGTTCAAACGTGATCAGCAGGAACCATGACACGACAAAGATCGCCAAGATCATCGAAAAGTAAACCACGATGGCGTGCGCCAAGTTCGGGTCGTCGACCGTCGAACCGCCAATCCGAATGAACCGCACCACTCGCGGCCGGTGCGCCCGTTCGACTTCTTGTCTTAGGATTTTGTAGAACAAGATATGGCGGATCACTTTCATGCCGCCACCGGTGCTGCCGGCGCATCCGCCGACGAACATCAACAGCAACAGGATGCCGCGACCGAAGTTGTTCCAGTTGTCAAAATCGGAAGTGCCGTATCCGGTGGTCGTCAGCACCGACACCACCTGGAACATGCCAAATCGAAGCGAATCGGCGAAGTTTCCAAAGTCCTCGTCCGCCGCACGCATGCCAAAGAAAACCACTCCACCGGTCACCAACACGATGATCCCGATAAAGGTTCGAAACTCGACGTCTTTGAACAACCGTCGAGGTTCGCCTAGCAGCGTCAAATACAGCAGTGTGAAATTCGAACCGGCCAAGATCATGAACCCGATCGTGGTGTAGTCGATCAGGCTGCTGTCGAACTGGCCGTGGCTGGCGTTGTAGGTGCTGAAGCCGCCTGTCGCCATGGTTCCAAACGCGTGGCACAGTCCATCAAACGGCGACATGCCCTCCAGTACATAGACCAAGGTCAGGATCGCATTCAGGCCGATATAGATTCCGGCAAACGCCCAAGCCGTCGCCTGCATCCGCGGCATGCTGCCCTCTTTGGTCGGGCCCGGCATCTCGGCACGCATCATCGCCTTGCCCGCCGAACCTTGCCCCAGGATGGCGACAAACAGAACAACGATCCCTAGGCCGCCCAAAAAGTGGGTCCAGGATCGCCAGAACAGGATGCAGTGAGGCACCAAGTCGGGCGATTCCAGGTCCGTCAAAACGGTGGCCCCGGTCGTGCTAAAACCCGACTGGGATTCGAACATCGCTTCGATGAACGTGATCGGATCGCCCTGTTGGATACAGGTGCCGCTTAGATAAAAGGGCAGGGCACCCAGGATCGTCGCCAGTACCCAGCTGAGTCCGACGATCGCCATCGCTTCTTTCTGGAACAATTGCCCGCCGCGATGTTTGCGGCCCAGCACGCGAAGCACGAATCCGACGACCATGCAGATCGCCATGCTCGATAGCAGCCCCCGAGCACCGGCCACTTCGAACCCATCCGAAGCACTGAGGTAGGTTCGCTTGGATAATGCCGGGATCGCGAACGGCAAGCTGAAGGCCATCGATCCACCGATCAACATGCAAACGGTGCCAAGCACGCGAGATAGCAGTGGGAAGTTCAAGGCCGTTGACGAATGGGATCGGGGAAAGGGGCGCAGGCGAATCAACGCCGCGGGAAGGTCACGGTCAGCACCAGCTTAACGCGAGTCGCCATTTTTCGGTAAGGTCCCCGCGTTTTTCGTACGGATTCCCGTTTTCCCCCAATCATCCCAGCCGATGGCAGTCGTCCATCGCGGACGATTCACACCCGCCCTGGCGTACGATTCACGCCCGCCCTGGCGGACGATTCACACCCGCCCTGGCGGACGATTCACACCCGCCCTGGCGTACGATTCACACCCGCCCTGGCGTACGATTCACACAGTGCTCGGGCGGGATTCACGCCGGTGCCCGGGCACGCTTTGCCGGCCCGTCACCCGCCGCTGCAGTGGAACCCATGGAGTTCGATTTGCCGACGACGACCCGGTTGCAGTAATCTGATCACAGTTGAAAACCGCCTGCGGATCGGTCCCCAGGCAACGCCCCCGCCTTTGATGCTGGATTCCGAATTCGTGTGTGGCCGACTGACCCTTCGTTCGCCGCCGACACAGTGGTGCCAGCAATTTTTGCCCCACGTTGATCCGGACGGGTTGGATTGGGGCGATGCGGCGCGATTCAACATCGCCCCCACACAGCCGGTCTTGTGCGTTCTGCAGCCTGGGCCTGCGGAAACGGCGACCACCGCCATGATCCGCTGGGGACTCGTGCCCGCCTGGTCCGACGATCCAGGCGTCGGCAGTCGGATGATCAACGCCCGCAGCGAAACCGTCGACACCAAACCCTCGTTTCGATCCGCCTTCGCACGCCAACGCTGCTTGGTGCTGGCCGATGGCTATTACGAGTGGAAAACGGTCGGCAAAACGAAACAGCCCTACCTGATTCAACCGCCCGAACTCGATGGCACGCAATCGCCTGGATCAGGCACGCCTGGATCAGAAACGCGTGGATCAGAAACGCCTGGATCAGGCACCGTGTTGGTGATGGCTGGATTGTGGGACACCCATCCAACGATCGTGGTCGATGGGCAACCGCTGCGGACCTGCACGATTCTGACCACGGCGGCCAACCCCATCACGCGACCGATTCATGATCGCATGCCGGTGTTGTTGGACGTCGATCGCGGTCGCCACTGGATCAATCCCGAATTCGACGATCGCGCAGCTTTGAAATCCTGGTGCCTGTCGCCCAGCGAGATCGAATTGGCGGTTCGTCCGGTCCAACGCTATGTCAACAACGCCCGTCACGAAGGACCACGCTGCATCGATCCACCCCAGGATGAAAGGCTGCTGTTCTGACCGCTGCTTCTGCGCCGGCCGCATTTGCGATTGGGGGATACCGACGGAGGCCGCTGTCGCCCGGTTGCGCCGCAGTGATCCGATTGGTGTCACGAAGCAGCCGTTTGTTTTGCCCAGATGTATCCGGCGGCGCATTCGTTACGACCCAGCCGATCCGGTAAATTGGTGACTTCCGTCTAACGAATACGTCCATCCCGCCATCCAGGGCGATCTGGACATTCACGGCTGACACACTCCACTGGACCACGCAAGGGAATCGATAGGGAAACAGAGGCATCTCCCCCCCATCCAAACCTTTTGGCGACCCATATGCGTTACCTTTCATGGATTGCGATCATCGCAGTCGGATTGCTGTCGTCGACCAGTGCGTCGGCGCAAAGCACGATCTCGGACGACCCATTCGAACTGACCTTCGGGAAAGCGTTTTGGGGTGCTTTGTTGCCTGAATACAAAGTGGGAACCGACGCCAATGGAGGCAACGCCTTCCAAGACGACGGTGACACGCTCGGTGCGATGTGGGAACTGAAAGCGGTCCAACGTTTCTTGTGGACGCGAACCAGTTTTGAAACGCGTGCGTTCTACGGTTTGGCCAACGCCAATTCCAATGCCAACCCGATTGATGTCGATGTTGCCAATCCGTTGACCGGAGCCAACAGCGCGTTGTCGGGCGGCAACAGCCACCTGGATGCCGATGTGGATCACTACGGTTTTGATTTCGCATTGCGGGATACCTGGCGAACCCGTTTCGGCGGCCTGTCCGCAGGATGTTCGTTCAACTACATGGCCTTCGACCAAGACTTCAATGTCGAATATGGCGGGAACCGTCTGTTCCGCGAAGAACTGGATTCGGACTTCGTCGGCGGCAAAGGCTTTGTCGGCTGGGACGGAATCTTCCTAGGACGCAAAAGCAACCTGGACTTCTCGGTTGGCTACTTTGATATGGACGCCGACTACAACTTCGTTGGCGGCACGATCGCTGGAACCGGCACTGATTCGATCAGCAAGAATTCAACGACGGTCGAGGCCCTGTTCACCACTCGCCAACAAATGGGCGGATGGCAAGTCGGTTTCACCACCGGTGTGATGTACATCTCCGATATGCCGACGATCGAACACGACGTTGCTGGGATCGCATCCTTGAATACCGATGATGCGGTCACGATCCGAGCCATGGTCGAGATCGTCCTATAGGTCCATCAACCTAGTCGCCTGCGGCCATCTCAGTCGCCGTCTTCGTCCGCGGTCGCGCACCGCGGTGGACGACAGGTTTAGCGACGAGCGATCAATCAGTGTCGCGATTCAAGTCATCTCGCCCCGCCTCGCTTCTTTCCTGCGGAAATCTCCGCAGAACCGACCGAGCGGTCGAAAAATCTGAAACTTTCTTGCTCTCTGCTCCGACCAGCGCTGCCGCAAATGGGTGCCAATGTTTCGCTAGTTCGATTTTAGGAGGCGATCGAGCACCTACTGGATTCGACCGCCGGACCCTGCCGTGGCTTTACGTAACCTTCATCTTTTGATCGTCCCTACTTCATCTTGTCTCTGTATTGTCCGCGTCCATCAGCAGGTCGTTCCATTTCGGTTCGATTGCAAACGGGACACAACACACAAGACAATTCAATGAATTTCGAAGGGCGGTTTATGAGCGATAAGGCGGAAATGTCGCAGGCATGCGGTTGCCCCAAAGAACAGACGATGCTGGGCGGATTCCGTTTCAGTGCACCGCGTCGTCGATCACCGTCGACCGATCGATGGGCATTCACCTTGGTGGAACTGTTGGTCGTGATCGCGATCATCGGCGTGTTGATCGGGTTGCTGCTGCCCGCGGTTCAGGCGGCACGGGAAGCATCGCGGCGGATGTCATGTGGCAACAACCTGAAACAGATCGCCCTGGCCACGCACAGCTATCACGACAAGTTTCGGAAGATGCCCTACGGCTGGGACCAACGTGGGACCGCCTGGAGTGCACACCTGTTGCCACAGATCGAACAAGGATCGCTCTACGATACGTTGGTGTTCCAAGAATCGGGGCCGGGCAACTGGGCCTACGACGACGGCAATAACGAGAAAGCAGCCGGGACCTACATCGCAACCTATCGCTGTCCCAGCATGGCGATTCCCATTCACTTCGACAACAACGGAATCCCGGATCGAGTCCCCGCTAGTTACCGAGGCAGCGCGGGCACCGAGTCCAGTTCGGACGATACCAGCACGGCGCTGCCGGGGACGAAGGCGCTCGAAGATATCGATCAAGACGGCATCTTTTATGCCTGCAGCCAAACTCGATTCCGTGACATCCTGGACGGGACCAGCCACACGATCATGATCGGCGAATCGTATACCGATCCACGGTTCGTCAAAGACGGTCAAGCGATGGATTACTGGAACATCGGTTCGCCCAGTGCCGATCCATGCCGCTGTGACGGTGGGACTGGCGGGACCGAATTTTCGGAGCTTGTCGGAACCACGATCGCACCGATCAATGCACGCCGTACTCAGCCCACGCTGCATGGCCGGTTGATGGAACTTTCGTTCGGCAGTTACCACGTCGGCGGAGCGTACTTTGCACTTTGTGACGGATCGATTCAGTTCATCTCGGAATCGATTGATCAAGAAGTCTACACCGGGCTGGGGTCTCGCAACGGACTCGAACTGCCCGGCGACTTCTAATCTCCTTCGCCGTTGCTGACTACTGAAAGTATTCCAAATATATGAGTTTGCGTTGATGAATGACAAAGTAAATCCGATCTGCCATTGGGCTGTGGCGACCGCGTTGATGGCAGTCGTCGGCTGTGGAAACGGATTGGACACCGACTACAGTTCGCTGGGGTTGGTGCCGATTTCGGGGCAGGTGACGATCGATGGCCAACCACTGGCGGGCGCCGTGGTCTTCTTCGAAGCCGCGGACCTGACTCAGGCCTATGCGACCACGGACGATACCGGGCACTATCAGTTGAAGTTCAACAGCGAAGTGCATGGTGTCACGGTAGGCCCCAAGATCGTTCGGATCAGTACGACGGCAAGCACCGGAGAAGTCGGGAACGAACTGGCCGAAGATGACGACGACGAGGCGCCCACGCGTCGCCGCCGTCCAACCAAAAAGGTCGTCGATCCCAACGAACGGGTGCCAGCGGTTTACAACGAAGACTCGCTGCTGAAGGTCCAGGTCGCCGAACAAGATTCGACGATCAATTTCCGGCTGACCAGCGACGGCAAGCCGGTTTCGCCCGAGAAGGCGTGACACGTCGGCAATGGCAGGATGGACATGCTTTCGTCCCTCCGGGACTTGCGGACGGCTAGCCACGCAGTGGCGATAGCTCTTTGCCGTGGACCTTGGTCCACGGTGCCTGCACCGGCGTCGCGACTCCTTTTCCAGCCGCTTTGATTGCCGCTTTTCGCGGCGATCAGTGCGGCAGGAAAAGAGAAGGGTTGTTCTCACGGGGTACCGGTGGTCGAGACCACCGGCACGATGCTTTCGTCCCTCCGGGACTTGGGGACGGCTAGCCACGCAGTGGCGCTAGCTCTTTGCCGTGGACCTTGGTCCACGGTGCCTGCACCGGCGTCGCGACTCCTTTTCCTGCCGCTTTGATTGCCGCTTTTCGCGGCGATCCGTGCGGCAGGAAAAGAATGGGTTGTTCTCGCGGGGTACCGGTGGTCGAGACCACCGGCACGATGCTTTCGTCCCTCCGGGACTTGCGGACGGCTAGCCACGCAGTGGCGCTAGCTCTTTGCCGTGGACCTTGGTCCACGGTGCCTTCACCGGCGTCGCGACTCCTTTTCCTGCCGCTCTGATTGCCGCTTTTCGCGGCGATCAGTGCGGCAGGAAAAGAGATGGGTTGTTCTCACGGGGTACCGGTGGTCGAGACCACCGGCACGATGCTTTCGTCCCTCCGGCACTTGCGGACGGATAGCCACGCAGTGGCGATAGCCCCCATGCCGGTGTGCCTTGGCCACCGGTACCGATCTCCCGGGGCGGTGACTTTTTGGTCTGACGCTGTCGCTGCACAATCTGGTATCTGTGAAGGGCGATCCGGGTGTTCGGCGTTCCCGATGCACGTCCAGTCTTCATTCCAACCAGAGTTTCTTCCGATGGGCATCCCCTTTTCATCGAAATCACAGCTCGATTCAATCGTCGAGATTCTGCAAAGCGTTGCAGGGCCGCTGGACATGAATGTCAGCGTCAAACTGTGGGACGGTCGTGTGGTCCCGCTGGGAAAGAACGCGGACGGAAAGCTGACGATCTCCATCTCCGGTCCCGGCGTCATCGGGTCCCTGGTTCGGCGTCCAACCTTGGAAACGCTGGTTCGTCTGTACGCGACCGGACACATCGCATTCGATGGCGGTGATCTGATTGAGTTCACGCACGCCTTTCGAACCGAACGATCCAATCGTCGCGAGCTGAAAAAAATCAGCAAGACCATGCTGGTCAAACGAACCTTGCCGTTCCTGTTCGCCAAAACGAATGTCGCGGACGTTCAACACGGATTCAAGGACGACGCGATCGGTCGCAACGAATCCAAACGCAACAACACCGACTATATCCAGTTCCATTACGACGTGGGCAACGATTTCTACAAGCTGTTTCTCGGCGAAGAGATGCAGTACACCTGCGGCTACTTCACCGACTGGTCCAACTCGCTTGATCAAGCCCAACACGACAAGTTGGACATGATCTGTCGCAAACTGCAATTGCAGCCGGGCGAAAAGATGCTGGACATCGGCTGCGGTTGGGGCGGGCTGATCTGTCACGCCGCTCAGAACTTTGGCGTCAAGGCTCACGGCGTGACGTTGTCTCAAGAACAACATGACTTCGCCCAAGCAAAGATTCAACGACTCGGTTTGCAAGACCAGGTCAGTGTTGAAATCTGTGACTACGCAGATCATCAAGGCACCTACGACAAGATCAGTAGCATTGGCATGTCCGAACACATCGGCGCCGCCAACTACCCACGGTATTTCCAAAAGATCAATTCGATGCTGCGGGATCGCGGCGTGATGCTGAACCACGCGATCGCACGTCGAGCGAAGAGTTCTAAGCGGGCTGCCAAGCGGATTCGGCCCGAACGGCAGTTCATCTTGAAGTACATCTTCCCAGGTTCTGAACTGACCCCGGTTGGTCAAACCACCGACTGCCTGGAGAACACCGGCTTCGAAGTTCACGACGTCGAATCGTGGCGCGAACACTATGCCCACACCACTCGATTCTGGTGCCAAAATCTATCGGCTAACCGCGATCAAGCGATCGAGATGGTCGGCTTGGAACGGTACAATTTGTGGGTCGCCTACCTGGCTGGCGCTTCGGCTGGTTTCACCGCCGGTTCCATCAAGCTTTATCAGGTGGTCGCGACCAAGCGAGCGGGCAAGGGATTGTCGGGAATGCCACCCACTCGCGAACACATGTACCGCGCCGCGTAGCATTCGGCCGCCACGGTTGAATCTTTCGTGGCGAGTTTGTGTGCCATCGCACGACACCGCCATCATGTTCAGGGGATGCTGCTGAAGCGTTCGGGCGCATCGCCCGGGCCAATCGATGGCCCCCAATCGATGGCTCCCAATCGATGCGTCCCCAATCGATGGCCCCAATCCGTCACCGGGCTGCCCACTTGGCGACCCGGGCTTGCGCACAAACAGACAGGCACGTGCGATACCTGCGCACATGTGGGCAGGCACCGCCGATTCTGACCAGAAAGCAAGCCGTTTTCGCCGGTTCTACGCTGGGGCGGTGCGCGGCCCGGCAGTGGTACGTGAATTGCTTTGACAGGGGTCACGTCGGACAAACGCATCGCCCAAATCGCTTGGTCCCCATGTTGGGGGATGGCGAATGGGATGCCCACGTGATCGTGAATAGGAAACGCAAGTCGATGTCAGAATCTTTGGTTGTCGTAGCCAGCCTTACCGCCAATGCAGGATCCGGGGACGAACTGTTCGCGGCGATCGCCAGCATCATCCAGGCTTCCAGAGCCGAAGCGGGCTGTCAAAGCTACATCTGTCACCGAAACATCGAAAACGCAGATGAAATCGTGGTGTACGAAGTGTGGGATGACGAAGCCGCTCTGCAGAAGCACTCCCAAAGCGAACACTTCCAGCGGTTTCTAAGTGAGGCGAAGCCGGTCTTGAAGGACTTGGATGTCAAAAAGCTGACGGTCCAGCCCTAGAAAGACGGAATCTGCGTCCAACGATGCGGGACGTTTCTTCCAACCGCGGTTTGGATCGACGTGTCGCGTTCGCCGTCGCATTTTGAAATCGATCAGCCATCCGATGTCGACTTCGGTTCACGCCGGATTTTGACGCCCGGAATCGTCAGCAAAGTCATGCTTCGAACGAGCAAGATTTCGGGGCCATCGATCGGGGCACCGCGGGCTGAATCGCGGCCACCATAGGGAACTGGCACTGCACGGTCGCAGCTACCAATCGCAGCGGCTAATCGATACCGAACCTCTGGCATCGCATCGACGCGAGGCGGTTGATGGCACTGCATCTACATTCCCGTCATTGATTCATCCAACCGAAATCAACCTCCAAAGAAAGTACAAAGATGAAAGCGATCGGATACAAGCAAGCCGGACCGATTACGGCGCCCGAGTCATTGATCCAGTTTGACGCAGAGATGCCTCCGGTGGGTGCTCACGATTTGTTGGTCGAAGTTCGTGGGATCTCGGTCAATCCCGTGGACGTCAAAGTACGCGAGGGGAAGACGCCCGAAGACGGCACTCAGATCCTTGGCTACGACGCTGCCGGTGTGGTGACCGAAGTGGGCGATGATGTTCGTCTGTTCCAAGTCGGTGATGAAGTGTTCTATGCCGGTGACATCACTCGCCCTGGAACGAACGCCCAGTTCCATGCCGTTGACGAACGAATCGTCGGTCGCAAACCCAAGTCGCTTGGTTTTGCCGAGGCTGCTGGATTCCCGCTGACCTCTATCACAGCCTGGGAACTGTTGTTCGAATCGCTGGGCGTCAAAGAGGGCGAAGGCGATGGCGAAACCCTGTTGGTGGTCGGCGGTGCAGGCGGCGTTGGTTCGATCCTGATCCAACTGGCCAAGAAACTGACCGGTCTGAACGTCGTTGCCACCGCATCGCGGCCAGACACGATCCAGTGGGTCCAGAAGATGGGGGCGGATCATGTGATCAACCACCGTCAATCGATGGTGGACCAACTGAAATCGCTTGACTTGACGCCACGCTACGTTGCTTCGCTGACGGGAACCGCCGGCCACTTCGCCGAGATCATCGATCTGATCAAACCACGCGGGCATGTTGCGTTCATCGATGACCCCGAGACTTTGGACATCAAGGCTGGCAAGCCCAAGGCCCTTAGTTTTGCTTGGGAATTCATGTTCGCTCGTTCGATGTTCCAAACCGACGACATCCAATACCAGCACGAATTGCTGAACCGTGTTTCGGAAATGATCGACGACGCAGTGCTGATCTCCACCGTCAACAACAACCTTGGCAAACTGACCGTCGAAACGCTGAAAGATGCGCACGCCCAACAGGAAAGCGGCCGTGCGATCGGAAAGAATGTTCTAGACGGATTGAACTGAACGAACAGAAATCGCCAAGCCCATGGCATTCCAAGACCTGGGCTTTGGTGATTGATCTGAACTGATACCAACCCCACTGAGTCTTTCGAGAAATACCTATGTCACAGTCGTCCAAAACCAATCGTCGAATCGTCCTCAATTCGCGTCCTCACGGGGCTCCCACTTCCGATAACTTTCGATTGGAAAATGCGGATGTCCCACAGCCCGGCGAAGGCCGAGTTTTGCTTCGCACGGTCTATCTGTCGCTGGATCCCTACATGCGTGGTCGCATGAGCGATTCGCCGTCGTATGCACCGCCCGTCGAGGTCGATGCGGTGATGGTCGGTGGCACGGTTTGCCGAGTCCTGCAGTCCAAGCATTCGGACTTTGCCGAGGGGGATTGGGTGTTGGCTAATACTGGATGGCAAGACTATGCCGTTTCGGACGGCCAAGGGCTGGTGCCGCTGGGACAGGAACTGAAGCATCCATCCCGGTCGCTTGGCGTGCTCGGGATGCCTGGCTTCACCGCCTACATGGGGCTGCTTGACATTGGCAATCCTCAGCCGGGCGAAACGGTCGTGGTCGCTGCTGCGACCGGCGCGGTCGGATCGATCGTCGGCCAGATCGCAAAGCTAAAAGGGTGTCGTGTGGTGGGGATCGCCGGCGGGCCAAAGAAGTGCCAAACAGGCGTGGAGACGTTTGGCTTTGATGAATGCCTGGATCACCATGCAGCCGATTTTGCCGATCAACTTGCCACCGCCTGTGGCGATGGGATCGACGTGTATTTTGAAAGTGTCGGTGGAAAGGTTTTCGACGCGGTGCTTCCACTGTTGAACGTCAAAGCCCGGATTCCCGTGTGTGGATTGATCGCACACTACAACGACACCGCATTGCCCGAAGGACCGGATCGGCTGCCACTGTTGATGCAGACCTTCTTGGTCCGGCGCATCAAAGCCCAGGGCTTCATCATCTTTGATGACTACGGCCCTCGCTACGACGAATTCCTAGCCGAAATGACCCCGTGGGTCGAACAGGGCAAGATCAAGTTCATCGAAGACGTTACCGATGGCCTGGAAAACGCACCCGAAGCATTCATCGGCCTACTAGAAGGCAAGAACTTCGGCAAACTCGTCGTCCGAGTCGGCGAAGACAAGTAGCTCCCCCCGCTCGCACGCCAACCTCCGAGTCTCCGAGTCACCGAGTCTCCGAGTCACCCTGTCACCCTGTCACCCTGTCACCCTGTCTCCCTGTCTCCCTGTCTCCCTGTCTCCCTGTCTCCACCGCTTTCCGCGGGCTCCCCTCTCCCCCGGATTGCAGCCGAGTGAAGCTCGATTGCAATCTGGGGGAGAGGGGCGGGGGTGAGGGGGCCCAATCGGCCAAACGGCAGCACGCTAGCCGATCACACCCGGAACGACCGACCTGACAAGTTGAACCCTCGATGGATACTAAATTCGTAGCGAGTGGCCATCCGAGACGCGCTGCACTGACTCTGTTCGTCGTACCGCCTTTAGGCGGAATGGGGCTCGGTAATCGGACCTGACCGAGCCCGGGAACTCCGGCTGAAGCCGGTACTACAAACGGATCGGACGGCTGCGTTGACACCCGGGGCAAACCCCAATCGCCTAACGACGAACCACCACCAACCAGTCGTCGTCCTTGTCCGCCGGGGCAGTTCCCAGTTGCACCTTCGATCCACCGTCGACCGTTAGCACCGAACCACGCTGCAACTCGCCGCCACTGCGAGGGTTGAACCAGCGGACTTCGAAGTCGCCATCGGCGTCGCGGAGGTCCAGTTCAGCCGATCCACCACTGGGCAGGTAAACCAAATACACCTCGTCCGTCTTGGCAAAGCAGAACTTCGAGTTGTTGTTGGATGAGTTGCCGATCAATGCGTCGGAGTTTTCCATTTCCCAGAACGGGATGTCATTTTCTGGGAAGAACGACAGTGCGATTCGGCAGTAGTCCCAACTCGTATCGCGGCTACGAAAGTCTTCGCAAATGAGATCGTTTTCAGGCAACTTATAGCCAAAGTAGTACTCCACGCCGGCGCCGCCCGCCATCAGGGTTCCCCATAGGCATAGTTTGCGAATGTCGTGCGCGGTGTACTTTTTGCCCTTCTGGTTTCCGGTGCCATCATTGCCCTGGTAGCCCGGATCGGCGGGGACTCCGTCGCTGGCAGGTCCTTGTTCGTCATTGGCGACAACCCATGGTCGACCCGCCTTGGCAGACTCGTTGACCCATTTCAGCGTGCGCTGGTGAGCCTGGTCCCAAGAGTTCTGTAGCGAGGCGCCGGTCAACAACGATTGGTCGCCCAGCAGCGGCGTGTAAACCTTGTCTTGCTGCGATGGGAACGTGTGGATCACGATGTTGTGATGGTAGGGATCGGTGTCGTGCAGGTAGGTGACCATGTCGCGGATCTCTTGGCTGCTTTGCGTGTTCTCTTCGCCGATGTTCCAGTTCAGGGCCAGCGAGTGTCCGTATCGGGCGATCAGTTCGCGGCAATACAGTTTCCGTTGCGGGCCAAGCTTGCCACCATCCAACGACTCGGGCACGCGTCCCGATTCGGCTTTCTGGCCGCGGCGGTCATCGTCCATCTCGTTTTCTTGCAGCTTGAAGTGCAGGTGCATCCCCTTCGCCGTCCCGTGGTCCAGCACGATGCCCCATTGGTCCAATTTCGAACAGTCGTAGTGCAGTTTGTCGTTCCGCTCGACGAACGGCCAAATGTTGTCGCCGTCGCCGCCCGCGTTGTAAGTCAGGAACGAAAACGCGTTGCACCCTTTGGCGGCCAAGTAGTTGATTGCACCGATCAACCCCTTTCCCTTACCGTCTTTCCAGGTCGGGTCACCGGATTGCCAGTCGGCAGTATGCGGAGCCCATGTTTTCAGTGGCACCTTCTTGGGCAGGCCCGCGATCGTGTTGTCAAAATCCTTGTATCCCAGCATCGTCTCCGGCGCATCGGGGCCGGCTTTCAGAAAGTATTCCTTGGATCCGGCGAACTGCAGGTAACGACGACCGACGTATTCCAGTCGGCCCTTGGATCGTAGGTCGCGTCCGTCCTTGTCGCTGGCCGCGACCGTAAAACTTCCTTTGGCGGCGTCATACGGTTTGATGGCGGTACCCTGCGTTTCGCCCAACGCGGCATTTTTGCCTTGCGTGAACGATACCGTGTAATTCCATTGGCCGACCTTGTCGGGGGATAGGTGCGCACGCCATTGGTTGCCCGCTTCGGCTGACGACTGTCCCGCATTGCCGTCGGCGGCAAAGTATCCGGGCACGACATAGCTTGGCGATCCGCTCTCGTGCGTGAAGGTCACGTTGAACGCATTGTCGGTGAACGGGTTGGGTTGTTGGTCACGTTCGTTCGCGAATGGACCGTCCAACGTCAGCGTGACCTTGTGCCATTGTTTCCGATCGCCACTGATTTTGACGGTGCCGTCACCGTTCTTGCCACGCGGTTCAACCAACGCGGAGGTCTGTGATTTGTCGGACGATGCTTTTTCGGTTCCCATCACTTTGACCGCCGCGGCGGTCGCATCATCGGCGGGCGAAAATCGGACACGTGCCCATCGAGCGCGGCTGAATTCTTTGCCGTCGGCCGATGCGATTTGCGAACTGATTTTCACCACGTCGCCTTGGCCGATTTCCACGTCGGGCCAGGTGTGATGAAACTTGCGTCCCGTTTCGAAGGTCTGGCTGCTGATCGGGCACGAAAATTCGCCTACCTTCGAATCGTTGACGATCACCTGGTAAGTCGCCCTGCCATCGCTTTCGCCGACCGCTTCTAGCGTCACGTGATACTTGCCGTTGACCGCAGGAAAGGCCGATTGCGTGGTCGCCGATTGGTTGCGATCGGGATGGATCGCCATCCATTTTCCGCGGTCAAGGTAATACCCGGTGTCCTTGGTCGGGAAATCGGCGGCCTGCAGAACCACGTCGGCGGACCCGCCGCTGGTGTCGGCTGCCTTGGCTAACCCCGGCGGCAGGATGCACGACGCCAACAGAAATACGGACAACGGCCGCAGTAGATGCACGGTAGGTTTCATCAAGTCGGTCTCAACAGGGGGAGGGCATGGACGGGGCAGGACAGGCCTCTGGAAAAATCGCGATTGGGCCGTTCTCGCCACCGATCGGCCTTTTCAAGGGGGAATGGGCGGCCAGAAACGGTCCATCAAGTAGTCGATCCTAGCGACATATTCATGCGTTACAATTAAACACTTCCGAAGACTCATATCGAATTGTGAAATGAATGAAGTGCCCACCGTTCGCCGCGACCGATCCAGCGATCTTAGCGTCGCCCAACTGCACACCTTCCGTCTGGTGATCCGGCACGGTGGGTACGCGGCCGCCGCACGGGCCTCCGATCTGTCGGTCCCCTCGGTCTGGCAGCACGTCCAAGCTCTGGAACGGCTGTATGGGACCAAACTGTTCACGCGCGTCGGCCGGATGGTCCAGCCGACCGAGGCAGCCCAGCGTTTGTACGAACAGGTCGACCCGATTCTGGTCCAGCTAGAATCGACCTTTGACGCCGTTCAAGCCACCTCCGCAAAGGCACCCATTCGAGTGGTCGCGGGCGTGCGGATGATGATGGAAGACCTGGCCGAACCATTGGCCACGTTTCGCCGAAATCACTCCAATCCGTTGACGATCCAGCAGGGGAACGAACGCGTCGCCGAGGAATTGTTGCTGGCGGACAAAGCCGACATCGCGATGACGTTGGAACCCGGCGTCAAGCAAGACTCGCCGCTGATCCACTATGAACCCGCCTATACCGTCCGGTTCTTTGCGGTGACCGCCAAGAGTCATCCGTACGCAAAAAGTCGATCCAACAGCCTGGATGAATTGGCCAAGCACGCGTTGGTCGTCACGTCCACCGGGACACATGGCCGCGACGCGCTGGACCAAGCGTTTCATCGCGAAGGGTTAACGGCTGATATCTCGATTGAAACCGACAACAGCGCCTTCACGATCGCTTGTGTTGCCGCCGGCATGGGGGTCGGCGTGCTGGCCGGTCGCAGCGAAGGCAACCTGCGAGAAAAGCTGGCGACACGTTGCCTCGGAAAACAACTCGGTCAACGCCGCATCGTGTTCATGTGGCGCAAGGGGCGATTGCTGGCCAGCCCCTTGTTGGACCTGATCGATGAAGTCAAACGGCTGGACGAAACTTAGCAACGAGCGATCCCTCAGTGTCGCGATTCAAGTCATCTCTCCCCCGCCGCGCAGCGGTTTGCGGGGGGAGAGAGTTAGAGAGAGGGGGAAGAAAGAAACGACACTGATTGAACGCTCGTTGCTTAGCCACCACTGCACACGCGTGGTGGCTCGGTTCGCCGCTGCAATGGATCAGCTGACGTTCAGTCGTGGGTTACCCGATTCGACGACAAACGACTTTCGCTGGAACGTTTTGCCACCGGGTTTCAGTACGTCGTCGACCACCATGTAGTCCGACTTCCAAGCGTCGGGAGTCACTTCACATCGGATGTAGCCACGTTCGGCATTGTGCCAACGCACGCACGGATTTTCGGCCAGCATGGCGTCCAAATTCTTCGGTTGGTCGACCCCGTTGCCGCCGCTGCTAAGCGACGTGGCCACAAACTCGGTTGCCACGATGTCTTGGTCTTCTTGCCGATCATCGACGCGAAGTTCGTTGGCCCAGTTGGTGTGAATGTCACCGGTCAACACGACCGGGTTGCTGACTCGGCGATCGCGAATGTATTTCATCAGTTCCATCCGTTCGTGCGAATAGCCGGGCCATTGGTCCATCGAATATTGGGGGTCGTCCGGATCACCGGCTCGATTGACCATCCCCATCATCACTTGTTGGGCCAGTACGTTCCACGTCGCGGTGGACCGGATCAAATTTCGCGACAACCATCCGCGTTGCTTGATTCCCAGCATGGTTTGGGTCGGGTCCAGGGCTGCCGCGTTCAAGGGACTCTTGCGATCTTCGTTGGGTTGATCGGATCGGTATTGCCGGGTGTCCAGAACCGAGAATTCAGCAAGACGGCCGAAACGTGAACTGCGATACAGTCGCATGTCGCTGCCACGTGGAATCTGGCGCCGACGAAGCGGCATCATCTCGTAATAGGCTTGGTAGGCGTTCGCCCGACGCGACAGGAAATCGTTGGATTCGACCCAGGTGTCTTGGCAAATGTCACCGGCGCAGTTGTTGTCAAATTCGTGGTCGTCCCAGGTCACCACCCACGGGCACTGTGCGTGCATGTTCTGGAGCAACGAATCGGATCGATACTGGGCGTGGCGAATTCGGTAGTCCGCCAACGTCATGATTTCATTGCCCTGATGCGTACGCACCTTACCGTTCCGGCCGGCTTCGTATTCATAGATGTAATCGCCCAGATGAAACACCAGGTCAACGTTGTCGTCGGCCATCTGCTGGTACGCCGTGAACAGGCCTTGTTCGTAGTTCTGGCACGAAGTGACCGCGAACTTGACACTGCCGGGCAGGGTGTTGGGAAGCGGCATCGTGCGAGTCCGGCCGATCGGGCTTTCGGCATCCCCGCACCGGAATCGGTACCAGTACCAACGGTCGGGTTCCAGTTGGTCCAGTTCGACGTGAACCGAGTGTCCCAGTTGTGGCGTGGCCAGCTGAGTTCCCGAGGCAACGATGTTCCGCATCGAATCGTCCGACGCGACTTCCCAAGTCACATCAACGCCGCGATTGGGCATGCCGCCATCGGGTTCCAGCGGCGCTGGAGCCAGTCGTGTCCACAGCACCATGCCACGATGATCTGGTTCGCCCGATGCGACCCCCAGTGTGAACGGGTCGCTGCTGAACGCGATCTTCGATTCGGCACTGGCCTGTTGCGACGCCAAGGCGAACGATGGCAGCGCACCGGTGAACGCCAAGAAGCGACGGCGATTCCAAGCGGAGCGAGAAACGGAATCGTCGGATGGGATGCGTGACATGCTGGGATCCGGTAAAGGGGAGGGAAGGGCGGATGGTCGAATCCACCGGCTGGTTGGAAGGCGGCAGGTGAAAACGCGACAGGCAGGAAGTGTATCGACGGCACCGGCCATACCAAGTTGTCCCGTGTCGCTGTCGGTCCGAATTCAGGGAAACTTCATATCCAGCGAAGCTCCTGTGCCGGACCGATGCGTTCTTTGTAAAGGTCCGATGAAGTTGGCTGGTTCTTGATCCCGTTCGGACCAGGTAACCGGCGGGGCAGGGGAGGGCAGGGCGAAACTTGGCAACGCACGGGAAATATCTGTCGTAGTGGGATTCGCCAGAATTCCCCCCCCCAACCCGACGGTCAGGAATTCTGGCGAATCCCACTACTGCAGTCCCGACACTTATTGATCGTGCGTTGCTTGGTTGCCCATGCAAGAATCGCACAACAAACGTTTATACTCGATCGGCCAATGCCTTTGCCGAGATATTGATGGCCGTGCCCATCACCCCATCGATCGCTCGATTGAGTTCCCGCTGTTTCCATCCGTCGCCGACCCATGCTGTGCGAGTATTACAATGCCAAAGAAGTCTGATCTGTTCCCCCATCTGAATCCCGCCACCGCTGCACGTTCAAAGTTCATGGGGTGCCTGCTTGCGGTCGCTGGAATGCTGTTCGCAGCAAACGCTGCCCAAGCCGAGTTGAAGATCTATTACATCCGGCATGCCGAAGGTGGGCATAACGTCACACAGGATTGGGCGGACGTCCCCAAGGAGCAATGGCCAGCGTACGTCGGCAACCCCAACATGTTCACACCCAAGGGGGAAGGTCAGGTCCGTCAGGCCACCGAGAAGCTGCAGCAGTACCACTTCGACTTCATCGCCGTCAGCCCGATGTGGCGGGCACGCAACACCGTCCTGCCGTACTTGCAAGCGACGGATGCCAGAGCCCAGGTTTGGCCCGAGCTGCACGAGATGTATGCCAGTCATCTGATCCTGACGCCCGACCTGCCAAAGCCGACGGTCAAGATTTTGGGGGCGGGGAAGTTGATCGAAGTACCCGCCGAAGAAACGCCGTACATGGAACTGCGAAAAGACGGCATGCACAAATTCAAGTTGCCATTGTTCGCAAAGGATCACGCGGACATGGAGGGCGAGGCCGCGGCGGCGCGAGTGATCTTGCAGGCGGCCGTTGACAGAATCCAAAAACGTTTTGGCGGTACGGACCAATCGATCCTGTTGGTCGGTCATGGCAGCAGCGGGAAAGGCCTGATGCGAATGCTGACCGGCAACCGACAATCGGGACTTCGCGAAGGACTCGAAAACGCCGGAATCTGGATGGTCGCCCAGCAGCCCGACGGCACCTTCGAACTAAAGATGTACAACGACCAGCCCGTCGTCAACGGCAAGCTCGTCCCGGCCATCCCTCAATAGAGCGAACACCCGCTGCCCCCAAACCCGTGGGATAGCCATCCTGGCTGTCATTCACCACGAATCCCTCGCCGTCGACCCCCGCCCAACCTATCAAACCAAACCACGCGCCGGCCATCCGCTCTGCCTGGGTCTACGTATGGTTCCATGGCAGGCCGCTGACGCTGACACCACTTCAGAATGCCAACTCATGCAGTCTTCCACATTGGGCGAACGCCCAGGCACGCTGGTCCCGTCAAGAACGTCAAGCAAAAGAAAAGCTGAACTCCTCCAGGTTCGCTCGATCACTGAGCAAATGGAGTCAGCGAACAACTGACCATCATCAGTTCCTGCTCCGGTGCCGGCTGCCGGGGCACGCTGGCGAAGCCTATGTTGCCTTGGGAGCCCGAACACTTTTGTAGCCTCCCGGTGCCTCGTTTAAGACGGGTCACAGGTGATTGCCAGTTTTTGAGTCCTGGAACCTTTGTTTCTTCGGATCGCTGTGTTGACGAGTGATTTCGCGATGACGCGGGTGAATCTTTCATGGGGCATGCCTCTTAGCTGGGCTTCTTCGAGTAACCATTCCGTGATTGTGTCGACGTTGCGAAGGCACCCTTCGACGCCCCAATCGTTCATCGTCTCGACGCGAGTTTCGCAGTTGCGAGTTTCGCTCGGCTTGGCAAACCACGCGAGCATCTTCTTCAGTTCGTTACCGGGGCCAGGCCGGTAGTCCGCAATCTTGAGCGTCGCTGGCAACTCGTCGCGGTCGGGCATGTAGTTGGCGAGCATCGCTGACAATTCGCCCACGTCGCGCTTGCGTCGGCGTTTGTTGACCAGTGCCATTCCGATCGTGACGACGTTGATCGCCCGCGGATTGGTTTCGTTTTGGCAAGCGTTGCATGCGGCTGGTGACGTGCGGACTTTGCAGCCCGCCATACCGGCGGCGACTTCGCATTGGTTATCGGGTGTGAGGTGGGGGCAATAGATCATGTGGACAACTTTTCAGGACCTGTCAGAGCCAATTTAGATCGGAACCGCATCTTCAACAGACGGTGGGGTTGACAGAGAGCTGCAACTGAAGCATACTGCCTTAGTGCACCAAGTCGCGACTCGAATAAGTGAGAAAATGAAGATCGACCCGAAAAGTCATACTCCAATCTTCCAACAGATAGCTGAACAACTCCGGTCGCGCATTCGCAACCAAGCGTATCTTCCGGGAGAAATGCTGCCCTCGTTGCGGTCATTTGCCGTGGAAATTGGCGTCAACCCGAACACGATACAACGGGCCTACGAGATGCTAGAGCGAGAGGGAATCGTTGAGTCACGAAGGGGCGTTGGAATCTTCGTTACGCGAGACGAAGCACGCCTGTCGGACCGACTTGAACAACAAACCTTGAACAAGCTGAAGAAAATAATCGAAAAGGCACTACGCAGTGGGGTGAGTCCCGACCGGGTGCGAGCACTATTTGAGTCATCCCTACGCAACTATCTGTCTGAGTTAGATGCATGAAAAGAATTGAATCGGAAGAAATCTCGCATGCATTGAAAAAACAATCCTGTCCCGCAATCGACGTAGAAAACCTACGAAAATCTTACAAAGACGTGGTCGCTGTGAACGGTCTATCTCTCAAAGTAGAACCAGGGGAGACCTTTGGACTACTTGGACCAAATGGTGCAGGAAAGAGCAGCACGATTCGCATGTTGGTTGGGCTGACTAGTCCGGATTCAGGAAAGATCAAGCTTTTTGATGAACCAGCAGGATTTCAAACGGTATCAATGAAACAGCGAATAGGATATGTCCCCGAACAACATCTCATGTACCGATGGATGACTGTTCGCGAGATAATGGAATTTGTCAAAGCGTTCTACCCTCGTTGGGACGAATCTCTATGCGATGAATTAATTGACTTGTTTGATCTTCCTTTCAATCGAAAAGTTCAAGGACTCTCGAAAGGAATGACGTCAAAACTTGGCCTCGTTATTGCATTGTCGACGCGACCTGAAATCCTTATTCTTGATGAGCCGACTTCTGGTCTCGATCCGCTTATTAGAGACGAGTTTCTTGAGGGCATCCTCAGGACCCAGTCCGATGAAACGCGGACAGTACTCTTTTCGAGCCATCACGTTGACGATGTCGAGCGACTAGCGGATCGCATCGGCATTATGCACCGGGGACAGCTTATTCTAAACGAGAAAGTTGAGCGTCTTCGTTCAGAAGCTGTGCAAGTCAACTTGGTCCTTCGAGACGGAAGCCTTCCACGTTGGCGTCCGACTGAGGTGGTTTACGAGCATCTTCAGCGGCGAGAATGGACCGTGACGTTGTTCCCATTCCGCGAAGAATTGGTAGATGCAATTCGTTCTAGAAACCCAGTGCGAAGCGTCGAATGCAGTGAGATCGGTATAGAGCAACTCTTCAAGCAGGTGATTCGCGGCAATCAGTTGAGTGAAAACGAAAGCATTGACCATGCTTAAAGCGTTATTCTACAAAGACCTTCGTATCGTCAAACCGATCCTTGTACTACTGGCAGTCGCCACACCACTTACATTTGTCGCAATTGCGGGGATCTGTTTCTACTCCATGCACAGTGAGCGATCACACGAGTCAATTTTGGCGACTGTCTTTCATCTTTCACTTCAGATTTCGATTTATGCTTCATACTTAAGTATTGCATTCGTTTGCAGCACGGTACTCACCGCTGAACGACAGGATCGATCGATTGAATTCCTGAGTTATCTTCCTCCGTTACGGCTACACATACTTTTGAGCAAGCTTGCCCTTGTTGCCTTGTGTTTAGTTGCCTGTCTTTCATTATTCGGATGTCTTCGAGTGCTACTGGAATATTTTCAAGACTTCTCGACAGAGGTTTCTGGAAGGGACATTGGAGCCGGAGACGCAATTGGCATGTGGGTCGGTTGCGCCGGAGCGAGTTGGTTTATTGGAAGTTTTTCAAAATCGACTGGTCTACCGGCGCTTGCAGGAATTCTCTCGCCAATGCTAGTTATCGCCGCAGTGCAGATTTCATTGCACATGACTGAAAGTTCAATGTCGCTGGATACCATGCAGTCAGTTGTTTCTAACTCTGTATTGCTTTTCGGACTCGCGGGTTTTATTTCCGGTTCGCTATTTTTTCTAAACGGAGACTGGACATGAGTGTTCACTTCAATAGCCAAGCTGATTCTTCAAAGCATCGTCGGCGATTGACGAAATTTGCGATTGTTCTTGGTTCTCTTGTATTGTTGATTGGCGTCTTTCTGGGAACCTTCTGGAACGTGTGTTCCGAGGTCGATCGACGCCTTGAAGTCTTTGCGCTTGATGACGTTGAGAGTGTTCCCCAGCTTTTAATGAAGGCGAGGCGACTGCATCTTGGCTATCAAATAGAAGACTGGAAAGTCCCTGAGACGAATGAGGCGTTGAGCGAAATCTCGCGCCGAATGCGAGCTAAAGTCGACCCAACTGATCCTTCTTACATTGAGGTTAAAGGAATCCAAAACTTCTACCGTGTCATGGCGATTTGCCAGTCTAGCGAGTCGCACCGTATTCAAGAAATCAATGATTTGGGCGATGACTTGTTTCATTGGCTAGCGTGCAGAGAGAGTTTGACTTCGTCTGACTTGGAGCCCGTATTTCGCTATTTAAACTTTTTATCAACGCGTCGTATTGACAATGCGACTCAGGTTAATGCCATTGATTCGCTTCACGATTCAGTCGGTGGGAAACTCTCCGAAGATCAAGAAGTCCGGCAGTTTGAGAATCGAATCGCCGCTTTCCGACGCAGATTGGAATTGACAGGAAAAAAGCTGGAGTTGAGCGGGAAAACGCTTTCGGGAGATTTAGTTGATCTCGATGATTTCAACGGCAAGATTGTTCTGCTTGACTTTTGGAGTACCACCTGTAGGCCTTGTTTGAGAGAACTTCCCGAGCTTAAACGTCTCTTCGTTCAGAATCGATCTCGCGGATTCTCTATCATTGGAGTTCCCGCAGACCGTTTTCCTGGGAAACTTCTTGATCTTGTTGACGAACATGAAATTAGTTGGTCGCAAATTTGGAATCCAGAAGCAAATCATCGGTTGATGGAAGAGCTGGGCATCGCATCCATTCCCTCTTATGTATTGCTCGATCGGGACGGTCGTATTATCTCGGTCGATGTGAGGTTAACTGCAATTTCTGATGAGGAGAGTCTTGAAGAATTGTTGAGAAAAATTCTTTAGAGGCAGAAAGTCAATGAGGAAACGAATGGTGGTAACATCGATTAACCGAAGACTGTTACCACTTCGCCGTCGTAGGAGCCGCTGCTCGATGGAGGATTGCCGGCGTCTTCGCAGTCGCTGCCTTGCAGTTCCCAACCGCACGACCAAATCCAGGTGCTCTCGCAAGCGTCACTGGATCCGCCGCTGCTTTCGTCGCCATTGGATTCGTCGTCTTCTGACTCTTCGCCTTCGGAATCGTCTCCGCCTGATTCATCGCCGCCCGAATCTTCACCGGAGTCTTCGCCACCCGAGCCGTCGCCGCTTTCATCGGTTGATTCGTTGTTGCTGCCCGAGCCGCTTCCGCCACCACCTGAATCACCTCCAGATGTGTCGCCCGAGTCATCAACGGATTCGTCGTTAGACTCATTGCTGCCTTCGGACGTGGAGTCTTCGGATGCGTTGCTGCGTAACCGTACACCAAAACCATTGTAGGCGCAGGTTTTAGGCTATTGGGTTTACCTTGCTTCCCAATGGAGAACCCTATGAATCGAGCCGAAACCGCGAAGCTTTGGACGGAGCGTCTGCAACGATTTGAGCAAGCTCAGATGACGGTCGCTCAATTCTGTTCCGCCGAAGGTGTTTCGCAGCCGTCTTTCTACAACTGGAAACGCAAGCTGCGGTCGACGCGGGATCCGAAAGTCCCCGTCGTGGCCAAGTTTGTGCCCGTCTCGTTTCAAGCCACACCGGATCGCCCCGCTCCCGCAGCCAATCTCGCGAACGCGACGATTGAACTTCCCGGTGGCATCCGCATTCGTATCGAAGTGCCAACTGATTCTCAGCCGAATCCACTGCGCAAGGATCAACCATGATCGGATTGCCTGATGGCATGCCGATCTATCTGTGCACCGAGCCGGTCGACTTTCGAAAAGGCTTTGATGGTCTGACCGGAATCGTCACCACCTCGTTGGGCAAGAGCGTCACCGACGGTTCGCTGTTTCTGTTTGTCAATCGAAAGCGAGACCGCATCAAAGCCCTCTGGTGGGAGACTGGTGGATTGACCTTGTGGTACAGGCGACTCGAGCAAGGCACCGTCGAGCTGCCAACGCCTCCCTGTGATCAAACGCACGTCACGATCGATTCGGTCGAACTGGCCATGTGGATCGCAGGCGTCTCACTGAAATCGGCCAAGACAAGACGCAAGCGAATGGTGGCGTAGGGCCGTCTGGCCGGCCAGTTCCACTTCGCATCAATCAGTTCCACTTCGCATCAACCGGCTTCGTGAGAACATTCTCGCGGGGCCGGTTTTCTTTTGGACTTTCGTGGGGACGCACTTGCGCTTTTGGTGGCGAACTTTATAATGTCGCCATCATGGATCCCAAACCACTCCCCGCCGACCTCGATGCTGCTCATGCGTTGATTCAAAAACAAGCCGTCGCACTGGAGTTGAAAGACAAGCTGATTGAGGAACAAGCCCACAGCGTCTTAGAACTTAAGTCCGACCGTGACAAACTCGACGAGAAGAACATCGAGCTGAACCTGACGATCGAGAAACTTCTCAAGCAACTTTTTGGTCGCAAGAGTGAGCGACGCATCGACTGTGACGGCCAGCTGCATTTCGACTTGGGCGAAGAGCCCACGCCCGAAGTCATCAGCGCACTCGAAGAAGCGATCTGCGACGCTCGACAAATTGTTGACGATGCCGAAGAAGACAAGAAGAAGCGACGACGAAATCGCTCCGCAACCGGCGACCGCAAGTTCCCCGAACATTTGCCGCGCTATGAACGCATCGTCGATGTGCCCGAAGGAAAACGCGAAGGCTTGACCCTGATCGGCTATGACGAAGTTGAAACGCTGGAGTGGGTTCCCGCGGATCTCAAAGTCCGACTAACCAAGTATGCCAAATACGTCCACCCAACCGACAAAGCGCAAGGCATCGTCAGCCCCGAGCGGCCCACGGGCCTCGTCGAATGGGATCGCTTCGACGCCTCGATCGGTGTCGAGGTGGTGGCCTGGAAGTACTTCTATCACCTGCCGTTCTATCGTCAACAAGACATGTTCGGGGCCAGCGGCTGGACGCCCAGTCGCAGCACACTGCAGAACATCGAAACGGCCGTCGAGTTCGCCCTGCGTCCGCTCGCCGAGCACTTGCAGAGCATTCTGAAACAAGATCCCACCGTTGGCTGTGATGACACCGGCGTGCTGTTGATTACGCCCGCCGCGATGCCGGACTTATCGGATCACCCGCGCGGTAAACGTATCACCGAGGTCCTCGAGAAGGCGATGACCACAGGCAAGCCAAGCATCAAAGCGAACTTCTGGGGCTACTACGCTTCACGGCTTCCGGTTGTCGCTTTCGACTTCACGGTTAGCCGTCACCGTGATGGTCCGGACGACGTGCTGAGTGACTTTGAAGGTAACCTGATTGGCGACTGTTGGTCGGGATTTCAGAAGATCCAAATACGAAGCGACTCGCGAATCACTTTCGCAGCGTGCTGGGCACATGCGCGTCGCAAGATCGACGAGTGCCGCAGTGCGTTCCCGATCCAAGTGGCGAAACTTGAGTCGTTGATTGGAAATCTTTACGACGTGGAGGATCAATGCAAACACCTTACTGCGCCGGAGCAACTTTCGCGACGCCAAAGCCTGTCACGTCATGTTCTGGATCAGATCGAAGCCTATCTTTCCAGTGAAGCGATGCAGTCACCGAAGGTGCTTCCCAAGAGCAACCTTGGGATGGCGGCGGCCTACGTCCGTCGGCACTGGGAGGCACTCCATCGTTTTACCGAAGATGTATCGATCCCGCTGGACAACAACGACTGCGAGCAGTTGATGAAGCGGGTGGCGACGGGTCGCAAGAACTGGATGTTCAAAGGCTCGGTGGCCGCGGGCGAACGGGCTGCAAACTTAATGACAATCATCGGGAGCGCGATCCGCAACAACTTGGACGTGCGAGCGTACTTGGATGATGTCCTGCGGCGTGCGCTATCCGGCGAAACCGACTGGCAATCAATGACGCCCCATGCCTGGAAGGCAGAACATCCCGAATCGATCCGGCAATACCGCGACGACGAACGTCGCCAAGCCGCCGACCGCAAGAAAACTCGCCGCGCCCGCCGCCGAACCCGCAAAAAGTAACCAACCCCAAGCGCCCAACTGGTGCTGGTGTACGGTTACGTTGCTGCCACTGTCGGCTGATGAGTCGCTCCCGCCACCGCCGGAATCTTCGTCCGACCCTTCGCTAGTCTCGGAGCCGGAATCGTTGGACGCGTCGCTGCCGGATGCGTCCGAACCTGAGTCGTCAGATGCTGAATTCTCTGATCCCGAACCATTGCTTCCAGAGCCGGAATCATCCGAAACGCTCGTAGATGTCGAACCGCTCACTTGCGAACCGGAGCCACTTTCAGATCCACTCACCCATGGGGGAAGGCTTCGCCAGGGTCAGGTCTTGTATTCGGTGTTCAGTAAGCCAAGTCGATCGAAGCGGTTTTGGAAGGTCCGCTTCACTGCTCCGGTGGCCGACACCGGAGCGAACGGGCCAGGAGGCGAATCAGAAGTGATTGCCAGTTTTTGAGTCCTGGAACCTTTGTTTCTTTTTGAGTCCTGGAACCTTTGTTTCTTTCTGGACCCTTTGTTTCTTTGCGGGGCACGGGACGCCCCGCAACCAGGATACGCTGGGACGAATGCAGGAAGCTGTCGAGGGTATTAGGAAGACGAAGGCCGACGCGGTGAGTGAGTGAAAAATGCGACCTCGCGGGCGGCCAAGAGTGCGACCGTTACCAGCCGTCGGTCAAAACAAAGAGGTTTGACCCAATGGTGTTCGGTGTGCCATTTGGACGAAGAACTATTTTGCTTCTGTTAATACCTCCGCAGCCTGTCGTCGTACTGCCGGATCGACGTGTTGATGGAGTTGTTTGGCACGAGATTCTCCGAGCCAGTTCGGGTTGACGTCGTCCTCTCCGATCGCGGTCAGCAATCGCTGGACGCGGGGAACCGTTCGCAGTAGTGCGTCGAGAGCCAGTTCCCGATTGTGCGAATTCAGGTTGGGCAGAGCAGCAAGGATGGCCTGTCCCGCTTCAGCCGCCGGCATGTCGGACAGACCACTGACCGCTCCCATTTGCAGTTCCGCATTAGCGTTCGTCAAATAGCCCGCCAATTGTTCGCCATGTTTCGCCCAGGGAGCGAGCGCGATCATGCGGAGTGCATCATAGCGAGTCCCTGGACGCACTTGAGCATTGTCCGACATTTCAGAGGCTTGCGATATCATTTGATTCCAGCGTGCAACCAGTGACCCATTTCCAGAGATCAGACGCTGCACACGGTCAAGTGGCCAGTCACCCGTTTGGCTGATCCCGTTGATCAATCCACCACCGAGAACGACGGCCTGCCAGTCCGTGAGTGGTTGTTGAAGTTGAGGGAGACTGACGTCGAGCACTTGGAGCAGTTCCTTCGATTGATTCCGCTTTCCGGCCGCGATCGCAACTCGCCAAATCCATGGAATCCGGCGGTACTGTTCGTTCACATCGTCAGGCATGTCAGACGTCAGAGCGGTGATCATCTCAGCCGAATACTGGGGCCATTTTGCGATCAGCTCTTCCCGCTGCGCTCCGGCCAGGGTGTCGTCGAGTAGCGATTGGGCGATTTGATAGGCTTCCGAATCAGCACCCTGAACGTAGGCCAAGATATGCGACATCTCTTGTTTGCTAATGTTTTCTTCGAGGCCTTCGGGCATCGCCGACTTTCCGCTGGCGCGTAACTCCTCCAATTGATTCCTGAGTAGCACGTGTTGCTTCGCTCCCTGTTCGATCAGGGTAACGCTAGATGCTGTCTCGTTCACAATTTGACCAGACATGACGCGCCCATTGTCCATTAACGCAGTGTATCGTTGGTACCGCGCATCCACGTCTCGGTTTGGATCCAATATCGCCTGCAGTAAAAATGCATCGGATCGACTTGTCAGTGCGGCCAAGTCTGGACCCACCTCATATCCCACACCGTCGAACTTGTGGCAAACGCTACAGTGCTTTCCAAACAGAGCTTTGCCTAGCTGAGCATCCGCTGGCAACGCAGAAACATCCATCCAATCGGCGACGAGCTGCTTGCGATCGCTACCGGCTCCATCACCCAACCAATTCATGGCCAAGGGGCGAGTTTTCGTTGGCTGGCGTTCGATGAATCGATGCCGATCGTCCGCCGAAAAGTCGCTCGAGTAAAGTAAACTGGATTGCAATCCAGTCAAAATCGACGCATCCCAGTCGGGGTGCTCCAACAGGGTCTGGACCAACACCGCACGGACTTGCGGAGTCGCTGATTCAACGCAGGATAGTAACGCCTGGCCGCCGGCTGAGTCCCCACGCCGACCGATCGCTTGGACGGCGGCAATTTGACGATGATTGGAAAACGGTAGACTAATCAGTTCGGCAATCTCGGAGGTAATCTCCTGCGACGGTTCAGATCCAGCTTGGTTGGGCGCGGGGCTCAGCAGCGACTGGGAAACCGGACCGAATCGGCGTCCCAGTAGTTTCAAGGCCATTGCCGCCTGACTGTCCGTGACGCTTGGATCAAGAATTCGTTCTCTTGCGGAATGAAGGATCGATCGAGCAGCCAGTATCTGTCGGGGTGTGATTTTGATCTGAACTCGCACGGGCTGTTGGTTGCGATCAGTCGCTTTGCCAATCCCCAGTTCGCCGCTGGCAGCGCGGCGGTCGAGACCGTCAAGAAATTGAGCCAAGCTTTCTAACTGCCACCATTGCCATTCATCGCTGGATTCCAGAATGCGGTTAAGGGCAGATTCAATCGCCGTTGTACTCCCCATTCCAGCGGTGGTCGCAACCACCTCAGGGCCGACCAGTTCACGTGACTCTTCGGTTGCTAAAATTTGTTCCGCAACGGGACCGACGTTGCTGGGGGTCAGTGAACTCAGTGCCGCTGACTGCAAATAAGGATCGGTTGATTCGGTCGCCAGTCGAGTCAACGGTTTGGTCACGTCATCGGAATCTATCAACGCAATCGAGTAGGCAACCTGCATACGAACTTCGAAAGATGGATCGTTTGCAAGTTTCAGAATAGCCGCCGCAATTTTCGAGTCGGTTAGAAAACTCTCGCTCATCCGTACGGCGTGTCGCCGGACTTCGGGGTGCGAATCCGTTACCGCGAACAAGATCGCTTCGTTTGACAATTCCTTGAGCCCATCTAGAGCGGCCAGGGCTTGGATTCGCACCGCAGGATTTTGGCTTGTCTGAGCGATCCGCAGAAGCTCGTCGCGGGTGTTCCTGGCATCACGCCACAGCAACATTTGGTGCACTAAATCACGGATGATGCCGTTATCCGTGTCAATCGCTTTGGCTAATTCCTGGTCGTTTAATTCGCTTAGTGCGGGTTGGCTCTGCGGATCTTTGGCGGTAGGCACAACGCGATAAATCCGCCCTTTGCCCTGGCCAGCAAAGACATCGATTTCGGCCAAGGTTTCATCCGGAATCCACTTGGGGTGTTCGATCACGTAGCGGTACATGTCCACCACCCAGAGTCCACCGTCAGGACCCGTTCTGGCTTGCACGGGTCGGAACCAACGGTCCGTTGAGGTCAGGAATTCAGAGTCCAGTTCATCAGCGGCACGCTGTCCTCGAAAGGTGGCTCCCTGACGCTCCAAGACCTGCCGATGGACCAGCTGATTCACGGGCTCGCAAGTGAACGAATTGTTGTGGTAGTTCGGGCCGAGATAGCTGTCGCGATAGATTTCGATCCCGCACGCAGCCGTGGCGCGACCTGGGGCGCCGGACAAACGAAACAGCACCAGATCGTTGGGCGGAAATAGCTTGCCAGCGTTCTCGCCAGCCGGGACGTTGATCGAGCTCAACGGTGGCGGTACAAACGGATTGCGTTGTAGGTAATGATCCACAACCGGATAGTGACGAATCAGAGTGCTATTGTCGCAACCAAACCAGTTGCCGAATTCATCACGGACTCTGCCTTGTTGGCTACGGCCTGTTACCGGTTCGATCAGTCCCCGATCAGGTTGAATTCGGAAGTCTCTGCCGGAAACATCTACGATGGCTCCTTGCTGATTTGAAATTGATCCACCAAACAATCCGCCAGAGCCGTACAGCCAATGATCGAGTCCCCACCGCAGGCTGTTGACGCGTGCTTGGCCGTTATGTGTTTCGAACCCACTGAAGAGCACTGTGGATGTTTCTGCGCGTCCGTCGGCATCTTGGTCGCGCGCAAAAATAATGTTGGGGGCATCGCAGATCAGCGCGCCGTCTTTCCAGACTTTGACATCAGTGGGGTATCGCAGCCCGTCCATAAACACAGTCGATGATTCGTAGAATCCATCACCGTCAAGATCCTTCAGCACCCGCACCTCTCCGCTGGGAACAAACTCCTCTTCGATCCCATGGCCATAGTCGGACATCTGCACAACCCAGACACTGCCGTCAGGTCCGAAATCGATCGCGACTGGGTCGGTGATCTGCGGTTCACTGGCAACCAACTGAACTTGCAGGTCAGCGTTTGTTTGAAATTCTTGCAACGCCTGCTGAGGTGATTTAGGGGGGATGCCGTCGGTGCGGCTTACCTCAGGCTGGCTCGGCTCACCATCGGCAACCGGATGGTTCTTGGCGGTTTGATAACTGATCGGCACCAAGCGGTGGACTTCATCGATAATCGTTTGTTCCAGTCCTTGCGCCAGTTTATTGGGAAGTGCAAAGTACGGAGCTTCCGCACCGGCCCCGTAACCGCCTTCGGCCCATAATCGCTCGGATGGGATATACGCGCCAAAGTCGTGGCTGTAACCGTGCATCCACAAACGTTCTGGATCCAGCTCCGATTTCAGCCGCAGCGAATAGTCGACACAAACTTCGCCAGCCATAAAAACCATGCAAAGTTGGTCGCCAAAATGGCAAACTTGGAGCGGATAGGGCAGCGATTTTGGAATCTCCTCTCCGCGGTCCAAGCGAGCCAATTGGGTTGTGGCGTTGTACCCGGCGGGACCGCCAGCGGCCTGCATCACCTCGTATTCCTGGCGCGTGGGGATGCTGTGAAAGGGTAGCTGGACACTGCCGCTAGAAACCGATAGCGGTTCTGCAAGCGGCTTGATTGTGCCTCCATTGACAAGCCTGGCGACTTCATCGCCGATCAGCATCCCTTGTTGTTGCGCGATATCAACCTTGTCGCCTGTGACACCACTATCGGGATTCTGATCGGCGCCGCAGCCAATCGACACCATCCCAATGGCACCGGGGAATTGACGCTCGATCGCTTCGACAGCATAGCCTGCCCAATCTCCGCTTAGCAGGTTTTGCGATAACGTCACACAGTGGCAGGCGTAGGTGGTGTAGATGCCACGAACCGACTTTGAATCGTCTGCGGAACGCACGATCAAGCACGGTAGGGAATGATCGACGGGACCTCCACTGGTTCGTCGATTCAAGGCGAATTGAACCTCACCGACCGTCCAGCCAAGCGATGCTGGTTGGCGATCGGCTAAGGCGGCCTGGATCACAGCAACCAGGTCGACAGTCAGTTCTTCAGTGTACTGATCAAGGTGCCGTTGGTGCTCGGGAGGAATCGGCTCGGCAAAAATGTTGTCCGAGGCACCATTCACTTTCGGTGCACTGTGGGTATGGGTGAAGGTGACGATCAGGTGCTCACGCGTCAGTTGGGTGTGCTCCGCAAGCCGCCGATGAACTTCATCAACCAAAGTCGAGCGGACGCCCAGACTGTCAAGAGTGACCAACACGATTGGTTTTTGTTCATCAGTGCCGATCGCTAATGCTCGAGCCCACAAGGGTTGCGAAGTACCTTCCGATTCAGTCTTTCGAAACGCAAAACCATTCAGTCGAACGGGGTAAGCTGGGGAAATGTCTTGTTTGGCAATGCCAACACTATAAACCGCAGCCGCAGGCGGTTCGGCAGCCCCCGATCCACACCAAGTTAGCAGAGACTGGGCAAGCACCAGTGAGATCAGGCAGGCGGTAACGGGACTCGACAGCGGGAGAGAGCGGATGGCTCGTTTGATACCAGCACTACCAAAGGTAAAATGATTCGAGAGCATGCGGGCTAGTCAAGGTAGGAGTGGAGGAGAGCATGTTTTGATTCGCGACTTGTCAAGGATCTGCGATTGTAACCACCACTAGGCTCGCACGGGAACCGAAGCAGAAGATCGCTACTGCTGCATTGATATTCAAAGCGGACGAGCTACCCGAGGATCGCAAAGCCCAGCAGGAAGCGGTTAAGCAACGAGCGACCAATCAGTGTCGCGTTTTAAGTCCTCTCTCCCCCGCCGCGCAGCGGTTTGCGGGGGAGAGAGTTAGAGAGAGGGGGGGGGAACAAACGACACTGATTGGTCGCTTGTTGCTAACGCAATGCAAAACGGAAAGCTCGTCCACATCGACAGCGCGGGACACCATCTTCACCACGACCAATTCAGCCCCCCATCCGAATTGCTAACGAAGTTCCTTTCGGCAACTAACGAATGATCGGAAGTCCGTTTGAGTCCTGTTCGTCCTGCCAACAAATTCAAGCGATGGTCTCCGGTGCGACGATTCAATGGGAAGCATTAAACCTCCCAAGCCAAACGCCGACCAATCCGCTTTGCATGGGTCTGCGTATGGCTCCATGGCAGGCCGCTGAAGTCTCTCTCGAATGCCAACTCGTGCAGTCTTCCGCATTCGGCGAAAGCGCAGACGCGATGGTCCCATCAAGAACGTCAAGCAAAAGAAAAACTGAACTCCTCCAGGTTCGCTCGATCACTCACCGCATGGCATCAGCGAAGAACCGATCATCGTCAGTTCCTGCTCCGGTGTCGGCGAACGGAGCAGTGAAGCGGACCTTCCAAAACCGCTTCGATCGACTTGGCTTACTGAACACCGAATACAAGACCTGACCCTGGCGAAGCCTTCCCCTTTCGACCAATTGAGCCCCCCATCCGAATTGCTAACGAAGTTCCTTTCGACAATTCACGAATGATCGGAAGTCCGTTTGAGTCATGTTCGTCCTGCTAACAAATTCAAGCGATGGTCTCCGGTGCGACGATTCAATGGGAAGCATGAAGACGTGGAGACCAGACCTTGGATTAAAGCAATTTTCGACTTTTTACTTTTGCCATGACATCTGACGGCGGATGAAAGACTTGCTTACATCTGAGGAATCTCCAACAATGCCGTCGGCTACTTCAAGTAGGCTCCGCTCGACGGGGAACGGGGGACTGAATGCTCCCTGTTCGACCTCCGAATCTTGTTCAGACCGTCGCACCGGCACACCGGTCGATGAAGTGGGAGCAACCTCCCGTGTCGGCCACCGGAGTAATTCGCATTTCTTGGTCGACAACCGCCGTGAAGTTAAAATATTACCCCCGTCCCATTTTCCGTCCCAGACCAATCGATCCTGTTGGTCGGTCATGGCAGCAGCGGGAAAGGCCTGATGCGAATGCTGACCGGCAGCCGACAATCGGGACTTCGCGAAGAACTCGAAAACGCCGGAATCTGGATGGTCGCCCAGCAGCCCGACGGCACCTTCGAACTGAAAATGTACAACGACCAACCCGTCGTCGACGGAAAGCTCGTCCCAGCCGTCCCTCAATAGACCGAACACCCGCTGCCCCCAAACCGCAGTGGCCCGCAACCCGTGGGATAGCCATCCTGGCTGTCATTCACCACGAATCCCTCGCAGTCGGCCCCCGACCAACCTCTCAAACCAAACCACGCGCCTGCCATCCGCTTTGCATGGGACTACGTATGGTTCCACAGCAGGTCGCTGACGTCTCTCTCGAATGCCAACCCATGCAGTCTTCCGCATTCGGCGAACGCCCAGGCACGCTGGTCCCATCAAGAACATCAAGCAAAAGAAAAGCTGAACTCCTCCAGGTTCGCTCGATCACTCAGCGCATGGCATCGGCGAAGAACCGACCATCGTCAGTTCCTGCTCCGGTGTCGGCCACCGGGGCGGTGAAGTGGACCTTCGAAAGCCGATTCGTTCCACTTGACTGACGGAAAACCGAACACAAGGCCTGACCCTTGAAAAGCCTTCTCCGACTTGAATGGCTGAACACCGAACACAAGACCTGACCCCGGCGAAGCCGCCCACAAAGCAAAGAAGGGAACCGGCTTCGGCCAGCCTTCAAAGCCTCACGATCACTGGCATATGGACGTTAGTTACTTGAACATTGGCTGCACGTTCTACTTCATGTGCAGCGTGCTGGACGGCTGCTCTCGCAGCATCGTTCACTGGGAAATTCGCGAGAAGATGGAAGAAGTGGATATCGAAGTGATCCTTCAGCGGGCACGGGAAAAGTTCCCCGATGCCAAGCCTCGGATCATTACCGACAATGGGCCGCAGTTCATTTCGCGTGACTTCAAAGAGTTCATTCGGATCGCGGGAATGACGCATGTCAAAACGTCGCCTTACTACCCGCAAAGCAACGGCAAGATCGAGCGTTATCACCGAACGATCAAGGGCGATTGCATTCGCGAAAAACACATTGAAACGGTCGAAGATGCTCGTCGAATCGTGGCCGAGTACGTCAAGTATTACAACGAAGTTCGGCTTCACAGCGCCATCGGCTACGTGACACCACAAACCAAGTTACTCGGCAAGGGACGCGAGGTCTTCGCCAATCGAGACCAGAAGCTCGAAGCAGCCCGCGAGGCACGTCGACTGCGGCGTCAACAGCAAGCTGCTTGATTGCGACGGACTGCGACGCGAGATAAAATGCAACCGCTTGGTCGGAGGATAGAGCTCTGGTGAGGACCAACTCGAGCGCCGTGCCAAGTGAAACGTCGAAGGGCGGCGGTGTCTTCGGATGCCGCTCCTCTTCCCTTCGATGTTTCCTCAATGCGAAAAACCTCCGCGCTGGACCGGGAAGTAACACCCCATCAGCAAGCTATCGAACGACATTTTTGACCCGCCAATTCATTCGTCAAGTGAGTTGGCAAATTTTCCATTTGGAATAGCAACGACCAGAACTAACTCCAGTTCACGCTGAACCAGTACACGAGGGCACGTTGATCACGGATTTCTGGTCGCCGTACGATGTGGTCGTGTGCGCGGACAAACAGAAGTGCTGGCCGCATCTGCTTCGCGATGCCGCGGCGGTCAGCGAGAAACATGGTGATCATCCCGAGTGGAAATCGTTCTCGCGTCGCTTGGTTGGCGTGTACCGGGACGCGAAGAAACTGCAAACTCAAAGGCCATCGATCTGCGAGGCGGACTACGATTCGGCGGTGGGGCGTCTGGAACAGCGACTGGCAAAGCTCGGCAGTGAATCATGGGATCACGCCGATGCGAACCGACTCTCCAAGCGGATGGCGAAGTATGGATCCGAACTATTGACGTTTCTGTGGTACGACGACGTTCCCTCGGACAACAACGCGGGCGAACGAGCGATCCGTCCGGCGGTGATGATTCGCAAGAACAGCTACTGCAATCACAGCGACCGCGGCGCGTTGACCCAGTCGGTCTTGATGAGCGTTCTTCGCACGCTCCGAGTCCGAGGTCACCAGCCGCTCGATACAATATTGGGAGCCTTGGCAAGCTACGCCAAAACCGGCGTCATGCCGCCCCTTCCGCAGAAGGCTGAATAGTTACAAACGGTCCAACGACAATCCTACGGCATCCGTGATCGCGAATACTTCGAACTGCTTCTCTACTCGCTCCATCAAGCAAAGTACGCTTTAGTCGGATGAGCCAAGAAACCCACCACGCTAACGCTACCGTCAACATGGGAAGATAGAACGCTTACACAGTTGCGAAGCAGCCATCCCTTTCATGCGAAACATCAACAGCAACATTACTTTGATGTTGGATGGCAACACCCAAAACCAATCCGGGGAAGGCTTCGCCAGGGTCAGGTCTTGTATTCGGTGTTCGGTAAGCCAAGTCGATCGAAGTGGTTTTGGAAGGTCAGCTTCACTGCTCCGATGGCCGACACCGGAGTAGGTATGGGTTTTTCTGGGCTCTGATGCGACTTCGCGTGCTCTCAACTGCACTGGCGGTTGCATCGACTTCGGCCAGTTCTTGCCTCGCTGATCTCGAGGGAACAAAAAAGACAAAGGTTCGAGGACTCAAATTCAGGGGGCGGTCGTCTGGCTTGCCGAGAGAAAGTTGCGCAGATCAATTTCAAACAGTTGGAGTTTGCCTTCTCTGTTCCGGTTACTGACCTCGGATTCTCCTCCGATCGAGGGAACTGGAGCGGCGAGCCATTCATCCAAGGCTGTAATCCCTATTCCAGATGCAAGATTGAGTCCGCGTACCTTTTCTTGCCCGATGAAACCTTATCTCGAAGCGGCTTGAAAGAGGTTACCCTGCGTCGGCCACCGGTGCGAACGGAGCAGTAAACGATTCAGAATCGATTGCCAGTTTTTGAGTCTTGGAACCTTTGTCTCTTTGGCGGATGGTTTGCATACGTTGACGACATCAGCGAGAATGGTGGATCTTATCTTTCATCCCTAGGATCGATCATGCGTTGCCAGCGGTTTGGAATGACGCTTACGGAATGGTTGGTGGTTATCGTATGCGTTGGCATTCTTCTGGGGCTGCTGATTCCATTCATTGGCCGCCACTCACCACATCGTCGAAATCAGTGCTCCACAAATCTCAAAAACCTCGCTCTCGCCTCAATCCTATACGAGAACGCCAGGGGGAAACTACCCGGTTACGCAATGGATTTTGGCACTTGGACGGTGAGTGCGAAGCCGAGCGACCCGAGTGATCCCGATGCCGACACCAGCACTCTGGACAGTCATCGCAAGATAGGAACCTGGGCGGTCGCCGTGCTTCCTTGGCTCGATGCGCAACCGACCTTCGAGCACTGGACCGATGATCGGTATCCGATCGTTTTGGGTGGCAGCGATGCGATGCCGCTGTCCAGCGGTGAAGCGGGCAACGGATTCACGTCGCTTGCTGCGGTCAATCTAGCCGTCTTTCAATGTCCTTCCAATCCGCGTTCTGGCGAAGTGACGCATGGCAGCAACAGCTACATTTGCAATGCCGGCATGTACCATCGTGGCGCCAACGGTGAAGCGGCTTGGCAGATTCTTCGAGGTGGCGAGCAGATCACGATTGATTTCGCTCGATCGATGGCAACAGCGAACGGAGTTTTTAACAACAAAGTCCCCGCAATCAGAACGGACGGCAGGCCTGTCGCCGTCGGCCCCGATGTGTTGCTCGCGGATTTCACCGACGGTCAGGGGAATACGATGTTGGTGAGTGAAAATCTGCAAGCAATGCCGTGGCACCGCGCTGGCTTCATCAATGCCGAGGATTTGATCATCACTGATCAGGCCAGTGAAGTTCGCTACCACGAATCGAGTCGCTACACGCAAGGCATGGTTTGGCACTTTGAAGATGTCGACGTGAACGAAGCGACCGCGGTCGATCCCGTTCACCGAATCAATGGTTCACCGCTAGGTGAGAACTTGTTCAACCTGCGGATGAACAAGTTGAACGCCGCCGACGTGGCACGGCCATCTTCGGCGCATGTTGAGGGAGTCTATGCGGGATTTGCTGATGGGGCCACACGATTTATTCGTGAATCGATCGACTATCAAGTCTATCAGGCTCTTCTAACACCAAGCGGCAACCTCAGCGACGTTCCGCGTCCGGAATTCAAACTCTCCGACGACTTTTAGGTTCAGTAGGAGTGCGGTTACCGAGTGTCGGTCTTCCGCTCAATAAAGCCGTTGCATTGAAGCGGCTTGAGAGAGACCACCCGGCGTCGGCCATCGGTGCGAACGGGGCTGTAGACGATTCAGACGCGATTGCTAGTTTTTAAGTCCTAGAAACCTTTGTCTTTTTCTACGAACAACCTCTCCACTCTAGTTGAACATGCCGGTGGTGGATCCGCAAAACTGCGCCATCCCAATCAGTCTGACTTCTCTTTAGTAATTCTTTTCGGTAGGAACTTCGAACGCACGTCACTGGATCCGATGGCGAGATAGCGTTTCAAGGTGCGGAAGGGCCTTTGAGTTCAATGCTCCAGTACACCGACTCGTTCAGGATTACTCACGATGACTCAACGACACGCCGCATTGAGCGCAGGACTCATGGCGGTCCTGCTACTGACAGTGTTGCTCCTTGGCAGCGTCGCCGAAGCACAGGTCAAGGTTCGCGGATATACTCGAAAAGACGGAACCTATGTAAAGCCTCACTTTCGATCAAGACCGGACGGGAACTTCGAGAACAACTGGAGTACATCCGGCAACAGAAACCCATACACCGGCAAAATCGGAACCAAAACCAGTCCCTCTGCGAGTGACTCAGAGGGAGGAGGGCCACGAAAGGCCGCGGCGATTCTTTGGTCAGGCGGCGAGGGTACCTCGATCCGACGTACCGAGTCCTCCTTGCCATCGGGACGCTCCGATGACGGAGTGCCTGAATTCTGGAACCAAACCGCGCAATCCGGATCACGTATGATGACCAATCCGTTCGTTGTCGAAATGGAAGCGACGCCTTTCGAGCGTGATTTGAACGCGATCGCTCAAGTTCTTACGCGGGTTGATGTTCTGTCGCGCGATCCCAGTATGCCACGTTGGCGCCGGTGCGCATCAGCGATTCAGCTACTCTCTCTCCCGGACTATGGGAGACTGCCTCAATCGATTCAATCGCTGCTGCAATCGCGATTCAACGCAATTAACTCTATTCTGTCTCGCTATTCACTCAAAAGTGGAAGTGATTTTCAGCAACTCTCTGACCTAGATGCCCAGCGAATTCAGAAGCAGCTCCAGGAAATCGCGGCTATCGATCTCCGCTTTGATCAGAAAACTCAATGACGCCGCAGTCCTTTGTGAGTGTGTGCTTCGGAGCCGGTCTGGCTGTGACTGGCGTGAACATGTTTGATTGCTGCAGTGAGCTGAGGTGTTGCTGACTGACTTCGGCCACAGGGGGTCCCTCCATGATTCCGTTTCAGCGTCGCGAGGCAGGTGTTGGCTGCTTTGGAAGCTGGCTTTCGATTGGATGGATCATAGGCGGGGCCGTTCCTGTTGTGCTCAGGACTGCTCTTCACGCCGTGGAGCGGGCAACCGTCTGTTCACGTCTGTGGCCGCGATTCCGATCGGCGCTAGAGAGTGGGCCAGCCTCAAGACCGCGAAGAGCTAGTATGGCGGATCGTCTGGCCATCCGTGGCGAAACGCGACGGTCGCTGCTGCGATACCTGCGAACCGGATCAAACGGGTCGGCCTCTTTGATCCGTCCGCGTGAGATCGCTGGGGATGACCAACGAAGCTATCGGGTGACGAGCTGATCTGCTCCGGCGTCGGTCTGGTGATCTCGCATTTCTCCGTCGAAATCGTGCGTCGCATTGGGCAGCCGTTTGCACGCGTCGGTCACGCCCGCTACGCGGTGTTTTAGGTGCAGATTGCCGTCTACAGCGCTCTCGAACGAGTCGGTCAGAACTTTCGTGACGTTGCCATCGATCTGCATGTCTCCAGAGGCCTGGTTTTGCAGACCTGGGCCGCTGAGCAGATTATTGGCAACGATTAATCCGTCGTTATCGTGAACCAGACGAATCAGACGTTCTAGACGGCTGCTGGGATCATGAATCGTATTGTGAACGACAACGCAGTCGGTGGTGTAATCGGCCAGGATGCCACTCTCCGGCGCTCGGGTGATGAAGTTATTTCGTACCACACACCGTAGGCAATGAGTCATCGTCTCTGCCTTGATGTGCGCATTGCCCAGGCAGATTCCGCTGTCGCAGTCGATGATGGTGTTGCGCTCGATGATGCAGTCGCGTGAGTCGTGCCACAGGAAAATCGCCCCGCGGGCTTCTCCTGTTCGTCCTTGGATACCGATGAAGACGTTGTCGCTGATCGTCCAACCGGTGGCGTACATAATGTCCATGCCGCCAATGTAATTGCCACCAAATTTCTCCGGAGTATCGGCTGGATCGTCGGGAAATTGCTTCGGTCGATCGTTGTAAAACAAGCAAAACCGCACGTGGCAGTCTTTCGGCCGCAACTGTTCGCGATTGTCGGCCGGAACACCGACGCCTTTGATCCCACGCTGCCAGATGTTGTGGATGACGCAGTTGTGAATCGTGACCCGATGAACACCCGTGTTCGAATTCAGTTTAAAACCATTCCAGCGAACGTTTTGGATGGTCAGATCGGCGATCGTGACGCCTTCACACGCGCGAATGCCAATGAGTTCACCGTGTCGACTCTGGGCTCCGTCAATCACGACGCGCTGGCGACTGCCTGATTCACTTCGCAGGGTCACGTTGTCGGTCCGCAGCTCGAAGTACCGCGGCATCATGTAGTGGCCGTCTGCCAGCAAAATCGTCCCTCCGGGCCTGACCTCGTTCGCCGCGCGGAACAACGCATCGACACTCGACACACGAATGACCTGCCCGGTCGGAGGTGGCAGAGCCGGTGCTGTCGGAAGCCAGGATCGGTCTGGCAGGGTTGTCTGATCCTGCGCGCAGGCCGACGACGCAAAAATCGCGAACAGGATCAGCGTGTTGAAATATCGTGAAAGTGCCATCAGCAATTTTGAAGAGTTACGGTTTACTTCGGGGCAGTCAACACTCGGTCAATCACTTCGCCATACTTCAAGAGAGTCAGATAGTTCCGCAGCTCGAAGCCGTTGTGCGTCAGCGATTCGGCCGAGTAGTCGCCTCGGTACTGTTGGGGTGCGGACGGGTGCACACCATCGCGAGCGATCAAGGTCGGAACGTCGTACCCCTGATAGCCTTCGAATTTGTCGAGTGCACCGTCCCAGTCGTCCGGACGGCGCTGGAGGATTTCTGCGTGGTAGTCAATGAGCGGAACTTGGAGGTCGCGCGCGATGGAACGAATGATTTCGGCAAACTCCGCCGATTTTTCGGTGAAACCGTGACGCGGAGGGATCGTAGTGAGAATCACGATGGTCCCGTTGTCGAGGCATTGCTGCACGACATGACGCATTCTGTTTTCGTATTCAGTGCTGGGGACTGAACGCAAATCGTTGCTACCGAACATGACGATGGCGACTTCCGGATTCAGTCGCATCAGCCAGCTGGACAAATTCTGATCGGCCCAGCGAATCGTCTTGCCACTTTGGTTTCCGTTCTCCGGACCCTTGCGGTCCCAGCAATCCTCGATCATGTGCGAGCTGACCAGATCGAACGCGTTGACCATTTCCGGCGGAGCGTTATTCCTCTTGTAGCGGAGGCTGGACCAAAACGCGCGCGAGTCGGTGATCGAATCGCCAAACTGAGCCAGCACACCCCGCTCGCCTTGATACTTCGAGTGGACCTGTTTCATGGGCGCCACCCAGCCCGGATCGCGATCGGCGCCCGCAGCGCCAACCTGCCATGCGGCAACGATCAGCAGGCAAAGTCCGGGTGAGAGTATCAGCGTCGTGGACGGGAGGTGATTTCTCATTCGATTGCCTCTGTTTAACAACGAGTGATCAATAAGTGTCGCGATTGAAGTCATCTCGCCCCCGCCGCGCAGCGGTTTGCGGGGGAGAGAGTTCGTTAGAGGGGGAGGAAAGAAACGACACCTATTGATCGCTCGTTGCTTCGATTACCTGTTGCCACACCGAAGCCGTCCGTCGTCTTCGATCTTCCATCCGTGCGGATTGGACGATTTCAGATGCTACGGTGCGGGTTCGAACTCAACCCATCCTGTGCGAACATTCTTGGCGGTCGCAAGCTGCCATTGACCGCTCGCGTCAAACACGTGCGATTCCTGATGCTGACCCTCAGAGTCCGTCCATTGGTACGTCACTTTGACCGGATCGGGGTGACCGGTGTTCTGAATCAAATGGGCCTCAGCGCGAAGATAGCGTTTGCCGCCGTCGTTGCGAAAGCGGATCTGGATCGGCTTGCCTGGTTCAGCGATTAGCGAGCAAGAGCCGTAGCACAAACTCTGAGACCAAAAATCGTCGGGCTCGTCACCCCGTCGCGGTATCGCCCAATCCTTCACGATCGGCTGCCAGTTCTTGCCGGCGTCAAGACTGTACTCGATCGAGTATCGAACATTCGGATTCGGCGGATTGCCCGAGGCCGTGTGAGCCGCTGCGTAAACGCGAGTGACAGGATCGCTGGGCGTGGCGGTGAGTGTCACCGTCTTTTCACCCAAGGCGCCGTCCGTGACAAAGCTGCGTGCCAGTTCCATTTCGGGCCCCATCGCGAACACGCTGCTGCCGCTCGCTTCATAGCTGATCGCGGTTCCGTCATCTTTGAGTCGTGGGAGAACTGCCACGTTGGCTTGGCAAACCGTGCGAATCTGCAGATTCGAATCGGCGAGTTGCTTTGCGCTGGTCGAGAATCGAAGCCAGTACTGCGAACGTCCTTTTACAAAGTCTGTCAAATCCAAGCCGTCGACGAATTTCTGCTTTGCCAGCCATGTGCGGCCAGCGTCGACCGAGATCGATACTTCACAAGTCGCCCCGCCACGGAGCACGAGACCATTTCGGCAACCCGCTTCATAAATGCCCCAGCCGTCGTCGGTGGGTGGTGTTGCGGCAATCACGTACGGAGTTTGAAATGCGAAAACCACCTGTTCGTTGTTCTCTGCCACGACACCTTCGCGGTAATCCTCCGTGGCAAAGTCCGGTCGATAAATGTATTCAACATTTGCAAAGCGAACTTGCCCATTCCTGTGCGGCGTCCCGGACGTGGAGCCGTACATCCGCTCGGGCTGATTGACCCAGGTCCTTGAACGCTCGGGCCCCGGAATACCATCGGTGTTGTAATTCTTTCCCCAAAAGACAAATGTTTTTCCATCTTCAAGGCCAGGTTCGAAGTAACGACGCATCCGCTCACCACGACGCAATCGCACCATCGGGGACGGTCCGGCGTAACCGGCCAAGTATTCCGCGACGGCGTATTCCCGATACGAGTTCCCGTCGTCCGGATGCAGTCCGCACACCAGCCAACCACGCTGTCTGTCGGGCTTGAAACGACGATCAATCCAACGGTCGACGTTCGGTTGCATCTCGCCGAGTCCTAGCAACCGGCGACCTGATTCATCAAAGATGACTGTCGACAAATCGTGATCCAATAGCGCCCAGCGGCCATCGGGCCCGTAGTTGCCACGCTGCAGAAACACTTCAAAGGCATTGTGTCCCGCCGCGCCGACGCCGCGGCCTCGACCATGTCCCAACAAATGTTCGAACTCAGCGGTCCACTGCGAATGGGTGGTGCCGCACAACCCAAAACCGTAACCGAAAAGCCCATTCCAGTACTCGCGAAGACGTGAGTCCTTGGCAGACTCAAATCCGTCTCCCCACAGATCGCGACGCCCGGCTTCCCCGTGCCAGTAATGCGTATTTCGCCAAAGCCAAGAGGCAAGTGCCTTCTGCTCGTCGGTTTCAACCTCCAGCCCGGTGACACGCTGATAAGTTTCTGCCTGCGTCGCGAAGAGTCGGTCGAATGTGGAGATCGCCAGTTCACCTGGATACCAGGGATGGTCCGTGCGGATTTGGGGATCGCCCGTGTCAGCGAGAAGGGTTGCCGAAGGTACCAAGAACATCAGAATCGTTAACGATGTGCGGATCATGCGGCGACGGCTCGTCTGATTCAATGCAGGTGGTCGGGGAACGAAATTCAGCTGGGTGATCACTATACTCCATGGACTGAAGAAAGGTTCCAAGACTCAAATTCAGGGGCGATCGTCTGGCTTGCCGAGTAAAACTTGCGAAGTTCAATATTCAAACAGTTGCAGTGCGCTTTCTAAATTCCGGTGACTGGCTTCGGATTCCGCTCTGATCGATGAAACCGGAGCGTCGGGCCAGTGATCCACGACTGCAAACGCCATTTCAGATGCATCATAGATTCCGCGCACCTTTTCTGTTCCGTTGGCTATTCGTGTCATTTGTGTGATTCGTGGTCGACCTCTTGCTCGCCTTTTCACGGATTTGGTTCGAAGCCGCGAGACTCTGGACCCGCAGTGGCGATTCCATCTTTGGCGAGTTCGGTTAACCCGCCAAGGTTTGCGTGTAGGTGGATGGTGGGCATGATTTCTAACCACGAATCACACGAATGACACGAATAAGAAACGTGATTGAATTGTCTTTGCGGGAGAACGGTTTGCAGGTCGATTTTGAAGGAGTTGCAGTTCGCTTTCTAAATTCCGGTGACTGACTTCGGGGTCTGCTCCGATCGATGAAACCGGAGCGGCGCGGAATTTGGCGTGTGTCTGGGATCGCACCGAGCTAGAAAGGCCGGCTGAAGCCGGTACTACGAACGGAACGGAATGGAATGAACACTTTTCCGGCTACCCGGTTTGCGGGTAACGGTCAGTTTGTTGCTTCCTGAACTACAGAAACCTTTTTCGATGGTTGGCTATTCGTGTCATTTGTGTGATTCGTGGTTGACCTATTGCCCGCCTCTGCATGGATTTGAGTCGAAGCCGCGAGACTCTGGACCCGCAGTGCCGATTCCATCTTTGGCGAGTTCGGTTAACCCGCCAAGGTTTGCGTGTAGGTGGATGGTGGGCATGATTTCTAACCACGAATCACACGAATGACACGAATAAGAAACGTGATTGAATTGTCTTTGCGGGAGAACGGTTTGCAGGTCGATTTTGAAGGAGTTGCAGTTCGCTTTCTAAATTCCGGTGACTGACTTCGGGGTCTGCTCCGATCGATGAAACCGGAGCGTCGGGCCAGTGATCCACGTCTGCAAACTCCATTTCAGATGCATCGTAGATTCCGCGTACATCTTCTCCCCTGATTGAAGCTCGCCCAACGTCAAGCTTCGCTATCGCCTTCCTGGCTTTGGACGTGAGCTAAGTTCAAACGATAGCCCACCCGGTTCCGTCGGCGGGATCGTTGCATAAATTGGCGATTTCTCGGGGTGGCTATAAATTTCAGGCAATTGGTTGATCAGATTCGCGTCAGCTGCGGATGTGCCTGGTGGAACGGAAGAACCGTCCGGCATCGCATACTTGCGGAACAGCACCATGTAGTTGCCGGGAACGACTCCCTCGACTTCGGGTTCCGATTGCAGCGTGAACGTGCCGTCAGAGGCGCTGGTTGCATAGCCGCCGCGTCCCTTGATGCCACGTTGAGGAACAAGCGTCACCGAGACACCCTCGATGGGTTTGTTGTCTAGCAGCACGATTCCTGTTGCCGCAACGACTTCATACGTCGTACCGCCGTCGCAACCGATGCTGGCCAGCGCCAAGATTAACGCAGTGCATAGGAGAGGATTTATTTTCTGCATGTTCGAGTGTCCTAAGGACTTTAGAAAGTGTTGATCGGAAAATCGCTTCGAGGGACAGCATGGCTCCGGTGCGATCCATGTTGTCAATGTTCATATGTCGTGATTGAGTGCTCGCGACACGAGCCGTCCCGCCACAGTGAATAACGGATCTAGAAATCTTCGATGACTTCCCCGTCTCCGACATATGCCAGGTGTTGCAGGATAGTGATTTCCGTCGATTCGCTGATGAACCGAACCGAACCGTCTGCCATCGTGAACTGAGCACCGCCGGGATGCACGCTGCCTGCGGTGGACCAGGCGCTGAGACGACTTGCTTGACGGGTTCGCTGGAAGGGGTTGGCATCCCAGGCACAGCACAGCAAGTTATTGATCCCAAGACTGTAGGCCAAATCTACGCCGTTACCGACCCACTTGGTGTATCCCCATGTCTGCGGCACACCGTCATGCACTCCGCGCAGCGTTTCGCAAACAGCGACGGTGTTGCTGGAACCATCGACCAAATCTCGCATGCGAGACGAATCGTCCATGCCAAACATGCGACGCGTATACAGATCCTCTTGGCTCCACTTCGGCGCCCAGGATGAAGTTCGGCGAATGCTGAACTCGTAATTCGTGAAGGCTCCTTCGAGCGTGGTTGTGCCGGGCGAGATCGAATAGCTGTTGCTTGAAGTGGTCGCGTAATGAGTTGGATTTGGATCGGAAGGACACAAGAACGACTCGACGGCGGTGCTGACGGCTACGTCGTTGGTGTTACCCAGTTCGCCAGGCTTGGGGCCCGGAAGCGTGCTTTGTCCTGAATCCCGAACGTAGGACCCCGTCGACAACGAGGCGTCAATACTTTCGTAAAGGCTTTGCTGCTCGATGTAAGGCAGTACTCCCATCCATCCACGGTGATTGCGGACATTTTGTAGACCCGGGATCGCGGTTCCCGAAGTGATGGATCCCGCTTTACCCGCTGAATAAGGGAACTTGTTGAACGCACTGTGGTAGTTGTGTAATCCAAGCCCGATTTGCTTCATGTTGTTTGAACATGACATTCGGCGAGCCGCTTCGCGTGCTGCTTGAACCGCAGGCAACAGCAATCCGACCAAAACACCAATGATGGCGATAACAACCAAAAGTTCAACGAGTGTAAAAGCTTGGCGACGTTGCTGAAATTGCATAGCAAAGGCTCTTCAAAAAGTAGATGGACTCAAGCCGAATGGAACATTCGGCTAATACAAATTCCGCCTAAGAACGTCGGGTTCGCAAACCCCGCGCCAAAGCAATCAACCCGTGTCGATGACGGGCCCAGCAACCGTTCCGAGCTGTAAACCAGGAGATTCGCAAGGGGAAGTGGCGATGCACAGCGGCGAACTAACGTCTCCACGATGCCCCTTCGCGCTTCTCGCGGCCCCTCATGTGGTGTGTCCGCAGGGCCTGGCTAAATAGTTCCGCCATTTTGCGACCCCGTTTTGTGGACTAGAAAATTGAAGAGGTCCGGGACGCGAGTTGCGGAATTTATTGGCACCTTTCGCCGAAGCGTGCAACCACTTGCCGCAGGTTCGGGCGACCTGCCCGACATCAGCACGTTCTCGCCAATGGATGTTTGGGACCTGTATCTGAAAGCTGGCAAGCGTGCCGCAATGCAAGTCCCTGTGGGACGCACGTCGGTCGTGGTCGCTCAATCGGGGCGCGTTTCGGTCAACGGGTCGCCGATGAAAGCAGTCGAGCTTGCCCTGTTGGATCGCGATGGCGACATGATCACGATCGACTGCGAAACGGAGTCGCAAGTGCTGGTCTTAACCGGCCAGACGCTCGGCGAACCCGTCGTCGGCCAAGGCCCATTCGTGATGGCTATCGCGAAGAAATCCAGGACGCGATCCAGGACTGCAAAGCTGGGAAAATCGGCCATCTCCATTCGCCGGGTCAGCCGCCTCGGCCAATTCATTTGCATCAGTCGAAGAATGGCTCCATCGCAGGCCGCTGTCGCTGATACCACTTCAGAATGCCAACTCGTGCGGGCCTCCACATTCGGCGAAAGCGCCAGACGCGCTGGTCCCATCAAGAACGTCAAGCTAAAGAAAAGCTGAGCTCCTCCAGGTTCGCTCGATCACTCAGCGCATGGCATCAGCGAAGAGCCGACCATCGTCAGTATCTGCTCCGGTGTCGGCCACCGGGGCACTGAACAGCGTGTCGAATTCGTCTTGGTCTGCGCCACCTTGATCATTTACTCGATCGCTAATCGCCTCGACCGTGCTTCGTTCCAGGACTACAGCAGCGTGAGGACGAATCCGTTCTGTTTGAACTACAGAAACCTTTTCCGGTCGTTAGCGATTCGTGTCATTTGTGTGATTCGTGGTTTGCCTCCTGCTCGCCTTTTCATGGATTTGAGTCGAAGCCGCGAGACTCTGGACCCACAGTGCCGATTCCATCTTTGGCGAGTTCGGTTAACCCGCCCAGGTTTGCGTGTAGGTGGATGATGGACCTGATTTCTAACCACGAATCACGCGAATGACACGAATAAGAAACGTGATTGAATTGTATTTGCGCGAGAACGGTTTGCAGATCGATTTTGAAGGAGTTGCAGTTCGGCTTCCAATTCCGGTGGCCTACTTCGGATTCTGCTCCGATCGAGGGAAGCGGAGCGGCGCGGGATCTGGCGTGTGTCTCGGATCGCACCGAGCTAGAAAGGCCGGCTGAAGCCGGTACTACGAACGGGACGAGGGTGAACACGTTACCGGCGACCCGGTTTGCGGGTAACGGTCAGTTCGTTGCTTCCTGAACTACAGAAACCTTTTTCCGGTCGTTAGCGATTCGTGTCATTTGTGTGATTCGTGGTCGACCTCTTGCTCGCCTTTTCACGGATTTGAGTCGAAGCCGCGAGACTCTTGACCCGCAGTACCGATTCCATCTTTGGCGAGTTCGGTTAACCCGCCCAGGTTTGCGTGTCGGTGGATGATGGACATGATTTCTAACCACGAATCACACGAATGACACGAATAAGAAACGGAAAAAGACAAAGGTTCCAGGACTCAAATTCAGGGGCGATCGTCTGGCCTGCCGAGAAAAAGTTGCGCAGATCAATATTCAAACAGTTGCAGTTCGCATTCTAAATTCCGGTGGCCTACTTCGGATTCTGCTCCGATCGAGGGAACTGGAGCGGCGCGGGATCTGGCGTGTGTCTCGGATCGCACCGAGCTAGAAAGGCCGGCTGAAGCCGGTACTACGAACGGGACGAGGGTGAACACGTTGCCGGCTACCCGGTTTGCGGGTAACGGTCAGCTGGTTGCTTCTCGAACTACAGAACCCTTTTTCGATGGTTGGCTATTCGTGTCATTTGTGTGATTCGTGGTCGACCTATTGCCCGCCTCTGCATGGATTTGAGTCGGAGTCGCGAGACTCTGGACCTGCAGTGGCGATTCCATCTTTGGCGAGTTCGGTTAACCCGCCCAGGTTTGCGTGTCGGTGGATGGTGGGCATGATTTTTAACCACGAATCACACGAGTGACACGAATAAGAACGTGATTGAATTGGATTTGCGCGAGAACGGTTTGCAGATCGAAATTGAAGCAGTTGGTGTTCGGCTTCCAAAATCCGGCGTCGGCCACCGGTGCGAACGGGGCTGTAGGCGAATCAGACGCGATTGCTAGGTCCAGTCCTGGAACCTTTGTCTTTTCCAAAACTGCGTGCGCAGCGAAAACGCTCGCTTGAAAGAGGTGTCTTCGACAGCTCGATCTCTAACGCAGCTCAAACGCTTCTCCTTTGAGTCGCTCAAGCGAGTTCTGCTGCGTCTTCGTCAAGATGGCCAATAGATCTTTGCCCATCTCTTCATTTCGTTTCACAATCACCTCGCGAATTCTGCCGTGCTCGTTTTGTTCTGCAAGCTTGGAGACTTCGTCCTTGATGCTTTGCGAGGACTCGTCCAGCACCTTCTGCAGTTTGTCGCTCTGTGAATCGCTAATCTCAAGTTCGTCAACAACCCAGTCCTGGAATAGTGCGCGAGCCCCCAGTTGCTGAAGAAAAATTCCCTTGAGGCGATCCATCTGACTTGGAAACAATATTTCCTCGAGTTTCTCATCGCCTTCTTCGAAAACAGCCTGAAACTGTTCCGCACTCTTGCTTCTCAACGCCTCTCGCTTCTTTGGATCTTTCTCGCGGTTGCTCTCATAGGCTGACTGCTGGTGCTTCTTGATCCGTTCGCCAAGCTGAGCACGCATCTTCTCGAATGCCGCTTCCTGATCTTTTTCCAATGTGATTTCTTGCTGAATCTTGGGAGCCATCATGAGTTGCAGCAAATACAGCCGCTTCGGACGCAACCTCTGGTCCTTCGCAGCAGCGGCCGTTCCAAGGATTCCAGGCGGTTGCGCTTTGCAATCAATCCCGCTCTGCACCGCCAAGAGTATTCCCGGCAAGATCGCCAGGACTAGAAAAAAGTGCCGTTTTCCACCAGCATCAGAAAGCATCTCAGTCTCCTGTTCTCGATCAAACACGAACTCACACATCGTAGTAAGGACGCGCATGGACTAGCTAGCGCGATTTGTCGCGGGCTTGAGTCGATTGACTGAACGCTACTCCGGTCTGTCCGGGGCAAGGAAATGTTCCAGAACTCAGAGGGCTCATTCGTGATTGTGGTTAGAAGATGATGGGGTTCGGAAATTGGTTGTGCTTCCAAGGTGCACCGTTCCATCGGCCGGAGTACTGTGGCGGCCGCACGGGGGTACGGCGGGACGGCGGGACGGGGGCGGGATGGCAGGCGAGGTCGACAGCGATGCTGAAGTGAGAAGTAGCACGGCGCGGAACCACGGGGCTGTTGGGGGCGCTGTGTTTGTTTCCGGTCAGTGCAGTTGCAGGTTGGTTCCAGGATGTTGTTGGTGGAACTGTTTGACTGCCTCGGGGCCGATCTGACTGCGGCTGGCATAAACGTATTTGAGATGCTGAAGTGGGCTGAGGTGTTGCAGTCCGACTTCGGTCACCGGAGTGCCATGCATAAAAATCCACTCCAGCTTGGCTAGTTTTGCCAACGATTTCATCGCATCGTCACTGACGTCGGATTCACTAAGTCCGATTTGTGTCAGATCCGGAAAGGCTTCCGCGACCTTTCGAAGCACATCATCGGTCAGCTTGCTGTTTGCAAAATGAATTCGATCGAGAGCCAAGTCTGAAATCGAATCGATGTCCGCCGGATCAACGCTCGCACCGCCAAAGCGGATTTCGCTAATCGAGTCGACCTTCCCGACTTCGCCAAAGACCTGACTGGTGAGTCCGGGATTGTCGTTCAGGAATATCTGCTGCAATCCGTTCAGGCGAGCGAGATCGGCGAACGCATCGTTAGTCAGTTGCTCGCACCCGCTGAGTTCCAGCCATCTGATTTGACTTTTCTGTGCGAGGCCATCGATCAAACGCTGTATCCCTACATCGGTAATCTGCGAGTCGTGAAGCGATACCCTGGTCAGTGCGGGAAGCAACAGCAGGTCGTCGATGGCTTGATCAGTGATTTTGGAAGACCTTAGCGTGACTTCGGCGATCGACGGATGGTTGTTGAATGCACCCAGGACTTGTGAAGAGATGGATTCGGACTTGATCACCAGGCCTGTCATCGACAGGTCTTTCAGCTTCGCCAATTCCTGATCCGTAGGCTCATCGTAGACGGCAAATACGGTTCCGAGTCTTGGTTCGGCTTTGAGTGTATTGATCGTGCTATCGTCGATTTTGTTGCGAAGGTGCGCCGATTTGTGTGTTTGAGGAGGAATGTTTGTGAAACTCACATTGCGTGATTTTGGTCGGGCAAACGCAGGAGCAGTCCCTCGACCACCCACCATGCTGGTGCCGTTGAAATGGATGTATCGAACATTCGGCAGTGCGGTGAGTAGTTGGTCGGCTCCGTCCCGCGTCACGCTGGTTTCGCGGAGGAAAAGCGATTTCAACGACTGGTTGCCGTGTAGGTGTTTCAGCCCTTCGTCGGTGATGGCAGACTTTGAAATCGAGATCGATTCCATCGACGCATTGGCGCTCAACGCCTGCAAGCTGTCGTCGTCGAAGCCGCAGCGATAGACGCTAAGCTTTTGGGCACTTGATTTTCCGATCGAATCCCAGCCTTTGACGGAGATCGCGAGTGAATGCTTGAGTGAAAGCGAAACCGGCAACTCGAGTTTCGCGATGTGAGCGCACTCTTCATCATTGGCGTCGCTGATCGAAATCGAGATTGACCCAATTTGGCGTAATCGATTCAGTGAGTCGACACCGGGCTGACTGAGAATGACTTCCGACAACGAAAGGGTCGTCAGTTTCGGTAGTTTCTCGAGGTATCCAAGCTCAATTTCACCGATTCGAGTTTGCAGGGTCAATGTTTGAAGAGCCGGGATTTTGCCGATGGACGCCACCAGAGATTCGTCGATCACGCGATCATCGAGCATCAGGCCGCGTAGCGACCGGGATTTTTCTAGGTGAGCAAACGCATCGCTGGTGATCGACGTGTTTCGGATCGACAGAGTGTTCAGCGATGGCAGATCGGTCAGTTGCAACAAAGCATTGTCGGTGATCATAGGCCCAGACAAGCTGACCATTCGCAGATTCGGGAAATGTCGCAGTTGTTGAATCGACTTCTCCTTCGTAATCGTCAGTGACAGCATGGGAGTGTCAGCACGCCGGACGATTCGCTCGCCATACGACTCCAGTTTTCTGATTGCCAGTTCTTCGTTCGTCATGCTAAGCAGTTCAACCTGCTTGGCTGCTACAGAAGACATGTCCGATTCCGCTTGATCAGCGATTTTCTTCATCGCCGCCAAGACAGCTGCCTTCGAGTCCTCGTTCTTGGCGATCTGAATCAAAGCGTCGATGCAGCGAGCACTCGTTTCTAGATCCTCCACCAACGCAGCGTGCTGAAGTGCGTCAATCGCTGCGTCACCGCTGGAAATCAATTTCTCAAATGCAGTTTGCCGCGTCAGAAACTGGCGGCTCGTCAGCTTGTCCACAGCAGCCTGGATCGCTTCGGCGTCAAGCGGTGCGGCTTGATCCGAATCGGAGTCTGCCGGCACTTGGGCCTCGGCGCCAATCGTCGATCTGTCATCGATCCAGCCCATGCAAAACGCCACCGCGGCGACAGAAGTCAGAACAGAATTCCTGAATCGATTGCTCATGTCGGTCACCAATCTCAGTCCGCGTGGATTTCAATTTGCATGTGGGCGGGCCAATCACCGCCGATCGCCGCGGCCCAATATACCGCATCCCCCAAGGGCCCGCGTGAAAGAGAAGATTCAGAAGTGTCGTTGGTAGGAACGGTGTCCGCCGGAGACGGACCTAAGAGATCAGAGAAACGCCGGCTGAAGCCGGTACTACGAACGGAGTACCACAGCAGAATCCGCCCAGGGATGCGAATTGAATGTTTGATGCGTTGGGAGGTTCGGTTTCGTGTAGGATTATGTCGAACGAATCACCCCTGGCGAAGTTGGGCGGACTGCAGGAATCGTGATCCTGCGTCTGATCGAATGTTTGCTGTTGATTTTGAGAATCGTTTTGCAACAAGGTGATGATGCCGTTCAGAATCGAACTCTGGTAAAGGCGCTGGAAAATGAGATGTTGGACCAAGCACATGACGTCTCATCTTTCCACCTGCGGGATTCTTCTGATTGCGATGATGTGTTTGGGGGAAGTCGATTTCGCGATCGGCGACGATCAGGGCACCGTATCGCATGATGATTTTCGGTGTGAAGCGGTGTCCGTCATCACGTCTGGTTCGTCGATGATGAAGACGGCGGTTGCCGATCTAGGCGAGTTGCCGGCCGGTCAGCATGGACTGGCTGTCGTACGACTGACGAATCCTTTTGATTTCGATATTCCTATTTCGTCGATCACCGGAGGTGTCGGATGCAAGAATCCAAGTTTGCGGTCAAACGAAATTCCCGCTCTTGGCGTTGCCGTGCTCCAATTCCAAGTCTCGCCGCCAACCAGGAATCGTGACAGCGTATTCCGTGCTACCCTTCGCCTGGCGGTCGACCGGACGAAGACCGGCGTCCCCTCGATCACAACCGTTCGTGTGGCACTCACGTACCGGATCAAGGGCATGCTTTGCTTCCCCGACAGGCTCATCTCGGTGGATGTTCCGGACGGGGAATCCATGCCGCTTGCGATCCCGTTCATTTCAACCCTGGACCGTCCGCTGAGTCAATTGCAAGTGAAGACAAGCGGAGTCGCTGAAGGCATCGAAGGGAAGATCGTTGCCAGCGACGGCGCCAGTTCTGTCCAGGTCGTCATCGACGCCGGCGCTGCTAAATTCCGGGGAGGTCACGCAACGATCACGCTTGCCGATCCAACGTCGGGATTGTCTGATTCGGTGGAACTGGTGATCTATCGACAACAACCGGTACGGATCAGTCCACGCACCTTGCACTTCCGTCAATCGGAATCCGGACTCTCGGCCGTTGCCATCTTGCAAATCGTATCGGACGACGATCAGAGCAATCCAGGCGGTGATCGAGATCCCGTGTCGAGCTTGTTTTGCGAAGCCTTCGTCGACGGCCAGGAACTTTCGGTTTCAACAACGCGAGTATCCGACAAGATATACAGGATCCAAGTGCAAACGACCTCGGATGCATTGGAAAGGGCGGCAGACGAAAACGAGCTTCGCCAGATTCAGTGGAACGTCATTGCGGGGGATGAAAAAGTGCTCGTTCAATCGTTCTTCGCTGTTTCAAGGTCGGCCGTTTCGGAGCTCTGAAATGCAACGAAGGATTCATCCACTAATGCTCGCTCTGCATCCTGTGTGACGCAGTTACCAAAGTTTGACCACCATGCCACACCGACGGACAATATCAATGTTTTGGACTCCTGTGAAACGATTTGGAAAAGCCTGCGCTCCGTTGGTGATGATTGGCTCGATTGCCTCCGACAAGGATTGGCGGTGCATCATTCGTCTGGATTTCGCGATTCGTCTGGCTTTCGCGGCCGTTTTATTTGCCGGCGGTATGGCTCGTTCTGGCCATGCCGAAGACTCACTGGCGACGGATCAGCAACGAGCCGAAGCCGTGTCGTTGTTTCAAGCATTGGAGGCCAATTGGGCAGGGCTGCAGTATTACGATGTAATCGCAACGGAAGAGAGCTTTTCGCTCGAGCCCGGTGGGAAGTCGATGGTGTCGACCAGCCGTTATCATCTGGTCGGTGATCTGGAAGAAAGTCAGTATCTGTTGGTGGGCTCTGGCGGCAAAGAAATAACATCGCCTGATAAAAGCGACCCATGGGTCGGTCGAGTCATCGCGGGTTTCGTCCTCGACTCAAGTACCGGAATGGGATGGACTCGATCGCCTGGTCTTCACGAGGTGATCCAACATGTGAAGGGGCTCGACCAGCCAATGGCGATGCGCACAGCTCTCGCGCGTACAGCGTGTCCGGATGTCCGGCTGATCGGTTCACGGCTATATCCGTCCCAATACTTTGCCGACGTTAGTTTTAGCGAGCATTTTCGTCGCGAGTTCCATCAAGGATCCGATCTTGTCATTCAAGAGACGGGCGATGGCAAAGCGAATGTGATCCAGACGTTTCTGGTGGGGGAGTCTTCGCAAGTCAGGCGAGAGTACCTATTCGATCGCGAACAACTCGTTCCCCTTCGAATACGACATTTTACAGGACGTCGCGATGCCTTGAACCTGAAGCCCGATCGTGTAGAGGTGATCGAGTGGATGGAGACGAACGGAGTTGTTTTGCCAAAATCCATCAAAGGTCAAAAGCGTAGCGCGATCGATCGATCCACTGGCGAGTTGGCGACGGAATACTACGATGTCAGCTTCACGTGGAAGCATGTGAACCAGCGGCCGACGGAAACGATCGATGGCGTTGAATTGCTGAACGACATCGAGAAAATGCAGGCGTTTTTGACCGTTTCCGAAGTCGAGGGCGAGCCAGCAGCCGAGTGAGCTGTGCTCGCCATGATTGGCCGGTGATCAGGGGGGGAATCGATCCGCGAACAGGCATGGGGAGCGGTGCCCACGCGGCAAAACGAAAGCCAACCTGCACCCCCTGCAAAGAAGAATCCGGTACAACTCGTTTCACAGCGTGCGCGTCAGGCCGCGCGAGTGTTATTCGAATTTGATCCTGTGTACTGGAAGGCGTTTGATGCTGCAAAAGATCAAGCTGTGGGCAAAAGGCCGAATGAGCTTTCTGACTCGTCGGATTCTCGGGCCCCATGTGAAGGCGTTGGTTGTTCAGGCAGGTGACTACCGCTTCTTGATCGACCCGGAAGATTACGGCGTCGGACATCAATTGCGTAAGCACGGTCACTATGGTTTGGACGAACTTGAACGACTGCGGCCATTGGTCAGCGAAAACTCTCGCGTGTTGGTTGTCGGAACGCACGTAGGGACTCTAGCGATTCCGCTATCCGCGATCTGCAAAAGCGTCGACGCTATCGAAGCAAACCCGGTGACCTTCAAGTTGCTGCAAGCCAATGTCGCCATCAATCAGGTCCAAAACCTGTTTGTCCACAACATTGCAGCCAGCGATTCCAACCAACCCTTGAAATTTCTTGTCAATCGCAGTAATTCGGGTGGCAGCAAGATCGTCCCGAAGAACAAGGATTTCATGTACTACTACGACAAGCCTCAGGAGATTTCAGTCGAAGGGATTCCTCTGGACGAAAAGTTCGCCGAACAGGAATTCGATTTGATCGTCATGGACATCGAAGGTTCCGAATATTTTGCGCTGCGAGGAATGCAACAGATTCTCAGTCGAGCGTCAACGCTGGTGGTTGAGTTCGTGCCCCATCACCTGAGGAACGTCAGCGGTGTGACGGTGGAAGAGTTTCTCGATACGCTGACAGCATACGACACACTGACCATTCCCACCTTGGGGAAGACGGTGGGGAAAGCGGACTTTGCGAAGGTGCTGGGACAGCTTTACCGGCAAGGCAAAAGCGACGACGGCATCATTTTTCAGCAATCGGCAGGCAGCGTTTGATCGGGCGATTCCCATCGGATCTTGGCACCATCGGCGTTCACACAAGCAAGACCGCAAGGCGGTACCGCCTGCGGGTAGCCAGGGGTCGTTCGGTAATCCTACATCCTAGGACGAAAATCTCGACGGTTTGTCGATCGAGTGAGCCGTGATCGCGTGAGCGGCCGGGCATTTTTCGTTGCCAGTTGCCTCACGGCCAGCGTGCCAGAAAAGGTGCCAGGACTCTTTTTCAGCTCTGCTGGGGCCGTGAACGGTGGCTTGGCGCCCCTTCGATTGCTCAAGTCCACATGTCGCGGTCCAGGCTGCGGTCGGAACTCCACCCACGTGAACGGTTGCGGCCCGAGTTTGTATCCGGACGCCACACTTACGTCGGGGATATGCGGCCTGAAGTAGACGTCTCGCGAGTCTACATGCCCTCCATGTGCTGAGTCAAAGCACCCAGCCATACAGAAATCTCGCGTGCGTTACTGCGAACCGAATTCATCTGGCGAGAATCCGGATTTCACGATAGCGCACCTGCGATTTCTTGGCGGATGCTTCCAGGCTCTGTTGGTACTCGTCTGCTTTTTCCGGGGGTGGTGCTGATACGACGGGCAGCAAAACGACTTCGACCTTGCCGTCCTCCCAAAGGCCGAGGTTCTTCAATCGCGAAATCGTTGCGGTTGCGTCAAAGGTACGTGTCAACGGATGCGTGTGTGCGGTACCAGTCGCGCCTTCGGGAACCTTTTTCGGAACGCCGAACAAATCAAGCGTCCCAAGCCGGTATAGCGATTGCCGATCCACGTCATTGACGTCACTTGGCAAATTGAGATAGACCGCATACGTGAATGCGGGCGAATGATCGAACTCAATCCCGACAACTTGAATCAGCAGTTGCTCTTTCTCGGCTGCCGCCGGCGCGACCGTATTGAAAGGCAAGCGCGCTCGCTCCGTCATCGGAACCTCAACGCGGTGTGGTTTCAGAGTCAACGGTGCTGAAAGATTGCTGCCCGCAGCAGCGTTTGCGTTGATTCCAGGTGGCTGCTTGGTGGAAGCGATCGATTGGTAACCTTGGGGCAAAGTCGAATCGGCGTCACCCGCGTCTGTATTCGCGTCAGGCGTGTGACCGTGTGTCATCGCTGGATGGACCGCCGCGACCATCATTGGCGATTCCGCTGTTGCTGGCATCGCCGGAGCGGGAGTCGTGTCATAGGAATAGCCAAGCTGTCTGCTGTACAGGTTTTCTCCAACTCGTTCGCTAACAGTTGTTCCGTCAGCCGCCGCGAACGGAAATTGCTGATCCAAAAATCCGAGACTGGTGGGGTTGCTGCGTCCACCACCAAGGTTAAGCCAATGGTCCCACAGACGGTCAATGTTGCAGTGGTGTAACCAGAAAATCGGATCATTGGCGGCGGTCGGAACGGACCCCATGTTTCCACCAATTTGAACATGAATCGCACCGTGTGGAGATCCTTCTAGCTGCGAACTAAAGCCAAACCTGCCTAGAAAGCTTGTCTGGGCCGTCGCATCGTTCAAATCGTCCCGGACAATGGACAGCGGCAACAATGCACCTTGGTTGATGAATCTCGAGTCATCGAACAGCGGATTCGTCGCGTCGGCCGGCTGGCGAAACGCGATCGGCAGCGCTCGGTCTTCGGTCCAGTCCCAGTAGGGCAACGTGAGGTTCGGGTCGCCCGATGCTTCCGCCAATATTTGTTCAAAGTGAAACAGGTATAGCCGGTGCCAGGAGAAGAAATGGTCAGTTCCGTGTTGGCATTGGTTGAATAGCGGGTTGCTTCCTGTAAACGTCCCATGAATGTTCGCTTGGAAAGCCCAGCTCGTTGGATCACTCGCCGGGCGCGACTTCATTGCATCGATTCCACGCCGAAGTGTCTCGATTTCCGCCTCGTCCAAACTGCGAATGTTACGTCGTACGCGTCGCTCGACCCTGGCTTCTTTGACACCGTCGCCAACACCCAAAACCCGGACACCACGCAGCCACGGTGCTTCCTTTTCGAAGTTGATCCACGAGTCGGTAGCAGTGACGGTTGTGATTTGTGTCGTAGCGGGGCCGGCGGGAGGCACCGACGTCAGTTGGTAAATCTGATAGCCGTCCTGTGGCGGAGTCACGAACATCACTCGCTCCAATTGAACGTCAGTGAAGCCGCCACTTGGCAACTCGCCCGACGCCGTGACGATGACCGCTGGCGGTTGAGTCGCGACGGTGTGGACACACAGGTGAGCAATCTTTGGAACAACTTGCCGACTTTGTGCGTTCGCACTTGAAGCAACGAATGCGAGAGTCAAAGCTGCAGTGGTCGGAATAAGAAAATTCATGGATTCGCCCCGTTTGCCGGATTTGGTGGTGGAAATATTTACTCGACTTCAATCAGCTGCGACGTTTCTCCGTCGACGAGGACTTCAAGGGGCGCACGATTTTCGCCTACATCAACATTCACGCGGGAGACGATTCGTGCGTTCTCCGGATCCCCCTGAATCATGTGAATGCACTGACCCTGAATCGCGATGCGCTGTGGCGCTACACGCAGCTGGGTCGCCAACATCTCGGCTAGTTGTCCGTTGGTTAACTCTGTTTGTTTTCCGGTTACCTTGATTTTCTCAGGATCAATCAGGTTGGAATCGGCACCCACAAACTTGTCGTTGACGTAGTAAAGTGTCACGCCATTGCAATGCAGCGGGATTGCCTTGCCTTCCACATCGATCACCTGGGCAAAGTGGAACTCGCCGTCTTTCTTCGTTGCGGATTCAAAATCCAGCTGAACGGACTTGTTGGCGAACAGCGGTAAGAGTTCTTGGACCCGCTTTACCGAATCCTCCTTGATCGTCGAACCTCGCACCGGCAACTCAACGTCGGCAATGCGTTGGACATGCTGCCCCGCGGTATCAAAACGCACGCGACTCTGGTCGGCTTCGCTCAACTGAAGCACATTTGCGATCGCTTGGTCGATTTTGGAGCTGTAGTTCTCCTGCTTCGAGACTGTCCTGGTTCGCTCTTTGGCGGTCTGGGTCAGCACCTGTTGCGCAACCTGGGGGGCGAGTTGATGCTTGATTTGCGATGTTTCCAGCGAATGCAGCTCTTGTAACTCGCGTCTCGAAAATGTCTTCCTGGCTGGGTCTTGGATCGCCTTTGTCTTCAGTCGGCTCATCGTCTGCTGTTGTGCGGAGGGGAACTCTGAAGATGTTCGTCCTGTAATGTCCCGAGAATAGACTTGAACACTTGGCGGCATCATGGCAGTGGGAGATGTCACGTCTGAAAGCGGAGGAGCTGCTGCGATCGCGACCGGCATTGGTGATCGTGCAGGAGGCTGAAACCCGGGCGGGAAATCATCCATCTTGATGATCGCTGTCTTGGTGGCCAGATCGATTTGGGTGACTGATATCCCCGTCGGATTTCCATCTTTGAAGGATCGTGATCCTGCTTTGAACTCGGGGTCATCCTTGAAGTCGATGTTGTTGATGAACAGATCAGCCGCATCAAAACGATTCTGTTTTCGTTCCAGGTGCAGTTTGCCGTCGCGTTGGATCAGGGAAACTAGCGAGTGCTTTGCTCTAAAAGCATTTCCAGCTGAATCGGGTAATGACGGCGAATCGTTTTGACCTTCGTCGTGTTCACTAAAAGGCCAATTGGCACTTGACTGTCCCACTGATTCATCCACATGCCATACTGCGATCCCGCCAGGGGAGAATTCTTGATCCCAGTTGATCCGTTCATCAAATTGATCCTCCCATTGACTGTCACGGAACTCAATCAAGAAATACTCCTTGCCATCCGTTCCGGGGACATCAACATTGTAGATCAAGTTGCGCGCTTGCACGGGTTCCAAGTCGATCGACGTATTGCTTCCCACGTTCTCAATCGTCGCCCAGCCCAGCAGCGCCTTGCACCATGCTGACATGTGCACCGGCATCGCTGCATTGCTTCCATTGGCTCCGTAAGAACCGCCGGCCATCAGGCAGTAGTTCCCCACACCTTCCGAGTCGGGGCCGCGATCGTCAGCCGGCGTGCGATCGTAGAGGTCGGGGAGACCCAGCGCGTGCCCATACTCGTGGCAAAAAACGCCAATCGGAATGATCCGCTTATTCGATACCGTGGAATCGCAGCTCAAGCCGGGCTGGACCGTATAGTCTTCGATGCGAATCTTTGAGTTGGTGCCCAAGACGGGCTCGCCCGCATCGTTCAAACGATCGTCGTCCGTTTCAAATGGGCCCGTGTTCGCGCCAAAATCGCTGTACCTAAATGAATGGGACCACAGGTTGTTATTGCCACACTCCCCACCGGTCTCACTATGCACGATGAAAATCGTGTCGACGACTCCATCGTCATCACCCGAGTTTGGAAGTCCGTCTGGGCCATCATTGTCAAACTGCCCAAAATCAATGTCGTCATCAGCATTCTCAAACGCGAAACGCAGCAACTGGGCCAGTCGTTCATTCAGCCCGTTGTTGCCAGACTCGTAGAATGTGTCATCTTCCGGCAGAGTGTACCAACCCAGTGTCTGCCCAGTCGGGATGAACTGGCCGTTGGAAATGTCCCGGTAGTACTGTGTGAAGGTTGGGCGTATCGGGTCAGGCAGCGTGCCGCTCGGACCAAATAGCATGGACTGGTACTCCGTCGCTTCAAAATCGTGCTGACGATTCCTGAACTCCACGCAGATCACGGGAACAGAACGCGTACCGGCTAGACGCAGATTCACGCCAGGCGCAAACGCCATTCCTGGCAGTCCGATTTGACGTCTTAGTCGAAACATCTCCACCGTTCGGTGGTATCCAGCCGAAGGTACATACTCGTCACCAGGCACCGCGCCCGCAGGAGTCGCCGCGGCGACGGCGATGTTCGGTGCCGCAGGCTGGACGACGCGCTGCTCGGGAGGTACGGCAACTGCAAGGGTTGGAATGCTTGCCAACAACGATACGACAATAGGCCATCGTCGAAAACTTTCACGGTTCATTGTGTGTGCCCTGAAAAAAGCAAGGTGTTTGTGATTGCAAACATTCATAGGTTCGTTTCGTCTTGCACGCAGCAGAGCGAGACCGTTCGTTTCATTGCGACCGGGCTGTTGATTGACTGAGTTCTTGGGGCAGCTCGATTCGAGTTTGCTTGGACGCGTAGCGTTGATCTGGGCCCAGTGATAGCCGCGGAAAGATGCCGGGGTTCAAAGCGTTCTCGGTTTCATGTTCGACCCGTTCGATCAGATAGTCGCGAGAGAAGCGGTCTACCATGTGGCGCAACGAGTGATCGATGACTGTCAACGCAAAGTAGGTTCCAAATTGTAAGTTTTGGTCGGTAATCGGGATTCGGCGAGAACGCATCCAAGATCGGATTCGAAACGCGCGCGGGTGATGTATCAATGGATCTCGATAAGGTGTTACCAAGATCCTCCTTGGCCAATGCGTGTTAGGACCACCGCCGCTCGATTTGGCCAGCAGCGTGCCGGACAAATAGACCGCATCGTGTGTCTTTCGAATGGATGATTTCAGAAACCTGAAGTCAGCGTCGCTGAGCCAAAGCAGACATGGTTCGGAGCAGGAAATCGTCTCCGTTCGATTCGTGGTGGATTGACGATTGATGACGTGGTCGGCGACTGGGAAGTGGTGCGTTTTTAGTTTTTGCGAAGTGTATCGGAGGGCGACTTCGCCTGGCGTGTCGGCGATCGCGAACTGGTGAATCAAGGTGGACTCGTCACCTCGTTTTCTTTTCTCTATCAGGTCATCCAACACCGCGTCCGATTCGTCGTACAAACCGCGATTGAAATACAGGGTCGATCCACCGTTTGCGTTGATCGTGGGGAGTGACGTATTGGGGAACAGACAGGGAATCTGACGATGATCGCAAAATCTCTGAATGGGACTCCAGGGCTGCGTTGAAACACCACCGATCAGGGCGAAAACTGGCGCCGTTCGATAGTACGCCGACAGTTGGCCAGAAAAACTGTACGGCTCCCCTTCTAGTCTCCAGTCGTGTAGCTGCCAAGTTCGGTAAGCATGCAGGAAGTCGTCTTTGTAGTTCGGTGAATTTCCAACGTGGTTTCGGTAGCGTGTGACTTCGCGATTGTGGTCTGTCACGTACGCATCCATCACACTCCACATGGCCCGCCTGCTCTGATCGGAGACTTCGGGAGTAGTCACGACGGCAAAGTGAATCGTGTTTTCGTCGATGCCGGGATCGTCATGGCGTGACAACGATCGCAGGTAGGCGATCAAGTTGGCCATCGTAGAATCGTTCAACGCGTATCGCGGCATCAAGTGGTCCAGAACGCGTCCGGATGAGTCGATGCCGTTACGAATGGCGTGTGCGAGTGTCTCGTCTGTGTAAGCGGGACGCGACGTGGTGTTGCGCGGGGCGGCGCTTTCAACAGCGGTCTGTGGTTCTTGAAAGAGGGCACGAAATTGCCATGATCGATTCAGTTGGCGCGGCTGGAAGAGTGCCGGTTGAGTGATCGCGGGGGAAAGTTTGCCTGGTTCGTCGACACCGTATCCGCTGCGTCGATGACATTTGGCGCAACTGACTAGCTGCCCCGACATCTGCAAATCATCGATGACGGTAGCAACGACTTTTGTACCGTCCGTCTGTTGGCCTGTCCGGTAGATCATTTTGCCATCGTGGACGTTGGCCCGTTGCGTCTGGGCAGCAGCGTTGACGCTGGTCAGACAAACGAAGGCGACCAAGCTCGCCGCCGTCGTCAAAGGCATCGTCTCTGGAAGCATCTTTTTTGGGGGGGAGAGGACGAGGTTACGAGCTCTGCGGAGTCGATGAAAAACATCGGACACGTCGACTCGTCCATGACGGCCAATCCAAACGCTAGGTCGAGATAGAAGGCTAGGGGGATTGCGCCGTTCGCACATCATGGTTTCTCCGTCCTGGCGAGCACGGATTGGACGTCGGCCAATAGATCCTTTGTGCTGACCAGTCCGGTAATGCGAAGCCATTGATCACTGTTGGCTGCGCGTACGAACGTCAGCGGTTCGTGACGCGATTTGTTGGGGACATATGCGGTGAAAGCTTTTTGGACCAGCGAAATGTCGTGCGGATCACCGGTCAAAAAACACCAGCCAGCGTCGGCTCCCAACGTCTTGGAAAATTCAGTCAAGCGCGCCGGTGTGTCGTATTCGGGATCAATCGAAATCGTGCAGAACCGAACCTGTTTGGCTTGATCGCCGAGGCTTTTTTGTACGCTGGCCATTGTGGCGCTGGCGACAGGGCAAATGGTTGAACAGGACGTGAACGCAAACTGCATGACGACGGGGTGTGCTCTGGAAAGTGCTGTTGCAAGCGAGATCGAATTTCCATCAGCATCGGTCAGTCGCAGTTTGGGCAGCGAATAGGTTGCCGTCGTGCGACTGACCGCGGCCTGGGATGTCGTGCAGCAACAGGTTGCTTCCCCGGTGACCTGGCATACCGATTCGTTCGGTAGGGTAGCGTCTTGTAGTGCCCAAGCTGGTGGTGAAGACATCAACAGCAGGCATGTCAATTGCAGGGGCAGTGGTTTCATCCGAGAACCTCCAAGCGGTTGGGGTTAGTGAACCGAATAGATCGCGACGTCATGGTGCAGTGGGTCGAACTGATAGAACCGCAGTCTCGTCGACGGTTCGAAGTTGAATCGAAACCAAGCTTTGTGAACGCCCAACCGAATCGCATCGGGCTGTGTTCTGTCGTACTTCGGTTCGCCTGTTGTGGACAATTGAGTGGCGCTACTGCCATCTTCCACGATGTCTACGAGCGCCCCGTCTTTGAATTCCTGCTTGACCGCTGGCGGAACACCGATGGTGCCGCCAACCGCGTTGAATCGCCAATGGAATCGCCCAAAAGTAAACAAGCTTCCTTGGCCGCCGACGGCCATTGATGACTTGAACTGGTTTTCCCATCCGCGCAGGCCGCCGAAATCAGGATTGGCGTACCCGTGGATGAAGTAATCGCCATTCCAAACCGTCACTCGGAACTTTCCGGGGATGGCTGGTTTCTCTCCGTCGGCCGGTTTGTCTCGTGAACGCCACTTTTCGAACCTCAATCCGCCATCGCTCAGCTCGCCGTACAACGTATTGTTGACGTACAGCAGAGTCATGTCTGACTCGGTGTCGGCTTCCAATCCGCTGGGCAAATGATTGCGATCTTTCCAATCCAAGTACGCGTGGCGAGCGTCGATAATGGAGTAAAAACAGTCCTCGAATTTGGCGTTTTTCTTTTTGAGAACTTCTTCGATTTGATGAAAGGCTCGCCACATACGTTTCGCGGGAGAAAAACCACTCAATTTGACGATTGGGCCATCGTGCGGATCATAGTCATCGTCATCGAGACTTGATTTTGGTGGATGCGCAAACGGGGCATGCGACAGGCGAATGAATTGCATCCGCAGTGTCGTGCGGACTCGTTGCAGATGTTCTTGCGGGGTTTCGGTATGGGGGCGGCCATCTTCCAGCGTGTAGATGCGGCGCGGTTGGTTCAGCATCTCTTCGTCTAGGTACCTTTCGACCCAATGGTCGACGTGGCGTTCGGGATGCGCCGGATTGAACTCGCGATCGATGCCGTCAAACACCATGCGTTCGTGATCATCGATGCGAAGTCGAAAGAACCTTGGTGGCGGCGCGGGGATCTTGGGTGGCTGATCGTTTCGGGCTTCCACAAAACTTTTGTCTAGCTTCAGGTTTTGGTAGTGCTGAACGAATTCGTCACTACGCGGAGGAACCCGTTTATGCACATTCTCGACCGCCTGGGCTCGCGGAGCATGTTTTCGCCAGCCCCAGGTGTAATGCACGTTTTGATACTGTGTCGGAGCCATCTTGATTTTCAGTTCTGTCCTTGTTCCTTCGGCGAGCGGCAAGAACGTGCTGTCCATCGCGACATGCGGCGGACCGAAACGCATCGAGCGATTCTCGCCGTCAATGTTCATTTTCCCCCAGGCCACCTCTGGCCTGGTGCCGTAGTTCAAGTTGGCATAAGGAACTGCCGGACGCACTTGAGTGACTTGTTCCGGATAGTCAAAGTAGATGGCCGTGGGCGAAAAATCGTCTTCACCACGATTGAGGATGTCGACTTTGAACGTCACGGTCCAGGGAACGTCACGCGGCATCGGTGGCGGCGATTCGGTCAAGCCTGCCACGAAGGATTCTTTCACCGATCGGGTGCCCTTTTTGTCGCCGCGTTGTTCGCGATAGGCGTCCCAATGTTGACGAGTCAATTGAGGGTCCAGTGGACTGTACCAGCGGACTTCCACGGTTCGTGAATCACCTTGTTTCGTTTTGACTCGCAAGGGAATGTCGTCCCATCCGAAATCGTAGAACATCGTGTCTGATTCAATGCGTCCGTCGTACCAGATTTGATGCACGTCGACGTTGCCCGAGACGATTTTTCCATGTTCGTCGTAAACGGGTAGTACTCGGGACGATCGCCGATGACCGCTGTGATGCAACAGCGCAAATCCCTTGTAGACGCGATTGCTGGGGATTCGTGATGGACGCAAGTCAATTTTTTTATGGTCGTCGGTTCCGTGCCGTACGGCGCCGGCGTTGCCCTCCAGAATATCAATTGCCCATTCGGCGCGATGCAAAAGTTCTAGTCGGTGTTTGGCAATCGTTTCGTGGTGCGAGTCCCTGTCGACCGACGCGAACAGGTCCTGCATCGTAGGCCCGTCCAGGTCCTGCCACAAACTACGCACGGATTGCCCGGTCAATGTTTCGAAAATACTGTCCAGGATGAATCGCAGATCATCGGTGGGCGATGAGTGCGTAGGGAGTCGTGTGACATGTGGTTCGCCATCGTGTAGGTGGTAAGGATGCCGTGGCGTCGATGGCAGCGTGTTGACCATCTCGACTCCCCTCCGGTCACGCATGTTTTGGTGAACGGTGGGCAGCATGTTCGTGCCGGGCGGATTTTTGAAAGGATCCACGTCGGGAAAGATACCGCGTGGCGTATCGATGTAGGTGAAAGCTGCTTTGCCCCAGCCACCGGTTCCCAGTCGCGGCAACGTTTCGTACATCTTGCGTGGTTCGAACGATTTTGGATCACGCTTTCGATTGGCGCGGGACTCTATTGCCGCCGATTCAGCGGTAGGCGATGCCGCTGCTCTGGCTGCGGAAAGGGCTGCGGAAAGGGCTGCGGCATCGGCGGGATTGTCTTGGTCCGGTGGAATGTAATAGTCGCGAGGGTGCTTTTGCCGAATCATCTTCGGCGTGTTCTGGGGCGGCGTTTCAGGAACCGTGGCGGCTCGCGGCATGGCAGCCTTTGTCGTTTCCCCAACCGCAGACCTTGGGTTCCCGGTATTCGTAGCGATATCAACTCCAAATCGGTAGTGCAGCGAACGGGCTGGCCGTGGTTGGACGCCGGGATGATCGACAAAACTTTTGCGATCCGGATGAGCGATTACCGAGTTGTCCTGATCAAGGGTGGTCGGTCGAAAGCGACGCAGATACCGCTTCTGAGCGTCCTTGATTGGGTCGTTGTCACGAATGTCTTGATAGCCCGCGGTGTTGATTGGATAGGGATCATCTGCGAAGACGTCGAGGATCGAGGGCGATACGGGTAAAACGGGGTACTGATTCGCGTCCTGATAGGCTTGGAAAAGCGGGGCGGGGAACGATTTGACCTCGCGCGCATCGGGCAAAGAATCTTGCGCGGCTTGGTCGAGCTCGCTTTCATCGGCAGGCGCGAGGCCGCGAAGTGCTTCGGCCAGGATCTGTCCGCGCAGTTCGCCTGTCTTGTTGTCCGTTGTATGGATCAAAACATACAGTTGCTCGGAAAGCAGTAAGTCATGAAGCGTATCGTCGCCGCTGAAATCGAAATTGCCCGAAAACCGGTAGCGATCGTTTTCCTTTTCGACCGTGAAGTTGCGAACGGGTGGCCCATCGGTTCCCATGCGCCCCTTGTGAATATGCGCCGCACTTTGAGGGTTGCCTTCGTCGTCCACTGGTCCCAATTTGTGCAGTTCTCGATCTTCGATCGAGAACACTCCGCATACGATTAGCTTTTTCGTTTCCGCGTCATAGCTGCAACCGAAGGAACCGAATGATTTGTGGGTGATCGCCCGATCCACCTGCTGCGTTTCGATCAACAAGAACTGCGGCGGCGAGAGTGAGCAGATATCGTCGGAGTACGCGGCGGTCGCGGTCACCAATGACAGCGGCAAAATTCCTGATGCCACAATCAATAGGATCATTTTCCCAGCACAGCTGGGCCGTCCGGTTTTTGTTTGGTTCGTCATCGCTAACTCTGCAGACTGATGTGAAAGGTATTGGCTGGAACCCCTGGCTGACTATCTATCTGTACGAACGGGTCGCCGTATCAAATCGCGGACCAGCGCGGCGGATTCCCTTGGGACGCTTCGCTTCGCGGTTTGGCGTGATCCACGCCAAACGATCAATGATCTGCGCGGCATCGGTCTTGGTTGGAACGGAGCCCCATATTCCTGCCGTGTCGTTTCCGTAACGCAGCAGTCCGGCGGAGCAATCCGTTGGCTGCAATTCCGAATGGTGCTGCTGATGCGTTTCGTCGCCATGGAAAAAAAACACCTGCTGCAACAGGCTCAGACTGTCGACGTCGCCGGTTACAAACGTCCATCCCTCTTTGGCGTGATGCCGCTTGGAAAATTCTGCGAGAGCAGCAACATTATCGTTCTCTGGATCCGACGTGATCGAGATCATGAAAACATCATCCCCAAGTCGGTCGCCCAATCGGCGCTGCACATCGATCAAATTTCTCGTCACCGGATAGTTCGGGTGATAGGCAAGGCTGACAAACTGCACGATGACAGTACGGTCTTTGACCAGATCGTCGTAAAACAATTTACGCCGGTTGTCGTGCGTCACGATGGGCACATTGGGAACAAAACGCCGGCGCGACGCGACTTGACCAGGCATCCACGCGATCGCTTGGCTATCGAATTTACTGGCCATGATTGTCTTCCCACGCACAGGGATGGATAAAAGGAGGATGCATTCAAAAGGTGTTATCGATCTAACGCCTGATCGCTGTCATTTTCATGAGAACTAGCGTGTTCTGGCATCGGTTGCACATGCGGGACTTCATGGGGAAGTTCGACTGAATAGAATCGATCCGCACGTTTGGGCGTATCGAACCCGTGTCCAGGCGGAACGATGTCCCAGCGGATCATCATCGCATGGTCTTCGTGAACGACGTTGTGGCAGTGCATCACGTGTTTGCCCAAGAAATCCTTCCACCGCATGAACATGGTGACTTCCCAGTCAGGCAGCAGGATCGCGACATCGCGACGTGGTCCACCCATGAATCGGCCTTCGCCTTTGATCGAGTCGCCGTTGTTGCGAAGATCCAGCTCTGCGATCCCCAGTATCCGCAACAGCACGACCATCAATCGAAACTCTTTGGCCGATTGAAAACGGATCTGTTCGATTCCAAATTCATTTTCCTCGTCTACAAAATGCTTGACTTGACCACGAAGGTGATCTGTCCCGAATTTGCTTAGCATGATCGCGGCAATCACGACGCGCACTTGCTGCATCGTTTTGGCGATGTCTTCGGGTGAATAAGATCTCAGTAGAACGGTCTCGATTCGCTGGATTTCAACAACGGCCTGCGTTTCCTGTTGATACAGATTGCCTTTCCATTGTTCAGCGTTGGTGATGAGTCGCTGCAAAAGTTGTTCAAGCGTTTGCGGTTGATCGGAGGCCGCCCGCGTCTTTCGTTTCAGAAACTCGCGTGCCGCCGGGGCTTGCTCGTACAAGTTCTGCATCTTGTTTTCGCTTTCCGATGATTTCTTAATCGCTTCTAGGCTGTCGCGAATTTGATCGCGAAATTGCCCGTCCAGCTGAATGAATGATCGCGGCTTTTTAAGAAAGGGGATCGAATTTTGAACCTCCGATTCTTGCACGGTGTATTGATACTGCGGCACGCCATTGATTTCTAAGACAATGAATTCGGTGAAGTGACTGTGGATGGGGTGGCTCCATGAATTTCCGTTATTGCGCATCGTCCAAATCTCGGCCGTGTCTTGCTCGATCCCGGCGTCGATACGGTTGGGGTCGTAGGTCAGTCCGTTGACCGTCCAAAGCCCGCCGTCAAAATCAAATTCCCACAATCGTTCCCGGCGCACTTCGGTCAGATCGACGGGGGGGAAACTGCGAAACGCTAGCGGCAACGTGCTTTTATCCGGCGCCGGAAGCGTTTTGCCGACCTCGAACTTCACCATCCCCTGTTCTTGAAAAAACGGCTCCACGCCGTCGGCGGGTTGACAGGAGATGTCCGTACTGACAAACGTGTCGCGATGGTATTCACGCCCCGAAGGCCCGCGCCCATTGATTTGATCCAAGACGTTGACCATGTACAGATTCTGGCCCGCGAATTCCGAGAAATCGATCACGACGTCGCATCGCTGAGCCACACCGAGGTACAAGCTTCGCGCCAGCAAGGCGTTGGGTTGGAAGTTTCCGTCGCCTGCGATCACGATGAAGGGGATTTCACCGATCAGATCGCCGTTTGCATCTCTATCCGGTTTGCCGTCGCTGACTTTGGCGGGCACTGATTCGGTGTGGATTGTTAGCTCGTAAAACCGAGACGGTCCGCCATTGAGAATCCGAAACCGGTACTTTCGCGGCTCCACTTTCATGACCGGTTGAATGATGCGGTTGACGGTCAGCCGATCGCCGATGATGCCATCCGTATTGAATCCATCAAACACCAACTGAGGTGACGGATCATAGGGCGGCGTCTCTTCTTTTTCGCCATCGGGGTGTGCGAACAAAAGATCGTGCAGGATCATCGGCACGTCATAATCACCTGCCGGCAGTCCCCACCCTTCGCCTTCGACGCCGACGTCCTGCTTGATGGATTCGTCTAGGTCGGCTCCAGCGTCGTCCGTTGTTTCATCAAACAGCGTATAGAACCCATCTAGTCCCGCGTACACATTTGCAGCGGTGAAATCCATTCGGTGGTCGTGATACCACAGTGTGCTTAGTTTCTCGTTCGGATCGTACCCCGATGGAAAGTTGCCATAGTGATGGTCCCAGTATTCGCCTGTGTTGATCCAGTCATTCGGGTTTCCATCGCTTTCCGAGGCGGTGTGTGCGTTGTGCAGATGAGTCGTCGTCGATGGGAGCGCAAATTTGATTCGGCGACGGTTTTTATAGCTGGCGGCATCGTTCAAGATTTCGGGTAGCGAGTTGACACGACGAACCATCACGGGCTGTCCATAGCGTGCCTGGAAAGTCGGCCCCGGCGAACTTGCTTGCAAGCGAACTTTCATCGCTGGCAAACCAACGCTTGCGTCGCGTTTCCACTGCTGGTTCTTTCTCAGCGGTTCAAATTGACAGTCTTGGTAGCTGGCGTAGTTCCCGTTGTCTTTGGGGTGATCGGCAGCCTTGCAGAAAGACGCGAATCCCCAGTTGTAGGAATCCTTGCCGTAGCATTCATCGAACCGCCAAGCGAATTCGACTTCCCACATCGCATAGAAGTACTGCGTCTTGAAATCAAAGAACCGTTGGTGGGCGAACGGATCGGGAAGATCGCCCAGATCGATGTCTATATTCGCAAGTGAGGTTGCCGTTTCGGTGAAACGTTTCCAGAACCCGGCCAGCCATGCCAGATTCAGTTCGGATGTCGATTCAAGTTGTTGCCGACTTAATCGCAACGTGACGCGATCGATGTCCGCCTTGGTCAGCAAGATTCGAGCGTTTGTGTTCGCGTTGTGCTGAGAGATCTCAAACCGCAAGGGATACTCCTCGGGCACAAAAGCGAACAGCGGCTCGGGAACGCAAGGAGTGAAGAAAGGAGTCGTGAATGGTCTAACTTTGGGGCTTGGTGAAACCAGGATGGACGGTGGCGAACCCTGCGGTGCTGAAAGGAAATTCAGTCGCCCTGCCATCTCGTCGCGAACTTCCTGATGAAGGTCTTCGCCTTGCACCAGAGCAGTCGTCCCGCACAAACCCGCTGTCACGCCTTGCTTTAAAAATTCTCGGCGACCGTTCGACATGCGTCCGTTGGACATGATGAATTCTCCTGTTCCCGAAATGGCAGTGCGTTCTTCGACCGACCGATGTAGCACTACAACATTAAGACCGAGTTGCGCAGCGATAAACGTACGATGTGGGTGCGGCATCGGTGCAATCGCCGGGGTTTGCATGACTCGTTGGCGCGATCGAAAATGAAGTAGCCGCTTGTTCACCACACGTTTCGTCAGCGCAGGGTGGGTGGCAACCCGAGGTGAAGATCAGCAGGGTTGCAGATCCCCACTCGCCGAAATTCCCTTGACATTGGCCCCCATGTGGGGGATGTTCGTTGTTCCGAACAAGTCATTCATCTTTGATCTCATCTGGGGCACGCCAGTGATTGTGGCTGAAGAACTCAAGGCAGCACCTAGGGCGATTCGACGGACGCTTCGAACCGCAGAGATCCTTTTACGTGCGTTCGACTATGCGGCAGACGCGGAAGTCGATCGATGGCAAATGGCTGTCGAATTGCCGACGTTGATCGCACGCGGATTGACGATCGTTGACATCCGCTGGATGCTCGCCCGCAGGTTCGTGGAACACAATCGGGAAATCACGCCGTCTGGGGCAGAGTTGCGGGAATTTGAATCCGCTCCGACGACGGTTTTATGCACCGATACTTGTATCTCGCTAACCAGCGACGGTGCAAAGTATGTTCGCTTGTCTTTGGAAGAACCTGCCGTCAGCGAACCGAGACCCGAGCCAACGGCGTGTGAGTCGACGCCATTGCCAATTTGGGACCGTTCTGAACGTGAGTTGTGGTACGCCGAGGCTGTGGTCAAGCGATACCGGGTGCCGGCTCCCAACCAAGAAATGGTGTTAGTGGTTTTCCAAGAGGAGGGCTGGCCATGTCGAATTGACGATCCCCTGCCGCCAGTCCCGGACGCTGACTGCAAGCGTCGACTCCAAGCGACGATCAAAAGCCTCAACCGCAGTCAAATCCAGCCGTCGATTCGATTCCACGGCAACGGCTGCGGCACCGCGATCTGCTGGAAACCCAGCGCCCACTTGCCCACGCTTCCGAGTTGCAAATCCGCAGCGCGGACCTGATCAGCGAAATGATCTGGTGCGGGGCAGCAAAGCTCCCACGCAATTCGTTTAACCGCGTGTCCACCGGGCCGCGCGTTTTAGACCGGCGCGCTGGGCGTTGCCCGAGCGGCTAAACGAACCCGCCAAACAATCGTCCAGCAAAGCTCCCACGCAATTCGTTTAACCGCGTGCCCATCGGGCCGCGCGTTTTAGACTGGCGCGCTGGGCGTTGCCCGAGCGGCTAAACGAACCCGCCAAACCACCGTCCAGCAAAGCTCCCACGCAATTCGCTTAACCGCGTGCCCATCGGGCCGCGCGTCTTAGACCGGCGCGCTGGGCGTTGCCCGAGCGGCTAAACGAACCCGCCAAACCACCGTCCAGCAAAGCTCCCACGCAATTCGTTTAACCGCGTGTCCACCGGGCCGCGCGTTTTAGACCGGCACGCTGGGCGTTGCCTGAGCGGCTAAACGAACCCGCCAAACCACCGTCCAGCAAAGCTCCCACGCAATTCGTTTAACCGCGTGCCCATCGGGCCGCGCGTTTTAGACTGGTGCGCTGGGCGTTGCCCGAGCGGCTAAACGAACCCGCCAAACAATCGTCCAGCAAAGCTCCCACGCAATTCGTTTAACCGCGTGTCCACCGGGCCGCGCGTCTTAGACCGGCGCGCTGGGCGTTGCCCGAGCGGCTAAACGAACCCGCCAAACCACCGTCCAGCAAAGCTCCCACGCAATTCGTTTAACCGCGTGTCCACCGGGCCGCGCGTCTTAGACCGGCGCGCTGGGCGTTGCCCGAGCGGCTAAACGAACCCGCCAAACCACCGTCCAGCAAAGCTCCCACGCAATTCGCTTAACCGCGTGCCCATCGGGCCGCGCGTCTTAGACCGGCGCGCTGGGCGTTGCCCGAGCGGCTAAACGAACCCGCCAAACCACCGTCCAGCAAAGCTCCCACGCAATTCGTTTAACCGCGTGTCCACCGGGCCGCGCGTTTTAGACCGGCACGCTGGGCGTTGCCTGAGCGGCTAAACGAACCCGCCAAACCACCGTCCAGCAAAGCTCCCACGCAATTCGTTTGACCGCGTGCCCATCGGGCCGCGCGTTTTAGACTGGTGCGCTGGGCGTTGCCCGAGCGGCTAAATGAACCCGCCAAACCACCGTCCAGCAAAGCTCCCACGCAATTCGTTTAACCGCGTGTCCACCGGGCCGCGCGTCTTAGACCGGCGCGCTGGGCGTTGCCCGAGCGGCTAAACGAACCCGCCAAACCACCGTCCAGCAAAGCTCCCACGCAATTCGTTTAACCGCGTGTCCACCGGGCCGCGCGTCTTAGACCAGCGCGCTGGGCGTTGCCCGAGCGGCTAAACGAACCCGCCAAACCACCGTCCAGCAAAGCTCCCACGCAATTCGTTTAACCGCGTGCCCATCGGGCCGCGCGTTTTAGACTGGCGCGCTGGGCGTTGCCCGAGCGGCTAAACGAACCCGCCAAACAATCGTCCAGCAAAGCTCCCACGCAATTCGTTTAACCGCGTGCCCATCGGGCCGCGCGTTTTAGACCGGCGCGCTGGGCGTTGCCCGAGCGGCTAAATGAACCCGCCAAACCACCGTCCAGCAAAGCTCCCACGCAATTCGCTTAACCGCGTGCCCATCGGGCCGCGCGTTTGTTTCGTGGCACACCCTAAAACATCGAGGCTCGGTTTCACATGCGTCCGTGTCAACGCGGTAGCGTCTGGGCGTTGGGGGAACCGCCGATCTAGGTCCACATGTCACGGTCTAGGCTGCGGTAGCCGATGGCTTCGGCGAGGTGCATTTCGGCGATCTTTTCGTCGCCGCTGACGTCGGCGATGGTGCGGGCGATGCGGAGGATTTTGTCGTGGGCTCGTGCGGATAATCCCATTTCTTCGACGCTGTGTCGCAGCATCGATTGACAGGATTTGTCCAGTTCACAGTACCGCCGAACTTGTCGGCTGGTCATCTGTGCGTTGTAGCGCACCGGGCCATTCTGAAAGCGTTCGGTTTGTGGGCCGCGGGCGGCGATCACGTCGTCACGCATCTGCTGGCTGGTGGTCCCGTTGCTGGTCGCCGTGGAAAGTTCCTCGAACGGTACCGCCGGCACTTCGATGTGGATGTCGATCCGATCCAACAGCGGCCCGGAGATCTTGCCCATGTATTTTTCAATTTGAGGCGGCGTGCAATTGCAACTTCGCCGTGGATCGCTGCGGTATCCACAGGGGCAGGGGTTGGCCGCCGCGATCAACATGAAATCGCTGGGGAAGGTGGTCGAACGCAGGGCACGGCTGATCGTCACCACACCGTCTTCGAGCGGTTGCCGCATCACTTCCAGTGTCTTGCGATTGAATTCGGGCAGTTCGTCCAGGAACAGGATGCCGTTGTGCGACTTGCTGATTTCGCCCGGCGCCGGCGGACTGCCGCCGCCGACCAGGCCGGCATCGCTGATGGTGTGATGAGGGCTGCGGAACGGTCGGCGAGCCAGCAGTGGTTGTCCGGCCGGCAACTGGCCCAACGCACTGTAGATGCGAGTGGTTTCGATCGACTCCGGTGCACTCAGTTGTGGCAGGATCGTAGGCATTCGTTTGGCCAGCATGGTCTTGCCCGACCCGGGTGGGCCTACCATCAATAGATTGTGTCTTCCGGCGGCGGCCAGTGTCATCGCTCGCTTGGCCGTTTCTTGGCCTCGCACGTCACCGAAGTCGACGTCATAGGCACTGAACCGTTCGAACAGTTGTTCTAGTCGGCTGGGGGCCGGGTCGATGTCGATGGCACCGGCGAAGAACGCAACCGCTTGGGCCAGCGTGGCGACGGGGATCACGTCCAGGCCTTCGACGACGGCCGCCTCGCTGGCATTTTCGGTCGGGACCATGATGCCCTGCAGTTTTTGGTCCTTGGCCGCTTCGATGGCGATCGACAGCGTGCCTTTGACAGGGCGTGTGTGTCCTTCGAGTGCGAGTTCCCCGATGATCGCATAGTCATCCAACCGGTCGGCTGCCAACTGTCCGCTGCCTGCCAACACACCCAGTGCGACCGGCAGGTCAAAGGATGCGGCCTGTTTCGGCAGATCGCCAGGTGCCAAATTGATGACGACTCGATCATGCGGACGAATGAATCCGCTATTGACGATCGCACGTTCCACTCGGTGAGTGGACTCTTTCACCGCTGCATCGGGTAGTCCGACCAGGATGGTCTTGGGCATCGCGGCGGGTGAAATGTCGACTTCGACGTCGACTGCCATCGCTTCGATTCCAAGCAGGGTGAATGTCTTCAGTCGTGCAAGCATGACGCCCGATCCCCGGTAGTTTCGTTTGCCTCGTTACTCGATGTTGACCGCTGGGCCAGCGGGGGGCAACCACCCGGGCGATCATCCGGGGGCTGGATTGTCAGGAAATCCATTCCTGCCGCTGATTTACCTCATCAGCGAACCGGCGCATGGAGCGACGACGGCCGGCCGGTTTGATGATTCGATTGTTGTTTGCGTCCTCCCAGGCCAGTATTCTAAGGAAAGTGGATTCCGTCCGATTGGCGTGTCCTTCACCGCACGAGCTCCGCGCAAAATCCATGGGTTGCACATGAGACTGCCAGTTCGGGGCATTGGGGCGATAGAGAATCGTCCGTGCGACTGCCAACGTTATTTCGATTGATCAACGAGAGAAACTTCCTTTGAAACGCTTACGGCTAGCAGCACTCGTCTTCACGTCTCTGGGGTTTCTCTGGGGGTGTGACAGTGGGAATCGTCTTCCAGACGTACCGCACCGTGTGATCGATGTTGACGATGAAGATGTGGCTATGAATGCCGCGATCGCGAAAGCAAAAGAGACGTTCGCTCAGTTCGAGCAAAATTGGAAGCGAAGTGGCATCGAAGGAACGAGTGTCAAATTTTCAATGAAGACGGACGATGGCGAACGGGAGCACATCTGGTTTACGCCCATCACGATTGATGATGAACAAATTACCGCGAGATGTGCAAATGACCCGAGAAGCGTCAGTGGGTTGAAGTTTGGTGATGTACGCACCGTGAATCGTTCTACGGTGTCTGACTGGATGATCATGGAGAACGGGAAATGTTATGGAGGATATACGATACGTGTGCTTTCAGAACTTGATCCCGAATCCGCACCGCCTCTTGAATTCGCCGACTATCCAGGCAGTTCGAAATAGCCGAACGCTAGACGCGAAGCCGCTGACGTCGTTGGCTACTCACGCCACAGTCCGGCTTTGGCACGAAAGCGTGTACGCCGAAATCACACGCATCTTGGATGGTGGGAACTAGCGGCTCCGTCTGCATCAGCGTTTGGGCGATAGCGGCCTTCTGATTTAGTAACCCAATGCGTAAGCGAAGGATTCGATTCCGCCACTCGCTTGCGCGTCGGGTTGTGACTCCATTGCGGATTTCTCGCCAAGGACTAAGTCAGCAAGCTGATCACCGACGGTTGATGGAGTCGAGCTTTCAGCGGCGGGTGTGAGCCGCTGGCCGTGATGCCATGGGCAATCGGGGGATCGCGAATGCCCGGCTTAGCCGCGGAGCGGCGAAGGTCTCGCCCCCCCTCACCCGAACCCTCTCCCCCACGTTGAACGCGAGCGGAACTCGCGTTCAACGCGGGGGAGAGGGGGCAAAACGAGGTGGCGAGACAATGCGGCTGGTTGATTTTCTTTTGCCCCCTCATCCCCCTGGATTATCGAAGTGGAGCTTCGGTAATCCAGGGGGATGAGGGCTGGGGTGAGGCGGCGGTGGTAACGCTGAATCCGTGGGGCCCGCCCACACGGCAGGATGCTTTCGCCTCTCCGAGGCTGATCGCCGCGGGGCCCGCGTTGAACCGAGGCTGTCGGCCAAGCGGCTGACTGGGTGAAGCCACATCGTTTTTTTCTAGCTGTTCGGAGCGATAGCCGTAATGGAAAACGCTAGCATCGACACGAGCGAAGTCAGGGCCGATTTGCACAATCCTATCGCCGCCACCGACCTCGCAAGTTCTGTCTTCCCAATCCTGCGTCATCGATCAATCGTCCATGCGATCGGCGATGACTTTGGCGGTTCTGGGATCGACGTGCAATTCACGTTTCTGGCCGTCCTTGTAGACTTCGATTTCCCAATTGCCGTCGTCCATCGACAGTTCCGAAAACGGACCATAACCATTGGTTTCCAGTTGCTGCACGATTTGGATCATCGAAATCGGCTTGTCGCTGGTGCTTCGCCCAATTGCAGAAGTGATGCCGACGGGGATCAGTGCCGCAGCAGCGAACGAGTATAGAATGGACGTGTTCATTCGAAAGGCTCCATTGAAAACGGTTGATCGACCATCGATTTCAACACGAACGGTTCGCGCTGACGTGGTAGATTGGTGAATGCTACGGAGCCTCGATGAAGCCCAGCTGAAGCGAATCTAAATTCTGCTTTGTGTTCACGGGCGTCCTTGCTTCAGATCCCGATGCCACGGATTTACTCTCAAATGCCGGAGCGGACGTCGACTGGAATCTAGATTCCTTCGCCCAGCTTTGGGAAGTGCTGCTAAAGGAGGTTTGACCGCTTTGTTTCCCTATCGCGAATTGATTGAATCGTCGTCGCGTCTTGCAGACGTGGAACTGTTGGTGGAGGTGAATCAACACTGCATCGCCGATGCCAACGTTCTGCTGGAACGCATCGATCCGGTGTTGGAGGCAACTCGGGAAATTGCGTTGCAAGAATGTGAAGTCCCCGTCGAGTTCAAGCCGGACTTCTTTTCGCACCACTCCGATGACGTACTAAAGCTAAACAAGCTATCCAGCGCGGTGCGTTTTGCCTCTGACGTTGCGGCTTTCAACGGAGATTTCGACAAGGCCGCTCTATACGGGATCGTTCATCTGGACCTGGCGAATGCCACACGCCGCGGCGGGCTGATCGTCGACCATCTCGTAGCGGTTGCCATTTCCGACCGGGGCGTTAACGCCTTGCGATCACTTCGCAACCGCTTTGATGAGGGTGTCCGCGGAAATTTGTTGGCGGCACTGAGTCGCCATGAACGTGAGCGCGAAGCTCACAGTGAGATCGTGGCTCGAGACGCAAAGTGGGAAGCGGAGTCAGGGTGCGAGGACGATGGCAACGAGCTGTCCGAAGACGATTTGTTTGATCCCGACAGCGAGCTGTCGATTGAGCAGCAAAGGGACCTGGTTCAGTTTATCAAGGCCTTCGGGAACCGGCCGGAAGCAGAGATGCAAGCTATTTATGCTGATCTGGACCGCAGAGCGTTGGCAATGACGCGTCTCTTGTCCGTTGATTTGGCAATCCGATCGTGGAAAGATCGTACTGGGCACTACCCGCATTCGATTCGGGAACTTGAACCTGACATTCTTTCCTCGGTGCCACGGGACCCATTCACGGATGGCGACTTCATTTACCGCCGGTCAGAAGACTCGTTTGAACTGTATAGCACAGGACCGGATAAAACGGATTCCGGCGGACAATTTGGTTGCTGGTTGGCTGTCGCTAGTGGCGGGTACGATTTGTGCCTTGATGCCTTCGACTGCTGCTTGGACTGCTGTGCTGTCGAATCTGGTCCCGGTTTGATCCGCCGACTATGGTCGCGATTGTGGTCTTGGCGGCGACTGGATTTCGTCAACAACGCAGCCGAACAATGACCTGCACGGGATGACGGCTTGCGGCGTGTGCTGAAATGGACCAGCTACTTTCGGTTCCCGTGATGTCGAACGTTCGTTGGATGTCGTGAACGTGATCGTTTCCTTATCCATGACGACGTATCCTTACCGAAAGGCACCCCTCGACGTACGCACCTATCGAGTTGTTCCCGCTCGAGTCAACTAAAACGGTACCATTCGCTCCTGACCCGTTCTTCTTTTAGGGTTGCACGCACCACTGAACGAGCGTCTTGAGATCGATGTCCTGGGTCTCGATGTCCTGGGTCTCGATTCGAAATTGATTCTTGGCATGCTGCTTCACAAAGCCGAGCGATGAATTAATTTGTTCTTTCGTCGCTGGGATTCGCATGTGGGTCCTGGGCTGGGATAGAGCAACACGTCGAGGCGCTAGACTGGCCAGCAAATCGGGCAGGTCGTAGGCGGTCAGCGCCCCGGCTACCAGCGAGTTGGCGTTCACGTCGTAATGCGGGTGGCTGATAACGCTCTGGTAATCCAGCAGGGAATCCGCCAGCACCAGCCACTGGAACTCTTGTTCCAACGCCGCCGCAAGCAGCATCGCTGGCCCCACGTCGCCGCGGGCGACGGCCCCAATGTCGTCCGGCTTCACATCGTCTCGATCTTGCAAGAACTTCAACACTCGGACTGCATCCCCGGCGTTGATCCCCGCCACGCTCCGCCCGGACATCAGGGCGTTGAAGAACGGTTGGACTGGCGCGTGCCCCTGCGTGAACTTGTAGCTCGTTTCGCCATAGCCCAGCAGGTCTGGTGCCGCGACGACGTGACCGCTTCGTACCAAAGCTTCGATCGTTCCGCCCACGACCGCATCGGCGGCCTTGCCCTTTTCGTGTGCATAGACAATCGCCGGCCACCTCGTCGCCGGTGTGGTGGAGGTGTCCGGAACAAACACCAGCGTCGGGATGATCGTCTGACCTTCGCCGTGCAATCCCCATTTTTCGACTCGGTAGCCATCCCGTTGGTACTGTCCACGAAACACGGGGGCCGGCCTCTGTTCGGGCTTTCGGTAGCCGGACAATTGTTCCGCTGCTAGCACGGCTTGCGGGAGGTGCTGGGACAAAGCTTGACGGTCATCCTGCAGTTTCTTCAGCAGCGGCTTGGCCTCCTGCAGGTTCAGGCTGAATACGGTCTCGCTCTGAAACGACGTCGAAACTTGTCCCGTCTCCGTCACTCTCAGCTGCTGCTGCGTCAGAAACGGGTAGGCATGTTCCTTGTCGCTACCAGGCAGATCCAAGGACCTTTGAAAGAACGCATACGTGGCTTCGTTGTTCGGTTGAGTGAAGCCGTGTTCGTAGTCGTCTTCGATCTGGTTGAAATGCTGGGGGTAACCGAGGGTTTCAAACACCTGGCGCACTTCGTCTGCCGTTTCCCGCGCGCCTTGGATGCTGAAGAAATCCCGCGTGGTCGTCACCTGAAGGGTGGGTCGGGGCGCTCGCACTTCCAGCAGATCCGCATGGTCGATGCCCAGCAGCGGCCCATGATAAAAAACCTGTTCCGCGTCCTGGGGGCCGATGGACCCCAGCAGCCGACTGGTGCTGGTGATAAATCCGGTGGGTGCCGCGGCGAGGACACGTTGGTCGACTGCACCGACGTAGCTGCTCTGTGTGCCCCCGCCCGACAGACCTGTCGCGCCGATTCGATTGGGATCGACCTCGGGGCGGGTCAACAAATAATCAATCGCTCGAATCCCATCCCATGTGAAGTAACGGGCCAAGGATTGTCCGGTCAGAAAACACTGGACCCCGACATGGGAGTGTTCTTTGGTCGCGGAACCGACGATCGACTTTCCTTGCTGGGAATCAAAGTACTGCAATCGTTCACCCTGTCCGAGCGGGTCGATGGTGAACACCACGAACCCTTTCTGGACGAGATTCAGAATCACGTTTTGGTAAATGTCTCGACGGAACGCCTGGCCCGAATGTCCAATCACATCCAGGATCGCTGGACCACGACCGGAGTGTCCCTCGGGTACGGAGTGTCCCTCGGGGACAAAGAGCGCCCCCGTCACGAAGAAGTTTGGCATCGATTCGAAAACGATCTTCTCCACGCGGTAGCCATCCCGGTGCAGGACTCCGGTGACGCGTGGACGCAGGGGGGATCGCGCGGGCCAAGGGCCAAGGATTTGATCGAGTGTTTCGCGGACCTTGGCCTGCCGTTGTTGCCAGTCTTCGGCGGTCTTCAATTCGTCGATCTCAGCTTCACGCGTCGCCAGGCAGTCGCGGGTCAGTGCATTCAGATGATGCACCAGCATCAAACCTGGGTCGCTCCAATCGATCCAGCTGGGGCCGCTGGGGTTGCCGTCGTCCAGGACGGACCAGTTCTCTACAACGGGAGGGCCCTCCGCAGTCGCCTCCGCAGCCAACAGTACAGTGACAGACAGCAGCAACAGTAGCAGATGATGTGTCTTGAGCATCGGGTTACCTGGACTCCTCTGAACGGGGTGGCGGGCCGCTGGGGTGCAACATCAAACGATCAATTTCGGCCGTTAGGGCTTCACGTTGACTCTCGATGACTTGCACCAAGCGATGGTCATCTGGGGCATCATCGACCCAGCGGTTGGTTCCATTTGGAAAGATGTGGTTGCCGCCCTGTTGGGTTACTTTCCAGTACGCGGCATCCGGTCGAACGGCAAACAACAATGTGGTTTGATCCCAACTGGGGCGGGTCAGTTTGTCGCCCAAAAACAAGTCGTAGGCCACTCGCAGCGGGTGGGACGAGGGCAACTGTGTCCGCTGACTTCCCGTTCCCATTTTTTCGCCATCGCCACTGAAGTAAATCACGCTAGGCCATTCGTTAGCGACGCGGACGGCTGAATCGGGATCGGGTTTGAAGTTCCCGTATACATTGGGATCAAGGTGCTCCGGATACCGGCCGCCCATCACCACCAGTCGCTCCACTTTCTGTTGGATCAGTTCCCGTCCCGACAGCGGGCTGATGGGATCGGGACCGGATTGCAACAGGTCCGCCGCATTGGTCAGATAGCCGACCGTCACGATCCGCACCGAGTGATCGGCTGCCGCAGCGAGTGCGCGGCGCAGCACGTCAACGGCGGCGGGGGCGTCCGCATTGGTTTTAAAGCGAGAGGGGAACTGGCTGGCAATCTGAGATGCATACCGTGACCCTCGGTTGACGCTCGCACCCTCGCGATTGGGAACACCAAGCGGCAACGTGCCGCGACCATAGTATTGGTTCAACGCATCCAAGCAGGGTGCCGAATGTTCGTAATTGGAACTGACGGTCGTTGCCAGGATTTCGATCTCGCCGCCGTCGGCGAGCGCGTGCAGGCAGGCCACTGTGCCCACGTCGTCGCAATCCGTGTCGATGTCGGTGTCGAAAATCAAAGGGATCGGTAACTCGTCGGAGGCCTGAACGGATTGGGCCACTGCGCCTGGCAGCAATCCGATGGCGAACAACAGAAGGGAACGAAGCCACATTCAGGTAGTCTCGAAGGGGGAGGGCAAAAAAGAGGGGAGGAGCAGTGTAACGGGTCAGCCGGTTGCGGACAAAAAAAGGGGGGAACAGGCTTTTTGGCGCTCATTGAAAATGGCCGTCGCTTTGGATCAGAAAACTCTTGGAATCAGCATCTTTGTGAAAAGGGGGACTCGATCGTTCTACTGATTGAGAGCGTGAGAAAGGTGACCAGCAACATTGGCTCGTGAAGGCCTCGGCACGACCCGCACCCTTTTTTGATGCGTTGGACCGCAGCCATCTTGTCCAATCCAATTTTGGGGCTTGCCAAGGATTTTGGAAATGTTGGTTACAATGGGGCCATCGTCTGGGCTGTTCTGGCCTGTTGATTTGACGCTGCCGCGATTCGCTTATCCATCAAGAATGCATGTTCGACTTTCGATCCAAGGTTTCTGTCCATCTGTCGAGTTTGATTCTTGTTGCGATGGGGGGACTGCTTGCTGAGGATCTGAATGCGCAATCGGTTGTCATTCAGGGTGATCCTGTCGCGGCGACGGCGGGTGAGGCCGTGTCGGTTACGGTCCAGTATCAGGCCAAGGTCGACGGGTTGATCCAACTGCAGCTCTTTGACACCGATTGGAAACGTGCGGTCGAGGCGACCGAAAAGGTTTCAGCGGGCGATGGGACCAAGACTTTTGATTTGACGGTTCCCGCGGGCACTACGGCCGGAGATGGTTATCTGTGGCAGGCGTTGTTGTACGATGCGGGATGGAAAAAACAGGCCGAGGTGGTGCGGCAGGGCGTGGCGGTCGCCGCCGGCAAAACGTCGGGAACCCAACCAGCGATGCCCGCGACCGATGCGAAGACATCCACGCCCAAACCGAAGGTGAGCTCCGCGCCCGTCGCGGCTGATCCCACCGGGAAGATCCGAGGGGAGGTCACCTCGGATCAGGCATCGCAGTGGGTGCCAGCCGGAGATTGGGAACTGGATTGGGCGGACGAATTTTCGGGGAAGGGGATGCCCGACAAATGGTTTCCGTTGCTGGGGTACAACCCACCGGAGTTCCAGGCGAACACGAGCAAGGGGATCCGTTGGAGCGGCAGTACCGAAGAATCCGCGTGGATGTACAGCACCAAAACTGGCAACCACGTTCTGGACGGAAAGGGCAACTTGGTGCTGCGAATTGTGGCCGACAAGACAGACACGAACGAACATGGGCCGAAAGTCAATTCAGCTTACTTGTTGACGGGCTATCCCGAGGTCTGGGACAGTTCGGAACCAAACAATGCCAAGTGGGGTGGCAAGTTCGTCAGCGCCAAAGATGGTCCGCTTTATATCTGTGCCAATGTCCGCACCGACCAGGTGGTCGGCTATTCAACCTGGTTCGCTTTCTGGTTGTTCACGGAGACTCGCGCCTACAACGGCAAACCGGCGGATGGAGCCGAGGTCGACATTGTCGAGATCGTCAAAGGCCAACCGCCCTACATGTCGCAGGTATTCAACGTCGCCAATCACTGGAGCAAAAGTGGCGGTTCGGAGTCCAAGCAGTTTAATGCTGCGTCACGTCCGCGGCCGGAATCCTATGTCGACGTGAACGATGGTGAGTTCCATCAGTATGGGTTGGAGTGGTCGACGGATTCGATGAAATGTTACGTGGACGGAAAGTTGTATTACACGTTCACCGAGAATATTCCCACCGATCCGGTCGACATGATGGTGTTGTTGACGTTGGAGTTTCAGCCAAATTCGTGGGATCCCAATCAAGGGGATGGCAGAACAGAGGGGCCGTTTGTATCGGACACGCCGAAGCAACGGGAAATGTCACGCGCGATCGTGGACTACGTACGAGTGTTCAAAAAGAAGTGACGCAATCCAGCCAGGCATCCAGCGACCTGCCGTTGTCGTTGTCGTTGACCGCTGCAGGTGCTGGATTGACTCGGTTGCGTTTCAGGTCAGTTGCTTTTGAGTGAACGGATTCGAATCGAGCAGTAGATGGCGACGACGCCAAACAGGATGGCGAAACCGCCACTGATGCGAATCAGCAGGCTGGCCGACAGCAGCGGCACGAGCGCCAGCGCGACACCGAACAGGACCGAGAAGACGCCATCCAGGATCATCCACCCCTCGCCTTCGATCGCTTTGCGTTCGCGAATCGCAACGATGATCTCCAACACGCCACTGACGACGGATAGTCCGGCGATCACCAAGACGACCGTCATCGCCGCGATCGCCCCAAACAGGGCGGGGTGTCCGGCCGCGAATGCTCCGGCAATGATCGCCAGCACGCCTCGCAGGATCGTCCAGGTGCGCGACTGCGTCCAGCCAGCAACGCCCGCTAGAATCGCCAGGATGCCGTCCGCGATCAAGAAACAGCCGACGACGAATGCCCAAGTCAGCAGTGTTAGTCCAGGGTTTAGCAATGCGTACAGGCCGATGATGATCAGCAGGATGCCCCGCAGCAGCAGGGCCCACCAATTGGCCGCAATGACGTTCAGGATGGGAGTGTCGCTTGGCGACGTGGCGGGTGGCGTGGTGGTTTCTGACATCTTGCCGAGGCTCGTTCGAAGTGATGGTGGAAGTGATGGTGGAAGCTGGCAGTGGATTCTACCGCATGGTTCCGCTGCCGCATCGGGCGGTGGGTGCGATCGGTGTTTGGGTCGTTTAACCGCGTGGGCAACGCCCCGTGCGTGGGCGTGATGAAACGCGTGGCCCGCTGGGCGCACGGTGAAACGATGGTGGGGATGCCGCCATGAGGTTTGGCGGTGGGTGCGAACGGCGTCTGGATCGTTTGACCGCGTGGGCAACGCCCCGTGCGTGGGCGTGGTGAAACGCGTGGCCCGCTGGGCGCACGGTTAAACGATGGTGGGGAAACACCATGGGGTTTGGCGGTGGGTGCGATCGGTGTTTGGGGCGTTTAACCGCGTGGGCAACTCCCCGTGCGTGGGCGTGGTGAAACGCGTGGCCCTCTGGGCACACGGTGAAACGATGGTGGGGATGCCGCCATGAGGTTTGGCGGTGGGGTGCGATCGGCGTCTGGATCGTTTAACCGCGTGGGCAACGCCCCGTGCGTGGGCGTGATGAAACGCGTGGCCCGCTGGGCGCACGGTGAAACGATGGTGGGGATGCACCGTGGGAGGTTTGGCAGTGGGGTGCGATCGGTGTCTGGGGCGTTTAACCGCGTGGGCAACGCCCCGTGCGTGGGCGTGGTGAAACGCGTGGCCCGCTGGGCACACGGTTAAACGATGGTGGGGATGCACCATGAGGTTTGGCGGTGGGTGCGAACGGCGTCTGGATCGTTTAACCGCGTGGGCAACGCCCTCTTTATCCTACACATCTATTTTAAGCCTTTGATTGCCAAATAGGCTTCGTGGTAGGCATGGGCTTTGAGCAGACCACGCCAGATGGTCGTCGAGCCTGGAGGTCCTTGCCCGTGTTGGTCTACGTAGCCACCTAGTTTGGCAATCACTCGACAAAAATCTTTCAGCGTCGGTGGGGTATCGCTGTGCAAAACACCGCCTTCAACGACCGTCATCACCGCTTGCCAAAACGTCGCATCGTAGATCGCCCCGCAGCTTGCCTCCGGAGTGACACGCGAAGCGCTTTTAAGTTGCTCGACTCGGAATGCCGTGATCATCAAGGCGGCCACAGCGTTCAAATATGCGTCAATACTTTGATACTTCAGCTTCTCTATCCTCATCCCGCTCTTGAGCGTCTTGAAAAAAACCTCGATGTCCCAGCGCCTGCAGTATGCTGATAAAACTAGCTCGATCTGAGCCAAACTGGTCACCGCGAGTGAAGTAAAGAGTACCCAGTGGATCGGCTCGCACCCCACCGGAGGATCAAGCTCAACCGCTTCGACAACTTGAAGCTCCACGCGAGCAACCTTTCCGCCGGGACGCTGCGGGCCATGCACTTGAACCGTCTTCGCACGAACCGAGATCGTTGCCGTGCGGCCGTCGCGGTTGCTTCGGCGTTTGCGGCTTTCACCGCTAATTAACGACTTTCGTGGCGAAACACTGACTTCAAATTCGTGCGAAAAAGGGACTTCGGCAATCGCCTCGCTCAGCACCTTGGGTTGTTCAGCAGAGCCAAGATAGACTCGCCGATCCTGACATCCGCGGATAACGAAATCATAGTTTTCGGCCAGATCATTGTTCTGGATGAGCAACTCGTAGATGTCTGATTCGCTGTCCGAGACGCCGATGTAATGAGTTTGAGGGTTTGCCAGAGCGATCTGTTCGCCGCTTTGCATCAGTTCAAGCCAACGAGCGCTTTCCTTTTCTTCAAACGCCATGGTCCTGATCTCGCGATCGCGTTGAGCTTTGCCCACGTTTTGGCGAATCGAGTCACGTGTCCAGATAAGTTGGTCAACGCAACCCAAGACGAGACCATCGAGAGTGACGGCATAAAGCGGATGCAGAAAGAATCCCCGCTTTTTTACGTCCTCCAGAGGCCCGGCACCGACGACTTGACGCGAAGGTTTGGTGAGATCGCAAACGGTGGTGTCCTGTGCCAGCACGACGACATCGTACTTGGCTGACCGCTCCATCGTGGCTTGATTATGGGGCTGCAGAATTGCCATCCAGTTCACACTGGGGGTGTTGAAAAGCCGGTAAGTGGCAGTGAGGTCTGCAACTTCTCCGCACGCCGCCGGTGTCGAGGGCGCTACCTGATCGAACTGCTCAAGAATTCGCCTGAAGCGTTTACTTCGACGCTTGTCACCCAGGTCCAAAGTCCGAGTCTCTTCCTCAATCCATCCTGGACACATCGAATCATCTCCGTCCCTTGAAGAAATGTCAGGGACGGAGTGTCTCAAGAAAGATGTGTAGGATAAAGAGGGGCAACGCCCCGTGCGTGGGCGTGGTGAAACGCGTGGCCCGCTGGGCACACGGTTAAACGATGGTGGGGATGCACCATGAGGTTTGGCGGTGGGTGCGAACGGCGTCTGGATCGTTTAACCGCGTGGGCAACGCCCCGTGCGTGGGCGTGGTGAAACGCGTGGCCTGGCTGGGCACACGGCGAAACGATGGTGGGGGCGGTGCCGCTATCGGCTAGAGGCCGATGTCTTTGGGCGGGTACTTCTTGAACGTCGCACCGTGGGCTTTGAGTTTCCCTAGCACGCTGGCCAGCCAGGCGTTGCGGCGATGGCCGACCGGCATCGACTCTTTCGGGTCGACGTACAGGTTGAAATACCAACCTGCCAGCCCCGCCGTTTGCAGCGTTGAATAGTCGATGTCCATGTGCGTCGATTCAGGAAGGATCACTTTTGTGTGCAGCTTGTATTCTCGCATCCGGCAGGCCATCAGGGTGCTGCCCCACCAGAAGTAAACCGCTTCGCGAGCTGATTCGCCATCGTCGGCGAGCAGGAAAGAGGTTTGATCGACGAAATCGTAATACTTGTCCTGGGCCAGCGTATCGGTAGAGACGCCAGCGAGGTTCAACGCCACGCCAAACAGGTCCATCAGATCGAATAGTCCATCGCTCTCTCGCCCTGGCGATATCATGCCTTTCCAGTAAGCGATGCCCGGGACACGAACGCCACCTTCGAAAGTGGTTCCCTTGGCTCCGCGAAATGGCGTGTAACCTGCGTCGGGCCATCCATCCATCTGCGGACCATTGTCCGACGTGAAGAAGATCATCGTGTCTTCCAGCACGCCGGCATCGTCCAGAGCCTTGACGATTTCACCGGTATGCAAGTCGACTTCGGCGACGGCTTCTTTGTAGAAGTACTTCGCGGCGCTTAGCGGTCCCAAGTCGGGATTGGGGAAGTTGTCGCAGTGGACCTTCATGAAGCAATGTTCGATGAAGAACGGCTTGTCTTGTTGGGCCAGTTCACCGATGCGTTGGATCGTGAAGTCCGCCAGCTTCTTTTCGGCTCGCCCCATGTCTTCGGTCGTCTTGATCTGTTCCAGCGTTTCGGTTCGTCCGCCTTTGAAGCCATGCTGCAGATGATCGTCAGGCTTGATCGCTTCGAACGCGCGGATCAGCTGGGGGTCGTTCACCAGATCGGGATAGCGTCGTGCATCTTTGCCTTGGGTGATTTCCTTCTGAGCGGGATAGAAACCGTAGAATTCGTCAAATCCAATGTCGTGAGGCCGCATTCCCTTGGGCTCGCCAACGTGCCACTTTCCAGTCAGCAGGGTGTGGTAGCCAGCGTCGCTGAGCAACGCGGGAAGTGATCTTTCGTCGGCCCATGGGTTTTTTGTCAGCTTGTCGCCCGCCAGGATCGGGCGGGTCAATCCCGTTCGCATCGGCAGACGTCCGGTCAGGATCGCCGAACGCGTGGGGGTGCAGGTTTGTTGCGAATAGCACGAGGTCAGTTTCAGGCCATCCCTTGCCAATCGGTCCATGTTGGGTGTGGCGGCACCAATCGCACCACCGCCGCCATAGCAGCCCGGATCGCCATAACCCATGTCGTCGACGATCATCCAAAGGATGTTAGGACGTTTGCCCGTCTTCGCGATGTGTGCAGCGAGTTTTTCGGCAGCGACCTGGTCTTGGTCCGGCCGTGGGATCGCAGCTTCGAAGTTCTCTTTGCCTCGGACGGTGCGATCGAATCTCGGTGCATCCTGAGCCGGCGCGATCGAGACCAGCAAGCCAACGATCGCGAGCGCGAGGGAGGACGATTTCATGATGGATTCCACGGGCTGTCGATACGAAGTCGGAAAGAGAGAAGAGCAGGGCAGGGGACAGGTGAAGTGAGAACCGGCCGTTGACGCGACTGCAGCCCACTGAATCCACAGGCCGCTGGCCACGGCACACATCCCGAATATGGCGGTCCCTGGGAATCGTGACCATTGCACCGGCATGGCATTTTTTTGTGGTTCGATCGTCAAAGGTGGATGGACGATGAGCGGTTGCTTACTTCAATTCAACTTTCAGGCTGTTGATCGTTCCATCAAACGGGAACGGACGCTGTTCGTAATAGCGAAGGGAGACGGTCGAACCGAGATCCACACCGACGTCAAACGTTTCGCTTGCAGAGAACGCGGCGGGGACGGTGCGGGCTAGTTTCGCTTGCCCGACCTGTTTGCCATCGACCTTGATCGTGGCGACACCCGATTTGCCGGGAGCGTCGATTTCAGTGACGACTTCAATCGTGTGTTTGCCCGCGGCCAGCGGATCGGCACTGCGCGATTGGTACTGTTCGATGATGAACATATTGTATAGATAGACCAGGTGCCCATCTTCGATGTACAGCGTTACTCCGCCGCCCGATCCGCCTAGCGCGTACAAGACACCATTGGCTTTCGCCGGGGCATCCAGTTCGATGGTGACCGTATTGCTTTGACGTCCGATTCCCGGTGCGGTGAACTCGGGCATCCGACGCGTGTTGGCGTTCAGTTTCCAACTTGTATAGGACGTCTTGATCCGATCCTCGGGGTGCAGCCGCAGCCACAATCCTGCGCCGATCGGGTAGTCCTGGTTGTCCTTGGCAAGCTGCTGGAATTCTTGTTTCAGGTCGGCCAGCTTGTCGGGGTACTGGGCAGCCAAGTCGCTGGCTTGAGAGAAGTCTTCGGCGACGTGATAAAGTTCCCATGGATCGGTGGCCGAATCCCAGTTGGCGATCCTGGGGGTGGATGCCGGTGTGTTCCAGGGGATGAAAGGCCCAAATGCACAGGCCATCCAGCCATCTTTGTAGATCGCGCGGCTGCCGTTGTTGTCGAAAAACTGGACGTCCTTCTTCGTGTCCGCGTCGCCGCCTGCGAAGGTGTACGCCAGGCTTGTGCCATCGATTTTGATTTGCTGCTGGCCATTGACCACGTTCGGTGGCGTGATGTCTAGGATTTCGTAGATCGTGGGTGCGATGTCGATCACGTGATGGAACTGATCGCGAATCTTGGCGTCCGGCTGGATCCCCTTGGGCCAACTGACAACCATCGGATTGCGGGTGCCACCGAAATGCGATGCGACCAGTTTGGTGGCTTTAAACGGAGTGCTGCCCGCCCAAGCCCAACCAGCGTGATAGATGTTGTCGGTTTTGGGCGAACCTAATGCATCGAGTCCACCGATCTTGTCGAGCGCCGCGATCTGTTGCTCGACGGTATTGGGGATACCGTTCTGGGCCAGCAGTTCGCTGATCGATCCCTGTTGACCTTCGGAACTGGAACCGTTGTCGCCCCAGATATAGAAGATCAGCGTATTGTCTCGCAGCCCGCGTTGTTCTAGTCCGTCGACCAAACGGCCGACCTGGGTATCGGTATGTTCGGCGAACCCGGCAAAGATCTCCATGCCACGGCGCTGGAAGTCACGCTGCGCCGCAGGGATATCGTCCCACGCGGCCATCGTTTCGTCGCGTGGGGTCAGCTTGGTTCCCGGCGGGATGATGCCCATTTTCAGCTGGCGTTTGTGTACCCGATCCCGATAGGCATCCCAGCCATCGTCGAATTTCCCTTTGTACTTGTCGGCCCACTGGGAAAAGATGTGGTGAGGGCCGTGAACAGCCCCGGGGGCCCAGTACATCAAAAAGGGCTTGTCTGGTGCGAACGCCTGGCGATCATCCAGCCAAACCAAAGCTTGGTCGACCAGGTCTTCGGTCAGATGATATTTGTCATCGTGTGGCGGTTCGATGGTGTTGTAGTTTTCGACCAGACGCGGTTCCCATTGGGATGTTTCGCCTGCCAGGAACCCATAGAAATGCTCGAATCCGTAACCATTGGGCCATCGGTCTTTGGGCCCGATCGCAGTCGTCTCGGTCGCCGGTGTGTTGTGCCACTTTCCAAACGCGGAAGTGTGATAGCCGTATTGTTTCAGGACTTCCGCAAACGTGGCTGCGCTCTTGGGGATGACTCCCGTGTACCCATCAAAGGCGACTGCACGCTCGGCGATCGTCCCTGAACTGACCCGGGTATGATTTCGCCCTGTTAGCAGAGCAGCACGCGTGGGGGAGCAAATCGAAGTGGTGTGGAAACAGTTGTAACGCAGACCTTGGTCGGCCAACCGAGTCATGGTCGGCGTATGAACTTCGCCCCCGAAGGTTTCCGAAATCCCAAACCCAACGTCGTCAATCAGTACGACCAGCACGTTTGGCGCATCCTTGGGCAACCGCTGCGGTTGCTCGGGCCACTGCATGGTGGAATCTTGCATGCGAGCCTTGGTGATCCCAGCCATCGGCTGCGGTGGGAAAGGCAACACGGATCCGTCGCTGGGTTGCGACTGAGCAACCAGGGGGCTGGTGTCAGGCAACAAGATTGCCAATAAAACGAAACTACACGCAAATCGGTGTGGGTGACATCGCATCATTGGTGGGCCCTGTGAGAGAAGGTCGGCACGAGTCGCTGATCAGCAAATCGCGGGATGTGAATCATTCCGGCTAGCCTCTGGATCCACGCACGCACGTTTGCCGAAACGCAGTGTTCGGCAAACGTGCAGTTGCGGATGAAAAGGCGGCCAGCGGCAGCGACGGAATTCGCCGCCGCTAGAACGATTCACAGCTTCCGCCGGAGACCTTCATTGCCCGTCGGTCTATCGACCGCCCATGCTGGTTTCGATCTGTTTTTGGATCTTTTCCAGATTGAACGAACCCGGTGTTTGGCTCGGTGGGAATTCCTTCATCGACATCAGGAATTTGCCGGCAAACTGTTGCATCGGAGCCAAGACGAAGACTCGTGACAAGAACCAGTCGTTGTAGGTCGTGGCGTTGTGCTGGGCCTTTTCGAAAGGATCGCGACGCAGGTTGAATAGCAAGGGAACACGAAGTTCGGTGAAAGGTTCGCGCCAGACTTCGAACGCCATGCCGCGGTTTTCAAGGAAGACGGCCTTCCAGTCTTCGTAGCGAATTGCCACGATTTGACCGTCGTCATTGACGTACATGAATTCTTTGCGAGGCGACACTTTGGACTTGCCGGTCAGGTAATCCAGTTGGTTATGTCCGTCGATGTGGTTCTTGTACGAACGGCCATTGAGTTCGGTGCCCTTGAGCAATTTGTCCTTGATGTCCGTCGAACCGCCGATGGCAGCGAACGTTGGCAACCAGTCTTCGTGAGCAACGATACCATTGACGACGGTTCCAGCGGGGAACTTCCCAGGCCATCGGACGTAACAAGGAACGCGGTAAGCGCCTTCCCAGTTGGAGTTCTTTTCGCTGCGGAACGGAGTCGTGCCAGCGTCGGGCCAGGTGTTGTAGTGAGGACCGTTGTCGGTCGAGTACTGGACGATCGTGTTGTCAGCGATGCCTAGTTCGTCCAGCAGGTCCAACAACTCGCCGACTTGAAGGTCATGTTCAATCATGCCGTCGGTGTATTCGTCGTTGCCCTTGTGACGGTGCTCTTTTTTGACGTGAGTGCGGAAGTGCATTCGGGTGCCGTTCCACCAGCAGAAGAATGGCTTGCCAGCTTTGTGTTGACGGGTGATGAAGTCCTTGGCCGCGGCAACGGTTTCTTCGTCGATCGTTTCCATCCGCTTTTTGGTCAGCGGTCCGGTGTCTTCGATTTTTCCATCGGCACTGGCTTTGATCACGCCACGCGGGCCAAAGGCTTCCAAGAAGGTTCGGCCGTCGGCCATCTTCATGTCGGCGGGATAGTCTTCGTTTTCGGGTTCTTCTTCGGCGTTGAGGTGATACAGGTTGCCTAGGAACTCATCAAAACCATGCTGAGTCGGCAGGTGTTCATCGCGGTCGCCTTGATGGTTCTTGCCGAACTGGCCAGTGGAATAGCCCAGGCTTTTCATCACGGTCGCCATCGTGACGTCAGTTTTTTGCCAACCTTCTTTGGCGCCGGGGAGTCCGACCTTGGTCATCCCGCTGCGAACGGGAACGCATCCGCTGATGAATGCGGCGCGACCAGCGGTACAGGACTGTTGACCGTAGTAGTCTGTAAAGAAGATGCCTTCTTTAGCAACGCGATCGATGTTGGGCGTCTGGTAGCCCATCATTCCGCGGTTGTAGTGGCTGATGTTTTCGGTGCCGATATCGTCACCCCAGATGACCAGGATGTTCGGCTTGTCCTGTGCATCGGCAGAGAGGCTTAGCCCCAGTGCCAGTGCAAAGGCACTTAGGTAGATGGATTTAAACTTCATACGGACGGCTCCAAACCAAAGGTTGCGCCAATGCAAATCGCAGGGTGGCAAGACAAGAAACAAGAGTAGGGGTGTGGTGGTCGGTCAGTAAATCGAATGTGACATCGTTGTTACAGGTGCGTATCGTCGCAGATGTGTCGGCCACCGTTTCGATCGAATATTCTAAACTGGATTTTTGGCCCGGCGAACAGTGCTAGGGATGTGTCCTTGGGCAATTCACCAGAAAAACACATTCCCTGTGACTGATGTCAAATTGCCTGATCGCGTGGAATTGTGGGGGCTACGACCGACGATTGCATCGCAGCAAAACTTCGAATGTAGCGTAGCGTAGGGAACCACGCTGGGCCGCCAATGGGCGGATCGCCTCACTTTGGTCTGCAAGTTTGCTGTCGAAGGAGTATCCGGGCGCGTCAATGTTGAGTGAAAACATGAAACATTTCAAAGTGGCGGATGTGCGACAAGTGTCACTGAATGCCATGATATCGCCGTGTTCTAGATCGAAAGCCTAGGTCCGATTTCGAGAAGGGGCAACGAGTTTTTCGTTGATTTCGGAAGACTTCACCACTGGTCCGGTGCAGGCCATTTGGCACCGCAGGCGGCCTGGAATGTTGCGGCCAATGGGGCCGCCAATCACGTCCCTGACACGCATGGGGAAGTTGACGTGACGAACGAATTGGCCGGCGGAATCCGAATGTCCTGGCCGGCGTCAGCGAGATTTTCTGCGTTGGATTGCGTGCCTTGTTTGATAGGTTTTCAACACACGATCAATCAGTTTCGCGGGCTGCGGTCGTGGGGGTCGCCAGAAGTTACCGCCGCCAACCCGACGCTCAGCAATGATGCCGAATCCCACGACGACGCAGGTTCGATCGTTGTCAGGGCAGTCTTGTGGTCTTGTCCACCACGACAGGTTTTACTGGTGCGTTGCTTGGCAGTATTGATGGATCCGCAATTTTATGGATCGATGGGGGCCAGTCGCTGGACATTGACGTAGTAGGCTCCGCAGATCGGTTTGCCGTTTTCGTCGTCAAGCCAGGTTTGGAGGGTCGTGGGCCCGGCCGCCAGCGTCATTTCGAAGGTGACGGTGGACGCATCGTCGGTGACCGCAGCCGTCTGCTGTTGGTCACCGATTTGCAGGCGTGCAGTGTGGACGGGCCACGCGGGACCTTCGCTCAGAATGCCGTCGGCGACTTTCATCTGGTCAACACCGTCGCGTAGGCCCAGGCCCGAATCATCAGGCCATCGGTTTAGTGTGAATGCGTAGCGGCCAGCGCTGGCAACTTGGAGATGCCATTGCCCGTTTTTGCGATCGCCGCGTCGCACCTGGCTCTGTTGGTCGATGAACACGTCGGCCCATTCACATGCGGTTAACAAAACTGGGTTCTGGGATTCATGCCCGATGACCGAAGGTTCGAACTGGTTCGCGAGATCTTTCACTCCATCCCACCAAGTGTCCAGGTGCGAACGCATCGCGGATACGACATCGGGGTGTTCGTCGATCACATTGCGTTGCTGCAGCGGATCGGATTCTAAGTTGTAGAGTGCCGTATCCTCGATCAATCGCCAATGTTTCCACAGTACTCCGGATCGTTGACGGCGCACGACCGCGTTGTTGTTGGGCATCGTCGACGTCGCCTTGAACGGCATCCGGCTATAGTTGATGACCAGCATTCGTTCTTGGGGGACATCGGCTTCGTGACGAAGGACCCGGGCCAGACTGATGCCATCGAATTGCGTCTGCGGCGGTGTCTTCAGTCCCAGCAGTTCGACGAAGGTTGGCAGCAAGTCTTGGACTTGGGTCAGGCCCGCCACATCGCCAGGTTGCTTCAGCCCACCGGCGGGCCAGCGAACGAAGCAGGGCACACGGTGACCGCCTTCCCAAAGCGTGGTTTTTCCGCCGGTCATGTTGGCGTTGAAGTACTTGGGGCCAAACGTGCTTCCGTTGTCCGTCAAGAAAACGACAAGCGTGTTGTCTCGCAGTCCGCGATCGATCAAGAACGATTCCAGTCGGCCCATGTTGTCGTCAATGTTTGCGCACATGGCTAGGAAGCGAACCAGTTGTTCCTCGGCCTCCGGTTTCAGTTTGGGCAATGTGGAACGAACTTTGTCCAACGCCTGTTGAATCGGCGGAAGATATTGGTTGGGGACATAGTGTGGTTGATGCGCCGCCGCAGTGGCCAGGTAACAGAAGAACGGTCGTCCCGCGTCTGATTCCTGTTGCATCCAGTTCATCGATTCGCGAAACAGCACGTCGGTGGTGTAACCGGAATAGGTCGTGCGGTTACCGTTATGGATGTAGGTGTCGTCGAAGTAGTCGTTGGCCCAAGCATCGGGGACCGATCCGATGTGTGACGATGGGAACCAAACGCTTTCGTTGAAACCGCGGTCCTGTGGGCGGTAGGGGGAGGTGTCGCCGAGGTGCCACTTGCCGAACAGTCCCGAGCTGTACCCTGAATCGGCAAACAGTTGTCCCATCGTGGGGAACTGAGGCCGCAGCAGTGTTCGACCGCTGCTGACATTGGTAGCGCCGTTGCGAACTGCGTCGATTCCCGTCATCAGCTGACCACGCGTTGGCGTGCACATCGGAGCGACGTGAAAGTCTGTCAGCCGCATGCTTTCCGCTTGAAGCCGATCCAAGTGGGGTGTTTGCAGGATCGGGTTCCCGTGGCACGAAAATTCTCCGTACCCCTGGTCGTCGGTGATGATCACCAAGACGTTCGGTTTGGATCCCACGGTCGTGTCTTGGCCATCACAAGCGTTGTTTGGCAGTGGTATCGCAAACGCACACAGAAATGCGAGCTTCAGCACAGGATTCATGGTCGGGACTTTCAGGGAACGGTTGTGCGTTTGCGTTTTGCAAAGATGTTTGGAGGGGTGGTTCGGGATTTTGAACCTGACAGGGTTTGGCCTTGGATCAGGATTTCGGCGTTGCGATCGCGCACCAGTTTCCCTTTCCGGGGGCAACCAGATTGAGTTGCTTGGTGGCTTGGACGTCGGCGGTCGGTCCCCAGTGGCCCGTGTCGATGTTGATCCAGCGAACCCGCCATTTCGAGTTGGGCTGTGTTGGCTGGGGGCCTTCCAACGTGATGTCCACATCGCCGCCTTGCGGAAAGTAGACGACATAGGCTTTGCCGGGGGCGATCGCTAGATAGGCCTCGTCGGCATCGCGGTTGCGAAGCAACGAGTTCGCCGGTGTGACATCCCACAGACGCACCACGGACTCGAGTTTTCGAGCCGCCTGGATCGCTGCCTTGGCAGGATCGGATAATCCCAAGCCGGAACCCGGACGGTGGAACCGGGCGGATGCGGCGCCGCCCACCACGTGACGCCAGAACCGGCTGATCCCATCTTGGGTGGTGTGTCCGAACTTGTTGTTGTCGGCGCCATAAGTTTTGACCGTGTTGATTGGACGCGGTTGGTTTAGCAGGCGTGTGCGCAACGCTTGGAAGTTGTCCCAGTGCTTTTGACCTTTCTGGTGATTGTTCTGGGAAACGTCCACAAAGGTGTATCGGTCGGGATGGTCGAGGGTGCGACTGTGCTGTGGGCCGGCCAGGTCCCAGTCGTCCCACATTTCGGTGATGCAAACGGAACGGTCGGCTTTGTCGGCGGCCGCCTGGATGAACGACTGCCAGAACGACGACCAGGCTTCTTCGCCATTGGTTTCGTTGTCGACGCAGTACAGCACGTGTCCATACGGTAGCGAGTGCGATAGCAGCTTTTCAACGAATCGGCGTTGGTGTTGGAAGACCACTGCGTTGTCGCGTTGCTGTGGCGTGGTGAAAAAGAACGGCTGAAGATTCTGGCCCGGGTGCTTGGGGTATGCGCTTGCTAGGCCTGATTCTTTTTCGGTGTAGTTGATGTTGTTCTTGGGGTTGTACGGATGCGGTGGCCATTTGTCTTGCGAGTAGTCAAAGCGGTCCCAGACTTCGATCTGAACGATGATGTCGCGCTGCTGAGTCAGTTTCAGCATCTCTTCGAATCTCGCCCAGTATTCGTCGTTCCATTGGTCCAGGTCGTACTTGCCATTTTCTAGTTTGGCGAACGGATAGAGTTCAAATCCGAAGTCATGTCGGTCGCTCATCGTGTTGCGAATGTAGTTGGCGCCGACCGACTTCATTTCGTCCAAGTGCGCTTCCAAATCGGGGATTTGGAACAGACTGTCGTCTTTGGAACCGCCCAGCAGCAGGACATCCTGGCCTTTGGATTGCCAGTAAAACGGATGCGTTTCGCTGGGGCGGATTCGGTCGGGTTGATCAGCGATCGATTTGCTGGGGCCAGAGATCCACAGGCAAAAGCTGAGGCATAGCAGGATGAGACGCATGATTGGCAATCGTTTGTTTGGTGGCAGTAGCAGGAATGGTCGAGGTCGAGGTCGCATGGCCAAGTAGGGTGTGACTCTAGTTTGCCGCATCCGTGGCGGCGCGGTGCGCGATCACAGCGTCGGCGGCGATCGTGGCGATCTGGCCAGCGACCGCATTGACGCTGCCTTTCCCATCGGGGTGCACTCGGTTGCTAAGAAAGATCACATACAGGTCCAGGTCAGGATCGATCCACATCGCGGTGCCGGTGAATCCGCCGTGGCCAAAGGCCGACTTGGTCATCGTTTTGCCGCGATTGGACGAGTACCCGGATTGTTTGTCCCAGCCCAGTCCGCGGATGCCACCGGGGACTTCGTAGGGGGCGGTCATCCGAGCGAACGTTTCCGGTTTCAGGATCGTTTGGTCGGCTGGTTTACCGTCGCTCGGCATGGTCCCCGGGCCGAGTCGATCCTTTGCCAACGTGCCCCTTCCCAACATCATCGCCGCGTAGATCGACAGGTCCGATGCGGTGCTGAACAGGCCCGCGTGTCCGGCGACTCCGCCAAGTGCGTAGGCCCGCGGATCATGGACTTCGCCTTTCATCCAATGTCCTTCTCGTTGCTCGGTCGGCGCCGCGCGGTCGCGAAGTTTGGGGGCCGGTAAGTATCCGGTTTCGTGCATTCCCAAAGGTTCAAAGATGGACTGCTGTGAATACTGGTGAACCGTCTTTCCGGTTTGGCGGTGGATCAGTTCGGCCAGCACTTCGAATCCCACGTCGGAGTACCGAAATCGCGTTCCGGGTGGGTAATTCAGTTTCAGACTCAGAAAGTTCTGGATCGATGCTTCGATGCCATCGTTGTAATCCTTCATCGAATTGTCGGGAATCAAACCACCGACATGCAGCAGCAGTTGTTGGATCGTGACATCCTGTTTTCCATGCACTGCAAATTCGGGCAGGTAGCTTGCGACGCGGTCGTCCAGTTGGATCCTGCCTTCGTCCACCATCCGCATGATGCTGGTAGCGGTGGCGATGGGTTTGGTTAACGAAGCCAAATCAAAGACGGTGTCCGTGGTCATCGGCAAGGGTTCCGGTGCCAATTGTTTTTGACCATACGCTTTTTGAAAAAACGGACGGTCGCTGGAACCGATGGCGACCACGACGCCTGGCATTTTGCCGGCTTCGATGGCATCGGCGACGATTGGGTCGATCGATTGCCAAGCGTGGGCAAACGCTTCGTCCGATGTCGCGATCGTGGTTGCGGTGGTAGGTGGCGGGGGGGCGATGGCCAGAATCGATGTTGGATTGGTCAGTATCCAAACGAGCAGAAGTGCGGTGGATCCAAATGAGTTCGGCAGACGTGCGTGCATCGATGAAGGACCTAGGTGGGATGGAGCGTTGGGGTGGGGATCACAGAAATCAAGCGGCTGTCGATTTGCCCATATTGTGATTGGTTTGGCACCGCGTGTGGGGCGTTGGCATCAAATATCGAACAACCGTGGTGGTCGCAGGTCAGTGTTTCGGTTGGTCCACCGTTGGATTCGCGTCGCTGTGGGACAATCATGAATCGGACCCGGGTTTCCGTCGGGTTCGTTGCCCATCGCGGTTTTGGCAATCGCTAGACTGGAACTCGGGATTTCACGATAACATGATTCAGCGAGGCTGATGATGGAGTCAATCGAAGCGGGATCGGCCGAGGAACGGGATCTAGCGTCGGATTCAGAGTCGATATCGGCTGGGGCTGGGCCCGGTTGTTCTAGCGACAGTGCGATCGAAACGTTGCGGTTGGCGATGTTGCCCGGAATTGGCCCTCGTACTCTGACCGCTCTACTGGAATCGTTCGGGGATCCTGCGTCGGTTTTTGCCGCACCGGATCATCAACTGGCAAGCGTTCATGGGGTGGGGCCGAAGGTGATCACAGCGATCCGGTCGGCCAAAGACACCATTGATGTCGATGCGATCGCGCATTGGTGCCGCCGCGAACGGGTTGAAATTGTTTCCGACGAATCAGATCACTATCCACGCATGTTGTCCGATCTTCCCGACGCGCCTCCCATCTTGTTTGTGGATGGTCAGGTGATCGAAGAGGACGAGATCGCGGTTGCCATCGTGGGGACGCGGCATGCCACCGTCTATGGATTGAAACAGGCCGAACACTTGGCTTATTCGCTCTCGCGCGCCGGCGTGACCGTGGTCAGCGGATTGGCACGCGGGATTGATGCGGCTGCTCACGAAGGGGCGATGGCAGGCGGTGGGCGGACGATCGCGGTTCTGGGCAGCGGTCATGGGCAGATTTACCCCAAGGAACATCAGGGCATGGCCAAGGCCGTGGCCGCCCATGGGGCCGTCATCAGCGAGTATCCACCGTACGCCAAACCACGCGCAGGAATGTTTCCCCAGCGGAATCGGATCATCGCCGGTCTAGCGCTTGCGACTTTGGTCGTCGAAGCCCCGGATCGTTCGGGAGCGTTGATTACCGCGCGGATCGCGATGGAGCAGAACCGCGAGGTCTTGGCCGTGCCGGGACCCGTGACCAGCCGCGCGTCACGGGGATGCAATCAGTTGATCCGGGATGGTGCGAAACTGATTCAGTCGGTCGACGACATTCTGGAAGAACTGGGCCCGATGCGATCGCCGGTCCAGACCGCCGATGGGCACCAGGTGCGAAACGCGGCTGAGTTGAAACTGAATGAACTGGAACGAAAGGTATTGGGGGCGATCGATCCTGAAAGTACACCGATCGATCAGGTGATCCAGCGGAGTGGCTTGCCGGCTCAACGAGTCATCGCCATCATCAGCGTGCTTGAAATGAGACGACTGATCCGCCGTTTAAGCGGCCAGTATGTGTCGCGGATCTAGTTTCGTGCTAAAAACTTGTCACATGACGGTCAACGCGTGACAATTCAGGTCCAAGCCAATCCCCATTGAAAATGGGCATGGTAGGTTCTAGCCCGCTCGGGGCAATGCGTTTGGCACCGCGCGTTCTTGGGACGCACCGATCTCTTTACACACCGCGAAAGTAATCGAATTGAACCGCGACCGTGAACGCATCGATCCAGATTCCATGGCCGGTGATATCGATTTGAATGCCTTCGGGGCAACGCACCAAGGTTTGGTTCGTGAAAACAACCAGGACCAGTTCCTGATTGCTCAGTTGAGCAAGTCGATGCGAGTGTCGGCAACCAGCATGTCGTTCGATCAACGGTTGTACGGCCAGCCCGAGGGCGAAGTGTTGTTGGTGGCCGATGGGATGGGAGGCCACGCGGCGGGCGAGAAGGCCAGCAGTTTGGCGATCGAGACGATGGTGCGCCGGTTGTTGGACAGCATCCATGCAGGTTTGCCAGCGGACGATTCCGACGACACGGTCTTCCGAAAAAATTTGGAAGAGTTGCTCAAAGACGCTCATTCGAGAATCTTGGTCGAATCGGCTCACCACGCCGATCAGCGTGGGATGGGAACCACTTTGACCATGGCGTACGTGATTTGGCCACGTCTGTATGTGGCTCACGCGGGCGACAGTCGATGCTATCTGATCCGCGATGGTCAGGCACAACCGTTGACGACGGACCATACGTTGGCGCGGCAAATGGTGGACGCTGGGGGGTTGAAGCCCGAAGACGAAGCCAAAAGCAAATGGAGCAACGTCCTATGGAATGTGTTGGGGGGACGAGTCAACGGGGACTTGATCGCCGAAGTGCATCGATTCGATTTGAAGCCCGGGGATGCGATCGTGCTGTGCAGCGATGGTCTGCACCGCTATGTCGATGCTGATCAACTCGCGACGATCGTCAACGAATCAGAGTCCCCCGAAGTTGCCTGTCAAAGGCTGATCCAAATCGCGCTGGACGCCGGTGGCGAAGACAACGTGACCGTCATCGTTTCGTCTCCGCTGCGTGATGATCCCAGCAAGTCGACTTGGATCGATGCTTACGATACGTCGGTGCCCGATGGGGGGAAGTCGACGGCCAGTCTGGGCACTGCGGATGCCGATGGTTTCAGCAGCGGTGAAGTCGATAGTGACGACGGTCCTGACCCACTCGCCGATACGATGATCGAATGATTACAGTGGGGCGACGGGGGCGATACGGCTGCCCGTGCCATTTTTACACTCGTTCGATTGCGATTGATTGCTTCATGCCTGGCAAGACGCCACCTGCGCCGCCGCTGCCCGTGTCACCGCTTCCTGTGCCACCGCCACTGGATTGCGAAGCGATGGACAGCGGTGAGGTCGGAAGTCGATCCGCTGGTCGTCATCCAACCGGCATCGTGATCGGTGCGGTTTGCGGATTGGTGGCAGCCGTGTTGTACACGTTCGCCAATATCGCGCTGCGAGGTTGCGTGGGGATCGATCCCTTCTTGGTCTCGGCGGTCAAAGCGGCTCCCACGGTCGTTTGTTTGGCGCCGGTTTTGGTGTGGATGCGTTTCCGCGGCGCGGCGTTTGCCACACATACACACATGATCCCGCGGTTCATGCTGGTGGCACTGATTGGGCAGTTCATTGGCAACGCTGCGTTCCAGGTCGCATTGGGGGTGATCGGGTTGGCGGCGTCGGTGCCGATCACATTGGGCGTCTTGATTGTCGGCGGCGGTGTGTTGGGAAAGCTGATCTTGGGCGAACCGGTGCGCAAGGCGACCCTGATGGCAATGGGGACATTGATCGTGGCAGTGGTGATCTTGTCGCTGCCCAGTGCTAGCGAGACGCCACGTGAATCGAGTTTGCAGTCGCCCGTCTGGGTCGGCGGCCTTTGCGCCGCGGCATCGGGGGCGGCCTACGCGTTGTTCGGCGTGGTCATTCGTCAAACGCTAAACGGGGGTGTCTCGGCTCCGTTGACGATGTTTATCAGTGGTGTCGTCGGCACGGTTTCGTTGTGGTCGTTCACTTTGCTGCGCATTGGGATCGAATCGCTATCGGGAATCGATCCAGGCCAGTGGAGCATGATGGTGGCGGCAGGCGTGTTCAACTTTTCGGCATTCGCGGCACTCTCTTATGCCTTGAAAGCGTTGCCAGTGGTGGCGGTCAATCTGATCAACGCATCCCAGGTTGCCATGGCGGCGCTGGCCGGTGTGATCCTGTTCGCCGAGCCCGTCACAGTGCCGTTGGTCACCGGCATCGTCCTAACGTTCGGTGGCCTTTTGATTTTGGTCAGCGGTCGTCGCCAGCGAAGCACCCCCTAGCAGAATGTCAAGTTTGCAGATTCGTCCGTAGCGAATGTCGCCAAGACTTTCGGCTGATTGAATGAGCCGATAGGCGATAGCCTCGGTTGCGTCACTCAGGAACCGGGGCTATCGCCCAAACGGCTCACTTTTGGATTCGAAACTGGCTTCGCTAGACAATGCGCCAGGACTTTCGGCTGGCGGTGGGGGGAATTCGAAACTCTTGACGAGTTCCGCTACGAGCGATCGCGCACGATGCTTAGACTCGCGTCAGTTTGCTGACTCGACCGGTGGAAACCCATTCGGCAACATAGATGTTGTCGTCGCGATCAAAGCAGGCGTCGTGTGGGTGAACGAATTTGCCTTGTTCCCAGCGGCTTTCGTCGGTGCGGATGGTAAAGCCTTTGGACTTTTCCTTGTCGGCCAATACTCGTTCGCGGTCGTCGCCGATCGTGGCGACCGTATTGTGATGTCGATCCAAAAGCGAGACGCGTGCCACCAGTTCGGGGACCAGCATCAGTTGCCCATTGGTGTCGATGTTGGCGGGCAGTCCGAATCCCGGGACCGTCTTTTGGTACTGGCCATCCATCGTAAAGAACTGCAGCGCATTGTTGGCTCGGTCGGCGACAACGATCGCTTCGTCGCCACCGTCACGCGAGTCGATCCAGATGCCGTGAGGCGTATTGAATTTGCCTTTCCCGTCGCCTTCGCCACCAAAGCAGGAGACCCATTTTCCGTTGGCGTCATAGCGGTGCACATAGAAGGCACCGTAGCCATCGGCGACCAGAAAACCACCGTCGGGCGTGAACGCAAAGTTGGTCGGCATGAATCGGTCGCGGCCCCAAATTCGTGCAGGGTTGCTGGCTTCGCCCTTTGCATAGACGCCCGACGCCATCGGCGCATAGCTTTGCCAAATCAGTTCACCTTCCAGCGTCATCTTGGCGATGGATTTGACCTGTTGGTAACCCGAGACATACAAAAACGGTGTGCCGTCTTCGACGCGAATTTCCAGGCCGTGGCCGCCACCCTGGAACTGTTGACCGAACGCTCGGATGAACGTCCCCTCGGAATCAAACACAAAGATCGACGGATGGTCGGCTAGCTTCGAATCGCCTTCGTGGATCACGTACAGCCGGTTGTCCGGATCGACTGCCACGTTGTGCGTGATCTGCCATGTGAATGGGGCCGGCAGTTGCGGGAACATGTGTTCGCACCGGTATTGATATTCGCCCGAACCGATCACGTCTTGAGCGGCGGATCGTTTGGCGGTGATGATCGCCGGCGCGCAAGCAGCAGCGATGGCAGCGGTCTTCAAAAACTGTCGGCGATGGGTGGATGAGGACATGTTTTTAGGGGCACCATGCAGGAGGGGAGAAGCAGGGTAGGGCCAACGTGTCTTTTGTTTATAGGGCAACCAGGAACCCAAAAGCAACTTTTGCGGGGGTGGTGGTTCGTTAAATTTGTGGTCAGCGATTATGCTGGCCGAATCCCATCGGGGTGCTGTGGCGACTCCCTTCATCACGCGAACCTTCTGAATCAGCATGCAATCACTGGCAGACGCCGATCCGCGTTTTGCGTTTGGCCTGAATTGGCTTGCGTTCCTGGACACGTTGGATGAGGAACGGATTGATCAAGCAGTGCGCGGGTTGGAACGCATGTTGGGTGTCGATTCGCTAGAGGGATGTCGGTTTCTGGATATCGGCAGCGGCAGCGGACTGTCGTCCTTGGCGGCCTATCGCATGGGAGCCGACGTGGTGTCGATGGACTACGATGCCGATTCGGTTGCCTGTACCGAAGAATTGCGACGACGATACGGCGACGATGGTTCGCGGTGGAAGATCGCCCAAGGGTCCGTGTTGGATGCCGATTGGATGTCGTCGCTGGGAGTCTTTGACGTCGTCTATTCCTGGGGTGTTCTGCACCATACCGGGGATATGAACGCGGCGATCGATTTGGCCAGTCGGCGTGTGGATGACGGAGGCTTGTACTTCATCGCGATCTATCACGACCAAGGTGGCGCCAGTCGCCGGTGGTTGAAGATCAAACAGTTCTACCATCGCCTGCCTCGCTGGGCCCAGCCAATTTGGGTGACCCTGGTCGCCGCTGTCTACGAAGCGAAATTTGCAATCGCCCGATTACTGCGGCGTGAAAATCCGTTGCCGTTGGCTGATTGGCGTGCCAAGAAACAGGACCGTGGCATGTCGGCCTGGCATGACTGGGTCGATTGGATCGGCGGGCTGCCATTCGAAGTTGCAAAGCCCGACGACATCATCGTTCCACTGGCCCGCCGCGGGTACATGCTAGAGAACCTGAAGACGGTCGGATCAGGATGGGGATGCAATGAGTATGTCTTTCGGCGAACGTGATGCAGGATGAATCCGTCTGCGGATGCCACGGAGGCATTGAGAAGAAGTTCGAGTTCAAGTTGGAGTTCAAGTTCGAGTTCAAGTTCGAGTTCAAGTTGGATGCAGCAATCCGGTTTGGAAAACTTAAACTCGAACTCGAACTCGAACTCGAACTTCCTTCCCGACCTCTTGATCGACGATCGCCAGAATTCCCTTTTTCTCCCTGAGGGAACTGTTGGCGAATCCCACGACGAGGGTTCTGTTGTTTGATCGCTCAGCGAGCCGTTCGCCGAATCAATCGTTCGTTGTCAGGATGTCTGTGATGAAGGCGTCGCGATCTTTGGGCGAAACGATGATGGTTCGCTTGTGAGTCTTGATGGCGACACGGCGAAGGGAAAGCGCCGGGCCACTGCGCAGCGTCGATGTCGGTTCGGCCGAAACAATGTCCGCTAGCGGGACTTGATAACAGATCAATCCGCAACGAATTGAAACAGCATCGTCCAGGACGGTGTAACGGCACGGTAGCGCAAAGGCGACCGAGACTAGCGACGCCAGTGCGCCGGTGGAAAACAGGATCGCCGCGTCGCCCGGTTGGCCGATGACGATCGCGTACAGGCCTAGCCCCAGCGATGCCAGCGGAGTCAGCAGCAGCAACGCTACCACCCATCGGTCAATCGCCGATTCATACACGACTGGTCGGCGGTCATTCGGTGGCGAAGCGGTCGTTTCGGGGGCACGATCGTTCAATCGCTGTTCTCGCGGGTTGGTGGATGTCAGAAGGTCAAGCAAGTCGAATTGCATCGGTCCGCGGCGTGCTAGTGGGCGGATGCCGGACGCTGCTGCCGCAATCGTTGGATCGCTTGCCGTGGGATCACGATGCTGACCACGATCGCGCCGATGACGGAAATGGCAAGACTGGCCCATCGTAGCCCACTTGTTCGCGGGTCGTCGATCATGGTCGCCACGGTACCGCAGTGGACCCACAAGGATTGGGGGATCACCGCGACAGCGGCTGCCGCCAGGAACGGGCCGATCCGAGCTCGGGAACCGCCCATCGAATAACTGATCAGCATGGTTGGGATCGGTGCCAATCGTAATAACAGGTGAAAACCAAAACCAGCTTCTCGGGCCATCGATTGTGCGGTCGCCAGCCAATCCGAAGCCGTCGGCTTCGCGCCGTCGTCAGCGGTCGATCTCGAAGCCAGGTTTGCGATGTCGGAAAGCCACCACCTGCCGATCATGTAGTTGACGGTGGCCGCCGTGACCGCGATGACCAACATCAGCGACGTGCCCGTGAAGGTTCCAAATAGGGCGCCGGCCGTGACCGACACGATCGTCTTGGGCACCATCACCGACATCAGAAAAATGCTGGTGATGACAAAGATCACCGGTGCGGCGGATCCTAGACCAGCCAGACCGCCGCGGAGTTGTTCCGCATTGAATCCCGTTGCCAGCAGGCTGACCCCGATCGCGACCAGAACCACCGGCGCGATCCGCCGGAACCAGCGAAGGCGGGCGGGCGCGGTGTGCGCCGGCTTGCGAGGCTGTGAATCCGGTCGCGTGAGGTCCATGGGCGACGGATCTGCATGGGACAGATCCGTTGGCGATCGATGGGGGGGACGCGGTGGGTTCACAAGGTTGCAACCGAAACGATGGTGTTGGAGAATCCGTACCACATTTTACTGTCGCGACGCGACAGCGTATGAAGCCTACCGATCGAAACTTATGAATCTTGCCTGTATCGACCCGGACCGTTGGCAGCGTCACAACTTGATTCGCAATCCGTTTGGCGAATTGACGAAACAGGAACGTGCTCGTCTTGCCATCGTCGATTTGCAATTCCTAGATCCGTGGATCGGCAAGCGGCATCGTGCGGTCCAGTTTGTGGGTGACTGTGGCCGCGGGAAAACGACGCGGATGTTGGCGATCGCCCATCAATGGGCTGGATCGTGTTACGTTTATCTGCCCGAAGACGGACCCACGCCGCCGATTCCGATGGCCGATCTGTTGTTGATTGACGAAGCACAGCGGTTGCCCGGCAAACTGCGCCGACGCGTTTTCGCCACCGGGATGCCGTTGGTGTTAGCGACGCATCGGGATCTGTCCCGGTCGCTTGCGCGTCAGGGGTACCAGGTTCATACCGAATCCATCGGTGACGGAAACGATGTTCGGTTGATCCAGCAGATTTTGAACGCACGGATCGAAGCGGCGCGTTGGAAGTCGAGTCCTGTGCCGGAGGTGACCTTGCGCGATGCCGAAGCCCTGTTCGCAAGATTTGGCAGCGATATTCGGCAACTGGAACACTTTCTGTACGATCGAATTCAAAACCAAGTGATGGGCAGTCCCATGAAAGCGAGTCAGGTGATTCAGAATGGCCAAATGCGATTTGTCGATTGAGTTGGATGATCCCGGCGCATTGCACGACGGCGGCGGCATGATCAGCGGTGTTGTCCGCGTACAGGCCGACGCGGACGTGAAATGCAAAGGGTTGACAGTCAAATCGGGCTGGAAAACACATGGCCGCGGGAATGTTGCCAAAGCCACGGCCGGTTCGCAAACGTTGTTCCAGGGGCAGTGGACCGAAGGTCAGCAGTGCGAATACCGGTTCGAATTGCCGGTAGCCCATTGGCCGCCGACCTATCACGGGTTTCACTTGAATGTGGATCACGCGATCGAAGCACGCGCCGATATCCCGTGGTCGTTTGACCCCAAGGCCTCGGTCAACTTCATCGTCCATCCGACGCGTGGCGACGAAGCGATGGGCAAGCCCAAGACGCGGGCGGTTTCCAACGTCGTGGGAACGGTGATCGTTGGCATCGCGGCGCTCGGGTTTTTTGCGGGCATGGCGGGTTGCTTGGCGGGCGGGCTCCAGGCGTTTGGCCCGTTCGCGCTGCTGTTCTTGCTGGTGCCATTGGCAATCGGCGGCTTGGTGTTTGCCAAATATGTGTTGCCGAAATGGGTGCTGGGGGAAGTCCAGTTGACGCTCGGTCCGGAACAGCTTCATCCGGGGCAGTCGCTGGAGGGCGAGCTGTCCATCCGTCCTCGCAAAACGGTCGCTATCAATGGCGTCACGGTCCATTTGACGGCGACCGAACGGTGTGTCAGCGGTAGCGGCAGCAATCGCCGTACACACAAACACGTGCTGTACGAACAAACCGAAGTGCTTGCGGAAGCCGGTGCGTTCAACGCTGGCCAGGTGCATCGTTTTCCCATCTCGGTCGCGCTGCCCGCGGATGCTCCGTTCAGCATCGATCTCAGTGACAACGATTTGATATGGGATTGCCAGGTGCGAGTCGACATTCCTCGCTGGCCCGATTGGGTCAAGAAACAACCGCTGCAGGTGGTGCCATCCGGGACGTCCGGCGCAGCGGCAAACGCGTCCACCATGGCTGGCGGCAAGGGTGGCGGCCCGTTGCCAGCGCCTGCCGGTTCTGAGCGGGCGAACGGTGGACCCGATGCCGATGAATCCAGTGACGGGATCACGTTCGCCGAAACCGCCCAGCATCTGTGGGCCGTGCGGGGCGATCGGGAACAGGTCGATCTGTTGGTCGATGCGGTCAACGGGATGAAGTTCAACATCGACGTGACGATCGAGCGACGTTTGTTGTACGCCGGTGCCGAGGATCCGCACGTGTATCGGGATGGGTTCGCGGTTTGGGCCAACTGTCGCCAACCGGCTTTGCCCTTGGTGCTTTACGTCCCCCACCACTTGGGCGACGAATTCGAGCAGTCCCGTGGGGATGGGTGGCAGGGGATTGGCACGATTGTCGGCTGGGACCATCGGCACGGTCGGTTGCAAATCAAGCTGTAACCGCGGCAGCGTCGGAACCGTGCTGCGCGATCGGGTGATGCCCCCTGATTCGTGTTCTTTTGCGTGATTCGCGGGCGTTTTTGCCGCTGGTCGGCCTGCGAACGACACAAACCGGGGTCTGTGTCGCCGAGTCGGTTTCCGATGTCACCGCGCGGCCAATGGGGTGCCGAGGTGCCGTTTTCGCCGTCTGGGGCTCGATATGGTTCTCAACAGCCGGGAACACGTCTAAACTTCCCGTTCCCAGACATCTTTCCCCGTTTGTGACACTGTCATGCCGTCGCCTCGCGTATTGGTTCTTCGTGCTCCTGGCACCAACTGTGATGAAGAGACGGCATTCGCGTTCCAGGTCGCTGGTGCCGAAGTCGAACGAGTCCACGTGAATCGTTTGATCGAAAACCCGGCATTGAAGGATCGCTATCAGATTTTGTGCGTTCCCGGCGGGTTCAGCTACGGCGACGACATCGCGGCTGGCCGGATCCTGGCGACCCGACTTCGCCAGTACCTTTCGGACATGGTCGACGCGTTCGTCCACGGGAAAGGCGACCGGTTGGTGCTAGGGATCTGCAACGGGATGCAGGTGTTGATGCGATTGGGGGTGCTAACCGAGGGCGTTTCGCAGTCCGAAAAACCGCCTGCGACGCTGACTTGGAACAACCACGGCCGGTTCGAAGATCGCTGGGTTCACCTTGCCGTCGACAAGACCCCCTGTGTTTTCCTGAAAGACATCGACCAGATGTATTTGCCGATGGCGCACGCCGAAGGCAAGTTTGTGGCCGCCGACGACGAATCCTTGTCGACGCTCCGCAAGGCTGGGCGATTGGCACTTCGCTACGCCGATCCCGACCAGGGCGGTGTCCAGGACGAAGTGTTGCCGTTCCCGATCAACCCGAACGGTGCCGATGCGAACGTAGCGGGCGTGTGTGATTCAACTGGCCGCGTGTTCGGTCTGATGCCACACCCCGAACGGCACATCGATGCGACTCACCACCCGTTTTGGACTCGTCGCAAAGAGCAGCCCGAGCATGGCGACGGATTGAAAATGTTCCAGAACGCCGTCGACTGGTTTGCATAGAGACGGGCCTGGGCACGTCAAAACGGACTCGTTTCGGCCGGGAATCTGTCGGTCTTTGCTTGACGGGCTGGCTGGTTTTGCCAGGGGAACGCCCGTTCGCGATTCATTTGTCGAAGTGCACGCTGCACGCGTCGCCATCGCAGGATGACATTTTGCCAGCGATCTTGTAGCGGCGTTTGGCGATTTGCCCGTATGCCCATCGCCACAGCGATGCGGTGCCCGGCAGATGCAGGACCGGCATCGCTGGCCACAGCAGTGGCAACCGTCGGGATAGGTACCGAACCGCCTCGGATCCACCGTGCCGCCGGCCGCTGGAATCGACGACGTACATTTGCTGCATCAGTTCGTCGTGCGTCAGGTCCGGGTACCGCTGGGCCACTCTAGGGTCATGCAGCGACAAAAAAGAGAGTCGCCCGCCACAGCAATCCATGCGGCTGAGCAGTTTGACCTGCGAGCGGCAAAAATTGCATTTTCCGTCGAAAATCACCACATCGCTACCCGATCGGGTGTCTGGATCAGGCAATTCGGGAGAGCGGGACATGGGAATCTCGGTAGAAAACGGCAAATCTGGCTCGGACGACGTCCGGGGGGAGCGCTATACTAAGTATAGGTCACGCAACAAGTCCGCACGGCGGCTGCGTTTCCGCGGATCTTCTCACGCGTTCCCTTGGCCGGCCGAGTTTCCATCATGAACCGAATTGAACAAAAAGTCTCTAGCGCCCGTCGGCGTCTGATCTTGGCCAAGTTCGGCAAAGCCCTGTGCGTGACGCTGTTCGTGGGGTTGATTGCCGCCACGATCGCGGTTGCCATTCCGGCGCTGAAGTTCCTGGAGGTTGATTTCAACCAGTGGACCTACGCGTGGATCGGTGGGGCGTCCGCTGTGGCAGTCCTGGTCGCCGGCGTCTACGCGATCGCCACCGCGCCGTCGCAAACAGACGTTGCCGCGGAAGTGGATCGACGGTTCGGGCTGCGTGAACGAGTCAGCAGTTCGATGTCGCTGGACCAGGCCGATCGTGATACCGATTTTGGTTTGGCGTTGATGGCGGACGCGGAAAAGCGTGCGGACCAGTTGGCCGTCGCTGATCGGTTCCCGCTGAAACCCAATCGTTTGGGGTGGTTGCCCATCGCAATCGTGCCCGTGTTGGCCATCGTGTTGATGTTGGTCGAACCGTTGGGCCCAGCCGATGCCAAGAGCACTGCCAAGATCGATCCGATCGAAGCCAATCAAGTCAGGACGGCAGCGACCCAGTTGAAGAAACGAATCCAGCAGCAGAAGCGTAAGGCGGATGCGGAGGGTTTGAAGGAAGCAAAAGAGATGTACGAGAAGATGGAGTCTCAGCTCGACAAGATCACGTCGAAGAAGGACATGGATCGGAAGGACGCGATGATCGCGATGAACGATCTGAAGAAACAGTTGGAAGAACGCCGGGAACAACTGGGGTCGTCCGAGCAAATGCGACGTGCGATGTCACAGATGAAAGGGCTGGAATCGGGCCCCGGTGAAAAGGTCGCCAAGTCGATCGAAAAGGGCGAATTCGGAAAGGCCGAACAGATGGTCAAGGATCTGGCCAAGAAGATGCGAGACGGAGAACTGTCGGAACAAGACAAGGCGAAGTTGAAGAAGCAGGTCGAGCAGATGGCCAAAGCGATGGCCAAGGCAGCCGAAGAACACAAGCAAAAGAAGCAAGAACTGCAGCAACAGATCGACAAGGCCCGCAAAGAGGGCCGCGGTGACGATGCGGCCAAGATGCAGCAGAAGATGAACCAGATGCAACAGAAAGACGCTCAGATGCAGCAGATGGGCATGATGGCCGAAGCCATGAACCAGGCTGCTAAGGCGATGGAGCAAGGCAAAGCCAGCGAGGCCGCTGATGCGATGCAGGACATGGCCGATCAGTTGGGCGAAATGTCGGACGAGATGGCCGAGTTGGAGGATCTGGAGATGTCGCTGGATCAGTTGTCGCAGTCGAAAAATCAAATGCGATGCCAGAAATGTGGCGGCGCCGGATGCCAGAGCTGCCAAGGCAACGGTCAGTTCGGGATGGGCGACGGTCAGGGCGAAGGTTTCGGCATGGGCAACGGAAACGGTTCCGGTGACCGCCCCGAGGAAGAAACCGACACCAATACCTACGACACCCAAGTTCGCGGGGACGTGAAGAAAGGAAAGGCCATCATCGCAGGCTTCGCCGATGGACCGAACCGAAAAGGCATCAGCCGAGAAGATGTCAAAGCAGCGATCCAAAGCACGCTAAGCGAAGAAAGCGATCCGACCGAAAACCAAACACTGCCGCGCGCCGAACAAGAACACGCACGACAGTACTTCGATCGCCTGCGCGAAGGCACATGATCGAAGCGGAATCGGCGGAACACTGGGCCGGCTGAAGAGAGCGTTCAGCGTAGCCGCGGAGCGGCGAAAGCATCATGCCGGTGGCCTCGGCCGCCGGATTTGGCATCTCCCCCAATGATCTTCTCGGCCGGCACGCCCTCAGGCGGCCCGGCCAAGAAGATCGAGATTGCGTCAGCCATCGCTAGCCGTGGGGCCCGCCCCACGGCAAAAAGCTTTCGCCTCTCCGAGGCTGTCGTAAGCTGGACGCTTTCTTTAGGCGGAATCCCTGTCGTCAGCCGCTGGCAGGCGGCTACAGTCCGGCGAAGGCTTCGTTGATCAGGTCGGCCTGTTCCAGTTTGTGCGCTGCCATGCTGCCCGTGCTGGGGCTGGCGGATTCGACGCGGCTGATCCGGCGCAGTTTGTACAGGTCGTGAAGTTCGTCACCGAAGTTCAGTTTCAAGTACGGCCATGCACCCATGTTGGTCGGTTCTTCTTGGACCCAAAAGATCTCGCTGCCGTTCGGGTAGCCTTCAAAGGACGCGACCAGTTCTTCGGTGCTTAGCGGATACAACTGTTCGATCCGCATGATCGCGACGTCGTCCAATCCACGCTGGGTTCGAGCTTCCAACAGGTCGTAGTAGACCTTGCCGGTACAGACCAGCAGTCGGCGGGCATCGGGCAGTGAGACCTTGCGATCGCGAAGGATCTTTTTGAAGCTGCCACCGGCTAGGATCTTCAGCGGGCTGACGCATTTGGGATGCCGCAGCAAGCTTTTCGGCGTCAGCACGACCAACGGTTTTCGCCATTTGCGAAGCACTTGTCGTCGCAGCAGGTGGAAGTATTGGGCGGGCGTGGTCGGCTGGCAGACTTGGATATTGTCTTCGGCCGCCATCGCCAAGAACCGTTCCACGCGGGCGCTGCAGTGTTCCGGGCCTTGGCCTTCGAAACCGTGCGGCAACAGCATGACCAATCCGCTTAGCCGGTTCCATTTGTCTTCCGCCGACGCGATGAACTGGTCCACGATCACTTGAGCGCAGTTCCAGAAGTCGCCGAACTGGGCTTCCCAGATCGTTAGGCCGTCCGGGTTGTCGAGCGAATAACCGTATTCGAAACCCAGCACGCCGGCTTCGCTAAGCGGGCTGTTGTAGAGTTCCAGCGGAGCCTGGTCGGGCGACAGGTGTTTCAGCGGCGTGTAGGTCGAACCGTCCTTGGTGTCGTGCAGCACAGCGTGTCGTTGGCTGAACGTCCCGCGTTGGCAATCTTGGCCCGTCATCCGGATCGGGTGCTGCGAAGTCAGCAGCGAAGCAAACGCCAAGGCTTCGGCGCTGGCCCAATCCAGAGGCAATTTGCCCAGGGCCATTTCGCGTTTCTGGGCCATTGGGCGTTTGAGTTTCTTGTTCGACGAGAACCCGTCGGGCAATCGCGTCAGTTTGTCCAGCAAACCGGACAGAGTGTCGATCGGAGCGGTCGTGTCCGTCGGTTCGGACGGTTCGTTGCCGCCGAAATAGACGGCCCAGTTGGCTGCCAAGGTTTGCGTATCGGGAACAAACGATTCGTTCTTGCTGGCTTCGAATTCCGATTCCAGTTTCTCGGTACGTTCCTTTTGGATCTGTTCGGCTTCGGCCGCTGTGATTTTGCCCAGTTTCAACAGTTGTCCGAGGTACTGTTCGCGGACTGTCGCACGCGAATCGATCTCGTTGTACATCTGTGGTTGGGTAAATCGCGGTTCGTCGCCTTCGTTGTGGCCCCAGCGGCGAAACGCGTACAGGTCGATGACGACATCGCGGTGGAATTCTTTGCGGAAATCCATCGCCAGTGACACCACTTGGGCGACCGCTTCGGGGTCTTCGCCGTTGACGTGAAAGATCGGGATCTGCAGCATTTTGGCGATGTCGGTCGCGTAGGTCGTGCTGCGTCCGTCGGCCGGTTCGGTGGTGAACCCCACTTGGTTATTGATGACAACGTGCAGGGTACCATTGGTGCGGTAGCCCGGCAGTTCGCTGAGGTTTAGCGTTTCCTGCACGACGCCTTCGCCGGCGAAGGCTGCGTCGCCGTGGATCAGGATCGTCATCGCTTCTTTGCGATCGACGTCACCACTGCGGTCTTGTTTGCAGCGGGTGCGGCCTTGCGCGACGGTGTTGACGAATTCCAGGTGGCTGGGGTTGAAGCACAGCGAAATGTGGATGTTGTCGCCGGTGGCAGTTTTCCAGTCGCTGCTGTAACCGAGGTGATAGCGAACATCACCGCCGCCACGATTCATTTCGGGACGCGGGTCATCGAACGACCAGAAAATGTTGGTCGCACGTTTCTTCAGGATGTTGGCCATCACGTTCAGGCGTCCGCGGTGGGCCATTCCCATCACGACTTCCTTGACGTTGTGCTGGCCCGCTTTTTCCAGCGCCAAGTCCAGCAGCGGGATCAGGCTTTCGGCACCTTCCAGCGAGAACGTTTTCGCACCGACGAATTTCCGGCGTACAAATTCTTCGAAAATCGCGGCGTCGGCAAGCCGCACATAGATTCGGCGTTGGACTTCGTGGGACAGTTCCAGGCGGTTTTCGGTGGTTTCCATGCGTCGCTGCAACCAGTCGCGGATATTGCGACGGTTGATGTGCATGAATTGGGCACCGATCGAGCGACAGTACGTGTTTTGAAGCCGCTTTAGGATCGATTTGATCGTCCCGCCCGTGTTTTCGATCGCCATCGAATCGAAGGGCAGATTCAAGTCTTCGTCCGAAAGCCCGTACACTTCGGGGCTGAGGTTGGGGCGATCGGGTCGGTCGAATCCCAACGGGTCCAGATCGGCGGTCAGGTGCCCGCGAACTCGATATTCGCGGACCAGATTGTTGACGCGGTCTTGGATCCGAGAGAGCCAGATCGCTTCTTCGGCGTTGCGGTGAGCCGCCAGCGATTCGGGGGTCGCAGGGGCTTCGGTCCGCCCGTTGGTGGGCGACGCTTTCGAAGTCGATTTGGAGGTGGTGCCCCCAACGACCAAGAATTGTTCGAAGTATTGACGCCAGGTTTCGGAAACGCTCGACGGATCGCGAACGTATTGGACGTACAAATCATCGATGTAGTCCAAGCTAAAGCTATTCATGGCAGCGGCACGAGGCCGTTCAGATGCGGTCGGGGGAAATCGTCGCGGGGCGAAGATTCCGGGCAGGGATTCACGTCTGGCAGGTAGCCGCTTGAATTTAGAGAATTGGACTTCGTTCGGGTACCCACATCACCCACATTCTGAGCGTTCGGTCAGGACTTTTACTTCGATGGTGGTGACCATGGTGTCCGGTGGGGTCAACCGATTCGTCCGGTTGTAAACTTTCACACTGCGATCATCTTATTGCCAACTAGCCGCTGCGGCGGGACACACCTCTACGCTTTTGATCATTTTGAATCCATGGCCGTTCTGATCCAAGTTCGTGACGCTCACAAGCGTTTTGGCGACCAAGTTTTGCTCGACGGAGCCGAGCTTTCGTTAGTTGATGACGTGAAAATCGGATTCATCGGCCGCAACGGCGCTGGGAAATCCACTCTTTTGCGGGCCCTGCTGGGCAACGAGGAACTGGAAAAGGGCGAAGTGATCCACCACCCATCGCTGCGAATCGGATATCTGCGTCAGCATGATCCGTTCCAAGCGGGGGAGTCGGCGATGGACTTCCTGATGCGCGACAGCGGCGAACCCGACTGGCGCTGTGGCGAAGTGGCCGGCCAATTCGAGCTAAAAGGGGATTATTTGAACGGCCCGGTCAAGGAGTTGTCGGGTGGTTGGCAGACGCGAGTCAAATTGGCGGCGCTGCTGCTGCATGACCCCAACATGTTGATGTTGGACGAACCGACCAACTTCCTGGATCTGCGGACTCAGATTCTGCTGGAGCACTTTCTGCGGGATTTCAGCAAGGCCGCCCTGATCGTCAGCCACGATCGTGCGTTTCTGAAAGCAACCTGCAGCCAGACGCTGGAATTGTCGCGTGGCAAATTGATCATGTACCCCGGCAAAATCGATTCGTTTTTGGAATACCGCGAGGAACGCCGCGAACACGACCGACGAGTCAATTCGACGGTCATCGCCAAACAGAAACAACTGCAGCGGTTCATCGAAAAGAACCGCGCCAGCGCTGCCACGGCAAGTCAGGCACGCAGTAAAGCCAAGCAGTTAGAAAAACTGCAAACGACCGAGATCCAGGTCGACGAACCAACCGTCAACATCCGCCCGCCCAGCGTCGACCCACGCAGTGGCACCGCGCTGCGATGTGAATCGATGGCGATCGGCTACCCGGCCAACAAGGAACTGGAAGCCCACGTTGTTGCCGACCAAATCAACTTCGAAATCGAACACGGCCAGCGAGTGGCGATCGTGGGCGACAACGGACAGGGCAAAACGACGCTGCTGCGGACGATCGTCCATTCGTTGGAACCGATGGATGGGACCATGAAGTGGGGCTACGGCGTCGAAATCGGCACCTATGCCCAGCACGTCTACACGTCGTTGGATGAGCGACAAACGGTGCTGGAAAACCTGGAATACAGCAGCGACAGCAACACCACCCGGCAAGACCTGTTGGCCATGGCCGGCGCGTTGTTGTTCCGTGACGAACACATCAACAAGAAAGTGAAGGTGCTGTCCGGGGGCGAACGGGCTCGGTTGTGCATGGCCGGCTTGTTGCTGGGGACCGCCAACGTGCTGGTCTTGGACGAACCGGGCAACCACTTGGACGTCGAAACGGTCGAAGCGTTGGCCGAGGCACTGGATCTTTACAAGGGCACCGTCATCTTCACCAGCCACGATCGGCACTTTGTCCGACGTGTGGCCAACCGGGTGGTCGAGGTCCGCGATGGGACCGTCAAAACCTACTTTGGCGATTACGACAGCTACTTGGCGACTGTCGAAGCCGAGATCGACGAAGGCGAACGTCAACGCGGCAAGGCCAGCGGCAAATCCGATTCGGATTCGGGGGCCAAGCCCAAGGGTGTCGAGCACCGCGAACGTGGCAAGGACAGCCGGAAAACCGAAAAAGAACTGAAGAACCTGGAAAAGAAGATCGCCAAACTGGACGACGAAAAGAAGGATCTGACCAAGAAAATGCTGAAGGAAACCAATCCCAACGAAGCGTTGAAACAGCACGAAGCGATCGAGAAAATCAAAGCGGAATTGGTCGAAGCCGAAGAACGTTGGTTGGAACTGAGCGACTTTTCGTAACGCTGAAGCATTTCGTAGCGGAAGTCGTCAAGACTTTCGGCCTAGGATTTGGGATCACCGAAAATCTTGGCGAGGCATGGGAATTCCCGGCCGCATACGCGATCACGGCTCACTCAATCACCGAAAACCTTGGCGAGTTCCGCTGCGAAAAACGGCCCGGACGGATCACGACGGCCGCTCTGCGTGACGCGTTCACATTTCGCTGTATAGTTGCTATTCCCTTGTTCTTGTCTGGCATTTGGTGATCGACCCACGATGACATTTCCACCCCCACCGCTGCGAATCGGCGATCTGGTGATTGACCCGCCGATCTTGCAGGCGCCCATGGCCGGGTTCACCAATGCCGCGTTTCGGCACATTGTTCGGCAGTTCGGCGGCGCCGGATTGCTGGCCACCGAAATGGTCAACGCTCGCGGCTTTGTGTGGATGGACGAAAACGATGCCGAGCATCCCGACCGTTTGTGGGGCGTCGCCGAAGAGGCCCGTCCGTTGGCGGTCCAGATCTGGGACAACGAACCCGAAACGATGGCCAAGGTCGGCCGACGGTTGGCGCATGAGTACAAGGTCAGCGTTGTCGACATCAATTTTGGTTGCCCGGTTCGCCAAGTCACACAAAAGGCGCATAGCGGAAGCTACTTGCTGCGTGACCCCAGCCGCATGTCGGCCATCATCAGCCGATTGGTCGAGGTCTGCGCTCCGACGCCGGTGACCGCCAAAATTCGACTTGGCTGTAGCCCCGAAAGCATTAACTGTGACGTGATCGCGCGAGTCGTCGAAGAGGCTGGCGCGGCGGCGCTGACCGTGCACGGGCGGACCGCTGCCGACATGTTTCGTGGCAACGCCGACTGGGATCGGATCAGCCAGATTAAGTCGCACCTGAAAAACATTCCGCTGATCGGAAACGGCGATCTGGATTCGGCCGAAAAGGTGGTCGCTGCGTTCACGAACTACGACGTCGACGGGGTCATGATCGCACGTGCCTGTCTGGGACGGCCGTGGTTGTTCGCTCAGGCCGCTGCGGCGCTGCGTGGTGACCCGGTGCCGCCCGAACCGACGTTGGCCCAGCAGCGTGACGTGATGCTGGACCATTACCAATTGGTGGTCGACCGGTTCGGCGAAGACAAGGGCACCGTGCTGATGCGAAAGTACGCTTGCTGTTACGCCCAGGGCAAACATGGCGCCCGGCATTTCCGGACGCACGTTGCCAAGGTTTCAACGGCCGAGGAATTCTACAGCGTTGTACGCGAGCATTTCCCGTCGGCTCCGGCCCCCGTGGTTTGACACCGGGGCGGAGTGTTTTCGAATTGGAAGTCCATTGGGTGTTTGCCGCCGTGGACTTCGTCAGAAGTCCTTTTCAGCAGGGGGAATCTAGCGAGTCCCACGCCGTGGGATTCAGCCAACTTTCCTCGTGATGAATCCGCCTGCCGCGATTCTACTTCTGTAGCGAGTCGCGGATTTCACGCAGCAGGACGATGTCTTCGGCCGGTGCTTTGACTTCTTCTTCCTTCTCTTTTTCAAAGCGGGCCTTGGCGCTGTTCATTAGCCTGACCGCCAAGAAGATCGCAGCAGCGACTAGCAGGAAGTCGACAACGGTTTGAATGAACGGGCCGTAGTTCAGGATCGGGTACGGCTGCATCACCATGATGGGCGATCCATCGGCTGCTTTTTCGATCGTTCCGTCGGGCAACAGCTTGGGGGATTCGGTTTGGATCTTGTAGGCCATCTCGCTGAAGTTGACGCCGTATTTGGCAGTCAACAGGTTCAGTGGCGGCATCACAATGTTGGCGACAAACGAGCTGACGATCTTGCCGAAGGCGGCTCCGATGACAACACCGACAGCCAAATCGACCACGCTGCCGCGCATCGCAAACTCACGAAACTCTTTGAACATACCCATCGAAACTGCTTTCCCGGCGAGGTGGGTGGACTAGGGGGCAAGGAAGATCTGCCCAGGCCGGGAGTATGTGTATTTGCAGTTCAGTGCACAAGTGGTCAGTTGCCACCTTTGGGTGGCTCGGTCGCTAGCAGCGACTTCACATAGGCGGCAAAGTCTTGCATGTCGGTCGGCAGCGAGATCGAGTTGTTCGTCGCGTCGCTGGCCGTCGATGTGTGCGATTCAGCGTCTCGTGAGTCGGTCGTGGGCGGACCCACGATCACGGGGCCATCGTCGGGCGATTCGGGATGGATCCCATGACTGCCGCGAACCAGGTTGGCGTCCAACGGGATCACATCCATCTTGTATCGGAAGCCTAGTTTCTTTTGCGCCAATCGTGCGGCGATGCGCACCTTGCTGGTCATGAATAGTTCGCAGGGGTCGTAGCCCGGTTTGCGATGGATGTCGACGGTGCGGGCAAAGTCGGGGGCGCGGGCTTCGTCCAGCCAGTAGTAATAGGTGAACCAGGCGTCGGAATCGGCCAGCGCGATCAGTTCGCCGCTGCGAGGGTGGTCCAGTCCGATCGTCTCGGGTGCAACCACTTGTGCGATCCCGGGGGTCGCCAGTAACGCGGACTGTACATCCGGGATCATCGATCGGTCGCGGACATAGACGTGGGCCAGTTGGTGATCCGCGACCGCAAATGCCGCTGATTCGCCGGGGATCAGCATCTCGCCGAACGGGCCATTGCGGATTCCCAGCCAACCAGCCTTTCGAAGCACTCGGTTGATCGATACGGGCCGCTGGACGGGCACGAGTCCGTATTCCGAAACCACCACCACCCGGGCGCCGATCGCGTCGGCAGCGTCGATGATGCGGCCCGCGGCGGCGTCGACCTCCGCCACGCGTGCTGGGTCGTGGTGCGGCAGTCGTTGGAAGTCGTAATCCAGGTGCGGCAGATAGGCGAGTGTCAGTTGGGGTTGTTTCTGACGCATCACGATGGCGGTCGCATCGGCGATCCAGTCCGAACTGGGGAGGCCAGCGCCGGGGCCCCAGAACGAAAAGAACGGGAACGGGCCCAGCTTCTTCGTCAGTTCGCATCCGGTGTGGTCCAGGATGTCGAATGCCTTCGATCCGTCGCACCCGTAATGCGGTTTAGGAGTTGCCGAGTACTGAACGCCTGATGATTGGTTGAACCACCAAAACATCTTGGCGGTTTCGACGCCGTCGTAAAACTTCGGCCCCTGGATCAGCGAATTGGCTTGTTGCCAAAATCGGACTTCCTGGGTGTCGCGAAAGTACCATCCATTGCCCACGATCCCGTGATCGCGTGGCGCCATGCCGGTCAGCATGGTCGCCTGGGATGTGCAGGTCACCGCCGGCAGCGGGCTTTGCCAAGCCGATGCTGTTCCGACGCTGGCGATTCGCGGCGCGTGGGCCAGCAGTCGAGGTGTCAGTCCAACAACGTTGATGATGCAAACACGTGTCATGGCTAAATCGAATCGGTTCGCTTGAGTTCGCCGCTTTTGTATTTGCCCCAATAACTGTCCAGTTGACGCCGAACCACTCCGCTAAGCAGGAACACGCCCAGTAGGTTCGGGAAGCTCATCCCCAGGATCATCAGGTCACTGAAATCAAGGATGTTGCCTCGCGTGACGATCGATCCCAATACCGTGAACATCAGGAATAGAATCTTGTAAAACACCGACGAACTGGCGCCGAAAAGTTGCACCCAGCATCGCTCGCCATAGTAGGACCAACTGATGCAGGTCGAATACGCGAACAGCACGACAGCGAAGTACAGGATATATCGGAACCAGTCGTGGCCGCCGACCGCGAAGGCGTGCAGGGTGACTTTGGCACCCTGGTCAGCGGCAATGGCAGATTCCATTTCTGGTGCCGAATAGGCGCCCGTCACGACGACCACCAGCGCGGTGATCGTGCAGACCACGACGGTGTCGATGAACGGTTCTAGCAAAGCGACGATACCTTCGCTGACCGGTTCGTCGGTCTTGGCGGCCGAGTGGGCGATGGCTGCGGATCCGACGCCGGCTTCGTTGCTGAACACCGCCCGTTTGATGCCGATCACCAGCACGCCTAGGAAGCCGCCGTACATGGCCTTGGGGTTGAATGCTTCGGTCACGATCGTGACGACGGCGGCAGGGATCGCGGCGTAATGGAGGATCAGGATGTAGAGCGCCGCAGCGACATAGGCAAAGCACATGAAGGGAACGATCTTGCCGGCGACCGCACCGATGCTGCGGATGCCGCCAACAATCACAACTCCCACCGCAAAAGCCATCACAAGGCCGTAAATCACGGGGTGAGTTTGCAGGATTGGGACGTCACCGCGGATCGCTTCGAGCGACTGTCCGACTTGGAATGCGTTGCCGCCACCGAAGCTGGCACCGATGCAAAGCAGCATGAAAATGACGGCCAGGACACTGCCTAGTCCGCCCATTCCGATGTCTGCAAGTCCGGTCTTGAGGTACCGCATCGGGCCGCCCAAGACATGGCCCTTTTCGTCGGTGACCCGGTACAGTTGCCCCAGCGTGCATTCGGCAAACTTGGACGTCATGCCCAGTAGGCCAATCATGATGATCCACAGCGTAGCGCCCGGGCCGCCGGTGCCGATCGCGATCGCAACACCCGCGATGTTGCCCAGTCCAACCGTTGCCGAAAGTGCCGCCGCAAGCGCCTGGAAATGAGTGACTTCGCCAGGTTCGTCTGGCGAATCATAGACGCCGCGGATCAAGTCGATCGCATGGCGGAATGCCCGCAGGTTGATGAAGCCCATGCGGATGGTCAGGAAGATGGCTCCGAAGAGTAGCCACACGACGACAAACGGAATCTTGGTGCCCAGCCATTGTTCGGTGCCGAAGTCATAGAAGATGACAAAGGCTGCGTTGGCAACGATGTACTTGCCGAACGCTTCGTCGATTTTGTGAGACCAGGTTTGTGGTGGGGCGTCGGTGTCGGTTTCTGCTTCCGCGTTGGCTTCCGTGTCGGTGCTGGTTGCTGCATCGGCGTCAACCGCGTCAGCGTCCACTGCCTGTGGCGACTCCGGTGCATCGTCTGATGTTTCGCCGGCCACGGGGGGAGGGACCGGTGGCGGAGGTGTGTCCGATTGGGCTGATGCGAAAGGAGCTGAAAGCAGACACAGCAGTACAGGCAGGATCAGGAGTCGCGCGGTAGGCATGGCAGTCGACCGAAAGGGAGCAAAAACTATCTCAAGTTCTCAACAAACTAGAGGCTTGGCCGGTCAGACGCGACACCACCGACCGGATCTTGGCCGAATCAAAGTCAGAAAATCGCTGACCGGGCAGGGTGCCAGGCGGGTGAACTGCATCGCCTTGCTGATCCGTTGTGCACCCTTGGGTTGGCCACCGAGTCGGTGCGGATGTCGGTTGGCTTTTAGCGTGCGGTGGAAAATTCGCCGATCCGGCGTTTGATTGTTCGCTTGTGGGTTCGGATGTCGTCCTTCTAGTTGGATGCCTGTTTGGGTTGGGCGTTCCAGCGTGCTGCAGGGCGGATTGCCGGCGGGCAGCTCGCGGCATGGTGATCCGGATGCGGAGCATTCCCAGGGAGGTCGTCCGAAAACAGGGAGCGGCCGAAAACGCAGTGATTCAACAGCGGGGGTGTCCGGCGGATCGCATCAAGCTTGCGATCGGTCTGACCCGAAGAGGCGAGTCAGAAAGAAGTCATTTGAAGTGGTTAGGGGCGGGCTCGAACCGCCGACACCGGCCTTTTCAGGGCCGTGCTCTACCAACTGAGCTACCTAACCATTGCAGAGGACGCGAACTCACGAGAAAACCCGAGGAAAAACGCCGTCGCACCACCATCGATCAATTCGACGGTTGCGGATCGTAGGGTATGATGCGGGACGCCGTCAATCGGTTCACAAGGAATCTTGAAAAAAGCGGTGGTCTTGTGTTCACGTTTTCGCGTGATTTGACGTTCTTTACGGGCTCCAATCGCCATCGTAGAGGGCGGGGAATGCCTGTTTTTGGCGTTCGCAAGCGATTTTACAACGAAAAAAATGAATTTTTTTAGCATGGTTGCCATGAAGACGATTTCGAAGACCAATCATTCAGCCACCTTCATCGGGCGCAGCAGCCTGGTGTTGGCAGCCATGGTCTGCACTTGGACCGTTTCCGATCGGGTGTGGGCGTATACCCCGAATGATGCGGTCGTCCAGCAGATGGTCAATCGAGGGGTCAGCTATTTGGAGGCTTTGCCACCGGAGGCGGACAAGTTGGGGATCGACGGGACGGTTCCGTTGATCGCGTACGCGCACCACAAGTGTCGGCACGATCCCGATCATCCGTTGGTCAAGCGAGGGATCGCGTGGGCGATCCGGTATCTGAAACAGTACGAGAACCCCGAGTTCCACTCGCACAAGGGCAACTACGAAATGTCGGTGTGCGTGCTGTTGCTCGCCGACGTCGACCCGGTTCTGTACCGCCCGCAATTGGAAGCGTTGCAGAAGGCGTTGATGCACGGGCAATTTCCCAATGGGCCATTCGGGTATCCCGGCGAATCCATCGGCGACGTTTCGCAAACTCAATACGCGATTTTGGCAATTTGGACACTCGATCGAGTCGGGATCCCGATGGATTACGCCAAGGTCGTGGCCTGTCTGCAATGGTTGCTGCGGGTCCAGGATCTTGGCGGTGCGTGGCCCTACAAGGGCACCGATCCAGGCCCCGGAAAGCCCAACATTCAACAGACCCAGCGGGTCGGCATATCGATGGGGTTGGCTGGCGGAAGCAGCATCCTGATCGCGGGTGACGCGCTGCGGCTTTGGGGGGAAACCGGATCCGACGAAAATGATCCCGGCATCGTTGGTCTGCCCAAGGCGATCAAGTTGTACTTAGAGGACGGGAACGCGAACCGGCGAAAGAAGGTCAAGTTGTCCGATGAACCGATTCGTCGATCGATTGGGTTCCTGGAAAATTGGCGGGGCAAGAATCCCTACAAGCGAGGCGGGCTCGATTTCTATTACTACATCCTCTACACGCAAGAACGCTACGAGAGCTTCGTCGAGATTTCACGTGGTGCCGAGAAAGATCTTAGCCCTGACTGGTACAACCGAGGCGTCGACGAACTGCGTGGATACCAGTCGCCGTCCGGTGGGTGGGAAGATCGTTCACAAACCACCGCGCCGGTCAGCACGGCGTTCGCACTTTTGTTTCTGATCCGCAGTACCCAAAAAACAATCTTCTCCACCAGTTCGGGAACGCTCGAAGGCGGCTACGGGCTGCCCAAGGACACCACCAACATTCGCGTCGATGGGACTCAGATCAAAGGCCAAGCGGTCGCGACTCAGGTCACCGATCTGCTGAAGATCTTGGAGTCCGACGGGGCTGGCGACACCGAGGGTAAGTCGCTGCCGGACGATTTGCAGTTGGATCCGACCCCCGATGGTCGGCGGGCTCAGTTGGACCGATTGGAACGATTGGTACGCGGCAGTCGGTCTTGGCAGGCCCGGCGTGTGGCCGCCAAGTTGTTGGGCAAAAGCGACGAACTTCGCGTCGTCCCGGCACTGATCTTCGCGCTCAGCGATCCCGACAAGGTGGCACGCCAGTATGCTCGTGACGGACTGCGATTCATCAGTCGCAAATTCGAAGGCTTTGGAATGCCCGACGAGCCAAGCGATGCCGAAGTGGATCAAGCCCAAGAACAGTGGCGTGATTGGTATCGAACCGTGGATCCGACTTACGTGTTTTTGGACTACGATCTGTAGCCTCTGCACTCGGCGGACGCGCGTCTGGTTCAGGCGGCGCCTGCCACCCCTGGTCAAATTCGAACTCTTGTCTCTCAGTCGCTATTACTGGCATTTTCGATGGCATCGCTAGAACATTCTCAAACGGACTCGGTTGCGGCACGCGATGCCGAGCGAGAGAAGTTTCGTATCAGTCGCTTTGACGTCGTGACGTCCTTCTTCATGGCGTTGATGCTGTTCATCGGCGTGTTTGTTTTCATGCTGTTCATCATTTGGTTGACCAGCCGCTGGACGTTCGCCCCGGTTGCGATCGCGCCGATCATCGAGAACCCAGCAGGTCGTGGTGACAACGCCGAAGGTTTTGAACGAGACTTTGAACCGCCGGGGGCCGAAGAGGTCGAAGAACTGCTAGAACCCACCCTGCAGGACACGATCGAAGCGGTTACCGATGCGGTCAGCAGCGTGGCGGCATCCCTGACGACCAACGACACCGCAGCCACCGCGACCACGTCGGGGACCGGCGCAGGGGATTCGCGGCCGCCGGGGCCCGAGGGCGAAGGCGAAGACATCATTCCGCGTTTCGAACGCTGGCAGCTGAACTTCACCGCTCGCGATATCGGTTCCTATTCCAAGCAACTCGATTTCTACGAGATCGAACTCGGGGCGATCGGTGGATCGGTGCAAGGCGTCGATGTGGTCAACAATCTGTCGAAAGCGCCCAAGTCGCGACTGATTGTCGATACCGAATCCGAGAAACGTTTGTATTTCATGTTCAAGACGCCCAGCCCGCTGATGCAGTTTGACCGTCAATTGCTGAACTCGGCCGGCGTCAACTTGAACAATCGCACGATGATGAAGTTTATTCCCACCGAACTAGAGAATAAGCTGGCATTCATTGAGCTGGAATATTCCAAATCCAAGGGGCATCCCTCGGTGACCGAAATCGCCAAAACGGTGTTCGAGAGCAAGTCGGTCGGTGGCGGATACGATTTTGAAGTCACCAGCCAACGATATCGCAAAACCAAAAAATAGTTGGCATGGATCCACGTCATGATCGGCGTCTGCCCATTCCTGGTCTGCAGTGACCATCGGGGGGGGCAGTCATTGATCGAAGATCGAACACTTGGATGTCCGAGACCTGATGTCTCCGCCATCGATGCACACTCTTATCTATCTGATTTACCGCAAGGACTCGACCGCTGATGCTACTCGCCGAATTCTCTCTGTTCGAGCTTATCTCTAACTCGACCTACTTTGCGTTGGCCGCTGCCGCCCTGTGGGGTCTGTATTGCATCGTGGTGGTGTGGACCCGCGTGGGTCAGAAACGGTTCAAGTCCGAAGAAGAACAAGATGTCTTCATGGACGACATCGATCAAATGCTCCATTCCGGCGACTTCGAAGGCGTGGTCGAGTACTGCGACGGAGACACGCGTGCGATCCCGCAGATCGCTGAAATGGCCTGCAGCCACCGCGAACTGGGCTACAAAAAGGCTCGCCAATACGTCATGGACCGCTTCCAACGCGACGTGATGAGCGACCTGGAATACCGATTGTCATGGGTCAGCACGATGATCAAAAGTGCCCCGATGATCGGATTGTTCGGGACGGTGTTCGGGATGATGGGAGCCTTCCAGACTTTGGCGACCGCCGAATCGGTCGAACCATCGTTGCTGGCTAGCGACATCAATATCGCGCTGCGGACGACAGCCTGTGGTTTGGCGATTGCCATTCCGTTGATGATCTTGGTCGCCAGTGTCAACATTCGTATCGCCAAGATGGAAGACTTGGTCGGTTCCGGACTGGCCAAGTTCATGCAATCTTTCCGCGAAGGACTGGGGAAGGCACCTGCCCCAACGACGGCGCGTCGCGCAGCGGCGGACCAAACCGCGGATCCCCTCGTTGCCCAGTCGCCGCCACAGTAATGGCGGCGTGGATGGTCGATTGGCCGCAAGTCGATCGCCACCGCCCGCTGAAGATTTTGGTTGGCAATGATTCCATCACCGGCAGTTGCCTAGCGTGATCCGTTTCCAATCCCGACCCATCAAGCGTTCAAGCCGCCGCGCCCACCGAAGTACCGATTTTTCATGAGCACAGATCTAGACGACATCATCGAAGAGGAAGAAGACGATTTTGTCTTGCCTCGGAAGAACCGCGATGACGACGAAATGGACATCACGCCGATGATCGACATCACGTTTCTGCTGCTGATCTTCTTTGTCGTTTGTTCGACGATGGATCCGACCAAAATTGGGACCATCCCCGAAGCCGAAAATGGACTGGCCATCGCAGCCAAGAATTCGGCTGTGATCTTTATCAATCCCGGTTCTGGCGACACCGTGATTTTGAACAAGATGGACGGCAGCGAATTCAGTCGTGACGAAGATGCCCAGGCGTCCGAGATTATCGAATACATCACGAGCGAATTGGAACGATCGCTCGGCGCCAGCAAACAACAGGTAATGCTGTTCGGGGATGCCAACGTCAAAGTCGGGCAGGTGACGCGGATCCAAAAGATCATTGGTGACGCGTTCGAAGATATCGATTCAACCTACATCGCGGTCAAGGAAAATTAGTGCCGCGTAGGGCGACGGTCGGCCGCCCCAAAATGCGGTGGATCGTCCGCTACCGACCGCGCATCACGCCGCTGGTCTTCGCGGCAGCGATTCGCCGTCACGTTCCTTGACACATCTACTCTTAATCTTGTCTCCGCTATGTCAATCGAAGTCGTCTGTCTGCAGTGCAGCACCATCCATCATGCCAATGATCGGATGGCCGGTCGGCGTGTGCGTTGCCCCAGTTGCGATGCTGTGGTGGAAGTGCCTCAGGCCGCGGTGGCGTCGGACGACACGATGGACGATCCAATGGACGCAGAGCCGCTGGAAGTGATTCCGGTGGACGTCATCCCCGTGGATGTCGTTCCAGTGGATGTCGTTCCCGTGGACGGCGATGGCGTGGTCCCTGCAACAGCGGCCGTCAATGCGATCGCCGCGGCGTCGGGATCATCCTCCGATTCGCCACCGACGGATTCCATCGGGGCCACCGCGCTGACCGACCCGGACGATGACGAAGATGATGAAGTCTTGGTTCGCAACAAGCGGCCCGAGGAAGAGATGGACATGACGCCGATGGTCGACGTGACCTTCTTGTTGTTGATCTTCTTTATGGTGACCGCGGCGTTCAGTCTGCAAAAATCCATCGAAATGCCTCGTCAGCAAACCGACGCGCCCAGTACCAATTCGGATCCCGAAGAGACCGAAGATTTGGACATGGTCGAACTGCAGGTCGATGAATACGGGTCGTTCCTGGTGATGGCACCGGATTGGGAACGAGAAACGCCCGGCAAACAAAACTTGATTTCCACTCTGAAAGAAGCCAGTGGAAACAATAACGACGGGATGCGTTTGGTGATCAAAGTCCACGAAATGGCCAAGCTGCATGCTTTGGTCGACGCGATGGATGCCGGGACCATCGCCGGTTACGCCCAGTTAGAAGTCACTCAGGTCGAAGAGTTTGACTGACGGCCAGCGTTGATCAAAACGGTTGCCCACTTTTCTTAAAACTAATACCTCACACGTAATCACTATTCTTTCATGCTTGCTAAAGAATTGATCGATCGACTCGAGCGACTGGCGTTGCTTGACCAAGAGATCATCGAGGCCCTTCGCGAACAGCTGGAACAGGGCGGCACACGGGTTACCCCCGAAGCCGTCGCGAAGCTGTTGGTCGACAATGGTCAGTTGACACATTTCCAAGCCTCTAAGTTGATCGGCGAACTTCGCAGCGGCCAATACGAGTCGGAAGCCGATTCCGGCGAAGCCGATCTGACCACGATCGATGAAATGGGCGTCGTTGACGATGCGTTCGGCGAAGTCGTCGAAGTGGCCGATGTCGAGGTCTACGAAGCCGAGCCGATGGCAGTGGACGTTGTGCCCGTCGAAGTCGACGGTGACGAAGTCGATGAATCGGTGCCGCGTCCAAAACGCGATCGCCCCAGTTCGCGTCGCCCCAAGCCGGTTGAAAATAAATCGGTCTGGGATTCGTTCAAGGTCTACGGTTATCTGGGCATCATCGCGCTGTTGGTGCTGGCCGGTGCCGGCATCATGTTCGTGCTTAGCCGCGAAAACGCCGACGAATTCATTGGCAATGCCAACAAGCTTTATGACCAACAGAATTACCAAGGTGCCCAGGACGCTTACTTGAGTTTCTTGGACTCGTTCGGCGATGAACACCAGTATTCGTCGGTCGCACGGACTCGCGTCACCATGACCGAGCTCTACAAAGCGGCTCAGTTCAAACAAGAACCTTGGCAAGCGGTCGATCTGGCCAAAGAAAAACTGCCGCTGATTGCCGAAGAAGAGGGGATGAACGAAGAACGCGGCAACTTGGCGTCGTTGTTGGTCGACATCGCCGCCAACATGGCATTCTCGGCTGGCAAAGCCAAAGAAACATCCGAAAAGGAAAGCTTGCTGGCCAAGTTGGACGAACACCGGACGTTGATGGAAAATCCGTTGTTCATGCCGACATCCATGCGGGCCACGTTGGCAGGTCAGATCAAGGGCGTCGAAGAAGCTCGGGAACGCGTCAAGCGTGACATCAGCCGGAACCGACGACTCGATGCATCGGAGCAGTCAATGAAGGAATCGTTGGCGGAAAAGAAAACCAAAGACGCCTACGACACTCGCACCGAACTGCTGCGTGATTTTCCTGAACTGGCAGACGACCAGCGGTTGGTATCGCAGATCCAATCGGCTAGCAAAATCCAAAAAACACTGGTCGCCGCAACCGCGAATCTTCCCAAAACGGTGAACGATCCCCCGGAAAGCGATTCGATCAAGTCGATCGTGTTGACGACTTTGGCCGGTCGGGCTGCACCCGATCTGCAAGGCGAAACGCTGTTTCTGCGTGCGGGTGGTTCGATCTTGGCTTTCAATGGCGAGAACGGTCAACTGCGCTGGCGCAAATTTGTGGGCTACGCCAAAGACCTTCCTCCGGTACGAATCGAAAATGGGGCAGGGGTCTTGTTGAGCGATTCGGCTACCTTGGAAGTCGTGCGATGCGATGCCGAAAATGGTCGCGTGTCGTGGCGTTCGCAAATCGACGAACCTTTCCGTGAACCGATCTCGGTGAAAGATGACCTGTACATTTCGACCGATTCGGGACGGCTGTTGGCATTGGACGCGGACTCGGGCGACGCCAAATGGGGCACGCAGATCCCACAAGAACTGGAAACCGGCCCCGGTGTCGACGATCGCACCAGCCGTGCCTATTTGCCCGGTGACCACAGCAACCTGTACCTGATCAATACTCGCGATGGTGCCTGTGTTCAAAGTCACTACATCGGGCACCGTAAAGGCACCATTGCAGTGCCGCCTGTGCCGTTGCTCGGTCACGTGTTCGTGATCGAAAACGCAGGCCTTGATTATTCGGTGGTGCACATTTTGCGTGTCGACGAGTCCGGTGAAAACATCCGCGTCGCACAGCCTCCCTTCCGTTTGACCGGCAACGTCCGCGTGACACCGATCATCCAGGGGCGACGGCTGATCGTGTTGACCGATCGCGGTGAAGTGACGGTGTACGACATCGAACCAACCGCCGAAAAAGATCAGGTCACCGTGGCAGCCACATTGCCATCGTTCTATGACCAACCAACGGCGACTCAGATGGCGGTCGGACGCACCGCGATGTGGATCACCGGTACTCGCGTTGGCCGCTATGAACTGCAGATCAACACCGGGCGAGTCGTCCGTGATTGGAGTTTGCATGAATTGGATACGTTCATTGGACAGCCATTTGTCAGTGATGACACCTTGGTGCATGCTCGGCGACTTCGCGATACCTCGGCCATCCGTGTGACCGCAGCCAACCCCAAGACGGGCGAAGAAATCTGGCGAACCGACGTGGGCGTTCCCGTTTCGATGATCAAGGCGCAGACCGACGGAAAGGGGTTCCATGTGGTGACCAGCCAAGCGGCGCTGTTTGCACTCGATCGCGAATCACTGGCATCGGGTTCGACGCAAGGACCGATCGAAAACCCAGGCAAGAATGCGGTTGGTATTCGGTTCGAAGATCCGACCGCCATCGACGACGTGCGTGACGTGTTGGTCAACCAGGTGGGCGGTCAAACGATCCTGGTTTACAACCCGACTCGCGAAAAAGAAAAATTGCGTCAAGTGACCATGCAGTTGCCTGCGGGCAAACCCAGCGGTGGCGCGTTGATCGCAGGCGGCGGATTGTTCCTGCCGCTAAGCACCGGACGGGCCGTGCTGATGAATTATCAGACCGGTGCCATGATGGCGACTCCCTTTCAGCCAGCCAGCGATCCGGTTGCGGTCGTCGACTGGACGCGTCCGGCGGCTTTGCCTGACGATGCGGATCAGGTTGTCGTCGCCGATAGTCGCAAAAAGATCTATCGGATTCGCGTGGCAGAACAACTGCGTGAATTGTCGTCCAAGGACGTCGAGTACAAGTTCTTGGGACCGGCGGCTGGTGTCAATGGAACCTACGTCGCATCGACGGCCGGGCCCGCAGCAGACTTCTTGGTCGGTTTCGACATGACTTCATTGAACGAATCGTTCAAGACTTTGTTGGATGGCCGAATCGCATGGGGGCCTGTGGCTGCTGGGGATTGGTGTCTGGTGGAGACCGAGGATGGCAACCTACGAGGCTTCACTGCCGACGGTGTCGAAGCGTTCCGAGTCCCCATGCCGCAGGGATTGCCGGTCGGACAACCATTGATGGTTGACGATACGATTGTGTTGTGCGGGAAAGATGGCTGGATCGTCGCAGTGGACCCCGCCGCGGGCAAACTGAAGGGATCTTCCAACCTGGGACAACCCATTTCGGCCAAGCCGATGGCGATCGGGAACCGGTTGCTGGTTCCTGGTGCCGAAGGCGTCGTTTATATCACTGAAGTCCCCTCGGAATAGACTATTGGCAATTGCATTGATGAGGGTCATGACGAATCGAAAACGCTGTATCCGCCGGACTGGCTGCGCTGCACTGCGCCGCGTCGGGGTATGTGTGTCCATGATGCTGTGCTTGGTGGTGACGTCCCAAGTTACCCACGCCCAGCGTCTGGACTACGCCGAACAGGGGACGCCGCCGGATCCAGGTTTGGAACTGTTGCAGGAAGAACCACACGACATCATTTTCTTCACCGAAGAAGCAGGGGGTGGATGGGCACGCACGCTGCCGTTGGATTTTCCCGGGCGACGTCCACCATCGAATCCCGATGGCGATCTGAGATTCCAAGTCCTCGGTGTCGAGGGCAAGGAGATGATGGCCAAATGGAAGGCGATTGCCAAAATCGATCTTTGGGAAGTGAAGCTGGAAAAAGAGGCTCGCGAACGAATCGCGGCCGGCGATTTTGTCGGTGCGTATCCGTTTCTGTCCGTCTTGATTCGCGACTTTCCTAACCAGAAAGGTTTGCGAGAACTTCGCAGCGGCTTTCTATGGCAGGATGCGATCTCCCGTGCCAAGCGGGGCGAAATCGCAGCGACATTGGCGATGTTGGAAGAGTTGCGTCGGTATGCACCGGAGTACCAGCCTCGTAGTGTCGTGCGAGCACTCAGTGGGACTGCCGACCGTTTGATGCAGCAGCTAGTCGACGCCGGTAAGCTGGATCTGGCCCAGCAAATGCTGGCTCGTTTGGAAAAGGAATACCAGAACGATCGGCTGGATGCCGTTACCAAGTGGAACAAGAACTTCTTTGACATGGCGTCGCGCAAACGCGATGAAGCGATCGCCGCGCGGGATGCCGACGACTTTCGTCTGGCTCGCAAATTGGTTCGCGAAGCGATTTACTTGGAACCTGATTTGCCGGGTGCGAAGGCACTGATGCGTCAAATCCACGAAATCTATCCGATGGTCAACGTGGGGGTTCTGCAGTCGGCGACCGTGCTGGAACCGACGCGAATCGACAATTGGGCGGCCCGACGGGCGGGGCGCTTGATGTACCGAACCCTATTTGAAATCCAAGGGGCTGGTCCCGAGGGTGGCGAATACGATTTCATCTTTGGCGATACCGAGATGAGTCCGGATCGAATGCATTTTGATCTGTTGATCGAACCCGAAAAAGTCAAGCCGCCGTTGGACAAGATCCGAGGATTTTACTTGGCCGACGTGATGGCGAAGCGAGCGATCCCCGGCAGTCCCGACTACTTTGCGCCTTGGGCTGCGGCAGTCCATTCGATCGAATTGGTCGGCCCCAGCCAAGTCGGATTCAACTTGCGACGGCCGCACGTGTTGCCGATCTCGTTGTTGCAGATTTCGGTCGATGGCAGCTGGTTCGGTGGCCAACCGGGGTCGCCGACCGGTGACTATCGACCCGACAAACCCACCGATCCCGATGGCAAGGCAGGCGATTCGGAAGTGGTGCGCTATGTCTTGCGATCCGAACCGAAGACGCCGACTCAGCCTCGCGAGATCGTCGAAACTCGATTGCTTTCAGGTTCGGAAGGTGTCGGCCGATTGTTGCAGGGCGAGGTCGATGTGCTGGATCAGTTGTTCCCCGCCGACGCGATCCGACTGTCCAAAAGCAAGTCGGTCAAAGTGGTGAAATATCCGCTGCCAACGGTTCACATGCTGGTCCCCTGTTCGGACCATCCATATCTGGCCGAACGCACCTTTCGCCGCGCCTTGTTGTACGGCATCAACCGCCAAGACATTCTAAGCGGTGAATTGTTGGAAGGGCTTCAGTCCGAAGGTTGCCGCGTTCTGTCCGGCCCCTTCCCGGCCGGGATCGAACTGAACGACCCGTTGGGATACGCCTACGATCAAAACATTGATCCGCGACCTTACGAGCCGCCGTTGGCAAAATTGTTGCTGGCGATGAATTTCAATCAGATGAAATCCTTTGCCGCCCGCAGCAAGAAAGAGGTGGCGGAGATGACGCCGATCCGATTGGCGTTCCCAGCGGATAACTTGTCGCGAGTGGCCTGTGAAGCGATTCGCAGCCAATGGGAACTGTTGGATCTAGAAGTCGAATTGGTGGAATTGCCCATCGGGCGTACGTTCCCCGATCGTGAAGAAAACATCGCCGATATCGTTTACGTTTCGGCGGCCGTTTGGGAACCCGTCATTGATGCGCGGCGCGTCTTGGGCCCCGAAGGCATGGCGCAGAGTTCTGACCAATTGGTGGGGCTTGGGCTGCGGCGATTGGAAGAGGCCAAGAATTGGCGCGAGGTTCGTGATCGTTTGTTGGACCTGCACGCGATTTCGCATCACGAATTGCCCGTCTTGCCGTTGTGGCAAATGGTCGACTCGTATGCCTATCGACGCGAACTGGTCGGAATGGGATCGGACATCGTTTCTCTTTATCAGAATGCAAGTAATTGGCGGTTGGGACAATGAAGTTCACTTGGATCTTGCTGTTTCTGTTTAGCGGCCTGAGCGTGTCGTCGGTCCATCACGCGTCTGCACAAGATGCGGCTGCGCCGGTGGTCATCCCGCCACCACCACCGGGGGCCGCGCCGGCCGCGAAGCCAGCTGCGGACGACGACGAAGCCGAGGCCGAACTGCCATGGGATTATTCTCCCTACCGTGTGTTGGTGTGGGTTGTTGCCGATGACCCGCGTATCAACGCCGATACCATGGAGACGCCGCTGCGGAAGTTTTTGGATCGAGACTTCTCGTCGATTTGGCGAGTTTCGATTGCCGATGCACCGACCGCGGTCCGCGCCGCAGCGTCTCGCGACATTGGCGGAATGACCTACGACATGTTGACCGCCGCCGACCCGGTGTTGGCTGTCAAACGCGATCACGCCGACGCGGTGCGTATTCGGATCGCGTCCAACGTTGCCGAGTTCGTCAGCCGGATATCGGGAACCAAAGGCGGTATTGATGAACTCCGCCGTCGTGGACAAGAGTCCGGCGACGCAACGGTTGGCGGTATCAGCAACCAGTTGGTGCCTGTCGAAGGCGATGCGACCAGTCTGGTGGAACTTTGGAAAGATGCGTCCACCGAAGCGGTCTTGGTATCGCGTGGGATGGCCCAGACGTTGGATAACCCCGAAGCCAAGTTGGTCACGCCGCCCATCGACGGTTTGGTCAGCAAAACGGTCGAAGACTATGACAAGGTGTTCATTGTGCGTGTCACGATGAACGACATGCAGAACGATGTGGACGTCGTTGAACTGGATACTCTGATGCGGTTCTTTGGGCCGGTCGCCAGTGTTCCCGTCGCCGCGAACGAATCGGTTGGCGAAGCGGTTGGTCGCGGCCTGGTCAAAGCTTTCGCACCCGTGGTCCGTATCGACGATGCAGGCCAAAAAACAGCAGCAGGTTTGTTGCGTGCATCGGGGCTGATCGTCCAGGACGATTCGCCTGCGCTGATCCACGAGGGCGACGTGCTGCAGCCGATGACTCGCAAAAACGACCGCAACAACAATCCGATCATGATCGGTCCCATTGATTGGGCCTACCTGTTGGTGACCGAGTACGAAGACCGCACCGCAAAGATGGAATTCTATGCTGGCCGCGCCGGCGGTTTGCAGGGTCGGAAAAACAATCGCACCTTTCGAACAGCACTGAAAGCCAGAGCGTTTGGCGACCAAACCCAATTGCGATTGCACGCCCAAGGGGATACCAATTTCCCGTTGATCGGTTACGAGATCTACGAGAAAGAACTCAAAAGCAAAGACATGACTTTCATCGGCCGGACCGATTGGAACGGTCGGTTGATGGTTCAGCAAACCGATGCGCCGCTGCGATTGATGTACGTCAAGAACGGCGGCGCGGTGTTGGCTCGATTGCCGATGGTGCCCGGATTAGACGCCAAGGTGGTCGCCGATTTGCGTGGGGATGACCTCCGGTTGCAGGCCGAGGCGTACATCCGCGGTGTCCAGAATTCGATCATCGACCTGGTCGCCGTTCGCGAACTGTACAAGGCAAGGATTCGAATGCGGCTTCAGAACGGACAGATGGACCAAGCCGAAGACCTGATGGAAGCCCTGCGGAATCAGCCATCGAACGAAAAGCTTTCCAACGACATGGGTAAGAAACAGGCCGTGTTCTTGAGCATGTTAGGCCCCCGCAGTTCGAATCAGAAGTCGATGATCGACCAAATGTTTATCACGACACGCGAATTGTTGTCCAAGCATATCAACCCAGTGTTGGTCCGCGAACTCGAAGGCGACCTGATCAAAGCCCGAAAGAATGGCGGCAAGCTGGCCCCCGAAAAATCGGCGGGGGATGAGGACGAGGGCGAAGAAGCCAGCGGCTAAAACGATCGGGCGGGATAGCCCATGTTGCTTCGCCACACTTTTGTAGTGGGCTTCGCCAGAAGTCCTTTTCGCCAGCTGCGGAATTCTGGCGATTCCCACGACGGGGCGTCCTTACTCTTTGTTGCGCCAGGTGGGACGTTTTCGTTTTGCGTTGGGGTGGTGCATGATGATCTTGAAGGTCGCATCACGTCCGGATAGTTTGCGACCGATCGGGCGATTGGTGGGGCGGACGACCAGTGCGCGAAGCCGCTTTTCGACTTCAAATTTCACTTCGTCCAATTCGAACTCCACCCACATGCCTTCTTCGGGCAGCAAGCGGACTTCCCGACCATGCCGCTGGACTCGCCCGTCCCAGACGTCTTTATGAAAGAAGACATCTTCGCGGTAGTCTTCGGCTTCGATGAAGCCAAAACTTCCATCAGGTCGCATCTGGATGATCTTGCCCAGACGGCGACGCTGGATGCGAAATTTCTTGGCTGGTGGGGTATCTTCGTCGTCGTGTCTTGGCACTGCAAAGGGTCTCGATCAGAGGTTCGGTCGGGCTCCACCGAGGGCGAGCGACGAGAGCCAGGGCGGGGGACGGCTGGATCGTTCGGCAAGGCGATGCCCACCTAGGTGAATCCTAGTTTAGCTCCGCTGCCCCAATTACGTCAGCGGTCCCAATCCAACCTGCCACCGAATGCGCGGTTCCGCGGCGGATGACGCCCCGCCACATGTCGTCGGACGATGCAAATACGGTTTCTGCGGTCGCGGGCACCAAATGCCAATACCCGGCTTCGATTTCAGCGGCAAATTGGTCGACGTCCCAGCGCAGGTGGCCAACAATCAGCCGGCAATCCGGGGACGATTGGCTGAGCAGATTTTCGAGGTGCTGCTTCTGGGCGGCCAAATAGATGCCCGTCCCAGGTTCGGATTCCGCAAAATTCGCGTCTCGGTGCAGGGCAACGACCGGACCCGACAGGGGGCCACCAAAGTGGATTTTGCCGAGGTTTTTCAGTGACAGCGGATGGATCATCCCGGTTTCGGGATCTCCGTCGCGGGCTCCCGCATCGTCGTCGGTAGCTCCGCTTGGTGCATCCTGGCCCACAGCCGCATGGTCTTCCGAATCGTGACTAGCCGATTCATTCCCCGCCGATTCATTTTCAGCCGACGGCAGCCGGGACGTGGATGGCAACGACTTTGGCGCTCCGCCTTTTCCTAGCATTGCCATCAATGCTTCGGGGCTGGGTTTCAGCGGTCGGTTCAGCATCACACCGATCACCTGTTCAGCATCCTGGTGCACGATCAGGCAGACGCCTTGCGAATAGATCGGATCATCGACCAACGAAGATGCGACCAACAGCGTTCCGATGAATGGCGTTTCGGAAAATGACTCGATCATTGGTATCCCAAGTGGGGTGACAATCAACTGCCAGCTTGGCAGTTTTGGTGAAGGCAACTACAAAACGAGGCAACCGGCGCGCCAAAGAGCGGCCGGAGTGCAAAAATCGTGTTCCGTAAAGTCCATTGATGGGGGGGCGAGCAACGACTCGCCGAAGCCATGACAATCCACCATATGCGCCAGAATTACACCAAAGCGGGGCTCCATCGACAGGACGTGGATCCGGACCCGATGGTTCAGTTCACGCGATGGTTCGAGCAAGCCAAACAGGAGGATTTGCCGGATTGGTTGGAAGTCAACGCGATGACGCTTTCGACAGCCGATTTATCCGGCAACGTCACGTCGCGAATCGTGCTGTTGAAGTCGGTCGAAAATGGCAAGTTTGTGTTCTTTACGAATTATGATTCGACCAAGGGCCGCCAAATCGCAGCCAATCCGAATGTGTCTCTTTGCTTTTTCTGGCCACACCTGGAACGCCAGGTGCGAGTCACTGGAACGGTCGCACAGTCCCCACGCGATGTTTCCGAGGCGTACTTTCAGTCGCGTCCGCGATCGAGTCAGTTGGGCGCCAACGTCAGCCCGCAGTCGGCCGAAGTGGAAAGCGATGATTGGCTGCAACACCGCATGGCAGATCTGCAGGCTCAGTACGAAAACGGCGAAGTGCCCTGTCCGGCCCATTGGGGCGGTTATGAAGTGACCGCTTGCCAGATCGAATTTTGGCAGGGCCGACCAAGCCGATTGCATGACCGCATTTGTTATCGGCGGTCCGAGTCACCGTCGTCACCGGATCAGCAGGCAGATGGGCAGTGGACGATCACTCGTCTGGCTCCCTAAACGCTTTGCGAACAAAGGGGCTCCCGAAACGCTTTGCGAACAATGGATCGTGCGGTCACCCCTTTTGCGATCCGTCCTCTCTGGTTTGCTTTACAGCATGTCCATCGGGTCGATGTCGATCACATATTGGACATCGTCTTTTTCCGGGATCGTAAAGGTTTCGACAGCGCGTCGAATCGTATCGCCCAGGTGCGACGCTTCGACGGACTGCAACAGAATGTGGAATCGATACTTGCCCCGCAGTTTGGAAATCGGCGGCGGCGCCGGTCCTAGGATTCGCACTTCGTGACCGAGCTGGTTCCGGGCTGCTTCCAGTCGGCCCAACAGCGATTCGGCGGTGGCTTCGGTGACGTCTTCGACCGCACCGCGAATGATGATGCGTCCGACACTGCCCAGCGGCGGATAATTGAACTTTCGCCGATTGACCATTTCTTCGGTCGCGAACTGTTCGTAATCGTGTCGTGATGCCGCTTGGATCGCCGGATGCTCCGGTGTAAACGTCTGTACGACCACTCGCCCGCCACGATCCCCACGGCCGGTACGGCCGGCGACTTGGGTCACCAGTTGGAAAGTGCGTTCGGAGGCGCGGAAATCGGGGAAGTGCAGGGCACCGTCGGCATTGATCACACCGACCAGCAGGACATTGGGAAAGTCCAGACCTTTGGCGATCATTTGGGTGCCCAGCAGGATGTCGACTTCGCCGCTGCGGAATGCGGAGAGCACACGTTGGTGGCTGCCCGGACGTTTCATCGTGTCGCTGTCCATGCGAGCGATGCGGGCATCGGGAAAGCGAGCTTTCACTTCGACTTCCAATCGCTGGGTCCCCAGTCCCCCGTATCGGATGCCGTCGAATCGACAGGCCGGGCACCAGGGTGGAGTCGCGATCGTGTAATCGCAGTAGTGGCAGACCGCTTTGCCACCGTCACGGTGGTGGGTCAGCGGCATGTCGCAATCGGGGCAGGCGACGACATGGCCGCACGAAGGACACTGAATCGTGGTGGCAAATCCGCGACGATTGAGCAACAAGATCACTTGGCCGCCGGGGTCACGAAGGGTTTCTTCGACCGCCCGGTGCAGCGGACGGCTGATCGATCCCGATGTGCGATCATCGCGTACTCGCAGGTCGACCAGTTGCACATCGGGCATCGGGCGATTGCCCACGCGCGAAGGCATCGGCACTAATTCTGCGTGCCCGGTGGTGCAGGCATGCCACGATTCCATCGATGGGGTCGCACTGCCTAGGACCAGCGGAACACCCAACGACATGGCGCGGGCGTGGGCGACCTTGCGGGCATGGTAGCGAGGGGTGGTGTCCTGTTTGAACGAACCGTCATGTTCTTCGTCCAGGATGATCATTCCCAAGTGGGGCAGCGGTGCGAACACGGCGCTGCGAGGTCCGACGACGACTTGGACGTCGCCGGTACGAATGCGTTGCCATTGGAAGTGTCGCTCGGCCGGCGTCATTTGGCTGTGCAGAACCGCGACAGAATTGAACCGTCTTTCGAACCGACCACGGGTTTGTGGAGTCAGGCTGATCTCGGGGACCAAGACGATCGCACTGCGGCCGAACTTGACCAAGTGTTCGATGGCGCGAATGTAGACTTCCGTTTTGCCGCTTCCGGTGACACCGTGAAGCAGCAGTGTTTTTCCTTTCTCGGAATCGACCGCGGCCACGATCCGCTGCAACGCATTGGATTGGTCGTCCGTTAGCGAGTGGCTCTTTTCGACTTCGCCATCCCCTAGATTCCAACGCATCGGCGCAGCAGTGGCCATCTCGCGGCGGGTTTCAAGTCGGACCAGGTTTTTCTTTTCCAGCGACTTGATGGGACCGGACGTGCAGGCGGCTTCGACCATCAATTGGGATGATGTCATCGGGCGTGCCGCCGCGATCAGGAATCGCAGGACCGCCTGCTGTTTCTTGGGCAGTCCTTCGATGACTGCGTCGTCGATCAACGATGTATTGGGGGTAAAGTAAGTTCGTTCGCGGGTGCCGGCCCCGCTGCGGACGCTGGACGGGATCAGTGCGTCAAAGACTTGGCCCGCCGGCGCCTGATAGTAGTGGCTCATCCATAACACCAATCGAACCAGTGGCGGATCGCACAGCGGATCCTGGTCGACGAGTTCGGCGATGTCCTTCAACGTTCGCGATGCGGCGGATCCCATCTTGGTTTCGACGCACCAACCGGTGGTGGGTTGGCGACGTCGCCCCAGAGGCACTCGCACGCGCATGCCGGCTTCCAGCACGTCACGCATGTCGTCCGGGATCCGGTAGTCGTACGGTCCGTGGGGGGCCTCACTGAAGACGACCTTGGCGGTGGCGATATCGTCCTGGACGGCTAGTTCCCAGGGGGGCGGAGCGGTTTCGAAAAGTTCGCCCTGGGATGGACCGCTGGCGACCGCCTTTTGTTTCTCGGGATCCGGAACGGCCAAGGGGTCAACGTCATCCGACGAATCGCTGCGGTCGTCCGCATCCGCCTTGCCAAGCGATTGGAAATCCAGCGGCGGGGCCGGTTGATCGGAGTCCGCCGGTCCGTCCCAGGGGGCAAGATTGTCCAGGTCCGAGCGGACATCGCCAGCTTCGTCGCCGCTGTTTCGGTCACCGCTGTTTCGGTCGCCGCTGTTTCGGTCATTGGGGCGCGAAGGGCCGGGCATGTGCGTCGGGCAGGGGTGGATGGGAAGGGATGATTGATCCGTCAACATACTGAATCCCCTAGGACTTTCGGAACCGACGAGTGATGGGCCACCTGATTTGTGCCGATGAACGGTCACTATGGCCATCGTCGACGACGATGCTGACAAGTCTGGTCAATTCGATATGCTGAAATAGGTCGATTGGCGGCCATGGGCTGAACCGCCGCAGCCCGGTTGGTCCGGTACGGATGGGACGTTTTGCAGTCCAGACACGCTGAAACGGCTAGTACTTGGGCACAGGAGCGAGAAATTGGCTAAGCGAATAGGGATCTACGGTGGGTCGTTTGATCCGGTCCACATCGGGCATCTTTGGATCGCCGATGCGGCATGCGAATCACTTTCGCTGGATCAGGTGCTCTGGATTCCCACAGCCACGTCGCCGCTGAAACCGTCCGGACCGACGGCTTCGGACGAACATCGGTTGCAAATGTTGCGATTGGCCGTTTCGGGGAACCCGTCCTTCGTCGTGGATGATCGCGAAATTCGCCGCGGCGATGTTAGTTATACGGTCGACACGATCGCCCAGATTCGCAGCGAGCAACCGGACGACGAATTGGTGCTGATCATCGGCAGCGATTCGTTGGCCAGTTTTGATCGCTGGCACGAACCCGAGCGATTATTGGATCTGGTCGACTTGGCGGTGATCCAACGCGGCGGTGATCCGAAAATCGATTTTGGCGTTCTGGAATCCTTGGCCACGCCCGAAAAAATTCGCCGGGCCGAACAGTGCGTGGTGCCAATGCCGGTGATCGAAATCAGCAGCGGTGAACTACGTCGCCGGATCGGGGCCGGGCAAAGCATTCGCTATCGGGTGCCAGCGGCGGTCGCGGCGATGATTTCGGCGGAATCGATTTATCGCAGCTGATCGACCAACCCTTGGCGGTGTTCGCCAGCTTTTCAGCTCGCCAAAGCTCGAGCGATCCGCGCGGTTTCGTCGGCCAATTGGTTGACGCGTTGTTGGATCGATTCGTCGGCCAGTTGGTCGCCTTCGAACGATTCGCCTGTGGCGTAGATAAATCGCGGCACGATCAGGCAACGAAAGTCCAGCATCAGGCTGTTGGCCAATCCCATCCCGGACATGTAGCTGCCCTGGCCACCGGCGGACAGCATCAAGCCGACCGTTTTTCCGGTCCAGGCTTTCCCGGTCAATTCGACAGCGTTCTTGACGGCGGCGTTGACGTCGAAATTGTAGACCGGCGAAGCGATCAGGACGGCGTTGGCCTGGTGAATCCGCTTGGACAGGTCCTGGACGTTGGCATCGCCGTAGGCGGTCGCGCCGTCACAGGGGGGCAGCGGAGTACTGGCCAGGTCGAACCAGTCCGTGTCCTCGCCGATTTCTGTCAGTCGGGCCAGGGTGGCGCGAGCCAGGATGCGGCTGCGACTGTCGGGATGCAAAGATGAGCTGAGGACCAAAATCATGGGCGTCCACCGATTCGACGATTGATTCAACATGCCAAGGAAATGTCCGGCGCATCAGACGCCGGGCATTGGCAATGCTCGCAGAGAGTCGCGGGACTGTCGAGCGGAGCGAATCGTGGTGCCCCCCAAGGCCAGCGATGCCGGCCGAGGCGGGTGGGACGCTTACCAGCCGTTTTCGGCGAATTCTTCGCCGTCCATGCCCAGCCGATTCTTCAGGATGCTGAACTGGTCATACATCCGTTCGCTGCTGCTGTGGACGTGTTCCGCTTCGGTGATGAAACGAATGTCTTCCTCGGGGTAGACGTCGCCGTCGATCAGCACCGATTCGAAAGGTTTCAGCGGTTGCCCATAGGCGATCAACAGCTTGTGTTCGTCCAACTGGACTTCCTGCCGTTTGGTCGGGTTGATCACCGCGATCCCGGTGCAACCGTCATGCAGCAGCAAGTCTTCGAACTCTAGCAGAATGCTCTTCAACACCGGCATGTCGATGTGTTCGCGGTACAGGTCTTCGTGTCCGCCGCCGGCTCGATGACTGGTCTCTAGCACGACGTCCACGACGCTGCCGAGTGGTTCGATCAAGTCTAGGAAAAGATCGATCAGACTGTCGCGAGTGGCCGAGGCCATGATCACTGGAGTTTTCGAACCGCTGGCTTCGTCGACATATTCGTCGTGACGAAACCCTTGGCGGGGAACGATTTGCAAGTCGTATGACGGGCGAATCGCATCGGTCAGTTCGAAGGCACCGTAGCTGCGTATACCCATGTGGGCTTGCAGGTCTTCGTCACTTAACGTTTCGAAACTTCCATCCGAAACGCTGCGAAGCGAGTCTTCGGTGACGCCGCCACGAAGGATGCGTTTTAGAAAGCCCATGGTGAATCCGGTCTCGTATCCTGAGAAATGTTGTCCAGAAACGGCTGTGCCGATTCCGTCGACCTTGCGGCCGATCATCTACAACAACGCTAGGTCAACTTATGGGCTGGGCATTCCCGATCATGGGAAACCAATCGCAACCTCATCAACCTGCCCCCGAACATTCGAAATGATCCGTGCAATCGATCCAGCCGTTCGAATCGGACCGGATCGGATGAAGACGTTTTGCAACAAGCGACCGCCCTTGAATCGGCGAATGGTTGCGAAAACCCGTCATCGGTTGATTCTGCGATTCAACGTGGTCATCGATGAACACGCTTTGCCAGGGATCCCGATCGGGACCCAGGAGGGGCCGGCCCAAGACGGTCGGAAACAGGGACGGTCGACAGCAGGAGCCGTGGGTGGGATTCGCGGTCGCGGGGATCTTCTTCCAACCGCCCTGATCGGATCGGGCATGGCTTGGCTATACTGGACGGATCGATCCGACAGGCGACTTGGCCGATTGGCTGAATCGCAGATTGTCCCCTCATCCGCTCGCCAAGCTTGGTTGGCGTTGTGAAGGTGGCCGAATGATCGGGTCGAATCTCATCGCATCTTTTTTCCTGGGGTACCGCGTCGACAAACGACGCTGGTCTTGTTGTGATTCAATTGATCCAGACACGCATCGATTCATGGGCCGTCGCCGCCGGATTTTTGCCGACCGCCGCGCCGATACATACCGCCCCACAAGTTCAGGCTGCCGAAGTCGGCGGCGTGGCGTCCAACGCGTCAAGTGATCGGTCCCGCCGGACATCTCGTGGATGGAAAATGGGCTGGTCGATCGCCTGCATCGCCGTCGTTGCATGCTTCTTTGTCGGCTGTGACATTCCCAAGCGGCCGCCATTGTCCCCCGAAGATGTTGCAGATTTGTCGCCCCCATCGACTTCCGATTCGGGAACCGAGGATGCGGTGGGGATCGATGGCAATCCCAGCACCGTCCGCAATGAAGTTCCGATCGACCCGTTCAGCGAAGACTGGGAATCGTGGGACCTGTTTTTTGTCCGCGGCCAAGCGGTGGGATACAACCACGTCGTTGCCGAAGGGAAAGACGGTGACAAGGTCAGCTATCGATTGGACAACAGTCTGTACGTCAATCAAGGGAAAGCACGGACCCTGCAGCGATTGATCCAGACCAGCAGCGAGACCCGTAGTGGATCGATGCTGGAATTCGAAAGCAAGTTGTTCGTGGGACCCGTGTTGACCACCACTCGCGGGCAGCTCGAAGGCGCCAACTTTCTGATCGAGACGGTGCGCGGCAGTACAAAGAAAACCAAATCGATCGCTTGGTCACCAGCGAATCGTGGGTTGGTCGCGATCGAACAGTCGCTGCGGACCAAGCCGCTGACGGAAGAGAACGAAGTTCGAACCATGCGGCTACTGTTGCCGGGACAGTTCGAAGTCGCCACTGCCAAACTGCGTTGCAGCGGGAAGGCGTCGGTCCCGTTGATGGACCAATCGTTGGCCGAACTGATCGAGATCAACTACGAGGTTCAAGTCGATGGCCAACCGGCGTCCTATCTGACATTTTGGACCGACGACAACGGGGCCATCGTGCGAACGTTCTCGCCTGGGATCAATCTGTTGTCCTACCGCACGGACGAAGCGACGGTGAAGGCCGCCTTTGCCGACACCGAAGGTGTGGTTGAAATGCCGATCGACGGAATCATCGAGCGGCCGGGCGATGCGGTCCGTGTCGCGATGACGGCGGCGCCTACCGCAGCGTCCGCCCGCACAGGCAAAGAGGTTTCGCTGCAACCGGTTCCCGGCCAATGGATCCGCGACATGGGGGATGGAAGTTTTCAGCTTTTGATCAGCCGAAAACAGGAACAGGATCTGAAGAAGTTTGAAACCGTCGAACTGGAACCCGCCGCCGGTGACACGCGTTCGAACCACTTCGTCGATTCCGGTGCGAACCTGGTCAAACGTTACGCCGATGCGGCCCTGGTGAAACGGAAACTGACCAACACAGAAGCCGCGATTGAACTGGCGCAAACCGTCAAGCGTTTGATCATCAACCGAAAGTCGCCGGGCGGATTGGTGCGTGCCAGCGAAGTTGCCAACGACGGGGCAGGGGACGTGACGGGACGATCGGTCCTGTTGGCAGCGATGCTGCGTGCTCGCAAAATCCCCTCGCGCCTAGCGGTCGGATTGAAGTATCAGCCGCCCGCTGACGAAAAATCCAACCCTCGATTGGTGTATTACGTCTGGGTTTTGGCCTACGCCGACAATCAGTGGATTCACCTGGATCCCACCGAGGGCGGAGTCGCGTCGGCAGACCGCATCGCATTGGCGACCACCGATTTGGCCGGTGGCGGAAACGAATACGAGTCGTTCGTGCCATTCTTCAACGCCATCGGACGCATGGATCTGCGAGTCTTGCGAGCGCAGTACTAGCCCCGCGAGTCAGTCGATCGTCCGATCGATTCGCCGTTTGCGTGTCAGCGTCTGGTTCGTTTCACCGCGTGGGCAACGCCCCGCGCGCCGGGCCAGAAACGCGCGGCCCGATGGGCACGCGGTTAAACGGACGACACCCGGATGTCGTAGCGTGAATCATCGTTTCACCGCGTGGGCAACGCCCCGCGCGCCGGGTCAAAAACGCGCGGCCCGATGGGCACGCGGTTAAACGAGACACACCGGATGACGTAGCGTGATTCATCGTTTAACCGCGTGGGCAACGCCCCGCGCGCCGGGCCAAAAACGCGCGGCCCGATGGGCACGCGGTTAAACGAGACACACCGGATGTCGTAGCGTGAATCATCGTTTAACCGCGTGGGCAACGCCCCGCGCGCCGGGGCAAAACACGCGGCCCGACGGGCACGCGGTGAAACGAACCACACCGGATGACGCAGCGTGATCCTTCGTTTCACCGCGTGGGCAACGCCCCGCGCGCCGGGTCATCAACGCGCGGCCCGATGGGCACGCGGTTAAACGAGACACACCGGATGACGCAGCGTGAATCATCGTTTCACCGCGTGGGCAACGCCCCGCGCGCCGGGTCATCAACGCGCGGCCCGATGGGCACGCGGTTAAACGAACCGCACCGGATGACGTAGCGTGAATCATCGTTTCACCGCGTGGGCAACGCCCCGCGCGCCGGGCCATCAACGCGCGGCCCGATGGGCACGCGGTTAAACGAACCACACCGGATGTCGTGGCGTGATCCTTCGTTTAACCGCGTGGGCAACGCCCCGCGCGCCGGGCCATCAACGCGCGGCCCGGTGGGCACGCGGTTAAACGAACCACACCGGATGTCGTAGCGTGAATCATCGTTTAACCGCGTGGGCAACGCCCCGCGCGCCGGACCATCAACGCGCGGCCCGATGGGCACGCGGTTAAACGAACCACACCGGATGGCGGTGCGTGATCCTTCGTTTAACCGCGTGGGCAACGCCCCGCGCGCCGGGCCATCAACGCGCGGCCCGATGGGCACGCGGTTAAACGAACGACACCGGATGACGGTGCGTGAATCATCGTTTCACCGCGTGGGCAACGCCCCGCGCGCCGGGCCATCAACGCGCGGCCCGATGGGCACGCGGTGAAACGAACCACACCGGATGTCGTAGCGGTGAAACGAACCGCACCGGATGACGTAGCGTGAATCATCGTTTCACCGCGTGGGCAACGCCCCGAGCGCCGGACCATCAACGCGCGGCCCGACGGGCACGCGGTGAAACGAACCACACCGGATGACGGTGCGTGAGTTTTCGTTTCGCAGCGTGGGCACCACCCGCGATAGCCGAGCCTATTTCCTGGCGGCTAGGTGCTCGGCGGCGGCGGCCAGCAGAGGATCGATGGTTTCGGACTGGATGGGGGCTGTCGGTGGTGCCCACGCCATCCACTGTGCCGATTCATGTTCGGTCAACGTCAGCGGCCAAGCCTGGCCAACGTATCCGATGAAGTAGCGGACGTGTTTGTCCAGCGGAGTGTCGCCGGTGTTCTTGTACCGGACCTGATACTGCAGGTCGAATTGGAACGTGGGGTCCAGCGTGATCCGGTCGGCCGCGATCCCGGTTTCCTCTTCGGTTTCGCGAAGTGCTGTCTGCTGGAACGTTTCGTCTTTCTCGCAGTGTCCCTTGGGTAAATCCCAGCGGTCCTTGTGACGCATCAGCAGGAACTGCGTGGGGCGATCTCGGTCGCAGATCAGCAGGATTCCGGCAGCGCGGACCGTTTGGCCAGGAGTTTTCTTCATGATATTTCTGGTAGGGGGGACTTTCCGGCGGGCAACAGTGCAATACAACGATCAGCGTCGATGGGCGTTTTCGCCGGCGACTTTCCATCTTAAGGTTGGCTTCCTTAGAGCGACCTTCTTCTTGTAACGAGCAGCGATGAAAATTTATACGCGAACCGGTGACACGGGCAGCACGGGATTGTTTGGCGGACCGCGTGTGTCCAAAGATGATGATCGGATCGAATCCTACGGCACAGTCGACGAGCTGAACGCCACCATCGGGATGGCTCGCGCGGCCGGGGTGGGTGACGAAATCGATTCGCAACTGGAACAAATTCAGCATGAATTGTTCTCGATTGGGGCAGAACTGGCCACTCCGGATCCCGATGCGTTCGAGATGCGGATCATTTCGGCATCGCACATCGAGCGGTTGGAGGGATGGATAGACCAGCACGAGTCGATTTTGCCGCCGCTGAAAAATTTCATTCTGCCCGCCGGGCACCCCGCCGCGGTCACGTTGCACCTAGCCCGATCGATTTGCCGCCGGGCTGAACGACGTGTGGTGACGTTGATTGGACACCATGAAGCGGAGATTTCCCAAGAATTGATCGTCTATTTGAACCGGCTCAGCGATCTGTTGTTCGTGCTGACCCGGGCCGTCAATCACCATGCTGGGATCGCCGAAGTTCATTGGGTCCGTCCAACCTAGCCAGGATCTGCTGGGCATCGGGCCGCTAGGCTAGATGCAAGCCGTTTCGGGTGTACAATGCGCTTCCGTTAGCTGCGAATCGCCCTCCAACGGCGGTGTTCGCAGTGACACGTTGGCAAGCCGTGCTGGAAAAAAATAAGCCACCGACCGAGGTACGATCGTGAAAAAAGTCGAAGCCATTGTCCGTCACTTCAAGCTCGAGGATGTTAAAAACGCCCTTACCGATCAGGGCATCCACGGGATGACGGTCAGTGAAGTGCGTGGCTTTGGTCGCCAGAAAGGGCATACCGAGATCTACCGTGGCACCGAATACGCCATTGATTTCGTCCCTAAGGTAAAGATCGAAGTGACCTGTACGGACGAAAACCTGCAAACGGTTGTCGATACCATTTTGCAAACCGCCCAAACCGGCCAGATTGGTGACGGCAAGATTTTCGTCACCAATTTGGAAGACGCGATCCGGATCCGTACCGGCGAACGAGGCGAAGACGCACTGTAAGCGTCTGGTTCTCCCCCCCCATGAAAGTTGGGGCCAAATACATTGTTAGGCATCCAAAACCTTTCCGGTCGCAGGTTCTGTGTCGGCGAATCAGGAGCCTAGCGTTGATCGGGGCAGTCCAGGCTGACCCCCCGATTTCGGCAACCGGTGGATGGAACATCGAAGCGGCGGCAGCCACCCGAGCGACGAACCTGCTTGATGTGCGGGATGCGTCCAGTGTGGCGATCCCGATCGATTCGAGGGCCAGCATCGAATGCCATCGGCTTTCGATCGGAACCGTGTCAGCGGTCTGGTTGAACGCCGTCCTTTTGCAACCGCACGCTTGCTCCGCCGGCTGACTGCAACCCGCGCCAATCTTATCCGGCAACTCAATCCACCGGCGTGGTCATCGAAGTCAGGTGACGTTGGGCTTGGGGCCGCTTCTTTTCTCTTCGGACACAGACCGTCGTGCCCAACCTGTCGATGCGTTCGATCGTCCTGCGTTCCCGCGAACTGCTAAGCGAAGGACGTGAGAAAGCGTTTCAACAGCATCGTTCGGGGACGCCGGGTACCCAGGTGTCGACGCTGCTTGCCGATCTGTACGACGATGTCGTGCTGGATATTTGGAACGAAGCGGTTCGCGAATATGCGACCGATCCGCGTTTGGGTGGCCTGTGCTTGATCGCGCATGGTGGCTTTGGGCGTCGCGATTTGGCGCCTTATTCGGACGCCGACTTGATGCTGCTGACGACGCAAAGTTCCGAGAGTCTGGCGATGAAGATCGCCGGCTATCTGACACGGGACTTGGGGGACTCGGGAATTCAGCCAGGGCTGTCGATTCGATCGGCGTCCGAGGCGTGTCGATTGGCGTGGGTGGATCCGATCGTCTACTCCTCGCTAGCCGAGTCGCGTTTGTTGGCAGGCAGCTTGCAGCTTTACAAACGATATTTCGATGCGTTTCGCCATGGTGCGATGCGACGCAGCAAACGGATCATCCACGACATCGTGGCAGCCCGTCGGGAAGAACGGACCAAGTGGGGCGAAACCAGTTATCTGCTTCGTCCCAACGTCAAACGGTCGCGTGGCGCGCTTCGGGACATTCAACTGATTCGCTGGATCGGGTTCGCTCGCTACGGCGAAACCGACTTGGACCGGCTATTGAAATTGGGGGCCCTTCCCGAAGACGACTATCGCAACGTTCGTCAGGCCTACACGTTCATGCTGCGACTGCGAAACGAAATCCATTTTCGCGAAGGCAAGTCACAAGACGTGCTGGACCGTCCCGCCCAAATGGAGATTGCACAGCAGTGGGGGTATGTCGGCACCGAGGGAGTGTTGCCGGTCGAACAGTTCATGCAGGACTACTTCGACAAGACCCGCAACGTGCGGTATGCGGCCGCCTACTTTGCCGACGACGCACGCAGTCGCCCCCTGGTTTATCGCGTGGTCGAACGAGTGTTGTCGCGTAAGATCGACGACAAAATTCGAATGGGGCCGACGCACATTTGGGTTCGCGACGACGCGCTGGATGCGTTTGCGTCCAGTTTGCCCGACGTGCTGAATCTGATGAGTTTGGCGAACCAACATCGCCGTCGAATTTCGCACCATACATGGCAAGCGATTCGGACGGTGATGCAGGATCGTGCGCCAACACAACCGGACCCCGAATCGATCGAAGCGTTTCTGTCGTTGCTTAGCCGTCCCGGTCGATTGGCGCCGCTGTTGCGACGGTTGCACGAATTGCGAATCATCGAACAGTTGATTCCCGAATTCCGACGGATGCGAGGGTTGTTGCAGTTCAATGCCTACCACAAATACACCGTCGACGCGCACAGCATCCTGGCGATCGAAGCGGCGACGGATATGGAAGATGACCCCGGCGGGATGGGGCGTCGATATCGGCGGATCGATGACAAGCGGCTGTTGCATCTGGCGCTGCTGATCCATGACATCGGCAAAGGATACGAAGAGGATCACTGCATCGTGGGTGCCCGGATCGCGCGGGATACTGCCAAGCGATTGAATCTGGATTCGGCGACCGGCGAAACCTTGGAATGGTTGGTGCTGAAGCACTTGGCCGTCAACGTGGTCGCGTTCCGTCACGACCTTAGCGATCCCGAGATCGTGCTTTCCTTCGCTGCCGAAGTCGGTTCGATTCGGCGTTTGGAATTGTTGGTGGTCCATTCGGTTGCCGACCTGATCGCGGTCGGTCCCGGCGTCGCCACGGATTGGAAGTTAAGCCTGATCGAAGATTTGTATAAACGCACCCGTCGATACTTCGATTCGGGGGACCTGCCGGGCAGTCCCAGCGATCCGGAGATCGACGAAACTCGGCAACGCGTGGCACAGGTGCTGGAGCAACGTTCGGCGCCTCCGATGGCAAGCGAATTGTTAAGCCAAATGCCGCTGTCGTTGTTAAGCCGATGCGAACCCGATGAATTGGCGACGGAGATTTTGGCTGTTGCCAGCCGCGGTGACGACCAGCAGCCCACGCTTTGTCTGGCCATGTTCGACGAGGCGATCAAGGCGATGCGCTACACCGTGATCCGGCACGAACAGCGTCATTCCATCGGCACGTTCTCGCGAGCGACTGGTGCGTTGGCGACCAGCGGTTTGGCGATTCTAAGAGCGCAGATCGAAATGGTTGGTGACTTTGCTTGGGACCATTTCTGGGTGATCGACCCGGAGTATCCCGAAGGCGAAACGCCTCAGCACCGCACCGATCAGATCAGCCAACGAGTCTGTCATTTGCTGGACAACCCCGACGAACCCTTGCCGCGTTTTCGAACCACTTGGAAACCCACCAGCGAGGTCGAACCGACCAGCGTGAACGTGCTGCCCAAGAAGGTGGTGTTCGACAACGACACGGTCGACCGATACACGATCGTTTCTTTCTTTGCGTACGACGAAGTCGGGTTGTTGTACCGAATCGCATCGGCACTGGCCGATCAACGTTTGGTTTTGTCCTTTGCCAAGATCGATACTCACTTGGATCAGGTCGCGGACGTTTTCTATGTTCACGAGGTCGACGGGACCAAGTTAACCGACCCGAATCGGCAAATGCAGGTTCGTGCGGCTCTGTTGGACGTTGTCAGCTAGCGGGACAGCCGTCTGACCACTGGATGGTCGTTGGCAAGCTTTTCGGTTTAGCGGAACTTTTTGTTTCGCAAGGGTCAACGAAGGCGATGGTGTCGTCACGATTTTGCAATCGTCGACTTTGCTTCCTGACTGGTTATCGATGAAAACTTCTTGCCAGGTGTTGACAGCGCGGCAAGGCTTGAAAGGTTCATCAACCGCGATCGCCCGACGGATCCTGCCGACCCCGAGCCGTGTCTTCCAATGACCGGCAACTCAACGGGATTTCTGTTACGCGATCAACGCAACTGATGGTCATCGCCGGCGTCACGTGACGATTCGGCAAGGAGACCAAAGTGTCGCAGAGTTGACCGGACCCGCACAAACCCTCCGATCGATCCACTGAACAAGGAAGTCACGCCGATGCGATTCTCCGCACACGCTCTTGCCCTCGCCGCCCTGGCCATCTTCGCAAACGTTTCTTCGGCAAAGAACGATTTCGACGCCCTGCTAGCCGACCTCAGCTTCGGCGGCACGCCGTCACCGTCCATCGCTGCACCTCAAGATTTTTCGTCGGCGTACGACCAAGGTCTCTCTCTGAGCGGCCCCGCCGGCCTAAGCCTGGCCGCCAATGACGCCATGATGGAACTGCGGCCGGTTCCCGATGGTTTGACGATGCCCGAAACGGGGCCGGCTCAGGCCCGCGCCTCTCTGCAGGATCCCATCGCTACGGTCGATCCGCAGGCCGCCAAGAATGCGGCGGAACGAGTGGATTTGAATGCGGCCTTCGCACTGCAAGAGATGAACTCGCCTGGCAAACACGTGCCGACCTATGCCGTCGGATTTGGCCATCAACACGGGGCTGCCGGTTGCGACGGATGTGGTTGCGCCAGCGGTGCTTGTGACCAGATTTCTTCTTGCGGCAACGGCGCCTGCGGTCACGCTTCTTGCGGACAGGGTGGCTGTGGAATGGGGCACCAAGCGGCCCGTCCCTGCGTGCCTCGCACCGCGCCCAACCTGCCGACGTCCTCGCTGCGTCAGTACTTTATGAGCCAAAAGTGCAACACCAACGTCTGGGACGGATATCAACGGCCTTGCCCTGCCTGTCACAAGCACACGCACGGCACTTGCGATTGCTTCAAGAATCGCAACCGATTCCATTCCTCGATTCTTCCCCCAGCGTGCGGAGACTGCGGCGGTGCCTGTCAGGGGGGATGTGACGGCGGCTGTGACAGCGTCCACGCTCACTAGCCGCAGCGTGAGTCCTTCCGGCGGAGTTTGTGCAGCATTGCGAGTCACGCCCGCTACAAAAAAACTCACTCTCCCAACCACTTCGACTGTAGGCGACCCGGATCGATTGCCGATCAAAGGGGTACCATGGATTGGGAGGGTGGAACGATCGGTGCCATCGTTCCAGCATTGATGGGCCATGGTGAGGCAGGGAGGGCTTCACCATGGCCCTTCTCTTATGCGCTGACACGATTGCGATCGACGCATCACGTGTCCGTCTGGCTCGTCCGCGACGTCTGTCGGTGCCCGCCGCGTAGCCTTCAATCGCCGCGTAGCCTTCAATTTCGTAGCGGAAGTCGCCAAGACTTTCGGCCTAGGATTGTGGGGCACCGAAACCTTCTTGGCGGTTTGTTGACTGAGTCGAACTCTCACCGGCAATCGCGGGCCGCTGGCCATAGGACCACGGGCGTTTGGGGGATTGCCGGGCGCTCACGCCCAGCGGCTCACTCGATCGACAGACGTCGAGACTTTGGATTGAATCCGATTTCGTCATGCACGAACCGGGGTGATCGCCTAAGCGGCTAACACCTAAATGCGAAAGCGGATTCACACAGGCGGCCGCTATGCCAAACGGCTGATCGGCCGTGTGAATGCTGGATACCGCGATTAGCTGAACAATTGCTGGATGATCTTGCCGTCTCGGACCAGGGTGATGGGGCGACCGGTGTTGGTGTCGTATTCCAAGGTCGGGTCGATTCCTAGGTTGTGATAGAAACTGGCCGCGACATCGTCTGGGGTGATCGCTTCGTGACGGGGGCCGGCGGCCGAATCATCACTTTCGCCGATCACTTGGCCGCCGCGCACTCCGCCGCCGGCCATCAGCATGAACATGCACCGTGGATAATGGTCACGTCCACCTTCGGCGCTGCGGCTGTTGATTTTCGGCGTGCGTCCAAATTCACCGGTCACGTAGATGGCGGTGGATTCCAGCAGCCCGCGTTGTTCTAGCCCGATCAGCAACCCGGCCAATCCTTCGTCCAGTTTGGGCAGGTTGTTGTCTTTTAGCTTGGTCCAGTTGTCGGTATGCGTGTCCCATCCGCCCAACTGCAGGCTGACCAACCGGACGCCCGATTCAACCAGTCGCAGCGCCAGCAGGCAGCTTTGGCCGAACGAGGTTTCGCCGAATTGGCGGGCAAAGCTATCGGGTTCTTTGCTGATGTCGAACGCGTCACGGGCTTTCGGTGACGTGATCATCGAATAGGCCTGTTCACCGAAGCGATCCAATCCGTCCAGCAGCTGATCGTCCTTTTCAAGGTCCGCAAACCGGCGATCCAGTTTCTTCAGCAGGCTTTGTCGCCGCTTGACTTCGTCCACACCGACCCCGCCGGGCAGCGAGATGCCGCGGACCGAATAGGGTTGGCCAAAGTTGGGCGTCGAGTTGGTTTCCAGGGCAGCGTATCGAATGCCTAAAAATCCTGGACCTTGGGCGACCTTGGGGATCGCAACCTGGCTAGGAATCTCGGGGATACTGGGACGTTCCTTGGCCAGCACCGAACCAAAGCTCGGGTACTGAAGCGCCGGAATCGGCTTGCTGCCTGTGTTGACGTACTCTTGCCCCAACCGGTGCGCCGCCAGTGTGTGGCTGACGCCGCGCAGAATCGCGAACTTGTCGGCCACCTTGGCCAGGTTGGGTAAGTGTTCGCTGATCTCAATACCGGACACGTTGGTTTTGATCGGTTTGAACGACCCGCGAATCTCGCTGGGACCTTCGGGTTTCATGTCGAAGGTGTCCAGATGCGATGGCCCACCGGGCAGTTCGATAAAGATGGCGCGGGTCGCGTGCCCAGGGGCCACCTGGCCAGCCTCGGCCATCTTCATGTAACCGCTAAGGGAAAGTCCGCCGATCGAGAGGGTGCCGGCGCGAAGCATGTCGCGTCGGGAGACGCCGTCGCAAGTACGATTGAATTTCATCAGCGTGGTTCTCGGGCTAAGGAAGTGGAGAAGGTGGACGTGGCGTTAGTGACTGATGATGAACTCTTTCGTGTTCACCAATGCCCACAGCAGCGATTGCAATCCATCGGATGGTGACTTGGATTCTTGGATGAAGTCGATCGAGATCTTTGTTTCGTCATCGTCGGGGAAACGATTCAGCGTTCGCAGGTAGGCTTCTTCGACCAGCTGCGGATAAGTGATCTTGGCGTTGCTTTGCGCGGACTTGTTCTTTGTCTGGATCGATTCCCACGCATTCGGATCGGCAATCAGTTGCGCCAGCGTGGGTGTTGCGAACCCGTACTGTTGGAACTTCTTGGAAATCCGTTCGTACTCTCGATTGATCTGCGGACGCACGCGTTTCTTTTGCTGTGGTTTCAGAGCAGCGAACTGCTCGACACGTTGGATCAATTGCGCTTGCATCTCGATCGCTCGCCGCTGGATCGCCATCGCTTGCGGGTCCGCCGATTCGTTGGGGCCATCGACGCCCAGCGATCGACAGGCTTGCTGAACCCAGCCTTCTTTGGCGGCCAGCCGCTTGTACATGTCGGAATCATTTCGCAAGTAGATCGATTGCAACAAGCTGGGGGAATCACTGCGATCGCAATCACAGTTCGATTCGCGAATGGATTGCCCAAACACTTCCAACGCAAAGTCTTGGCGGTTGCGAAGGCGGGGTTTGCCATCGGCGATCGCCATCGAATCCAGTTCTGTCCGCATCTGTTCGGCCTGTTTGTCCGATCCGGTTGCCAGGATGACGGCGTCATAAACCACTTCGGCCGGCAATCGTCGCGGCACATGCCGCGAAAAATTGGTCTGGTCACGGACGTTGGTCGGATTGGTTTCCGAGCTGCGTTGGTAAGTTTGGCTGGTGGTGATCGTCCGATGCAGCCAACGGAGGTCATAACCGTTGGCGATGAACTGCTGCGATAGATCGTCCAGCAGTGCTGCGTTGTTGGGTGGATTGGCAAGGTTCATGTCGTCCGACGGATCGACGATCCCGATGCCAAAATAGTTGCTCCAGACTCGGTTCACGATCGCCTTGGCAAAGTATGGATTGTCGGGCGACCGGAGCCACGCCATCAGTTCCGGACGCGGGTCTTTGTCCAGCGTGATCGGTTCCGCTTGGCCTAGGATTTTGCCAGTGGGAAGATTCAGCGGTTTTAGCTTTTGACCGTTTTTCTTGGCCTTCGCACGAGCCTTCAGGACGCGGTCGGACGCACCACGGGTGTTGATGGTCAGTTCACCAAATGGGACGACCTTGCCGTCGCCAGCGGCCGAATAGACGGCGCGCCGCAGGGCACCGCCGGTCAGTTTCTCTCCGTCGGTGATTTCGGCCAGCAGTTCGTCACGGACCTTTCGGTTTTCGTTGGCGACTTGGTTGGCGTTGGCGCGGATCGGAGAGAACACTTTCGAAAACTGTTCGAAATCGTCTTTGGACCACTGGTCGAACGGGTGTTTGTGGCACTGGGCGCACTCGATCCGAACTCCCAAAAACGTGTACGCAAAACCGATCGCCCGGTCGTCGGGGGTTTGGAAATTCCTTCTGGCCCAGTACAGCGGCAGCCCTTCGCGTTCGGCGAATAGTTCTTCGTTGCCAGGTTTGCAGGCCTTCGTCATCGCTTCGCAATAGTCGCGATAGCTTTCGCCTGATTGGCGACTTTCCGCGGTAACGATTCCTTCGACCAATTCGTCGTAGGGGACGTTCAGTTCCAGTCGCTTTCGCAGCCACTGGTACCACAGCTTGCCGGCGACGCTTCGGATCGGCAGCACGTTGTTGAGTTGTTCGTCGCTGTTGCCGGTCCAGTCCGACAAACGGGTGGCCCACCAGGCTGCGTAGCCGGGCGAATCCAGGAGTTCGTCGATCAGAGTTTCGCGTTTGTCCGGCGAAGTGTCGGACAGAAATTCGCGGACGGTGTCAGCCGATGGCAGGATGCCGGTGATGTCCAACGATGCGCGGCGGATGAATTCCGAATCCGTGCAATCGCCGGCCGCTTGGATGCCAAGTTTGTTCAGTTTCTGGACGACCAGCCGGTCAATGGGATGATCGTAGATCGTCGGATCGGTGGTCGATCCGACCGGACGCATGACGGGGACGGGCACGACCGCGTTGTCGTAATAGACCACGACATGCGTATCGCCGGTTTCGCCGGATTGAAGCAGCCCGTCTTTGTCGATTGCTGCGATCGAATCGTCATTCGAACTGAAACGACACAGTTCGGTGACGTCTTCTTTGGATCCATCTTGCCAATGCGCGACCGCACGCAAGTGGATTGATTCGCCGGCGCCACCAAAACGGATCTCGGCGGGAGTGATTTCAAGCCGGGTCAGTGTCTGTGGGGTTTGGTTGGTGTAGGGGGCGCCCTTTGCGATCCATTGACGCAGCACGTGGTGTTGCCAACTGCCAGCATCGAATCGTTTGCCACCTTCGTGCAGATCGGCATCCAGCGGTTTGGCTAGGATCAAACTTTCGTCGACATCGTTCACATCGACGCGTCCCGTGGCATCGTCCAGCAACGCCAGATGGTCGGCACTGAAGTCGTAACCGAACAGCGACAACTGGAATCCGCCCCGGCCTTGAAACGATCCATGACAGGCTCGGCCGTTGCAACCGAGTCGGCCCATCAGCGGCACGACGTGGCGCTGGAAATCAGGCACCTCGTCCGTGGCGGATGTGGCGAACCGTTTGCTAAGCGGATCCAGTGCTTTGCCATCGATCGTTGATGACGGTAGCGATCGATCGGCGATCTTGGTGGACGGTGAGACTGGATCAGCGAGAGCTTGCGAGCTAACCAACAGACCGGTGGAAACCAGACCCATCGCGATCAGGCACAACAGTGTTTTCAGATGCATCGGCTTCATGAATCGGTCATCGGTCAGAGGGCAGGGCAGCGAAGTTTTCGAACAGCAGCAGGGCAGGGCAGGGGGGCGATTTGCAAACGTGTCAAAATGGACGGGGAATGCTGAGTCGGTAGCCGCGAATCAGGACAACGGATTGGCCGTGATCATTCCTTGCGTCCGGCTTTGCGGAGCAGTTCGGTATAGGTGGCGTTGCGGTCAGCGTCAGAGCGGGATTCCATCGTGCGGATCCGTTCCTCGGCGGCAGCGAGTAGTTTTTGCGTTCGCTCGATTCGTTCCCGCAATAGGTTGGTGTCATAGCGGGCGCGTTCCAGCCGACTGTGTTCGAGTGATTCCACGGCTTCACGTAACTGTTTGCGATCGTCTGGGTTGTCACGCACCTTCAGTTTGGCGGTCAACAAGTTCACAGCGATTTCGGATTTCAATAATGCCAGTTCGATGTCGTAAGATTGCTCGCCACGTTTCTTGGCGGTTTCCAAGCGTCTGGCCCATCGGGACAGGTCGCGGACGGCTCGGTCGTAGTGTTTTGGGTCTCGCTGACGCAGTCGATCCAGCATGCCGCGTAGCTCGGGAAGATGCTTCGATACAATCCGTCGGGCTCGGGATTCTGCCAGAGTCATTTCGTCAGCGCTGGGGCGGACCGCTTCGGAAACAGCGGCACGTTTTTGGGCAACCGGGCCGGTCGGGGTGGCCGAGTTGTTGCGGTTGGCCGGTTCGATTGCGGCGGCAAAACTTGTCATGACTAGCGTCATCGCAGCGATGCCGATCAGGGCGGAGATCTTGGCCGGAAAGCCGGACGGCGGCAGTTGTCTAGCTTCCATAACGACTGTCCTTCGATGACTTGCGATCTGATGACTTGCGATCTGATGGGGCAGCGCTGGAATCCGGTTGTTCGTCCGCGGCGGCAACAGCGACGTACATCCAGCCGAACGATTGGTCGTCCGGATCACCGTCGTCGATCAGCGCGGAGCTTTCGTCGATTTCGATGGAAGCAAAGTCTTCGGGTATTTCGGTTGTTTCGATCGACAGCAAGTCATCGTCAAAGGCTGGTTCGGTGGTTGCGGTGGTCGACGAGAGGCTGCTAGCCCACGCCTGAGCGATCTGCAGTTCTTCGGACGAATCGTTCGTCTGGAACAGCCATCCGGAAACCACGATTGCCAAGGACGCCGCCAATGCGAGCGCCGTGGCCGCCAGCGGGCGTAGGCCCGGAACGGTTCGTTGCTGCGTCGTCGGTGGTGACGTGATCGTGGTTGTCGGATCCTGCGGGGCGATCATCAACAACAGATCCGATTGCCGCAGCAGTTCGTCTTGCACCGTGGGCGAGGTCGCCAATTGATCTTCGAATGCAACGAGATCATCCCCGCTGAGTTCGCCAAGTAGGTATTGGCAGCAGATCGAGGGCAGGTCATTCATGCTTTCGTCGCGGCTGATTTGGGTTAGAGGCATCTTCTGGGGCCAGGTCGTCGCGAAGCCGTTGCAGGGCGCGTCGCATGCGAGTCAGGGCGGTCCCGATGGGGATGTTCAGTTGGTCGGCAATTTGTTGGAAGGTCAGGTTTTCATTGATTCGCAGTTCGATCATTTCGCGGTAGGTCGGCGATAGATTTTCGATGGCGTGCTGGACCGCTTGGCGGGCTTCGTCGTGAATGATCGGCAGGGCAGGATCTTGGTCGATCGATTCACGTGGGTTTTGTGCGGCGATCATTTTTTCGGTCGACGACTGTTTTCTCCAAAATTTGGCGGACTCGTTGGCTGCCACACGGAACAGCCACGCCCGTCGGGCGGCCGGCGCAACGGTGTCTCCATGTTGGGTCATTGCCAAAAAAACCGACTGCAGGCAATCGTCGACATCAGCGGTTTGCCGTAGGCGGCTGGCCAAAAAACGTCGGAGCCCACCGGAGATGTCGTCGAAAATCTGCTGAAAACTCTCGGTAGAACCACGGTTTCCCCCCACCGATTCAGCGGGGGATTCATTCCCGTCGTCGGCATCTGGGGGATTCGGCGATGATTCTTCGTTGGGCAATTCGGCGGATCACTCGTCGTGTGACAGTGGCTAGATGCGCACCAGTATCCGATTATTTCGTCGGCGGAAAAGATTTTTCGGGCCGAGCCCATCAAGATAGACGACAAGACGGGTTGAAGCTGGCCGTTGGTTGCTGTCTCTTCAGGCGAAATTTTTACCTTCATTTTCCAATAGCGGGAGCACCGGATTCGCACGGTGATCCCCCCCCCGTAGCCTCCCTTACTTGGATCGCCTCTTCGATGGCCGAGAAAGAAAAGAACATTTGGATCGGATTCGATCTTGGCGGCACCAAGATGCTGTCGATTGCCTACGACAATGAATGGAAAGAACTCGGTCGCCGCCGTCGCAAGACTCGCGGACGCGAAGGTTCCGATAGCGGTGTCGAACGGATCGCATCCACGATCGCTCGGATGTTGGACGAAAGCAATTTGGATCGCGAACAGATTGCCGGAATCGGGATCGGTTGCCCCGGGCCCATCGACTTGGTCAAGGGCCGGATTTTGACGACGCCAAACTTAGGTTGGGACGACGTTGAAATCGGTGCGTTCTTGAAAAAGAAGTTCGACTGTCCGGTGGTCGTCGTCAACGATGTCGACGCAGGCGTGTTCGGCGAATACGAATTCGGGGCGGCCAAGGATGCGCGATGTGCCGTTGGTATCTTCCCAGGCACCGGCGTCGGCGGCGGATGCGTCTATGAAGGCAAAATCCTGCAGGGAGCCGGCATCAGTTGCATGGAGATCGGGCACACCCGGATCAGCAGCAGTATCCGCGCCAGCGGCATCTCGATGTCGGGAACCGTCGAATCCGAAGCCAGTCGGTTGACGATCGCGGCCGAAGCCGCCAAAGCCGCATTCCGCGGCGACGCCCCGTACCTGGCCAAGAAGACGGGCACCGATCTGTCAGAGATTCGCAGCGGCGCGATTGCCGATTCGATTCAAAACGGTGACAAGGCGATCAAACGATTGGTCGAAGAGTCAGCCGAAGTGATCGGTCTGGCCGTGGTCAACATCGTCCACATTCTGGCCCCCGACAAAATCGTCCTCGGCGGCGGATTGGTCGAAGCGATGGAAGACTTGATCGTGGGCACGGTGAAGAAGACTGCCAAGGCAAACGTGATGAGCGTTTACAAAGATCGCTTTGACGTCGTCGCCGCCAAGTTGGGTGACGACGCCGGGGTTTGGGGAGCAGCCGCTTGGGCCAAGTCGCAATTGACGGCGAAGTAAACAGCTCGTCTCCCCCCCCCACGCTTTCTAGCAATTCGTTCTAGAAGATGATCTGGGTACGCAGGCCGACCGTGGTGGCGGTATCGAACCTCCGGTTGGCAGGCTCGATCACCTGCAGGTCAGGCGTGACGTGCAGCCATGGGGTGACCGCCACGTTGTAGAACATTTCCATCCCTTGGCCATCACCAAAGACGGTCCCTAGCAGCGGTCCCAATTCATCGCTGGTTTTGGCATAGTACCAACCGGCACCGAAGGTGTCGGCGCTGCGATGACGCAGCAGGCTGTTCCCGCCGATACCGACGCTGTAGAACGATTCGACCGGGTTGGTTTCTGGATCGGCAACACCGGCGCGAGCAAACAAGCCCCAGCCGCGTGATGGATTGCATGGGTCGACATACAGGTACTGGTCACAGTTCCAATACAGCGACCAGGAATCGCTTTGTCGATCGATCGGTACGTTGGGCAGGATGATTCGAGGATCTTGTGCGAGGTCGGCATAGTTGCGACTGCTCCACGTGCCGCCAAACAATTGGTGTCCGGGCATTCCTAAGAAATTGGTCGGTAGACGCAGTTCGGGTGCCAGCACGACGCCTTCGTCGAATAGTTCATCGAAGCCCGCCGACGTTGTGGTGTTGATCGCGTTTAAGATCGAAAACTGAAACAGCGGGGTTTGGTCTTCGCCCAAGATGACAAAACCGGCACCCAGGGTTGAATAGACCGTTGTTCGCAGCGCAATCGGTGTGGCGACAAAAGCTTGGTTTGAAAATTGCGATTTCCCACGTCCATGGGCGAACGCATTCATGTCGCCATCCAGAGTGTCCAGTTTTCCAAAGAACACGCCAAAGGTTTCGGAAAGCATCTGCGTGAACAACACGTTGGTCAGGAACACGTCCTCGCTGTCGCGCACGGGCAAGTCCGCATTCACGTTTGCCGGCAACAGGGCACCGGTGGCGTCGCCAAGCGACTGACCAAACCGATGCTCGGCGCGAAGTTTAACGAACAGTCCTTCCGGACCACCCATTTTGGATGCGTCGATGTTGAAGACATAGTCGTTGTGTCCGCCGAATCGGAAGTCGCGGTCACGGCCGCCATCGACCACGCCCATGTAGAACATGGTCGAATCGGCGTCTACTGAAATGCCATGTGCGGCCATCGGCGATCGCAAGCCAAGGCAATCGTCGAACAGTGTGGTCCGTGGGTCCACGCAGGACATCGCGGCGACTGCGGTGGGGTCGGTATCGCAGGCAAGGCCGCTGCAACCGTCCTCGGCCTGGGTCAGCGTTCCGCCCAAGGCGAGGGTTAGGAAACAGATGGACAACGGTCGGATGTCCAGAAATTTGGTCGGCATCGAATTGATTCCATCCATGGAAGCGAAACGGCGAAGCGGGCGGGGCGAAATTTGAGTCTGCGGCGCCGTGGGTGTCGCCCGCCCTGTGGCAGGGCCTCGTCTTGGGCAATCGGCTAATTTCCAAGGCCGAGTTGGATTTTCCTGAGGCCTCGGCCGCGTTTTTGTTCGCAAATCCGACGCTTGTACCGATTGGGATGCGTGGGAAGGCGATCAGTGGCCTATCCCAGCAGCAGCGGTAACCGCGGCCCTGTGGCATGGTTCCGACATTTTTGCCGTGGCGGTTTTCTCTCGAAACTTTGGTTCAATCGATCAACGTTAGTGTTAGGATTGGAGTTCTAATCTTTGCATGATGCGAATCGACCGTCGGGCTTTTCTTTGATTCGGGACTCTGAGGTATTTCTGTGGCCGAGTATCCATTTGCTTCGATCGGGGATGCGCTGCACCTCATCGCGCTGTTGGCGATCTTTGTTTTCATAGCGGTGGCCGCGTTCGTATTGCTGGCCCTGGCCGCATTGCCCGGCCAAATCGCGGCTCGTCGCAGTCATCCCCAAACCGCTGCGGTCAACGTGTGTGGTTGGTTGGGATTGCCGACGGGTGGGTTTTGGATCGCCGCGTTGGTATGGGCGTATTGGAATTACGATCGACCCGAACCTGATTCGGGTGTGCTTAGCGCTCAGATCACTCGGCTGGAAGAAGTCGTCCGTGGTCTAGAACAGCAGCGTCCATCGGGTTCGCAGCCTGCACGAAATCGAGGGACGGTATGATCGCCGCACTCGCGACCTGCTTCTTTGTCGTCTATCTGTACCGATCCCTGAACCCATCGGATCCGGTCGCACCCGATGCGGCGGCCAACGGGACGTCGCAAGATCCCCCATCGCAAGATCTTTCCGGACGCCTTGATGCTTTGGAATTGCGACTGCAGTCGCTGGTGGACCAAGCCAAGGAAGGATCCCAATCATGATGTGGATCCTATCGGGCATCTACTGCTTTGGACTGTGGTTGGTGTTTGCAAAGTTAAAGTTGCTGCGACTATCGCTGCCGATCGCCATTGTGGCCGGTTCGATTGGCCCAGCATTGATTGTGGCGTTGTTGTTTTATCACCCGCGCACGACTAATGTGGTGGTGATCCAACAGGTGGTGCCACTGACGCCTCAATTGACACGTGCCGGGCGTGTGACCAAAGTCGCTGTCCAACCCAATGTGCCCATCCGCAAGGGGGACGTGCTGTTCGAAGTCGATCGGACTCCTTACGAAAACACGGTCGCGCGGCTAACCGATTCTGTCAACGAAGCCGAAGGCGGTGTTAAAGTTGCCCAGTCGGCGGTGCAGGTTGCCGCAGCCTCGATCCAACGCGCCCAAGCCGATTTTGAATTTGCGACCAACCAACGCGACCGCCAACAAAAGTTGATGGACGCAAGCGCGGGCAGTGAGGCACAGTTGGATCAAGCCGTGGCATCGTATGCCCAAGCTACCGCAGCGCTTGATCAAGCCAACACCACGTCACAGCAAACCGAACTGTCCGTCGCGGTCGCCCAGACTCAGTTGGGGCAGGCACGGATTGCATTGGCCGAAGCGAAATACGATCTGGAACAAACCACCGTGGTTGCACCGAGTGACGGGTTTGTCACGAACCTGCAGCTTCGCGAAGGAGCCTTGATCGGCGGACCCGGGGCACAGCCGGTGATGAGTTTCATTCCGGAACGCAAGGGATCCGATCTTGGCGTCGTTGTCGCCATGTTCGGCCAGAGGAACTACTTGCTGATCAAGCCCAAGCAGTACGCCGAAGTCGTGCTAGATGCCTACCCAGGTCAGGTCTTCACCGGCCGAGTGATGACGACGATTGATACCTCCGGAACCGGCCAATTGCAGGCTTCGGGCGATTTGCCTGATGAAATTGGATCCGGCAAAGCGAGTGCTTTTGCGGTTCGCATCGCGCTGGACGATGGGCAATCGCTGCGGCTGCCTGGCGGGGCAGTGGGAAGTGCCGCTGTCTATACCGACCATGTCCAGGTCGCCGGCATCCCGGTCATGTTCGTGATGCGGATGGAAAGCTGGATCAACTATGTATTTTGAACCTATTCACCACAAGGATCACTCGTGATTTACAAGAGTCCGTTTCTAATTGTGTTCGTGTTTCTACTGTCACTTCCTGTGTTCGGTGGATCGGCCGTTGGTGATGACGCCGTTGTGCGTCAAGCCATTTCGGACTATGTCGACGCCTTCAATCGAAACGATTGGCAGGCCGTGGGTGCGATGTGGTCGGAAGATGGAAGTCATGTTGATCGCGAAAGCGGTGAACGCACCGTCGGTCGTGATGCCGTCATGGCCGATATCCACGCGGCTGTTCAACAACGTCCCGACACCAAACTGGCTGGCACCGTCGATCATCTGCGTCAGATTCGCCCCGATGTTTATTCGGTGGTCGGAACGATCGAAGTGCAGTCCGCCGATCTGCCACAAAGCGTCAGCGATTTCTCCGCCATCTTGGTCAACGAAGATTCCAAATGGGTGATCGATTCGATCGAGGAAACGCCTCACGCTGCACCGAAGTCATCCTACGAAGCACTTCAAGAATTGGAGTGGTTGGTGGGCAAGTGGGTTGATGAAGCAGACAGCGGACGAGTCGAAACAACGTTCCGCTGGACCGCGAACCAAGCCTTCCTGTTGCGTTCGTTCGTGGTCCGTGGTGCCGATCAAGTAACCGGGCAAGGCACCCAGGTCATCGGTTGGGATCCGCGAAGCCAAGAGATCCGTTCGTGGGCCTTCAGCAGCGATGGTGCATTCGGGGACGCCACTTGGGTGCGAACCGGGAACCAGTGGTTGATTCGGTCGTCGCAAACGGTTCCCGATGGACGCGCGGCATCCGGGACCTACGTCTTGACGAAGGTGGATGACCAGACGATGACGCTGCAGTTGATCGGTCATGATATCGAAGGAGAACCGCAGCCGACCGAGCCGGCCGTCACGGTTGTCCGTGTGGCGGACCAGCCGCAGTCGGTTCCCGATCCATCCGCCAACAACCCCCGCTAGAGGTTCTTTCTGATGAATAGGTTTAAGTTTCTTTTTGCGGCGGTCGTGTTGGTCCCGTGTTTGATCAGCAGCGATGCGTTTGCGCGAGGCGGATTCAAAGGCGGCGGTGGAGGCGGTGGCGCTGCCAGAGGCAGGATGTCGATGCCGCATTCGAGCGCGCGTCCGAGCGTCCCCAATCTTGGCGGCGGCCGGTCGAATTTCAGTCGCCCCAACGTCAGTTCCCCCAGTTTCAATAGGCCCAGTGTCAGTCGGCCCAGTATCAGTCGGCCCAGCGTCAGTCGGCCCAGCGTCAGTCGGCCCAGTGTCAGTCGGCCAAGTACGGGTTCACCGAATTTCAATCGGCCCTCGGCCACTCGTCCCGCCACCCGCCCCACGACGCTGCCAGCGACCCGGCCTAGTGGATCGCGGCCTGGCATCGGTGGTCAGACACCGTCGCGTCCCTCGGGCCGGCCCAGCGTGCCCGGTCTCGGGGATCGTCGACCCGGAAATGGTTCGGGGATCGGCAGCGGATCCGGGATCACCCGACCCGGTGGTAACGCGCCATCGATCACTCGCCCCGGCACCCGCCCCGCCACTCGCCCCGCCACTCGCCCCGCCACTCGACTGGGGACCGGCCGACCATCAGCCGGGGACGTGGGGGATTTCTTAGGCATGGACAAACCGCTTCGGCCCACCCAGCCAGGCGGCGATCGTCCGGGAATCAGCCGCCCAGGCGGCGATCGTCCCAGTACTGGTCGCCCAGGTATCAGCCGCCCGGATGGAGATCGTCCGGGGGCCGATCGTCCCGCATTCAGCCGTCCAGGCAATCTGCGGCCCGACGGCGATCGTCCTGGTATGGGGCGTCCAGATGGTGGTCGACCGGGTGGTGATCGACCGGGCGGGAATCGCCCTGGCAACGATCGCCCGATCAACATCGGCGACGTGAATCTTGGCAACAACACGGTGATCAACAACCGTCCCACGTGGGCCAACATTGATCGCAATCAGATCGCTGGCATCAACAACCGTTGGCAAGGACAGATCAACGGAATGCACGATTGGGGGAATCGTCACCCGGATCGGATGGATCATTGGCGTGATCGTGGAAACCATGTTCGCGACCATTGGGATCGTCATCGCCACGACTATTTCAATCAAAACTGGTGGAACCACCACCATCATCATTGTGGCGGTTGGCACTACGGTCACTACTTCAACCGTCGGCCATGGGGCTATTGGTGGACAGTGCCGACCTATGCAGCCCTCACCGGTTGGTTCACTTGGTCGGCGCCGCCAGCGGTGTGGGCTGAACCGGTGTATTACGACTATGGATCGGGCGGCAACGTGACGTACGAGAACAACGTGGTTTACATCAACGGCGAAGAGGTTGCCCCGGCGGATGAGTTCGCGCAGAGTGCGATGGACTTGGCGACGGTCGAACCACCGGCAAGCGACGACGAGGCGGAAGATTCGGATTGGATGGCGCTGGGGACTTTCTCGGTAAGCACCAACGACAAGGATCTGGAACCAACTCGCACGATTCAGTTGGCGGTCAACAAGCAGGGGATCATCAGCGGCACCTTGTACAATTCGAAAACCGACCAAGCGGACACGGTCCAAGGTCAAGTGGACAAGGACACGCAGCGAGTCGCATTTCGGATTGGTGACAGCCAAGATGTGGTTGTGGAAACTGGCTTGTACAACCTGACTCAGGAACAAGCCCCCGCCCTGGTGCACTTCGGCACCGACAAGGTCGAAGACTGGTTGTTGGTACGTCTGGATGCACCGGAGGACGAGTCTTCGTCCGCCGACCAGTCGTCCGCCACAGACGAAGACGCAGCCCTGTAGGTGTGCTGCGGTGCGATGCCCTTGCTGCCCGCTGTGGATTTTGATTCCGCGGGCGGCGGGGCCAATGCGCACCAACGCGGATCGATACGCTTTCGAATCTGCGTTGGCCGAAGAACTTAACTTTCCCCACACAGAACGATGGAAACAAGGTCAGCGATGATAGGACAAATGAACGAATCCGGATTTGGCATCAAGGGGCTTGGGTGGATCGTTGGGGTCACGATGGCCGTGTCGGTTTCGGCTGCTGATCCGCTTCCGTCTTGGAAGGCGACTGCGGCCAAAAAAGCGATTGTCGATTTTGTTGATCGGGTTGCCACCGAGGGTTCACCTGACTTTGTTCCCGTGGCCGAACGCATTGCCACGTTCGATAACGACGGCACCCTGTGGTGCGAGAATCCGTTGCCGTTTCAAGCCATCTTTGCGGCGGATGAAATCGAGCGACTGTTGCCCGATCATCCCGAATGGGAAAGCAACGCTGCGGTTCAGGCATTGCAGAAACGTGACGTTGCCGGTTTGTCGGCGAACCACCACAAAGGGTTGCTGGAAATTCTTGCGTTGACCCACGCCGGCATGACGACCGATGAATTCGACCAGCGCGTACGGGATTGGTTGGCCACGGCCGAACACCCTCGTTTCAACAGGCCCTTCGATCAGTGCGTCTATCAGCCGATGTTGGAACTGTTGACCTACCTGCGAGCCAACGGCTTTCAAACCTGGATCGTGTCGGGTGGCGGAGTCGATTTTATGCGTGTCTTTGCCGACGACGTCTACGGCATCCCGCCCGACCAAGTGATCGGTTCTTATGGTCAAGTGAAGTTCGAAATGAAAGACGGAAAGCCCACGTTGACGAAAACCTTGGACACCGTTTTTATCGACGACAAGGAAGGCAAGCCCGTTGGCATTCACACCTTCATCGGTCGTCGCCCGATTGCTGCGTTTGGCAATTCGGATGGGGACCAGGCGATGATCCAGTACACGACGATCGACAACCCCCGGCCTAGTTTTGGATTGATCGTGCACCATACCGATGGCGAACGCGAATACGCCTACGATGCGAATCCCAAGAGCAGTGGCAAGCTGGTCACGGCGTTGGAAGCGGCGCCGGGTAATGGTTGGACCGTCGTCGACATGAAGAACGACTGGACGACCGTTTTTGAAGCAAAGCCCTGATCACGGGCAATCCAATCCACCATCACGCACCCGCGACTGCAGCCACCATCAACGGCGCGGCCGATGATGGTGGTTGCAGTCGCGTGATCGATCACCCACTACTGGGCACTGGATCGTGATCCTTGTGGGCTGCCGCTGATGGGGCGGCCCATCGGCAATGGGCGGGCGGCGGTGGCGAATCCCTTGGCGTACAGTCGTTCTTTCAAACCGCGGAATGCACCAAAACTGTCGGGATAGACCCAGACCGTGATCGTCGTGTTGCCGGGGTTTCGGCCGGCCAGTTCGATGTCCAGTTCACTGCTGCCATTGAGCACTTTATCGATGCTCTGTCCATGCGGTTCGGCCAATGGTTCCAGCGTCATGCCCACCAATTGGACTCTGGTTGCCATTTGTGATCGGCCGCTGTTGGACGTCAGCCCGCGACTTTTGTTCATGACATAACGGGCGACGTAGCCACGGACCGGACCGACTGCACCGTCCAAGTCACCGTCACGTGTTCCCGCAACGACGCGTTTGAAGTCGCCTTTGATTTCGTCGACCAATCGATCGACCGGGACAACCGATACCAGATTGCCTTTCAAACGCAGGTGGATTTCGTCGCCGAAGACGGTCTTTGCCATCGGCGTGGGCAGGTGTTCGACGGAGACGACCGGTTCGGCTTGGCCTTCGAGTCGACGACGTTCGCCTTCCAGCTTGGACAATTCTGACTTGGCGGTTTGCAGTTCTCGCAGTCGGGCGGCTGCCAAGGTTTGTTTCTGGTCCAGTTCTTGCTTGCCGCTTTCCCAGGCTGCCTGAGCTTCGTTCAACAGGTCCAGCAGCATGGCGCGTTGCCGGCTGCGGGCTTCGAGTTCGGAATCGTATTGTCGAACCAATCGTTCCAGACGATTGGATTCTGCCTGTGCCGCTGCGGCCCGCATCGACTGTTGCGCTAGTTTCGACATCTGTTGATCGGTGGCGTATTCGGCGCCGTCGATATCGACGATGTTTTCGACGACCGTCTCGTCACGCGATTGTTCTTCGATCTCTTCGATCACGGCCGTGGACTGTGCGCCTAGGATCACGACCAAAATGATCAGGATCCCGACCAGGTTGGCTACGATGTCTAGGAACGAATCGTGTCCCAGTTCGATCGTCGTTCGGTTGCGTCGATTTCCGCTCACTGTGCCGACCTCCCACTGATTTCCACGCCGCTACCGTCCATCAGCGAACGCAGTTGGTAGAACCGTTGATCGCCACCGGGCATCACTTCGACATCCAACCGAGGCTGCCACCGCCCACCGGGAAGTGCGACACCCCAGCGTGCGACGCGATCACGAACCGACGTTGCGAGTTCCAGCGTGGCCCGTTGCATGTCGGAATCCGACACGCCAAACATCTCGGTAGCACCGCCGTCGGATGGTGCCTGCAGGACAAAGCGATCTTCGTAGCATTGGATGCGGATGGTTCGGACGATCGCGTTGCCCTTGGCTCCGGCGACATCCTCCGGAAGTGCCCAATTGCGTCCGCTAGGTCGTACCAATTCACGCTGCGGCGATAGGTCCATCTGCATCTGCGGTGCACCTTGGGACTGGGACGATTCGCTGGACTGTGACGATGCGGACCCCTGGGATTGGGACGATGGTGAACCCGAGCTTTGGGCTCCGCCTTGTCCGGTTGTCCCTGCCGAAACGTTGGATTTCGATGCCGACGAACCTTGTTGTCCGGATTTCGATCCCGACTGTCCCGCCGATCCTTCGCTGCCGTCGCCGAGTGTTCCTTCGCTGGATCCAGCGGATCCGGTTTCTCGGGTACCGGCGGCGTCGTGGCTGCCGTCGTTCGCATCACCAGCGTCCGGGCCGCTGCCATCGGCGGACATGGACTGGGACGATCCAGCCGATGAACCTGATCCGGATCGAGGCCCGTCCAGTGTCAGTTCGTTGATCGTATCGTCCAGGTTGCCTGGTCCGAATCCGCCGCCCGATGAATGGATTTCGCTGGCTGCCGATTTCATGTCGTTGGCCCAGCGATTTTCGGTTTCGGGACTGATGCCGTTGGGGTTCGATCCGGGGTTACCGTAGGACGTGTTGCCGCCCGACGCGATATTGCCCGAACCGTTTGTGCCAGACCCGATATTGCCAGACCCGATATTGCCAGGCGAACTGGATTGGCGGTCACCCAGGATGTCGGATCGAGTCGATGACGAACGGCCGTAGGTCGAAGATCCGAAGTCTTCGCTGCCACGATCGGTGTGGTATCCGTTGGATCGTCCGGCGCGGTCCAAGGACGCAGCCGACAAGACGCGTGGCCGGCTGGCGGGCAATCCACTGCCGCTTGATCCTTGTCCGCCCAGGCTTTGTCCAGCCAGACTCTGGCCGCCATATCCTCGGCCGCCAAAACCTTGGCCACCGCGGGCAAATTGCATCACGTTTTGGCGAGCCACGGCGCGAGCGACTGTGGTTTCGAGTTCTTGTTTCAGGTTAGAGTCCGCTGTGGCGTGCGCCAGTTTGACACCATCGGGAATCAATTCGTAGCCGAACTGGTCATCCCAATCTTGCATCGCCGAGCGGGCTGCGCCGTAGGAATCGATCCCGTCGGGACGGACGACCAGCAAAGGGTAGGGCGGGGTGGTATCGCCATAGGTTTGCATCGCGTGGTGGCGGACCACACGCAGCCCAGCATCCAGCGGATTGGCTTGTTTGTCCGAATCCAACAGTTGTTGAGTGGTGATGCGAGTGCCTTCGGGCCAGATTGTCAGGCCATCGGCGGTGCATTCCAAATAGATCGGTCGTCGGTCGGTGCCGTTGGGACCTTTGTGCGGGACGATCACAATCCGAGGGGCCGAGCCATCGGAATCCTCTTTGATGGATTCGATCGTTTTGCGTTCTTCTTCGATCTTGGTTCGGTAGCTGACCAGCGTCGATTCGTCGATCGATTCGATCGGTGCATTTCCGGCCGCCATCTCGACTTCGTCGCTGAGCCGTTTCAATTCCGTTTGGATCCGGCCGATGTGGTTATCCAGGTGCCCCATTTGGTCACGTCGGGATTCCAGATCCGCGGTTTGCTTATCACGGAATGCGACCAATTGCTGGACGCGAAACGCTTCTTCGGCGATCAGTTTGGACGCCGTCGCGGCAGCCAAGCGTTGCGGTTGCGGTGGTTGCTGGGCAACCGGCGGCTTTGGCGTGGCGGACTGGGCCTGGATTTTCGCGTTCTCGGTTGCATCCTGGGACACAAGTGCCAACAACAGGATCAGCGTCCCCAGTGTGCACACCAGCACGGCTAGGAAGGGGAACAACGAAGGGGATAGGCTAGCGCGTTTCCGCCGACTCATGCTGCACGCCTTGTCGAGTGCGAAGCGTCCTGGTTCATGCGACCGGACAGTGTGTCAACGGCTCGGGCTAGGATCCGCATCGCGTCGGCCATGCCGTCGGTTTGCGAATCGGTGGTCGGACGCGTGGTGGCCATCTGATGCTGCAGCGAAACCGTGGCTTCGGTCAGTCGTTGGATCGCATCGTGGGTCTGGTTGATCGAACTGTAATGTCCGGCCAAGGTTTGTTGTTGGCTGGCCAACGTTTCACAGACATCGTCAAGCGTTTCGTTCAGCACGCTGGTCTGGTTGCGAATCTGTTCGGCCGACGTTTGTTGGGTTTGGTTCAATTGTGATTGGGCGGTGTCCAGCGACGATTGCCAACGGTCGCATTGCAGGCTCATTCGCTCGCTAGCGGCCTGGGATGTTTCGTTGATCGATTCGGCATGTTTCAGCAGCGCCGGTGCAATCGTCAGTTCGAATGCGTCGGCCAATGTGGTGTTGTTCTTTTCGTGAACCAGTTGCCACTGCGATTGAGCGGAATCGATGGTTTCTCGCCACAGCGTGGCTTGGTTGGAAAGTGATTCGGCGACCGCAGCTTGGACCCCTCGGCACAAATCCGCGATCAGCACGGTTTGGTTGTCGGATGCTTCGTCGCTGGGCAGTGTGGACGAGACCAGGTGGCCGACGCGAGCGTCGATCGTGGCCAGCATCCGTTGTTCGGCCCGTTCAACAGGGAACTGCAAAAAGATCGCCAACACCGATAGCACCAAGCCCATCGCGGTGGTATCGAAGGCGACGTACAGGCCGCTTTTCAGGTTGTCGACCGCGCCGGTGCCGCTGCTGAAGTCCAGCCCGCCTAGCGTCTGTGTGATCCCGATCACCGTCCCCAGGAATCCTAGCATCGGGATGGCCCAGACGATGATCCGAACCAGCCCCAATGAATCGTGAGCTGCATCGGCGTCGCGGCCGCCCAGTTCGCGCAAATCGTCTGCCAAGTGCTTGGTCGATCCGCGCTGGGATTGCCGTGTCAGTACTTCTTGAAGTCGTGTCACCAGGTGGCTGGTGCGTGATGCGCCTGGCAATCGCGACAGGTCCTCTAGCCAATTGCGGGCAACGTGGCCCGCATCGTTTTCATCCAGCCATGCCTGCGCCGGGCTGTCGCCGCTTTGGTCCGCCGGACGTAGGTCGGCGTCTCGGATGCGGTCTAGCAGATTGTTTTGAGCCATCACGCCAAGCGTTTTGGCGATCAGCATCGACAGCGCAAAGCAAAACAGGATGGTGGCGGCGACTGCGACCGGGTGGCCAAGGAAGTACCGTTCCAGTGGTCCGGTGTAGGCGGAAACCGGTTCGATTCGCATCGCGGACAGCAGCAGTCCGTAGAACCCGATCGACATTCCCGCGCCCAAGACGGTTGCCAGCATCGGGTTGCCCGCCACGGGCGCAGCAGCAACAGCCAGATGGGTTCCGCGGTCGGATGCCCGTTCGGTTTCCGCAGGGGACCGCTGTGCTTTGTTGCTAGCGTCCGCAGGCAGAGTGTTGGATTTCGTGCCGGTCGGCGGAAAGCCTGCGGAATTCCGCGAGAACGATTTGCCGTGGTCAGTCAAGGTTCAACCCTCGGGTCGGGACTAGGGTTCGTTGCGATCCGGGCGTCATCAAAATTGCCACTGGGTCGCTGCGATGACGCCAAAATCGGCGTCGATAGTGGGTGCGGTGATGCACACCGATGAAGCGGCGGCACAACCCCGATAACTGCATCGACCGGTACAGCCCACCGGCTCCACCTAATCGTTAAGAATTTCCACCGGACGGGATGCTCGCTAATCGGGGGGCCGGGCGGTTGAACCGCTGCTGGCCCGCTGCTGGCCCGCTGCTGCCTCGTTTAACCGCGTGGGCAACGCCCCGCGCGTCCACGACCCGCAAAGCGCGCGGCCCGCTGGGGCCACGGGTGGGCGACTTACATGCTGGCTCGTTTAACTCGTTTGGGCGATCTAGCGGCGGGTTGTGGGGCGATCCATCCAGCTTGCGACCATTCACCTTGCGGCAACGGGGGCCAGCCCGTTAGAGATGGATTAGCGATCGATTGGCAGCGAGCCGTCGAGAATGCTTCGAAAGCGTCCCTGGTGCCCGCAGCCGAAAATCGCGGGCAAAGCCGGTTAAGAGGTCTGGAAATGCGTGGAATACAGAACAAATTGACTTCGGTGGCCTTCGCCGCGTGCCTGTTGGTGGTCGCGACGACGGTGGGGGTCGGGCAATCACCCCCCGGCGAATCCGACGTCCAAAGCTTCCTTGCCACCGCCGGAGGGGGTCCGCAAATGGGTGTCGCCGGCGACATGATCGGATTTTCCAGTTCTGACGCCTCGGGAACTCAGACAATTACGCTAGTTCATACCGGAAAATCCTGGATGGCCGTGTATCATATCGATAGGTCGGGAAAAATCCGGCTGGTTAGCAGTCGACCCATTGACGCTGACTTTTCCTTGCAACTGAACGCCACCTCGCCGCTGCCCGAAGAGATTCGCCAGATGGGACGCCGGTAGGGTGGTCGACGTTGCGGACGCCCGATTTTGGCGTCTCCCACAGTCATCCACCCTATGACTTCGGCTGTTCGATCGATCCGACGGATCGCGCGGTGCGAAGTTTACCCGCGGAGCCGAACAGTCCCATGGCAGACTATTTGTCACTTGAGGAAGCAGCCAAGAAGCTTGGAATCCCTACCGAACGTTTGGTAGAGCTTCGTAGCCAGGGAAAAGTTCGTGGCTTTCGAGACGGTTCTAGCTGGAAGTTCCCCGAGAACGCCATCGAACAGTTGCACGACGATCTGGCCGATATGGGCGCCGGTGGCAGCGGCATTCTGGCCGACAGCGGTCTAGGCCTAGGGCTCTCGAGCGGCAGCAGCATCATTGGCGGCGATGAATCGTCGTCCGACGATGGCAGCGGCAGTGATTTGGGAATCGGCGGCGAATCGACCTCGCCCGGCGGCAGCGACGTCAACTTGGTCGCGTCCGAAGGCGAAGGCAGCGATGTCGCGATCGTTGCTAGCGATAGCGATCTGATGCTGGGCAGTGACGGCGGCGGATTGCTGGAAATCGATTCGGCTGATCTGCAGCTAAACGATCCGGCCATCATGCACGATTCAGCACAACTGGATTTGGCGATCGAACCCAACGCGGGAAGCACCGGTCCGGTGACTGACGCCGAGTTGAAAGAGATTGCCGAATCGCACCCCGACATTCTGGCCCCGCAAAAAAGCGGCTCGGGCAGTGGAATCGGTAGTGGCAGCGTTTTGGACCTGGCTGCCGACGAATTCAAATTAGAAAGTGAAAGCGGGCTCAGCTTTACCGACGGCGACGATGACGACAGCGGCGAAGAAATGCTGGGCATCGACGAAGACGACAGCGCAATGGCCGCTCTGGGCAGTGCCCTTGGAAGCGACAAGGGCGATGGCGCCAGCAGTCTGGAACTGATGGACGACCTGAAACTTTCGGGCGACGGCAGCGCAGCGGGAATGGGATCGCGCGGTGTCGACGTGCTAAGCGAACTGGATCTGTTGAGCGCCGAGCAATCTGGCAGCGGACTGATCTCGGGCGATAGTGACAACCTTCTGATGTCGTCCGGATTGGGCAGCAGCATCGGTGCAGACGCGCTCTCGGGCAGCGATCTATCCGGCATCGATGACGCGTTGGCCGATGACGACGATCTTGTGATCGCCGACGATGACGACGATTTGGTGATCAGCAGTGCTGGCAGCGATATCTCGGTCGCCGGTGACAGCGGAATCAATTTAATGAGCCCCTCGGACAGCGGACTTTCGCTCGAAAGCGAACCGTTGGACTTGGCCGGCAGCAGCATTTCGGCTCTGGACTTGGGTGCCGAACTTTCCGACGGTGGCAGCAGTGCCAGCGGAAGCGGAAGTGGATCCATCGTCGACTTCCAGGCCGACGAAGAATTCCAACTGTCGCCTTCGGGCATCGGGTTGGATGCCGATCTGGAAAGCGGATCGCAAGTGATCGAAGTCGAAGATTCGGCCGAAGCGGTTGAATTTGACGATGCCGGTTTCGGCGACGCCGACCCGCTGGGCGGAGACGTTTTTGGCGAAGATCCCGACGACGCCGAAGTCGTTGCATTGGACGATGATGGCGAAGCTGTTGAAATCGACGAATCCGCCGAACCAGTGTCGATGGGGGCTGCCCCGATGGGCGGCTACGAAGTGCCGTTTTCGATGCTGCAGTGCGTCACGTTGATGCTGGTCGTCTTGGTCCTGGGAATCGGCGGCATGCTGATGACCGACCTGGTTCGCAACATGTGGACCTACAGCGAACAGAGTGCGCCGGTCAGTTCGTTGACCGACTCGCTGATCGGCCTGATGGGCTGGGGACAGTAGTCTCGCTCAACTGCCTGTGTGGAATCATCACGGGCAAATTCTTTGACAGCAATCCGCGTTGGCGTTGCCACGCCGGCGGGAATGACGCTTGCGTGCGTGATTTGGGCTCTGCCCATTGCCCCGCAGCGGCCTGCTTGCGACGAAGCGATTTCGTGGTGAGACGTTTTGTCGCGGCTTGGTTCTGGCGGAGTCTGATTTGCGGCGGATGATTCTCCGTATTGTTCGCCGAAGTGCCGGTGTGGCGACGATTCTGGTCCATGATTGTCGTGCAAGCGTTCGCCTGATTCGACCAACATCGGGTAGGATGTGGGATCAGGGCTGCTGGGATTGTCGGGTACGTTCGGTTTGACCCAAGCGTTAAGCTACGGTCATGCCTGCAGCGGATTCCGTCCCACCTTTCCCCCTGCACCCCACCCCTCCCCCAGCGCCATTGATGGCTCGCTTGTACTAGGTCGATATGTCGGCGTTTTCATTCTTTGATCAGTGTTTCGTGAACCCGTATTTCACGAACAAGTGTTTCACGAACAGTCGTTTCATGATGGCGTTCATGGTGATCGCTTCGTGGGGTGTCGTTGGTTGCGATTCATCCGATCCGATCGTCACTTATCGTGTTTCCACGAAGGTGCCCGATCAGTTTCAGGTGGGCCAGGAACGAATGCTCGCCGCGATGGTGCCCAGTGGCGACCAGGTTTGGTTCTTCAAGGTGATGGGCCCCGAGGCGGCTGTGGCGTCGATCGAATCGACGTTCCGTTCGTTTGTCGAAGACGTCACGTTGACCGACGGGGCACCCGATCTGACCGAACTGCCCGACGGATGGAAAATGGGGGCCAAGAAATCGATGCGGTTTGCATCGATCGACGTCGATACACCCGGAAAACAACTCGACATCAGCGTTTCGCAGCTCACTCGCCAAGACGACTATGACGCCATGGTTGCGATGAACGTGAATCGTTGGCGGGGCCAGCTGTCGCTGGATCCATCGCAAACCAAGTGGGCCGAAGCCGAACCGATGGACGTCGCTGCGGCCGATGGTGATTCGGTGTGGGTCGATCTGGTGGGCACCGGTGGCGGTGGATCGTCGATGACGCCACCGTTCGCAGGTGGCAACGCGCCGTTTGCTGGCGGTGCCCCGTTCGCTGGCGGTGCAGGAGCGTCCTCTGCCGCGCCGCCCGCGATGCCGCCGACCATGATGGCGCCGCCGGCCGATGCCAAGCCGTCACCGCCCGACGAACGATTGGGATTTGATCGTCCCGATGGTTGGCGTGATGGCCGAAGTGGCGGGATGCGATTGGCCGCATTCGACGTTGGCCCCGAAGATGCGCCAGCCGAGATCACGGTGATTCCTGCGGGTGGTGACCTGCGTGGCAATGTCGCCCGATGGTTGGGGCAGATTCGCGAAGGCGAAGTGGCCGATGAAGTCGTGGATCAAGCCATGGCGGATGTGAAAGAAGTGGATGTCGATGGTCGATCCGGTCAGCGGTTTCAACTGACTGGTCAGGACGCCGATAGCGGGACCGCCATCGATGCGACGATCGTGCCGATGGATGGTGGGATGAGTCTGTTTATCAAGATGACTGGACCGGCCAAGACCGTCGCCGATCAGTCCGATTCGATCGGACAGTTTCTTGAATCGCTAGAGTTGAAATTTTAGGCGGCCGCCCGGCATCGACTCAGTGCGATGATGGAAAGCCCACAGCCCGTTGCTTTGTCGCCGTCTGACCAAGCACTGGCCGACTGAGCGCTGGCCGACTGAGCGGCAAAATTCTGATGTGTTGAACTGACACGCAAAACGTTTTCTCAAGAGTGCATCCGATGGCAACCGTCGCATCTGATTTCAATACCGATCCTCGCGATGACTCAGCAACCGCTGGCGGATTCGGGTGGACTGTCCTGCAATATCTCGGATCGTTGAAGTTGACGGTCGGCTTGTTTGCGTGTTCGTTAATTCTGGTCCTGGTTGGCACCTTGGCCCAGGACGAGATGAACATGTTGGAGGTCAAGCAGCGGTACTTTTTGTCTTGGATCGCGGCGCTGCACTTTGATGATTTTTTCCCTCAGGCGTTTCTCAGCCACGCTGAACCCATTCCCGGTGTGATCCCGTTCCCGGGCGGTGCGTTGATCGGCGTGTTGTTGATGATCAATTTGGTTGCTGCCAAGATCACGCGTTTCAGAATTCACGCATCAGGCGGGAAGTTGTGGGGCGGTGCAGCGGTTGTGCTGCTAGGGGTGGTCGTCGCGGCGATCGTGGTGATGGCGGGACACGACAGCGATGGTTTGCAGGGCACGCCGCCCGAGTGGATGGGGTACGACAAGTTGTGGGCCGGTGTGCTGGCCGGCATGGCGGCGCTAGGCGTCGCGATCGGCATCGCAGCCAACAAGATCCAAAACACGACACTGAAGCCGCTGGCGTACGTGATGGCGGCAAGCATCCTGGGCGTTGTGGTGTATTCCCTGTTTGGCGGTTTTCGGATCGGTGAACCGGGGCTGCGAATCGTTTGGCAATTGACCAAAGGGTTAGGTGCCGGCGTCATCCTGTTGGTCGGCTGTGTGATGATGTTTGGTAAACAGGGCGGGAACGTTCTGTTGCATATCGGGGTCGGTCTGTTGATGGTCGGACAGTTCGTGTTTGGTGACCGCCAAACCGAACAGCGGCTGACGATGGTCGAAGGCGATTCCACCAACGCATTCATCAACATGGATGAGGTTGAATTGGTGTTCATCGAGTCGATGGACGACGAAGACCTGGTGACGGCGATTCCCGGCACTCGGTTGCAGATCGCCAGTGGCGGGGAAGTGATCTCGGATCCTTCGCTGCCAGTCGACGTCAAAGTGCTGGCCTACTATCCCAATTCGACTCTGGTCGAACTGCCCAAGGACAACTTGGCGGACACCGGGTTCGGGTTGGAAACCGGTGCAGCCGATCGCCCCAAATCGGGCGGTGTGGATGCCGCCACCAACATCGCATCGGCGTACATCGAACTGCTGGATAAACAGTCGGGCGAATCGTTGGGCAAACACCTGGTCAGCCAATTGTTGTCGGACCGGACTTTGTTGATGCGAACCGCCAACAGCAAAGATCTGTTCGATTCGGTTGCCGTTGGTGACAAAACGTACAACGTCGGTTTGAAGTTCCACCGCGAAGTGAAACCGTACTGGATCCACTTGGAAGATTTCCGCCGCACGACTTACAGCGGCACGCAGACGCCACGCGACTATTCGTCCTTTGTTCGGATCATTGCCGAAGATACCGGCGAAGATCGTAAGGAACGCATCTGGATGAACAACCCGCTGCGTTACCGCGGCGAAACGTTCTATCAGTCCAGTTTCGATACGTTGCCCAGCGGTCAGGAAATGACCAGCATCCAGGTCGTTCGGAATTCGGGTTGGCTGATCCCTTACGTCGCCTGCAGCATCACGGCGTTGGGCATGCTGGCTCACTTCCTGGGCACACTCACCCGGTTCCTGAAGCGTCGCGAACGCGAAACACGAAAAGAGCGTGAAGAGCTGGCGGAATTCGCTGGCAAACGTCCTTCGCTATGGCCTGTCTACGCAACCGTTTGCGGTTTTGGTTTGTTCGCCGCGGTGCTGCTAGTGCCATGGTCGGCCGTGATGAACCAAATGCGTCCAGCCGATCGAATGCAGAGCTATGACTTCTATGCCGCAGGCAAAATTCCGACTCAGTTCGGCGGCCGCATCATGCCGCTGGACGCCTACGCAAGACAAACGTTGAAGGCGATCAGCAACAAAGAATCGCTGCCGCTGGATACCGCTCCGGCGGGTATCAAGGGACGCGCCCAAGGACGCAAATTGTCGGCCATCCAGTGGTTGATGGAAGTGGCGATCGAAAAGCCCGAGTTGCGGTTCCTGCCGATGTTTCGGATCGATGCAGACGAGGTCCGAAGCGAATTGGGGCTCGAGCGTCGGCAGAGCAAGTTGTACTCGCTGGACGAAATCGCCAAGGAGTTTGGCCGAGTCGCACAGATCGTCGAAGCGGCAGTCGCAAAAGATACGTCGGAGATGACGTTCAAGGAAAAGAAACTGGTCGAATTGGATCGCCGCACCCGGCAGTTCACTTTGACAGCCGCCGCATTCCAGTTACCGGTTCCCGAAGAGATCCCGATGGCAGAGTTCCAGAAGGTCTTTCCAGAGGCTACCGATGCCGATCGCCAAATGGTGATGCTGCGTCAGTTGCAGCGCCGGATGGAAGCGCTGAAACAAATGTCGGCGCCGGCCGTCGTGGCCCCAGGCAAAAATGACATCGCAACGTCGGTGAATGAACCCTCGTGGTTTGCATTCGGACCAGCGTTCTTTGATCATTTTCGCTCGGTCGCCGGTGGTGAATCGCCTCAGGGCGATGTTGGTTTGCCAGGCATCGATTCGTTTGGAAAGATGATTCAGGCCTATGCAAAAGAAGATCCGGCCAAGTTCAACGAAGCGGTCGACGGACAGTTGGACGCGGTTACCGACTACCCGATTCCTGGCTACAAACCAGGGATGGTCAGCCTAGAACGTTGGATGCAATCCAATTGGCCGACCGGCGTCGCGATGATGCTGTACCTGGCGACGCTTGTGATGGGGTTGGTGTACTTTTTGGTGGACCTGCCACGACTGCGTCAGGCCGTGTGGGGAACCTTGGCACTTGCGATGGCGATCCATACGGTGGCCATCATCTGTCGCATTTCGATTACCGGACGTGCGCCGGTGATCAACCTGTATTCGTCGGCCGTGTTCATCGGTTGGGCAGCGGTGTTGTTCGGTTTGGTGGTGGAACGAATCTTCAAATACGGGATCGGTAATATCTTGTCGGCCGCCGCTGGTGTGATGACATTGCTGGTCGCCTACGGATTGAATTCGGGCGACACGATGCCCGTGCTGCAGGCGGTCCTGGATACGCAGTTCTGGTTGGCGACACACGTGATCAGCGTGACGCTGGGTTACGTCGCCACCATGGTCGCGGGCACGTTGGGGATTGGTTATCTGATCGCCGGTTGGTTGGGCCGCGACGGCAAGGTGATGCGTGACTTGTACCGTTGTTGTTATGGGGCCGCTTGTTTTGGAATCCTGTTCAGCTTTGTTGGTACCGTGTTGGGTGGTCTTTGGGCCGACGACAGTTGGGGCCGTTTCTGGGGCTGGGATCCGAAAGAAAACGGAGCCCTGTTGATCGTGATCTGGAACGCGTTGATGTTGCACGCCCGCTGGGACGGCATGGTCGGGGCACGCGGATTCGCTGGCTTGGCAATCGGCGGAAACGTAGTGACGGCATGGAGCTGGTTTGGCACGAACGAACTTGGCATCGGCCTGCACAGCTACGGATTCACGTCCGGCGTGTTGATGTGGCTAAGCCTGTTCGTCGGCATCCAGTTGGCCTTCGTCGCAATCGACCTGGTGATGCGATGGATGGGCGTCCGCTTCGGGAAGCCCGCCTAGATCTGGCGTGTCCCTACGCTTTACTGAAACTTAAACTCGAACTCGAACTCGAACTCGAACTCGAACTCGAACTCGAACTTCTTCTCCGTTCCTGCGGGACGCAGGGACACTGTACGGCCCACGTCTGTGGGCGTGGGGCCAGTCGAACGGTTGGCCCTGTGTCTGTCGATGTTGCGCCCGGAAGAAAGCTCGAGTTTAAGATTTTCGGAATGTTAATTCGACAGCCGCAAATGCTTGGCGAACGCCCCGTCGGTGGCTCTGAACCATCGCCTTGCCGACCGCTGGCGTGCATTCGCCGATCTGCAAAGGCCTGGGGCCTTACAGCGGTTGTTCGGTGACGGGGCCGCCGGAGTATTCGCGTGCCGTTCGGATCTTCGCTCGCATCGCTGCTGGTTCGTGAGGCATCGGTCGGCTGGGTGGGATCAGGATGTCTGTCAGCCAAGCGTTCTGGGCCGATAGCGGTACCATCTCGCTGTGCGACGGAGCCAGGGCTGTCATCAAGGCGATCGATCGCAGCGGTAGGCCGTCGGTGCGAACCAGTGGGAAGCCCCCGGCGTGCATCGCGATCCCTTCGGGAAAACTGGTGTAGCCCTGTTCGGTGTGGCAGATGCCGTTGATTCGCAGTTCGGTGTCCAGCAGGCTGAATCGCATCGCGATCCGGTCGTACTGCAGGTCTTCGGTGCCTGGGGGGACCCGGACGTCGAAGCCAAGATTCATGTGGGCCGATGCCAACAGCGATCGGCCGATCTGACCATCGCTGGCCGTGAAGGTGCCCGCGATGTCGACGCTGCGTCGAGGCTCGATACGGCAACGTTCAAAATCCAGTCGCCCGGTGCCCGAGAAGCGGTGCGGTTGTTTCTCGGAGATTCGGTCCAGCGATAGTCCGTCGATGTGGCTGGTGCCTAAGTCGATCCACCAGCGATCGGCTTCCAGGTGCCATCGCATCGATCCGCTAAAGGTCGCCGCCGCCCCCAGTCTGCCCATCGGTCCGTCCAGGTACTTGGCCAGCGTGGTGCAGGGCAGGGCGTTGTCGTGGGTGTCGATCGTCCATTCGGTGGTGGGGGTTTGCCCGCTGCGATCGCGTCGGATCGTGATGTCGATCGGTGTGCCATCACGCGATGCATCGCTGCCGGAAGTTGCCAGCATGCACAGGATGACCGCTTGGACCGCGTCCGGTTCGGGTTCGATCCAGGCGTCCACGTCGGTCAGCGTCATGCCGCTGCTGGGGCCGTCGGCGATCGTTAAATCGTTGGCTGCGAACCGGATTGGGCGTCCGGTTTGTTCCGGGCGGCATAGGAATCGATCGTGGATCAGTCGCCACGCCGAGGGCAGAGTGGCAGATTGAAGTTTCGGTTGTCGCAGCAAGATCGACACTTCGTCGTCCCGGTCGACCCAATCAAGTTGCCGGACGTACGCCACTTCGGCCTGGGTTTCGGGTTCCAGGATGCGAAGTTCGTCGATGCGGATCGTCGACGGGGAAGTCCGGGTGAAGCGGCCAATCTGGACCACCAATCCGGTGGCGCGAGAAAGTTCGGCTTCGGCCGATCGACGCACGCGTCCGGCGTACCAAGGGGTGGCCATCATGACCACCACCGCCAACGTGATCGACGTGGGAACAGCGCAGCACAGAACGAACATTAGCCGCGCGATTCCTCGCTGCGTTCGTTCATGCATGCCGGAGTCCTTTCCCGCACGATTGTGATCAGGGCGAAGTCGAGAAGTTCGGCTATGCTAGCCAGCCGATTCTCTCGTCAGGTGTTGGGTGCCGCGATCTTACGTCCGCGGTCTGTTTCACCGATAGGTCGTTTAGGAAGATCGCGGCATGCGGAAGATTGCCAAAAATCACTGGTTCTTGCTCTCCATCGCTGCCTGCTACACCGCTGGCTACCTAGGGGCCGACGTGCTGAAGCCGGTGACCGATTTGTCGTGGCTTCGCGATAGCATCGTTTTTATCGTGATGTGGGCGATGGGAGTCACCCTAAGAGCCGAAACCGTGCGTGCTAGCATTTCGAAACCGGCTCCTGGTTTGCTAGCAATCATGATCAATTTGTTGCTGATTCCATTGTTGACCCTGCCGACGATGTGGTTTTTACCCGAGCATCTTTTTGGCGGATTGTTCGTTGGGGCGCTGGTGCCATGCACCTTGGCGTCGGCATCGGTTTGGACGCGGCGGGCCGGTGGCGATGATTCGATCGCGATGCTGACCACGGTGGCAACCAATCTGTCCTGTGTGGCGGTGGTTCCGGTGGGGGTGATGTTGGTGTTGAGCCGCCAGGCGGACGTTTCGGCGGTCGACCAGATCGCCAAGTTGTCGTTGTTGGTGGTCGCACCGTTGATCGTCGGCCAGGCCATGCGGTGGTATGGGTGGGGCGGATGGGCCGACCGCCGCAAACCAAGACTGTCGCTGGTGGGGCAGTTCGGGATCTTGGCGATGGTGGTCTTCGGTGCGGTCGCCAGCCGCCAAAGTCTGGGGGATGGCAGTACGACCGGGTGGCCAGCGATGATGATTCTATTGGTCGCGGCATCCGCGATACACTCGGCGGCCCTGGCCATCGGCGTCGCCTCGTCGCGGTGGCTGGGCATGCAACCGGAAACGCAGATTGCCGTCGGGATCAGCGGCAGTCAAAAGACGTTGATGGTCGGTTTGCAGATTGCGATCGACTGTGGCGTCAGCGTGATCCCGATGTTGGTCTATCATTTGAGTCAGTTGGTGATCGATACCGTGATCGCCGACCGCTGGAAAGCGTCCCATTCCCCGTCGCCACCAAGCGATTCTTCCACTGCAGCCCGTTCATGAATGACGCCATCGTTCGACAAACGACCGACTTCGCCGCACGTCTTACCAAGCGAGCGCGTCACTTTCGCAAGTGGCCGACCAAGCGTGGCATCACGTGTTTTCGGTTGTACGAGCGCGACATCCCCGAAATCCCATTGGTGGTGGATCGGTACGAGGATTGTTTGCACATCACCGAGTACGAGCGGCCGCACGACCGCAGCGACGAAGACCACGAGTCATGGTTGGACCTGATGGCCACCACGGCGGGGGCGACGTTGGACGTGCCACCGGAAAAGGTGTTCTTCAAGCGACGAAGCCGCCAGCGGGGGAAGACCCAGCACGAAAAGGTGGACCAATCCGAACATCGGATGGAGGTCAACGAGGGCGGGCTGAAGTTCCTGGTCAATCTGCGCGACTACGTCGACACTGGGCTGTTTCTGGATCACCGGGAAACGCGAGCGATGGTGCGTGAACAGGCGAAAGGGAAGGTCTTCCTGAACCTGTTCTGTTACACCGGCGCGTTCACCGTCTATGCGGCGGCCGGCGGTGCCACCCGAACCGTTTCGGTGGATCTGTCCAAGACCTATCTGGAATGGTCACGCCAAAATCTGAATCGCAACGGTCTGTCCGGCGACCAGCATGAATTTGTCGCGGCGGATTGTCGCCAATTCGTCAAAGATCATTGGCCAGGAGCCACCTATGATTTGATCGTTTGCGATCCACCGACGTTCAGCAACAGCAAGCGGACCGATCAGGACTGGAATGTGCAGGACGATTCGGTGCAGTTGATCACTGAATTGATGCGTCTGATGCGGTCAGGTGGAGTGTTGTTTTTCAGCAACAACTTTCGCCAATTCAAATTTGACGGCGCGGCGATTGAAAAAGCCAATCCCGGGGTCCAGATCCACGAAATCAGCAACCAGACGATTCCCGAAGACTTCCGCAACCGCCGCATCCACCGATGTTGGCGAATCGCCAAGCCAAAGTGATCCACGACTCGCTGGCGTGACCAGTCCGTTCCATTCTCGTTTCGCCAAGTCCCCGTCGGGCCGCGCGGCAGATACCCCATGCCACCGCTTCACCGTGTGGGCAGCGCCCCACGCGTCCCCCAACCACACGCCCCGCTGGGCTGAACGGTGCGTAATCGACCCCCGTCGTCTCGAACACCATCGTATCGGCACCATCGTTTAACCGCGTGGGCAACGCCCCGTGCGTCCACCCGCCCAAAACGCGCGGCCCGCTGGGCACGCGGTGAAACGATAGGCACGAGCAGACATCGCAATCGACACGCACGTCGGCCACCATCGTTTAACCGCGTGGGCAACGCCCCGTGCGTCCACCCACCCTAAACGCGCGGCCCGCTGGGCACGCGGTTAAACGATAGGCAGGAGCAGACAGCCCGATCGACACCCGTCGTCTCGGCCACCATCGTTTCACCGCGTGGGCAACGCCCCGTGCGTCCACCCACCCAAACGCGCGGCCCGCTGGGCACGCGGTTAAACGATAGGCAGGAGCGGACAGCCCGATCGACACCCGTCGTCTCGGCCACCATCGTATCGGCACCATCGTTTCACCGCGTGGGCAACGCCCCGTGCGTCCACCCACCCAAACGCGCGGCCCGCTGGGCACGCGGTGAAACGATAGGCAGGAGCGGACAGCCCGATCGACACCCGTCGTATCGGCACCATCGTTTCACCGCGTGGGCAACGCCCCGTGCGTCCACCCACCCAAACGCGCGGCCCGCTGGGCACGCGGTTAAACGATAGGCACGAGCAGACAGCCCGATCGACCCCCGTCGTATCGCCACCGTCGTATCGGCACCATCGTTTAACCGCGTGGGCAACGCCCCGTGCGTCCACCCACCCAAACGCGCGGCCCGCTGGGCACGCGGTTAAACGATAGGCACGAGCAGACATCGCAATCGACCCGCACGTTGATCACCATCGATTCGCTGTGCGGGCAGCGCCCTGCACGCCCCCCCCCTCCAGCCGCGTTGCCCATGGGGCCACACGACAATTGGCTTTCAGACCTGCTGGGGGGCGGGCCGAAGAACTACAGGTGGTCAGGCCATTTTTGATGGCGGATTTTGCCGCACTTGAACAAAACGCCCTCCCTGACATACACTTCAGGCCTTCTCGCGGTGCTGTACCAAGCCAGGGCCGCGCTTTCACTCAAGATAAGAAATAAGAATCAAAGCCATGAAAGACGGCATTCACCCGAATTATCAAGACACATCCGTTACTTGCGGTTGTGGCAATTCGTTCACCACTCGCAGTGTCCGCCCGGAACTGAAGATCGACATTTGCAGCGAATGTCATCCCTTCTACACCGGGAAACTGAAGTTCGTTGACACCGCGGGTCGGATCGACAAGTTCCAGAAGAAATTTGCTGCAGGCACCTATGGCAGCCTAGCACCGAAGAAAAAGGGAAAGAAGAAGTAGCTTTCCCAACGGCTAATTCTCTGATCAGCCGCTCGGCTCCTGGTGGGCCGAGGCGGCTGTTTTCTTACCCTGACGCAGTTTCATCCCTTTGAAACTCTTCCTTTCTGATCAAAGACGCCCCGCATGAGCGGCACGATACGCGACACGCTCGAAGAAAAACTGGCCCGGTTTCTGCAATTGGAGCAGGATATGGCCAAACCAGAGGTTCAGGCCGATGGGAACCGCATGAGTGCGGTTGCGCGAGAGCACGGCGGGTTGGCCAAGGTCGCCAACAAGTACCGTGAATTCAAGCGGTTGACGGACGAGATTCGTCAATGCAAAGAATTGGTGAGCATGGCCGAGGATGTCGACGAACGTGAGATGGCCGAAACCGAAATGGAAGATCTTCGTGCACAGCGCGAAGAATTGTGGGAAGAACTGCTGTCGTTGACCGTCGGCGGTGAAGACAGCCACCGGACGCGATGCGTGATGGAAATCCGAGCCGGTACGGGGGGCGACGAAGCCGCTTTGTTCGCTCGCGACCTGTACGAAATGTACCGCCGCTACGCCGAGGCTCGCGGATGGAAGACAGAGATCATGGACATGAGCGCGACCGAGATGGGCGGTTTCAAGGAACTGCTGATGACGGTCGAAGGCGAAAGTGTGTATCGAGATCTGCAGTACGAATCCGGTGGTCACCGAGTCCAGCGAGTTCCGGAAACGGAAACCCAGGGACGCGTTCACACCTCGGCCGCCACCGTCGCGGTGATGCCCGAACCCGAGGATGTCGAAGTCAAACTGTCCGGCGAAGACTATCGGATCGATAAATTTTGTGCGTCGGGGCCTGGAGGCCAGCACGTCAACAAAACCGAAAGTGCGATCCGCCTGACCCACCACGAGACCGGGATCGTGGTCCAGTGCCAGGACGAAAAGAGCCAGCACAAGAACTTGGCCAAGGCACTGCGTGTGTTGAAGGCTCGGATCTATGAAAAGAAGCGAGAGGAAGAAGAGGCGAAGTTGTCCGAGACCCGCAAGGGACTGATCGGATCGGGCGACCGCAGTCAGCGAATCCGGACCTACAATTTTCCGCAAAACCGTTTGACTGACCACCGCATCAACCTGACGCTCTACAAGTTGGACCAGATCATCGCCGGCGACGTCGGTCCGGTAACCGATGCGTTGATCGAATACGATCGTGACCAGATTCGCGGCGACATGATCGATTGATCGTGTTGGGTCAGTCGTCGTTTGATTTTCTGATCCCTGTTTGCCGCCGGTTCGTGGATCGCGTGATCAGTCCATGTTGGCTGGTCCGCGTGACGGATCCACGTGACGGATCCGGGCCGGTTGGGGGCTATGTCTTCCGGTCACAGATGTTCTGCTATGAATCGACCCATTCGCCGTGGGTAGTCAGCCGTTGGGTCGCTACCTGCTTGGGTGCCCCACACAACCCGCCCTTTGGTCGGGACCATCTCTCGAAAGGAAACTTGATGTCCGCCAGCCAGCAAGAACCGTGGACCGTGCTGCGGTTGTTGGAATGGACAACCGACTTCTTCAAGAAGAAGGGCAGTGATTCGCCACGATTGGACGCCGAGGTCCTGTTGGCTCACGCTCGTAACTGCACCCGGATCGAACTGTACACCGCGTTCGGCGAAGAACCTGGCGAGGAGCAGCGGATTGCGTTTCGCGAGATGGTGCGGCGACGTGGGGAGGGGACTCCGGTGGCACAGTTGGTCGGCTATCGCGAATTTTACTCGCTGCGTTTTCGAGTCGACGACAGCGTGTTGATTCCGCGACCAGAGACCGAGCACCTGGTGATCGAAGCGTTGGACTTTGCCAAGGCTAGCGGCGTGACCGATCGGCCGCTTCAGATCGCTGACATCGGCACAGGCAGCGGGGCGATCGCGGTTGCCGTCGCCAAGAACTTTGCCAATTGCGAAGTGACGGCGGTCGATCGCAGTGCATCGGCGCTGAAGATTGCGACCTGGAATGCCGAGCAGCACGGTGTTAGCGATCGCGTGACGTTCCTAGAAAGTGATCTGTTGGCGGCTGTTGATGCCCCCGCGCAGTTCGACATCATCTGTACCAATCCGCCGTACGTCAGCGATTCCGAGTACGACGAATTATCGCCAACGGTGCGTGACCACGAACCGAAGACGGCGCTGGTATCGGGGCCGCTGGGGACCGAAATCATCCAGCGGATCATTCAAGAAGTGCCGCCGCGGATGCACAGTGGCGGTTGGCTGATCATCGAACTAAGTCCGATGATTGCCGAGGCGTGTGGTCAGATTGCCAAAGACAGCGAACACTTCGCCGATCAGCATTTCATCAAGGATCTGGAAGGGCACAAGCGGATCCTGTCGGTGCAGCGCTGCTAGCGGGCCGGGCGGGCGTTATTGCAGGCGAGCCTTGTCGCTGATGTCCTTGCGGCACCAGGCGCCTTGCCAGCGGATTTCTTTGACGCCGCGATAAGCCTGCAGTTTGGCTTTCGCGATCGTGTCGCCCATCGCGGTGACACCCAGGACACGCCCGCCGTCGTTGGTCACTTCGCCATCGACCAGCTTGGTACCAGCGTGAAAGACTTTGACGTCTTCGATCGCGTCGGCTGCGTCCAGGCCTTTGATCGGCCGGCCCTTTTCGTAATCGCCCGGGTAACCTTCGCTGGCCATCACGACACAGATGCTAGGTCGGTCGTCCCATTCCAACGGTGCCAGTTCGCCCAATCGTCCGTCGACTGCGGCTTCGATCACATCGACCAAGTCGGTTTTCAGTCGCATCAGCAGCGGTTGGCATTCCGGGTCACCGAAGCGAACGTTGAATTCCAGGACTTTCGGTCCAGCGGCGGTCAGCATCAGGCCCGCGTACAGAACGCCTTTGAAGGGGCGTCGGGCGCGTTTCATTGCGTGGACGATCGGAACCAGCACGTCGGATTCCACCTTGCTCATCAATTCTTCGTCGATGATGGGCGTTGGGCAATACGCGCCCATGCCGCCGGTGTTCGGGCCGGTGTCGCCGTCGTAGGCCGGTTTGTGATCCTGGGCCGCCGGCAGGGTGACGATGGTCTCGCCGTCGGTGATCGCAAGCACGCTGGCCTCTTGTCCGATCAACCGTTCTTCGATGATCAGTTCTTTGCCGGCGTCGCCGAATTCACGTTGGGACGCAATTCGGTCGATCGCGTCCAGGGCTTCTTGCCGAGTGCTGCAGACGATGACGCCTTTGCCGGCTGCCAGTCCGTCCGCTTTGACGACCACGGGCACTGGTTCGCTGGGGTCGCCGTAGCGGTCCCAGATATAACGAGATGCCTCTTCGCCGCTGCGGAAGGTGCGATAGGACGCGGTGGGGATGTTGGCGGTGTACAGCAGGTTCTTGCAGAACACTTTGCTGCCTTCCAATTCGGCGGCAGCCTTTGACGGGCCGAAGACGCGCAGCCCGGCTTCTTCCATCTCGTCGACCATTCCGTCAACCAGCGGGGCTTCCGGGCCGACGATTACCAAGTCGATCGATTCTTTCTGGGCGAACGCGATCAGCGCCGGTTTGTCGGTGGCAGCGATCGGGACGTTGGTCGCATCGCGAGCGGTGCCGGCGTTGCCGGGGGCCACAAATACCTGCTCGACGCGGGGGGATTGCGAAATTTTCCACGCCAACGCGTGTTCGCGACCACCACCACCGACCACCAAAACCTTCATCATCCGACCTGCGCTTGCGAGAATTCATCGGCCGCGATCGTGTCGAGCCCGAAAAAATGAACCAGTGGGCAATTTACGCCGTTCAGGCTGCGGCCAACAGCGGGCAGGTGCTGACCGGTCCGACCGTTAGGATCTTTCCGCTTAGGTGGATTTAGCGGTGGACGATCTTCCGCTAAGGGTTACAATGAGGGGGCCTTACCGAGGAATGCAATTCTGCCGTCCTGTAACCGTCCCGCCTAAGGGATGGCACATTCCTCGTCCGCGACTAATTTGAATCACGGCGGCGAATCGTCTCTCAGGCAATTCGTCGCCGTCTTTCAAGCTGTCAGTGACTGATCTCCGAGCCTTTTTTGCCTATCGTCCGTATCATCGTTTTAGGTGCCAGGACCATCAGGTGTCTTCGTCACACCCGCGATGACGAACACCGCAAAGGGTTGTCAACGGAGTCAAATCCCGCGAAAATTAACTTGCTGTTCTAAACGGCCTTCGTTTTTTTCAGCGCCCCCACCATTTCCGAGCCAAGAATCTGTTCTCTCTAGGAGAGTTTGTTTTGAAGACATCGATCGTATCCCGCATTGCTTTGTTGGCTGCCTTGGCTGCCGTTCCTTTTGCTGGCCAACAAGCCAACGCTGCCGAAACCGGTGACCTAAAGATCCGCTTCGAGTACGGCGGTGATGCGCCGGAAGCCCCGCCAGTCAAAGTCACGCAAGATGCCCAGTTCTGTGGCAAGACGGCTTTGGTCGACGAGCGTTTGTTGGTCAACCCGGACAACAAAGGCGTCAAGAACGTTGTCGTTTACGTTTACACCGGCCGCGGTGGATCGAAATTGGACAAGTTTGATCCGGTGAACAACAAGCACGTTTTGGCCAACAAGAATTGCCGCTTCGAGCCGCACATCGTGATCGCCCAGACCGGCGACACCTTGGAAGTGACCAACCCGGACGAAGTCGGTCACAACGCCAACCTGAACTTTTTCAGCAACGCACCGCAGAACTTCACGATCCCATCCGGGCAAAGCAAGTCGGTCGATTTGGAAAAAGACGAACCAGCTCCCATTCCCGTTGACTGCAACATTCACCCTTGGATGAAGTCGTACTTGGTTGTTCTGGATCACCCATTCGCAGCCGTCAGCGATGCGGATGGCGAACTCGTGATCCGCGGCCTGCCAGCCGGCGAAGAACTTGTGTTCCGTGTTTACCACGAAGCCGGCGCCGTCAACGAAGTGACGGTCGATGGCAAGAAGGAAAATTGGAAGCGCAGCCGATTCGAAGTTGACGTCAAGCCTGGCATGAACGATCTGGGAACCGTCGTGATCCCCGCCGATGCCCTGGAAGCGAAGTAGCACCGACGTTAACTGGGCCTGATCGAATCCAATTCGATCGAGCCGCAGCGAAGTCGCTGGAAATCGAAACCGCCGATGGATTGTCGGTCGCGTTTCTATGAAATACGCCAAAGCAGGTGTCCCATCGGACGCCTGCTTTTCTTTTGGACCCAGCGTCCTGCTGTTTTAGGCGAGCTTTCAGCGGCAATGGTGAGGCCCTGGCCGTGAGGGCACGGGCAGGGGCACGGGCAGGGGGGATTCCCGGCCGCTGACGCGTCGCGGCTCACTGAATTTGCAGGCCGCTGGCGGGCGATCACGCCTTCGGGATCAGGTTGGTGTTACGCGGTGGCGTTCGCGGCTGACGTGGGCGATGCCATGTCGACACTGGGAAGACGGACGGGGCGGTGCCCCAGTCGCGGAGTTTGCGAAGCGGATTCCATGTTCATCGAATCGACCTCGTCCACGCCCATGGCGCTGATCGAAATCTGGCCGCTCTCTTCGCGTTTGACCCATCCCTTTTCGCGGAAGTACCAAAGGTGGAAATTGACGGCATCCGGTGGGAAACTGACCAATGTCTCGATCGTTCCCAAGCCAATCCCAGGTTTTTTGAAGTCGCGTTTGCGTTGGGCGTACAGCAGCGATAGCAGTTCGTATCGCTGCATGTGGTCGCTCGAGCTGGCGTTGGCCGTTTGAACCAGTTCGCCGTTGTCGCACTTTCGCTGCTCGTAAGCGGCGTCGAAAGCGGCCCGTCGTTGCGGGTCGCGAAGCGTGTCAAAGGCTTCGACGAGTTGAGTGAAATAGACGACATCGTTGCTGTCCGACACGTCCGGATGGTGCTTTTTGGCCAGATAGCGAAAGACACGCTCGACCGTCGCCATGCTGGCGTTCGGGCTCACTTCGAGGATTTCGTAGTGATCGACATAATCTTTAGACGGCATGTTCAGTCCAGCGGGCACGGGCAGGATATTTAGGTTCTCTAGCAAGCCTAGGTTGCGATTCGGGGCACGCTGAGAAAAATAACGCTGCCGTCGCTGTCGCTGTCGCCGTCGCTGTCGCTGTCGCCTTACCTTCGCCGTAGCGCAAGTCGCCAAGACTTTCGGATTCTCACGGGCATCCACCGACGCTGTTGGCGAGCTTCGTTTTTTGCCTGCGACAATTCGCGGCGTTGGCAGTTGGCGGTACTTCGCGGTTCAATTCACGTTGAATTCCCCTTGGCCCTCGTTCGTGTTGTCCATTTTTCTATGTGGCGTGCTGTTTTTCTTGTTGTTTTGACGGCTGCGGTCCTGGGCTGCGATGCTCCCGTAGGCCCGTTTCCGCCCAACGACGTGTATTCGTTGACCCTGGCGCAATCGCGTGCGGTGTCGTCCGAAGGCGCCAAATCGGACGCCGCGGCGGTGACCGAAGATTGGTTCGGCACGCCGGATCACCCCAAGCTTCCCGATTCGGCAGCCCAAATATTGGATCTGGATCGTCTGGTGCGGGCCGCCGGTCCGGTGTCCAGCGAGAAGGATGGATCGCATTTGGGGCTGTATCGCGAACACTGTGTGACGTGTCACAGTGTCGATGGTGGCGGGGCAGGGCCGGCCAGCCTGTATCAAGATCCGCATCCGCGAAATTTTCGCCACGGTGTTTTCAAATGGAAGTCGACCCTGCGGGCGGCCAAGCCCACACGGGCTGATCTGCGGTTGGTTTTGCGGCATGGGTTGGTGGGTTCGGCGATGCCGTCCTTCGCAGCGATCGATCCCGAAGACGATGCCGAAGACGATGCCGACGCCTCGGCCGGTGCATCGGATTTGGACGCGTTGGTCGACTACGTCATGTACTTGTCGATTCGCGGTGAAGTGGAGCGCAGGTTGATGGCGGCGGCGATCGACGAACTGGATTACGACGACGATTCCGAAGCGGTCGACGAATCATTGCGATTGGCGGCCAACGGAGATTCCGAGGGGGCTCAGGTGGCTGCCGAGGTGCTCGACCGCGTGGTCAGTCAGTGGCGGGCGGCGCCCGACCAGGTCGTCTCGGTTCCGCCGATGCCGGTAATCGATGGTTCGCAGTTGGCCGAATCGATCCAGCGTGGCGACCAAATCTTTCACGGCAAAATTGCAAACTGCGTCGGCTGTCACGGGCCAGGCGGCAATGGCCAGTCGGTGCTATTGGACTTTGACGATTGGGGGAAAGAGTACTCAACGCGACTGGGGCTGACCCCCAGCGACCGCGACGACATGCGGCCGTTTCGCAAGGCGGGCGCCCTGCCACCGCGGCCAGCCAAGCCGCGAGAATTGACGCTGGGTGTCTTTCGCGGCGGTGGCGACGGGGCGACGCTGTATCGTCGCATTGCCGAAGGAATCGCGGGCACTCCGATGCCGGGCGTCGAGGTGGTCGATGAACCCAGCGGTCTGGGGCTGACCGAAGAACAGGTTTGGGATCTGGTTCGTTATCTGCAATCGATGGGGTCGGATCGAACGGGATCCGGGGCCGCGTCCCCGGTGGACCCGCCAGTCGATTCGCAGGCGGAATCCGGCGGGGCAGGGCAGGGCGGTTCAGGCCGCTCAGGGGGCCCCGCGTGATGCGTCGAAATAAGATCAGCCGCGACACGACCCGTCGGATCGGTGCGGTCACCGGTTTGGTCCTGGGGTTTGTGTTGATGAAAACGCTCGGGTACTCGGGCGTGCTTCCGACGGCTATTTTTGGGGCCACTTTCTGTGTCGTGGGCGCGATGGCGGCCGAACGCTGGTACGAGGCGAGGTCATAGCGATGCAGGTGCAGGGCGACGTGATGACAACGAACAATTCCACCATCCCAATGATTCCTCCCGCGCGTTGGTTGCACCGACTGTGCGTGTTGGCTGTGTGCTTGGTGTGGCCGCTGATTTGGGTTGGCGGTTTGGTGACCACCTACGATGCCGGCATGGCGGTCCCCGATTGGCCCGCCACGTATGGGTACAACCTGTTTTTGTATCCCTACAAGACTTGGCTGTTGGGGCCATTTGATCTGTTCATCGAACACGGGCACCGCCTGTTGGGGGCAGTCGTCGGCTTCGTCACCATCGGGATCGTGATGGCGGCGTTTGTTGGCGAACCGCGACGCTGGGTGCGATGGTTATGCGTCGGGTTGTTGGTGATGGTGATCGCGCAAGGTGGGCTTGGCGGCATGCGAGTGGTGCTGGGCGACCGGACGCTGGCGATGGTGCATGGATGTTTCGGGCCCGCATTCTTTGCCGTCTGTGTGATCGCTGCCGTCGTCACCAGTCGTTTTTGGTGGTGGCCCCCCGGGGGAACCAGAACAGCCGCTGGGAAGGCTGGTGCCCGCAGCGGCGGCTTGGACAACGATGGATCTAGCAACGCCGAATCTTCCCAAACAGCCCCGTCCCAAAATGACCCGTCCCCAAATGACCCGTCCCCAACAGACCCGTCCCCAACAGACCCGTCCAGCGCCGATCCTTCGCTCTGTGCCGCCGGGAACTCGATCGCGGATTGGCCCAAAATCGGCTCGGGGATCGTGGGGATCGGGTTCGCATTGATTCTAATCAGCTACCTGCAACTGGTTCTGGGGGCTCAGCTACGTCACGTCCAGCCGACGACGCGTCCCGGAATCTTTGCGATGATCATCATGATGCACGTGATGACCGCGTTCATTCTGTGGGGGATGACTGCGTTGTCGTGGTGGGTTTTGCGGCGCCGCGGCCAGGGAAACCGGTGCGGCGATTTGACGCTCTCGCGTCCTGCCGCCAGCTTGGTAGGATTGGTGGCCTTGCAGATCGGTCTGGGAATCGGAACCTGGGTGGTGAACTACGGTTGGCCGTCCATTTTACAGTGGGTTCCTGGGTCGGCCGAGTTCTTGCTGCGGGCCAAGGGGTTCGCTGATTCGATCATCGTGACAGCTCATGTCGCCACAGGTTCGCTGATCTTGGCCGTCGCGGCGATGCTGGCAATCCGGTTGTGTCGGGTTCGGTCATGGCAAGGACAAACGGGGGCATCTTTGTCGCCCGCTGTCGCGGCAGCGACGGAATCCGAAATCGCACCCGTTTCCGCTCCGGCGACCGCTTCTTCCTAGTACCGGCTTTTCTAATGGCGACAGACTTACTTTCGGCCGACGCGACCACCGCAGATTCGGTGGCGACCCGGTCGCTGCGAACCGGCACGATCGCGGGCGGTGAAGACGGCAGTCGAAAAAATTCAACCGGCGAAACGATTCCGTCGGTACGCCGCGGACGAAGGTTTCGAACCAGCGGAGCAGGGCAGGGGAGTGCCGAAAATTTGGATACGCCGCAAACGAAGACCCCGACCGTCTTCGGCGACTACGTCGAACTGACCAAGCCTCGCATCGTCACCATGATTTTGGTGACGACCACCGCGACCGCCATCATGGGTGCGGGCGGTTTGGTGGCTTGGATCGATTGGATGTGGCTGATGATCGGTACCGCCGCGATCGCGGGCAGTGCCGGCGCGGCCAATCAGATCTGGGAACGCGTGATCGATTGCAACATGACTCGCACGGCCAATCGTCCGCTGCCTGCCGGTCGCGTTGGATTGCTGCCTTCGTTGATCTACACCGCGACATTGGGTGTCGTTGGCACCACGGTATTGTGGTCGTTCTTTGGGGTTCAACCGGCGCTTGCCGGCCTAGCCACTTGGATGATTTACGTTTTGGTCTACACGCCGATGAAGACGCGGACGGCATGGAACACCACCATCGGCGCCATCGCCGGTGCTCTTCCGGTGCTGATTGGGTACACCGCCACGGGCGGCCAATTGTCCGATGCCACCGGTTGGTTGTTGTTTGGGGTCTTGGGGACTTGGCAGTACCCGCACTTCATGGCGATCGCATGGATGTATCGGCGTCAATATGACGAGGCCGGTTTTAAAATGACCACGACGGTCGAACCCACCGGTCGCAGTGCAGGTTGGCAAAGCATCGTCGGATCGTTGGCGTTGATCGTTTGTGGGGTCGCGTTGTGTTTCATCAACGGATTCACATGGTTCGCCGTGCCCGCCGCGATCGGGGTCTTGGTTGCCACCGTACCGATGCTACGCGCTTCGCTGCTGTTTGCTGGCCAGCCCGACGACATCACCGCTCGCAAACTTTTGCGGTCATCCCTGTTGGTTCTGCCGGCGGTATTGTTGATCGTCACCCTCCGCGTGTTCTGGTAATTGTTCATGTCGGTTTGCATCGCGGAAAGCTTGCACCACAGCTATGGCGATCATGTTGCGTTGTCGGGGCTCGATCTATCGGTGGATGCTGGCCAAGTCGTCGCATTGCTGGGACCCAACGGCAGTGGCAAAACAACTTTGTTTCGTCTGCTGTGCACGTTGTTGCCGATCCAGCAAGGGAGCGTGACGATCGGCGGATTTGATGCCAAGACCAGCCCATTGGCGGTTCGTGGACAGATCGGGATCGTGTTCCAGTCGCCTAGTTTGGACAAGAAGCTAACGGTCGACGAAAACATCGCCTGCCAGGCGGCGCTGTACGGCATCCGCGGTGACGAACTGAATCGCCGCCGCGACGAACTGTTGGATCTATTGGATTTGAAAGATCGCCGCAGCGATTACTGCGAATCGCTTTCCGGTGGCTTGAAACGACGTGTTGAATTGGCCAAGGGGATGTTGCACCAGCCGCAGTTGTTGCTGTTGGATGAGCCCAGCACGGGGCTGGATCCGTCTGCCCGGTTGAGCTTATGGTCGGCGATACGTCGGATGGCCGACGGTGGCATGGCGGTCCTGATGACGACTCACTTGTTGGAAGAAGCCGACAAGGCCGATCGCGTGATCATCATGGCGGATGGCCGAAAGATCGCCGAAGGATCACCCCATACACTGCGCAGTGAGATGGGTGGCGGTTTGGTGACCATTCAAGCAGCGGATGCCGAAGCGGTTCAGGCCACGTTGCGTGACGACTTGGGGTTGGATGTCCAGCGGCTGGATCACCAACTTCGGTTACAGTCCGATGCACCGGAAGATTTGGTCCCGCGGTTGATCGCGGCTTTGGGGGATCGAGCCGAATCGATCACGATCGGCCGGCCCAGCTTGGAAGACGTGTTTGTCGCCAAGACTGGCCAAGCTTTTGACGTTGTCTGATCCAGACCGTCTGGTCGCGGATCCGCGGTTGCCCCGTCTTTCCACCTCCCTGCATTTTCCGTGATCAGCATCGCGGTTTTACCCCCCCCACAGCGATTTTCAATATGACTGCCACCAACACGACCACTGCCGATGGCGTCGGGGCTGCCTGGATGTTGGCACGCCGCGAATGGATTCGTTTTTTTCGCCAACGCAATCGCGTGACGGCGGCGATCCTGCAGCCGTTGTTGTTTTGGTTGCTGTTCGGCACAGGGCTGAAGGGATCGTTTTCCGGTGCCGGTGAACTGGATTTCATGCAGTTCTTTCTACCTGGCACGGTCGGGTTGATCGTGTTGTTCACCGCGATCTTCGCCACCATTTCGGTGATCGAAGACCGCCGCGAAGGGTTCATGCAGTCGGTATTGGTCGCGCCTGTGGGGCGATTGCCCGTGTTGGTCGGCAAGGTCGTCGGCGGATCGGCGATCGCGTGGGTCCAGGCGGTCGCGTTCTTGATTTTGGTATATGCGGTCGGCACCGTTTCGCTGCATGTCGGTGTGCTGGCATTGTTGGTGTTGTTGGCGGTCGTTGCCGTGGCGATGTGTTCGTTGGGGATGATCGTCGCTTGGCCGATGGAGAGCACGCAGGGGTTCCACGCGATCATGATGTTGGGGCTGATGCCGATGTGGTTGCTAAGCGGATCGTTCTTTCCGATTCCTCCGCTGGGCCAAGGGGCCGGTGTGGGGCAATGGCTGTTGGGTGGTATCATGCGAGTGAACCCACTGAGCTATTCGATGGTCGAAATGCGTCGTCTTATGTTTCCGCAAGTGGATTTTGCGGCGGTTGGATTTGCACCGTCTTCGGCGGTGTGTTGGGCCGTGACAATTTCGATGGCGCTGGGGACGACCCTGATCGCTTGGTGGTTGATGCGTGGCAGTCGAAAAGTGGACGTGATCGTTTAGTGTTGGCATCGCGCCAGACGCCGGCCCGAAGGTCGGGGGACAAACCAGCGAGAAAAATCAAATGAAGACACTGATAAACATCGTGATCATCCTGTTGGTCGGCGTGGGGCTCGGGTTGGCGATCCGCTCCTATCGCACACCAGCAAGTTCGGATGGTCCGGGCCCGGACGACGTTGTGTTCACCGACGACGGCGAGCCAGCCGAATCGCCTGACGAGATCGAAAATTCGACGCCGACCAAGCCGCCCGAAGACGAGGAATGGCTGAGCCGTTTCGAGTTGACCGAGCGCAGTGGCAAACTGGTCAAGAGCGAAGAACTGGCTGGACAGCCTTACGTGGTCAGTTTCTTTTTCAGCACCTGTCCTAGCATCTGCATCCAACAGAACCAGGTGATCAAGGAATTGCAGGACGAGTTTGCAGGGCAGGGGGTTCGGTTCGTCGCCATTTCGGTGGATCCAGAGACCGACACTCCGGAAGTTCTGCAAGAGTACGCAGCCCGATTCGGCGCGGACGACCAGCAGTGGCTATTTATGACTGGCGACCTGACCTATATTCGCCGCATCGGTGCCGAGATTTTTCGGCAGCCGGTGAACAAGCAGTTCCACACCGAACGGTTCGTGTTGGTGGACCCCAGCGGCGAGATCGAAGGCTTTTACAACTGGCCCGAGAAGAAGCAATTGTCGGCGCTGAAAGATAAAATCCGAGAAATGATCACGGCCAAGGATTCTTGATGAGCTGGCAATTTTTGGCGGACAATCTTCCTCATGCAACCGCAGCGCTCAACGCGACCGCGGCAGTGCTGTTGGCCCTGGGCTTGATCAACATCAAGAAGGGCAGGGCACGCGTCCACAAAAAATACATGTTGGCCGCCCTGGGTGTCAGCGCGTTATTTCTGTTGTTGTACCTGTTCCATAAAGTGGCCCTTTTCCAGGCCACGGGCGAGCCGAATAAGCGGTTCGCGACGGATCCCGCAATCGCCTCGGATGCCGCTCGGTATACCTATTACGGCATCCTGGGGACTCACCTGGTGCTAGCGATCACGGTGCCATTCTTGGCCATTCGGGCGGTCTACCTCGCCAAAGTAGGCCGGATCGTAGCGCACAAGAAACTGGTGCGGTATGCCTTCCCGATCTGGATGTACGTCTCGATCACCGGCGTGATGGTGTACGCGATGCTGTACCAGCTTTACCCCAGCTAGCTCAGTCGCGGTCCACCACCGATGCCGTGGGGTGAACGATCGGCGAAACAGCTGCGGAGCAGCGACAGCCCAATGCCGTTTGCCTTGGCCAACGGATTGTTTCAGTGGACCTCGCTTGATTCTTCCCCTCTCCGATCGCCGCGCACCGCGGCGATCGGAGAGGGGAGATGTCGAAGTAGTCGCTCGCGGGTACCGTTGGCCAAGGCCAACGGCATGGGGGCTGTCGCCACTGCGTGGCTGAGTGCTGAGTGGCAGGGTGCAGGGTGGCATGCTCCTCGCAGGCAGCGTGCTTTCGCCACCAGCGTGGATAAGTGCAGGGTGCCAACTGCTGGTCCTTTCCAGGATCTGGCTAGGTCGGCCGGCCTGGAATGGAGTGTTGGCGAGAACGGTCGTCAAAGCTGCGTGCTCGCTGTCTCGGCTTCAGGGATTCCGAGCTTCTCGACCGCCATCCGTAGTGCGTCGGTATCGGTGATACCACTGGGGGCCACGGCTTGTGGTCCGGTGGTGCCAGGGTCGTCAAACGTGGGCATGGTGTCGGCCGGGTTGATCCCGGTTGGATCAATCGACTCCGGTGCAATTGCCGGTGATTCGATGATGGGTGACTCGGCAGTGCCGGGGCTAGGTGCCGGCGCGGCAACGGGAATGTCCCCCACGCCTATCGCTAGGATGTTGTTGGCTTCGTTCGTTTCGACCCATTCGTCGTGTCCGTCGATACAGACGACCAGACTTTGGAATCCGACAACGCTGCCAAATCGATTCCCCATCGACAATGCTTCGACCGGCAGCGTCACGATCACTTCAGCCGCGGTGCAGGGCGGGATCGGCGTCGAAAAGGATGTCGCGGTGGGGCAGTGCGGATGAATTTGACCGAGCAACGCGACCAGCGATACTTCGACGTCGCTGACTTCGCGTTGGCTTTGGTTCATCACAACGACGGCGAACTGAGGTGCGACGCTGCCGTCGGCAGTATCGCAGCGGTGTACCGACATGATTTCAAGGTCGCCGATTTCGGATGTTGGTGTGGTCGCAAATCCGTTGGGGGTTGCGACCGTGAAGCCCACGCCTGCGGACCGGTCCATGCTTTGGTTGACGCCGTGCCGCATGATCTGGGCGATCACGTGATCACAGCGGTGGCTTCCGTGCAGGACTTGCCAGGTTTGGATTTCTTGGCCGCGAGCGACAGCGGCAAAACAGAACAAGATCGTTGTGGCCAGACTGGCAAAGGCCACGTAGCGGCAAACAGAGTAGACGTTCATCGGGATCACCATGGGGGCGGTTGGGATGATGGAATCGGAGTACGAAAAAAGCCCGTCAACTTCGATCACTGGAGTTGCGATCGCTAGAGTTGCCGAGCTTGGGGATGGTGGCTGCTAGGTCGAATGCCGTGTGCTTAGTGGCAACCCCAGTAGCTGGTGTAGCTGGGGGTGTAGTACGAGTAGGTCGGTGGACAGTAGACCGGGGTGTAGCAGTGGGTGTAGGTGCGGTAGGACGTGTGGCAAGGGTTGTGCCAAGTGGTGTAGCTGGATCCGTAGTGGCGGTGTCCGTAGCTTCCATAGCTGCTGTAGTGTCGGCCGTACCCGCCTCGGAATCGGCGGTAGCAAGCGGCGATGGCGTCTTCGCTGCTGGCATCGTCATCGCCCAGCAAGGCGTCGACATCGGCTTGCCCCAACTTGGCGTCAGCGATGTCGGCCCCAGACACCATGCTTTGGTCGACATTCATCTTGGCCAGTGCCGAAAGCAGATCGTCATCAGCAACAACCGAACCGGCGATCAGCATCATGGGAGCAATCGCAAACATCATTTTCTTGAACATCGGAAACATTCCTTGGCGTGGCAGGGTGATGGGGTGAAAGCGATCGTGAGTCTGCCGTGTCTCGGTCGTCGCTGGGCGTCACTTGACTAACCCACCAAGCGAAGGCCGCCGAAATGTGTTACCGAAAAGTTTTGAAAACTTGTTGGGGGTGCAGCGGAGGAGCGTCCCAATGGACGCTTTTGTTGGGGTTGGGGGAGTACGAGTTCGAGTTCAAGTTCGAGTTCAAGTTCGAGTTCGAGTTCGAGTTCAAGTTCAAGTTCGAGTTCAAGTTCGAGTTCAAGTTCAAGTTCGAGTTCAAGTTCGAGTTCAAGTTCAAGTTCGAGTTCAAGTTCGAGTTCAAGTTCGAGTTGGGCACTGACATGCGGCCCAAAAACTTAAACTCGAACTTAAACTCGAACTCGAACTTCTTTCCCCACGCTGCCCCCCATCATCATTCTGCCGGCGTCCTCTTTCCCACGCGATGATGAATGGAGGCCGAAACTCTTGGCGAGTCTCGCTACGGTTGCGGACGGGACTTGCGGAAACGGGGCTTGCGGAAACGGACTTGTAACAACGGCGCCCCTTTCACGCTTAGCAAAGCACACCCCCCCCCAAATCTTTGCCTTTCTGTTGCGAGTTGAACCATGTCACTGCGAATCACCTGCTTGCTGATGACGTCCATCTTGTCCACCGTTTCGGTTTCCGCAGCCGATGACCCTTTGTTCTCGGAAATTGCGATGGAAGCCGTGTTTAAGAAGGCCGGTGCATCGGTGGTGGAGATGGCGACCAGTGACGCAGTTGCCGGTTTCGACCGTGTGACGGGGGTTGGATCGCTCAGCCAGGCGTTGGAATCGGCTGGATTCGATCCGCAGCGGAAGGGCCAGTCGGTGTCTGTGCGAGTCGAAAAGGCGGGCTGGAAGCTGCCTGTTTTGATGGATGTCGATATCCAACGTGATCGAATTTATTGCCGAATGTCGCTGGTCACGATCGATCCCGATACCGTCACCGATCACGCCAGCCTGCTGAGTCTGATGGCGGCCAGCAACCAGGCGGGCGATGCCCATTTCGCCTTCGATCCCGACACCAAGTTGATCCAGCTGCGGACCACCTTTTCCAACCGCGGGCTGACGGCGTCGAAAATCCAGACTCGTTTGACCGAGCTGGCCGAAACCGCTCTGGGCCAATCCGACGTCTGGATGGCACTGAAGCCGGCGAAATCGAAGTCCACGGCGGCCGGCGATACGAAAACAGCGGCGGAAAGCACGGAAATCGCCGCTGCGGACGCAAAAACCAGTGAAGACGATCTGACGCCGATCATCGGACGCTGGTCGGCCACGGTTTCGGCCGATGTCTCGATCGCGATCGACTTTGTCAGCGGCGGGACCTTCCAGATGGTGCATGTCGCGGGGAAACAGTCGGCCGTGTCCTCCGGAACCGTCACCCGCAGCGGTGACCGCTTGGTCATGGCAGAGAAGGGAGCGACCAAGATGACCTTCCTGATCCAATCGATCGAAACCACGTCGATGGAACTGAAAATTGTCGACTCGGACGGCAAATCAGGACGTTTGATCCGTTTCCAGAAATCGGGTTCGTAACATTTTGGTCGACTTGCCGCTGAGTGATACAGCCCAACACCCCCCACCAAGTCCCCGTCCGAGGTTCACCATCATGTCCGCGACCTATCCAGTGCCCCACGCATCGAACCCATCGCCAATCTTGGGCCGTGCAATCTTGTTGCTGATCGGTTGCACGATCGCCGTGACCGCTCACGCCGATGCGGATACCTATGCCCAAGTGGTTCGATCGACCGCCTGGATCGTCACCAGCAATGCGGACAACGAAACGGCTACTGGAACGGGCGTTTTGGTCGATGCCGAAAAACGAATCGTGCTGACCAACGCCCACGTCGTCGGCGACAGCCGCACCGCCGTGGTGTTCTTTGCCGACATCAAGGACGGCATTCCCAATGTCAAACGCAAACATTATCTGGACAACGTCCTAACTTTGGCTCAGCCCGGCAAGGTTGTGGCCGTGGACCGCCGCCGCGACTTGGCTCTGATTCAACTGCCCAAGGTGCCCGAAGACGTCACCGCGATCGAGCTGGCCGACAGCAGTAGCAAGCCAGGATCCACGATCGAATTGGTCGGAAACCCTGGCAATAGCGATGTGATGTGGGTTTCGACGACCGGTTCGGTGCGAGCGGTGTACGACAAGAAATTCAAGTCCAACCACGGCGAACATGACTTTCGCGCCGTCGAAACTCAAAGCCCCATTCAGCCTGGCGACAGCGGCGGCCCGATCGTGAACGCCGACGGAAAACTGGTTGCACTGGCCCAGTCGTTTTCGCCCGCCAACACGCTGATCAGCTTCTGTGTGGACGTGTTCGAAATCCGGGCGATGTTGGCCAGCAGTTGGAAGACGGCACCGATCGCCAGCAAAAAACTGTTGGAAGACGCCGGCATCGAGCACTCCGTTAACGCGACCGGTCACTACCAAATCGAGCACAAGATCGCCGCTGAAACGACTCAAACCGTCTATGTCGCCAAGGACACCGAGTACTTCCAGCGAGCCGATGTTCGCAAAGTCTGGTCGCTTGTTCAGGTCAGCAAGGAAGAACCGACGGCGACACTGATGAACCGTCTGCTGCGTCAGAGCTCGGTGACCAAGATCGGAGCCTGGGCGATCGAAAAGAACTCCGACGGTGACTTCCTGGTCTTGTATGTCGCCAAGCTGGACGCGACCGCACCGGACGAAGCGATCAAAGGCACGATCGAGTATGTGGCTCGGATCGCAGCCGCGATGGCGAAAGAACTGAACCCCAAAGCGTCTTCCAAGACATCCGCCGAAACGCTGGCGTCCTGGTTGGCTCAGTGATCGCAGGTACGAGGCGACGGGGGTTGGCTCGGGAAAAGGGGGCGAATCAGCGGCGGGGAATCCCGGGCTGATCACGCCCCTTTTTTCGTTTTCGAAGTTTCCAGCGAAAGTTTCGTAACACATCGGACTGGAGGACGCTTGGAATCTTGGCGAGCAAACGACTGGCCGCCGACCGCATCCACCCCCACCTGTTCCCTTTCCAAGGAAACCTAGCCATGACCAAGAATTTCAAACGACTGATGATCGCCGGCGTGATCGCTTGCAGTGCAGTAAGCGGCGTCTCGGCAGTGGCTTGTGGCGGCAGCGGTCGCGGCGGCAGCGGCGGACGCAGTATCGGTTTCTCGGGCGGTTTCGGCGGCAGCTTCGGACGACACAGTGGCGGCTACGTCTCGGCTCGACCGACCTACGCTGCTTCGGTTCACACGCAATACGTCCACCCGCAACCTGTTCATTCGCAACCAGCCTACGGGCATTCTTCCTACGCTCGGCCAATCCAGTCGCAGCCCGGCTTCGCACAGGCCGCACCCGCACCGAGGCAGGCACCTGCACCCGCATTCGCCCCGAATCGGGCACCTGCACCAGCCCCGACTCAGGCATTTGCACCCGCACCCGCCCAGGCACCCGCCCAGGCACCCGCACCGACGCAGGCACCGGCCCCGATTGCCCCATCGTCGCGGGCCGCGGCACCACCAGCATCGTCACAGCCGGCAACCTTGGCGGCTCCGGCACCCGTGTCGCCTGTCGCAGCATCGACGGGGACCCCATCGGCTCTGCAGATGTTGGCATCGCTGACCCGCGAATCGGCGCCCACCACCGATGCGGCCGTGTCGTCGCTGATTCCCGAGTTCACCGCCGCGTCGACCGCTGCGGTTTCATCGCCCAGCACGGGTGCGTGGAAAGTTTCGTTGCCTGGCGATCAGTCGGTGGAACTGGTTTTGAATGATGACGGCCAGTTCACTTGGACAGCCACCAAGGCCGGATCGTCCAATTCTTTCTCGGGTCGCTACGACTTGGCCGGCGACCAACTGACACTGATCCGGTCGGGCGATCAGCAACAAATGCGAGGCCAGTGGATCGCCAATGCCACCGGATTCAGCTTCAAGCTGGACGGTGCCACCACCGGCGGCCTGTCGTTCACCCGATGAATCAACGATCGCATTGGCATACTTTCCCAGGTAAAAAACGGCAGTTCTGTTCGTGCGATCCCTCTGCGGGTGCAATGTTTCAGTAGCAGCCGGATGGTGGGTTTCAGTGCGGCTGCGATCGCGGCCAGCGACTGGCAAGAACTTTGTCGGAAAATGCGGTTTGGGTAAAAACGGCGGAGCCATTTACAAAACGGCTCCTGTTTGCGTAAACTGCCGGGCTTCGATTTCCCCGTTATTGCCCGTGTTTCTCGCTTTCGAGCCGGTTTTTCGTGTTTGAGTCCCTTTCCGACGGTCTGCAGTCTGCTTTCAAGAGTTTGTCCGGCAAGGGCAAGCTGACCGAAGGCAATATGCGCGACGGGCTGGAGATCGTCAAAAGATCGATGCTTGAAGCCGACGTCAGCTATGGCGTTGTCGAAGATTTCATGGCCCAGGTCAGCGAGCGAGCGCTGGGGAAACGGGTGCTGCTGAGTCTTCGCCCGCACGAAGAACTGGTCAATATCGTCCACAGCGAGCTGATTTCGATCCTGGGGCCTGTGGACCCGTCGTTGCACCTGAAAAAAGAAGGTCCGACGATCATCATGCTGTGCGGCCTGCAGGGCAGCGGCAAAACAACGACCTGTGGCAAGTTGTCGCAGTTGTTGAAGGAAGAAGACATCACACCGTTGTTGGTCGCCGCCGACCTTCAGCGACCCGCCGCGATCGACCAGTTGCATGTCATTGGCGATCAGCTGGGCGTGCCCGTCTTTAGTGACAAGGGCAATCAGGACCCGGTCAAGGTTTGTAAGGCTGGCGTCGACAAGGCGATCAAAGACGGCAACCGCGTTGTCATTCTGGACACCGCCGGACGTTTGGCGATCGACGAAGAGTTGATGGCCGAGTTGAAGCGGATCGACAAAAAGGTGTCGCCCGACCAGGTCTATCTGGTCGTCGACGGAATGACGGGCCAAGACGCCGTCAACAGTGCCGGGGCGTTCAACGAAGCGTTGGAACTGGACGGCGTCATCATGACGAAGTTGGACGGTGATGCCCGTGGTGGGGCTTTGCTGTCTGTCAAACATGTGACCGGCGTGCCGATCAAGTTCATCGGAACCGGCGAGCATTTTGATGCGTTGGAACCGTTTCGCCCCGAAGGCATGGCGGGCCGGATTTTGCAGATGGGCGATATGGTCGCCGCTGCTCGCGAAGCGCACCGGATCGTCGACGAAAAGGAACGCGAAGAATTAGAAGCCAAGATGGCGTCCGGCGATTTCACGCTGGACGACTTCAAAAACATGATGCAAAAGGTCGCCAAGCCAGGCATCATGGGCCGCATGATGGGGCTGATGCCCGGCATGGGGCAGTTCAAGGATGTGCTGGAAAGCGACGAAGCATCCAAGGGCATCAACCAGACCATCGGCGCGATCAACGCGATGACGATGGAAGAACGTCGCAACCCGAAGATCATCGACGCCCATCGTCGCAACCGGATCGCCCGGGGCGCCGGGGTGCAGACGCCGGTGGTGTCGCAATTGATCAAGCAGTTCGAGGTCATGAAGCCGCTGATGCAGGGCATGGCCGGCGGTGGCATGGGCGACCGGATGAAGATGATGCAGCAGCTGCAGTCCAGTGGCGCGATGTCGGATCCGTCGATGGGCATGAGCGGTTTGAAGGTCAAAAAGGGCACGGGCAAACGATTGAGCCCGGCCGAACGAGCCAAGCAAAAGAAAGAACGCGACCGAATGCTGCGTCGCCAAAAACGAAAGAAATAACACCGCTCGCAGCGCTGTCTGCGAGCTCTTCAACTGGACTACAGTTGAACACCGAACAAGTGCCAGCCGTTCTGGCACCGACCCGGCGTCCGAAACGTTTTCGGGCCCCAGGAAGTCTGACTAGTAGTCAAAAACTCGTTTCCAACAGGAACATTTTACTGATGGCAGTTCGTATTCGATTGAAGAAGATGGGACGCACCCACCGTCCGTTTTATCGCGTTGTTGCAATGGATCAACGCAGCCCCCGCGACGGTCGTGTGATCGAAGAATTGGGCACCTACGACCCGATGTGCCCCGAAACGGATGCTCGCGTCACGCTGAAGGGTGAACGAGTCGACTACTGGTTGGGTGTCGGTGCACAGCCTAGCGAAAAAGTTGGCGTGTTGATCAAGAAGTTCGGTACTAACGGAAGTCACCTGGAGGCCCAAAAGGCCGCCGTGGAACGCTTGGGCCGCCGCAAGGAATACACTCCTGCACCGCCCGAGCCTGTGAAGGCCAAGAAGGAAGAGCCAAAGGCGGAAGCACCAGCCGAAGAAGCCGCCGCGCCGGCTGCCGACGCTGCTGCGACCGAAGAAGCTGCTTCCGAGTAATCGATTCCACCGTCGGAGAGATCCATGCGATTCGATATCGTGACGCTCTTTCCGGCGTTGTTCGACGGCTACCTAAGCCAGGGATTGCTCAGCAAAGCGCTGAAGAACGAACTGGTTGAAATCCATCGGCACGATCTTCGTGATCACGCCCCCGAAACCACTCACCGACCGGTTGATGACAAACCGTTCGGCGGCGGGCCTGGGATGTTGATCCAAGTCGAACCGACGGTGAACTGTGTCGAAGCAGTCGAAGCGGCGGTCCCGGAAAAGGCAAGACGAGTCTTGTTGACGCCCCAGGGAAAACGTTTCGACCAGCGAATGGCCGAAGACTTTGCAAACGACCCACGGCTGATCTTGCTGTGCGGACGTTACGAAGGATTCGACCAGCGAGTGATCGACATTTGGGAACCCGAAGAAATCAGCGTTGGCGACTTTGTCCTAAACGGCGGCGAAGTAGCAGCGATGGTGATCATCGATGCGGTCGTCCGGTTGATTCCGGGCGTCCTAGGCGACCAGCAAAGTAACATTGACGACTCGTTCAGCCGGGGCAACCGATTGCTCGAGTTTCCGCAGTACACGCGACCGAGAGAGTTCCGCGGCCATACCGTGCCCGACGTCCTGACCGGCGGCGATCACGGGGCCATCGCCAAGTGGCGAGCAGAGCAAAGCCGATTGCGGACCCAACAACGACGCAGCGATTTGCTGCCTGAATCAGACAACCAAAACCCTTAATAGAGTGAGTAATATCCATGTCCCGAGCTATCATGGACTTGGTCGAAAAGTCCTCGATCAAAGAAGATGCACCGCAGTTCGAAATCGGTGATACCGTTGACGTTCACTTGAAGATTCTTGAAGGCAGCAAAGAACGCATCCAAGTGTTCTCTGGCGTCGTCATCGCTCGCAGTGGCAGCGGCAGCCGCGAAATGTTCGCAGTTCGTCGGATCGTCGCCGGTGAAGGTGTGGAACGTAAGTTCCCCGTCCACAGCCCGCGGATCGAGCGGATCGAAGTCAAGCGAAGCGGTATCGTACGTCGTGCGAAACTGTACTTCCTGCGTGACCGCGTCGGGAAGGCTGTTCGTCTGAAAGAACGTCGCCGCAGCTAGTCGGCAGACGATCCCAAATCGACCCATCAAGCGGCAGGTTCTCTTCGACGAAGAGTGCCTGCCGTTTTTTCATGCGCACGTGGACCCAGGCCGTTGGCGAGATTCGCTGCAAGCTTGCGCGAGAGGTGTCTGCGTTGCGCCTTTCCGCACGCCTTCCCGCACCCGTTTCGATACATTGATGGGGGTGGGTGTCGACACACTTGACGCATTTTCTGTCCTTGTCGGTGGGTGTCTCCGATGCATCCTTGGGTGCGAATTCTTTGTCAGCGTTATATCGACCTGCGTTATGGTGCGATCGATCTGGCCGCGCCGGTGGGGCGTCGCGGCGAACAGGCGGCAGCCAGGTTGCTGCGCCAGAAAGGCTTGGTCGTGGTCGCCGAGAGCGAATCGGACAAGGGTGGTGAAATCGATTTGATCGCGATCGATCAACGACAAAAGTTGATCGTGTTCGTCGAAGTCAAAACTCATTCAACTCGCAAGCCCGGGCATCCGGCGCAGCGGGTGGATGCCGAAAAGCAGGGCAGGGTATCGCGGGCTGCGCTGCGGTACCTGAAACGCAAGAAACTGCTCGGTGTGACCGCCCGTTTTGACGTTGTGGCCGTTTGGTGGCACGGGGACGGCCCGACGCCGGACCGAATCGAACACTATGAATCGGCGTTCGAAGCCAGTGGGGACTACCAAATGTTTTAGGCAGCAGGATCCGTCAAGCTGTTTTCTGCGAATCCCTTGGCACGCAGCAGGCAGGCGTCGCACTGGCCACACGCGGTGCCGTTTTGCCCCGGGTCATAGCACGACAACGTTTGTCCGTAATCAACGCCCAGTTGGATGCCGGTCGCGATGATTTGTCCTTTGGTCAGATCGATCAGTGGCGTGTGGATTCGCAGACGTTCGGCCCCATCAACCGACGCCTTGGTCGCCAGATTGGCCATCTGTTCAAAGGCTTCCACAAACTCCGGTCGGCAATCGGGATAGCCGCTGTAATCGAGTGCGTTGACGCCGATGAAGATGTCGCGGGAACCGATCGTTTCGGCCATCGCCAGGGCGAGCGACAGGAAAACGGTGTTGCGAGCCGGCACGTAGGTGACCGGGATATCGTCGCCGATGTTATCCAGGTGGTCCGTCTTGGGGACCGGGATCGATGCATCGGTCAGCGCCGATCCGCCGAACTGTGACAGATCGATGTCAACGATCCGGTGGGATGCGGCCTTCAGGTTTTTGGCCAACTGGATCGCGCGATCCAGTTCGTACTGGTGGCGCTGGCCGTATCGAAAGCTGATCGCATGCGGCGTGAATCCCTCGTCGCGTGCGATTGCCAAACAGGTGGCGCTATCGAGTCCACCGGACAGCAGCACAACGGCGGGACGTGAATTTGTCATCGGAATGGTCCGTGGCGGTAGCGATCGCTAGCTGCGTTTCTTCCACAGTTTGCGACCGATCGAAGGGTTGTAGTTGGTCCAGTGGCTGTCGCCTGAAATGTCGGTGTCGATCACCGTGGTGTAAGTCGACAGTTTGGCGTCCAGGTTATCGATGTGATGCAGCGTGACGGATTCCAGCATCACAGGCAGTTTGGGGCTGCCGTATTCGATCTGGCCGTGGTGGCTGACGATCAGGTGTTCCAGGTGCAATCGAAGTTCGGCTGGGAAGGCTTCGCCCCCGGCATCGTATTCCGCGATTTTGTCGCCCAGCATTTGGACGCCGATGACGATGTGTCCGACCAGTTGGCCGCGGTCGGTATAGGCGATCTCGCCGTCGCTGGCCAATTCTTCGATTTTGCCAAGGTCATGCAGGAACGCACCGAACATCAGCAGTTCGGCATCGATTTGAGGGTACCGTGGCGCGATCAACGCACACAGTTCCATCATGTCGACCGTGTGTCGTAGCAGTCCGCCGGGATAGGCATGGTGGTTGGATACCGCAGCAGCGGCCTTCTGGAACCGCGTGACGAAGTTTTGATCGGCAAGGTAGATCTCGCCCAGGCGACGCAGCGGAGCGTTCTGTAGCCCGCCTAGCAGTTCGGTCAGTCGCTGCAGTAGACGTTCGGAAGCGTCGGCGTCGAAACGCTCGAACTGGGCGACGTCGACTTCGGACACATCCATACGTTCGACATCGGTGACGATCAGTTGCAGCGTGCCGTTGTGGATCTGGGTTCGTCCACGGCAAAAAACGTAGTCGCCACGGTCGAACGAATCGAACATTTTTTCATCGGCGTTCCATTGCATGGCGGCGATCACGCCGGTGCGATCCGAGAGCCGCATCAGGATGTACTTGCCACCTTGGCGATTGACCCGCAATTGTTTGTCGGCTGCGCGAAAGGGTTGCTCGATCGATTGGCCGTCGGTCAGGTCGGAAACGGGGATGCGGTTCACGGGAATCGACTCAAATAAAGGGAGGACGGCGGAGCGTAGCGAATCCAAGGGCAAAACGCCCGAAAGGGAATGTATCAGTTGAAAGGATGGTCCGAAGCCTTGTCGATTGGCAAGGCCTCGCATTTAAAAAGCCGTTGGTTGGGACGGCGCCAGCGCCGCGTAGCCAAGGGGGCGGTGGAATCGAATGGATCGCCAACGATCGGGCCGATCGCCCGAAAGCGTTGAATCCGACGCCGCTAACGTCTAGTTTGCAACCAGGATGCTGCCACAATGGTGATGGTCACCAGGGGCGATGCATGGGGGGGATCGGGAAGAGCAGGGCAGGGCGGTTGATTCCGGCCGTGTGTCCCTGTGTGCCCCCGCGAGCGTCGCATTTTTCGCACTTCGATCGATCCACCGATTCCGTCACCGTCGGCCGTCTGAATGAACACCGATTCCACCGAATACGATTTCCTTGATCCGCCGCTGCAGGCTGGCGAGATCGGTCGGTTGGGGCCTTATCGGATCGTGGCCGTTTTAGGAAAGGGCGGCATGGGGCAGGTGTTCCAGGCCGAAGATGGGCGGCTAAAGCGGACGGTGGCGTTGAAGGTGATGAACCAGCGTTTTGCTGCCACGCCGAACAGCCGAAAACGGTTTGTCGAAGAGGCTCGGTCGATGGCTGCTGTCCATCACGACAATGTGGCGACGATCTTCGAAGTGGGGCTTCACGAGGGGATGCCGTTTTTGGCGATGGAGTTGTTGAAGGGCCAGTCGTTGCTGGATCGCATCAAGAGTCAGCCGGTGTTTCCTTATCGCGATGTCATCCGCATCGCACGCGAAGTGTCTCAGGGGCTGGCCGCCGCGCACGCGTGCGGGATCATTCACCGGGATATCAAACCGGCCAACATCTGGCTGGAATCGCCTAGCGGTCGAGCCAAGATTTTGGATTTTGGATTGGCCGTGACTGGGCCGGACCACCTAGCACCCAAGGGCGCCGTTGTTGGCAGCCCAGGATATCTTTCGCCGGAACAGGCTCGTAACGAACCGCTGGACGATCGCACGGACCTGTATTCGTTGGGCGTTGTGCTGTATCAGCTGTGCTGTGGGAAGGTCCCGCTGCGTGTTCGATCGTTGATCGGGCAATTGGTTGCCATCATCTGTCGTGACATCGTGCCGCTGCGGCAGGTGAATCCTGATCTGCCGGCGCCGCTTTGCGAGTTGATTGAAACGCTGTTGAAAAAAGAGGCTCGGGATCGTCCCGATTCGGCCCTTCGATTGACTCAGTGGATCGACCGGGTCGACGCGATTTGCCAGGCCGAACAAACGATGGCAATCGACATCGTCGTTGACCCGGTAGCCGTCGGCGCTGGCAAGGCACCCGCATCGCCCGAGTCACGTTGGACGCGGCGTGGCCGTGATGGCGATCCCGGCGATGGCAGGGGCCGTGGGCCGGTCTTGGTTTGGGCGATCGGGGCGGCGATGGTTGTGGTGGCGATGCTGGGCATCGGTTGGTGGGGGATGTCTGGCACGACCACCGATAGGGGAGTCGATCAGCGGCCGCAGGCTTTGAAGCCGAAGGTCACCGTCATCACGTCGGCATCGCTGGCGCCACTGAAATTGTCACCGGTGATCGCAGGTTCGTCGCGAGTGGTGGCTGGCCAAGCAGCTCGATTTCAAATGCGTCTGGAGAACCAAGCGGTCAGTCCAGCGGCGGATCCCCGGTCCATCAATCAAGGGGCCAACGTCGCAGCCCAGATTGTGACGTATCTGAAGATCATCGACGCCGACAATCCAAACGTGATCGCGAGAAAGGCACCGACGTTTCCTCGCAAGGTATCGGCACGCCAACTGCCCAGTCCGGGACAGTTGGCCGAGATTGAAATCCAGTTTTTGACCGGCAGTTTGGCGCCGGCCGAATACGAAGTGACGTTCCAGTTGCAGACGCCGGGCGGCACCGAAGTCAGTGAAACCAAGTCGACTTTGACGATCGACGAGAACATCATCGAAAGCGATTTGTTGGGTTTCGAAACCGTTCGCACTCACGAAGGTCGCGGGGCCGATACCGTGGTCAGCAGTGCAGCGGACGAATCAATGGGTGGGGGGCCAATGTTGCAGGGATTGTTGACGACCCAAAAGGGGCAAGAGGTCCGCGACCATATCTATTTGCGATTCGATCTGGCCAAATTGGGGATCCCTCGTGACACCATCGATCGATCGGTGCTGATGATGACGATCGCCGGTGACGGGAATCCATCGAAGGATGAATTTCGGGTTTATGGCATCGACGATCCCGGGGCTTCGGATTGGGTGGAATCGGGCGACGGCTATCTGGACTGGCAGCATTCGCCGCTCCGCGATGGGATCGCTGGGCAATCTTTTTTGGGGCGGCTGACCTTTGACAATTCCGGCAACCATTTGAAAGATGCCGTGGATAAAATCAGGATGGTGGGCGAAGGGTTGGACGATTTTCTGCGTTCGGCCAACAGCGATCAGGTGACCATTGTGTTGCAGCGAACCAGTACGTCGAAGAAACCAACCTATTTTTGGTCCAGGGAGGGCAAACCCGAGGCGTCGCCGGCGCTTGCCGTGCGGCCGCGATCATGACGGCGGTTATCGCGTGGGGCCGCCGATCGGTTCTGGGATGCGGGGTGCCGCGGATGAGTGCCCGGGCGAATCGGGAATTGGGCGATTCGGGAATTGGGCGATTCGGGAATTGTGCGATTCGGGAATTGGGCGAATCCGGAATTGGGCGATTCGGGAATTGGGCCGATCGGGCATCGGACCAAGCAGCGTTCTGTCGCCATGGCCATCGTTTTTGGCCCGCTGACTTCCCACATCGAATATCGGACCAGTTAGACTAACCGCATGGCAGACGTAACCTCCACCGATTCTGGCCGCATCAGTTCGATCAACTTGGTGCGGTCCTCGCACCCCTGGACCCAGGCCGACAGCGCCGCGGGGTTTGTGCTGAGATATTTGTCACCGATGCGCCGACAGCTGACGGCGATCCTGGGGACCAGCGAATTGGCGGACGAAGCGTTGAAGCTATTGCTCGGGCATTTGGTCTCGGTGGGTTTCGGCGAACACAAGCGAGGTCGGTTGCGGGACTTTCTGTTGCGGGGGATTCGATCGGCGGCGAAAAGTTCGGTTGCGGAACTGCCCGAGGCAGCGCGACCGAAATTGAAACTGGACGAGGTCACGCTGGAATCCAAACAATGGCTTAGCTATTGGCGGGAAGGATTGTTGGAACGGGCTTGGCGATCGCTCGAACGCCAGGAACATTCGGATCCTCAGATGCCGGTGTACACGATTCTGCACGGGGCGACGAAGAGTTCGCCGTCGTCGCCATCGATGTTGGCCGTTCAGATCGCAAGCGAGACCGGGCTGAAGATTGACGAGTCACAGATTCAGAAGATCTTGGTCGAATCTCGTACCCTGTTTGCCCAGTTGATTGCCGACGAAGTGGCTGAAACGTTGGAAGATCCTTCGGGCGAAGATGTGAAACGCGAAATCGCTCAATTGGGGCTCGGAAAAGCGTTTGCTGGGATCAGCGTTTAACGTTTGGGGGCCGCGTTGGCAGCCATCGGTCGGACGCTGTCATCCATCGGAGGGACGCCGTGCCACCGGTGCCGGCGACAGTGGATCGCAAAGAAACGTCGAAAGTCTTCCCCCCAGATCTGCACTGGTCTGGAAAGATTGGTGGCGGGGGGCGACAATGGGGGTGCGGTTGCCGATCGTTTTTATCGTCTTCTGCATGGGCGGCTGGTCGTGACAGGATCATGCAGCCGTCGATCCCACCCCATCTCTCTCTCTGAACACGTTGGTGCCGCTGGGGTGCCAACGGAGGTCTATCGAATGCGATCTTTTTGCTTGTCGACCCGGTCTCGGCTGACACCTTTTGCGTTCACCTTCGCCGTGTTGGCGGTCGCGATTGCGATGCCCTGTTCGCTGGCCAACGCACAAGAAGCGTTGCTGGTCGACGAAGATGTGGTGATCGAAGAGATCGTCCAGCAGGTCATGACGCCGCTGAATGAGGATGGTCATTTGGTGGATTTCGGTCGCGATATCGCTCCCATTCTTCAAGTCCGATGCTTGGACTGTCACGGTCCCGAGGAAGCCAAGAACGATTTTCGTGTCGACGATCGCGAATTGATGATGGACTACATCGAACCGGAGGACGCCGAATCGAGCACGTTGTACGTCGACTACCTGACGATTGATGACGAGGACATGCTGATGCCACCGCGTGCCCACGGTGGTCCACTGACACCGTCGGAGTTGGCGTTGGTGCGAGTTTGGATCAACGAGGGCGCCGAGTGGCCCGAGGGCGTTTCATTGACCGACGCTTTGGACGCCGCCGAAGTGCCTGTTGCAGTGGTCGGTCCGACAACGTTGGTGGGGCGCGTTTGGGCGGCCCAGGGGTTTTTGCATCCGGCGACCGTTCACTTTCCGATCGCGCTGTTGATGTTGGGCGCAGGGTTTGTCGTTTTGGGGTGGAAGTGGCCAGCACTGGGGACCCAGATCCCGTTGGCGTGCCTGTTGATCGGGTCGGTGTCGGCGGTCGTGGCAACCGTGATGGGTTGGTCGTTTGCCGTCGAACAGGGCTATGGTTCGTGGAATCGATTTGATGCCGAGATGATGGAGAAAGAAGTTTTTTGGCACCGTTGGAGCGGCGTGATCGTTTCGATTTTGTCGATCGGCTTTGCCATCGTCGCACTCTTGTCGCTGCGTTCTGATCGGCCCCGATTGACGTTCACCTGGAAGTTGGGGCTGTTGATCTGTGCCGCAATTTGCGGGGCCGTCGGACATCAAGGTGGCGAAATGAGCTACGGCGAGGACTTCTATCCCAAGATGTTCCGAGTGTTGACGGGGACCAACGATATCCAGGCGTCCGCAGTCGAACCGGAAACCACCGAATCGCCGTAACGCGTGGCCGCCACCAGACACCCGTAGCGACTGTCGCCAAGACATTCGGGCACCCGTAGCGACTGTCGCCAAGACATTCGGTGTGTCGGTGGCGCGTGGCCGAAACTCTTGGCGAGTCTGGCTACGTTTGCGCTGGCGCCGCTGGCAGCAATCGGGATAGGGTTGTATTTTGGCGGCTGGTAATGCTCGTTCGCCTTTTCTCCGGATTCGGAATCCCTCGTGACATCGAAGCCAACCCACAAGAAAAAACGCCGCTCGAACCGTCGCCCCGCTGCATTGCCGGAGGATCGGTTCATCAATCGGGAACTGAGTTGGTTGGAATTCAATCAGCGGGTTCTTGATCAGGCGGATGATCCATCGCTGCCGCTGCTGGAACGGGCGAAGTTTTTAGCGATCACCAGTTCGAATTTGGATGAATTCGTGATGGTGCGTGTCGGTTCGCTGAAATTGCAGTACCAGCGTAATTCGCTGGTGCGTGATCCATCCGGGATGACCGTTGCCGAACAGTTGCAGGCGGTTGCCAGTCGCTGCAAGGCGATTGTGACGCGTCAGTACGATGTGTTCGAGTCGCTGGAACCCCATTTGGCGGACGCCGATATTCGGCGTATCGATCTGAACGATTGCAGCGATCGATGTTCGGAAACAGCGGATTCCCGATTCCACAGCGATGTTTTTTCGGTGTTGTCGCCGCAAGCGATCTTTTCCGAGCGGCCGTTCCCGCTGATTCAGGGGCTGGGCGTCCACGTGTGTGTGCGTTTGAAAGCGACAACAGTTGGTCCCGGTGATTCGGCCGACCGCAGCAAAGGCGATTCGGCCGAAGTCGCTGATCCATCCCCGGACCAAGTGGACAATCAGGACACCTCGGAAGCCCCCGAGTGGGACTTCGTGATCATTCCGCTCGGACGCACCCTGCCGCGGATGTTGCCCATGCCAAGCGACCGTGGGCATGCGTACGTGTTGTTGGAAGACTTGGTCAAGCACTACATCGAGGACTTTTTCCCGGGCCGCGAAGTGGTCGAATGCATCTCGTTCCGGATCACCCGCAATGCCGATGTCGAACTTCGCGAAGATTCGGCGGCCGATCTGATGGTCGGCATGGAAGACGTCTTGGAAAGTCGCCGGCAATCGCGACCGGTGCGTTTGGAATACAGCGATGGGGCCAGTGATCCCATGCTGGCCTTCTTATCCGAAAAGATGTCACTGCGTAGCGAGGATTTGTTTGCCATCGGTGGTCCGTTGGACCTGACGTACCTGTTCACGCTGCATGGTCTAGAAGGGTTCGACGCGCTTCGGGACGAGCCTTGGCCGGCCCAGGGAAGCCCCGGTATCGATCCGGCGGAATCCATGTTCGCGACCATTGCCGCGGGCGACCTGTTGATGGTGCATCCCTACGAACGATTCGATCCCGTCGTGCGGATGATCGAAGAAGCGGCCAACGACCCGGATGTCCTGGCCATCAAACAGGTCCTGTACCGAACCAGTCGCAACAGTCCGATCGTCGCCGCGTTGATGCGTGCAGCCGAACACGGCAAATACGTATCGGTCATCGTCGAATTGAAGGCTCGGTTTGACGAGGCTCGCAACATCGAGTGGGCACGCGAGATGGAACAGGCAGGCGTCCAGGTGATCTACGGCATTCGCGGGCTGAAGACGCATGCCAAGGTCTGCATCATCGTGCGTCGCGAACCGCAGGGGATTGTTCGCTATCTGCATTTCGGGACCGGAAACTACAACGAAGTCACCGCGAACCTATACAGCGATGTGTCGCTGCTAACGTGCAACGAAGAACTCGGCGGCGATGCGACGTCTTTCTTCAACTGCGTCACGGGAGCCAGTCAGCCACAGCAGTTGCAGCATCTGGCATCCGCGCCGATCACGCTTCGTAAACGTGTGCTGGAGTTGATCGAGGGCGAAATGATCCGTGCCCAAGCCGGCCAACGGGGCGAGATCGTGGCCAAACTAAACGCATTGGTCGATACGCAAATCATCGACGCTCTCTATCGGGCCAGCCAAGCGGGCGTGAAAATCTTGCTGAACATTCGCGGCGTCTGCTGTTTGAAGCCCGGCGTCAAAGGGCTTAGCGAAACGATCCAGGTGGTGTCCATCGTGGATCGTTATCTGGAACACGCACGGGTGGTCCTGTTCCGACACGGCGGTGACGAAGAACTGTATATCAGCAGCGCCGATTGGATGCCCCGCAACCTCGATCGCCGCGTCGAATTGTTGATCCCGGTGGACGACGAATCGTGCCGCAAAAAATTGAAAGAGACTCTGCGGACCTATTTCAAGGACACCACCAACACCTGGGTGATGCAATCCACCGGAAGCTATCAGCGGATGGAAGCGGGCGACACCAAGTATCGATCCCAGAAGGTGCTGTATGATCGCACCTGCAAGGTCATGAAGTTGCAGCGGCAAAGTCGGTTGACGCGTTTTGAAACTCACGAACCACGTGGATCCGAGTAATTCCAGTCATCCAAGACGCAGACCCATTTGAAAGGTGTTGATTTGAATTCTTGGACGCTTCGATACTGGCAGTCGTTTTCGTTTGTAGGTTTGGTTGTCGCGACGATCTTTTTTTGCGGGTCGGTGACACCGTCGCTATTGCCCCGGCCGTATTTTGTGCAAGGAATTCTGTCTGGGTTTTCGTTGGCGATCGGCTACGGCGTTGGCGTCGCGTTGGTGTGGTTGTGGATGTTTCTGGAATTGCCCAAGCCAAGCGAAAAGCTGGAACTTCGGTCCAAACAATTCACGGTGGTCTGCGTTGCGTTGGTGTTTGTGGCCTCGGTGTGGCGGGCGACGTTCTGGCAGAACTCCATTCGTCAACGGATGGAGATGCCACCGCTTGAAACGGCTGACCCGTACCGTTTCTTTCTGATTTCGATCGTCGTGGCGTGTTTGATGGTCGCTGTGCTGCGGGCACTGCTGCGTGGCTGCGCCAGGTTAACGGTGCGTCTAGAAAGATACGTTCCGCCCCGCATTGCAGCCATGGTCAGCATGGTCGTGATTTCGACGTTGACGATCTTGGTTGCCAACGGCGTCGTCGCTCGCGGCTTGCTGGCGCTAGCCGATCAGACGTTTTCGAACGCCGATGAATTGATCGACGAGGGAATTGCCCAACCGTCCGAACCGCTGGCGTGTGGCAGTGTCGAATCGAATGTGCCGTGGGATTCCATCGGTCGGCAGGGAAAGAACTTTATCGCAGGCGGCCCCACGAAGCAGTCGATCAGCGAGTTCACCGGCGACGATGCGAAGACACCGCTGCGGGTTTATGTTGGTGTCCGGTCGGCCGAAGACGAAGAACAGCGAGCCGCATTGGCCGTCCAAGAATTGAAACGGGTTGGCGGATTTGATCGTAAAATCCTAGTGGTTGCGACGCCTACCGGGACCGGATGGTTGGATCAGGGAGCGGTGGACACGTTGGAATACATGCACGATGGCGACACCGCGATCGTCAGCACGCAGTATTCGTATCTTCCTAGCTGGATCACGATCTTGGTCGATCCGTCGTGTTCCAGGCGGTCGGCAACGGCTCTGTTCGACCAAGTCTATGCTCACTGGACAACACTGCCCAAAGACGATCGCCCACAGTTGCATCTGTTTGGTCTAAGTCTGGGATCGTTCGGTTGCGAAGACACCGCGAACTTGTTGAAGACGTTTCAGGATCCGATTCAAGGGTCGGTGAAAAGCGGTCCGCCATTTCCAAGCACTCGCTGGGCATCGATCGTGTCGGAGCGAAACCCCGGTTCAAGCGTTTGGTTGCCGACGTTTCGCGATGGTTCGATGATCCGATTCACGTCGCAACAGAATCGTCTGGAAAGCGGCAAAGCATGGGGGCCGATTCGGGACGTTTACATTCAACATGCCAGTGATCCGATGGTTTGGTTTTCACCATCGTTGGCTTGGCATCGCCCTGCGTGGCTGAACGATCCACGCGGTCCCGACGTGTCACCCCAACTGCGTTGGTATCCGATCGTGACGTTCCTGCAGATCGCGTTCGACCTGCCGATGGCGACTAGCGTTCCGATTGGCTACGGCCACAACTACGCACCGGCGAACTACATCGACGCCTGGATGGCCGTGACTGACCCGCCAAGCTGGGAACCCGACGACGTGACCCGGTTGAAGAACCAGTTTGCTCCGTCGGCACCCTGAAGGACGCCGCCAACGGTTTGTCGATTGAGTCGAACTTTCCACGGCCATGGTGAGCCGCTGGCGGTGCGGTCACGGGCACGGGCACGGGGATTCCCGGCCGCTTACGCGATCGCGGCTCACCTAAGCGACAAACTCTTGACGAGTCCCGCGACGGAAAATCACGCCGGTGCATCCGGGCGCTACAGGATCGAACCGGCTCGATAGGCAGCAGCGTCGGGATGCTGATTGACGATCGCTTCGACCTTTTGGATGACCTTGGCGACTTGTGACGTGGCGTTGCCGACAAATTCGCTGGGGGCACCGATGGCGGCTCGCAAAGTCGCCTCGTCCATCGGGATCCGATCATCGGCGGCCAGTCGTTCGATCAGATCGTTGTCGTCCCCGCCTTGTTCTCGCATCGCAAGTGCTGCGGCGACGGCGTGTTCCTTGATCGCCTCGTGTGCGGTTTCGCGTCCCACACCGGCTTTGACGGCTGCCACTAGGATCTTGGTGGTCGCAAGGAACGGAAGGAATCGATTCATTTCGCGGGCGATGACCGCGGGGTAGGCGCCGAAGTCGACCAGCACCGTCAGGAATGTTTCCATTTGTCCGTCGATGGCCAAGAAAGCGTCTGGGATCGCGATCCGGCGAACCACACTGCAGCTGACATCGCCTTCGTTCCACTGGTCGCCCAGCAGGCCACCGACCATCGATAGATAGCCTCGCAGGATGACGCTGAAACCGTCGATTCGCTCGGCCGATCGGGCGTTCATCTTGTGTGGCATCGCGGACGAACCGACTTGGCCAGGTTTGAATCCTTCGGTGGCCAGTTCGGCGCCCGCCATCAGCCGCAGGGTGCGTGCAAAGTTGGCGGGGGCAGAGGAAAGCTGTACCAGTGCGGAAACGACGTCAAAGTCCAACGATCGGGGGTAAACCTGCCCGACGGATTCAAAGCATCCCGAAAAGCCAAGACGCTTGGAAATTCGTTCGTCCAGTTGGGCCAGTTTGGAAGTATCGCCTTCGAACAGGTCCAGCATGTCCTGTTGGGTGCCGACCGGTCCCTTGATTCCTCGCAGCGGATAGCGAGCCAGCAGATCCTCGGTGCGGTTCAGTCCGATCAGCAATTCTTCGGCAATCGATGCCAGTCGTTTGCCGACGGTGGTGACCTGAGCCGGGACATTGTGGCTGCGACCGGCGATGGCCAGATCGGAAAATTCGGCGGCACGCTGTGCGATCATTCCCAAGGCGGCGATCGTGCGGTCGCGAACCAGGACCAGGGCGGTGCGGATTTGCAGCTGTTCGACGTTCTCGGTCAGGTCGCGGGATGTCATTCCCTTGTGGATATGTTCGTGTCCGGCCAACGCATTGAATTCTTCGATGCGGGCTTTGACGTCGTGTCGGGTGACGCGTTCGCGGGCGTCGATTGAGTGCAAATCGACCTGATCGACGACGGCGCGATAGGCTTCGATGACACCGGCCGGAATGGCGACTCCCAAATCGGCTTGTGCTTCCATCACCGAGATCCAAAATTCTCGCTCCAGCACGACTTTCCCGGCCGGAGACCAGATCTTGACCATTGCATCGCTGGCGTAACGGGATGCGAGCACGTTGGGGATATCGACCGACACGGTGGGATCCTGGTGGGAATCGAGAAAACGGCGGAGACAGGGCATCGAGCCTGCCGAAAATGTCTTGGTAGCCGAAAATGTAATGGACTGGCTTCGAATCGCCACCTGCCCGTCATTTTGGCTTTTTGGCGGATCTGGTCGACGAAGATGGCAATTCGAGCCGCTTCCGACGTACCATTCTGCTGACCCGTTCCCCCACATCGGAGGGTGGCCGGGTGTTTATGCTGCTTGTTTGTTCTTTGTCGCAGGGCAAACTGTTGACGAGAATCCGCTGGATCGGGGCAAAGCCGGCGTTTCGGCCTGAAAACGAGTTCGATAACATACGGGTCGGTCACAACAGCGTTATTCGCTGATTTGACCGCCAATAAATTGTCTAAAGCACCGGATTTTGAATGTTCACCCAGATTGGTCTTCCGCGTCGTCGAGCCATTCGTCGATCGGTTTTTGTTTGCTTGCAGGTCCTGGCGGGGATCCTGGTTGCCAGTCATTCGATGTCGTCGAGCGTCGTCGCACAGGATGCCGGTATCGATGCAGCAGCCCCGGATGCCGTGAATGGGGCCAATCCAGCGATTGCCTATGCACCGGCGATCAGCCTGCTGCCCGATTCGGTCGCTGGGTTGGTGCGTGTGCCAGACCTGCCCGGATTTTGCAAAGCTTGGGAAACCACCAACATGGGCAGGTTGCTGGACGATCCGGCCATGCAACCTTTCATCGAAGCCCGACGTGATCGTGCCAAAGACTATCTGCAATCGCTCGGCAACAAGGTCGGTCTGCATTTAGAAGATCTTTACGAGATCGCATCGGGCGAGGCCGTCTTTGCTTGGTTGCCTTTCGAAAAAGACAATCGTCGCCCATTCGCCATTTGCGTAGTTGCGGATATCCGCGGACGCCGAGCCAAGGCTGACGAGGTCATGGCGACCTTGGACAAGGACCTGAAGGCTGGGGGCTGGATCCGCAGCGATGTCCAGCACCGCGGGGAAGCCGTCCGAATTTACGACACCAAGCCCAAGCCCGGGCAGTTGAAGGTCGAACAGATTGCGATCACGTTGAACGATGCTCGGATCATTGCCGCCGATCGCGACACCGTTGTCACCGATCTGTTGGATGCAATCGCGGGTTCTCCCAAAGGTCCAGCGATCAACAAAGCAGAAGACTTTCGCACCGTGCTGACCCGATCGGCTCGCGAGATCAGTGGTCCCGCCAAGGAAAGCGGCGGAAGTTTGGCGTTTGAATGGTTTGCACGCCCGTTTCAAATGGGACGGATCGTTCGCGAATCGCTGGACATCGATCGGGGCAACCAAGTCGATGTGATCAAGTTGCTGCAGAACCAAGGGTTCGACGCGATCAAAGCGGCCGGTGGGATCGCGATCATGGCGGGCGATCCGTTTGATTTGCTGCACAAGGGTTACATCCTGGCCCCGCCGGTCACCAGCGAGCCCGATAAATACAAAATGGCTGCTCGGATGTTGCAGTTTGTGAACCAGCCGTTGGCCGAACTGCCGACTTGGATCCACGATGATGTGGCCAGTGTCAGCCGCGTGAACCTGCGGATCGAAGAAGCCTTCTGGGCGGCCGAGACATTGGTCAACGAAGCCTTCGGCGACGAAATCTTTCGTGACATCATCGACGGCATTCGTGAAGACGAAGTCGGCCCCCAAATCGACTTGGCCAAGAACGTGTTGCCCAACTTGGATGACCACGTCTTGTTGATGACCGACAACACATTGCCCGCCGAAATTCATTCCGAACGGATGTTGGTTGCCATTCGCGTTTCGGACGCAGCGGCCATCAAACTGGCCGTCAAAAAGGCCATGGAAGTGGAACCAGACGCAAGCCGGATGGATGTGTTGCCCGGTGTCGAAATTTGGCGGGTTCAACGCGGGGAAGGGACCGACGATTTTGATGCGGAATTGTTCGGCGACTTAGCGATCGAAGACGAAGAGGAAACCGACGAACCGCCGCCATTGTTGGACCACTGGGCCATCGCATTGGTCGAAAAAGGCCCGGGGTCGGATTCGCCTTACCTGATGTTTTCCAGCCACCCCGAATTTCTGGTCGAAACCGCCAAGCGGATTCAAGAGGGAACTCCCGGCGGCTTGGGCAGCATGCCACGTGTCGTCGCGGTCACCGGTGCGATGAAAAAACTAGGGGCCGGTTCGGTTGCGCTGGACCGTTTGGTGCGAACCAAGTTGTCGTTGCGAGTGAAGTACCAATTGCTTCGTGAAGGTCGTTTGAAAGATAGCGACACCCTGTTGGCGTCGTTGATTCGACGCGCGGTCGAAGACGCCGATGGCGAAGAACTTGAATCCGGCGATGTCGGCAAGTTGCCGCCACTGAAGCAGATCGAACAGTATCTGCCCGAAGCCGGTGGGTACATGGAAACTCACGAAGATGGATGGGGCCTGACAGGTTTTCTGTTGAAGTAGCCCGTCGGCACCATCACGAACGATCGTTTCAGCATCAGCGGAGCCGAGCGGTGTACTTCCAAAGTTTCCTGCCGTCGCTCTGCTTGGGTTGCCTGCTGACGTTCGCCCTGGGGGGCTGCTCCGGACGCGATCGTGAAACGACCGAAACCGGCGACGTTCGGGCCGCCGATCGGGCTGACGATCGGGCCGACGTTCGCGGCCAACCGAACGCTGCCGCCGGTGATTCTTCTGCCACATCGCCTGGGGATTCCGACCCCGCGAATGCGATGGCTGCGGTCGCGGCGGCATTGCGGGACAACCGTTTGGACCAAGCCGAGACGTTGCTGCGATCTCGGTTGATCCAGGCTCCCGACGATCTGCAGGCCGCTGCGTTGATCGGCGAAGTGTTGGTCCGCCGCGGTGATTTCGGCGGGGCGATCGAGTGGATCGATGGGCTGGTTGTGGACCACCCCGACCAGCGGGATGCGTTGCAAGCCGAAGCGGCAGAGATCGCGCTAGAGGCCGGCGATGATCAGCAGGCCATCGACCGATTCAACGATCTGGTCCGCCGCAGGCCTGATTTTACGGCCGCCCGATCCCGGTTGGCAGAAGTGCTGAACCAGCGAGGGTTTCGGTTCGATGGCAACCAGCAGCTGCGTCGCTTGATGGCCCTGCAGCCGATCGGCAAGCAGCAGTGGGTCGCGATCATCCACCCGATGCAGCCCTATGCCACGTTCACCGAGAAGCCTGACATCCACGATGCTGATCAGTTGGCACGCGTGGGGGTGATGAGTGTGGTGGCCGCACTGCGGTCTCGTAACGATCGCGTCGAGGCGCTGCAGTGTCTTCGGGAATCCGACTTGGTTGCCAACCGGAACCCGGCTGCCGTCGCGATGCTGGGACTGCTGTTTGCCGAGACTCAGGACAACGCGGCCGTCCAGGATTGGTTGGCCACCGCCGAACCGGCGACGGCACAGTACCCCGCATTTTGGATGGCGGCCGGTATGTGGTTGGCCGCTCAGCGAGACGACGCAGCGATCGACTGCTTTGTTCAGGCTTTGCGACTGGAACCGGGCAGTTTGGACGCGTGGAACAATTTGATTGCTGCGTTGGGAGTCGCCGGTGACTCGGCGGCGATCAAGATCGCCCAACAACACCGCCAACAGGTCACCGAAATGCGTTTCCTGGTCGGCCAGTGGGCGTCGCATGGAAATGGCGGCAGCGACCCCCAGTTGATTCAACGCATGACCGAACTGCTAAGTGGTAGCGGGCGTCCGATGGAATCGGTAGCGTGGCAGGAAACTGCGATCGCCGCGGTGGCGCCGGGGGCACCCCAGTTGCAGACGCTTGCCGCCTACAAGTCCAAGGTTCTGAAGCGGTTTCCCGATGGCCGCGATCCGTCGATTTGGTTGGCGGGATTGAATGCCGAATCTCGATCGATCGATGGCTTCATGGCGACCTGGCAACGAATGCGAACCAGCCATGTGCCGACGGTGCAGGGCAGGGCAGGGGACTCGGTTGACCAGGCCGATGCACCCATCCAGCGGCCCGTGATGGTGGGCGTGGCGAAGCAGTCGGGATTGACGTTCCGGCATCAAAATGCAGATCCGTCGATCCAACGTGAATTCCGCCTCTTTGAACCACTTGGCAGCGGCGTGGCCTGCCTGGACTATGACTGTGATGGGCAGGTTGATTTTTACTTTGCCCAAGCCGGAACCAACGTGCCGGATGTCGAAAGTTCGGTTGGCAACCAACTGTTTCGGCAATCCGATGGTGAGTTTTTGGAACAAAGCGTTGCATCGGAGTCGGGTGATTTTCGTTGGTCGACTGCCGTCACCAGTGGAGATTGGAATCAGGATGGTTTTGCCGATCTGGTCGTCGGAAGCTTGGGCCAGAACCTGCTGCTGATCAATCAAGGCGACGGTACGTTTTTGCGCCGGACGTTTGATTCGGTGGACCAACAGGGCAACCCTGAATCGGTGGATCCGATGTCGACGATGGGTTTGGCGATCGCGGACGTGACCGGCGATCTGTTGCCAGACGTGATCGAAGTGAACTATGTCGACGACTCGCGATCCCTGGATCCGATTCAACGAGACTCTCGTGGGCAACCGTTGACGTTGCCCGGACCGCTGCATTTCAAGCCAGCGGTCAATCGGGTCTTTGTGTCCCAAGGCGATGGTCGAATGGACGCCCAGGTGCTGCCCGGAGAAAGCACGGCGTTGGGTTTGATCGTGACGGACATCGATGGGGACCGCCAAGGCGATATCTTCATCGCCAATGACCAACGTGCGAACCATTGGCACAGCCATCACATGCTTGCCGACGGCACCCCGGTTTGGACCGATCAGGCGATCCTAGCGGGGTTGGGGTACGGGCCCGGCGGTAAACCGACGGCGTGCATGGGAATCGCGGCCGCCGATTTTGATCACAATGGCAATCTCGATTTGCACGTTACGAACTTCATGGATGAATGGTCCAATTTGTATCTGCAGCAGGCCGCGGGCGGATTCGTTGATTCGGCGGTCGCCTACCAGATCGACAAGGCGTCGGTTCGGATGCTGGGGTTTGGGACACAGGCGATCGATTACGACAACAATACGAGCTGGGATTTGATCGTTGGCAACGGCCACATCGAAGACTTCCGCAGCGCCGGAAAAGCGTTCGAAATGCCGACCCAAATTTTGGCGTTTGCCGGTGGCAAATTTGTGGCGGTGGATCCCGCTGGCGATGATCCGTTTTGGAAGACGGACCGATTGGCGCGAGCGGTGGCCAAGTGCGATTGGAATCGCGACGGTCGGACCGACATCGTCCTGACGGAAATGAATGGCGATGCCGAGCTGCTGGAAAACCGCACTCCCGCGGCCAATCGATTCCTGCAGATCGAACTGGCAGGGGTTCACTGCGAGCGAGATGCGATCGGCGCGAAGGTCAGTGTCCAGACCGACCAAGGCGAATGGTCCCAGTGGGTCCAGACCGGCGACGGATACCTCTGCAAGAACGAATCGCTGTTGATGTTCGGGTTGGGGGGATCCAACCGGATCGTTCGCGTCGCAGTGGCTTGGCCCGGAAAATCGCCGACGGGTTCAGCAAGGACTGAGAATGAAGCGCCTGAAAACAGTGCGTCTGGATTTGCAGAACCCGAGATCTTTGACGATGTCGCAATCGACCAGCGCGTTCTGTTGATTGAAGGCGCTGGCCGAGTTTGGCAGCGATAGGTGTTGGCCGTCGGCGGGCCGAGCGACCGTTGGCTCTATTCGGTACCGACCGCTTCGCGGACCGCTGGCAGCACTCGGTTCTGGACGTCTTCCAAGGTGCCTTCTAGGAACGCGCCTGCGGCCGCTTTGTGGCCACCGCCGCCGAACAGTTGAGCGATTTCGTTGCTGTCCATCGCACACCGGCTGCGGAAGCTGAGTTTAAAACCTCCGCGGAGTTGTTCAACGAAAATAACCGCCGCTTTGGCACCTTCGACCGCAAGCGTCAGGTTGATCGCATCCTCGGTATCGCTGGGCAGGGCACCGGTGGCTTCGAAGTCTTCTTTCTTGACGTAGGTGTGCATCAACCGCCCGTCCAATTCGGATTGGGTGCGGGACAGGATGGTGCCGCGAAGACGTAGTCGGCCGATGGTATCGCGTTCGTAAAGATCGCCGTAGATTTCGCAGGGCATGACGCCGGCATCGATCAGCCGCGCGATGACACGAAAGGTTTCTGAACTGACACTTGGGAAACGGAACCAGCCGGTGTCGGTGGCGATTGCCGCGAACAGGGGCATGCCCATGGTGCGTGTCACGGGGACGCCCAGGGCGTCGGCAGCTTGGACCACGAGGTGACCGGTCGCTTCGGCTTGATAGTCCTTGTACATCGTCGCCCCCAGGTCGTCTTCGCCGACGTGGTGGTCCAGCACGATCTTGTCGCACGATGCTGCGCGAATGACATCGCCCATGTCACCCAGTTGGGCCCATGCGCTGGTGTCCAAAATCATGATGCAGTCGCACGAAATGTCTTCGGCTTCGACATGATCGCCCAGTACTTCGATGCCTTCGGCGGGATCTAGGAACTGCAGCGCCGGCGGAGTTCGGTGGGCGTTGATGATGCGAACGGTCTTCCCGATGGTTCGCAGCACTTCGGCCATCCCGAGCTCGCTGCCCAGTGCGTCGCAGTCAGGCCGAATGTGGCTGACCAAGACGAAGGATTCGTAGTGGCTGATTTGATTGGTAAAGGCTTTCCAGTTGACGCCCATGAAGATCTGATCCTGATTTGGCTGGCACTGCAAACGGTTTCAACGTTCGGTCAGTTGGTGGCGAATGGTTTGAATGTCGTGTTGGATTTGATCGACCAAGGCTGCCGGCGAATCAAATTTAATGATTTCGCGGGTTCTAGCAACGAAGTCGACTGATAGCGATTGGCCATACAGATCCACATCGTAGTCGATCAGATGAATCTCGACCTTGGTCGATTGATTATCGTCAAAGGTCGGGTTGGGGCCGATGTGGATCGCCGCAGGACAGAATTCGTCGTCCGTAGCAGCGAATGGGAGTTTAGCGGCAGTCGATTGTGATGCAGGGGAGGGAAGGGGATTCCACGCTGCGGATGGGGGATTCATCCGAACTTGGCCTGCGTACACGCCCGGTGCCGGAACTTGGCCGTCGATCTGGCTCAGATTGGCGGTCGGAAATCCGATCGTCCGTCCGCGTCCCTGGCCTGCGACAACCGTTCCACGGATGCGGTAGGGGCGACCGAGCAACGCGGTGGCCTGGTCAACGTCGCCTGAATCCAACAGCCGCCGGATCCGTGTGCTGCTGACCATTTCACCGTCCATCGTCGTCGGATGGGCAATTTGCAGCTGGATGCCGTCGGGACTCGATAGCGTTTTCAGCGTTTCGATGCTGCCTTCGCGTCCTCGGCCGAAGAAGAAATTGGGCCCTTCAACGATTCCTTTGGCGTCCAGTGCACCGCGGATCAGCGATTGATAGAACTGGTCAGCGGTCAACCGCAGCAGCCCATCGGTGGTATCGCAGACGACCAGTGCGTCGATACCCAGGGGATGCATCAGTTCGGCCCTGCGGCTGATCGACGTCAACCGGGGTGGGGCGTGCTCGGGCCGCAGGACGGTCGCCGGGTGCGGGTCTAGGACTACCGCGACGGCTGGGCCACCGACCTGGTCGGCAAGTTTGCGGACTTGCCGAAGCAGCGCCGCATGGCCGATGTGGACACCGTCAAAGTTGCCGATCGTGATCGCCCCGCCATGCAATCGCCCCAACGCCCGATGCTGGGCGATGTCGGTGACATTGGCGAGCGGAACGATCTGCGTCACAAGAAAGCAAGCGGCGGTGAAGGGCAGGGGACCCGGCAACAGGATGCTGTCGGCCCCAAATTATGCACGGCTTCCCCGATTGCTTCTAGCCTGCACAGTTTTGTGCCTCCACGGCCGGCCACCGATCGCTCAATGGGTGGGGCATTCGGGTCCGTCGTGCCGCCGACGGGCCGAAGAACAGTCTGCGGAATGCGGGGCAGGGTAGGCCGGTGATGGGGGCCTGACGCTGCGATGTCTTTGGTACAGTGGGGGATCCGGGATATCGGTGTCTTATCGATTTTCCCCCGGTTTGTTCCAGCGGTCGGAAAAGAGGCCTTCGTTGCTACGCAGATTTCTTCGCTTTTGCTCGATCGTTGTCCCCGTCGTCGTTTCCATTGCCATGTTGGTGGGGATGTGGAGGGACCACCGCGAATGGTTGGTGCTGGACGCCAAGATCGCCAAGTACGAGAGCGCGATCGGACGATTGGACGTGACCACCGAATCTCGCATGCACCTGATTTACAGCGACCCGGGACAGCCGGATCGGTATCAGTGGCGTGGCCATCTGCCTGCGAACCAATCGTGGCGACTGTCGTGGCGTATCGCTGGAAAGGATGCTGACTATACGCAAGTTTCCAGCACGAACAGCGAGGACTTTTTCCCGCGAGTTCGAATCGATGACGACGGTAGCGAGATGTCGCTGCATGTGCTGATTGTAGGGAAGGGGATGTCACAAAGGATCGGCGCCGCAACTGCCGATCTGCTTCGCAAGTACCGTGACCAGTTGGTCATCGAAGTGATCGCAGAAACGGAAACGGAAGATTATCCAGTTGATCAGATTGTCAGCCTGTTAAAGATTCGCCTTCCTGAATCGCTTCGCCAGGATGTGGTCGACCAGTTCGGTAAATTCGCTTGGCAGGTCACCGATAACGGCACGCTGGTTCATCTGCGACTCGGTACCGATCAGGCCTTGGAAGCCGAGGAAAAATCCGAGGCGGAATCCGATGAATGATCCGGTGCCACCAACCAGTGTCGATTCAAAGGTTGCCAAGCCAGTGCAATTCTCTTTGCGGACCATTCTGCTGGTGACGGCGGCCTTTGCACTGTCGGTGGCTTGGTACCAAAAGCACACGCGGCTGATCGAAGCGCGGTCCACGGCGGCGATGCTCGCGTCTCGCGCCAGGCTGTTGGAAATCGACGACCCCAGCAAGATCACCGCGGTCGCCCGATTGCCAACGAAGATCGATGAAACCGTTTTCGAAGTCGCGATTCCCAATCGATCGAAAACCGGCCGCGGTCACCGGATCTGTTTGACGCTGGAGGGACTGGGGGCGGAGTTTTCGCTGACGCAGAAAAAGTTTCCACACCCTTCGACACGTTTAGAACTGACGCCGGGGCCGCACACGATCGAAGTCCGGCATCACAAACCGGCATCCCGCGCTGCCGCGGGGCAGCATGAAATTGAATTGGTGATCGATGGCAAAGTTGCCGATCGCTTGGTGCGTCCGGCGGTCTGGTTTACCACTCAGGTAACTTCATCGTCGGCGGTCGCCAACTGTCGTTCGTTCGATCCCGACCAGAGGGTTGAATTGCTACGCCGACGATTCCTTGTCGATGGAAACGTGGTGCCGTCACCCACGCAGGCCAATCTGGAGAACGGAATTTTGCTGTGGATCGAACGCGCGAAGTGAAGGTCATTCGACGCATTGGCGGATCACGTGCGGCAGTTGTTCCAGGATATCGAGTGCCGTCATGCCGGCCTCGCCATGTTGGGCCGCTGCCAGGTCGCCGGCACGGCCATGAACCCAAACGCCTAGCCGGGTTGCATCCCACGGGTCCATCTTCTGACCCAACAACGAAGTGATGACTCCCGTTAGCACGTCGCCGCTGCCACCGGTCGCCATGCCAGGGTTGCCAGTCGTGTTGGTCCATCGCTGATCGCCGGACACGACGACGGTGGGTCCGCCTTTGACCACGATGACCGCTCCGGTGCGCTCGGCCAAAATCTGAGCGATGCTGATTTGTTGCTCGCGGTCCGATGGCGGTACACCGGTCAATCGGTGCAGTTCGCCGGGGTGAGGCGTCAGTACCAAGCGTCCGCTGGACTGGACGTTTTCAGGGGCTGGCCAATCCATCAACGCCAAGACATTGATGGCATCCGCGTCTAGCACGCGGGGCAGGGCAGTGGTTTGCAGTAAACGTTCAACGATCCGCACCGATCCGGCGGCCATCGTCATCCCTGGACCACACGCGATCGCGTCCAGCGGTTTTAGTTTGGCCGGCAGGGCCAGCGCCGCTTCGGTCGCAAACCGGCCCTGGGCGTCGTCGGCTAGCGGGACGACCATCATGCATGGATGGAAACTAGCGACCGTTTCTAGGCATCGGTCGGGGACAGCGGCCGTGACCAGTCCAGATCCGGTTTTCAGAGCGGCCATCGACGAAAGCGCGATCGATCCGCTCATCCCACGCGATCCACCCACCAACATCACTCGACCAAAGTTTCCTTTGTGGGCGTCGCTGTTGCGTGCTGGCAAATGCACCGGAGGTAAGGGGGGGGCGTTCATGAGGACGTTTTCTCACCCGTGGTGGTGTTGGATGGCGGCGTCTGTTGATCAGCATCTTGAATCTGTCGCACCACCATGCCGGCTAGGTACCCGCCTTTGAAGCCGGCGTCGATATTGACCACGGCCACGTTCGCGGCACAGGCAGATAGCATTCCAAGCAGCGGTGTCAGACCGCCCAGCGATGCACCGTAACCGACGCTGGTCGGCACCGCAAAGATAGGGACTGCTAGGTGGCCGGCCACAACCGAGGGCAGCGCCCCTTCCATGCCCGCCACGACCACGACCGCCGAAGCGCGACGCAATCGGGGGACGACGGCCAACAACCGCTGAGGGCCGGCGACGCCGATGTCGTCATAGCGGGCCACTGGCACGCCCATCCAAGCGATCGTTTCGATGGCTTCTTCGGCGACCGGGGCATCGGTGCTGCCGGCGGTGATGACCGCGACGTGCCTTGGCCCAATCGGTGCCGGGCGGGAAGTGACCGTTGTGGGTTGGTAGGTCGGTTCCGTGCCGGGGGGGGCGGTCCGCGAATCGGCGATTCCCACGGTGTCGGCGGCGCCCATTTCGGCGCCAGGGACAGACATCGCCGACCGGGCCACACGCAATGTTCGCGCGACCGGGTTGTACCGAACGTGCTCGAATCGGCTTTGTAGTGCCTCGGCGATCGACGATTCGATGCGGGTGACCAAGGAATCTTGACCGGCCGCGATCTGGGTGGTGATGATTCGCTGGATCAAATCGGCCGGCTTTCCGGGCCCGTAAATGACTTCCCCGAACCCGCATCGGGCTAGGCGGCCAAGGTCGACGGTTGCCCCATCGATGGCCGACGTGGCATCGGATTCACCCGCTGGGACGCTGTGATTGTCGGGGCAAAGTGCCGTCAGAGACTGGATCAGTTCGTGGGCGGTACTGCGTCCGGCGATCACTTCGCCCACCAAACGCAGCAGGGCAGGGGGCAAGTCCACGGAATTCGGTGGTTTCTCGCTGGGCTCAGGCATGGGCGAATCGTCCGCAAAAGGTTACAAAATTCATCTAAACGGCTACCAAGGTCGACTTTCCATATCTTCAGTTTTCGTGGACATCATCGTAATGAAAAGTTGTGTACTGGCTTACTCAGGCGGCTTGGATACCTCCGTCATCCTCGGTTGGCTCCAAGATCAAGGCTACGAAGTTCACGCCGTTTACGTCGATCTGGGGCAACCCTGCGAAGATCGTGCCGCGATCAAAAAGAAAGCGGAAGACGGCGGAGCTAAATCGTATCGTGCCATCGATGTCCGCGAAGAACTGTGCCGCGACTTTGCCTTCCCTGTGCTCGCTTGGCAAGCCAAGTACGAACAAATCTATCTGCTGGGCACCTCCATCGCCCGTCCGTTGATCAGCAAGATCTGCCTTCAGGTCGCTCGCGAAGTCGGTGCAACCGCCTATGCCCACGGTGCGACCGGCAAGGGAAATGATCAATGCCGATTCCAATTGGCCGCCGAAGCACTCGACCCCAAGGTCGAGATGATCGCCCCGTGGCGAATCAAAGAGTTCCGCGAAGCGTTCCCAGGGCGTACCGAACTGATCGCTTACTGCAAAGAAAAGAACATCCCGGTCAAGGCGTCGACCAGCAAACCGTACAGCAGTGACGAAAACGTCCTGCACATCAGTTACGAAGCCGGCCAGTTGGAAGAATTGGACATCAATGGCGTCGAATTGGTCGACTTCGGTATGGGTGTCAGCCCCGAAGAAGCGCCCGACAAGCCTGAAACGGTTTCGATCGGGTTCGAATCCGGCGTGCCGACGACCTTGAATGGTACCAAGGTTGGCGCATTGGAAATGGTCGAAGGCCTGAACCAAATCGCTGGTCGCAACGGCGTCGGTCGGATCGACATGGTCGAAAACCGATTCGTCGGCATGAAGAGCCGCGGGGTCTACGAATCGCCCGGTATGACCGTGCTGTACAACGCGCTGATGAACGTCGAACAGTTGACGATGGATCGCGACCTGATGCACATGCGAGATCGCTTGGCACCGGAAGTCGCTGAAATGGTTTACTACGGTTTCTGGTACACGCCCAAGTTGGATGCGTTGATGGCGTTCATCCGGGAGGCTCAGAAACCAGTCACCGGCGAAGTCACTTTGAAGTTGTACAAGGGCAACATCAGCGTCGATTCGCGAACCAGCCCGAACAGCCTGTACGACGCAGAGATCGCCACGATGGAAGGTGGCGGTTCGTACAACCAAGACGATGCCGAAGGTTTCCTAAGGATCCAGGGTTTGCCTTCGCGAGTCCAAGGAACCGTGGCTCCTCGCCCGTACTAGTCGCGGCAAGTCAGTGTCGCTTCGGCATTGGCAACCGACTGAACTGCCGGTTGGCCTATCCGGTTGTCCGCCCGGCAGCATGAAATTCGCAAAGCCGAGTCACGCCCAAGTGGGGTGGCTCGGCTTTTCTTTTGGAGTCAGCAGAGCAGAGCAGGGCAGTGAGTGATCAGTCCAGCACGTCATCGGCAAGGCGTTCATCGCCCTGTACCGTGATCAGGGCGCGGACGATCGTCGGGTCGATCGAATTCGGGACGAAGTGTCCACGCTGGTCCACCGTCGCGATCGCCACACCGCCTTCGGTCAGTCCGCCCGGTTCGTTCCCCAGGTTGGTGCCAAGGTTGCCTCGCATCGTGTTGATGTCCAAGTCGATTGGTTCGGTCCACAGGGCTGACGATGTCGTGGGAATCGCCTCGGTGACCAGGATCGTTTGCGATGGATCGTCGGTGACGTCGCTTGGCCCAAGCGGTCCTTGGGGGGGAAACAACGTACCGGGGCCGGTAATCAAGTAGTAGCCCGATTGGCTGTAAAGGCCTAAGGCATCGCCGGACGGGTGATGATAGACCGACGGCATTTCATACTGGGCAATGTCTCGATTGACTGGATGGTTCCAGCTTAGGTTCAGGTCAAATTGGTTGTATAGATCTTCTTCGCCCAGGTACGGCAGCAACAGGACTCGCCATGAGTGAAGCGGTTGGTTGTTCGCGTCCACTGTCATCGGAGGCGGATACACATCGTTGTCCGCCGCGTAGGCGTTCATCGCCGCGGCAATTTTTTCTAAGTTGCGAATCGTTGCGGTTTGTTCGCGGTTGCTGGCCAGCGTGGAGATCGTTTGGCTGCCAAACCGAATCACGGCAAACAGCAGGCTGCCGATCAACAGAATTCCGACCATGGTTGCAGCGATCCAGCCGAACGTTCGCTGGTTCGACTGCGGCCCGGTCGCAGAGGGCAGGGCAGGGGATTCGCTGGAAGCCTCTGGCATTTGGATCTTGGCGCCGCAGGTGACGCACTGGCCTGCCATCCCACGGAATCGATCCTCGACCTGAGTCTTGGTTTGGCATTCGGGGCATGTGAACAAAAATGGCATACGGGCGATCCGCAATGGTCTCGAGATTAGGGTTGGCGTTGCGGGCGTTTGCCAGCACCGTGATATTAACAAACTGTTCCAGCCGATGCCGAATGTCCGCTGGTCACATCGCAGTCTGGGTTTCGGATTAGCCGACCGGCTGCGGCACTTTTTCTGGAAACGTGGGATCTGATGAGAGTCGTATTGCAGCGTGTGTCCGAGGCCAGTGTGCAAGTCGATGGGGCCGTGGTCGGCCAGATCGGACGCGGGCTGTTGGTGTTGATTGGGGTAGGGCAGGGCGATACCGAAGCGGAGGTCCGGTGGTTGGCTGATAAAACGGTGGGCCTGCGGATCTTCGAAGACGAGCAGGGCAAAATGAATCGGTCGGTATTGGACGTCGGCGGCGAAGTCTTGGTGGTCAGCCAGTTCACGCTGTTGGCGGATTGTCGCCGCGGTCGCCGCCCGGCATTCACCGCAGCCGCCGAACCGTCGCTAGCCCGCGAATTGTACTCGGTGTACGGCGATCTGATCGCAGAGCAGGGGATCCGCGTTCAACGTGGCATCTTCGCTGCCGACATGAAAGTGTCGCTGGTCAACGATGGCCCAGTCACGATCGTATTGGATCGTGACCCGGCGGTCGCCACGGGACTCGTGGATTGAAGCACAGCCGGAAGTCGCCGCCTTGATGGGCGATGATGTTTTTGAAAAGTCCCGAAGGGACGACAGCTATCTGCCGTGTGGCTTGCCACACGGTTATCTGTCGAACACTCCCCACCGGCGAAAAACGATCGCCACTGCGTGGCGATCTGCCAGCCGAGTCCCGAAGGGGCGACATCGCAGTGATGTTTTTGAAAAGTCCCGAAGGGACGACAGCTATCTGCCGTGTGGCTTGCCACACGGTTATCTGTCGAACACTCCCCACCGGCGAAAAACGATCGCCACTGTGTGGCTATCTGCCAGCCGAGTCTCGAAGGGGCGACATCGCAGTGATGTTTTTGAAAAGTCCCGAAGGGACGACAGCTATCTGCCGTGTGGCTTGCCACACGGTTATCTGTCGAACACTCCCCACCGGCGAAAAACGATCGCCACTGTGTGGCTATCTGCCAGCCAAGTCCCGAAGGGGCGACGGCTGTTTTCTAACGCCGTGGTGTCCACGAATCTCGATCGAACAAAGATTGGTCGGGCTGTGCGATGTAGGTGCGTTCTAGCAATGTTCGCGAACGGATTCGTTCGGCAATGCCGTGGTCACCCATCGCAAAGTACAAAACCAACCCAAGCTGGGCGTAGACCGCGGTGTTGGCCAGCATGTTGGGGCCAAAAAACTTCAGTGCTGTGCCAAACGATTTTTTCAGCCGAAAGCCTCGGCGGATATCGATCGACCAAATTTCATCCATTGTCAAATGGACCAAAAATCCAAGCACCACCGCGCATGACTTGAAGACTCGGATCGATTCGTTCGGGCATGGCATCACCAGATAGGCGAGGATGCCTGCGACGGCCGCCGCTGGGATGCTATGCCACATCCCGCGATGGACGGTGAATCGGCGGAAGCATTCCACTGCGATGAATCGGATGGCGATGTAGACCAGCATCGCGGCCAGAGCCATCGCTTCGTGTGAAAAATTCAGGTCGCGGAATCGGTCGATCATCAAGATGGGCACGATCGCCGCGACAAACATACTGGTTTCGCGAAGCGGGATTCCCGAGTCGCTATCCAGGTCCGGCAACATCCCGCTGACCGCGCATAGGCCACACGCCAACATGCCGCTTTCCAGCGACATTGACTGCGTGGACACACCCCAGTAGCCGTATCCGACTCCTACGATCGTGCTTCCGGTAATGTGGGATTTGAAATCTGCCACTGGGCGGCGAGGGCAGGGGAGTGGAGTGGGGAAATTTTGCTTCCCCTGTCCATACCCTTTTCCGGGCCTGCGCCGCCAGCCGAAACCTCGCGGGATTGATCTTCGAACCTTGTTGGCAGGTCGCTATAGTCCGTTCCATGAGGCGGCTGGTTTTTTTTGCTATCAACACCCTTCCCTCATTCCGCTCAGTCCTAGGTTTGGCGGTACCCGAAATCTCTTGTGATCGCATGGATGTGTTTGATGGAGATCTATGACATTGTGATGTTGGTCGTCCTGTTCGGCGCGATGTTGTTTGGCGCCGTGAAAGGTTTGGCTTGGCAGTTAGCGTCGATCGCGTCCATCTTGGGCAGCTACGTCGTGGCACTGAAGCTGCGTGAACCGTTCAGTCAATCGATCAGCGTCGAACCACCTTGGAATCGATTTCTGGCGATGCTGATTCTGTATGTCGGTACGGCGCTTCTGATCTGGGTTGCGTTTCGAATGGTCAGCGGATCGATCGATCGGATGAAACTGCGCGAGTTCGACAATCACATTGGTGCGATTTTTGGGCTGATCAAAGGAGCGTTGTATTGCACGTTGATCACCATGTTCGCCGTGACCCTGGCCGGTGATGGAATCCGCGAAGCGGTCGTGCGAAGCAAAAGCGGGAATTACATCGCCAAAGTGCTGGACCGCAGCCAGACGGTGATCCCGCCCGAGATTCATGAAGTGATCAGTCCCTATCTGGAACGGTTCGATCGCGAGTTCAGCGAAGGCAAAACCGAAGGCGGTCTGTTGGATCAAGCGACCGGATGGTTGGCTGGTGGGGATTCGCCGCCCGCTGCACAGCCTTGGTCGCCAACCAACTTTGTTCCTCCGCCGGGTACTGCCCAAGGGGCCATCGAGCCAATCGACCGCCAGGTCGCCGATCCAAGCAATTGGGTCCCACAGCAGGCTCAGCAAGCGATCCAGAATCGCTTGACTCGATAGCGGTCTTTGCGGTCGGTTGGATGACCGTGTGGCAAGCCACACGGCAGGATGCGTTCGTCCCGCTGGGACTAGCTATCCGAAGGCTACGAAGTGGCGTCCGTGCGGTTGGGACTTCGCTGTCTGAAAGCTACGACGTGGCGACAGCAGATTGCCGTGGTGCTCGGCCCGGCGGTTGGCTCGCCGGCGCTTAAATGTGATGCCCAACGGTTGGCTGCAGCAGTGGGGCGGTCCAACGTCCGTGTTTGGGCGGGTGATTCTGCGAAAACGCCTGAAACACGGGAATTACGTAGATCGAATACAACATAAGAGGCATTATCGGACGTTGCGGGGCGGGCGCATTGGCTAGGTGATTGCCTGCCTTTGCCACTGTTCCGCTACGCCGGTTCCTCTAGGAACTGACCGATCTTGCGGAACTTGTCGTAGCGTCCTTGGACCAATTCGTCGCTGTCTTTTGTTTCCAGTTCGGCCAACGTTCGCGACAGATAAGTCTTCAACCGTGACGCCATCTGGTGATGGTCGCGGTGGGCGCCGCCCAGCGGTTCTTCGAGCACATCATCCACGACTCCGAGCCGCTTCAGATCACCGCTGGTGAACCGCAGTGCGGCCGCTGCCTTGGGTGCGTGTTCGTGGCTCTTCCACAGGATCCCTGCACAGCCTTCGGGGCTGATCACGCTGTAATACGCATGCTCCAAAACGGCGACTCGGTCGCCCACGCCGATGCCCAATGCGCCCCCGGATCCGCCTTCGCCGATGACGACGCAGATGACGGGAGTTTTCAGCCGGCTCATCATGAACATGCTTTCGGCGATCACTTGCGCCTGGCCGCGTTCTTCGGCGCCGATTCCCGGGTAAGCGCCGGGTGTATCGATAAAACAGATCAGTGGCAGGCGGTACTTTTCGGCCAACTTCATCTTGACCATCGCCTTGCGATAGCCTTCGGGATGGGCGCAACCAAAGTGGCATGCGGCGCGTTCTTTGTAAGTCCGGCCTTTCTGATGCCCCAGCACCATCACCTTGAAACGGTCCAGTTTGGCAAATCCCGACAGCATCGCTCGGTCATCGCCAAAGTGCTTATCGCCATGCAGTTCGACGAATTCGTCGAAAGCAAGGTTCAGGTAATCGCGTGTGTAGGGACGATTCTTGTGCCGCGATACCTGGACGGTTTGCCAAGCGTTCAGCGAGCTGTAGGTGTCCCGCAACTGTTTGACCAAATCCAGTCGCAAACCACGAAGCTCTGTTTCGACTTCGTCGCTGCGATCGATTTGTCGTTCCAGCTGCGCGATGCGGTCTTCAGCAACGGCAATGTTTGATTCGAATTCTAATCCTGGTCCACCACTCATTATCGACCCTCCGTCGCTTGTTGATCGTCGTCGTCTTCACCTTCAAGTCCGCGATCTTTTAGCAGCATGTCGTCAGCACCTTTGATGCCCGGCATATTGTCGAAGACGCTAATCTTGGGTCGGCGAGGCCGTTTGTTGAAAATTTGAATTCCGCGCAACACCTTCAGGAACTCCCACATCGATGCCGGTCGGTTTTCTGGCTTTTTAGCCATCATGCTTTTGACCAAGTCGGCGAATTCCCGTGTCACGTTGTCGTTATGGACAATCGGACTAGGGATCGAAGCGCTCAGGTGCTTGTTCAGCAAGTCGTTGGGCGTGTCGCCGGTGTACGGTGCTTTGCCGGTCACCAATTCGTAAAGCACGCATCCGAACGCATAAACGTCGGTTCGTTCGTCGCAAACTTTGCGGCGGATCTGTTCGGGCGCCATATAACTGCGTGTGCCACGAGCGACTTTTTCGCTATGAAATAACTTACTAAGACCGGTCTTTTTCTTTTGTGAGATTGTAAAGTCAATCAACTTCACAACACCATCACGGCTTACCAAAAAGTTATCAGGCTTGATATCAAGATGGATCCAATTCTTAGTATGCATATAGTAGAGTCCTTCGGCCGCTTGCTCGACAATCTTATCAAGCATGAAGGCTAAGGATTCGGGGCCGCGTCGCAGTGCCTGTTTCATGTTCAGTTCGCTGAACAATTCCATGACCAGCATTGGTCGGCCGCTTTCTTCGCGGTACTCGTGGACCTTGATGATCCGCGGACTCGAAAGATCTTTGGCGACGGTGTATTCGTGTTTCAGCAGCGCGGTCTCGGACTTGTCGGCTTTGCTTTCGCGAAGCACTTTCAGCGCATAGCGATCTTGGGTGTTCTCTTCGATCGCTTCCCAGACTTCGGCGGTGCTACCGCCACGGATCAAACGGGCAAGGCGGTAGGGGCCTAGGAAGTCTCGTGATTTCGACATGGGCTGTGCGCCGGGGAACGGATGGCTGAAAAGGGGCGTCAGATGATACCGGTTAGGTGATGCCACATGATAACGCAAGGTTTCCCTACTGGGGAAGATCAGGCCTTCACTGCCCTGCACCGTCGTTTCGCTGTGAAGCCAGGATTTCGCCGTAAAGACGCCTGATTTGCCGTGTCATCGTCTGATGACGGAATTGATCCGTAAATCGCGACTGCCCTTCCCTGCCCATCCGATCTCGCATGCCGGCATCGCCAGCGATCCTTTGCAGGGCGATCGACAGCATGGCGGTGTCCTGGGCGGGCACCAGGAACCCGGTTTCGTCGTTGATCGCTACCTCGCGGGCTCCGTCGACGTCGTAGCTAACGACCGGTTTGCCGGCGATCAGGGCCTGTGGCAGGGCCCGAGCTAAACCTTCCCGGTACGACGTATGGACCAGGGCGTCCATCGCCCCCACCAAACAAGGGACTTCCGAGGGGGGGACAAGCCCGGTGAAGACAAAGTGCGAATCCAGGCCGAGTTGCGCAATGCGATTCTGTAGCGGAGATTTCAAGATCCCGTCGCCGACCCACAGGAACCGCACATTGGGGTTGGCGGCGATCACATCGACCGCTGCGGTGATCAGGTCGTCGTGGCCCTTCAAATGAAACAGCCGGGCGATCTTACCGATCACAATGTGGTGGTCTGCGAACCCTAGTTTGCGACGCATTTCATCGCGATGGTCGTTCGCATGGATAAATGGTTCGACGTCCATTCCGCTGTAGATGGTCTTGAACTTTTCACGCGGCGCGACGCCTGCGTCTACCATCAAGTCGGTCATCGCATCGGCCACGCAAATCATTTGATGACAGCGTTTCGCCGCCCATCGTTCGCAGCGTTGAAAGAATTGCCGAGCCATCGCCGATTGATAGGGATGGAAAGGCGCCCCGTGAACACTGTGGATAACCGCTGGCACCCGCTGGCCCCATGCGACGTGCCGCCCTAGCAGTCCGCCTTTGGCGCTGTGGGTGTGGACGACATCGGGGGCGAAATCGCGGATAGCGGATCGGATGTCGCGCGCGGCCTGCCAGTCGTGGACTGGATGAATGGCTCGGCGAAGCGAGGGCAGGATCCGGGTCGGCAACTGCCCTGCCCTGCCCTGGTCCAACAGATTGCCCTCTGGTCCAAGCGATGGTCCGGTGATCAACAGCACATCGTCGCCATAGTCTTGGATCAAGTCCAGACAATTCAGCAGCGTGTTCTCTTGCGCCCCGCCGATGATCATTCGTGTGATGACGTGTGCGATCCGCAAAACAGCATTCTTTCCAGTGGAGATCTCGGCGAGCGACTTTCCCAGCATGTTCCAGTCAGCCGGTTGTCGCAACCAATGGTGGCTTGGATTGCTGCGAAATGGGCCGCTACGAAAAAAGCGGCGTCCCCCGGAAAGGGGACGCCGCTTCGATGGTTTGCGACATGCGGGTGATGGCTGAACCCGTTCGGAGCCTTGCGACTAAGCGCCGAACTCGATTCGGCGATAGCCGAGTTGTTGCTGCAGACGATTGACGATCGAGGTATGCATTTGGCTTACCCGCGATTCAGAAAGATCAAGGGTTGCACCGATCTCTTTCATCGTCAGTTCTTCGTAGTAATAAAGAATGATGATCAATCGTTCGTTGCGGTTGAGTCCCTTGGTGACCAATCGCATCAGGTCGTTCTTCTGGACGCGACGAGTCGGGTCTTCGCCCTTCTTGTCTTCCAGAATGTCGATTTCGCGGACGTCTTTGTAGCTGTCCGTTTCGTACCACTTCTTGTTCAGCGATACGACGCCGACTGCGTTGGCATCGGACTGCATTTTTTCAACTTCGGCGACCGGCAATTCCATGTGTTCGGAAAGTTCGGCAACCGACGGAGCGCGTCCAAATCGGGTTTCAAGCGTCTTCTTGGCAGTCGCAAGCTTGCTGGCTTTGCTGCGAACCAAGCGAGGCACCCAGTCCATTGTCCGCAGTTCGTCCAACATGGCTCCGCGAATACGGGGCACACAGTAGGTTTCGAACTTCACCCCACGTTCCATGTCGTAGGCGTCGATCGCGTCCATCAATCCAAAGATGCCGGCGCTGATCAGGTCGTCCAGTTCGACTCCGTCGGGCAAGCGTTGCCAGATTCGTTCGCCGTTATAGCGAACCAATGGCATGTAACGCTCAACCAACCGATTCCGGAGGTCTTCGTAGTCGTGAGCATCCTTTTCCAGCTTTTTGAATTCTTGCCAGACTTGCAGGATCTCGTCGTCGGCTGTGGCTGTCGCTGCCATCCAATCCTCCGTGAAAGTTATGTATCGCAGCGTCGTGCTGCACCGACTGCCGCCCAAAGCAAGTGCTTTGTCCGGTAGCCAACGTTCGTCCAATCGCGGTGAGGATCACGCAGCATCCATGCTGACGCGACACCTCGCCGCCTTCACAACATCACCGAAGCAACCTTGTTGGACATCCGTGTCCTTCAGTTACTCGGTGTATCTGTTTTGTTCAAGCCAGAATCTGCGACACCTTCGCGGTACCACTCGACTCGAGCACGAAACATTCGTTCCAGAGAGTCACGGATCAAGTAATCCGATATCTTTCCGGCAACAAAACCCACACCTGCAAACACGATCATGGCCACGATGGCTTCGCTGGCAACGCTGCCGGCTAGTTCGCCGTTGATGGCACCTCGGATGACCACAAGGGCCATGGCGAGAGCACCAAGTGATGCGGCGAAACTTCGTGACACGGGTTCGTCAAGTTGTTCAGGGTTGTGTTGTCATGTTTCCTAGTTCGCTTAGTTGCGTCGCAAAAAAAATTACTCAAGTCAATTTTGTTCTGCGCGAAACGTCACAATGTCAGTATCGGGTTTCCCCCAGCGGTTCATTACTAATTCTTTTTAGATTCTTTTAGGCGGCGTCGATCTGCGAAAACGCTACTGGTGCCGGTAGCAATCGTGATAGCAAGTATTCACGTTCTGCGGGCGCAATGTCATCAGGGACCTGTTGGCCGTTGGTGACATAGCTGAGCGGGATCCCGGCAAAGTGTTCGTTGGTGACCAGGGCCGACAATGCGGCTGCCGTGTGCGGTGTCTCGTCCAGCTTGGTCAGGATGGCCGATGTCGGCTGGACCGGCGCGAATCCTTCTAGCGTGGATTGGATCGCGCTGGCCGAACTGTTGCTGCTGAGCACCAGGTGTGTTTCATCAGGCTGGGCACTGTGCAGCAGGTCCACCAGTTGATCGATGCGAGCACCGCTGCGTGGGCTTCGGCCGGCGGTGTCGATCAAGATCAGGTCGACATCGCCCAAACGGTCCAGTGCGGGCTGCATCTGGTCGGGGCGTTCGACCACTTCCATCGGCAGGTCCATGATTTCGGCATAGGCCTTTAACTGTTGGACCGCGGCGATGCGGAATGTATCAATGGTCAGCAGCCCCACTCGGCGGCGTGCTTCGATGCGGAATCCGGCGGCTAGTTTCGCCACCGTCGTGGTCTTGCCGACACCGGTTGGTCCCACCAAGGCGACGATGCGGCGGTCACCGGGATGGGTCAGGATCGGGCTGCCGATCCGCAGTTCGCGTCCGATGGTTCGTTGTAAGTGTTCTAGCCACGGGGTGCCCGACAGGAAGGTCCCGCCCGGTGCATCGCCCAGACCCATCGCGAAACTTGCAGTCGCCGTCAGCCAGCGATCTGCTGTGGCGGCCGATACACCCGCATCGATCAGTTCGTTGCGAAAGGACTGCAGGGGCAACGGCAAGTCTGCTGCGGCATCGGCGCCGCTGTGGCTGCGGAAGGTGGCCGGTGCGTGGTCGTGATCCGCCATCCGGATCGACGGTCGCGAAAACTCGGCTTGGTCTGGCCCCAAGTGGAAACTGTCGGGCGACGGAATTTCGGCGTCCTCGGACTCGATGCCCGGATCCATTGCAGTGGACGTTGTCGCGCTCGAACGAGCGATTTCATCGTGGGCGGCCTGTGGCCCGGTGCCATCGGTGTCTTTCAATCCCGCGGTGACTTCAACATAGGTCCGTCCCAACCAACCCATCCATCCATCGCGGACTTGCCGCGTGTGCAGAACGGAAGCGTCAGATCCCATCTGTTGACGGATCTGTTCCAATGCGTCTTGCAAGCTAGCCGCTCGAAAGGTGCGAATGTGCATGGCGTGAACGTTTGGATCAGGGAAAGTGGAAACGGTCAGCATTGATGGGGCAGTCATCTTTGCGTCCCGGAAGTCAGGGCGGCAGTCGGTGATCGGTTGGGAACGCTTCGGTCACCGGCTATTGATCACTGATAACTCCGTGGGATTCAATTTTGGTGTCTTGTGTAACTTCGTTGTACGAAAGGACCTTCAAACGCGGCAATGCCGTCGCGGTGATTTGTCGAAGACCAGGCCGAATTCTTGGACTGACCAAAACCAGCGGTGTATGGCCTGCTGCAATTAGTTTCTTAACGCCTTCTTGAATTTTCTCGCAAGTCGAGTCGATGGCTGCTGGACTCATTCGGACAAAAAGTCCGCGATCATTGTGTTCCAGTCCTGCTGCGATTCGATCTTCCATCGCTGGATCAAAGGCCATCACGTGCAAACGATTCTGGTCATCGCGATAGCGAGAGCTGATTGTCCGCGCCAGACGATGTCGGACGTATTCGCAAAGCCAAGTGGGGTCTTTGGTACGCGGGGCAAAGTCACCCAGCGTTTCCATGATGATGCCAAGTTGGCGGATCGGGACGTCTTCGCGAAGCAACAGGTGCAGCACTTGCTGGACATCGCTGATCTTCATCACGCTTGGGATCAGTTCGTCGACCACGGTCGGTGACGCTTCTTTCAGTTCGTCGATCAGGTGTTTGGTCGCGTCGCGTGAAAGCAGTTCATCGGCATGACGCCGCGCCAGTTCCTGCAGGTGCGTGGCCAGCACCGCGCCGGGTTCCACCGTGGTGTACCCATAGATGGCGGCTTGTTCACGCCGCATCGGATCGATCCACACGGCCGGTTCGCCGAATGTTGGATCGCGAGTCGGTTCGCCATCGATCACGCCAGTGGTTTGTCCGCTGTCGATCGCAAGGAGTCGGTCGGGCAGGATCGTTGCGTGCCCAATCGGGTTGCCTTGGATGCGAATTTCATAATCGAATTGATCCAAAGTCATCTCGTCGCGAACGCGGACTTTGGGCAGGATGACACCGATGTCGGCGGCAATCGCGTTTCGCACGCCGGTGATTCGCTGCATCAGATCGCCGCCACGCGCCGGGTCGGCAAGGCTTAGCAATCCCAATCCGATAGAGATTTCCATCGGATCGATGGTCAGGAAATCTTCCACGCGTTTTTCGGGCGGGACGGCCGCTGCGACTCGCTGTGCCTCGACTTGGTCGGCTTCTTCGACACCTCGCAGCGCGGTTTGTCGATTCATCACGACGGCCAGTCCGATGCATCCGAGCCCGAGGGTTGCCATGGGGACGGCGGGCAAATTGGTGACGATCATCAGCATCAAGAATCCGCCAGCCACAAATAGCGCTTTGGGATTCCCGAAAAGTTGCTGCATGAACTGCGTCGGCAGGCTGGCTTTCTTGGCACTACGCGTGACCAGCAAACCGGCGGCTAGCGAGATCAGCAGTGCGGGGACTTGGCTGACTAGGCCGTCCCCAATGGTCAATTTGGTGAACAACGCCCCGGCTTCGGTGATCGTCATTCCGGCTTGCATCACGCCGATGTACAGACCGCCAATCACGTTGATGATGGTGATCACAATCCCGGCCACGGCATCGCCGCGGACAAACTTGCTGGCACCATCCATCGCCCCGTAAAAGTCGGCTTGTCCAGCGACTTCCTCGCGGCGTTCTTGAGCTTGTTTTTCGTCGATCAGGCCAGCGTTCAAGTCGGCGTCGATCGCCATCTGCTTTCCTGGCATCCCGTCCAACGCAAATCGGGCGGCGACTTCACTGATCCGAGTGGCACCCTTGGTGATCACGATGAACTGGATCAAAACGATGATCACAAAGATGATCAGGCCAACTTCGATTCGGTCACCGGCAACAAATTCGCCGAAGCTTTGGATCACTCCGCCGGCGGCGCCCATGCCCCGTCCGTCGGCACCTGTCAAAATCAGCCGCGTTGTCGCGACGTTCAATACCAGTCGTGCCAGCGTGGTAGCTAGCAACAGAGACGGGAAAATGCTGAATTCTAGCGGCGTGGAAACGTAGACCGTGGTCAACAGCACGATCACACCGATCGTAATGTTGCCGGCCAATAGCAGGTCCATCAGTGCCGGCGGCAGCGGGACCAGGATGACGACCAAGCAACCGATGATGCCAAGCGGAAGCACCAGGTCCCGGTATCGCATCAAAAACTGCATCGATCGCCCTTTCTGCATCGTTCCTACCCGGCAACTCATTTGACGGGCAAGAACCGACGGTAGCGGAAACCCGTCGTTGCGGTCTAGAGAACTTCGCATCAGCGATCACGCGACAGTCCACCGGCCGATTGGAAATTGGCGTGGCGCTTCAATCCGAGAGCGGTCAGAATTCCCAGATCGGCGATTCGCTATCGGCGAACCTTCGGCGGATGAGCCGTTTGGGCGATCGCCCCGGTTGCCACGTTCGACCGGCGATAGCGGCCGGCTGCCTTCGTCGTTGTCGAGGAAACAGCGTTGGAACCACAATTCGACGCGTCAGCCAATCCCTCGCTTACGCGTCGGGGGACTGGAATTGCTTGGTGGGGGATTGGGGTGGGGGATTGCCGGATCGGCGTCGCTGCGCTCCTTGATCCGGCCTACTTTGCTGGCAACTTGCTTGCACGGGGCTATTTGATGGCGCCGGGCGGCGTCGATCCCCGTTGGGACAACCGTTTTTGCCACGACAGTTGCTGGGTCGGCGGCCGCAGTTGCTCGTTCGAGTGAACCGTCGCGATCGACGATGCCTTGGTTCGATGCTTGGCGATGATCTCGTCTAGCAGGTGTCGCAGTTCTTCGACCGATGGTGGATTTTCAATGTCCAGGCGGATCAGGGGAAGCTTGGCGGTTGCTAGCACTTGACGCATGAAATCATGCTGAGTCCGCCGCCGTCGATCCATGATCGGTTCGGTCTGGACCGCGCAGATCGATGCTCCGCTGGTCGCGTCACAGATCAAGAAGTCGATCCGCTTCAGATTCAATCGGACCGCTTGCTGGACAAATTCAGTCGCGTTGGCGAGGTAGATGACGTCGCTGAGGCGTGTGTGGGGGCACACGATTGCTCGGGTGCCGACGGCCTGTTGAAGTTGGCGAAATAGCACCAATTCGGCAGATGACAGGAATCGCGGTCGCGCCTCGGCCGGTACGGTGGCGGCGACCTTCGGAACTTCCCAGCGGCCGGTTTTGAAAAAATGCCGCGCCTTCAGAACCCACGGGAAATGGGTTTCGATTGGCATCCGTTTGTCCTCGTGTCACGCTTGATTGTCTTCGCGTCGAGCGACGCAAAGTGTCAAAGTTTTATGAGGATAGTGCCTGGGCAATTCGTTCGGCAAGGTGTCCCCGCTGCGGAGCGGTGGTCAACAATGCACCGACGCCACTAGGCTGGGAAGCACTGCAGCCCCCCTGCCGTTGGTCGGTTGGGATCATCTGAAACGCGGCGATTCGCTACGCCGTCGCTCGCAGATGTCGAACCGATAGCACGCCCTTGATGCTGCGGATTGCTGCGATCGTTTCGTCGCTGATTTCAGCGTCCAGGTCGACGATGGTATAGGCAATGTCGCCGCGCGACTTGTTCAACAAGTCGGCGATGTTCTGTCCGGCATTTGCAAGCAATGTCGAAATCTGGCCGACCATGTTCGGGACGTTCGCGTTGGCGATCGTGATCCGATGGCCGCTGGTCCGCGGCATGTGGGCCTCGGGGAAATTGACCGAATTGGTCACCGTGCCGTCTTCTAGGAATTCGCGAACGCTATCGGCGACCATCATCGCACAGTTTTCTTCGGCTTCGTTGGTCGAGGCACCCAGGTGAGGGAACGCCAATACCTTGGGGTGCTTCAGGAGCGCTGCGGTCGGGAAGTCGGCGACGTAGCAATGGGAGTGGCCTGAATCCAACGACGCCAGAACCGCCGCATCGTCGCAGATGCCGCCGCGAGCCAGGTTTACGATGATTCCGCCCTTGGGCATCATCTTCAATCGTTCGGCGTTGACGATGCCGCGTGTGGCGTCGATCAGCGGTACGTGGACCGTGATGGCGTCGCATTGCGAAAACAGGTGGTCCAGGCTGACAGCCTTTTCGACGCCACTGGACAGTTGCCAAGCGCTTTGCACCGAAATCAACGGATCGTATCCGACGACTTTCATGCCCAGCGACAGTGCCGCGTTGGCGACGCGAACGCCGATCGCACCCAGGCCGATCACGCCCAATGTCTTCGACGGCAGTTCGGATCCGACAAAGTTCTTCTTGCCCGCTTCGACTGCGACCGAAATCGCTGCATCGTCACCCTCGACGTCGGCAGCGAAACGCATGGCACCATGGATATTCCGCGATGCCATCAACAAACCAGCCAGAACCAGTTCTTTGACAGCATTGGCGTTTGCACCCGGTGCGTTGAACACGGGGACGCCGCGGCTGGTCATCGCTTCGACCGGGATATTGTTGACCCCGGCTCCCGCGCGACCGATCGCGGCCACCGATTCGGGGATTTCCATATCGTGCATTTTGAACGAACGCAGCAGAATGCCGTCCGGGTCGCTAATTTCCGAGCCGATCTCGTACTGTTCACGAGGCAAGCGTTGAAGGCCCAGGGGAGAGATGTTGTTCAGCGTCAGAATCTTGTGCATGGACGGCTAGTGGCGTTTGGCGGAAATGCGAAAGAAAGGGAATAGAGGTTCGGCCGGGGGTGAAGGCTGCCCTCCCCTGCCCGACCGAAGTCACGAAACAGAAAGCCCAAGTCCTTCGAAGCTCGATTGCTTCAAAGGACCGCGGGCTTAGCCGTTTTTGTTGGCGAAATCATCCATGAACGAAGCGAGGGCTTGGGCACCTTCGTGCGGCATCGCGTTGTAGATGCTGGCCCGAATGCCACCGACACTGCGGTGACCCTTTAGGTTCTGCAGATTTTGTTTGCTGGCTTCGGCGACGAATTGACCTAGCAGTTCTTCGTTTGGCAAATTGAAGGTCACGTTCATCATCGATCGGCAATCGGTTTGGGCATGCCCGAGATAAAATTCGGGATGCTTGTCGATCGTGCCGTACAGCAATGCCGATTTGGCCCGGTTCTGGGCTTCCATCGTTTCCAGTCCGCCAATGTCGTTTTGCAACCATTTGGCGACTTTCCCCAGCACGTAGATCGGGAATGTGGGAGGCGTGTTCCACATGGATCCATTGCTAGCGTGGTTCTTGTAGTTCAAGTACCCAGGCAGCGATTCGCTGCCGCGTTCCAGCAGATCGCGGCGGATGATCACGACCGTCACGCCGGCCGGGCCAGCGTTCTTTTGAGCACAGGCGTACAACAATCCGTATTTGTTGATATCCAGCGGACGCGACAGAAAGTCGCTCGAAGCGTCGCTGATCAGCGGGACATCGGCCCCGGTTTGGGGTTCGGATTGGAACTGAACTCCCTGGATCGTTTCGTTGCTGCAGTAATAAAGGTACGCCGCGTTATCATCGGTTTGATAGTCGCCCGCGGTGGGGACACGGTCAAAGTTTGATTCCGCAGCCGAATAGGCGATATCGACGGTGCCTTCTTTTTTGGCTTCGCCAATCGCCTTTTTGCCCCAGGCACCGGTCAGCAGGTACTGCGCCGATTTGCCGCTATCGCGAAGCAGGTTGGCCGGGATCATCGAAAACTGTAGGGCTGCCCCGCCCTGCAGCATCAAAACGGCGTAATCGTCCGAAATATTCAGCAGCGATCGAATCGACGCTTCGGCTTGTTCCATGATGTCGATGAAGACTTTGCCACGGTGGCTCAGTTCCATGACAGAGGCCCCGGCACCGGGATAACACAACAGTTCGTCCTGGACCTCCTGCAACACTGGCAGCGGCAAAGCGGCCGGACCAGCCGAAAAGTTGAAAACCCGCTCTGCGGTCGCTGTGGCGCTCATCGTATCTGAGTTTCCTATAACGAAGGGTATCATGGGATCAAGCAAGCCAAACGGGCCGGAATGACAGCCAGCCTGACCGAGGAATGCTTTTGACATCGGATTCTATGCCTTCCGACAATGGTGCGGAAGGTTGCGATCCGCACCAACTTCAAGCGAGCCGCTAAATGCTTCTTAACGACGGTGACGGGGGTCAGATTGACGCCAATCGCGATGCCGACGACGGTTCTGACCGATCTGACGTGGATCGAGCGATCCAACTTGCCGCGGACCTGCTAGAGCGGGCTGCCGAACTGCAGACTCCGCAAGAACGCCGCCAACAGGCCGAATTGGACCGAATGGTCAAGCACCAGACGGACAAAGCCACCATGGTCGAAATGACCGACCAAGCTTTTCGGACCTATTCCCCGGCTCGCGTCGCCGACCAGCTGACCCACCTGTTGGATGTCCAGGGGATCCCGCGGTTCTTCAGTCCCGTCGAACAGGCGATGCTGCGTGGGTTCCAGTCGTTCGGGGAATATCTGCCCGGCGTGGCGGTCCCGCTAGTCAAAGAAAAGATGCGCCGCGAAACCGCGAACGTGATCTTGCCGGCCGAACCGGAACTGTTGACCCAGCACCTTCGCAACCGGCAAAGCCACGGCGTCGGTATGAACGTCAACCTGTTGGGCGAAGCCGTGCTGGGCGAAGACGAGGTCCGAAACCGAATGCGACGCTACACCGAAGCGCTGCGTTTGGATGATGTCCGATGCATGTCGGTGAAGATATCGACCATGGACAGTCAAGTGTCGTCGCTGGCACGCCAGCACACGATTGACAAAGTTTCCGACCGATTGGAAACGTTGTATCGAACCGCGGATCGCGAAATCGATCCGTCGACGGGCAACAGCAAGTTCATCTATCTGGACATGGAAGAATATCGCGATCTGTACCTGACCGCCGATGTGCTGTGCCAGACGCTGGACCGCCCCGGACTGGAACAAACTCGCGCTGGTATCGCGCTGCAGGCCTATGTGCCTGATTCCTATCCCGTGATGCAGCGCTTGATCGAGTGGTCGACCAAGCGAGTTGCCGATGGTTGCACCGGACTGACGATTCGGTTGGTCAAAGGCGCCAACCTGGAAATGGAACGCGTGGAATCTTCCATCGGCGGCCACCGACAATCCCCCTACATGTCAAAGGTGGAAACCGACGCGAACTACAAACGCATGCTTCGCGACTTGGTCGCTGCGGCACGATCGGGCATCGTCCACATCGGCTTGGCATCCCACAATTTATTCGATGTCGCACTGGGATTGATTTGGGCTGGCGATTTGGTTCATACCGACGCAATTCAGATCGAAATGTTGGAAGGGATGGCCAATCACCAACGCCGGGCGATCGGAGACCATGTCGAGAATCTATTGCTGTATGCACCGGCATGTCGGCAGGATGAATTTCTGAATGCGATCGGGTACCTGATTCGGCGATTGGACGAAAACACCGGACCTCAGAATTTCTTGCGTCACTCGTATCGGTTGAAACCGGGCAGCCCCGAATTCAAACGTTTGGCGGATGATTTCCGGCAATCGTATGCGATGATCGATTCGGTATCGTCGGCGCCACGCCGGAATGTCGAACGAAAGGATGCACCGGAGCAGCCGCCGGTTGCCGAACACTGGTCGTTGTACGTCAACGAACCGGATACCGACTGGTCCGTTCCCGCCAATTCGGTTTGGGCGGAACAGACGTTGCAAAAATGGAAAGATCAGTGCGGTGATCAGGCGACGGTGGTTCCCTTGTGGGTGGGGGATCAACAGGTCACGCCCGAGCCTGACCAGATGCGTGAATCGACGGACCCATCGCGGCCTGGATGCGTGGTTTGCCGTTACCCGATGGCCAGTTTGGATCAGGTGCAGCAGGCCGTTTCGATTGCCGCGTCCGACAGCAATCCGTGGAAAGACACGTCGCTGGAACATCGCCATGAAGTGCTTCGCGGGGCGGCCCAGCGAATGCGGCAGCGGCGTGGTGATATGATCGGCGCGATGGTCGCCGAAGGCGGGAAAACGATTCCAGAAGCCGATCCCGAAATCAGCGAAGCGATCGACTTTTGCGAGTTCTATCCGCTGACGGTCAATCATTGGGCCCAGCAAGCCGGCGTTGATATCTGTTCGCGCGGTGTCGTGGCGGTGATCACCCCTTGGAATTTCCCGTTGGCGATTCCGGCAGGCGGAATCGCGGCGGCGTTGGCGTGTGGCAACACCGTGATCCTGAAACCCGCATCCGAAACCGTTTGGGTCGCAGCGATGGTATGCGACGCGTTCTGGGACGCTGGCGTCCCGCGTGATGCGTTGCAAATGCTTCCCTGCGAGGACGAGGTCGCTGAATCGGGACTGGTCAAAGACGGCCGCGTCGAAACGGTGATCTTGACCGGGGGAACATCGACGGCCAAACGGATGTTGGCAGTGCGACCGGATTTGCACTTGTTGGCTGAAACCGGCGGGAAGAATGCAACCATCGTGACGGCGATGGCCGATCGTGATTTGGCGGTCAAGCACGTTGTCCAGTCGGCGTTTGGACACGCTGGTCAAAAATGCAGTGCGACATCGCTGCTGTTGTTGGAACAAGAGGTGTTCGACGATCCGAAATTTCAATCGCTGTTGGCCGATGCGGTCGAGAGTTTGCCGGTGGGTTCGGCTTGGGATCTGGAAACCAAGATGGGCCCGTTGATCGCTCCGCCCGGCAAGACGCTGACTCGCGGAATGAAGACTCTGGAAGACGACGAAACTTGGTTGGTGGCTCCCGAACATATCGTCGGCCAGCCCAATCTGTATCGCCCCGGCGTCAAATGGAATGTCGCACCAGGAAGTTTCTCGCACCTGACCGAACTGTTCGGTCCGGTGTTGGGTGTGATGCCGTTCAGTCGGCTAGAGGAGGCGATCGAAATTGTCCGGTCGACCGGGTACGGATTGACCAGCGGGCTGGAAAGTCTGGATGACCGCGAAATCGAATTGTGGAAACAATCGATTCACGCAGGCAACCTGTACATCAACCGATCCACGACCGGGGCGATTGTGCTGCGGCAACCATTCGGCGGCGTGGGGCTTAGTGCGTATGGTCCGGGAGTCAAAGCCGGGGGGCCGCACTATGTGTTGGCGCTGATGCGAATCACCGATTCAGGTCAAACCACGCCGTCGACCGATTCGGTGTCCACCACGGTGGCCCCCTCGACGCTGGGATCGAAGCCGACCGATGCTCTAACGCGTTGGGTTGGTGAATTGTCGGGGACGGGAATCGACGACGAACTTCGTCGGTCGCTGATGCAAATGGTCGACGAATGTTCTCGCGCCATGCAGGTCGAATTCTCGGGCAGTCACGACACCGTCCGACTGCTCGGCCAAGACAATCTTCGTCGATATCTTTCGGTCAAAGGTTTGACGATCCGTGTGGAAGCTGGCGATTCGCAAAGCGACTTGCTATCAGCCGTGATTGCCGCGGTTTCGGTTCAGACTCCGGTCACGTTGTCGATCGACCCGAAGGTGCCCGATGAATGGATCGAGTGGCTGGATGCGGCGGCCGACGCGGTGCCCGGTTTGGTCGATCCGATCGACGAAACGGATTCGGATCTGGCTGATCGGATCGCTGCGGGGGATGTCACTCGGCTGCGTCGTTTGACGCCATCCGTTCCCGGTTCGGGTTCGTTGGCGGCTTGTTGCGAACACTTCGTGACGGTCATTTCGGAACCGGTGCTATCCTGCGCCGCGATCGAATGTCTGCGTTACTTGGACGAGCAATCGATTTCGCACGACTATCACCGGTACGGGAACCTGGGGCGTCGAGCCAACCAGCAACGGCGTCCGGTGGAATGATCTGACCGCCGTGCAGGGCCTAGGCGTCGTGCAGGGCCTAGTCGTCGAAGCCGAATTCTCGCATCCAGTCGGCGACATCGGCTTCGTCCAATTCGTCAGGCTTGCGATCCGTCGCGGGCGGTGGTTCGTCCACTTCCCGCTGGACCGCTAGGTGGACGTGTTGATCCAGCAGGTCATCCAACCATTCCTGTGAATCCAGCGCCAGGCTGCCGCGACGTTTCGCGGCGGTCTGCACGCGTTGGTCCGATGAAACGACCGCCAACGACTTGGGCGCCGAGTGGGCTGCGATCAGTTCTTCCAACAGGTCGTCAGCCTCCGGATAGTCGACGGCAAAGATGATTTCGATTTCGTGGATGATGAATCGATGGGGGCGATCGCGGGGCGGGTTGGCTGCGTCAAAAACGACGCAAGTTCTAGCCCGTGTAGCGGCATCCAGATGTTTGCTTAGCCGGCTGACCAATCGCATTCTTTCCTGGTGCAACCAGTGGGCATCCGGCCGACGCGGTGGTGCCGTTGGGGCTAGCACGTTGTATCCATCGATCAACAGCCACAGTGTGGGGCGTGGCGGTTCGTCGGTGGGCGTGAATTCCATTTCGTGGTCCCATGGGAACGGATGATTTCATCAAGGGACGTGCGTTAACGGTTCGCAGCACGATGAAAGGCGTCGATCACTCGATTGGCGATGATCGTGTTGGAAAATCGGCTATGCATTTCATCACTGATCGACGTGACGGTGGCCGAATTGACCGATAGTGCCCACGCTAGTGCTGCTGCAAAGTCGTCGACGTCTTCAAGATCGAACTCCCCTGCCCTGCCCTGTTCGCCGACAACCTCGCCAACGGATGTCCCGCGAACGTAACACGTCGGTGTGCCCACATAGTAGGCTTCCAACGCTGGAAGCCCAAACCCCTCGATTTCGCTGGGCAGCAACAGCGCGGTCGATCGGCCCACTGCGGCTTGCAATTCCGTCATCGATTTTGGTGGATACTGCGTGACGCCCCGAAGTGATGCCAGGATTTGTTGACCCGCGTTGTCTAACTTTCCGATCAGTTCCAGTCGCGGTAAATCATGGCCGCGTTGCTGCAGTGTGTGCCAAAACGTTAGCAAGCGGTTGGTGCCTTTATGAGGGGCGGGCGATGCTAAGTGGGTCACGCAGTCGTCTTTGGCATTACGATGCCCTCGCAGGCTTTCCCAGGAACTGCCTTCGTAGGTGACTTCGATCGGTGGCGGTGTGATGTCATGCCGTTGGCAGAATTGTCGCAGTTGGTCGGCGGCATGATCCGAGATGGTCATCACGTAGGACAATTGACGCAGGCTTCGCTTGGTCAGTTCAATCCAATATCGGAACGCTCGCGGGCTTCGCGTTTCGGGGTAATGGTCGGCGTAGTGCTGGACGATGGTGTCATGCATCGTGCCAATCGATGGACGATGCGGGGTGGACCAGTTCGATACATAGCCCTTGGGGTAGTACCACAGGTCGACTTCGGGACGCGCCAACCAGGGGTGAAACGCATCCGCCATTACGCGGCCAAGCGTTTGGTCGGTGCGAAATGGAATCTTGCGTGACTGGATCGACGGTTCAGGGTGGGCGTACGAACTGCGGCTGATCACCTGGGTCATCGCCAGGTCGTCGCGGCCCGCAAATTCATCCATCAACGTCCGCGTCATCGACGTGATGCCGAGGCTGCGGTCGCGATGCGGATTTTGATCCGCAAGGTAAACCGCCACCCTTAGCGGCGAGGTTCTAGCCTGATGGTCAGCGTGGGCCGTCGGTGCGATGGATGTTGTCATGGCCCGGTCACCGTCGCTTTGGTTACCGCAGCCGCTTGAGACGCCATCATCGCTTGGGTCGATTGGCTTCCCGTCGATGAAACCGGACCTGAATCATTGCCCGCCTGCGATGGGTGGTGACTTGCTGATTGCAGGTCGATCGGATGACCCCGCTGCGCCGCGATCGCATGACAGACGGCGTCCACCAATTGATCGGCAGATGCCATCGGTGTGCGAGCGGATCCCGTGGCGCGAGCCGCGATCGGCATCTGTTGGTAGGCCGCATCCGGCATCGCCAACATGCGATCCAAAGCCATCGCTAGCGAACCCGGTGATTCCGGATCGTATTGGAACCCCTGTTCGCCGTCACGCAGCAACGTGTTGACCGCTTGGCTGTGACAGCTGCCGATCACCGGCAATCCCGACATCAACGATTCGTCGACCACCAACCCCCATTCGTCGGCCAGCGTGGGGAACAACATCACGTCGTTGCTGCGATAGTGTTCGGCAATCTGTTCGGGTGCGCAGTGGCCGTGCATGACCAGCGTCAGGTTTGCTGCCGTTGGACGAGATTCGATGTCGGACTTCAACGGGCCATCGCCCACCAGATTCCAAGTGACCGAAATGTCGGGGTTGGCCGCGGCCCAATCCGATAGTTGGTCCATCGCCTGCATCACCCCTTTCCGCTCGCTCAGTTGTCCGACACTCAGCATGCGAATCGACGTGCGGTCGACGTGCGGCGTGCGATCACCGCGGAATGGTTTGTGCGGATCGGCGGCATAGTCCCATGGCGACAACCGCGCGGGGTCGGCACCGAGTGATCGAACCAGACGACGGCAACTGGGGCCGTTGTAGGTGACCCAATCGGTGCGTCGCAACAGTCGACGGCGAAGCCAATGTCGCAGTCGACCACGACCGCTCTCGCTACGCTCCGATGCATACACCGCCGTTACGTGTGCACAGTTGCGATGCCATCGGCTGTACAGCGACGACCAAGCGGTGCGAGCACCCAATTCCAAAGACACGATCGCGTCGGGGTTCAAGCGGCGCAGCTGGCCGATGGTGTCTAGCGGCACATGGATATAGTTGACTTCGCGGTACCCGCTGGGGTGCGTTGGATGCCGTGTGATGGTCCACGTTTTCTGGACTCGAACATCCAGGTCGCTCCAGTCGGTTTGCCAGTCGCGGTTGGATTCCATCGCAACCGACGACAGGATCGTGAACCGCCCTACCCGCTGCGACATTTCTTGACAGACGGCGATCAAATTGGGAGCGACAAAGTTGACCAGAAAGACAACGTGCAAATCTTCAGGGGCGACCGTCGCTGAGGGTTTCATGGAGTCGTTGTGACGGATCGGCTGAAGAGGATACTGAAACGCGATCAATGCGCCGCGACGCCTTCGTTCTTGCGGGGCAACGATGAATCCGACGCATCAGTCAGACTGGTGTACGTCAGAATACACGATGCTAGTCAACCAAACGAAACAAACAAGTTGCCCGGCCAAAGCTGCGATGGCAATCGACAGTGTTCCATAGGTGTCAAATAGCCCCCAAGTGGCGGCGAACATCACCCCGATGGCCAAGAAACGAGCTCGGATCGGCGCCAATGGGCGCCCACGGCCCTTCAGATAACTGTCCAGTCCCTGCAGGATCCCTTTGATGGCAGAAACCGGTGCTAGCCAGAGTGCAAAAATGATCGCTGGTTCGAACGCATCCCCATAGAACAGTCTGACCAACGGGCCGATCAACAGCATGAACGCGATCGTGCTGGCCACCTGGACGGCCACCGATGATCCTAGAATTCGATGGATGTCGCTGGTGCCTAACCGCTTGTCCGAATTGGCTCCTGCGTTGAACAGGAACATGCCCAGCGTGTTGGGGATCACCGTCAATGGATACACCGCAGGGACCATCGCGGCGTAGAAGCCTTGTTCGATCATCGGCGCCAGCCATAGCACCAACAGCAAATCCAATCGTTCGAACAGGTCCGTCGCCAACATCGACACCCCATAGGGACGGCTCTCTTTGGCAAGTGTTCGGACCGTTGGACGGGAGGGGCCGCGAAACGGTTGGGGTAAACCAATCAGGCAGGCTACCATCGAAATGCCGGATGAAGCCACGAACATCCAGGCGGCCAAGTGGACGTCAATCGTGGTGACCATTGCCGCGATCAACAACAGGCATGGGAACGCTGCCGCGGCAATCAATCGACGCACGTTGTACCTGCCGAATTCCCCCGCACCGCGATCCACCGCGGTCATGATCAGCATGGCATGCTGGCCAAGGATGCTGAGCGAACACAAGGTTGCCACGGGAATCAAATATCGTTTGTCACCGGGCAACGCCAGCAGGTTCAGCGCGATCGCGATCAACATGGTGATCGTACCGGTGGTGATCCCTAGCCACAGTGCGGCCCGTCGCAGGCGATAGCGACCTTCGGCCGAGTTCGAGACGGCTTCGGTGGCTCGTCGGCACACCGCTTCGATGCCACCGAACAGCCCCACATACAACAGCAGTTGGACGTACAACATCGCCGCGGCGTACTCACCGCGACCTTCGGGACCCAGCAAGCGGGCAAGCAGAATCCCCTGCCCCAACTGCAACCCGACGATCGCGAAGGCGATGCCCGTGGTCGACACGAACTGGGACGCGTGGCGTCGGTATCCCTGCCCGGGCGTGTCGGATTCGCCGCTGGATCGTGGCGTAAAGTAGCCTCCATCGGCAGCCGGTGTGGCGGTCGATTCCTCGCGCTCGGGCTGCAGGTTCTCTGCGGCCAGCGTCTCGGGACTGATTGCGGGGGGGGTCATGCTGACGCAAGTATAGTCGGACGCCCGAAACGGGCTGAACCCAACCTCCCAAAATAATGTGTTTCGCGAGGCGATTTACCGGAGCGGTGGAACGGTTCAGGCCGCAGAGAATTCGCAGGCTTTCTAATCTGCCATCCCCCCGTCCGGTCTCGGTCGTCCAAGAGGCTAAGCTGCCCGCCGGTTTGCCGGTTTGCTGGGTGGCTAGCTTGGCTAGCTTGGATGGCTTGCGGTGGGATGCCAATCGGTCAGGATCGATGACGGATAATCGACATTCAGCAGGAACAACCCGTGTGCCGGCGCGGTCTGGCCGGCAGCGCTGCGGTCCAGTGCCGCGAACACATCGGCTACCCACTCGGGCGGATACTTTCCGCGGCCCACCGCCACCAACGTGCCCACGATATTGCGGACCATGTTGTAAAGAAATCCGTTCGCTTCGACTTCGATGGCAAGGTTCAGTGCGGGCTGCTCGGGGCGACCGCCGTAGACCTGGGCATCGGGCGTTTCGCGGTCATCGATCTCTGGTGAGTCGATCCCTGGTGATTCGATCCCCGGCGAATCTTGGATGATCACGTCACATGCTCGGACATCACGGACCGTCGTTTTACGATCCGATCCGGACGCCTGGAAACTGGCAAAGTCGTGCTCGCCCACCATCCGCCGAGCCGCCGTGCGCATCGCTTCGACATCGATCGCCGTGTGCAGGTGCCATCGATATCGGTATTGGAAAACGTCCCGCGGCCCGCCCACCTGCAGTTGGTATCGGTAGCGTTTTCCGGTGGCGTCGCGGATCGCGTGGAATCCATCGACAGCGGTTTGGGCCTGCGTCACCACGATGGTATCGGGCAAATGAACGTTGATCGCACGAGCGAGTGTTTGGGGGGAATGCGACCAGGTGGGGATCCGCACGCTGGCGACTTGCGCAATCGCATGCACGCCTGCGTCGGTTCGCCCGCTGCCAACGACGTTGCATCGTTGGCCTGCGATTTTTGCAATCGCATTCTGCAAGCACTCTTGAACGGTCTTGCGATCTGATTGGACCTGCCACCCCGCAAAAGATCCGCCGTCATAGGCGATCGTCAGTTTGTAGGTTCCAGTCAGTCGTCTGATCCTGCGTGAAAAAAAATATCCCTGCGCCGCGAAACTCGCCAAGCGTCTGCCGATTGAGTGAGCCGCGACGCGTGAGCGGCCGGGAAATCCCCCACCCGTTGCCTCACCGCCAGCTGTTCATCATTGCCGCTAAAGGTTCGACTCAATCAACAGCCTGCCAAGCGTGTCGGCCGTGCGTCGGCGTAAGCGAAAGTCTTGGCGACATTCGCTGCCGATTGATCGGCATTGTCCGCGTTCTTTTGCAACCGCGTTAGCTTGATACCGCGGCTGCTTTGCGGACTAGCAATTCGGCGATTTGGACGGCATTGGTAGCCGCGCCTTTTCGCAAGTTGTCGCTGACGCACCAAAATGCGATGCCGCCGGAACCGCTGATGTCTTTGCGAATTCGGCCGACGAAAACGTCATCTTTGCCATCGCAGTCACGCGGCATCGGATACTGCATCGCGTCCAGGTCATCGACGACGGTGACGCCATCGGCAGCTCGAAACAGTTCGGTCGCTTCGGCAGCCGTCAGTGGCCGCTCGGTTTCCACCAAAATCGATTCGCTGTGACCGATCATGACGGGGACACGGACGCATGTTGGGCAGATTTGGATGTCGTCATCGCCGAAAATCTTGCGAGTCTCGTAGACCATCTTCATCTCTTCGCTGGTGTACCCCTCGTACTTTCGCGATCCGATTTGCGGGATCAGGTTGAACGCGATGGGGTGTTGGAACACCTTGGCCGGATGGACTTTGCCCGACAGCGAATCACGGACGCTGTCCTTCAGTTCCTCGTTGCCGGCGATGCCTGCGCCACTGGTGGCTTGATAGGTGCTAACCACGACTCGTTTGACGCGGGCTGCTTTGTGCAGTGGGGCCAGTGCAACGACCATCTGTGTGGTGCTGCAGTTCGGGCTGGCGATGATCCCCGAGTGGTGGTCGACCGCGTCGGGGTTCACTTCGGGCACGACCAACGGCACCTTGTCGTCCATCCGCCAGAAAGCGCTTTCGTCGACGACGACCGCACCGGCTTCGACAGCCCAGGCTGCGAATTCGGCCGACACTTCGTCCGGCGTGCTGGCAATGACCAGGTCGACATGCTTGAACGCGTTGGGTTCCAGCAATTCGATTTTGATCGTTTCGTCGCCAACGCGTACTTCCTTGCCCACCGATCGCTCGGATGCCAACAATTTCAGTCGCTTGTAGGGGAATTTGCGTTCCACGAGTTGTTCAAGAACAATCCGACCGACGGCGCCCGTAGCGCCGACCAAAGCAATGGTTTCGTACACAGAAAAAACGAATGGTTTCAGGTTTCAGGTGTCATGTAAAAAGGGATAGCCGCCCAAGGCTCTGAGCCTCGGGCTCCCGGCGGCCTACTACTGTTGATCTTCTACTGTT